>CAWIPV010000001.1:0-1838971 GCA_963838135.1 uncultured Acidobacteriota bacterium | reverse complement strand
TCAGTAGGTTGTAGGTTCGATTCCTACCGCGCTCACCACTTAAATCACATCATCAGAATAAGTTACAGTGTTAGCCGAAAATGCCCGCCTAGCGGGCGTTTCTGCGTTGTGCCTAAAATTGTGCCTACCTAAAAGGGTTACATTTGCCGGTATGACGTTGTTTTGGACTCCCCTTTTCCAGGAGAGTCAATCCGAGTCTTGAAAGATGCCAAGTCTGCGACGCGAGATGTTCCTTCATGCGAGGCGTACCAAGCAGCTTGTGTACAAGTTCTGCTGGGCACGCATTGTGCTTTCGAAACAGTTGTAGCAACTCAATCGTCACTTCCGACTCACATTCCAAGAGAGTCTTGCGAAGCGACCTCAGATTGTATGGCTCCGGATTCCAGACTGCGCCGTGCGCCAGAAGCTCACCGATACATTCGAGCGAATCCGAGACGGCGTATCTGGATCTCAGAAGGCCATCACGATGAAGCGGACCAAAACTTAAACGCCATATTGCAGTATCCAACGCCGTCGATCCGCCACTTGGCTTGAGGTTTGGATTGGCGCCAATTTCCAGCAAATAGCGAAGCGCCTCTCGTTTACCTGAAATAGCCGCACTATGAAGCAACTCGGAAAGATCGTCTCGATTTGCGTCAGGCTTTAGCTTCTTAATCACATCAATATTGCCCGAATAGCAGGCCTCTCTGAGGCCGGACGTATAGCATTCCGGATCGGCGGTGTAGTCCTTGTCAATGCAGGGGCCGAGCGAACGCACGTCGCCTCCAGCCCAGATGAGCAGGCTGATCCATTTCAAATCTTCTTTGCAGCAGAAATGTCGCAGCGCGCAGTCCAGCTGTTCCTGAAGTGCAGTCGCCAGTTCGGGATGCGCCCGCCTGGATTCAAGGAAGGGCCGAAGGGCGGTTCGGACCTTTGCGCCAAAGGCCTCCGCGAAGGGAGAACCGGTTACGAGATCGGCTCCGTGGCTCAGGAAGAACTGGATAATCTTGGGTTCCCAGTTGAGCAATACGTCAGCGAATGGTATGGAAGTGACCTCCGCGCCGTTTGCCACCAGCAACTCAATGAGGTCAAGTCTGCTCTGTGAAACCGCCGTTTCGAGCGCGGCATTCTTCGATGGCTGGCTGTTGTCGTGTCTTGCGATCAGTTCGACAAGACTGTGAAATCCAGTCTCAACCGCGACTTCAAGAAGAGTTTTCTTCCTGGCGTTTCGGGAGACAGGAATCTCCAGAGGTTTGCCCTCGCCAATCCACTTTTCAATGTCGTACAGCCTCCCGGTGCGGCACAAAGTGACCAGCTCTTTTGCCTCGCTGGCGACAGCTATTTCGTTCACGTCGCTCGCACTCCCTCAAGCAGTGAATTCTAACTCCGGATATTGGGTCGTGCTTGCCCAGCTCCAAAACCCGGGGATGCCAAGATTACCTGCAGCCCGCTACACTGTTCAACACCCAATGACAGGAGGCCCAACATGCTTTTGAAATACGATCGCGAGGAACTTTACCAGAAGGTATGGGAGCGGCCGATGCTAAAGGTAGCCGAGGAGTACGGCGTCTCCTCTGTAGCTCTCGGTAAAGTGTGCCGCAAGTTGGCTGTTCCAGTGCCCGGCCGTGGACACTGGGCGAAACTGGCCCACGGCCATACTGGCGCGCGCAAGCTACCTCTACCAAAGCTTGATCCGGTTCCAGTCATCTACCGCTCAAGAGGTGCTGCGGAGAAGGCAGCAAACGCGTCTGCCGAACGGCTCGTATCACGCGGCGCCCAGTGGCGGGGCGGTGCGCCGACGGACAAACAGATTGAAGTGCTCAGGCGAAGTGGAATCACTGCTCCGCCAGAAATTACGCGAGGCCAGGCAGCACAGATCATTTCTTACATTATTGCGTCCGCTCGTAAAGCGTAGCTAAAGCCGACGCCGGGCATCTGTTGGACCATCTGTGCTGTTGCGGAGCCAAGAAGAGCCATCACTAGCTGGCCCTGCGCATCTGAACATCGACCCCTGTCACGCGCGGCCACCACTCGCATAGTGCTCCACTCACGCGGTAGAGAGTCGCGATTTCAGCCTCGAGGTGTGGGCAGAACGTAGTCGCACCAATCCCTCTCTCGGAAGCAGAAGCGCGGCCCACGGAATGGTCGCTGAGCAGCAATAGTCCAGTGTCGGACACCTCCACCCCAGCGGCAGCATGGCGGAGTTCCATATGCGTAGCTCATGCGTTAGTTCGCTGCGCTGACGCGTGGAGGCATGTGCGGGATCTATCGCGAGGGTGCGGTCGGCGAACAGAACTGGGGAAGTCCAGAACTCGACGTCAGATTTGAGGTCCATTGAACCCGTTCTCCAGATTTGATTTTGGTTCTGAGTGAACTGCCGAATGCGCAGGGCTTGGCAAGCGCCAAAGAGAAGCGCTATTTTCAAAGTAATCTGATTGATAAATCTTCCAATAGTACTAATATAATTAGTACTATTATATGGAAATACCAAGTAATACAAACCTATCAACCGCCCAATTCTTTCAAACTCACACCGTATTCACGGCTGGTGAGTTCTACGGCTACCTTCGCCACCGTGGAGCGTCAGAAAATCCGCAAACACGCAGAAACTTACTGCAATACTTCCGCTGCCGTGGAGTGATATCGCCTATTAGGCGAGGCATCTATTGCTCGGTTCCACCGGGAACAGAACAGAAGTCCTATCCGGTAGACGGGTACTTACTGGCGTCGAAGTTAGCCGACGACGCAGTTTTGTCGTATCACGCAGCTCTCGAACTTCATGGGCGCAGCTATTCTGTCCAGAACCATTTCCCATACCTGACGAAGAAGCATCCTGCTGGCCGGATTTTCACCTTTCAAGGGATGCAATTCCGATCTGTTGAGCCTCCCGCTGGACTAGTGCGCGCCGGGAGAGAAGACTTCGGGATGAGCACGGTAGATCGCTTGGGCCAAGAAGTCCGCGTTACGTCTCTTGAACGAACCCTTGTAGATGTCATCGACCGTCCCAAGCTCTCTGGCGGTTGGGAAGAGAGCTGGAGATCACTCGAAACCGTACCGTACTTTGACATCGACCAGATAATTGAGTACGCGACACTGCTTGGAAAGCGAAAGACGATCGCGATCGTCGGGCTGTATTTGGAACAACACGCCAAAGAGCTCCTAGCCACTGATACTCAGCTCGCAACTCTTGAGCAACAACGCCCTGCAGAACCACAGTACGTAGCGAAGCGAAGTTCCACAGAACGCGGCAGACTGGTATCACGATGGAACCTGGTGGTGCCGGAATCGATCCTCACCCGGTCGTGGGAAGAACTTGAATGAAATCTGAAGAGATACTGCTGATGGCCGAGGTTCGGCCCTTTGCACGTTGCGATTTGAATTCTTCCAATCGGACTGTGCCCAATTTTGTGCCCATGTGTTGCTTGTACGGGCTTGTCTCGCGGGGAACCGAAAAACTGTAAGTTATTGTAAATACAGGGAAATACAAATATGAACAAGTCTCTCTAAGTTATTGATTCTTCGTTCGTGAGGAACTCTTAATCAGTAGGTTGTAGGTTCGATTCCTACCGCGCTCACCACCTTTACAACAACTTACAAACCTTCACCTGCCATCACACCTGCCGTTCAAGGCTAGCCGGGTGACTTTCCCACTCGCGATGGTCATCTCATCCGTTACAACGTCGCCATAAGTGTTCATCGTTGTGGGGATGTCAGCGTGTCGCATCAGCTTTTGCTGCACAGCTATCGGAGTTTGAGCCAATCAACATCTGACCATTGCAGCGCGAGTACCTCGCTGACGCGAAGACCAAAGCAAACGCACAGCAGAGCCATCGTGCGGAATGGTTCGTCCAAGTGTTGAATGAACTTTTGGAACTCTTCCGCGGTAAGGCTTCGCGGTTTGTGGGCTCTCTTCGTTGCGCATTTGATCGTCACCAGTTCCATCGGGTTCCTCCGTGTGGGCACGCCACCGCGCCACACGGCGAATTCCCAGAGGATGCGGAGCATTCCCCGGAAGTGAACCTTGCTCTTCCGTGCGAGCGTCAACGATTCGAGCCACTGCTCCACGGGTCGCGCCTGTATGTCTGAGAGCGCACAATTGCCCAACTTCGGGCCAATGTGATTTCTCGGCTCGGTACGATTCGATCATCGTGTTAACGGTTGGTGCTGCGTTGCTGGAGTTGGCTTGAGTTTGATTTTCGACTGCATCGCGCAAACTTTTTGCTGCTCGCCATGTTGATGCGTTCGTCGGATATTGGCTCATGGTGCCGACCTTCTTTGAGCGCCACTTGCCATTCTCCCGCCAGAAAAAAATTCCAAGTTCTGATTCGTTTGTCGAGCACCACACTCAAACCAATACGTCACCAGATCGGCTCCCAAGTCCATACCTTGTACGGATCGAGTAAATTAAGTTCACGCGTCAGCTCTCCGGTCCGGAGCCGATCAAGATCGCACACAAAGTAACAGCACTGGCGAAAACGGCATGGCTCTATGTCTGGCGACACACCCATGAGGAGATGAGGTACTACTGAGGCGGGCTGGTGTTCTCTGCCGGGGTAGTCCTCCCTGGTGAGGTGGCCGTACCTGCCGGAGTAACGTTCTCCGCCGGAGTAGTTGTACGTGACGGATTGGCACTCTCTCTGCCGGGACGACCATCGCTGCAATTCGCAAGGTGAGGTCAACAGGCTAACCTTCCCTGCACTGCACACAGCCAATTATTTGCGCATCCTATTTGCGCATCGTTTGGAAACCGGAGGTTGCCGATGGGCATCGGAACGACAATGTTGCCCACTCAAGATCACCGCTGGGCGAAGCATTGTTGCACAGGGGAAGTCGACGTCACCATAGGGGCGAGGTGTGGCTACGAATCGACGAATTATTGATTGCCGCCGGTTGGAGTCGTATGCGAGATGATGGTGTGAGTCGTTTTTGCCTTGTCCTGTTGCTTTTTGTGATCGTGTTGACCATGAATGCACACGGACAGACCTTTCCTTATCCAGACAACGCCAAGGAGTGTATTGCTCAGGACGGAGTTCTAATAATCTCGAATGGAGTTATAACGGGATGTTACTGGCCACAAAACAACAAAGAGGGATTGAATGGATTGTCTAGAGACTGTATTGAAACAAAACGCTACGGGCACTCTATTGAATGTGGCGGGATATACAGTAAGGTCATCGAACTCCCGCCGCCTCCTGTAAAAACTACACCACCGCCCTGCCAATTCGAGTCCGCCAGAGATGGGAATTGTATCTAAGTGCTCGGACTCAATACTATGACTCCGAGCGCTTAGATACAGTTCGGGATCAGTTGAATCGGACTAAACAAGTACGCTGCGCTGACGGTGTCATTCATCCTCCTCGTCTGCTTCTTCCTCATCAATGACCTTCTTCAGTTCAAGGGGGTCGAGACTGACTACCTCAAAATCACTGTCGCACTCCAGACACGATACGAGTTCGCCTTCTTCGAGTTCCTCTTCCTCAACATCAATCTCGCTCTTGCACTTCGGGCACACAACCATCATTGCCTCCGCTGCGTACCCTTGGGATACGAACACGCTGTCTAGCATTTATATTCGGTGCTCCTCCGCACATCGTCAAGGACTGTCCCAAGAATGAAGGTGGTGGTATTCGCCGAATGCCGGGGGCATCTCTCACCGAGCATCCATCTTTTGCGTTACATTTGATTCAGGAGACACTCCATGTCATTGTTCAAGACCTCCAATCCCGCCCTCGGCAGCAACACCTTCAGCGGCATGTCCGACAGCTCCTACGGCGGCGGCATTTCCAGCGCCCAGTATGGCGGAGCCATCAGCACCTCCACCAGCATGACCCTCAGCGGCACCGTCCACAAAACCGGAGTCCTACTCGTCCTTGCCGTTGCCTCCGCCTTTTTCACATGGACGCAGTTCGCGGCGACTCACGACCCCAGCTCCGTATTGCTCGAGATGATAGTAGGTGTCTTTGGCGGACTTATCTTCGCCCTCATCACCAGCTTCAAGCGCGAATGGTCTCCCATCACCGCTCCCATCTACGCCTTACTGGAGGGGCTCTTCCTCGGTGCCTTCTCCGCGATGCTTGACCTTCGCTACCCCGGCATCGCCATTCAGGCAGTCGGACTCACCTTCGCCACCCTCTTCGTGTTGCTCTTTGCTTACGCCACAGGCGTCATCAAGGTCACCCAAAAGCTCCGCCTCGGAATTGTCGCCGCCACCGGAGGCATCTGCCTTTTCTATTTCGCCGAGATGATCCTCGGCTTCTTCGGCGTCCACTTCGTCGCCGTCAACGGCTCTGGCCCCATCGGCATCGCCGTCAGCCTGTTCGTCGTCGCCATCGCCGCCCTCAACCTCGTTCTCGATTTCGACTTCATCGAACAGGGCGTCAATCAGGGCGCACCCAAATATATGGAGTGGTACGGTGCCTTCGGCATCATGGTCACCCTCGTTTGGCTCTACCTCGAAATCATCCGCTTGCTCTCCAAGCTTCGCAGCCGCAACAACTAGGAGAGCACGGCGGTCCCGTCGTGTTGATCTAAATCGTCATCTGCACTGCGGTGATCCCGCAAGTCTGTAGATGGGATTTATTCCTGATAGCAGATTGCATCGAGCATCGCTGCACTTGCGTTTTCAAAGGCGAGCTACGTGGGTGGTGAGGCTTCGGCGCTGACGGATTTGTGTGCCCGCTTCTTACCTTCGCTCGTTTGACGGGATTAAGCGTATCTGCGGGAACGGAGGGTGGATGGGGGAACCGTGCGCTTCCAGCATACGCAGCCACTCCCCTAATTCGGCGCGGAACGGGGTGACTACCACGTTTTCAAAGGTCTCGGGATAGGGCTCTAGCCGCCGCAGGGCCTTCTTGAGCATGGATGTAGCTCCTCGCGAGTTGTTTCGCTGAACATGGTGGAATGCCACGGCCGTTTGAATTAACGCCTGCAGAAAGGATCTTTCCGGTTCTTGGCATTTTAGCCAGACACTCTCCCAGTGCTCGTGAGCCAAAAAGAATTCCTGACTTTCATAGCAGCGAAGTCCGTCGGCGAGTGCTCCGGCATTCCAGTCAAGATTCATGTTTGCTTCAGCTTTCAACTCAGGTCCAGATAAATAAACAGCTGTAATTATCCCCGGTATTTCGTATGTGAGGTCGGAAAACAAAACATGTTTACGGCTCGTCGCGATAGACGCTGATTTGTGGGGTACCGCTTCCGTGCCACGGCTGCTGAGGAGAATACAACAAAGCCAAGAGCAAGAGCGAATTGAACAAAGTGTGCGGCGACGACAGGAAGGGCAAGCGCGGCGCAAGCGGAGTGGAACATGGCCCACATATGAGCATGCGTTTGACGCGGGCAAAGAGAGAAGCACGCGGTGCTTCCGGATGCAATAGAATGGCGACCATGCCAAGTCGAGCAACCCACCACGAAGCAGCAGCAGCGCGAGGTTCAGGGGCGCGCGCCGTTATTGTCACCGGTGCGAGCCGTGGAATCGGGGCTGCCATTGCGCGTTTGCTTGGCGCTAACGATTTCCCCGTGGCAGTCAACTTTGCGACGAGCAGTGGCGCGGCCGAGCAGGTGGTTCGCGAGATCGTATCGGCTGGCGGACGAGCCGTCGCCATCCGCGGCGATGTCAGACGTGAAGAGGATATCATTCAACTGTTCGAAGCGGCTGAGCATGAACTGGGGCAGATCGGAGGCCTAGTGAACAACGCGGGCGTGACTGGCGGCTTCGCCCGTGTCGATGAGGTAGGTGCGCAAGCTGTTGCCCTTGTCTTGGCAGTCAACGTGGCTGGCACCATACTCTGTTCTCGCGAAGCGGTTCGGCGGATGTCGGTGCGCCACGGTGGAACGGGCGGTTCGATCGTGAACATCTCCTCGTTGGCTGCGCAGACCGGTGGCGCCGGGGAATGGGTGCATTATGCGGCGTCCAAGGGTGCGATTGATAGCTTTACCATTGGACTGGCTCGTGAGGTTGCGGGTGAAGGAATTCGCGTCAATGCGGTTGCACCCGGACTCATTGACACTGATCTTCACGCTGCCAACGGCGCGCCAGACCGTCTGAATCGCTTAGCGCCTCTGGTGCCCATGAAGCGTCCGGGCACTCCGCTCGAGGTGGCAGAAGGTGTACTTTGGCTACTTTCGCAGGCAGCCTCGTATACGACGGGAACCATACTGGAGATTGGCGGAGGGCGATAACGCTGGTCCGAAGTGACCCTTACAATCGTTCGTGTTTTATCGTGAGGGTCACCCAGCGGCGGTCCGGGCCGAACGGCTCAGTTTTGGAAATCGGGAGCCAGCAGGACGATCTTCCCAACCCCGCCCTTTTCGGCTAGCACCTGTGCTTCAGCGGCGTCGCGCAGGGCAAGCCGGCGACCGATCGGCAGGACGAACTTGCCATCGCGCACATCATCCGCGAATTCACGCACCTTTGACGGATCAGGCTGGGCGAACACGCGCGTGATCTTTACAGTAGGGTTCAACGCCGCTGCACTCTCCGGCAACACAGAGGCATACCCAAAGGAGCCTCCCTGCTTTACCTTCGTGAGCAACCTCGCCGCAACCTCACCGCCAACCGTATCGGCAATCGCATCCACAAGGCCGAGCTTTGCAATGGCTTCGTCGTCGTCAATTGCCACCACGCCAGAGGCGCCGAGGGTGCGAGCTTCCTCCAGTTGCTTCTTGCGAACGCCCGCAATCACCTGTGCGCCTATCTTCTTTGCCGTATGCACCGCAGCTCGCCCCACGCTGCCCACTGCTCCCGTTACTAATACCGTCTGTCCCTTCTGCAGGTTCGTCGCACGGCGGACGAGTTGGTCGCCGGTCAATGCAATCAGCGGAATCGCGGCGGCATCCACCAGGTCTACCCCATCCGGCAGGTGCGTCACGTTCGAGTCGGCCACGGCCACCAGTTGGGCATAGGTTGCATTCGACAGTGCAAGTACGCGCTCACCGGGTTTGAAGTGCTTCACGTTGGTGCCCACGGCACGCACCACACCACTCACATCGCGGCCGAGAATCGCCGGAAAAGACAATGGGAAATCCTTCTGTCTCGCACCGGAGCGAACTTTCCAGTCGATCGGATTCACGCTGGCAGCGGCCGCCGCGATCAGCACTGTATCTCCGCTGACCTGCGGATCGGGAACGTTGTCTTCAAACTTCAGCTTCTCAGGACCGCCATACTCATGCAGCACAACTGCCTTCATCGCGCTTCTCCAACGCCGGGCCGCGAAACTCGCGGGCATCAGCTGCTCCATTAGATGCAACAGTAATAAATAGATTTCCTGGGAGCGCACGGATGCCCCACTTGTTTCTTCTGCTCGCGGTTTCTGCAGCATTTGCACAAGTCGATGTGCTAACCCAACATAACGACAACCAGCGCAGCGGCCGGAATACTCAGGAAACGATTTTGAATCACAATACCGTCCGCGCCGGATTCGGCAAGCTGTGGACGCTTTATGCGGACGCTAAGGTCATGGCACAGCCGCTGTATGTTTCCAACCTGAAAAGTCCAAAGTGTCCTGCCGGTTGTAACGCCGTGATCTTCGCATCGATGAAAGGCACTGTTTATGCGTATGTGGCGGATCAGAAGCCGTCGACCGTTAGCGACACCCTGGTTTGGGCAAGGTATCTGGGCGAACCGCGGAAGAGCGGCAGAGGTTTCGACAAGTGGGCTACCGACGATCCTTGGTGGGGCATCCTGGGAACGCCGGTAATTGACCGCGCCGGCAGTTCGCTCTACGCAGTGGTATGGAACAACGACGGCCAGTACCGCCTCTACAACCTCGACCTTGCCACCGGGAATATTAAGCAAGGGCCGGTGATCGTCCAAGGGGCTGTAGCTGGTCGGAACTTCGCTGAAAATCGTGAAGGCTGGGAGCAGCTGCGCAAACAACGTGCGGCGCTGCTGCTGGCCAACGGTGCCCTCTACGTAGCGTTCGGCGGCGACACTCCGGAGGGGAAGGGGGCGGCTGGCTGGCTGTTCGTCTATGATGCCGCAACGCTGGCGCTGAAAACTGTCTGGAGTCCGGCCCCCTCCGGCCATAATGGCGGGATTTGGCAGGGAGGCCAAGGTCCTGCGGCCGACAACGCTGGAAACGTGTACCTTCAAACCGGTGACGGCGACTTTGACGCAAAGCACCAGCTCTACGGGAATAGTTTGCTCAAGTTACACCTTGGCAGTGAAGAGCTTGCCGTTGCCGATTACTTTACCCCTTGCAATCAGGCTTTCCTGGATCGCTGCGACCTCGACTACGGCTCTTCGGGCCCGATTCTGTTCAATGACTTTGTGGTAAGCGGCAGCAAAGCAGGGATGCTTTATCTGATGGGCACCGACAAATTGGCGAAGTATTATCCCGCACCGGTACTTTCGAAGGAGGGCGCTTGCAGCTCCACTCCCAAGTGCCAGGATGGGCCATTGGTCACTCAGAAATGGAAAGGGGCCAACGGGCACATTCATGGATCACCCGTGTTCTGGGAGGGACCGGCAGGCAAAAGTTGGCTCTATGTAATGGGGGAAGGCGATCACCTCAGGGCCTTTCCCTTTGTGAACGGAAAATTTGACTTGAGCGGCCAACGCCGAAGCAGGTGGAAGCCTCCGAAGCCCGGGTCCGCTCCGTGCGGCGGTCCGATGGAGAACTGGATGCCTGGTGGAGTTATAAGTGTATCTAGTAATGGCAGCACTCCCGGTACGGGCATTGTGTGGGTCTTGGTTCCAGCCAATGGCGATGCCAACAGTTACCGTGGCGTAAAGGGTATGCTCCTTGCGCTGAATGCAGAAGATGTAAGCCAAGAGCTCTGGCGAAGCCAGGGGCACGACTTGGCGCTCTCGGATACCAGCAATGGCCTGGGCCTGCTGGCCCGCTTCGCGCCTCCCACAATCGCCGACGGTAAGGTATTTGTAGGGACGGCAGGTGACAAAGAACCACTGAGACGGTGGTGCAATGTGAGGCCGACGCACTTCCCGAAAAATTATGGGGTCATTGTTTACGGCTTAAGAGATGTGTTGGGCGATCCATCCCATCGCTAGTTGCGCACGCCTCCACGCGCAAAATGCTAAGCCACGCATGGTTCCAATCCGGAGTCTCGGCGAAGTTCCATTCCGGCTTCCGGCTTTGAACGACGCGGACATTTTTGAAACCTCCGCAACGCGAATCTCATCCATCAAGGTGGAGGATTCACCCTTGGAGCTACAGACAGCTGCGTTCGAAGTTCCTGCTCTCACATATGCCTACGAGGCGCTCGAGCCTTATATTGACGCGCAGACGATGACCCTGCATCACGACAAGCACCACAAAGCGTATGTAGACAACGCCAATGCCGCTATTGAGAAAGCCCCTGAGCTGAAAGGCAAGTCTGCGGAAGAGATTCTCGCCAACTTGGCGGCAGTACCCGAGTCCGTGCGCGGAGCCATTCGCAACAACGTCGGCGGACACGTCAATCACTCTATGTTCTGGGCCATCATGGCTCCCAATGCCGGTGGCGCACCCACAGGCTCTATCGCCGCCGCAATCGCCAAGACCTTCGGTGACCTCGCCCAGTTTCAGGAGAAACTAAACGACGCCGGAGTTAAACAGTTCGGCAGCGGCTGGACGTGGCTTGCCCTTGGTCCCGGCGGCTTGCAGGTGCTCTCGACACCGAATCAGGATAGTCCGATCTCGCAGGGCCTTGCTCCTATTATGGGCAACGATGTCTGGGAACACGCCTACTACCTCAAGTATCAGAATCGCCGTGCCGAGTATCTCAAGGCTTGGTGGAATGTTGTGAACTGGGCTGAGATCAACAAGCGCTACGAGGCCGCGCTCAAGAAGTAACTGGTGCACCCAGAGGAAAACCATCTGAACTCAGCGGACGCTTTCGGGCGTCCGTTTTTCTTTTCACATCGTTGCAGGGACGTTCTTTCGCGATGTATTTGTTTTGTCATGGTGGCCCGATCGAATAGAAGCTCTCTTTCAGAGGGGTAGGATTGAGGTATGCAGCCACCCGACCAGAGCATTGGAGAAGAGATTGCCAACAGTGTCTCGCACGGTGTAGGTGCAGTCCTGGCCATTGCCGGACTCGTGCTGCTGACAATTCGTGCCGCCACCGTCGGCGGCACGCGGCACATCGTCTGCTGTGCGATCTTCGGTGCCTCGGCCATACTGCTCTATCTCAGTTCCACGCTGTACCACTCACTCAGCTACACTCGTGCTTACCGCGTCTTTCGCTCGCTGGACCACGGTTCCATCTACCTGCTCATCGCCGGAACCTACACGCCGTTCACTCTGCTAGGTGTACGCGGTGCTCTGGGCTGGACGCTTTTCGGCATTGTCTGGAGCTGCGCCCTCGTCGGCGTAATTCTCAAGTCACTCTTCGTTGGCAGATGGGGAGTGGTTTCCACCGCGATGTATTTGATCATGGGATGGGCGTGCGTCTTTGCCATCCGGCCGATCTATCTGCTGCTGGCGCATCCGGTCTTCGTCCTGCTGTTCGCGGGCGGCATCTGCTACTCGGCCGGAATTCCCTTCTACGCCTGCAAGCGTAAGTACATGCACTTCATCTGGCACCTCTGGGTGCTGGGCGGAACTGCCTGCCACTTTGCCGCCATCTGGCTGATGCTCCGCTGACACGGCTTTGCTGCCCGCGCTGGACCATCGAGTTGGAATCCGTCTAAATCCAGTGCTGCAATCCAACTCTGCTATCCGCAAAGTAGTCACTCTTCTTCTCGCGCTGTATGATAGCGTGGCTCGGGGTTTCGATAACGGAGCTGCTGACAAGAACGGGGTAGAGCACAATGCCCAAGTCGATCGAGTGGCCGCAGAGACGTTCGCCACGGCGTAGTCGGCGCTTTCTTTGGATTCTCGCTGTCTTTGCTGCGATCGCTTTCGGTGGCCGGACGGCGTTGTCATACTACGTGGACGGGCTCTGGTTCGGGTCGCTCGGCTATCGAGGCGTGTTCTGGACGACCATGGGTCTTCAGTGGGCGGTGTACGCGGCGTTTGGCGCGGCCACATTTTTGATCCTTTACGGATCGTTTCTGGCTCTGAAGCGGGCATTCCTGCCGGGCTTGCCCAGCAGCCACACGATTCTCATCGGCGGACAGCCGTTGCAACTGCCGGTCGAGTCTGCCCTGCGCATCATTGGGCCCGGCGCCGCCCTTGTCATCGCCGCGTTGACCGGCGCCGGCATGATGGCCGAGTGGCCGACGCTGGCTCTGTATTGGTATGCGCCGCGCGCCACCGGTGGTGTAATTGATCCGGTCTTCGGCAAGCCGCTAAGCTTCTATTTATTCACCCTTCCGGCGTGGCAACTCATCAATGGCTGGCTGCTATCGCTGGCGGTGATTGCTTGTGCGATTGCCGTTTTGTTTATGCTCATGACCGGCAGCAGCCGCGCACTCTCCGAACGCCAAGACAGCTACATCCCATTACCCTGGCGCGGATTCTCCATTACCTTTGCGTTTCTGTTGTTGCTCCTCGCCGTGCGGTTGTATATCAGTCGATTCGAGCAGTTGTTCGAGGACCACACAATCTTTGGCGGTGTGACCTACGTTGAGGCGCACGTCACGCTTACCGGCATGCTCCTGGTCTGCGCGGCGCTGGTAGTCGGCGCGGTGATCGCAACTCTCAACGCCACCTCGGTGCTACCTGGCGGGCGCAGGCTTGTTGTGGCGGTACTTCCCGCCGTGGTCTGTTATGTTGCCCTTCAGGCAGTCGGCTGGTACGTCGGCAGCTTTATCGTCAAACCGAACGAACTGGTTCGCGAGCAACCTTACATTGCCCACAACATCGAACTGACGCGGCAGGCGTATGGATTGGATCGCTTCTCTCAGCGTGAGTTTCCCGCTGAGACGACCGTCGAGGCCGCCGATGCGGCGAACAATCAGCCGACGCTTCAGAACATCCGACTGTGGGACTGGCACGCACTCCAGGACACGCTGCGGCAGATTCAGGAAATCCGCACCTACTACGACTTTCCGGACATCGACATCGATCGCTATCAAATCGACGGCACGACTCGGGAGGTAATGCTCGCCGCGCGCGAGTTGAACGTCGAAAAACTCCCCGAAAGCAGCCGCAACTGGATCAACGAGAAACTGATCTACACCCACGGCTACGGCATCACGATGAACCCCGTGAACGGTTTTACGCCGGAGGGGCTGCCGACATTAATGCTAAGCAATATGCCCGTCCAGAGCACGGTGCGCGGTCTCAACGTGACGCGTCCCGAGATTTATTTCGGCGAGTTAACCAACACCGACGTCTATGTGAAGACGAGGCAGAAGGAATTCGATTACCCGCAAGGTCCGACCAATAGCCTCACTTCTTATGAGGGTACGGGTGGCATCGTCCTCGGCGGTTTTCTGCGCCGCATTGTCATTGCATTCGAACGTGGCGATCTCGCGAAGCTTCCGTTCAGCGATGACGTGAACAAGGAGAGCCGATTGCTGATGCGGCGCAACGTTCGTGATCGCGTCACCGCATTGGCACCGTTCCTCACCTTCGATCCGGATCCCTACATTGTGCTCGGCGACGATGGACGGCTGTCGTGGATCATGGACGCGTTTACGGTTTCTGACAGTTATCCGTACTCGAGCCACTACCGTCTCGATAACAATCTCATTAACTACATGCGGAACAGCGTCAAGGTGGTCATTGACGCCTACGATGGTACGACGACGTTTTACGTCTTCGATACCGAGGATCCCATCATTGCGGCCTACCGGCGCATCTTTCCGAGCCTGTTTAAGGATGCATCCACCATGCCGCCCGGGCTGCGCAAACACGTGCGCTACCCAGAGTTGTTGCTGAAACTGCAGGCGGAGGTGTACGGCCTCTATCACATGACGAACGAGGGAGCGTTCTATAACCGTGAGGATCTGTGGACGGTAGCCACCGAAGTCGGCATGAGCCAGGCGGGTGAGCAAGCGACTCAAACGACTCAGACGATGCAGCCGAATTTTGTGCTGATGAAGCTGCCGGGCGAGAGTGAAGTGGAGTTTGCCGAGATTCTGCCGTTCACGCCAGCCAACCGGAACAACCTGATAGGCTGGATCGCCGGGCGCAGCGACGGCGCACACTACGGCACATCGGTAGTTTACGACTTTCCCAAAACCAAGCTGGTTGACGGGCCGCTACAGATCGAGGCCCGAATTGATCAGAACGCGCAGCTTTCGGGACAGTTGACGTTGTGGAACCAGCAAGGCTCGCACGTACGCCGCGGAACCCTGCTGGTGATTCCGACCGGACGGGCGCTGTTGTATGCAGAGCCGATTTATCTGCAGGCCGATCGGAGCCCGATGCCGGAGTTGCGTCTCGTTGTGCTCGCCCTGCAGGATCGGCTGGCATATGGACCGACGTTCGAATCGGCGATGGCTGGGCTCTTCGGTGGAGCGGTTTCGTCTACAAGCGCCGCGGCGGCCTCAGCGGAGCCGGCGCGAGCCGCCGCGCCATCCGCTACGTCATCGGCCACCACCACGCCCCAACCCATAGCAGGGCATGACGCACTCATCACGGAGGCCGCAAAAAGCCTCGAAGACTACCAGCGATTGACGGCGGAGGGAAAACTCGGCGAGGCCGGGCAGAAGCTTGAACAGTTGAAGCGCGCAATCGACAGGCTAAACACGCGTCAGAGGTAGCCTCGCTGTGCTGCCCGTTCAAGAATTTATGAAGAAATTCGGCGTGACCGACTCTCTCTCATCAACCCCATGTGGCACACTAGCTTTTAGTGGACACGGCGAAAGCGGCTGACCTCTCCGTCGGGAATTCATGGCATGTTTCCGGACACACGCCGGGCGGGGAAGTTGGGAGGGGATTGGCTCTGGGGATACTTCAGCGTGGAAAAAACTCAACTACTCTTGAAGGAGCAGCCCGAGAAATAAGGCTGCCGAGTTTGCGGAAAAGCGCCCGGTGTTCATTCACTTAACCGAGTAGATGCTACTGCGCCCCCGGAAAGATGCACGTGGCCGAAAAATCCTCATTCCAAAGTGCAGGAAATTGCACTGCCAGAATGAACTGTTTAGCCGAGGCAAAAATGATAAGATGGGATGTACCGTCACTCCCGTTCGGAGGTCTGTCTCGGCGCATGTTGCCGGTTCAGCGAACAATTTGCCGGCAGAGAGAGGCGCAAGCATCAGGCTGGCGCTCGGTATCGGCAATCTGAAAATCCTTCTATACAACCCCGACAACGGCATCACGCAGAACTTCATGCCTCACCTTTGGATGTTTCTTCTGCAGGCTCTCACGCCCGCCAGCCATGAAGTCATTCTGATCGATGGCAACACACGGCCGATGAGCGACGTTGAACTAGTTCAGTTCGTTATCGACGAGCGCATTGGACTGGTCGGGATCGGCGCCATGACGCGCATGATTGCCAAAGCCTACCGGGTGGCGGATTCGATCCGTGCCGCCGGTATTCCCGTCGTCATGGGCGGACCTCACGTAACCGAGGTTCCCGACGAAGCGCTTGGGCGCAATGGCGGAGCGCGCCATGCCGACGCGTTGGCCTTGGGCGAAGCGGATGAAACCTGGCCGCTGATCGTGGAGGATGCGGCTCGCGGCCAACTTAGAGAGATCTACACCGCGACGGACGCATCCGGGCAAGATCGCAAGCCGACGTTGCAGGACTACCCGGCGATCCCGTGGGATTCTCTCGACCTACAGCAGTTCAATCGGATCCCGGCATTTGTGCGTCCGATCATGCACCGGATGGGCTACCCATGGGAGACGTTTCACATTATTCCCATCGAATCGGGACGGGGCTGTCCCTATGGATGCGAGTTCTGTACGGTGACGGGGTTCTTCGGCGACACGATCCGCTTCCGATCCAATCAGAGTGTCGTCGACGAGATGCTCAAGCTCAAACAGCGCGCCCGCGGCACCAAGGGCCAGGTCGCCGTATTCTTTGTTGACGACAATTTTGGGATCAACGTGAAGCGCACCAAGTCTCTTCTGCGGGACATCATTTCCGCCGGAGCCGAACTTTCATGGGTGGGGCAGATCAGCGCCAACCTGTTGCGGGACGAGGAACTGCTGGACTTGATCGCGGCCTCAGGCGGGAGGTGGATCTTCATCGGCATGGAGTCGCTAGATCCAGCCAATCTAGCCAGCGTCAACAAGGGATTCAATAAGCCGGAGGAATACACGGGCGTGCTCCAGGCGCTTGCACGGCGCCACATCTATGCGATAACGTCATTCATCTTCGGCCTGGATCACGATACTCCCGGCGTGGCCGAGCGCACGCTGGCCCAGATCCGCGAATGGCCGCCAGTACTGCCCGTCTTCGGGCAAATCACCCCCTTCCCCGCAACACCTTTGTACGCCCGCCTGGAAAACGAGGGACGGCTGACGCGGCCGCAACACTGGCTTGAGTTTGCACCATTCCAGATGGCGCACACGCCGCTGCGCATCACCGTACCGGAGGTGCAGGACGAGGTGCGATACGCATGGACGAACTCATATAGTCCGGAGGCAACCGAGAGAGCACTGGATTCGATCGCGAACGAACCGGCGGCTTACAAAATTAGCCATCTCGCGTCCCGGCTGTTCTTCCGTGGAATCTATTTTCCCCCAAAGGGCGCTTGGCAATGGATCAAGGTCATCGCTGAAAATCGAAGGTCATTGTGGAGCGTCGTCAGGGACTCATTCACTCGTTGGCACGGAACACAGGACCAAGGCAGGACGCAGGACGTTTCTGAAAGCGCCGAGAAATCCGAGCCGGGTGAGGCCCATTGCACGCGGGCAGACCGCGGAGTGCTGGGGATATCCGGAGAGCCGGAGATCGGCGTAGCACTTGTGGCGGGTCCGGGGACGCACGAACGGCGCTCTGAACACCGATCCTAGCGCTATGGGACGAAGGGAAGTCCTTACTTAGTGCCGCTCAATTGGAATATCTGAATTCGATGGGCATCGGCAATGTACACGCGACCTGTGGAATCAGCCCACATTCCTGACGGCGCAATAAACTCGCCCATTCCTACGCCGGGTCGTCCGAATGCGCCCAGAAGTTTTCCGTCGTGATTGTACTCCCGAACAGTTCCGCTGCCCGGATCACTGACGTAAATGTGATTCTCAGCATCCATGAACAGACCAGGGACCAGTCCTGCGCGCCAGTCGGCGCTGTTTACAATCTTGAACTCTTTCAGAAACTTTCCCTGCAGCGTCATGATATGGACCCGTGTCGAATCCAGAACCACGAGCTCGTCGTTGTGGACCAGAACAGATTGAGGGTATTGGAATCCTCCCGGCTCACTGCTTCCAGTTCGTGTGCTGAAACCGTTGACCTTGGGTCCAATGCTCGCCTGCATGTATCCCTTCAGATCAAGGATAAATAGCGTATGGCGCGGTGGGTCGACAACATACAAGGTGCCCGCTTTGGCATCGATCGCGATGCCTGAGGGATTCTCAAAAATTCCTTCGTCGCCGTAGGTTCCGATGGTGCGTACAAATTCGCCCCCAGAGTCATATACCAGGATCTCGCCGCGCTCGGAATCAGAGACATAGATATTGTCGTCGCCATCCACGGCAACGCCTCTAGGTGACTGAAGGCGTCGGCCTGGCCCACCAACAATCTGAAAAGAATGCTTTGCGTTAGGGGCGATCACGTGGACTGCGTGCGCGCCGGCATCGGTGGCGATCACACGATGATGTGAGTCGGTCGTCACCGATTCCGGGGAGACCAGAACCGGGTTCGCGCCATAGACGAAGGACACTACGGAGTCACGAAGTTCCCCTATGGCAGAGTGTCCTTTTGCAACATTCACGGCGTGCTCGGGTGGCTGAAAATCTTCGACCGTTTGCTCATGTCGATGAAGCTCGATGTTGGGCGGCACCTGCTTCCTGATGGCGTCCTCGCTCTCCAGTATGGCGGCCTCTTGTTTTTTGGCGTCTTCGGTCGTAACCGCAGGTGGGGTGGAAGGCGGATCCGTATGCTTCGATTCCAGGAACATGCCAAGCTTAGATAGCAATCTGATTTTGCCGTCGGCTGAAACCGAGCCCACGTAACTCAGTTCGAAGCCTGTTTCAAGAGATACCCGCGGGAATACTCGCTTACCCGGTGCGGTCTGCTGTGCTGCTGGCTTGGCTGCGTCAGGCGACTGCCATGCATGTGCCAACTCGCTCCGGTTTTGCAGTACAAGGCCCAGCAACATAACGACAACTAGCCAATGACTAAAGCAAATCGACTTAGCTGATAAAAGGTCTTTCACGCTCATAACAACAACTTGTCCCAGAAGAATCGCAAACCTGAGTCACATCCAAAGATTCAAAACCCAGTCCTGGTTGCGCCAGTCTTCTTGCAGTTTTCGTCCGACCGGTTCTACCGCCAGATTGACGATCTAGATATAACCAATTCTGAAGGGAATCACGTAGCTATGCCACATATATCGAGAGTTGCGCGATTTTTTCTTGAGTTTGCCCTGTGTCAGGTGTCCTCGGCCGTGCGGAGATTATTGCGGAGCATACGGTCGGGCAGAGTGTCTCGCTTCGAAATCTGGCAACCAGCAAACAAATCAAAGAATACGTGAGCTGGCCATTCCTAATCGCTGGGCGCTCGATTGATGTATTCAAGTATTCTTAACTTGGAAAGAGGCGATTCAGCAAAGCAGATGGAGTCGGGTTGCTGCAATGAAATTCCACGCTGGGCTACAATCTGCTATATGCGGAGATGAAATCAGTGACATTGGCTGACAGTCAGACCGTGCGGCGCGCACGCACGCAAATATTCCGATTGCTTGCTGCTGTATGTTTCATACTGCTGTGGGTGGCTGTGCCTGCCGCTGCGCAAGCGGGCAAGCGTCTTATCCTGAAGGATGGCTCCTGGCAAGAAGTTATGCAGTATGAGGTGCTCGGAGATCGCGCGCGATACTTCAGCACCGAGCGGCGCGAGTGGGAAGAATTACCGCGCGGACTGGTCGATTGGAAGGCGACCGAGGAATGGAACGCACGGCCAATGCAACTGTCTCCGGACGAGGAGGAGGGGGCGGGAAGCGAGATCGATCCTACAAACAAATTGATGGTGGCGCCTGGTTTACAACTTCCAACTTCGGGCGGAGTCTTTATCCTTGACACGTTTTCCGGCCAGCCTTCGCTTGTCGAATTGATCCAGGTACCAGGTGTGTTGAATCACGATGCCTCTGGCATTTTTCATTCCACCATCGATCCAAGAGTTCCCTTTAAGCAAAGTCTCGAACTGAAAAAAACACACGCGCGCACGCAGGCCCATATTTCGCTCCCGCATATCTTCGTCAAGATTGCTGAGTCAGGTCAAGCGCCGCAAGTTCCGTCCTCCGACCGTTTTCGCATTGTGAGCTTGGAGCCGAAGAGAGATTCTCGTGTTCTCGCTAGCGTCAATGTCACCGCGACCGGGAAGCGGAGCGAGACACAACAATTTGTGCCGGTGCGCATTGAAAGCTTCAGCGAAGGCTGGTTGAAAGTCATTCCGCTGAGAGACCTTAATCCCGGCGAATATGCGCTTGTAGAAATGCTCGACCGTGATCAATTCAATTCTTATGCGTGGGATTTTGGAGTTGATCCCGGTGCTCCTGGTAATCTCAACTCACGGAAATCTGACTCGGCGGCCGCCGATGAGACAAGCACATTTTCACCCGAGCTGAAGCCGCGGGAGAAGTAAGTCTCACGGGCCTGTAGAGACTCAGGGACTCATCCGGTGTCGTTGCGTGGACTCGAACCGTGGACTTACTTGTCCAGACCTCACGGGGCGGCGATTTTCAGCAGTGCGGCGAGGGTGCGAACGCCGCGAGATTCAAGCTGGTGAATCAACTTTTGCCATAGGCGAGCCGTGACAAAGGCATCGTCAAGCGCATGATGAGCTTGATGGCACTCAATGTTGTAGATCTTCGCCAACGAGGCCAGATCTTGGATTTCGAGGCGGTGGAACAGATCGTCCGTGTAGCGCCCGTTCCGCAACAGCCAGCGATGAACCCGGGCTGTATCCACAGCGGGACTGTTGAGCGAGTGTTCAGTCCCCTGCATTTCTTTGCATAGAAGATCCACATCCATTTTAATAAAATGCCCGACCAGCACCGTCCCCGCGATGTATTCCCGCAGTTCCGCCAAGGCCTGGAGCGGCGGTTCGCCCAGTTCGATATCGCTCTGCCTGAGCCTGTGCACAACAACCGTACTTGCGGGAACCTCCACGCCAGGGTTCAGCACGCGGTAAAAGTGCTCGCCCATCCGAATCCTGGCGCCTTCCATGGTGACGACGCCTACCGAAAGCAGACGGTTTGAGCGCCGATCCAGCGAGGTAAATTCCGTATCGAGGACCGCATAGCGGACCGATTGTATGGGAGTTTCGGGCGGGTATATGCCTTTCCATGTGCCAAACTTGAGCCAGTAGCGCATCTAGCCCCCCAGTTGCGCCCAGAGCGGGGAGCGGAAGTGGTCGGAGATCGCCGACTGTGCACGTGCGATCGTGCGAAACGCTTCCTTAAGCAGGCTCCTCTGCAGTTGGGTGAGGCTGCCGGGGTTTACATGATTGCTGAGAGGCTGTCCCGCCCGCAATTGCTGCAGTTGATGCTCAAGGCGGAGAAGCGTGAGCAACTCAAACGCTTCCAGCAGATCACGGCGAAGGACATCATCGAAATAGGGGAGCTGCTGCGCCGCCGAAAGCCGGTCAACCGTATTCGTGGCTTCGATTCCTGCGTCGAGCGCCAGCAGACGCGCCGCATTCGAAATTGGACCAGTGCCGAATATTTTGATGTCGAGTTCCTGCTTGTGCTCGCCTGAGCGCTCGACCACAAACGTGCGGAAGAATCCGAGGGGTGGTTTGCGATCAATCGTGATGTAGGCAAAGAATGACTTGAAAAAGGGGGCTTCTTGCACCGCTGCGCGAAAGCAAGCCGCAAGTGATTCGAAAAGCCAGGTTGCACCGCCGACAGGGCGCATGTCGAAAAAGAGAAGGGCGTCCTCTACGGAATGGAC
The DNA here is from genome assembly GCA_963838135.1 of uncultured Acidobacteriota bacterium. Lineage (GTDB taxonomy): Bacteria > Acidobacteriota > Terriglobia > Terriglobales > Acidobacteriaceae > TOLSYN. The sequence goes on along the minus strand of CAWIPV010000001.1, from coordinate 1,817,096 downwards.
GTCAGGCTCGGTGATCCATTCCATAAAGCAGCTTTTCCACGAGGAAAGCGACCGGCGCCAACGCGGATTACTGGCCATATAATCGGCCGTGCACGGCGCATAGCCGCAACTGGCAAGCGCATCCCGCACGTAGTCCGAAAAGCGCGTGAAATACTCCTGCGCTGCCCTGGCAGCATTGCTGTCGTCGGGATCGGCATAGATAAGGGCATTATCCTGATCGGTCTTGAAGGTCTGCTCGCGGCGTCCTTCGCTGCCCAGCACGACCCAGCAGTAGGGGAGCGGGGGCGGACCCAATTCGGTTTCGGCGAATTCCAGAATCTTTGCCATAAGGTGGTCGTTGATCTCGGCCACTACACGCGTGATGTGGCTTACCCTTGCGCCTTCGCGCAATAGCAGCGGCAGCAGTTCGATGATCTTTTTCTGAGCCTGGGCAAGGCCTTCGACGGATTTCTGTTGCTCAATGTGACGCGCTACGTTGAGCGGCGATTTGCCCTGCAGCAGCATGAGGTCATGGCTGGAGAGGACGGCCTTGGGCAGCCCCTCTTCGGTGACCAGTACGTGCTGAATGTCTTTGGAGATCATTGAAAGCATGGCCTGAAACAGGCGCGCCGTGCTCTCGACGGAAACCACGGGTGCGCTCATGATGCTGGAGACGGGAAGATCGAGAGCCAGGGCATTGGCCACAACGCGGTCGGTAAAGTCGCGACTGGTTACGATGCCGATGGCGCGGCCGTCAGCTCCGACCACTGCGAGACAGGTCGCGTGCGAGGATGCCACCAACCGCGCGGCCTCGCGGATGGACGTTTCGCCGTTGCAGACTACAGCCGGAGAGCTAATGACATCATTGACGGCGAGCGAGTAGAGCAAGCGCTCGCTACTGCCCATCAGATTCGTCTGGTCCTTGAGTTCCTTCAGGCTGCGGTCGATATAGCGCGTGATCGACACGCGAACCAGATACTCCGAAAACTCAGGGTAACGTGAGGCGAGTTCCTGAATCACCGTGCCCGGGATGCTGTAGCAGAGTGCGTCCTCGGTCGCTGTCACGTCGAGCCGGGCGGTGTCCCGACCCATCAGTGAAAGCAGGCCGAAGATTTCGCCCTCGCTGCGAAAATCAAAAACAAGTTCCTTGCCGACTTTGGTGCGCAGCGTCAGTTTCACCGCGCCCTTGTGTACGATGTACAGCACTTCAGATGCCCGCTCGCCAGCGCTGATGATCGTGGTGTCTTTCGGGAAATACTCCAGCGCCATGCTGGACACCAAACGGGATAGTTCGTTGGCCGGTAGGAACTGAAAGGGTGGGACAGTCTTCAGGAATTCAATGACTGTCTCAGTAACCACAGACGTAGACGAAGAGCGAGTCGACAAAGCTGCACCTGAGGGGGGCAATTCTAGCAAAGCTGGCCGGGAATGGGAAGATAGGATGGCTCGCAATTTGAAGTACGGGAGTCAGAGTCCCATGTCATAGTCTTCGCGTTTAGAACAATTGCCGAGGTTTGGTGAGGTGATAAACGGTAGTAGATTCAGAGAGTTGTTGTTTGGTGGCGCGCGCGAACTCGAACCACGGATCTTGAACTGACTTGCTTGTCGAGCCAGGGGCCTAGAAGCTGGTATCCTCTTCGCGGACACATGATCACGTGATCAGCAGCACCGTTGTTAAGTACCTGAACGTCATAGCATCGCAAACATTCTACTCACGAATTCAACTGAGCACGGTAGAAGCAACTCACTGCCAATGGAGAAACGATGTCCCCCACCCACGATGTGAACCGCACAATCCCGGCTTCCGGCAAGGTCGCGACCTTCACGGACAGGCTTCTGTCTCGGGACCGGCATAGCGGAAGCTTCCACATCGCCCTTATCTTGCTCGTCGGTATCCTCGTCCGCATTCCCTTCTACCTGGCCACCCGGCCCGTCTGGGCTGGGGACAGCCAGGAATACGCAGCGGTCTATGCCTTCTGGGTAAACCATATACTCTTCCTCGGCGAGCGCACCCCGGTCTATCCGTTCTTCCTGGGCTTCGCCCAGTGGGTCGCCGGCGTCTCGGCTGCGGCACCTCTTGGCCCACGCGCGGCCTATGCAGCCATCCTCCTGCAATCGACGGTGGACGTCCTTGCCGCACCGATCTTTTACCTCGGCCTCCGCGCTCTTCGGATCAGCCCGCGTATCGCCTTCGTCGCCACTCTATTTCTCGCTACGATCCCGGCGGTTTGCAATTACGAAATGTTCATCCTCAACATGTCTTTTTCGTTTGCCTGGCTTGTCCTGGTCACCGCGCTCTTTCTCTTCGTTATCGGTCGCACAGAAGCCGGAAAGCCCATTGCGGCCCTTTCCATCGCAACCGGCGTCGCCGCCAGCCTGGCGGTCCTCAATCGGCCTGAGTTTCTAATCTTCCTTCTGCTTCTGCTGGCATTCACTGCAATGCTGCGCACCGCCTCGCCCACCGCGCTCTCAGCAAAGACTCTCCCGAAGGTCACCCTTCTCATCGCTCTCGCCGCTGCCCCCGCCATCCTTGGATGGATGACCATCATGTACGTTCGCATCGGCGAATTCCGGATCACTACCTTCGATGGCTGGAATAGAAGCCGCACGGTGTACAACCTCTTCGATCGTGTCAACCCCGAGGACAAGGTCATTGGCGAAATCATGGCAAGAACCTATCGACAGCAACAGCAGAGCGGCAGCACCAATCTTCGCGAGATCATGTGGCCCGCCGAGGACGAACTAGTCTCGAATTACGCCGTATACCCTTGGGGCGATTCCACCTTCTCCCCCACCCCTTTTCACCAGTGGCTCACTCGCGCTGCCCAGCGCAACTTCGGATGGATTCAGATTCCTTGCAAGGTTCAGTCCGTCCCCTATTGCTTTGAAAACATGCGGGTCAACATCGACGTCGGCGACTACCTTGGCAGCGTCTCCTCCAAACTTGCCCGCAGATACCCCGGAGTTTGGCTTGCCAACATTGCCTCTAACTTCGCCGAGGAAAGCTTCAATTTTGACTATTCCGGAGCGAGGCCCGCTCGCCTCGACATTCCCGACGTCGCCCCGGACGGCAACAGTCCCGTTATAAACCGGACCGCCGCGACCATGGTTGGCATGGCCGTCAAACTTCACGCCCCTTTTCTCCTGCTCACCTATCTAGTGACCTTGGCCTGCTTCGTTCTCTCTCCGGTCATCGTATTCAGAAAACACGACGAGTACTGGCTCCGTGATGCCGCCGTCGCCACTCTTGCCGTCGCTTCGGTCGGAACCATCGTCGGCACGTGCGTGCTCGCAGGTTTCAACCGCGTCTACAGCCTGCCCCACTTAGTGATATTTACAATCTGCACGGCATACGCTTGGGAAAATCGGTCTCGCATTGCTGCTGCGGTATTCCGCCGGTCGCGTTGATCCGACTTGCGCGAGGACTAATTACTTACCCAATTTCTTAACGAGAGGACGCAGTGATTCGGGAAGCTTGCGATAGTCAGCGGAACTCACAAAAGCCGGATCAATCGGCGCGGGGCCGTTGTCTTTCAGCATCGCGGCTCCGGCTGGACTGAGCAATAGCTGAAGGAACTTGACGGCATTCTCTCGATTCGGAGCATCCTTGAGTAAGGTGATACCCCATGCTACCCGGAGCCCGGAACCGCTATGTTTTGGGCGCTTTGCGGCGTTCCCAGGCCGGGCAACACCACGACCGCATGGGCGTAATAGGAATTCTTGGCGGGGTCCGAGAGGTTGATCTCGTCGGGCAGGTTCGACATAGCGGAAGTCTGGATTGGTAGCGGCCATCGCCTGGGCGCTGTGTTCGTAAATAAGTTGAAAATCAAATCGCTTGCCCAGTGCGGGAACCGGGGGAACGGAGTGATCCGCACCCGGAATCACGAGGTGCTCCATCAGATTGTTGTAAAGGTTCGGAACCTTGTAATAATCCTGCGCGAGCTGAAAGATCATGTAAGCGCGATAGGCGCCAGGGTCGAGAAACGGATTGCCGCCGCCGATTGCAACTCCGGGCATGGTCAGAATCTGATACCAGTTCGCCGAAGCTTTGGGAATGGAGTTCGGGGGATTGAAGGGGACGCTGTTGGCTTCGGCGATGGGGGGCAACTTCTTTTCGGCGACGCTGCTTGCCGAATACGCCAGCACCATCCTCCCCTGAGCGAAGACGATGTTGAAATCCGCATATCCGGAGGGCTTCATGAACAGATCGATATCCGAATAATCGGCCGGCGCGTAAAGGTCGCAGGGCTGGCCTCCGGCGGTGATCTGGCGCCCGGCATCGACACTTCCCATGGCCGAATCCTTCACCTGAATTCCGGTCCGGCAAGTGAAGGCTGCCTCCAGAGGTTTGAATGCGCGAGAGAGGCTGCCGGCACGAAAGATGATGAGTTGCTGGCCGGAGGGCGGCACGCAACTTTCGGCGTCTGCCCCTGGGTCTGCCCTGCGGCGGTCGACATCAGCGAGAGCGTGAGCATGAAGAAATGCAGATGCGACGGCGCGAGTTTGCAACAGGATGGATCTCAACATGGGTCTCGACATAGCGATTCTTTTCCATCGTAAATCCCATCCGGGGGACTGCGGGCGAGTCCCCCGGATAGGTCGATTCCTAAGAAAAGTCAGACGCTAGCCGCCAAGTAGCGCAGCGTCCGAGGTTCTCTTAGAAGTCGTAGCGCATGGAGGCCGTGATCAGACGGGGCTCTCCAAGGTGTCCGAGATAACTGCCGGCGCTGGTTCCGATGAGGCTGCCGGGGTTTATGGTCGACCAATAATGAACATCTGAGACGTTGTTGGCCGTTACGCGCCAAGTGGCCAGTTTTCCGAAGACCTTGGTGGTGTAGCGAACGCCGATGTCAAAGAGGTTGTACTGGGGCGTGTAGCGGCTGTTGATGTCGTCGATGGGACGGCGTCCTACATGCTGCCAGTCAAAATTGAGGAAGGTGCCGACCAGCACGGGCAAGCGATACTCGGCAAGAATATTGGACTTGTAGTCCGGGATGCCGACAAAGGACTTGTCGTCGGTTGCAGGCGAGGGTGTGCCGGTAAGTTTCGGGTTCAGTACGGTAATCCCGCCCGTCACCATCAGGCTTTCGATGATCCTTCCGGAGAGCATGGCTTCAGCGCCGTAGTTGATCTGATCGCCAATGATCTCGTTGATGGTGCAAGTCTGCCCAGCTTTCAGAATGCCGCAGGCCCCGGCGGGAGCGGGGGCAGTGTTTGCGAAGGGCCGCTGGATGCGAAACAGAGCGGTGGAGAAGTTGATTCTGCGCAACACTAGCTTGTAGCCGACCTCGCCCTCGATGTCGCGATAGGGTGCAAGAGCTTTGGCGGCGTTAATGACGATATTGGTTGCAGCTGCTTATTGCGGGCGTATCGGGAGCCTGAAGGCTGTCGGCAAAAGTCCCGTAAATGGCTCATGTTCACGCGAGGCTTGAAGATGATGCTTCCAGTGGAGCTAACGCCCTGGCTGAGAAGTCCCCAGGGGAACCGACTGCGGGGGCCGAAGTAAAAGTTCTCCCAAGTCCAATCCTGGCTGGCGCCGCCCCTTAAGAGCCAACGCGGGGTGAGCGTGATGGTATCGCTGATGTTGAATCCCTGCTGATGGATGATGCTGGCGATATAAATGTTACTCAACGTGGGGATGCCGGTCGCAGGCGGCACAGCAATCAGAGGGTCAGAGATGCTGGGTGAGCAAACAGGAAGGCCTTTCACAGACAGGAGCACCTGCCGGGCACAGGGGCGTCAGTTGAAAGGGAGTGCCCGTGAGCACCGATGGAACGGCAGGCTGCCATGACGCAAACCTGTAGCCAGTGCTTCCGATCACCACCTCGTGGCCGAAATCTTCCACGTCTTGAACGTGCCGGTCAGGTAAGCCAGGTCGCTTTTAACCTGAAAGCGCGGAGCCAAGGTCGGCTGGAAGACATCGGCGAGATAGGACTGGTAGTCTCCCTGTTGTCGGTGAGTTTGTTGACTGCCGTGTTGATGTCGCGATCGGCAATCTGGTTCAACACTCCAACCACAAGGTGCCAGTTCTGGCTGAATTCGTGCTTCACTCGCACTTCGCCGATCTGGTTATTCATATCCACACCGGAAAAGGACTGCCCGTAACCGCGGCGGGTTGGGTCGGGTGCTTGGCCGGCAACAAAATGCTCTTGGACCCGGCTACAGACGGCGGAGTCAGGCCTGGCGCATAGGTGAACCAGCCGGGGTATCCATGCTGGAACAGTTCGTAGTAGCTGAAATTACCTTCGACGACAGTTTGTGGGAGTGACGCGAGCATCGAGCGCCACGGCGGCCAACTGGCGACGGAGTTCGCTACCGTCGACATAGCCGGCGCCATCGGCAAGCACCAGATTGGTGCGATATCCAAACATATGGTTCGGACCGACGCGTCCGCCCAGGTCGGCGTGAACAGTGCCGACGGCATTCGCCCTCATAGTCGAGTTCTACCTCGCGATACTGTTCGTCGGTGGGGCGCTTGGTTACGAAGTTGAACACGCCCGAGGGCTGGGTGGGACCATACAACGGACCGGCGAGACCGTTGACGACTTCGATCTGCTCGTATTCCTCAAGAGCCGAAGGAGTGGTGACTGCAAATCCCATGCCGTCCTTGCGGTCGTTCTGCATGTTGGTTCCCTGCATGCCACGGCTCTCGGGGCGCAGAATCTCGGGTCCCTGTTGCTCTCGGAACGAGATCAGAGGCAGGTACTTGGCGACTTCCTTGAAATTTCTCGACTGCGTGTCGTCGATCAATTGACGCGAAATCACGTTGACCGAGTACGGAAGGTCCACGATCGGCACGGTTCCGAGCGGACTGCCCGGCTTTACGTTATCGACGCGATATGCATTCTCGACCGAGCCGGCCGAGACATTCAGGGTCTCCAATCGTCCGGCCAGCGTCAGAGCAAAATCGAGAGTTGACGGTCTGGCCCGCCGTGACGCTTGAGTTCAGAGCTCACGCTCGGCTTAAAGTCTTTGGCATCGACCTCGACGACATAGCCACCCGGCTGCAGAGCAGAAAACTGGTAAACGCCCTGGCCATCGGTGGTGGCCGTGACCTTTACCTTGGTCTGCTATTGGTAAGAATCACCTGTGTGTCGGCAACGGCGGCCTGATTCGGGTCCTTCACCAGCGCCCGTGATTTGGCCTGTGCTTGCGGCTGGCTGCGCAAAGGCGGCCAGCGAGAGGGATGCGAATAAAAAAATAGAAAGCAGATGTTTCTTTATCATCTTTGGCTCGTTTCTTTCTTCAAATCGAAATTTCCATGGGTTGACTGCGGCTCGAAAAAATCGTCGTGTGTTGAAACGATTGCCTGGTCGAACCCGTAGAAGATCATTCAGCGATGTTTGTTGCTGTGGCTATTTCGGTAAGCTAACCGCCGTAGAACCCAGCTCTCTTTGCGGGCATTTCCGGAAATGCCTGTGTTTATCTGAGCATCCGTCCTCAGCCTACTTATCCCAGTCTCAGTCGTATGTATTAGAGAAGATTCGATAGTATGTGTCAACCATGAGCGACATCTTTGTACAGTAGTTTGCGGGGTTTTACGTGCGGTGTGTAGTGTGTACACGACATTCTCTGCCATGGCTTTTCTGGCAGGTGGGATGGATGAATCCTGGTGCGGGGCCGAAAACGCGCAGCAATGCGCGCTTCACAATATGCGATCCCCTGCCGTCTTCATGTCATATCCCCCAAGGCTCTCCAACTCATGCCGGAAGGAAGCGCGAGCAAGCGTGTCAAACACTGCCTGTATCTGGGGCAATCTCAAATGCTTTTTGTAGAGAACCAGGTCGTAGCGTTTACTGACGAGAGGGACTAAATCCAATCCGAAAACACGAGACGCGGCACTGGTGTTCATACAGCAGTCCGCCCGGCCCATTTGCACCTGCCGGGCAGAAGGCAAATGACCGACAGCAATCTTGTCGTAGCCATTCACCATGTTGTCGGTGATTCCAGCGTGCGCCAGCAAAGAATCCAACAGAACGCGGCTTCCCGCGCCCAATTCCCGGTTTGAAATCCGAATATCACGGCGGACGAGGTCGTCGATTCTTCGGATCTCTTTTGGATTGCCCGGCGCCACCGCGATTCCCTCTTCCCATAGAGCGAACGAGAAGACGGCAACCTCATCCTTGCCAAACATTCTGCGAATCTTAGGCAGGTTAGACTCGCCCGTCTTTTCCGCCCGGATATGCGTGCCCGCGATATGGATTACGCCTTCCTTGAGCAGTTCCAGCGAGCGAGAGCTGTTCTGGTAGCTCACTACCAGTTCCACGCCCTGCCGTCGAAGATGTCGCACCAGTACCGAAGCCCCGGGGTCGCAACCAGCCATCAAGACGCGATCATCGAACTTCCAGTTGTCGCCGAGCAGCTCCACGCTTGCCTTCGAAGATGCTTTCGCGCTTCCCCGTGAGTTGATCAGGACACCGTCGGCTTCCGGCAAACTCCACGTGCCCGGCTCAGGAGGTGCCGCGATCAAGCGATCGTTCACCCGGCACAACGCCACCGGCTGGCCCGCGCGCGCGATCCAGTCTTTCGACAGCAGCTCTACCTCCTCCGTGCGCGCAGACTGCGGGGAACTACTTTGCAACCGGAACAGTTCCTCAACCGCCACACCAAGTACGTCGGCCAGTTTGAGAACAACCATGGCGTTAGGGACGTATTTACCTGACTCAATGGCGTAAATCGTCTGGCGACTAACGCCCACCGCTGCCGCCAACTTGGCAGCAGAAATGCCGCGCTTCGCTCGGATCTCGGCCAGGTTGTTCTGCACATCCATCTAGACTCTGCACCCCAGGCGGAAGCCAGACGTTTAGTTTAATCGTACTTGTTTCTTGTTGATAGGTGCTATGACGCTCAGGGCATCCAGACCATGCCCAAATCGCTTCCTGAATTGGGTTCCAATCGTGCATGAGAAGCCACAATTTACGACTCGGTCGAACACCTCTCAACGGAACTCGACGGAACATAATAAGCGGGAACGAGAGTTGGCAACGGTCCCTTTACGGCCCGTACCAAACGGCTCGCGCCGAAAAAGGTTTGATTTGTAGAGGGCAGAGGATTGAGTGGTAACTTGGTGGCGGCGCGTGGACTCGAACCACGGACCTACGGATTATGAGACCGTCGCTCTAACCGGCTGAGCTACGCCGCCACGGGCAGTCTGCCGAGAGGGCCTGCTGATGCAGGCGGGCAGACATTATGCGATCAGGATGCGACCGACAACACTGATTCTATTGGGCCGTTGGTACACTGTCAAACGGCCCGCTGCTCACGTCACCCGGGGGCATGGTTGCGCGCCGCCACTGCTCATCGCCTCCAAAAACAGCAGTGACGATCGCACCCCGCAGGGTAGGTGCAGCGCACCGCCAAAGAGGTCTTCCGTTATCACGTCACCGCTACTGCAGCCAACTACAAATCAAGGTCAGGCTGCCGACTTAATTCGCCAAATTCGAAAGCCGCACTCCCGGTTGCCTTACGCCTTCTCCACCGCTTGCAACAATCGCCTCAGTCCGGCCAACACGTCCTGACCCAAGCTCTACCCGCAGCGCGCGCCGTCCGTGCTTCATCAACGATTCCAGATCGCCCAGCGACTGCGCCTGTTTCAGCACGCTGAATCCGAATGGCTCGCGTGGAATCGCCACATCCTTGGCGTCTTCGCGAAGTCAGTTGCAGAAACACGCCATTGTTTCCGCCGCCCTTGTGCAACTGCCCGGTGGAGTGCAGAAAACGCGGACCGTAGCCGGTTGTGGCCGCCGCGCCGGTCTTGGCGCGCACGGCCAGCCGCAGTTGCTGCACCAGCGCTTCGGCCTCGGGAGTCTCCAGAAAATATTGCGTGATAGCCACGTAATCCCCGGCGTGAACCTTTTTCAGGTGAGCGGCGATTGCCGCGTCCAATGTGGTGCCCAGCGCCTTGTCTTCGCCGTAGAGCTTCAACGCGCCCTCCTGTACCAACGGCGCCTGCTGCGGCAGCGAACCCTTGGCCACGAATTCAGCCAAGCAGCCGCTTGGTGTTGTCCTTGGATTCCTGCACATTCGGCTGATCGAAGGCGTCGATCTTCAGCAGAGAGCTTGCCACCGCGGTTGCGAATTCCCAGACAAAGAACGTTGCGCCCAGATCGAGAGCCCCGCTCAACTGCTGTTGCACAACCGGGAATCCTGCACGTTTCAAGCGCCGCAAGTTTTGCATTGGTCTCCGCATCGCCCTCGCCCACGGCGATGGAGGCAAAGACGCGATCTTTACCGTAATCTTTTGCGACTCGCCCAAAGCTTCGCCGGCAACCGGCACAATTCCTTTGCCTTCTTTGCCCGTGCTCTCGGCGATCAATTGTTCGATCCAGAGTCCGAGCGAGGCGATTTCTTTCGAGGCCACCAGCGTCAGTTTGTCCACACCTTGGTTGGCCAGCGCGCCCAGCACCGCGCCCAGCGCCGCTCCGGGATTTGCCGCGGCATCCTCGTTCTGGCATGTCTTGGCCGCAGCGGCGGCGCGCTCCAGAAGAGCTTCCACGTCGCCGCCCATCACCGCAAACGGAACCATTCCGAAAAAGCTCAGCGCCGAGTAGCGGCCGCCGATATCGGGCCAGTTCACAAACGTCTTGCGATAGCCCAGTTCCTTTGCCTGGTTTTCCAGCAGGGTTCCAGGATCGGTGACGGCGACGAAATTTTCGCCGGCCTTCGCGCCCTTCAACTGCTTTAGCTCGCTCGTAAAAATAGCGCTCAAACATCTGCGGCTCGGTGGTCGAGCCCGACTTGGAGGCCACGATGAACAGCGTGCTTTCCAGCTTTACTTGCGCTTCAATGTGCGCCACCGCCGCCGGTACCGTCGAGTCCAGCACCAGCAGTTCGGGATAGCCCGGCTGCGGGCCAAAGCTCTTCCGCAGCACCTCCGGACAGAGGCTTGAGCCGCCCATCCCCAGCACTACCGCGTGAGTGAACCCGGCGGCGCGAATCTCTTGCGCAAAGGACGTCAACTCCGCCACGCGCACCAGAACCTGTCCGGGAACCGTCAGCCATCCCAGCGAATTGGCGATAATTTTGTGGTGCTCGGGCTTGTCGGACCACACGCTGGCATCCTTTTTCCAGATCCGTGCAATCGTCTTCTTCGCCTTCAGCTCTTCCAGGCGGATTCAATTTCTGCGTGCAGCGCTCCCGTGTCTCGCTGCCCGCTGCTTCGCTTCCCTCAGACATGCGCGACCTCATGCCGACGCCGTTCAATCACCGCCATCAGGTTGTTGTAGGATTCGGAGAAGCTCTTGACGCCCGCCACCGTCAACTCGTCGGTCACGGCCGTCAGATCGATTCCGAACTTCTTTCAGTTTGTCGAACAATTCGTGCGCGCCCTTCAGATCGTCCGTGATGGTCACCACCGGCTTGCCGTGATCCCGGAAAGCGTCATAGGTGGCAGGAGGCATCGTGTTTACGGTGTGCGGCCCGATCAGGGTGTCGATGTAAAGCACATCGGAGTACTGCGGATTCTTGGTGCCGGTCGAAGCCCACAGCGGACGCTGCACCTGGGCACCGGCTGCGGCCAGCTTCTCCCAGCGCGCGCCGCTGAACAGTTGCTGGAACTTCTCATAGGCCAGCTTCGCATTCGCAATGGCGGCCTTGCCCTCGAGCTCTGCGGCCTCCGGACGCCCAGCCTTGGCGATCTCTTCCAACTTCTTGTCCACCGCCGTGTCGATGCGGCTGACGAAGAAGCTGGCCACGGAAGCAACGCGATTCACCGCGCCGCCTTTGGCTATGCGCTTTTCCAGGCCTTTCAGATACGCCTCGACCACCTGCGCGTAAACTTCCACGGAGAAGATCAGGGTCACGTTCACGCTGATGCCTTCCGAGATCAGCTCCTCAAAGGCGGGCAGCCCCTCGGGTGTTCCCGGAACTTTGATCATCACGTTGGGCCGCGCCAGCTTTGCGTGCAGGCGCTTGGCTTCCTTCACCGTGGCAGCCGTCTCCCTGCGCCAGCAGGGGAGATACTTCGATGCTGACGAATCCGTCTTCGCCCTTCGTGCTCTCGTAGACGGGCAGGAAGACATCGGCTGCGCTGGCGATGTCGCCCACGACCAGCGCGTCGTAAATCTCAGCGAGTTCGGCGCCCTTGCCCACCATGGCGCGCAGAGTGTCTTCATAATCCTTGCTGCCGGAAATTGCCTTCTCGAAGATCGTCGGGTTTGAGGTCAGCCCCCGCAGCCCGTCCTCTTCGATCATTTTTTTCAGGGTGCCCTGCGAGACCAGTGAACGCGTCATCTGGTCGTACCACGGGCTTTGTCCCAACTTGCTCAACTGCGCTAAAGGATTGCTGGCCATTGCTCATCTCCTCGTGACTTCGATACGTCAGATCTTGATCCTCAAACTTTGTCTTGATCCGCAGAACTTTGGCCTTAGAACTTTGATTCCATGGCGGCGATCTTTTCCACCCGCCGCAGATGCCGTTCCTCGCCACCAAACTTGCGCCGACAGAAAGGCGCGCACCAGTTCCACTGCCAGTGCTTCGCCAATCACTCGCCCGCCCAGGCAAAGCACGTTCATCTCGATCGTGCTCCACGCCCTGATGCGCGGAATAAGTATCGTGGCAAAGCGCGGCACGAATGCCGCGCACTTTGTTTGCCGCCACCGAGGCTCCCACGCCGCTGCCACAGATCAGAACCCCGCGTTCGGCCCGGCCTTCGGTCAGCGCCGCTGCCAGATCGGCGGCGCGGTCCGGATAGTCGTCCGGCGTAACGGGATCGTGCGTGCCCAGATCCAGCGCTTCATGCCCCAGCCTGCGTACTTCGTCCAACACGGGCGTCAGCAGCAGAGTCCCGCGTGGTCTGCCGCGATGGCAACTTTCATCTCTTCTCCCATCGCTCGCGGCCGACAGCGCAGCATACCCGTTGCAACCGCGAAGCAGTTTTCTCTATTTCTTTCCCAAGGCTTTCACCACCGCAATGCTCTCTTTGGCGTGCTCCACCACGTTCTCCGCGGTAAAGCCGAAGTGTTTGAAAACCTCTTTTGCCGGAGCGGAGGCGCCGAACTGCGTTTGCCCCACGACTCTTCCCTCCAGTCCCACATAGCGCTCCCAGCCGATTGGAGTCCCGGCCTCCACGGCCACGCGTGCCCGCACTGCACTGGGCAGCACACTCTCCTTGTACTCCGCACTCTGGGCGTCGAACAGATCCCAGCAGGGCATGCTGACCACGCGCGCCTTCACGCCCTCGCCAGCCAGCTTTTCCTGGGCCTCTACCGCAAGCTGCAACTCGCTTCCGGTGCCGATCAGGATCACATCCGGAGCACCTTGCACGTCGCTGAAGACGTAGGCGCCTTTGCGGAGGCCTTCGGCGCTGGCGTACTTGGTCCGGTCAAAGGTCGGTACCGCTTGCCGGCGTAGCGCCAGGGCCGTCGGATGCTTCTTGCTCTCAATCGCCAGCTTCCACGCCACCGCGGTCTCGTTCGCATCCGCCGGACGGATGAGCCGCATATACGGCATCAGGCGCAGCGACATGACCTGCTCGACCGGTTCGTGCGTCGGCCCATCTTCGCCCACCGCAATCGAGTCATGGGTGAAGACGTAGGTCACCGGCAACTCCATGATGGAGGCCAGCCGCAGGGTTGCGCGCATGTAGTCGCTGAACACCATGAAGGTTCCGCCGAAGACGTGCAGGCCACTGGCGGCCATCCCATTCAGGACTCCGCCCATGCCCATTTCGCGCACGCCAAAGCGCAGAATGCGACCGCCGTAGTTGTCGCTCTCAAAGCTTGTCTCGCCATCGATCTTCGTCTTGTTGGAGGTCTCAAGATCGGCCGAACCGCCCATCAGCCAGGGCAGGTTCTTCGCGATTGAGTTCATGACTTTGCCGCTGGCCTCGCGCGTGGCAATGCCCTTGGCGTCGGCGGGAAAGACAGGCACATCCTTGTCCCAGCCTTCGGGCAGTTTGCCGGTCATGATTCCATCCCACTGCTTTGCCAGCTCAGGATTCTTTTTCGCCCAGACCTCGTAGGCTGCCTTCCAGTCGGCTTCGAGCTTTCTTGCCGCGCCCCACGGCTTGGCCCAGGTGGGCTCCCACCTCTTTCGGGATCAGGAACTGCGCATCTTCGGGCCATCCGTAGAAGCGCTTGGTGGCCTTCACTTCCTCGACGCCCAGCGGTTCGCCGTGTGCCGCGCTCGTGTCCTGCTTGTGGGGCGAGCCGTAGCCGATGTGGCGAGTGCACGATGATCAAGGTGGGCCGTGCGGTTTCTCGGTGCGCCTCGCGGATTGCCGCTTCCACCTGTCCCAGGTCGTTTGCGTCCTCCACGGTCAGCACGTTCCAGTGATAGCCCTTGAAGCGTGATTCCACATCATCGCTGTAGGCAAGAGTTGTCGGCCCGTCCAGGCTGATGTGGTTAAAGTCATAGAGCCAGATCAGGTTTGAAAGCTTCAAATGGCCCGCCAGCGCCGCCGACTCGTGCGAAAGTCCTTCCATCATGTCACCGTCGGAGCAGATCGAGTAAACCCGGTAATCTACGATCTTGTCCCCGGCCTGATTGAAGTGAGCCGCCAGCCAGCGCTCGGCAATGGCCATGCCCACCGAGTTCGCAATTCCCTGGCCCAGCGGTCCGGTCGTCGTCTCCACGCCGGGCGTGAGGTTGTATTCGGGATGCCCTGGGCACTTCGAGCCGAGCTGGCGGAACTTTTCGATCTCGGCAGAGCGGAAGGTTATAGCCGGTCAGGTGCAGCATCGAGTAGAGCAGCATGGAGGCGTGTCCGGCAGAGAGCACCACCCGGTCGCGATTAGGCCAGCGGGGGTTTGACGGGCTATGCCGAAGGAAGCGGTCCCACAGCACATACGCGACCGGAGCCAGCCCCATCGGGGCTCCGGGATGTCCGCTGTTCGCCTTCTGAACCGCGTCGATGGAGAGCGTGCGAATGGTATTTACGCACAGTTGATCGAGCGTCGAGGGCTTCGTGGTTTCAAGCTGCTGCACATTGGCTGACATGTATGTTTGAGTTGCCTTTCTGCCCCGGCGCGCGCCGGGTGCCACGTAAAACTTTCAAAATTTCCGGCAGGTACCCCGGTGCGCCACATCCAAAATGCCACATCAACCATAATGCCGTGCGCCAGTGTGCCAAGTCGAGCCGCACCTGAATTTTCGGCAGTTTCTCACTGTTAAAGATGCCGCCGATGGCGCCCGAGAACCAAGGCTGCCGCATCTGCGCGCTGTCTTCCCAAGCGATTTTGGTTCCGAAAGGTACAGCCAGGGCGCACTCCGGCACTTACCCTAATCACAGATAGGGAAAAATCATTTCCACCTTTGGTATCTCTGCCGCGTCTAAAACAAAGCAGAGCCGGGCTTGGGCGGCCATTTCACTTCCGCCGTATAATGACTGTAGTTCGGCGCGTGTTCAAAGGATCCATGTCAAAAAGCGTAAAAACATCACTACTCCTGTTGTCGTTCCTCATTCTCGGCTTTGCGGTCGCCGGCGCGGTCGGCGTCAAGGCTAGCAGCGGCAACGACGGCGCATATCGTCAGATGAGCGTTTACACCGAAGTCCTGTCCCGGATTCGCTCTGACTATGTCGAAGATCCGAACATTCCGCAGGTCAGCAATGGAGCCCTGCATGGATTACTCGAGGCGCTCGATTCCGACTCCAGCTACCTGAGCCCGGATGAGTACAAGCTCTACAAGCAGTCCGGTCAACCGGTTGCAGGCGTGGGCGCGGCGATTTCCAAGCGTTTCGGCTACGGTGACGTGATCTCGGTTGTGCCCGGAGGCCCCGCCGACAAAGCCGGCCTTCTTGCCGGCGACATTGTTGAAGCTCTGGACGACAAGAGCACCCGCGAGATGTCTCTGGCCGAACTCACCGGATTGCTCGGAGGGAAGGTTGGCTCGATCGTCAATCTCAGCGTCGTGCGCCCCACCAAGGCGCAGCCCCAAAAAATTTCCATTACTCGCGAGGCCGTGAAGTACCCGTCGGCCATCTCGAAGATGCTGGAAAGCCAGATTGGTTACATACGCTGCGAGGGCTTCCCGAAGGGCCGCGCCCAAGAAATCGCTTCACATGTTCGCGATCTTCAGAAAAGCGGCGCAAAGAAGCTGATCCTCGATCTGCGTAACTCCGGCGATGGCGATTTCGCCGAAGGCGTCTCGACCGCGAACCTCTTTCTGAATCACGGGCAGATCGGCTACGTGGAAGGGCAGAAGTATCCTCGGCAGAGCTTCACCGCCGACCCTGCCAAGGCAATCACCACTTTGCCCATGGTGGTCATCGTAAGTAAATCCACTGCCGGAGCCGCTGAAGTCGTCGCTGGTGCCATTCTGGACAACGCCCGCGGCGATGTTTTGGGCGACAAGACTTTTGGCGCCGGCTCCATCCAAAAGACGATCGATCTTCAGGACGGAGGGGCGCTGATCCTTTCGATTGCCAAGTACTACTCCCCGTCCGGCAAAGCGATCCAAACCGCGGCCATCACTCCCAATGTGCTGGTGGCGGACAAGGCCGATGATTTCATCGCCCCGGATGATTCTGAAATCGTCCCTGAGGAGAACGAGAAGCCCGAGCCCCAAAAGAATCAGCCCGACGAACAGCTTCGCCGTGCCATCGAACAGCTTACAAAGCAGGACCAGAAGGTCGCCACCGCCAAGTAGTGCGTTCTTGACCGGTCGGATTTCAGCCCCAGCTTGTTTAAGCGTAATGCACTCCCCAGGTCAAAGAACAAAGGGGCAAAAAAGAGCAAAGGCCGCGGAGTTGCGCCGCGGCCCTGAATAGAATTCCAGGCTCACTACTTCTTGCCCTTCTTTCCCTTTTTGCCCTTCTTTTCGGGTTTTTTGGAATCCTTCTTCTTTCCGGCCTTCTTGCCGAGTTTCTTGTCTTCCTTGCCGGCCTTCGCCTTCTTGGCCGCTTTCTTAGCGGGCTTGACGGCTGGAGCTTCTTTCTTCTTCGCAGGCTTTTTCGCCGCGACCTTGACGGCAGCTTTCTTGGCGGCCTTCTTAGCGGGCTTCACGGCAACGGGCTTCACAGCCGCAGCTTTCTTGGCCGCCGGTTTCTTCGCCACCGTTTTTTTGGCAACGGCTTTCTTGGCTACGGCCTTCTTAGCTGCTTTCGCGGCCTTCTTTGCAGGTTTCTTTGCCGGAGGAGCCGCCGCGGCTGCTTCCTCGTCGCGCTGGGCGCGGCTTGCGGAAGGAGCTACTGTTTCGTCTTCCAACTCTTCCGATTCTTCCTCGTCGTCTTCCAGTTCTTCTTCCTCTTCTTCCTCTTCGTCGTCGATTACATCTTCGAATGCTTCGTTATCGCCAAATTCATCCCCATTATCACTGCCGCGACCGTAAAGAGTTTCGTCGAACGTCATGTCTCCTCCTGGTTTCTTTTGCCACTCCGCGCTCGCGGACCGCTGAGCACAGGTACAACACGACTGCTGCCACTGCTTTGGCTAACGCGGGCACGATGCGTGAAAACATGCGCGCCCCTGCACCCGAACACAATAACTCAGCCTCGTTTGCGATGCAATGGAATGAAGTGATCCATACAACAAACGCGCGTCAATTTCTGCAAATTCAGTCTTTCTGCGAATGCTTCTTGCGATGGGAGGACGGTGGTGTTGCCGGAGTAGTGGACCTTGGGTTCTTTGCGGCATGGGATGGCGCCGCGCTTCTCTCACCCTTGCCTGCATTCTTTGACGATGCGTGAGCACCGTGTCCGGGTTTATACGCGGTGGCAGTCGCGCGGGCGCGGCGGTCGGTGGTGGGTTCAGCCGTCGCCTCCACTGCGGTTCCGCCAGCAGACTTGAAGATCGTCAGAGATCTTCCGGCATGCAGCGCGTTGCCTTTCAGCCGATTCCATTGCCGAACCTTCTCGGCCGGAACTCCGAAATCATCGGCCACCGACAGAACCGTGTCTCCCTTGTGCACCGAGTAATGCACCGGGTGCGTGCTGTAGCTAAGAGATGCGGGACGGCTGGACGCAATCTTGGCCGGGGAAACCGGGATGATCAGCTTGCTGTCGGTTACCAACGCAGCGCCCTCCAGATTGTTGGCTTCGGCGATGGCTGTGGCGGTGGTGTGGTAGCGGCGCGCGATTTCGCTCAACGTCTCTCCGTTTTCCACCCGGTGATAACGCCAGTAAACCCGCATCTCCTCCGGAATCGCCGCGACTCTAGTTTCAAATCTCGCGGCTGTTCCCTTGGGCAGGTGCAGGTCAAAATCCATGTCCTTCGGAGTGGTCATGCGCAGCAGGCTCGGGTTCAACTCCTGCAGCACTGCCGTGGACGAGTCGGTGCACTCGGCCACCAGGCGCAGATCGACGGGGTAATGAATGCGCACCGTGTCGGATGCGAGCGGCGAGTCCAGCGCGAGATGATCCAGCCCATACTGGGAGGGATTTTTCGCCATGATGGTCATGGCCAGAATAATCGGCACATAATTGCGCGTCTCGCCTGGCAGCACGTTGCGCCGGTGAAGCTCCCAGAAGTCAGCATAGCCGGTGCGCTGCACCGCACGTTGCACCGTGCCCGGTCCGGAATTGTAGGCCGCCATTGCCAGGTACCAGTCGCCGAACTGGTTGAAAAGATCCTTGAGCAGGCGGGCTGCGGCGCGTGTGGCCTTCTCCGGATCCTGCCGTTCGTCCACCCACCAGTTGTGCTGCAGCCCTGCATGCACGCCGTCCCACGGCATGAATTGCCACATTCCACGCGCGCCCATGCGGGACAATGCCAGCGGTTCGAAGCCGGATTCGGCCTGGGCGAGGAACATCAGGTCCTGCGGTACGCCCTCCTCGCGGAAGATTCGCGAGATCATTTCGCTGTAGCGTCCACGCCGGATCAATGCGCGCTCAATGGTGCCATGTCCGCGGGTGGAGAAGTAATTGATGTAGCTTGCCACCGGATCGGTCAGCATGAGCGGAAGGTCGCTGTGGGTGTTGGCCAACTCGGCTTGCGCTTTTGCCTTGATCGAGGGATCGACCGGAAAGGTGATGTTGTTGGCCTCATCGATGGGGGCGGGCTGGGCGCGTTGTTCGGTGAATCCATCGCCGGCCTTGAGCGCCTGCAACTCCAACTCGTGGGTTGCCTCTACGATCCTGTCGAATTCGCGCTGCAATCTCTCATCGTTTTGCACCCCAACGGGTCCACGCAGCAAAAGATTGAAGGCTGCATCGAAGTTGTCCTTGGCCGCCTCCAGGTGTCCGGCGGTGTAGTTGGACTGACCTCTGGCGTATTCGGCTTCGGCGCGCGCGATCAACTGTTCGACGGTGTCGACCACGGGTTGCGGTGGGGGTGGGGCGGGCGCCGGGCGCGGTGCGGGCGCCACTACGGCAGGCGGCGAATTCAGGGTTGGCGCCTCGGCCTCGGGCGCAGGCAAGGTGGATCCTGTATCCTTTGTGGCTTCGCAGGAGGCGAGAAGCAGGCAAGATACCAGCAGCAGCGGAAAAATGGTGCGATCAAAAAGACTCATCAGTCGGTGAGGAGTGTTCCCAACATGGGCGATTCTTTTGCAACCACCGGAGCACACGCTTTCTCAAATCTGTAAGAACGATTCACGGAGTGGTCAATCGTTGGAAGAAGCATTATTACTCTTTCAGTAAT
Source organism: uncultured Acidobacteriota bacterium (assembly GCA_963838135.1). Taxonomy (GTDB): domain Bacteria; phylum Acidobacteriota; class Terriglobia; order Terriglobales; family Acidobacteriaceae; genus TOLSYN. The sequence continues at coordinate 1,797,599 of CAWIPV010000001.1, read as the reverse complement.
GGTTGCGCGAAATCCGAACCATATACTAACATTCCAACCTACGCTGCCTGATCTATTGACCCGGCGGGCAATCGTTGGCCAGAACCTGCTCGGATCGTCGGCTGGGTTGCTCCTTCGACCCCAGGGGATGGACAAACACCGACAGGCGAGACCGCGTTCCGGCAGGAGCGCCGGTCCCTATTTCAAGCGTCTTCACGCCGCGCAGCTTTGGTGAACTGCCAATCTACTGGACTGCGCAACTGGAGTGTGCCGGCACGGTCACGGCTCCAGAGAGGAGATATTTTGCCCAAAAACAACTTTCTCCCGAAACTCTCATTTCGCAGAATCCTTCTCCTGGACGCGGGCGAAGATCTTTTAGCGCTTTGCTCTTATGGCGTCAAGGCACTGTCCGAAGAGGTCGATGAGATGTTTGGCGTAGTCTTCAGGGCGAGAAACCGTTCCGCCCTGGAATCCTGCGCCGGGAGCTCCGGTGCGGCCAAAGCCGGTGGTGGTGGCGATGAATTTCATCATCTCCAGTGCGACCTCATCATCGCGTCGCAGAGGGGGTGCAGGAATGGGATTGTCTGGGGTATCGCTCACGGGAACTCTCCGAGGCTGAATTGAAAATAACACCGTGCCGCCTGAAGAAAGGCGGCACGGTGCCGATCATAACAGATATGAAGAAACGAACCGAAGACTCGAAGCGCGTGAGGAGCGGATCAGAGCGGCCGCTCCCTTCTGGCGATTATCGTATTTCGGCGATGGAAGGTTGTCGATGAACCAGCGCCTGAGCTTCGATCCGCACCGAGACCGGCGGTTTCTTGGGAGGAAGCGTGGTTCCGGATTGTGCGGAGTCCGGCTGGCCGCTGGCTTCGCCGGTTGTGAAGATGCGGCGCAGCAAGCCGACCTCGAGCAGGACGGCGGAGAGGGAGTCAAGGGCGGCGGCGTAGCGGCGCTCGGCGCGCTGCACCGTGATGCCAAGGCGGAGCGCGGCTTCAGGAATGCTGTAATCGAGCAGGATCACGCCTGCGATGATCTCCAGATAGTGGCGTTGAATGCGTTCGAAGGCGCGCTCGATGTCATGGACAAAGATGACGGCGTCCTCGAAGGTGTTCAACTTGTAGGAACTGACGCGGGCGCGGAAGCAGAGCCCTCCCAGGATGCTGGGCAATCGTCCGATATCGACCGACATACGGAAGTAGCGCCGCAGCAGCGCGCGGGTGTAAGGGCGATAGGCGCTCAAGTTGGCTTCGTCATTCTGAGTGCGGCGCCGAACGGGTACGAGGTGCAAATCGGGACTAACGGGGCCCTGGTTCATGCCTGCACCTCAGCCCGAAGCCGGGTCCAAAGTTTCAGGAAGGAGACGGGACCGTCGAGCAGAAGCGAAGCTTCCGCGTTGGCGCACGGAGCGCAGCGTGTCCGCTCACTGCCCGCCCGGCGCAGCCAGATGTTGCCACAGCGTTCGCAGTACTTGAGTTCCATGTTGCGCCCTGGCGATGATTTGAATTGTTCTTTCATGCTTTTGCCCCCCTAGGCAAAAAGGCCCTGCCGCCGGCAGCGGGTGAAAATTGCGGGAGTTGGACTCCGGGCAAGGATCACGCCAGTGCCGGCGACAGGGCTCGATTGGTTTGCGATGACCTGTTTGCGATGAATTGGAAGCGGCGCATCCCCATCCTGGAGTCGCCGGTTAGTTTTAGTGCCGTTTTGATGACGGCGTGGCTTAGTTTGTGCAGAATCAAGTCAGTTGACCCGATTGAAGTCGGTTGACCCGAATTAAGTGAGTCTGCGGTCGTCCTTTCGGGTAAAGTAGCCTTCTTCATACCCTGACTTGAGAATTGTGCCGTTCTGGATGACGACGCTGAGGCGGCCGGTGAAATGTATCTCCCGGAGTAGTTGGGAGACTGTCGTTGAAAGCAGTTCGGAATTGCGAACCTTGCGGCGAAATTCGACAAACGTGGTCTCGTCCGCGGCGTTGCTGTCGTGGTTCATACTCGTCCTTGTCTTTTGTGGTTGAGTTGTCAGCATCATTGAGTATCGGAAGCGGAAAGTCAATCACGAAAATGCTAAAAGTTGTTACCAAAGATTTTATATATTGCTTATAGCTATATTACGAGGCAGGGCGATGTTGATTTCAGATTTGCAGAATCGTTTACGTGGCCTTGTTCGTGATCGTATTGAAGGCAGGGAGTTGACGGGGACGGAGCTGGCGAGCCGGGCCGGGTTTCAGCAGGCGCATATCTCCAATTTTCTAAACCAACGGCGAGGCTTGAGCGTGGAGGCAATGGACCGGGTGATGGAGGTTCTGCGGCTGGACGTTCGCGACCTGATGCCGGAGGATCGGCGAATGATGACGGCGGCGGATGGCGGCGAAGAGCTGTTTGAGCCGATTCCGGTAGTTGGGAGCGGGGCGCTGCTGCAGAGCGATTTTGGCCTCGGCGAGATTGCTGAGTACCTCAGCTTCAAGAAGAGCTTTCTGCGGCGAATCCGCGCGGAGATGGCGAGCCAGCGCAAGAACTGGCAGCGGTTTTTATTGATGAAGGCAGATAAGGACTCGGGTGGGGCGATGCGTCCGCGGATAGTGCCGGGAGCAATGCTTCTGATCGATCGCCACTACAACTCACTGCACAGCTACCGTAGGCGTGAGCCGAATCTATACGTCGTCAAGAGTGGAAAGATGTGTACGGTTCGTTATGTTGAGTTACAGGGGAACCAACTCACACTTCGTCCTGAGAATCAAACCTATGCTCTGGGATACGTGCAGATAGGCAAGGGTGAGACATTTGCGGAGTATGTGGTTGGACGGGTGGCGCACATCTCGATTGAGACATAGAGTAACGGGCGGATTTGTGGCGAAGCAGGGGGGCGGATTTTTGTTGTCAAGAGCAGAAAGTTTCACATTGTGGAGTAAGTAGCTGATAGCAAGTGGAATAGAGTTTGTGTGCCAGGTGAGGGGATGAGGGGGGTGAAATTGATATCCTGAAGATAAGAGGTAATGAGAGGGGCGGTGGCTGTGGCATCGAAGAAAGAGCCGAAGGCGAGGGCAAAAATGCACGCGCCGGCAAGGACGACCGAGGCGAGGTTAAAGCGGCGACCAAGAAGCCAAAACCCGCGAAGGCGGCGAAAAAGACAACCGGCAAGGGCGTCGCCAAGAACAAGTCAAAGCGCGAAACTGCAAAGCATCATAAAATACGGATTCCTGTTACGGTGAGGAAGAAGGACTCGGGCGGGACGGCAGGAGTGGTGCTGGATCCGTTTGAAGTGGCGAAGCAGAATGTGAAGGGGTCGGTTCCAGCCATTGTGAAAGCGATGGTGGAGAAGGCAAAGCAGGGTAGCTGTAGCCATGCCAAGACGCTGCTGGAGATGACCGGCGCCAAACATATGTTCGACGGCGAAGGGGCAGCACAGGACAGCGGCGAGCCGTGGGCGAAGCTGGTACTGGAACGATTGGACGAAGCCGACGGGCGCGAGAGCGCGAGTTTGCATCAGGAAACGCGGGAGACCGCGGTAGAGCAGTAACCGAGCGTACCGGGCGCGGAGCCGGGTTGAAAGAAGAAGGCGAACGCTGGCATGGACATGACGTGGGTGACGGACCGGATCGCGGTGGGCGGCGGAATCTGGATAGAAGAGAAAATGGCCGAGGTGGTGCGGGCGGGAGTGACGCACGTCATCGACATGCAGATGGAATTTGACGACACCCCACTGGGCGAAAGCGCGGGGGTGGAAGTACTTTGGAATCCGGTGGACGACGACTTTGAGCCGAAAGGGCGCGAGGTTTTTGAACGTGGCGTGAACTTTGCACTGCGGGCGCTGGAAGATCCGGAGGCGAAGCTATTTGTGCATTGCGCGGCGGGAGTACACCGTGCGCCGATGATGGCGCTGGCAGTGCTGTGTGCGATGGGATATTCGCTGGAGCAGGCTAAGCGTTTGATTCAGACGAAGCGGTATGTTGTGGACTTTGCCGAGGTTTACGTGCGCAGTGTGGAGCATTTTTTGAAGAGCTATGTGGGGACGGACGGCAGAGCTGGGATCAGCCGAAAGGACGGCGACAGAAGAGTATGAATACGAGAACAAGGGGTAGTTCAAGCCGCCTAGCAGGGCGGCTTTTGATTTTCGTGTGGGCGATGCTTTTTGTGGGTGCGGCGGGGGCGAAAGCGGCCCCGGTGAAAACGCTGGTGCAGGATACGCTGTACCGGGCGGATGGAAGCGCAGCGCAAGGAGACGTAACGATCCGCTGGAATGGGTTTTCGACCAGCGCGGGAGAGGCCGTTGCGGCCGGGCAGATGACGGCGAAGACGGATGTAAACGGGGGCGTATCCATTGCTCTGATTCCGAATACGGGGTCAACTCCTTCTGGCAGCTATTACAGAGTTGTGATGAAGCTGGACGACGGACTGAAGGCGCATATGCGGTGGATCGTCGGCAACGGCAACGAGGGAAAAATCCAGGAACTTGAATGCAGAATCCGCAAGCATGAGGCGGCGCTGCAACGCACCGCCGGGATTGGCGTGGCGGTGGGAGTCCTGTTGACCATCATGCACATCGCAATCGATTCCCTGAGGGTGGTACACCACTAATGACCAGACATGAGTTTGTGCAGCAAGCATACGCGGCGGCATTGTGCAGCTCGAAGCGAAGCGGAATGCCCGCCATGGTGACCGTGGCGCAGGCGGCGCTGGAGAGCAACTGGGGTCACTCCAAGCTTTCGCAAGAGGCGAACAACTATTTCGGAATCAAAGCGCACGGCAAACATCAACGCATCCAGATGTGCACGCACGAATGCGAAGCGGGTACAAGCGTCGAGGTTGAGGCCGAGTTTGCAAGGTATCTCTCGATGCTGGACTGCTTCCAGTGCAGGGATGGAATTCTTCTGCGAGCCGCCCCTTATGCCCGCGCGCGAGAGAAGCGTAGCGATGAAGCCGCTTTCATCGCCGAGATTGCAAAGCACTGGGCCACCGATCCCAAGTACGCCGCAAAACTTCTGGCGGTCCTGAATGAAGTGAGAGGAATGACGAAATGATTTTTCTGGCGAGTCTGCTACAAGGTATCTCATTCGTGCCCGCGATCGTGCATGGCATCGAAGCTCTACTGGGAAGCAAAACCGGTGGCGAGAAAAAACAAGCGGTGATGTCCTTTCTGAGCGCGGCGCTGGGCGTTGAAAACGCGGTGGCAACCAAACAGATCGTCGATGAGGGTAAGTTCAGTTCCGGTCTCGGCAAAGTAATCGACGGTGTAGTCGATTGCATGAACGCGTCAGTGTGGGCAAAAGCGAAGTAAAAGAAGCGGCGACTCCTCCTGATTGCTGGCGGCAGACCTTTTTTCGGGTCTGCCGCCTTTTTTGCGTTTGTGCCAATCCGTTCGCATAAAGCAAAACGGCGAGCCGAAGCCCGCCGTCTCGAACGTATTCTGCTCCTAAATCGCCTCGCTCCAGTCCTCTAGCACCGACTTCACCACCAGCATGAACTGGTCGGCCACCGCGCCATCCACGATGCGGTGGTCGAAGCCGATTGCCATGGTCATCATCGAACGGATGGCGATCGTGTCGTTGCCTTCCTTGTCCGTCAGCACCACCGGCTTCTTCACAATTGCACCGATGTCCAGAATCGCGACCTGCGGCTGACTGATGATAGGCAGTCCGAAACTCGCGCCGAAGATTCCCGGATTCGTGATCGTAAACGTCCCGCCCGACACCTCATCCGGCTTCAATCTCTTACTCCGTGCGCGCTCGCCAAGATCGTTGAGTGCCCGCTGCAAGCCCACAAAGCTCAACTCGTCGGCGTGCTTAATCACCGGAACCAGCAATCCCCAATCCAGCGCCACGGCGATGCCGACGTTAATGTCGCGCTTGTAATGAATGTTGTCGCCCTCCACCGAAGAGTTCATCACCGGCCACGCACGCAGTCCCTGCGCCACCGCGCGAATGAAGAACGGCGTGTAGGTCAGCTTCAGTCCGGTCGATTCCTGAAAGCGGTTCTTGTTCTTCTCCCGCAGCTTCACCACCCGCGTCATGTCAACATCAAAAACGGTATGTACGTGCGCGCTCGTGCGTCGCGACGCGATCATGTGCTCGGCAATTTTCTTGCGCATCACCGACATCGGTTCCACTACGCCCGGTGTCCCAGCAAAGGTCCCAGCAGGTTTGCTCGCCGCTGGCAGTGCCTGAGCCTCAGCAGCAACAGGCGCCTGCGCTGCAGGGGCAGCCGGTGCAACCGCAGCCGGTGCCGTCTTCGCGCGCTCCACAAAGGTCAGGATGTCCTCCTTCGTGACCCGGCCCCCGGCTCCGCTGCCTGTCACCTGGCGCAGATCCACATTGTGCTCGCCCGCCAGTTTGCGTACCAGCGGAGACGACCGAACTTCTTCGCCGCTAGCCACGCCGGAAGCCGTTTCTGCTGCGGGCGCATCGACTGCCACCGGCGCAGCCTTCCCCGCCTCCGGAGCCGCAGGCGCAACGCTTGCCGCCGCCCCCGTTCCGCCGATCACCGCAACCACGCCGTTGACTTGCACCGTTTTGCCGGTCTCGGCCCTGATCTCGGTCAGCACGCCGGAAACCGGCGCCGGAATCTCCGCGTCCACCTTGTCGGTTGAGATCTCAAACAATGGCTCGTCGCGCTGAACCTGCTCGCCCACCTTCTTCAGCCACTTGGTGATCGTGCCCTCGAAGATCGATTCGCCCATCTGCGGCATCATCACCTCGGTCGCCGCTCCCCCGTCTGCGGGCGCGGCAGAAGTCGCCGCCTGATTCCCCGTCGCCGCCGGCGCGCTCGCCTCGGAAGCCTTCGAAGATCCGTCTCCAGTCGTCCCGCTGGATGTGCCAGATTCAGCTATCCCTGATTCGTCAATCACCGCGACCACCGCGTTGATCTGTACCGTCTTCCCCACTTCCGCTTTAATCTCTTTCAGCACTCCCGATGCCGGTGCCGGAATCTCTGCGTCCACCTTATCGGTTGAAATTTCAAATAGCGGCTCGTCCCGCGTGATCTTGTCACCCGGTTGCTTCAGCCACTTGGTGATGGTGCCTTCAAAGATGGATTCGCCCATCTGCGGCATGATTACGTCAATCGGCATGATCTTCCTTCCGCAAAATTACTGGTCCTTCGATTCGCCACGTCAACCCAAAATTATATATGCCACACCGACAACCCCATTTTCATAGAGACTCCAACTCCAGCTTTGGATTCCCTCGCGGAACCAAACTGAACGAAAAATTCGCCCACTATCGCTCTCCCACCACCAAGTACGTCCACTCCGTCACCATCTCGTTCTTCACCACGCTCCAACCGCCGTCCCTCAGCGCCCGCTCCACCTCGGCCCGCGCCACCCGATGCGCCAGCGGCGGTCCCGGCGGATGGATTCCCCCCGGACTCCAGTCCACGATTGCCAGCCTTGCCCTCGGTGCCGCAATCCGCGCAAACTCCCGCAGCGCATCCGCCGGGCTGTCGATCTCATGCCACACCGCGGAGAGAAATATTAAATCGCACGCCCCCTCCGCCAATCCGGTATCTGATGCTTCGCCCACCACCAGTTCCACGTTTTCCGGCGCACCGTCCACCGCCAGCTTGCCCCGAATCACCTCCAGCAACTCGGTTGAAGGATCGACCGCATACACTTTTCCCGGAGCCACCCGTCGCGCCATGGGCAGCGTAAAGTAGCCGCTCCCCGCACCGATGTCGGCCACGTTCATCGCTCCCACGCCTATCGCTCCTGCGCCTGACCCCCTTGCGCAAACTCCGGCCGCGTCTAAAATCGCATCCACCGGAAACTGCATTCCCCGCTCTGGCGCCTCCAACTTGTGCACGCTCTTCGGGTCAAATCGGCGTTCATGGCTCATACCAAGCCCTCGCAGCGATCGTCGTCATTTTCCATGCCCGGAATTATCCCATGAACCAACTCTCGCCCTCCGCCAATTCCTCCTCTGTGACCCCCATCACTTCCCGCCCAACCCTCGGCGGGACTATACTTTTTTCATCATGGCATTCCCCATCAATCGTCAGCGCCGTCTGCGCCGCACCGAGGCCCTGCGCTCGTTCGTGCGCGAGACCCGGCTTACTCCCGCCGGGTTCGTCTATCCTCTTTTCATCTGTCCTGGCCAGGGTGTCCGCAAGCCCGTCGGCTCCATGCCCGGCGTCTTCAATCTCTCCGTCGATGAGGCGGTCAAGGAATCCCGCGAGGTCCACTCCCTCGGCATCCCTGCCATCATTCTCTTCGGCCTGCCTGAGGCCAAGGACGAAGCTGCCAGCGGAGCCTGGGCCGAAGACGGAATCGTGCAGAAGGCGGCCCGAGCCATCAAGGCTGCCGTCCCCGACCTGCTCATCATGGGCGACGTTTGCCTGTGCGAGTACATGTCGCACGGTCACTGCGGCATCGTCAAAAAGGTAAACGGCCCCACCCCGGAGACCGAGTACGAGATCGTCAACGACGCCTCGCTTGAAATCCTCGCCAAGACCGCCGTCTCCCAGGCCCGCGCCGGAATCGACATCATCGCCCCCTCCGACATGATGGATGGCCGCATCGAAGCTCTCCGCACCGCCCTCGATCACAATGGCTTCGAGAACACTCCCATCATGAGTTACGCCGCCAAATTCGCCAGCGGCTTCTACGGCCCATTCCGCGAGGCCGCCGACTCGGCGCCATCCTTCGGCGACCGCCGCAGCTACCAGATGGACCCGGCCAACGCCCGCGAAGCCATCCGCGAAATCGAGCTCGACCTTCAAGAGGGCGCCGACATGATCATGGTCAAGCCCGCCATCGCCTACCTCGATGTCATCGCCGAAGCCCGCATGCGCTTCGATGTCCCTCTTGGTGCCTACCAGGTCAGCGGCGAGTACGCCATGATCAAGGCCGCCGCCCAGAACGGATGGATCGACCATGACCGCGTCATGCTCGAATCCCTCCTCAGCATCCAGCGCGCCGGAGCCTCCATCATCCTCACCTACTTCGCCAAAGAAGCCGCCAAACTCCTAAACAAACACTGCTAGGAAAGCGAGCAAAAGCGCGAGTAGGAGACCAGCAAAATTCGCAGTAAACCGAAAGGCCGCCCGCAAGCGGCCTTTCGCGGGTGGCCCATTCAAGCCTTCTGTTGGCTTGAGTGGGGTTGTTGAACTCGTGTTTGCTCTTGTAGTTGTTCCTCTTCTTGCCCTAGCCCTCAAGAGGTCATCCTGAACAAGGTGAAGGACCCCAGCAGGCCTCAAATCTCTCGTGCCGCTTCGCTTCGGTCATCCCCGGCGGGTGGCCCATTCAAGCCCTCCCTTGGCTTGAGTGGGGCAGTTGAATGCCAGGCTCCTACGCTCTACGCGCCTTCTTTACCGCGCTTGTCGTTTTCCCCGCCACTCGCGCCGTCTGCATCATCGCGTGACGCAGAAGCATATTCGCCTTTGTCTGGTAGCCTTCGCCATAACTCTTCAGCCATTCCAGCACATCGGCATCGAGCCGCATGGTCACCGGCTTCTTCGGTGGCCGCTGATATTTTCCGATCTCGGCTCCCGACCAGTCGATCACCTCAGGCATCTCCGAGAGGTCAATGTCCGCGTCTTTTTTTGCCTCGATCTTTGCGATTTGAAGTTTCTGTTCTTTTGTGAGCTTCTTCATAGGCTTGTTTCTCTCGACCGGTTGCGCTTCGCGCCGAAATCAATCTGATAACGTACTCGCCGTCGCGCTCAAAACTCGTATGGACGACAAAGACAATCGCACCAACTCCGATCGCTCCAAGCGTGATGTACCGCTCTTCGTCATCGTCGTGCAATACGTCTCGCTGTGTTAACGCGAACGGGTCGGCAAAAACCAGCTCGGCGGTGCTGAAATCAATGCCGTGCCTTGCAATGTTTTCGCGGTTCTTCTCATCGTTCCATTCAAAGGGCATGATTCCAACCCGGACATAATATCATAAGATATATGTACAAATGTACATACACAAAACTCCAACTGGCCGGTGGCCCACATCCGCTTTCCTTCGACAAATGTGGAGGACAGCATTGGCAGGAAAACTATAGGCTACTAAGTCACCCAGTCCATTCGGAACGTTACCCACCTCGCCAATCCTTAGCCAATCGCGCAACCATAGCCAAACCAGTAACCCCCACCCCTCCCAACGATTCACCATTTCGCCAATCCTTGCCCACATTTTGCACCATTATAGGTGCAACAGCGCACCGTCACGTCCTGCCGTGACCTAGGTCACAAGCACAGCAGGGAAGAGAGATGTACACTTGGGAAATTGAAAATCATTTTCACTTTCATAAGGCGGCAAGCGCTCGTGTCAACCTCCAGTCTTCGTTCTGCTTTTCACTCTAACCTTCGCCGATCCCTCGGCCTCGCGCTCATCCTCCTGGCCGCCACAACGCTCCTGCTGGCCCAGCCCGCAGCAACCGCCCGGCTCCGCGGCACCGTCACGGATCCCGCCGGAGCCCTGGTCCCCGGAGCCAAGCTGCGTGCGCATAACCTCACCACCACCGCGCGCACCGAGACCGCCACCGGACCTGAGGGAGCCTACTCGATCCTGCTTCCCGCCGGGCGCTACGATCTGGAGTTCAGCGAATCCGGCTTCCAGACCGTCGTCCGCAGCGCCGTCGACCTCGCCGACGGTGCCGACATCGCCCTCGATGTTCAGTTGCCGCTCGCAATTCAAAGCGAGTCGCTCGACGTCGTCGTGGACCTGCCCGGCGTTGAGACCACCAGCTCGCAGCTAGGCGAAACCATCTCCGCTCTCAAGATGACTTCAGTCCCCTTGAATGGCCGCAGCTTCACTGATCTGCTGGCCATCCAGCCCGGCGTGATTCCGCAAAGCTCGGCGCAGCCCAACGCGGTTGTCATGTCGGGCTGCAGCGCTACTCCCCCTTCGGGCGATCTCAACCCCGGCAATCTCTCCGTCAGTGGACAGCGTGAAACCAGCAACGGTTTCACCGTCAACGGCTCCGACGTCGAAGAGGATTTCAATAACGGCACCGCCGTCATCCCCAATCTCGATTCCATCCAGGACTTCAAAGTTCTCACCAGTAACTTCGACGCCGAGTACGGAAACTTCAGCGGCGGCCAAGTCCTGGTCAACACCAAGTCCGGAGGCAATCAGCTCCACGGCAGCGCCTTCGAATTCCTCCGCAACACCGCCCTCGACTCACGCAACTACTTCGCTCCCACCCGCGCCGCCTATGACCGTAATCAGTACGGCGGAACCTTCGGCGGCCCCATCCGCAAAGACAAAACATTCTTCTTCCTCGATTTCCAGGGCACCAGCATGACTCAAGGCCAGGAGACCGGAAACATCCCTGTCCCCAGCCTCGCCGATCGCACCGGCAATCTCTCCGACCTGGCCAGCCAGTTCACCGGCTCTGTCAGTGGCGCTTACCTGGCGACCCAGCTATCGCAAAAGCTTGGCCGCACCATCACCGCTGGCGAACCCTACTCCCAGGTCTTTCCCAACAGCATCATCCCGCAATCCATCTGGTCGGCGCCAGCCATGCACTTGCTGCAATACATCCCGGCCCCCAACACCCCCAGCGGCTTTTCCACTGCTGCACAGAACGAAATTGTTGGCGACAACAAAGCCGGAGCCCGCATTGACCAGAACACTCGCTGGGGAAATCTCTCCGCCTACTACTTTATCGATCAGTACAACTTGAACAATCCTTACCCAACCGCGCAGGGCGGAGCCAACCTGCCGGGCTTCAATGCCACCTCCAACGGCCGCTCGCAACTCTACAGCCTCGGCCTGACCAAAGCTCTTGGCCCCAACACCGTAAACGAGGCGCACTTCAGCTACATGCGTTTCTATAACATCATCGGCAAGCCAGTCGGAGGCGTCGGACCGTCTCTTGCCTCGCAGGGCTTCGTCTCAGGCGCGGGCACGCTCGGCATCGTTCCCCTGGACCCAAGCATTGAAGGCATCGAGAATGTCGCCTTCAACAACTACACCATCGGCGTCGATGTCACCGGAGAGCGGCAGGTCAACAACACCTTCCAGTGGAACGACAATCTCTCTCGCGTGCTTGGCCACCACACGCTTAAGCTTGGCGGCAGCTTTCACCTCGATCAGGTCAACATCCGCTCCAACTCCATCAACAACGGATCGTTCGTTTTTCAGGGAGCCGAAACCGGCTCTGACTTTGCCGACTTCCTCCTCGGTGTCGCCAGCACCTACGAGCAGGGTGACGCCAGCGCCTTCTACATTCGCAACAAATACATCGGTCTCTTCGCTCAAGATAGCTGGCGCGTTCGTCCCAGCCTTGTGCTCAACTACGGCTTGCGCTGGGATGTTCTTCCGCCTTGGCGCGAAAAATACAATCAGCTTCAGACCTTCGTCCTCGGTCAGCAGTCGGTTGTCTATCCTGGCGCGCCCACCGGCATTGTCTTCCCCGGCGATCCCGGAATTCCCAAGACCCTTGCGCCCACCAAGTGGGACAACTTTTCCCCGCGCCTCGGCCTCACCTACTCGCCGAATTTCGATGGCGGTCTCCTCCGCGCACTCTTCGGCCACTCCGGCCAGAGCAGTATTCATGCGGGCTTCGGCCTCTTCTACTCCGCATTCGAGGGCCTATCGGCTGGCATCATGAGCGCCAATCCGCCCTACGGATACGATTACGACAGCACTGGCGGACATCCTCTGTTCAACGAGCCCTTCGTTACTGCCAATGGTCCGGGCACGCAGCCTTTCCCCTCGCCCATTCCGGTCTTCGGCGCATCGGCAGCGCATCCCAACTCTAGCGTCAACTGGTCCAACTACTCTCCCATCACCGGCGATCCGGCCTTCTACTATCGCAACACCTCTCCTTATACCGAGAGCTACAACCTCTCCACCGAGCGCGAAGTCGCGCGCAACACCTTTGTCAAACTCGGCTACGTTGGCTCGCAGGCGCATCATCTTCTGGTACTCACCTCGGCCAATCCCGGCAACGCCGCAGCTTGCCTCAGCGTCAGCCAGCAAAGTCAGGTTGTGCCCGGCACGCCTACCTGCGGCCCCTTCAACGAGGGTGGAGTCTTCACCCAGGCCAACGGCAGTACCGTGCAAGCCCGAGGGCCGTTCAGCTCAGCCTTTGACGGAATCACCTATCAGAAGACCATCGGGTTTTCCAACTACAACTCGCTCCAGGCCTCTGTGCGCCACACCACCAAATCGCTGGAGCTGATGGCCGCCTATACCTACGGAAAATCGCTCGATGATTCGTCCAGTCTCGCCGAACCCGTCTATCCCATGGGTGCGGCGCTCAGTAAGGCCATCTCTGCCTTCGATCTCCGTCACAACTTTGTCGCCAGCTATCGTTACGCGCTTCCTTTGGAGAGCCTGGTCCGCGTCCAGAATCGCTTCACCACCGGTTGGTCCGTCTCCGGCATCACTCGCTTCTCCACCGGACTGCCGGTCACGCTCTTCAACAACACCGACAGTTCGCTGCTGGGCTCGATGCCAAACGGAATCAACAACAACGGCGTAGACACGCCTCACTACACACCCGGCAACTTGGAGCTCAACCGCAACCCGCGCGGCTTTTCTCCCGATGGCTCGCGTTCCCCAGCCTTCAATGCATCGCTCTTCAGTGTCCCCGCGCTCGGTACGCTGGGCAATGTCCCACGCCGTTTCTTCTACGGCCCTGGCCAGAACAACTTCGATATGTCATTGCAAAAGGAGTTGGTACTCACGAAAGAAAAAACTCTTCAGTTCCGCATTGAAGCCTTCAACGTCTTCAATCACGCCCAGTTCTTCGGAGCCGCCGCCGTCAATGGAAACATCAGCAGCATAGGCAACGCCGGCTTCGGCCAAATCGTCAACGCCATGCCGCCGCGCCAAGTGCAACTGGCGGCAAAGTTCACCTTCTAGGAGCTGCACGGTGGGTTGAAAGCGTTATCCTAATCCGAGCCATGATCGCCGTTCTCAATCTCGGCCGCCTCGATTACGAAACCGCTCTGCGTCTGCAGGAAACGTTGGTCGAGCTGCGCAAGCAGGATCGTATCTCCAACGTGCTCCTCTTTGTCGAGCACCCGCCTGTCATTACCTTGGGCCGCAACGCGCGCCCGTCCAACATCGTCGCCTCGCGCGAACTGCTCATCTCCCGAGGGGTTGAGGTTCACGAGATCAATCGCGGCGGCGATGTCACCCTGCACGCCCCCGGACAGCTTGTCGCCTATCCCATCTTCGACCTGCGCTCCTTTACTCCCAAGCTCGGAGTCATCGACTACGTCCGCCGCCTCGAAGAGATCCTCATGCCCATCTGCGCCCAATACGCTATCGAAACCCGGCGCATCCCTGGCATGACCGGTCTCTGGACCCACCCCGCCATCCCGCCCCGTTTCAATGGCCGTCAGATGGGACGCGACTACGCTCCGAGCAGCGGCGCAGAGGAAGAACTGTCGGGTGCCCCACCTTCGACGCGCCGCTTTTGCGCGGCTAAGGTGGGAAGCAGTACCGCTGGCAGCAGCGCCAATCCTGCCTCTGCCACTTGGCCCGAGCGTAAAATCGCCGCTATCGGCGTGCACATCTCGCGCGGAGTCACCTCGCACGGTTTTGCTCTCAACGTCACCACCGCGCTTGACCTCTTCCAACTCATCGTCCCTTGCGGCCTCGCCAAGCCTGTCACCTCCATCGAGTTTGAAACTGGCCTGCGCCCATCGCTGGAAGAAGTCATGACCATCGCTTCCCGCACCTTCGGCGAACTCTTCGGCTCCCAAATCCTCTGCCTGCAATCCATCCACGACCTCATCCCCGAGCCTTCCGGAGAAGCCGAATCTCCCAAGCCTGCGCCACCCGAACTCGCGCCTGCCGAGCCCAACGACACCCCCGCCCGCGCCCCCGAGAACGAGCGCCGCATCGCCTCCGATGACATCCACCTCGCCTAGTTCGCCCTCTCTGCGATAATGAGAATGACCCTCATGCCCACTCCGCTTCTTCACACCAGCGCCATCGCGCTTGAGTTCGACCGCCTCCGCGAGATCGTGCGCGGCTGTTGCCAGAGCGAACTCGGCCAGCAAGCGGTGGACAGGCTCACACCCACCACCGATGCCGAATGGATCGAGCGCCAGCAACAACTCACTGCTGAGGTGCGTGCCTTCTTGCGAGCCGGTGGCCGCTTCGATTTCGGCGGCCTCACCGATCCCCGCCAGCTCGTTCTCCGCGCCCGCATCGCCGGAGCCACACTGGAAACCACTGAACTCCGCGATGTCATCCTCCTCGTCGACCGTGCCGCCGAGTGGCACGAAGCCGCCGCCCATCCGCCGCAGGCGATGAAGGAGCCCTGGCCCGCCATCGAGCAGCTCAGCTCTTCCATCGAAGATTTCACTCCGCTCCTGCGCTACTTCGCCAACAAGCTTGCGCCCGACGGCAGCCTCGGCGACAACGCCTCGCCCGCTCTCGCCGCCATCCGCCGCGAAATCGAAAAGCAGCGCCGCTCGATTCAGAACTCGCTGCGCGGCTATCTCCGCCGACTCTCGGAAGGCGACGCCTTGCAGGAAGAACTGGTCACCATCCGTGGCGACCGCTTCGTCATCCCCGTTAAAACCGAGCAAAAGCGCCGCGTCCAGGGCGTCGTCCACGGAGCCAGTTCCAGCGGTCAGACCGTCTTCGTCGAACCACTGGAAACCATCGAGCAGAACAACGAGCTTGTCCGCCTCCTCGAAGACGAGCAGCGCGAGATCCATCGCATCCTCGTCGAGATGACCTCACGCCTCGGCCAGCAATCCGACGCCATCCTCGTCGCCGTCGATGTCCTCCGCGAGCTTGAGCTGCAATTCGCCAAGGCCCGCTTCGCCGAGCAGTACCATTGCACCCGCGTCAAGCTCCTCGCCGGCGACAGCGCGAATTCGCTGCTCCTCATCGACGCCCGCCACCCCGTCATGGAGCGCAACCTGCGCTCGCGCGGCAAGTCCGTCGTCCCACTCACTCTTGAAATGGACTCCGCCCACCGTCAGCTCATCATCAGCGGCCCAAACACTGGCGGCAAAACCGTCGGCCTCAAAACCGTCGGCCTGCTCGTCCTCATGGCCCAGGCTGGAATCCCCGTCCCCGCCGAGCGCGCCGATCTTCCCATCTGCGACGCCGTCCTCGCCGACATTGGCGACTCGCAATCCATCGAGCAGAATCTCTCCACCTTTTCCGCTCACGTCACCAACATCGATTTCATCTCCCACACCGCCACCGCCCACTCGCTCGTCCTGCTTGACGAACTCGGCTCGGCCACCGATCCCGAGGAGGGAGCCGCGCTGGCCGTCGCCATCGCCGAGCACTTCCGCCGCGCCGCGGCACTCACCATCGTCTCCACGCACCACACCGCGCTCAAGATCTACGCCGCCAATTCGCCCGGAGTCCTCAACGCCGCCGTCGGCTTCAACGAGAAAACTCTGGCGCCCACCTACGAGCTGCGCGTCGGCGTCCCCGGAGCTTCTGCCGGAATCAATATCGCGCAGCAGATCGGCCTCAATCCGGAGATCATCGCCGATGCGCGCCGCCGTCTCAGCACTCAAACTCAAGACATTGCCGGTTTCCTCGATCGCCTCCACTCCGATCTCCGCCAGATCGAAACCGAGCGTCTTCACCTCCGCCAGCGTGAGCAGGAAGTCGCCCGCGAGCGCAGCCGCCTCGAGGCCGAGGGTCTCAAAGAGCAGCGCGACAAGATTCGCGATTTAGAGAAGAAGCTCGACTCCCTCATGCGCGACTTCGAGTACCACGCCCGCGAGGCCGTTGCCGCCGTGCAGGATCGCGCTGCTGCTCAGAAGCTCAGCAAGGAAGCCGAACGCCGCATCAGTAAAGCCCGCCGCGAGTTCCGCGAGCAGTTCAATCAAACCGTCGTCGCCCACACCACCGGAGCCGACCACGGCGACGAAAACGCCCGTCCCCACGTCGTCGCCCGCGTCAGTGTCGGAGACACCGTGCAGCTCAAGTCCATGGGACGTACCGGCAAAGTTGTCCGCAAACTCGAAGGTGAGGCTCTCGAAGTCCAAATCGGCCCCATGAAGATGCGCGTCCCCCTCGACGACATTGCCGCCGTCATCGCCCAGGCCGCCAACAATCCCGTACAAGCCGCCCGCAGCAAAGGCATCAACGTCCGCCTGCGCGACGAAGATGCCTCTGCTCCAGCCGAACTCAACGTCATCGGCCGCAACGTCGACGAAGCCACCGCTGAGGTCGAGAAATTCGTCGATCGCGCCTTCCTCGCCGGGCTCTCCCACATCCGCATCGTCCATGGTTCCGGCATGGGAATCCTCCGCAAAGCTCTCCGCCACTACCTTAAGTCCCACCCCCAGGTGATCGGAGTGACCGAGCCTCCGCAGAATCAGGGAGGTGGAGGAGCCACCGAGGTCGAGTTAAAGGTTTAAGGAACGATGGTTCGCCGCCGCCGGTAATTGCTCACGCTCGCTTTGCTACAATCGCCTCGTGTCCAACTCTGGCGAGCAACTCCCAGCCCAGCCCGTGCCGCGCCCCTGGGCGCTCGCTCCTGAGCCCGAGCCGGTCTTCGGTCTGCCGGAAGTCTTTCTTGCTTTCGCGGCCATGATATTGGCGATCCTGCTTTGTGGCGCGGTCGCCATCGCCATTGCACAGCACGTCCCTTCGCTCAGCCGCCTTCACACCGCCGAACTGGCCGACGATCCGCGGGTGCTCGTACCCGCGCAACTGGCCGCCTACCTGCTCGTCTTCTGCGTTCTCTGGCGTCTGTTCCGCCACCACTACCGCATCGGGTTTTTCCGCGCCCTTTCCTGGCACTGGCCTCCGCGTTGGCCCATCTTCATAACGGCAGGCGCGTTGCTTGCCCTGGCGGTTCAGCTACTCGCACACTTTCTGCCCAGTCCGCCCGAGCTACCTATTGACGCCATGTTGCGCACGCCCGCCGACGCATGGCTGATGAGCGTCTTCGGCGTCTTCATCGCACCCTTTGCCGAGGAGGTTCTGTTTCGCGGACTCCTTTTCCCGGCTCTCGCCCGCCGTGGCGGGGCGCTGCTTTCGCTGCTTGCAACCTCCGTCCTCTTCGGCGCAGTGCACGCCCAGCAACTCGCGGGAGCCTGGGTACAGATTGCTTGCATCGTCGCTGTCGGCGCCGTGTTGACCCTCGTCCGCTGGCGTTTTCGCTCCCTGGCCTCCTCCACGCTGGTCCACGTTGGCTACAACGGCGCGCTCTTTGCCGCACTCTTCGTTCAAACCCGCGGCTTTACCCATTTCTCCGCGCACTGACCCAGCGCCAGCGTCCGCGTCCCTCCGCTTGCTCCGGCTCTGCGCCTCTTGCTATGGTGAAGTTCATGTCCGACGCGCGCCAGCAACTTCTCACTCTCCTCTCGCAGCAGTCTTTTCGGCTTGGCCAGTTCAAGCTCTCCAGCGGCGGCACCAGCGATTACTACATCGACTGCCGCACCACCACGCTGCACGCCGAGGGTGCGCGCCTCACCGGTCGCGTCTTTCTGGATGAAATCCAGCGCCGCAACTGGCGTCCGCAGGCCATCGGCGGACTGACCATGGGAGCCGATCCCATCGTCGTCTCCGTAGCCATGCTCAGCGCGCAGCAAGTCCACTCGGGCTCCGCAGATGCCGCGCTGATTCACGGCTTCCTGGTGCGCAAGGCCGAAAAGACTCACGGCACCGCCCAGCGCGTCGAGGGCTTCCGCGAAAAAGGCGCACGCGTCGTCATCGTCGACGATGTCTGCACCACCGGCGCCTCCACCGTGCAGGCCATCGAGGCCGCCGGTCAATTTGGTTTCGAGATTGCGGGCGTGATGTGTCTGGTCGAGCGCGAGGAGTCGGCGGGCCGTGCCGCCGTGGAAATCGCCGCGTCGAAAGCCGACAAGCGCGGAGCGCCTTTCGTTTCCATCTTCACTGCCGCGGATGTACGCGCCGAACACCTTCGCCATCTCGTGTAAATGGCGCTTCCATGCCATTGCCTTCGTGCTCGCACCAGATTACGATGATCATCGGCCACCCTGGCCCGTTGGGAGTCCTAAGCAATGATGTTAGGCAAACTCGGTCTCGTCATGATCGTCGTACGCGACATGGAGCGTAGCGTCGCCTTTTATCGCGATGTGCTCGGCCTCAAACTTCTCATCCATCAAGACAACTGGAGCCAGTTCGACGCCGGCAACATTCTCATCGGTCTTCATCCGGAGGGCGACGAGGTTAAGGTAAGTCCCACCACCGGCATGAGCATTGGCATTTACGTCGATGACCTGGATCACACCGTCGTCGAAATCCGCCGCCGCCTCGCAAAGCTCGCCATTGCTCCGCGCCCGGAGCCATTTGGCCGCTGGGCTCTGCTCTTCGACCCCGATGGATACAGCATTCAGATTATCGAAATGGCGCGTACCCTTCGCGCTCAGCACAAGCTTCCGCCCGAGCCGAAAGAGCTCTAGTTCGCGCGGACATGCAAATCCCTCCGCCACAGCGGAGGGATTTGCATGTCCGGCAAACTGCTATCGTGCGGACTGGGTCACTTGCGACTGATGATGGTGGTGATGGTGTCTGTGGTGCTTTTTTGCGAACGCCGGCATCGCCACGCTCAGCAGCAATACCCCGGTCAGTACGGCGATCAAAGATTTCTTCAAAGTTTAGTCCTCCCGCGAACGCCCCTTCGGAGCGTCCACTCTGTTTCTAGCACTTTCGCCCCATTCTTTCTATTCGGTCAAGTATCTTTCTTGGTGTAATTTCTCCTGCCATCCGGCCAGCCCTTCATTTACAATAACTTCAGCTCAACCGACTGGATGAATTCTCTGTGCTCGAAACCCTGAAGTGGACCGATTCTGGCGTTTTATTTATTGACCAAACCAAGCTGCCGACCCAGGAGATCTGGGTCAACTGCGCCACCTACGAAGCCGTGGCCGATGCCATTCGTGCCATGATCGTCCGTGGTGCTCCCGCCATCGGCGTCGCCGCTGCCATGGGCATCGCCCTGGGAGCGCGCGACTTGGATGCGACCAGCATCGCGGAATTCCGCGTCGGCCTGAGTCAGGTCTGCCGGGTCCTGGGCGAAACTCGTCCCACGGCCGTCAATCTCTTCTGGGCCATCCGCCGCATGGAGCGCTGCTTTGAGAAGATCAGCGGCCAATCCATCCCCATCATCAAGCGGGCCCTCATCGACGAGGCGCTCGCCATCTATGCCGAAGACATTGCCACCAATCGCGCTATGGGAGCAAACGGCGCCCCGCTTCTGCCTCAAGCCGGCGGAGTCCTCACCCACTGCAACGCCGGAGCCCTGGCCACAGCTGGCTACGGAACCGCCCTCGGAGTCATTCGCGCCGCCGTCGAGGCCGGCAAAAAGATTCGTGTCTTCGCCGACGAAACCCGTCCTTTTCTCCAAGGCTCACGCCTCACCGCCTGGGAGCTGATGAAGGACAACATTCCCGTCACCCTCATCTCCGACAACATGGCGGGCGCGATCATGGCGCAAGGCAAAATTCAGGCTGTCATTGTTGGTGCCGACCGCATCGCCGCCAACGGCGACACCGCCAATAAGATCGGCACCTACTCGGTCGCAATCCTGGCCAAGGAACACGGCATTCCAATGTACATTGCCGCGCCCTTCTCCACCGTCGATCTGGAAACCCCGGATGGCTCCGGAATCCCCATCGAGCAGCGCGCCGCCAGCGAGGTCACCCACCTCGGTGGCCAACAGATCGCCCCCACCGGAGTCGAGGTAGAGAATCCCGCTTTCGACGTCACCCCCGCGCGCTACATCCGCGCTATCATCACCGAGCGCGGAGTCGCAACCGCTCCATTCAACGAGTCGCTGGCAAAGCTGGGAGAAGCAAAGGCCGCCGTCGTTTAACGTAGACTCGCGACGAGACTTTACGGATTCGCCTTCATAAACGCATCGATTCTGGCAGCTTCCTGGTCGTTCAGCCGGAACGTTGCCGCGGGCAGAATCCCGTCCACCTGCCCGGCTCTGCGCGCGCCTACAATGGCCGCCGTTGCCGCTGGATTGCGGAGCGTCCAGGCGATCGCCACCACCCCTGGCTGCACCCGGTGCACATCGCCGATTTCGCGCAGCAACTCCACCAGCTTCAAGTTGCGCGACAGCTTCGGCTCCATGAACTGCGGCGCCCGGCGGCGCCAGTCGTCCTCCGGCATGGCGGCAATGCGTTCTGCCGTCATCTTCCCCGAGAGCAGTCCGCTGGCCATCGGAGAGTAGTTAATCACGCCAATGTTATGCGCCTTGCAGAAGGGTAGAATCTCGTTCTCTACTCGCCGGTCCAGCAAAGAATAAGGCGGCTGCAGGGAAGTGATCGGCGCAATTGTCAGCGCCCGCTCCATCTGCTTCACATTGAAGTTGGAAACGCCGATGTAGCGCACCTTTCCCTCTTCCTTGAAGCGTGCCAGCGTCTCCCATCCCTCTTCGATCTCGGCCTCCGGATCGGGCCAGTGGACCTGATACAGATCGATCACGTCCAGCTTCAACCGCCGCAGAGAATTCTCCACCTCTTCGCGCAGTGAGTCCTTTTTCAGGCTTCTGTAAATCCGGCGGTTTTCGTCCCAGCGCATCGAACACTTGCTAAATACGTGGGGCCTTTTCGAGGAGTGAACCAGAGCCTTGGCTACGATCTCTTCGGAATGTCCGAGCCCATAAATTGCGGCCGTGTCGATCCAATTCACGCCGCCTTCTAACGCGCGCTGAATTGCCTCCACGGATTCGCGGTCGTCCTGCGGCCCCCAGCCGAAATCCCAGTTGCCGCCGCCAATTGCCCAGGCTCCAAATCCGATCGGAGTGAGGCTGAGATCTGAGTTTCCAAGTTGACGAGTTTCGAATGAAGAGCGCTTGGTTTCCAGTGTAGTCGCCATAGGGTCAAGCTTTAGATGCCCCGCGCGCGGCCTCCGTCGCCGAACTATGCCGCGCTGATTATGCCGCGCTCGCCCGTTCCGGATTTCCCTGAAGGCGGCGGCGCGCGCGCAGGTAGTCCTGCGCATCGTGATAGCCCTCAATCGTCCCCACGTCCATGTAGTGCTCACCGTTGGCCGTGGCGTGAACCGGGTTCCCGGCCGCGATGTAGGCATTCAGCAGATGGCCCAGGTATTCGTCCTCGCGGCGGCGCGACTCCCATAGCATGCGGAGGTCGTGGAAGGCGTGGCCCGAGGCGGTTACCGCGCCCCAGATCCAGTGCGAACCAGGGTTCGGTTGTTTCACTTCGACCCGCTCCACGCGGCCGCTCTCGTCACAGATCACGGCATCGAAGACGCTCGGGTTGGCGACCGGAAAAAGCACCAGGTTCACCCCCGGCCCTTGCTCGACTGAGGCATGGAAAGCATTCTCCGGATACCAGATAGTGTCCGGAAGACCGATCAGCACCGCTTCATCGCTGCGCACGAAGGGCTCGGCGCGGAAGATTGCGTCACACAAACCGCGCGGCCGCCGTTGCACCGCGTAAAAGATTTCTATCCCGTAGTCGCGCTCGGCATAGTAGCGCACGATGTCGCTTTTTTCGGCGGAGATCACCATGCAGATCTGGCGCGCCCCGGCTGCAATCATGCGCTCCACCAGAAACTCTGAAACGGCCTTGGGCCGCTCCACTCCGTCAACATCGCGGGAGCCGACCGGTAGAAGTTCTTTGCTGCATCCAAGTGGCTGAATGCGTAGTCCGGCTCCGGCAGCGGGAATGATACCGATCATGCAGCCTCCATCTGGGCGTTGCGAGTGTTGGACGAGCGGGCGGCGTCAAAAGCCGACAGCATGGTGAGCGCGCGCTGGCGCCCAGTGTGCTCGTCGAGAGTGCGCTGACGGGCGCGGCGCGCCATCCGGCGCAACTCCGCGTCAGGACGGTCGAGCAGGTGCAGGATGTGCCCGGTGTCGCCGGCGACCAGCACCTCCTGGCCGGGCTCAAAGAATGAATCGAGCCCGCGAAACCAGTCGGTAATGATCGGTGCGCCACAGGCCGCAGCTTCAAAGAATCTGCCCGAGGGACAATACCCGGAGGCCGCCATTTCGGCTCGCGTCAGATTCAGCGTGAGGCGGGAAGAGCAGTAAAGCGCTGGATGATCGCTCGGCCCAACGTGCTCATATCGCCGCACATTCGCCGGCCAATCCCACTCCGGTGGATAGAGCGAACCGGCCAGCCGGAATAGCGATGACGGACGCCGCCGAGCCGCTTCCAGGAACATGGATTCCAGCTTGGTTTGGCGGTCCGGAGCGTAGGTGCCCATGTAGCTGAGCTCGCAGTGCAGGCCAGGGTGAGGCTGCACCGGGCGGTAAACATCCGGGTCCACGCAGCCGAAAAGTGGGCGCGCCATCCTGACGCCAAAATCTCGCTCCAGTGCAACCAGAGCGTTGCCGCCCGTCCAGGAGAACACAAGATCGAAGGCCGGCAATTGGCTGGCGCGGAGATAGTCTAGATCGCCCTCCGCCAGCCGGTTCAAGGTGATCGGCGTATCCAGATCGTAGAAGACACGCAGAGGCCCGTCTAGCGAGAGCAGAGCGTCGGCAATGCGCGCACCCTCCGGGACGTAGCTGGCCGTCACCACCACGTCGGAGTCGGCAGCCTCGGCCAGCGCCCGGCCTCGAATGGCATCCCAGGAGGAGTAGAGTTTCAGCTCGCAGTAGTCGCACTCGCGAAAATCACGATGCTTGGCGTAATACGGCACGTCCCGCTCGTAAAAAGTGACGCGGTGTCCAAGCTGATGCAGCGCACGCAGAATTGCACGATACGGCGTGGCGTGACCATTGCCCCAGGAAGATGACAGAGTCAGGCCGAAGAGTGTGATCTTCAAAACGCACCATCCGGTTCCGCAGCCCAGCCCGCAGACTGCGGGCATACAAGTCCTGCTCAGCTTTTGGATGAGGCGTAGGCGCTAGATGTTTGCTCAATTTTTTCGCTGGCTGCGGATAAGCAACGAAGAAAACACGAACGACGGCTGCAGTGCGACTGCATTGCGAGCGTGAGTCACTGCTTTTTCAACAGGATCCGGCCCGAACCGGACCCTGTTCTGTAAAAGCTATGGCTTAGACCAGCTTCGCGTCCAGAGTGATCTCCGCGTTGAGCACCCGCGAGACCGGGCAACCGGCCTTGGCGTCGGCCGCAGCTTTCTGGAACTTGGCCTCGTCGGCGTTGGGAACCTTGGCGCGCAGTTCCAGATGAATCTTCGTGATGGTGAAGCCCGCGTCG
This sequence comes from uncultured Acidobacteriota bacterium, assembly GCA_963838135.1. Taxonomy (GTDB): domain Bacteria; phylum Acidobacteriota; class Terriglobia; order Terriglobales; family Acidobacteriaceae; genus TOLSYN. The sequence continues at coordinate 1,773,581 of CAWIPV010000001.1, read as the reverse complement.
GTTTTTTCAAAGGTAAGCGCGGCGTTGGTGTCGATGGCCTCGGCCTTCAGCCCAGCGTTGTCCAGTTGCGCCGAGAGCGCCATGGAGAAGCATCCCGCGTGTGCTGCGGCGATCAGTTCCTCCGGGTTGGTGCCCACGCCGTTCTCAAAGCGCGTGAGGAATGAGTATTGCGTCTGCGAGAGGACTCCGCTAGCCGTGGTCACAGTCCCTCGTCCGTCTTTCAGTCCGCCCTCCCAGTGGGCGCTTGCCGTTCTTTGCATTGCAATGGCTCCTGACGTGCGCGTGCGCACCGAATCATGCTACACCCAATATCTGTTTTCTTTCGACGGCGCTGCGAACCGGCTCGCAACTCTGGCGCAGTAAATTTATACTTTTTGGGAAACGAAACTCTATGACCGACAAAAAGCGGCTGCTCTTCTCTGCCATGATTGTGCTTCTGTTTTTCGCCGCCTCTTGCCAGCGCTCGGGCGAAAAGAAATTCAAACCCAGCGCCTTGGCCTCCGGGCTGTTCAGCGGACAGAGTTTGCAATCGGTGGAGCGCAAGCTTGATATGATGGCTGGCAGCTTTGACGTACTCGAAGACCGCACGCCGCTGCCGAGCGACACCCGCCCGCCCTACCGGCTGCTGGTAATCTCAAAGAAGAACGCGCGAGTCGATGGGCAGGCGGGCGAACTGGTACTGACGTTTTTCAATGATCGCCTGATGACCGCGCAACTCTACGCGGCTGACATGGCCGCCACGCGCGCCGCCGTGGAGGCGAAGCAACAGCTTTCGCTCTCATCCGGCGGTGCCCACATCGAGCCTTCCACCCGTGTCTGGGTGGGCAAAGATGAAAGCGGGCGAAGCTACATTGGATGGATTGACAAGAGCTTGCAGGCCGAGCAGGATGCCTGGGTCCAGCAGTACGGCCAGCAGTACGGAAAGTAGTAAGCACAATAAGCGAACCAAGCGCAGGAGCCAAATGACCCCGATCGACCTAAACAAATTGCGCATTCAGATTGACTCTATCGACGAAAGGCTGGTGGAGTTGCTCAATGAGCGGGCCTATTGCGCACTGGAAATTGGCCGCTACAAGCAGCAAAACCAGCGCGTTGTGTATGAGCCCCAACGCGAGGCTGAGGTGATGGCGAATGTGGCGCGCTGCAACCATGGGCCGTTGCCGATCGAGGAACTGGCCTCGATTTACACCGCTATTCTGGCCGCCATGCGCCGGCTGCAATCGCCGGATATCTTGGAGCGTTCGTGAATCTTCCACCCGTCTCGTTCGATCATGCGTCACAGGACGAGTCCCGGGATCGCGTCTCCCAGGCTCGCGGATCTATGAAGCGCGTCACCGTCATCGGCCTCGGGTTGCTGGGAGGATCGCTTGGATTGGCGCTGCGTCGTGCCGGAGTCGCCGAGCACATCGTGGGCTGCGGCCGCGCCGAACTGCTCCGCCGCGCGATGGAGATGTCTGCCATCGATTCGGGCTGCACCGACGCGGTCGAGTCAGTGGCCGGAAGCGATTTTGTCTTTCTCTGCACCCCGGTGGAAACCAGTATCGCGCTGCTCCAACGAATCGCGCCGCACCTGAGCCCCGGAGCGCTGGTCACCGACGTTGGCAGCACCAAGAGCGCCTTCGCCGCTGCCGCCCGCGAGATCTTTGGCGCATCGGCCAACCAGCACGTACTGCCCGGACACCCCTTGGCTGGACGCGAGGTCTCCGGCCTGGAGCACGCTGTGGTGGATCTCTACGCCGATTGCCTGTGGGTGCTGACACCGGCCCCAGGCGAGGAGTCGGCCGCGGGCCACGCGCTAAAAGATCCGATTGCCTCGCACCGCACATTGCACGCCGCGTTGCTGGCGATTGGCGCGCGCGTCCTCTTCACCACTCCCGAGGAGCATGACCGCACCTTGGCCTACACCAGCCATCTGCCACAGATGCTCTCGACCGTGCTGGCCTTGACTCTCGAACAGGCCTTGGGTGCTGGCAACCCAGCGTTGCAGATTCATGCCGGCGGCCTGCGCGACATGCTGCGCCTAGCCAGGAGTGAACCCTCGATGTGGGAGCAGATCGCTACCAGCAACTGCGTCAACATTGCCGGGGCACTGCAGCGCATGGAGGCCGAGCTAAAAGCTCTCCGTGAGAGCCTGGGAACCCCCGAGTTCCGCACCAAGTTCGAGCAGGCGCGCGAGTTTGCAAAGTTTTTGAAGGGCTGAAGAGAACTGACTTCGGCCATTCCATCCCGCGCCTTTCTTTTATCCAATATGTATTTCCCGAAACAACTCTGCATCTGTACAATTGCGCGGCAGAACTTGCGGGCAGGTCTGCATCCCAGCGAACGGGCGGAACAATATGAACAAAGTCTTTGCCGACGCCGAAGCGGCGATCTTCGATATTCCCGACGGTGCCACGCTGATGGTCGGCGGCTTCGGGCTGTGCGGCATTCCGGAAAACCTGATTGCGGCGCTGAAAAGAAAAGGCGTGCGCAACCTCAACACCATCAGCAACAACATGGGCGTGGACGATTTTGGACTGGGACTGCTGCTGCGCCAGGGACAGATTCGCAGTCACAAGGGCAGCTACGTCGGAGAAAATCGTCTCTTCGAAGAAATGGTGCTGAGCGGAAAGCTGGAGTTGGAACTGATTCCGCAAGGGACCCTTGCCGAGCGCATCCGCGCCGGAGGCGCCGGGATTCCCGCATTCTTCACCCCCACCGGCGTCGGAACCATGGTGGCCGAAGGCAAGGAGACGCGTGAATTCGAAGGCCGAACCTATGTGATGGAGCGTTGGCTGAAGGCGGATTTCTCTCTGGTAAAAGCCTGGAAGGGCGACACCTGGGGAAACCTCATTTATCGCAAGACGGCGCAGAATTTCAATCCGATGATCGCCACGGCGGGAAAAATCACCATCGCCGAAGTCGAGCAACTGGTGCAGCCCGGCGAACTTGCGCCCGAGCAGATTCACACCCCTGGCATTTATGTGCAGCGCATCTTTCAGGCGGTGGGCGAGGAAAAACGGATTGAGCGCCGCTGCGTGCGCAAGGCCAAGGCCTGAAAAGGAGAGCATGAGTACGAAGTCGGAAGGAAATATCGACAGACGTGAATCTATCGTGCGCCGCATCGCGCGCGAACTGCGCGACGGTTTCTATGTCAATCTCGGCATTGGCATGCCGACTCTGGTGGCCAACTACGTTCCCGCTGGCATTGAAGTCGTGTTGCAGAGCGAGAACGGAATGCTCGGAGTGGGCCCATATCCATTGGAAGGCGAGGAGGACGCGGATTTAATCAACGCCGGCAAAGAGACGGTCAGCGAGCTGCCGGGCACCGCGTTTTTCTCCTCGGCCGAGTCGTTCGCCATGATTCGCGGCGGCCACGTCGATCTCTCTGTGCTGGGCGCAATGGAGGTGGACGCCGAAGGAAACCTCGCCAACTGGATGATTCCCGGAAAAATGGTAAAGGGCATGGGCGGAGCCATGGATCTGGTGGCGGCAGCCCGAAGAGTCATCGTTGCCATGGAGCACGCAACCAAGGACGGGCGGCCCAAGATACTCAATCGCTGCACTCTGCCCATCACCGGGCTCGGCGTGGTCGATACCATCGTCACCGAGTTAGCCTACATTCGAGTGCAGGCCGGGGCAGGCCTGGTATTGGAGGAGATTGCTCCGGGCGTCAGCGTGAAGCAGGTTCAGGACGCAACCGAGCCGAAGCTGACGATCAGTCCAAATTTGCGCGAGATGCGATTCGACTAAGCCGACGTGGTTGCGGCAAACGCCGCGAGGAACGCTGCGAGCAGCGAGCTATCCGAGCATCTGGCTAAGAAGAAAGCGGACGATGAGGTAGCCCGCTCCGACGAGCAACACCACCACGGCCAGCAGCAGTGCCGCGTAAAAGCCTTCCTTGCCGGGCGCCGGCGGAGTGACGCCCAGATAAAGCGCAAAGAAGTTGTGTACCGCGGTCTGGAGGAAAGTGCGCTTCGGTTCCGGGTTGGTCATGGTCTCGCGCTCACACGTGTGCTGCTCACATCATAGCCGCGTCGATGACTTTATGTGCAAAGCGGCTTTGGCAAAGATTTCTACGTGCGCCCGAGTCCGCGAGATTCTTTTCCCATGCCAGTTGATTACAATCGATCCCTGATGAACGTTCTCAAGGAATTATTCGAGCGGCACTTTCACTCCGCGCCCTCGCTGATGCATCCGGTGCAGGGCGGACTCGGCGGATCGGGACGCACCATCGTCCGCCTGGCCAATGACAGGTTCAGCGCCATCGGCGTCCATCATGACGTGCGCGAAGAGAATGCCGCGTTCCTCGAATTCTCAAGGCACTTTCGCCGCCACGGTCTTGCGGTGCCGGAAATTTACGCCGAAGATCTCCGCCAGGGCGCATACCTGGAGGAGGATCTGGGCGACACCACGTTGTTCGAGTTTCTCTCCCGGCATCGCACCGGCCACGAGATTGCTCCTGAGGTAGTCGAGGTCTATCGCAAAGTGGTGCAGGAGTTGCCGCGCTTCCAGGTGGAGGCCGGACGGGATCTGAATTACAAGGTCTGCTATCCGCGTGCCAGCTTCGACCGGCAATCGATTGCCTGGGATTTGAATTACTTCAAATATTACTTTCTCCGCCTCGCCGCAATCCCCTTCAACGAACAGGCCTTGGAGGAGGATTTCAGCCGCCTGACAAAGTTCCTCCTCGGCGCCGACCGCGGCTACTTTCTTTATCGCGATTTTCAATCGCGGAACATCATGCTGCGCGAGGGACAGCCCTACTTTCTCGATTACCAGGGCGGCCGCCGGGGCGCGCTGCAATACGACATCGCCTCGCTTCTCTTCGACGGCAAGGCCGATCTGCCGCCGCAGTTGCGCCAGCATCTGCTGGATCATTATCTCGACTCGCTGGCTGGATTTACCGGAGTGGATCGGGAAGCGTTTCTGCGGCACTACTATGCCTACGTTTACGTCCGCATCATGCAGGCGTTGGGAGCCTACGGATTCCGGGGCTTCTACGAGCGCAAGCCGCACTTTCTGCAGTCTGTTCCTTACGCGCTGAAGAATCTGCGCTGGTTGCTGCATAACGTCACGCTGCCGGTCGCCTTGCCGGCGTTGATGGACGCATTCACAAACATGGTCGGCTCGGAAAAACTGCACGCCATTGCCTCGGAGCCGGAAGAGCTCACCGTGTTGGTTTCGAGTTTTTCCTTCCATCGCGGGCCGCTGCAAGACGACAGTGGAAACGGCGGAGGGTTTGTCTTCGACGCGCGCAGCCTGCCAAATCCAGGGCGTGAGGAGCGCTTCAAGACCCTCAGTGGCCGCGACGCGCCGGTGATGGAGTATCTCGGCGCACAGGAGAGCGTGCATCAGTTTCTGGCCAACGTGATGTCGTTGGTCGATTCCAGCGTGAGTAATTATCTGCACCGCGGCTTCAAGCATCTGATGGTTTCATTCGGCTGCACCGGCGGCCAGCATCGCTCCGTGTACTTGGCGGAGCAGGTGGCAAAACGCCTGGGCGGAAGAAGTGGAGTCAGGGTCGTGGTACAGCATCGCGAGCAGGAGAAGTGGGCTCGATGAAAGCGATGATTCTGGCTGCCGGACTCGGCACGCGCTTACGGCCGCTGACCAACGATCGCCCCAAGGCATTGGTCGAGGTCGCCGGGCGTACGCTGCTGGAGATCACCCTCCGCCGCTTGCGAAGTTTTGATGTCCGCGAAGTAATCGTGAACGTTCATCACTTCGCTGATCTGATCGTGGAATACCTCAAGGCGAATGACCACTTCGGGATGAGGATTGATATTTCGCGCGAGGACTATCTTCTCGACACCGGTGGCGGACTGTTGAAGGCGGCAGATTTTTTTCTCCGCGACGTTTCCGAGCGAGGCGAGCCGTTCATCCTCCACAACGTCGATGTGCTCAGTTCCCTGGATATTGCGGCGATGGTGGAATTTCATCGCGAACATGAGGCGCTGGCGACCCTGGCAATGCGGCAGCGGGAGAGTTCGCGTCAACTGCTCTTTGACGAGCATCTTCAACTCTGCGGCAGGCGCGTAGCCGAGGCAGCGGAGCCAGAGATGGTGCGTCCCGCATGGGAGACGCAGGCGCTCGCATTCTCCGGGATTCACGTCGTCTCTCCGCGCATCTTTTTTTTGATGAACAAGTTTTTGATGGCCAGCGAGGCGCAGACGAAGCGCGCCGCGGTGCACGCGTTTCCCATCATTCCAATGTATCTGCGCCTGGCAGGCGTGGGAGAAAAGATAGTCGCCTACCAGGCGGATAACGTTTACTGGCGCGACCTCGGGACCGTGGAGAGTCTGAAGCAGGCCGCCGAGGATATCGAGCAGAAGGTTTTCAAGACGTAAGCCAGAGCAGCCGAGAGCGGCGATTTTCCCCCGCAGTGCGAAGCGCGTTGTTTGCCAGACGCGTAGACTGGAGATATGTCACAGCAAAAAGAAGACCGCGCCCGCCAGAAGTTCTCCGACAAGATGCGCCAGAAAAGCTTGACCGCCAGCAAAGCGAAGCTGGCCCAGAAAAGCGCAGCGGAGATCAAAGCTGCCCCAAGCGATGTTGACTCCGGCAAGAAAGACTGATTGCACCCGCTCCGGATTGATGGCTGAGCAGATCCGGAGGACGGCGACAGAGAGCCGGATTTTGTCCAAAATGGGTCAAAGCTCCCGCCGCCGCTATTTGCGGCCAGTAGCTCTCAGTATTTATCTTCATTCCCGCCGAAGCGCTGTACAATCTTCGAGTGCGAGCCGCGGCCATAGCGCATTCGTATGTGAAACGCAACGTCATGGAGCCCTTCTGTGACGCGCGTGTCAGTGTGTTTCGCGGCAACACCCTCGAACCCCGCGACCTTCCCGACGTGGCCATTGTCTTTGGCGGTGACGGTGCCGTTCATCGCGTACTGGCATCCCTGGCTTACACCGAGACTCCTCTTCTGGTAGTACCCACCGGCAGCGCCAATGATTTCGCGCGCTGCCTCGGCATTCCGAATCGCGGAGAGGCATTGCGTGCATGGCGCCGCTACCTCGATCGCGGCGACAATGTGCGCACCATCGATCTCGGCACGGTTCGTCCCATGGCTGACCCCGTACCCAGCCCAGCCGATCCTCCCGATTCTGCTACCTACGCCGATCCTGAACGCCGCTTCGCTGGTCCGCTTGGTCCGGCCATTGTTCGCCAACAACTCCGTAGCGCTGAGGAGGTCGACGAGAGTGCGCGAATGATCTATTTCAGCGGCATTGCCGGATTCGGCCTGGATGCCGAGACCAACCGCCGCGCTAATCTCATGCCAGGCTGGTTGCGCCGCCACGGCGGCTACCTCCTCGCCGCGCTGCGCGCGCTCGTCGATTATGTTCCGCCGACAGTGCGCTTATACAGCTATGACGCCGGTGGGCAGGAGACCTGTTTGTATGGCCCGGTACTGTTCACCGCCATCGGCAACGCTCCTGAGTACGGAAGCGGCATGAGAATGCTGCCGCAGGCTCAACTGGATGACGGCCAACTCGACCTCTGTTTCGTCCCAGCCATGTCCAAGGGTTTTGTCCTGCGCCATTTCCATAGCATTTATGCCGGAACTCACCTGCTGGTACCCAAGGTGCGCTACTTCCGCACCCGCCAAGTTTTTGTGGAGAGTACTGAGCCCACCGCCATCTACGCCGATGGCGAATACCTCTGTCAGACTCCGGCCGAAATCTCGACCGCAGCCAAGGCGTTGCGCGTCATCGTCCCTTAACCCCTGTTCTTAGTCCGTCAATCCCAGATTGCCTAATTGATACAAGGGGAGGCGCGCAGCCGAGCTAAGCTTCCTTAGCGCGGACGTTTTTAAAGCATCGCATGCTTCTGCCGATTTATAATGAAGCAACTCATGCCCAGCCCCGTACTCAATCCACCGGAGCTTCCAACATCGCCCCAGTCGTCTCAGGGTGCGCAGAAACATGAAGTCATGCCAACTCTGTTCGGGGATGGTTACGGGCTTTACGAAGTGCGCAAGGGTTCCTTTGTTGCCTCGTTCCTCTTGAATGCCAGTCTGATCGCTCTGCTGCTTTGGGTGACAAGTTGGACCGCGACTCATGCCCCGCAGATCAAGCAGGTGGTTGGCCTCTCCATGGATATCAGCCCCTACGTAATGCCCCCATCCAAGAGTGTCTCCGGTGGCGGCGGCGGTGGCGGCTCGCACGATGTTCATCCGGCCTCCAAGGGTGCGCTGCCGAAGTTTGCCAAGTCGCAGCTAGCTCCTCCCACCGTGCTCCCGATGGAGCAACCAAAATTGCCGGTCACGCCCACGGTGGTGGTTCCTCCCGAAATTAAAATGCCGCAGGTTGGGCCAATCGGCGATCCCTTGGCCAAGCTCTCGGGTCCACCCTCAAACGGCCCCGGTTCCGGCGGCGGAATCGGCAGTGGAAGCGGCGGCGGCGTCGGTGAGGGACACGGCCCTGGCGTCGGTCCCGGATGGGGTGGTGGCATCGGCGGCGGAGCCTACCACGTGGGTGGTGGCGTCAGCGCTCCCAAAGTAGTCTTCCGGGTCGAGCCTGAATTTAGCGACGAGGCTCGCAAAAATAAGTTGACGGGGACCGTAATGCTTCGGGTCATCATCGGTGTCGACGGCAAGACTCACAATATCAATGTGGTGCGTTCACTGGGCATGGGACTGGACGAAAAGGCTGTCGAAGCCGCTCGCCTATGGCGCTTTGAGCCCGGCCAGAAGGACGGCAAGCCGGTGCCTGTGGAAGTCAACATGGAAGTCAACTTCCGACTCTACTAGAGTCACAACTCGAAGCGAAGGCGCGGGAAATGAGCCCGCGCCTTCGTCATCTTCGTGCTTCTCTGATTCCGGGGCGATTCACCTCTTGCCTTGCGAGTTTCGCCCGCATTTCACCTCTTTGCAATTACGCCCGACGGAACGCGCGTGTCACCGGTTCGGCCTTGCGGCGCGCAGCCTCTGCCCACTCGTCGCGCCTCTCCCAGATGTCGCTGGCGCGATCGCCAATGTTCTCAACGGCATCACGGGCATCCTCATACCTGCGGCGTACGTCTTTGCGAAGCTGTTTGCCGGTTTTTGGGGTGATAAACATAGCGGCGATTGCGCCCAGTCCGACGCCAACCGCCAAAAAGCTCAACGCCGTGGTGAAGCGGCGCTGGCGGCGTGAAAATTCAAAATTACCTAAACGGAACTCTGCCATGACGGTAGGAGTCCTTTCGAAGTAGATTTACCCGTCTAATTAGAGCGATGATTTGCGCGCACCGTTGCCCAAGCTAAGGTAGAACCCGCCGGCCTTGGATGCGATATTTTCCGGCCGCTACCAGCGCAATCGCCTCGCTGTACGCCCGGTGCTCCTCGGCCAGAATGCGCTCGGCTAGCGTGTGCTCATCGTCAGCGGCAAGCACCGGCACCACCCGCTGCAGAACAATCGCTCCGTGGTCCAGATGCTCGTCCACAAAGTGCACCGTACAGCCGCTGAACTGCACCCCGTATTCCAGCGCCTGCTTCTGCGCCTCAAGCCCCGGAAACGCGGGTAGCAACGAAGGATGAATGTTCAGAATCTTGCCTGCAAACTGCTGCACGAACCACGGCGAGAGCAGGCGCATGTATCCGGCCAGCACTACCAGTTCCACTCCGGCTTCGTGCAGAGCTGCCACCACGGCGCGGTCGTGCTCCTCGCGCTTGCACCCCTTGCTGGGCAGCACCACGCTCTTCAAGCCGAGCCCCTCGGCGGCCGCGATTCCGCTGGCGTCCTCGCGATTGCTGATAACGATGGCAATCTCCGCCTTTAATTTGCCGCTGCTGATGTTGTTGGCGATGGCCAGGAAGTTGGAGCCGCGTCCGGAGAGAAGTATGCCGAGTCGAGTCATTTCGGCTTTCAGGATATAGCCCAGCACCCCTCGCGCTCAAGGACCGAGCAAATTTGCACGTCCTCTCAGGACTCCAAGCAGCTCCGATTCAGGCATCGCAAGCCGCCGCCAATCAATCTAGTGCACCGGAGGCTTTTTCCGAATGACCAGCGATCCTGAGAGCGTCCTCCGTCAGGAATTGATCGCGGCGCTCAAAGGCGGCAACGCCCACGCCCGGTTCGAAGATGTAGTTGCGGATTTTTCTCCCCGGCTTCGCGGCGAGACCGCCGGCCTGCCCTACTCAGCCTGGCAACTGCTCGAGCACATTCGCCTGGCGCAAAACGACATCCTGCGCTTTTGCAACAACCACGACGGCAGCTACCAGGAGCTTAATTTTCCAGACGATTACTGGCCCAGAGCTGCCTCGCCGCCCAGTGCCCACGCGTGGGAGAAATCCATTGCGTCAACGCTCTCGGATAGAGAGGCGATGATTCAACTCATCGGCGATCCCAAGCACAACCTTGCCGCAGCATTTCCTTGGGGAGACGGACAGAATCTCCTGCGCGAGGCCATCCTTGTCGTCGACCACACTTCGTATCACGTCGGAGAACTGCTGACTCTGCGGCGTCTGCTCGGCATCTGGCCCGCGAAGTAGATTTCGCGCAAACAAAATCGCGGGCAGCATGTGATTCAGCCAGCCCGCGATTGATTTTCGTGCGACTCCACAAAGGTTTACGTGTACTGCACCTTGCGTTCGCCCTTAACAATGCGGCCGATGACGTACCCCTTTTCGCCCGCGCGGTCCAGAATGGTCTGCGCCTTCTTGAACTTCTTAGCCGGAACCACCAGGATCATGCCGATGCCCATGTTAAAGGTGCGCATCATCTCTGCCGGCTCGACGTTTCCGATCTTCTGCATGTGCTCAAAGATTGGCAGCACCGGCCAGCTTCCCATCTCCACCAGCGCGCCCACCCCTTTGGGCAGCACGCGAGGCAGGTTCTCCGTGATGCCGCCGCCGGTGATGTGGGCCATGGCGCTGACGCATTCTGCGTCCACCACGCGGCGCACAATCGGCCAGTAGCTCTTGTGCTGCTTCATCAGTTCGGAGCCGACTTTACCCTTCATCTCGTTGACATAGGTATCCGGCGTGTAGCCGGCCACCGAGAACATCAGCTTGCGGGCCAGCGAATAGCCATTCGTATGCAGGCCGGTGGAAGGCAAGCCCAGGAGCACGTCGCCCACCTGCACGTCCTTGCCGGTGAGAATCTTCTCGCGCTCCACGGCACCCACGATGAATCCCGCCAAGTCGTACTCGCCGTCGGGATAAAAGCCCGGCATCTCGGCCGTCTCGCCGCCGATCAGCGCGCAGCCGTTATGTTTGCAGGCTTCGGCCAGTCCGCTGATCACTTTCTCGGCGATCTCCAGCTCCAGCTTTCCCACCGCTAAATAGTCCATAAAGAACAGCGGCGTAGCGCCCTGCACCGCAATGTCATTGACGCAGTGGTTCACCAAGTCTCCGCCCACGGTGTGATGTACGCCCATTTCGAAGGCAAGCTTCAGCTTGGTGCCAACGCCATCGACGCTGCTGACCAGAACAGGATCGGCAAATTTCTTTTTGTCGACCTGAAAAAGCCCGCCAAAGCCGCCAATCTCGCTCAGGACACACTTGTTGAATGTACGGTGCGCCAGGTACTTAATGCGCTGCTTCGTGCGATTGGCTTGCTCGATATCCACGCCAGCGTCGGCGTAGGTCAGGCTCTTTTGTTCGGTCTCGTCAACCAAGATAGTCCGTCCGTGGAGGAAATATTTCGAGGGGTTCGAATGATGATTGTAACATCGCAGATCAGAAATATGCGGTGATGCGTCTCTGCCTTTAGGGATTACCCCAGGATTACCCCCGTTCCACTCGGATGGATTCGAGGATTGCCTTGGCGGCCATCTTAACCCCATACTGATCAGGTAAGCGATTCTGCTCAATTCCGCGCAGAATCGCGGCACATACCTCATGGCTCTTCTGGATTGGATCTTCGTGGTTTTCGGCGCGGCGCTAGCTCTCACGGGAGGCTGGATTCAGCTCTACCCGGAGCGTGTCATTCCCGGTCAGCCCCAGCCCGGCCGGTCCCAGCCCAGCCAGAGCCCGGATTGGCAACTCGACCCCGGCCCGCGCGCGCAAATCCGCCTCCTCGGCGCCTGCTTTCTCTTCATGGGAACGTTTTTTGCTCTGCAGATGACCATCGATCTTGCCCGGCGTCCGTGGTGGATCGGAACCCTCATCGGCCTGATTGCGGCCGTCGCCGCCGTCATCCTGGTCTATGGCCGAATCCGCCGCAAGCAGTGCATGGGACGGCGCGCAATTCAGCAGTCCCCGCTGGCGGAAAAGGCGCTCGAACTCCGCTAGATTCGCCCCCGTCGTGCCGTTGCGGCCGCGCCGCGCTCTTTCTTGCCCGCCCGTCGCCATCTCCGATTTCCATTTATCTAACCTGCCACGGGTGTAGGATGCTGGGCATAGTTTTGCCGGTCAGAAAGGTGGGCCCATGATATCGAGTGGCAATGTTTCTGCCGCCAACGCCCGCGCCGCACAAGATCTATTGAAAGCGCGACGTCATCCGCTCGATTCGATCTTCACGCCCCACCAGCATAGCCTTGGTCGGAGCCAGCGAGCGCCCCGGTTCGGTCGGCCGCACCGTGCTCTGGAATCTCATCAGCAACCCTTTCGGCGGCACCATCTATCCGGTCAATCCCAAGCGCAACCACGTCCTCGGCATTCGCGCATACGATTCGCTGCACGTGCTGCCCGAGGTTCCCGACCTTGTCGTCGTCTGCATTCCGGCCGAAAAGCGTTCCCGCCCTCATGCGCGCAATGCGTCGAACTCGGGGTTCCTGCCGCCATCGTCATCTCTGCCGGCTTCAAGGAAACCGGCGAGCACGGCGAGCAACTTGAGGCCCAGATCCTGCAAGTCCGTCCAGGGCTCCATGCGCATCGTCGGCCCCAACTCGGTCGGCGTCATGAATCCGATTCTCGGCCTCAACGCTACCTTTTCCAACACCATGGCGCGCCCCGGCAACGTCGCCTTCATCAGCCAGAGCGGCGCCCTATGTACGGCGATTCTCGACTGGGCCAATCGTGAAAACGTCGGCTTCAGCGGCTTCGTTTCCGTCGGCTCCATGCTGGACGTCGAACTGGGGCGATCTCATCGACTACTTCGGCAACGACCCGCACACCCGCTCCATCGTCATCTACATGGAATCCATCGGCGATGCCAGCTACTTCCTTTCGGCCGCCCGCGAAGTCTCGCTCTCCAAGCCCATCATCGTCATCAAAGCCGGACGCACCGCTGCCGCCGCCAAGGCTGCCGCCTCCCACACCGGCTCGCTCACCGGCACCGACGCGGTTCTGGAAGCCGCCTTCCGCCGCGTCGGAGTCCTGCGCGTCAACTCCATTGCGGACGTCTTTTTCATGACCGAAGTGCTCGCCAAGCAGCCCCGCCCCAAAGGCAACCGCCTCTGCATCGTCACCAACGCCGGAGGCCCCGGCGTGCTCGCCACCGATGCCCTTATCCGGGGCGGCGGCCAGATCGCCGAACTCTCGCCGGAAACCATCGCCGCCTTCAACGCCATCCTTCCCGCCGCTTGGAGCCACAACAATCCGGTCGATATCCTCGGCGACGCCGACCCCGTCCGCTACGCCAAGGCGATTGAGATCGCCGCGCAAGGACCCCAACATCGACGGCATGCTGGTCATCACCACCCCGCAGGGCATGACCAACCCCACCCTCATCGCCGAGGCAGCTCAAGCCTTACGCGCGCGGGCTCGGCAAAGCCAGTGCTGGCCAGTTGGATGGGTGGTCAATCGGTCGCCGCCGGCGAGGAGATTCTCAACCGCGCCGGAATCCCCAGCTTCTACTACCCCGATATCGCCGCCCGCCTCTTCAACTACATGTGGCGCTACTCCTACAACCTGCGCGGTCTTTATGAAACGCCCGCGCCCAGCAACGCCGCCATGGTTCATCCCAACCGCGCCCGCGCCGCGGAGATTCTCACCACGGTGCGCAACCGTGGCCGCATCATTCTCACCGAGTTCGAATCCAAGAAGCTGCTGGAGTCCTACGGCATCCCCTGCGTCCGCACCGAGATCGCCGCCACCGAAGAGGCCGCCGTCTTCGCCGCCGCCGTCATCGGATACCCAGTCGTCCTCAAACTCAACTCCTTCACCATCACCCACAAAACCGACGTCGGCGGAGTCGTGCTCAATCTTGCCGATGCCGCCGGCGTGCGCCGCGCCTTCGCGCCAAATCCGCGACTCGGTCGAAGCCAAGGCCGGCCCCGGCCATTTCCAGGGCGTCACGGTGCAGCCCTTTGCCGTGCGACGAGGGCTACGAGCTCATCCTCGGCGCATCGACTCGACCCGCAGTTCGGCCCCGTGCTGCTGTTCGGCACCGGAGGCCAGCTGGTCGAGGTTTTCGAGGATCGCGCGCTGGCCTTGCCGCCGCTCAATACCACCCTGGCCCGCCGCATGATGGAGCAGACCCGCATCTACAAGGCGCTGAAGGGCGAGCGCGGCCACACCCCCGTCGACCTTGGCGCGCTGGAAGAGCTGTTGGTCCGCTTCAGCGACCTGGTCATCGAGAACCCGGCGATCAAGGAGATCGACATCAACCCTGTCCTGGCCTCCGCCGAGCGCTTCGTCGCCCTCGATGCCCGCGTCGTGGTCCACGACCAGAGCGTGGCCGACGATCAACTTCCCCGCTCAGCCATTCGACCTTACCCGGCCCGCTACGTCGCGCCGTGGACGATGAAGGATGGCGAGCAGGTCACCATCCGCCCCATCCGTCCCGAGGACGAGCCGCTGATGATCGAGTTCCACAAGAATCTCAGCGAGCGTAGCGTCTACCTGCGTTACTTCCAGCCCATGAAGCTGACCCAGCGCACCGCGCACGACCGCCTCACCCGCATCTGCTTTATCGACTATGACCGCGAAATGGCGCTGGTAGCCGAGCGCAAGAAATCCGACGGCGCCACCGAAATCGTCGCCATCGGCCGTCTCAGCAAGATCCATGGCCGTCCCCAAGCCGAACTCGCGGTGATCGTGCAAGATCATTTCCACGGCAAGGGTCTCGGCATTGAACTCTGCCGCCGCCTTATCCAGGTAGCCCGCGACCAGCACTTGAAGGAGTTGCACGCCAACATGCTCGGCGAAAACCGGGAGATGCAGACCCTGCTAAAAAAGCTAGGCTTCCGTCTCAGTACCCCCGATATCGAAGACAACCTCGTCCTCGCCGAACTGGCGCTCTAACGCAGCCCACAGAAGCAGAAGGGGCACCCGATGCAAAGGGTGCCCCGCTCAATGCTCAGCCAGAAATCTATCTTTCAGAGGCGCAGAAATGGAAGACCTTGCGAACTAACTTACCCTTACCGGATGAAATTCATTTCGAGAGTCGGCCCTTGCGAACCTGCACCCAACAATAGCTGAAGAAAACCGCAAGCACCCACGAGATCCCAACAAATATCTTCCGTCCAATCGAAGCCTCTTGTATCGCGCTGAAGGTTCCGAACATTGCGGCAATCCACCACAGCAGCGCCACAAATCCAAAACGGCGTTGTGCGCTCATAACCACCCGTGGCTCCAAGCTCTTTTCGGTTTCCACCATGCATTACCTCTAGCGCGATCTTCGACCGCGAAAAATCAAGCCCCGGCCGCCAAGCAATCTAGGCGTAGGCCAGCGCTCTGGAGCGCTTCTCCGCAAGATATTCGCGCAACTCGTCAAAGCTGGAAAATACATGCGAGGCGCATCCCAGAATCCAGCCGCTCAGCTCTTCGACCGGCAGCTTGGTCACCAGATACACAGGCACGCCGCGGCGGTAAGCCACCGTCAGTTCGCCCTGCGCACCCGCTCCGGTGCCCGCGTGCTTGTCCCAATAAGCTACCAGGGCATCGCAGCGCTCTTCGACCCAGTCCAGGTCGTATTGAATGATCTTGCGGATAGTCTTCTGGAAGCGAGGAAGATCGGTTTGCTTCCAGCCGCGAAATTCGCGGACTTCCTCTTCAGTCAGATCCTTCTTCTCATCGAGTGCAGGATCATAAACCTCATGTCCCAATTCGTGAAGAAGACAGGTGACCTCGTCCCGCCAGGCTCTACCCTGATCGGGGGAATATTCGATGGAGCCACAAAGATAAATCAGCATTTTTTAGGAGCCCGCCACAATGGGGGGACAACGATTGTCATTCGCCATGCGCCCAAAGGTCAACCAGAATCTCGGCGAACCGGACAGAAATAATGGAAGCCAGCGCGGCATCGGCCGCTTTCGACTCCGCGCCTCGATCCGCCTCCGCCAGCTCCGGAACCGGCTTCCCAGTCGAACGCGCGACTAGCCCACCCCGAACAATCGCGGCAGCACCTCACCGGCCTTGCCCCTAAATGTGTGGGTGAACGCGGCGGCGTTGGCCGGATGCTCCGGTCCTACGTAATACGTGCGCACCGCGTTGTCGCCGCGGCCATAGCGCTCATTCGCCATGTGCACAAAACTTGCCGCTGGCTGCACCACGCCGGAAGTTCCAACCACCAGCATCACGGTGCAGCGATGCAGTTCCTCGAAGATGCGTTCCAGGTGG
Organism: uncultured Acidobacteriota bacterium; assembly: GCA_963838135.1. Classification (GTDB taxonomy): domain Bacteria; phylum Acidobacteriota; class Terriglobia; order Terriglobales; family Acidobacteriaceae; genus TOLSYN. Next base: position 1,757,170 of record CAWIPV010000001.1, on the reverse strand, counting down.
AATGGCATCTCGCCAAACCAGACAATATTCGGTCGGATATAACCCCCACACTCGCAGCGTCGGTGCTCGGCCCTGCTCTCATACAGCCGCGTATCTGCAAATGGCGCGCGCACACAGTGGTCGCAGCGCGACATGAAAAGCTCTCCGTGCATGTGCACCAGGTTGCGCGAGCCTGCGCGCTCATGCAGGTCGTCCACGTTCTGCGTGCACAGAAAGTAGCGCTCGCCCAACATGCGCTCCAGCTCCACCAGCGCAAAATGCGCACGGTTGGGCTCGGCCGAGGCCGCCGCCTGCCGGCGCATCGAATAAAAGCGCCATACGCGTTCGGGATCCCGCCCCCATCCCTCGGGCGACGCCACGTCTTCCACACGCTCGCCCTCCCACAGGCCATCCGTGCCGCGGAACGTCGCTAGACCGCTCTCGGCGCTGATGCCCGCACCGGTGAGCACGAAAACCTGGTCGTCGCCGCCAATCGCAATTTGTTTGGGGTCTCCCATCGCAACTTTCTCCTACCGTGCGGCTTCCTGCCGTGCCGCTTCCTGTCTTGCGAGGCCCTTCCATTGCGCCTCCAGCGAGGCCGCAAAATGCTCCAACGCGAACTGCCAATCATGCCCGCCGGGATCAATGCGGGCCTCGTGCGCAACTCCGCGCTCGGTAAGCAGTTTGTCCATCGCCAGCGTACCCTCGTTAAAGCCATAGCGATCTTGGGCGCCGCAGTCGAAGTAGATATTCATCCGCTTCAGTGCAGCCAGCCGAGCCGTGCGCGCCAGATGAAACGGCGAGTTCTCTTCGTAGAACGCCAGATCGGGCGGATCGCCGAAGATCGCGCCCATCAACTTTCGCTGCCATTCGTGGGAGAACTCACGGGGTAAATGCTCAATCAGCGCGGGCATGTCTGCACTGACGGCGGCAAACATCTCCGGATATTTGAAGCCATAGTGCATCGCGCCATAGCCGCCCATCGAAATTCCCATGATTCCACGCTGCGCCCGGCCCATGCCAATGCGATATTTTTTCTCCATCGCGGGCAGAAACTCATGTAGAAAAAAATCTTCGTAGCGGAACTCTCCGTCTCTGGAATTTACGTAGAACGATTCGAAGCCGGCCGGAGCCACCAATACGAACTCGCCAATCTTCTTCTCCCGCATCAGTCGGTCATAGATCGGCCACCCGCCCAGGTTCACCAGCGACTGCTCGTTGTCTCCCAACCCGTGTAGGTAGTACACCACGGGAAAACGGCGAACCTTGTCCTCGGCGTAGCCAGGAGGAAGCATCACGCAATACGGAACCTGTCGAGAAAGAATCCGGCTCTTCAGCGTGGAACATTCCACCTTCGATGGAGTTATCGACCGACCCACAGCGGTGGATTGCGCGGCGGGCTGAGCCACGCTGAGCGCACGCAAGACAAAAAAACACCCAAGCACCGCCATCCAGAGGCTTGAAGATCTCATCTCACCTCGCCGTAATCGATTGACATATGTCGATAAATTGATCGTTCCACGCAATCGCCCGTCTCGATTTACTCATCTGCATTTACTCATTCATAGCGCAACGCCTGCACTGGGTCGAGTCGCGCCGCGCGTGCTGCCGGATAGATACCGGCGGCTATGCTGACTAGCACGGCGAATCCTATCGCTCCGCCCACCAGCCACAGCGGAACCGTCCAGAGATTTTCCGCCGGCATCTTCATGATCTTGTGAAGGTACAGGTTGCTGCCAAAGTTGATGGCGCGTCCGATCACCCATCCCAGCGCCACGCCCACCGCGCCGCCTGCCAATCCCATGGTGGCCGCTTCGGCAAAGAAGAGTTTCTTCACGTCGGCATCGCTGGCGCCCAGAGCCTTCATGATTCCGATCTCGCGACGCCGCTCCAGCACCGCCATCACCAGCGTATTCACAATCGCCAAAAAAGCCACCGCCAGCGCTAGCGACCCGAAGATTCCCAGGAACATATCCAGCACGGCGAAAAAGCGCCGAATGCTCTTGGTCGCGTCCAGGTAGGAGTAGGCCGAGTAATTCATCTCTTTCACCGACGCCTCCACCTTTTCCGCGTAGGCCGCCGATTTCATCCGCACCGTCAACATCGAATAGCTGCGTGCACCGGCTGTGGAGCGAACCAGTTGCTGGGTATCGGCCGGCTGCATCAGGTTCATCGCCTCGGCGGTCTGGGTGGGCAGAAAAACTCGCGCCCGGCTGATCATGCGCATCCCGCCGAATGGCTCCGCATCCAGTATTCCGACGATGAGGAATTGCTTTTCCCTGCGCTCGATGCTGAAACTCGTGCTGTCTCCATTCTGTCGCTCCGCATAGCGCACGGTCAGGGTCTTTCCCAGCACCGATTCCGGATCTTTTTCCAGCTTCTTTGCGAAGTCACGTTGCAGCAGAACCTCATCGGCGCCTGCGGAGCTGAAAAACCGGCCCTTCACGTTTTCCACCGCATCCTCTTCGCGCGCCGATTCCGGTAGCCCCGCAAGCATCGTGAAATTCGTCTTGTTGCCAAACATTACCTCTGCCCCGGCGCGCACCTCGGGGGCAACTTCCTCCACTCCGGGCAACGCCGCAATCCTGTTGCGCGCATCCTCATTCAGCGCCGGAGCTTCCTCCTGCTTGTTGTCGGCGCTCTCCTCGGCGTTCGCTTCCCGGTTGCGGATGTCCTGCTTGCTGGTCACAAAAACGGTCTGGAATATTCCCGACTTCATTAACTGATGATTGGCGAATCCCTGCAATCCAATACCGAGTGAAAGCATCGCCACCAGTGAGGCCACGCCCACCGCGATTCCCATCGTCGTGAGGGCATTGCGCAGCCGTGCATTGCGCATATTGCGCGTCGCAAGTTCAAACAAATCCTGGCGCATCATCGCAGTGCCTCCGCACCAGCGACCAGCTTTCCATCCGCCATATACAAAGCTTTGCGGGCATAGCGCGCCGCCAGCGCCGGATCATGGGTCACCATCAGCACGGTCACATTCATCTTTTCGTTTAACTCGCGTATCAGCGTCATCACTTCCTGGCCGTTACGGCTGTCCAGATTTCCGGTTGGCTCGTCGGCCAGCAACACGGAAGGCCGATTGGCCAGCGCGCGCGCAATTGCCCCTCGCTGCTGCTCGCCTCCGCTGAGTTCGGTGGGTTTGTGGCTGGCGCGATGCGCCAAGCCCACATTGGTCAGCAACTCCAGTACGCGCTCGCGCCGCTGGCCGCGAGGGGTTTCGGCAAAGCGCAGGGGCAATTCGATGTTGTCGGCCAAAGTCATGGTGGGCACCAGGTTGAAGGATTGAAAGATCATGCCCACGGTCAGCCTGCGATAGCCGGCCAGCGTCTCGGAGTCCATCGTGCTCAGCTCTCGCCCGGCCACCACGATCCTGCCCGCGCTCAGCCGGTCGAGTCCAGCTAACAGGTTCAGCAGCGTGGATTTGCCTGATCCCGACGGCCCCAGCAGCGCCGCAAACTCTCCTCGCGCAATGCTAAAGCTGACTTCGTCCACCGCGCGCACGGTGGTTTCGCCCATCGTGTAGTAACGGCTGGCGCTGCGCGCTTCAATGGCCGCGCCGGTCTCCTCACTCATTGCTTGTCCCCGTTTCCCCGCAGCCATCCAGTGTAATTGGACGCAGCATCAAACGCAGAGGATACGGTGTAACCCAGCGTTCAGCTCTGCTATTTCCCATTTGATTGCTGCTTTTCGCCGTTGACCGAAGCAGGAACTCTGGATAGAATAGTCGCACATGACATCTCTGTTACATCACGGCCATCATCACCATCATTCGGCGACAGTGTCGGCGGAGGCGCGTGGACCCAGGTAATCGGTAATTATCCTTGCACGGGCCCGCTGGCGCGATCGAAGCCAGCGGGTTTTTACTTTGTGACCGCAACGCCCGATTTGCCCAGCAAAGCCATGCAGAGGAAGAGAAGGAAGAAGAGGACAATGCAGATTGATTTCGAAAAAATGGGGGGGCTCGCCCCGGCCATCGTACAGGACGCCGATAACGGCGAGGTTCTCATGGTTGGGTTCATGAATCAGGAGGCACTCGACATAACACTTCAGACCGGCTACGTAACCTTCTACAGCCGCACCCGCAACAAGATTTGGACCAAGGGCGAGACCAGCGGCAATCGTCTGCGCCTCACTTATGCGGCCACCGACTGCGACACCGATACCGTTCTCTGCAAGGTTCGCGTCGAGGGCGACGGCCTCGTCTGTCATGAAGGTACACGCTCCTGCTTCACCAAACCCATGGCTTTCACCGCCGCCTCAGAGGTCTCCAATGGCTAAGATTCGACTCGGCATCCCCAAGGGCTCGCTGCAGGATGCAACCATCGCGCTGTTTGCTTCCGCGGGATTCAAAATCTACGCCAACGGCCGCTCCTACTTTCCCTCCACCGACGATCCCGAACTGGAATGCATGTTGATCCGGGCTCAGGAGATGGCCCGTTACGTCGAGCAGGGCGTGCTGGACGCCGGTCTCACCGGCCTCGATTGGGTGATCGAAAGCGGCCGTCAGGTTGAGGCCGTCTGCGACCTTATTTACTCCAAGCAAAGTCGTGGCGGCGTGCGCTGGGTGCTGGCCGTGCCGGAAGACTCGCCGGTACAACGCGCCGAGGATCTGGCGGGCAAGACCATCGCCACCGAACTGGTCGAGGTCACGAAAAACTACTTTGCCTCGAAGAACGTTCCCGTGCAGGTTGATTTCAGTTGGGGCGCCACCGAGGTGAAGCCGCCGATGCTGGCCGATGCCATCGTCGAGGTCACCGAGACCGGGAGCTCGCTGCGCGCCAATCGTCTGCGCATCGTGGAGACTGTGCTCGCATCCAACACCCAGGTGATCGCCAACAAGAATGCCTATACCGACCCGTGGAAGCGGCAGAAGATCGACAACATCGCGCTGATGTTGCAGGGCGCCATCGCGGCGCAGGGCCGGGTGGGATTGATGCTGAACGTGCAGCAAAAAAATCTCAAGGCCGTGCTTGCCGTGCTGCCCGCGCTCAACTCTCCCACCATCTCCGCCCTCAGTGACTCCGACTGGGTCGCGCTGAACACCATCCTGGAAGAAACCGTTGTGCGTGACGTGATTCCCCGACTGAAGGCCGCAGGCGGCACCGGAATCGTCGAGTATCCGCTGAACAAGGTGGTGATGTAATGAAGTTGCTCAGTGGCGAGGAGGCGGCGCAAGCCGTCGCCTCGCTCGCGCATCGCTATGCCTCGTTCGATCCCGCCGTGGAGAAAACCGTCGCCGGAATCGTGAGCCGGGTACGCGCTGGCGGCGATGCCGTGCTGCTTGAGTACGCCCATAAACTCGATCGTCTCGCCCCCGGCGCGCCCATGCGTGTCCCGGTCGGCGAATTGCAGGCCGCAATCGGCGCGGTGAGCCCCGACTTCATTCGCGCCATTGAGAGCGCGGCAAAAAATATCCGTAGCTTTGCCGAGTGGCAAATGCCCCGTCCCTGGCTTCGCACCATTCAACCGGGCCTCCGTGTGGGCCAAACGATCCGCCCCTTGGAATCGGTGGGCTGCTACGCCCCTGGCGGTCGCTATCCCTTGCCTTCCACTGTGCTCATGACGGCCATCCCTGCCCAGGTCGCCGGCGTCAAGCGCATCGCCGTAGCCTCGCCCAATCCCGCCCCCGAGACCTTGGCCGCCGCCGCCCTCATCGGCGTTACCGAGTTCTATCGCATCGGCGGCGCGCAAGCGGTTGCCGCCTTCGCCTACGGTACCGAGAGCATTCCCGCGGTCAACAAGATTGTCGGCCCCGGCAACACCTACGTTACTCTGGCGAAAAAGCTGGTTGCCTTCGATTGCGGTATCGACTTCCTCGCCGGGCCGACCGAAATCGTCTATTGCGCCAGTGAGGGCGACCCTGAGTTTATCGCTAGCGACTTGGTTGCCCAAGCCGAGCATGACCCGGAGACTCTGGCCATCTTCGTCACCACCAGCACTCGTCTTGCAAAATCCGTAATTAAGCACGCCACAGCCATGGCCGAAGATAACGCCCTGGCCAAACACTCCCTGGCTGAGCGCGGCGTGGTCCTAGTCGCCAAGAGCCGCAAACAGGCCCTGGCGTGGACCAACGAACTCGGCGGAGAGCACGTCACCGTAGCGCCGGAAGACATCGACGAAATCACCTGCGCGGGCTCGATCTTCCTCGGCGACTATACCCCTCAGTCACTGGGAGACTATGCCAGCGGCCCTAACCACACCCTGCCCACCGGCAACGTGGCGCGATTTCGCGGCGGTCTCAACGTCATCGATTTCGTCCGTATCATAACGACTCAGGAAGCCACCCGCAAAGGCCTGGAGAGGATTGCCCCCACCGTCACGCTGCTGGCCGAAGCAGAGGGATTGAAGGGTCATGCCGCCAGTGTGCGCGTAAGATTGAAGAAATGAGTAACCCGTTGCGCGCCCGCCGCGTCGTCGAAACTTTGAAGGAATATCACCCTCCTCTGGGAGGCCGCGATGGACTGCGCCTCGACTTCAACGAGAACGTAGATGGCTGCTCGCCGAGGGTTCTCCAGACCCTACACTCCATCACCGCCGAGTTGCTGAACAAATATCCCGAGCGCGAGCCCGGCGAGCGTGCGGTTGCGCGTTATCTCGGAATATCTTCCGAGCAGGTGCTGCTCACCAATGGCGTGGACGAGGCCATCCACCTGCTGGCGGAAACCTATCTCGAGCCGGGTGACGAGACCCTGATCGCCGTGCCCACCTTCAGCATGTATGAGATCTACGCCCTGGCAACCGGTGCGTCGGTTCGCAGCGTGCAATCGGGCGAGGCCCTGGACTTTCCCGCCGATGCCTTGATGCGTGCAATTACGCCCCAGACGCGTCTCATCTGTGTCGCCAGTCCCAACAATCCCACCGGCGCCGTCGCCACCCGCGAGCAACTGCTGGCAATCGTGCACGCCGCGCCCCAAGCCGCCGTGTTGATCGACGAAGCCTACATTCACTTCGGCGGCGAGACCCTGCTCGACCAGCTCGGCCGCATCGACAATCTTTTCATCTGTCGCACTTTTTCCAAGGCCTTCGGACTCGCAGGCTTCAGGCTCGGCGCGCTGCTCGGTTCAACCCAGCAGATGAAGATGCTGCGCCGCGTTGCTTCGCCGTACAATGTAAATGGCATTGCACTTACCTGCCTCAGCGCCGCGCTCGACGATCATGATTACATCGCCGGCTACGTCGCGCAGGTGCTTGAGGGCCGCAGCCTTCTGGAGCGCTTCTACCGCGAGCGCAACGTTCCCTTTTGGCCCTCGCAGGCGAACTTCGTCCTCGCCTATTTCGGCAACTATCGCAAGCCATTTGTGGACGAGATGCGCCGCCGCGGCATTCTTGTGCGCGACCGCAATAGCGATCCCGGCTGCGCTGGCTGCGTACGCATCACACTCGGCAATCGTGAGCAGACCGAGCGTCTTTTGCGAGAGCTTCCCGAGGCGCTGGCCAGCATTGGCTTCACGCCGCAACCGCGTCCCACTCTCGCCGCCAAGGAGGCGCAATGACCAAAGCCGCGAAGAAGACTGCTCCCCAGAATGCATCCCGAGGCACCGAGCTTGAACGCATCACCACCGAAACTCAGATCGCGCTCGCCCTCAACATCGACGGCACTGGAATTTACAAGGTGGACACCGGTATCCGCTTCCTCGACCACATGCTCGAACTGTTTACCCGTCACGGCGGATTCGATCTCGCGCTGGCTTGCCGCGGCGATCTCGACGTCGATCAGCACCACACCGTAGAAGACGTTGGCATCGCCCTCGGCGAAGCATTCGACCGGTCGCTCGGCGACAAGAAGGGAATCCTGCGCGCCGGATATTTCCTCATGCCGATGGATGAGACCCTGGGCATCGCCGCCGTCGACCTGAGCGGACGGGCTGCCTGCGTGGTCGATACCAAGGTTCGCGTGCGTTTGGTCGGCGATCTCCAGAGCGAATTGGTCTTTGATTTTTTCGAGGGCTTCGCCCGTGGGGCTCGCGCCAACGTTCATCTCAAGACTATGTATGGACGCTCCAATCATCACAAGATCGAAGCGCTCTTTAAAGCCTTCGCTCGCGCCCTTCGCGTCGCCTGCAGCAAGGACCAGCGCTTGGCCGAGATGTTGCCGTCCACCAAAGGACTTCTGTAGATGATTACCCTCGTCGATTACAAGGCCGGCAACCTGACCAGCGTTCGCAAAGCCTTCACCCATCTCGGGCAGGAGTCAGTAGTCACCGACGACGCCGAGCAGGTGCGTCAGGCGCAGGCCATTGTGCTTCCCGGCGTAGGCCACTTCTGCACCACCGAGCGCCTCACCTCCAGCGGCGTGCGTCAGGCGGTCTGTGAGGCCATCGCGCGCGGCGTCCCGTTCCTAGGTATCTGCGTAGGAATGCAGTGGCAATTCGAGGGTTCAACTGAAGCGCCCGAAGCGCCGGGGCTCGCGCTCTTTGCTGGCCCATGCGAGCGCTTCCATACCACGCTCAAAGTGCCTCACGTGGGATGGAACCAGATTCGCCGCGCCCCGCGCAGTGTGCCCTCGCGTCTGCTGGACGGAGTGCCCGACGACAGCTTCGTTTACTTTACCCACTCCTATCGCGCCCCCGTTTGCGATGGCGTCTCTGCCCTCACCACTTATGGCGAAACCTTTGCCGCAGCCGTCGAGCGCGACAACGTCTTTGGAGTGCAATTTCATCCCGAAAAATCCGGCGACACCGGTCTGCGCATCCTCAAAAACTTCTGCGACTATGCCAACGAAAGGAGCGCGCGATGAGCACCGGAATCACCAAGCGAATCATTGCCTGTCTTGACGTGACCAACGGCCGCGTTGTTAAAGGCGTGCAGTTTGTCGATCTCATCGACGCCGGAGATCCTGCCGAACTCGCCCATCTCCACGCCACCAGCGGCGCGGATGAAATCGTCCTGCTCGACATCACCGCCACCAGCGACGCCCGCCCTATCCTCATCGATGTAGTCCGGCGCACCGCGCGCCAGCTCTTTGTGCCCTTCACCGTGGGTGGCGGGGTACGCTCGCTCGCCGATGCCAGTGCTCTCTTCGATGCCGGAGCCGACAAGATCAGCATCAACTCGGCGGCCATCAAGGCGCCGGAAATCATCACCGAAATCGCCGAACGCTTCGGCTCGCAAGCCGTCATCGTCGCCATCGACGCCAAGCGCAAGCCCAATGCCGCGGTTTCGGCCGAAGGCACCGTTCCCGCCGAGGTCTATCTCGCCGGGGGCCGCATCGCCACCGGCCTCGACGCCGTCGAGTGGGCGCGCGAGGCCGAGTCGCGAGGCGCGGGAGAAATTCTGCTCACTTCGATGGATTGCGACGGTACCCGCACCGGCTTCGACTGTCCCCTTACCGCGGCCGTAGCCAAAGCGGTAAACATTCCGGTCATTGCCAGCGGCGGCGCCGGCTCGGGTGATCACTTCGTCGACGTATTCAAAGCCGGCTGCGCCGATGCCGCCCTCGCCGCCTCCATCTTCCACTTCGGCATTCACGATGTGCGCCAACTCAAGGCCCAGCTCCAAGGCGAGGGCATCCCAGTGCGCCTGCCGTGCTAGCTGGGCGTAATTCCGCATCACTTTCATGTATTACTGACTCCGTTTAGCAGGACTTAAAAAATGCTTATTCCCTCAATTGATCTGATGGGCGGCAAGGTCGTCCAGCTAGTGCAAGGCGAAAAGAAGGCCTTGGAGTTCGACGACCTTCAATACTGGATCGACCGCTTCTTGCCCTACCCCATGGTGCAACTCATCGACCTCGACGCGGCCATGGGCAAAGGCGAGAACACCACCCTCATTCATCACATCTGCCAGCATCTTCCGGTGCAGGTTGGCGGAGGGATCCGCTCCGTCGAAGCCGCCTCCAAGATGCTTCAGGCTGGGGCCAAGAAGGTCATCATCGGCTCGGCGCTGCTCAAGAACGGCGCCGTCGATCTTCAGATGGCAGAGGCTCTGGCGCACTATGCTGCGCCCAACCGCCTCCTCTTCGCCGTCGACTCTCGCGGCGGCAAAGTATCCATCAAAGGCTGGCAGGAGGGCACCACGCTCACCCCCGCCGAAATGATGCGGCAGACCGGCGACTACTGCTCCGGCTATCTCTACACCCACATCGATACCGAAGGCACCATGAGCGGCTTTCCCTTCGAGGTCGTCGCAAACCTCAAGGCTGCAACGACCCGTAAGTTGATCGTCGCCGGCGGCATCAAATCCATGGACGAAGTCAACCGTCTCGATGCCGAGGGCGTGGACGCCGTCGTGGGAATGGCGGTCTACACCGGCGCCCTCAAGGCCTAAAGCAGTTCAAGCGCAGGTGTATCGCAAGAACCCCGGGTGCCCCACCTTCGCCGTGCGCTTTTGCGCGGTTAAGGTGGGAACCACGCCCTCCACCTCTACAGCCTCTCGTAGTTGCAGGTGCTCTAAAGGCGGGAGCCAGTACTTCTCCGTGAAATTTCTCCATCCTTCGCCCTGCCTTGCGAATCCAATCTATGTAGCTCAGACTCCATGGCTGCTCCTTTTGCGGCTTACAATATTCTTTCGCGTTGGGGCAAATGTTATTTCTCATCACCTAAGTCCCGGAAACTCCATGCCGGGCGAGGAGCATCGTGCCACAAGTTCAAACCATTCCTACTTCCGTCGAAGTCAGCCCTGAAACCCAATCTCATGATCGTACTTTCGAACTTTTCCGCCGCTGGGGATACCTCCAAGCCGACCTCGATCCACTCGGCCACTTTCCCCCGCTTGACTACTCCGAGCTGAGAATCAGCGGCCCCGACGCCGAGCACGCCCGCGAAATCTACTGCGGCACCGTCGGCGTTGAATTCATGCACATACCCGATCCCGAGCGCCGTCAGTGGATCATCGACCGCCTCGAAGGCCCGCAATCCGCGGTCGATCGCCAAGCCATTCTCAATCAGTTGCTCGAAGCCGACATCTTCGAGCAGATGCTCCAGACCCTCTACATCGGCACCAAACGCTTCTCGCTGGAAGGCAACACCGCCTTGATTCCGCTGATGGAGGAAATTCTCACCGGAGCCGCCTCCCATGGCGCCGTCGAATGTGTCATGGCGATGAGCCATCGCGGACGCCTCACCGCCGCCGGTATCACCGTGGGCTGCCCCATTACCGATATCTACGCCGGCTTTGAAGATGTGGATCCGCGCTCCACCCTCGGTGGCGGAGACGTCAAATATCACCAGGGCGCCACTGCTTTTCGCGAGTTCAACGGCCAGCGCATGAGGGTTCATCTGGTCAGCAACCCCAGCCATCTGGAAGCCGTCGATCCGGTCGCCCTGGGGCGTGTGCGCGCCAAGCAAACTCGTCGCGGGGTCGAGGGCAAGCGCCAAACCCTGCCCGTCATCATGCACGGCGACTCCGCCTTTGCCGGCCAGGGTATCTGGGCCGAAACCCTCAACATGAGTTACCTGCCCGCCTATGAGGTCGGCGGCACCATCAACATCATCGTCAACAACCTGCTCGGGTTCACCACCAATCCCAGCGACTACGCCAGCGGACGCTACGCCAGTGACCTTGCCAAGCGCCTGCCCATTCCCATCTTCCACGTCAACGCCGAAGACCCCGAGGCAGTGGTACGCATCGGCCGCCTTGCTCTTGAATACCGCTACCAGTTCAGCTCTGACGTGATCGTCGACCTGGTTGGCTACCGCCGCCACGGCCACTCTGAGATCGACGATCCCACCATCACCCAGCCCATTCTGTACGCCAAAATCAAGGCCCACCCGCCACTCTTCCAGATCTACGCCAAGCAACTCGGCATTGACGTGACCGCTCAGGTTGCCGAAGCCAAGGCGCGCTATCAGCAGGCCAAGGTGGAAGCCAAGGCCATGACCAAAAAGCCGCAGCTCTACACCTTGCCTGATTACTGGGACGGCTATATCGGCGGCAGATGGGCACCCGAGCACGAGACCGATACTGGCGTGGCGCGGGAGGAACTCACCCGCCTGGGCTTAAAGCTTTGCGAATATCCGCCCGACTTCCACATCCATCCCAAGGTCGCCGCCCTGCTCAAACAGCGCCAGGAAATGGCCTCGGGCAACCGCCCCATCGACTACGGTATGGCCGAGGCCTTGGCCTTTGCCAGCCTCGTCACCAGTGGGGTTCCCATTCGAATGAGCGGCCAGGATTCGCGTCGCGGCACGTTCAATCATCGTCACTCGTGTCTCATCGATGTGCAGGACGAGACCGAATACATGCCGTTGCAGCACCTCTCACCCGACCAGGCCCTCATCGAGATCTACAACTCGGAGCTCTCCGAGGCCGCCGTCCTCGGCTTCGAGTACGGATTCAGCCGCGACTACCCCGAGGCGCTCACGCTCTGGGAGGCACAGTTCGGCGACTTCGCCAACGGTGCCCAAATCATCATCGATCAGTTCATCTCGGCGGGTGAAGAAAAGTGGGGATTGCTCTCAGGGCTGGTGTTGCTGCTGCCGCACGGCTATGAGGGTCAGGGGCCGGAGCATTCCAGCGCCCGCATCGAGCGTTACGTGCAACTCTGCGCCCGGCACAATATGCAGGTCTGCCAGCCCTCCTCGGCGGCCCAGTTCTTCCACCTGCTGCGCCGTCAGGCTCTGCGCAATTGGCGCAAGCCGCTAGTCTGCTTCACTCCCAAGAGCATGTTGCGCCATCCCGACGCAGCCAGCGATCTAGCTGCGCTCAGCGCTGGACGTTTCAAAAACGTCGTCCCAGATACGCACGTCTCCCCAGCCGAGGTCACCCGTATCCTGCTCTGTACCGGCAAGATCGGCCACGACCTGGAAGCCGAGCGCAAACGCCTCAATAACACCAACACGGCTATCCTCTACCTCGACCAGCTCTATCCTTTCCCGGAGCAGGAGATCCTCGCCGCCCTCGCGCCGTTCCAGAACGCACACGAACTGTTGTGGGTGCAGGAAGAACCTGCCAACATGGGAGCCCATAGCTTTGTCATCCCCCGCCTGCGCCGCCTCATAGGGGCCAAACTTCCTGTGCTCTCCATCAAACGTCAGGCTGCGGCCAGCCCTGCTACCGGCTCCGCCAAGGCTCACCAGATGGAACAACGCACCCTACTCTCGTTAGCCTTCCCCAGCCTTTTTCACCGCTAAACCGCTTCGCATTTTCCAACCACGAAGGCCGCCTCCAAGCGGCCTTCGCACTTAGTCCCGGATAAGTAGGGACTTAACATCACACTTCCCATAAGCCAAATTCTGGACCAATAAGGTCCAGAATTCATCATCCCGAAATTCAAAGCAGCCAACCTAAGTCTGTGACGGGCATCTCACCGTGATGCTCCAGCAACGAGGCCCTGCAACTCTTCCCGTAGAGCCTCTCACCCATAGTTCTCGCAGCCCAGTCTTTTACGACTCACGCGTTGCCAACGAGCCCGTGTTCGTCGCAGAGGAGCCTTTTGCATGAAGAGAGTGTCAGTACACACTGTCCTGCCGATCCTGGCCGTTTTGCTGCTTGCTTTGTGCGGATGCGGAAGCGGCCCGGCCAGTTCCGCCGCCAACAATCCAGTCTTCGGTGCCAATGATGTTGACCAACCTGTCGACGTTTTGACTTGGCGCAACGATCTCGCACGCACCGGGCAAAACCTGAATGAGACGGTTCTGACCCCCGCTAACGTGAATGTAAGCACGTTCGGTAAGAAGTTTACTTTCACCGTGGATGATTACGTCTACGGCCAGCCGCTGGTGGTCACCAATCAGAGCATTTCCGGTGGTACGCACAACGTGGCGTATGTGGTCACGGCCAACGATAGCGTCTATGCCTTCGACGCCGATGGCGCGTCCACCACGCCTTACTGGCAGGACAGTTTCATCGACGCCGCGAATGGAATTACTGCGGTTCCGGGGGCGAATGTGGGCTCTGGAAACCAAGTTGGCATTACCGGCACGCCGGTGATCGACCGCACGCGCAACGCCATCTATGTTGTCTCGCGGGTTGTAAATGCGAGTGGCGACCCAACAGACATTAGTTCTTATCACCAATACATTCATGCCCTCGACTTAAGCACTGGCGCCGAGCACACCGGGCAACCCGTCGAGATCAGTGTATGCGTTCCCGGTTCGGGCTACGACGCCTCCAATGGGCAGGTTTGCTTCAATCCCTGGCGCGAAAACAATCGGGTGTCGCTGGCCCTGGTCAACAATGTCGTATACGCGGGCTGGGCGTCGATCAATGACGACGAAGATCCTTATCATGGATGGGTTCTAGGCTTCGATGCTGACACTCTCAACCTGGTCGCGACCTTCAACAGCACGCCCAATGGCAGCGAGGGTGGAATCTGGATGGCAGGGGCGGCGCCGGCGTGCGACTCAAACGGCAACCTCTACTTCGTCTCCGGTAATGGCACCTTTGGCGCTTCCGTCAGCAACTATGGCCAAAGCGCAGTGCGTCTTACATACACGGACGGCGCGTTCACTCTGGCCGACTACTTCACTCCCTTCAACTGGGATGCGATGGCTCTTTCCGATCTTGATGTTGGCTCCGGCGGTGCGCTGCTGCTTCCGGACAACGCTTCCGTCCACCCGCACCAACTAATTTTCTCCGGCAAAGAGGGAAACATCTTTCTCGTCGACCGCGACAACATGGGGAAATTCCAGTCCATCAGCGATAGTCAGATTGTGCAGGAAATACCCGGAGCATTCCCGCACGGAATCTTCTCGACGCCCGCATATTGGAATGGAAACCTGTACTACGTCGGAAACGAGGATGTAATTAAGCAATTTAGCTGGACCAACGGCCTCATCAATTCCACGCCCGTGACGGCTGGAGTCAGTCCGTATTCCTTCCCAGGCGCGACCGCGGCTATTTCAGCGAATGACAACGCCAACGCGATTGTCTGGACGATGGAACGCACCAGCACGAATCAATCTATCCTGCATGCTTACGACGCAACCAACGTTGCGAACGAACTCTACAACAGTGTGCAGAACGTGGCTCGGGATGATGCCGGACTGGCGGTGAAGTTCACCGTCCCGACGATTGCGAACGGAAAGGTGTACATCGGCACCATCAATAAACTCGAAGTCTACGGGCTCTTCTGAGCTCTCCGGATGTGAGAGCTGGTCGGGTTTGCCTTCAGTTTGAAGGTGCGAATGTGGATTCTGCCTGGCTCTTTAGTCGAGCCCCAGGAAGTCGCCGATCGCCGCGATCTCATTCGTGCGCATCAGCGAAGGCGCGTGGCCGCAGCCGGGACAAAACACTAGCCTGGTGCATGGCCCGCGCCTGGTCATCTCTTCGGACGTCCCCGCCAGCAGCACATCGCTGCTCTCTCCGCGCAACACCAGCGTCGGGCAGGTCAGGCGATCCCACAGCCTCCAAAGATCAAAGTCGGCCATGGCCGCAGGAATCCCTAAGCCTATCTTCGGATCATAGTTGTAGGCGATCATGCCATCCTCCGTGCGGCGCTGGCTGTGCGCGATCAAGTGTTGCCAGCCCACCTCGTCGGGCACGCCAAAGCCGGCATAAAGCACGCGGAGATGTGCCGCAAACTCGGCCTCGCCCGCAAATCGCGCATCGATGCCGGCATAGCTCGCGATCCGCTCCAGCGCCGCCCGCGGAATGAACGGCCCGACATCGTTCAGGACCAGCCGCTCCACCGGAGTATTAGCCTGTTCCGCCATCATCAGGCCGAGCAGCCCGCCCATCGAGGTTCCCACCCAGAACAACCGTTCCGCAGCAAGGCGGGCGATCAGAGCGGTCAGGTCGGCCATATAGTTTGCATAGTTGTAGCACGCCGGATCGCTCCGCCAATCACTCTCCCCGCGTCCGGCCATATCGACTGCAACCACCTCGACCGGCAATCGTTGCACCAGCCCTTCGGCCAGACGGTCGAAATCGCGTCCATTGCGCGTCAGGCCATGAACGCATAGCACCGTTGCCCGGGCCCGGCCGCGCACGCACGGCCAGCGGTACCAGGCGATCCGGTGAAATCCGCCGCTATCCAGCCCAAGGATGAAATTCCGCTCCGGTATCCCGCTCATAATGGGCGAAGCGTAAGTGCGATCATGCGCTTACTTCCTTTCTTCTCTTGTCGCGTCCATCATCGCGCTTTCGATCCGTAACGGCGAAAGAAAATCCGTGCAAATCAATCCACAAGCCAAAAAAAGAAATCCACTACGGCTTCGCTCCGAGCAGGCTGTAGAGAAGCACTGCCAGAACCGCGAGGGTGAAAGCGACGTAGAGGTAATCGCGTTGGCGGAAAAAGGCGAAAGCGGAGAAGACCACACGTGCGATCGGAGTGCCGATCAGCAGCAGCAGCCCGAGTTGGACGACGGCGCGTCCGCTTCCCTTCATTACTCCCTGAGCGATGCCGTGCACGCTGCGCAGGGATGAGATCTCTCCCTGAAAAGAACGGTAGCTGGCGATGCTGTGACCGTGCCGAACCATATAGACGACGCCACCGAGCGAAACCACGCTGGCCGACAGTAGCACTCCAGCGCGCAGCAGAGTGCCGATGATGACCTCGATGCGCTGATCGTCCCAGCCGACGGAGTTCTTCCGCTCCGCAGAGTTCATAGCCGCCCCGTGACGCCGTTAAAAATCATCTCGATTCCCAGCAGTACGATCACTCCGCTAAAGACCCAGCGCAAGGACTTAGTGCGCGCACTTGCCAACACCGTGGCCCCAAGCATGGAACCTGCAAGTGCCCCCAGCACCACCGGCATGGCAATGCCAGGGTCGATGTATCCTCGCGCCAGATAGACTCCGGCGCTGGCTGCCGCCGTCACCCCAATCATGAAATTGCTGGTCGTGGTCGAAACCTTGAAGGGAACCCGCATCGCCTGGTCCATCGCCAGCACCTTCACCGCTCCCGAGCCGATACCGAGCAGTCCCGAGAGTGTTCCCGCTCCGAACATCAGCCCAAAGCCCAACGGGATCTGGTGAACCGTGTAGTGCTGCTGTTGGCCATCGCTCGCCGGAAAGTCTCCATCCATGTGCAGCATCCGCGCCAGTCGGTCCTGCTTTTCATCTACCGGACGCGGCGGCCGGGTGCGGACAGAAAGATAGGCCGAATAGACGAGCACCAAGCCGAAGACAATGGCAATCGTCGAGGTTGCGACGCGGGTCGCGATAAAGGCGCCAACCAAGGCTCCAATGGTGGTCGCAATCTCCAGAAACATTCCGATGCGCATATTGCTGAAGCCCTCGCGTACATAGGCCGCCGCCGCACCAGACGAGGTGGCAATCACCGATACCAGCGATGCTCCGATGGCATATCGCATGTCGACGTGAAAGAGCAGTGCAAGCAGCGGCACGATGACGACCCCGCCACCCAGACCGGTAAGCGAGCCGAGGAATCCGGCGAGCAAAGAGCCGAGCGCGACCAGTACCGTGAAGAGCAGGACCGACATTACGGATAAATAGATTCCGAAAACCGAAGGCGCGCAAGGGGAAATCGATTGCAGCTAAATCGCAAAGCGATTGCAGGCCGTAGGAACCAGCGCCCGCCACCTCTACAGGTTTCCGTAGCTGCCCTTGTTCTTGTCGTCCGCGCGGGCCACGCTAGATTAGACGCCCCCCAACTTGCGCTGGATCTGCGGCACCCACTCTGCTGCGGCGTCCGGTTCCATCGCTTCCGCCGCCGTTAGCGCTTGCTGGTAGGCGCGCCGCGCCTCCAGCGGATGCCCCAGTGCTGCCTGTAAGTCGCCGAGAATCATCTGCGCCTGTAATCCATCCGGGTCAAGTTGTACTGCAATCTGCGCCTCTGCTAGTGCCGGCCCGAGCTGATTCGACGTGGCCAAAGCGGTGGCTCGATCCACATGCCCAAGCGCCGAAACCAGACGCATGTTCAACTCGCCGTCGTAAACAAAAACGCCATGCTTTATGAAATTTACCGGCCGCAGTTGCTGGAATTGACGATAAGGATTCAAGATATTGGAGCCGAACTCAAAGCCTGCCAGCGTACTTGCGCTGATCAACACCGTCCCGTGAATCGTAGCCGGAACATCCATTCCCCCGATATTCACCGTCGGTAGCTGCTTGCAGGGGATTCCATACGCGCGGAATTCGATTGCAGGTTCGGCTAAGTAAGCAAACCAGCAGTCCTTTATCGCGCGCTCATCCAAATAGTTTTTCACCGCCTTCAACTCTTGTGCCCAGTCGGTATTGGAATCAGAAAGGTACTTGTAGGTGTTCGCCGAGCCGCCCCAGATCTCGTTGGAGTAAGCAAGATAGTCAGGGTAGGATCGCGAAGCCGAGACCACATGCCAAAGCAGCAGCACTCCGGTGATGTAAACCCAATGCCGCCTGCCGTTGGCCAGCGCGACCACTGCCCCTCCAATCAACACCGCGAGGAACGCATACATCGGCAAGATATGCCGCGCGCCAATATTCAGCCCATTCGTGCTTGCGAACAGTAGATATAAAACCGGAGGAATCGTAAGAAACAATATCTCTCGACGGCCCTGCAACTTGCCCCTGCCGATAGCGAAGCCCGACAAGACTATCAGTGCCATGAAAGCCGCAGTGGACTTAATGATGAAAGCTGCGGGAAAATAGAACCACACGCCATGAGCGTAGATCTTACCCAGCAAATATGTGGGGTAAGATGCTGCGGCCAGCCGCATATCCGCCAGCCCATAAAGATAAGACTCCGGTAAAATATGCCAGCGCGCCAGGCCGAGAAACAAGCCGGCTTCGCTGCTCTTCAATCCCCGCACATATTCGGCCAACGGGGGATTCATCTGCAGTCCCTCAGGTCTTGCCGAATAATGAAAGCCATAGAAGCCCCAGAGCACTCCATAGCCAATCAACGACGCAACTACAAGCCCGCCGACGAGCCACTTCGCGCTCTTGCGTGTGACCTGGTTAGCTGGATGTGTAGCCCGATCTCCCCGGACCATCTCCGTCCCTATCAGTGCCGCTGCCATCGGAAGCAGCAGTACAGCCGAATGCTTCGAAGCCAGTGCAAGTCCCGCCGCCAGCCCCATTGCAATCATTCGCGTCCACGAGGGTGCCTTGACGTAGCGGTACAACGCATAAATGCTGGCGAACATAAAGCACGCAATGCCCATATCCGTGGTGACATAGGCTCCATGGGCAACTATGTTGGGTTCAAACACCAACAGTGTCAGAGCAATCAGCGCCGCTCCCGTGCCGAACATTTCTCGTGCGGCCAGGAAGACTAGCAGGCCGAGCAGAAGGCTCAGGCTGGCGGCAGCCATCCGCGCGCGGAAGATGATGCGATCGGCCCCTGCGCCACCGCCATTGCCGAAAATGAAATCCCTGCCGTCAAAGTAACCTTCGGCCTTAAAGTAGGCCGTCAGTCTTCGGGCAGGGGGAAGTTTAAGATGCATCGAAAGGAGTGGGATTGCGGCCAGCGCCTTCACCAGCGGCGGATGCTCCGGATTCACTCCGAAGTCAGGCTTCTCCCAGAACAGATAGCCGGCAAACAGATGGCAGCTTTCATCGTAGGTCAATGATTGTTGGCGAACCGATAGCGTCAGTTCGCACAGCAGGACCAGCAGGAGCAGCGCAGCTCCCACGCTTCCATAGTGTTTCCTCAGCATCTGCATGTACACAGCTCAGCCTTCCCAGACAAAGCCGTCAAAGGTGTGCACATGTTTGAAGCCGATGCGGAGATACAGAGCGTAGGCGCGCTGGTTCTCCTCCGTAACCGTTAGCGAGAGTTCGCTGAAGCGGCGCTCTGCCAAGTCCTCGTAGCAGCAGTTGACCAGATACTCGCCGATGCCCGAGCTGCGGTATTCGGGCAGGGTGCAGACCTGCGTAATGTGGCCTACGTCGTGGCGTACCCGCGAGCAGAGCAGGACTCCGATGCGGGTGCGGGTGGTGCGGTGGACGGCAACGAACGACGAGCCGGGGTCGAAGACCCCGCAGCCGGGAAAACGCACAATATTGTTCAGAAAGCGCAGAGAGCCCGCAATAGTGCGGTACTGGTCGTTGACATCGCTATCTACATGGCCGGCATAGGCCGCGGTAATGACGCTCGCCGCTGGCTGATAATCGGCTTCGCTCCAGCGATGAACCTCGATCTCGGGCGGAAGTGGCCGCCGCGCGATCGTCTTGGAGAGTTCGGCGGGTTTCGAAAGCTCAATGGGTTTAGAGAGAAAGATACGGTGATAGCGCCGGAAGCCTTCCTCTAGAAACGGTTCCACCAAGCGCCCCGTCGGATGGATTAGCAACTGCGCCTCCACGCGATGCACCCCGGGCGACTGTTGCAGCGTGCTAATGCAGTGCCGGAGCAACTCCAGTTCCATCTCGTGGCGGCGCTCCCGAGTGAACTCGGAGTCTTCGACGAACAGATCGCCGATCACCCCTTTGGCCCCTTCATAGACGAAAAAACAGTAGCCGTGCACTCGTCCGCGCTCAATCGCGGCAAAGCCTGGCAGGATGCGCGAGTCCACATAGCGCAGCACCAGGTTCGCCGAGGCGCGATAATCCCAGTGGAGAGTTTTTTGCCATACCGCAATCTCCTCGTCAACAAGCGAGCGCAGGTCGGCTGAAGCGAAATGACGAAGGTCGAGAATCTCCACGAAGACCGAGCCTTATGCCGGAAAATCCGTTCGCTTAGTGTAACGGAAGTGAGCCGCTAACGGCGGCAAGATGCTCACCGCTCCGGTTGACCAAAAGAGTGCTCCCCCACATCAGCACCCCGCTCAGGGAGCAGGCGAGACCTCGTAGATCTCAATCCGCTGCGGCCGGAAGGTGCCTAGCAAGCGCAACTGGCGGTCGGCCAGCAGCAGCCCCAGCGCTGGTAGCGAGCCCTCACGCGTGACCAGTATATGGGCCGAAGCCGGGACTGCGGCGGGAAGTTCATAAACTCCCGGAGAGATTTCGAGCCCTTCATAAGGAGCAACCAGCCGGTTGAGATAAAAGCCCAATCCAAATGCCGTGTTGCGATTCAGAAAGAAAGTCGCCACCGGCAAGGGCTCCGGCCGTTTGATCTGCGCCTCAATCTGCTGAAGGATCTCGGCGACCGGCCGGGAGGATTGCGTGGCGTCCAGCGCCGGGGCAAATCCGCGCAGAATGATGCCCACTCCGAGGATCAGCGGGAGCAGGGTGACAAAGCGCCAACTCGCCCATCCCGCGATGAGCATCGGCAGCGCAACGATCAGCAGCACAGCCGTACCGGCAAACGCAGCAATCATCAGATTCGAAACCGAAACCGGCAACTTCAACGCCAGTTGCGGAGCAAGGCACAGAGCGGCGGCCATGGCCCCCAGCAACCCCGCGTGCGCGCCCACGTCAACCCAGCCCGGATGCCGATCGCTCGCGGCGCGGCGATGCACCGCCACTGCCGCCAGGATCGCCAGCGCCGGAATGGCCGGAAGGATGTACCCCGGCAGTTTGGAATGTGAGAGCGAGAAGAACGCAATCGGAACCAGCGCCCACAGCAACAGAAAGATTTCAAAGCTATAGCCCGGCGTCTCCCCCGTCGATTTTGCCCCGCCAACGTCCGCTCCGCTGAGTTGCAATCGCAGTCCCCTCCAGGCGTCCGATACCCCCTGTATCACCCACACCGTCCAGGGCAGCGTAGCGGCCAGAGCCACCGGAACGTAGTACCAGAAGGGCTGCTTGTGGCGATAGAGATTGGAGCCGAAACGGGCCAGATTATGTTCCAGGAAAAAGACGCGGAAAAACTCCGGATCGCGGAGCTGGACCAGCACATACCAAGGCGCGGCAATGGCGAAGAAGACTGCAAGCCCGATGGGATCGAGGGTGCGCCACAAAGCTCCTGGCTTTCGCTGAGCGGCACAGAATGCGATCAGAACGAAGGCCGCCAGAGCCGGAGCCACTGGCCCCTTGGCCAGCATCCCCACAGCGTTAAGCGCGTAGAAGAGCACCAGCCATGCGTGCGAGTATCGCCGCGAGCCGGGCTGTTCATCCGCAGATTCCACCGTGTTCTGATCCAGCGTCTCCTGATACCAGCGAAACCATGCCAACAGCGAGAGACTAAAGGGCGCGGCCAGCAGCATGTCCGTGGCCGCCGCCCGCGCAAAGCCCAATAGCAGCGCCGACGAGCCAACCACCAGCGCCGCGTCCAGCCGGGCGGCGAAGCGGATCTGCCGCACCATGACAAAGGTCCCGAAGACCAGCCCCGTTGCCGCCACCGCCGAAGGAATGCGCGCCGCCCAGTCCGAGACCCCAAAGACCGCGTAGGAGAGCATCTCTCCCCAGTAAAGCAGAACGGGCTTTTCCAGCCATCTGTGCCCGTAGAGGATCGGCGTCACCCAGTCATGGCGGGCGAGCATCTCGCGTGCCAGCTGCGCGTAGCGCGGCTCATCCGGTCCCAGCAGTCCAATGCCGGAGAGCCGGAAGAAAAAGAAAAATCCGCACAACCCGCTGAGCAGAAGCAGCTCGCGAAATCGATTCCGGCTCATGCGCATGGAGAACAGTGTAACCGCAACGCTAAAAACCCGGAGGGCTGTTCCCCTCCGGGCGAGTTACTTACAGAACTTCCTGTGGTTGCAGGAGAGTGCTGTCTAGGCCAAGAAGAACTCTTTGGTGATCTCGACGTACTTGCCGGCGGGAAGCTGCTTGGCGATCTCGCCGTGGGCCTTGCCGCCGTCCTGCGCCAGGGCCATGTTGGCTTCCGGGATGTAGGCAGCCAATCTCTTGGCGCTGTCGCTCATCAGGTTGCGAGCCATGCTGCCTTCCAGCAGGTTGCGGAAGTTGGTCTTGGCATCCGGGCTCTGCACGGTCATCAGCCAGCTGTTGCCGTATGGGTCAGAGGTCAAGCTCTCGGGGTGGCGAACCACTTCGTCGTTCACGTCGCTGACCGTGCCCTCGATCGGGGAGACCATCTCGATCAACTCACCGTTGACGCGGAAGCTCCACACCTTCTGCCCCTGGCGAATCCACTGGCCGCGTTGCGGCAGGTTGACTTCTTCGGCCTCGCCGATCAGTTTGGCGGCAAAGTCGTCGATGCCGGCGCGAACCAGATTCGGGCTCTCGCCCAAGGCCCAGGCATGGCCCTGATGGAAGCGGAGGTGTTCGGGAATCTCGTAGCCTGCCACGATCGGGGGAGCCTTACGCATACTGGCTTCGGCGCGAGGCGCGGTCTGCAGAACGTATTCCGGAGCTTTCTTACCAGAGAAGCGCTCGATTGCCAGGAAAGTAACGAAGATTGCGAGAACTAGGATAACCGTCATTGTCTGATCCTCCGCCCCTTTTGGGGCTCTGTTTGAATTTGCGCGGCTTGAGCTTTTCTTCTTGGCTTGCCGCGTACGCCCTCTGTAAAAGCACTCTGCTGGCCATTGTTCGGCAGAAAACCTATCGTGCAGAAAATAGACAGGTTAGCGAATACTTGCGAGGCGCTGCGGAAATTCGCAACCATCCCAACCGTGGTGAATCACAACACAGATAACAGCAACACTGCTTGTACTCTGCTTGCATCAGCATTAGGAATCAATCACTTAGAAGGGATGTCGTCAGAGTAGAGAGATTTCGTTACAGTGTTGTGCTTTGCATCGCTCAGACAAACGTTTTCCACAGGTTGGCGGGCGCAAAGGTGAGAACTATCCGAACGAAACCAACAGCTCCAGTTCCGGAACAGGGACTGGCACTGATTTCGCGCCCCTTCTTGTTACGTTCTACCGCGGAAGCGGATGATTTCGCGGCGGTCGCGCTTGGAGGGACGGCCTTCCGGCAGGCTTTCGAAGTCCATCAAGGCTTTGCGCTCCTCTGCCGCCTTCTGGCGCAACCCCCGACTCGCCTCGCTCTCGCGGTAGAGCGCCTGCGCAACCGGGGCCGGGCCGCGCACCTCGCTGAGTTGCAGAACCTCGACCTGAAAGTCGCCGCCGTCGTTGGTTACTCGTAGCTGGTCGCCAACCCGAACCTCGCGCGCAGCCTTGGCGGCCTGGCCGTTGGAGAAAATCCTGCCTAGTTCACAGGCTCGGGCGGCCAATGCGCGCGTCTTGAAGAATCTGGCGGCCCAGAGCCACTTATCCATTCGTACGGAGATCATGTACCTATATTGCTACAAGCGACGCTACGGTGCGGGGCCAACGTCCCATTCGGCGAAAATTGCCTAAGCGGCTTTCATTTCACCCTCGGTGCAAATAATCGGATCCACTTTGATGTGACAACAGGCTCGACCGCGGCCGAGCCTGGGCCCAATCAGGGCTGCGATACCTTCGACTGTGGCGCTCAAATCCTTGGGCCCGATCAGTTTGAGGGCAACCGTGATTTCCAAGTCATACAGCACGTTGTGCGTCTCCGGGTTGGGGCCAGTAGCCTTCTCCGATAGCAGAGTGCCGCCTACAATCCGGGCAATACTGAGGAGGGAACGGCTTCCGCAGACAAGACATTCATCGGATCGACCGTCAGTGACACACTCGCAGTCGACGCACAAGACTGCACTCTGCAGCGGGACTGCCCCCGACTCTGCTTGCTTCTTGACTCCCAAATACATACGACCCGCCTATGGCAAAAGATGCTGGCTACCAAGTACAGAGGAGGGATGCATACGCCAAAGTTGCCCCGTCGCAACGCAAAGTCCGTAACTGCAGAAGTAAGCGGCTTCGGTCAGACACCTATATCTTCGTTCCAAAGCACTGGATGCTGGCGGATGAATTCTGCCATAAGTTGAATGCATTCTGCATTCTGGAGCACCTCGACGTAGACACCCCGAGAGCGGAGAAGTTCCTCTTCGCCTAGAAAAGTGCGGTTCTCGCCGACCACCACTCGTGGGATTCCGTATAACAGAATGGCTCCTGAGCACATGGCGCACGGTGAAAGCGTGGTGTACAGAACGCACTCTCGATAGACCGAGGCCGACTGACGTCCCGCACTCTCGAGCGCGTCCATTTCGCCATGCAGGATCGTGCTTCCTCGCTGGACGCGGCGGTTGTGACCTCGACCGAGAATCCTGCCGCGATGTGCGAGAACCGAGCCGATAGGGATTCCGCCTTCTCGCAATCCCTGACGTGCTTCCTTCAGTGCGGCGGCGAACAATGGATCGTCCATGTGTACATTGTCGTCATTGTCGACCTAGTTGGGAAGTCTGAACACAGAGATGGTGGGGGCGAAGCGGGGATGAAATAATGCAGGCTGAAACGAAGCGGATGGAGACTGGATGACCAAGGATGAGGCACTGCAACTGGTGAAGGAGATGGAAGACTTTCTGCTGCGGGAGCCAGAGCCAGGAAAGAATAAGGAAGCGGATGCGTTCTTCCGCGAGCGGTGCTACAGCTTGAAGGTTGCGGTGCCACACAATGCGGAATGCGGCGACGTGGTGAACTGGGCGGGGATCTATTACAGCGCGCAGAAGTGGGAGCGCTATGGAGCCGCGAAGGTGCGCGGGTTCCTCGAGCAGGCACTGGGACGGGTAAGGAAACGGACTGAAAACTATTACAAGTGGATTTCGGATTAATAGATCTTTGCCGCGCTTCCTGCGTGCGCATGGAGATGAACGATTGCTGGTTCAAGGCGGGGGATATACCATCGCTGGATGGGTGGAGATCAGGAAGAGCGGGCGCGGCTGGTGGCCGGTGGGGCCCTGGAGGGCGAAGAGGGCTTTGAACTCAAGCTTCGGCCGCAGCGGCTGCAGGAGTTTATCGGCCAGCCGAAAGTGAAGGAAAACCTGGCGGTGGCGATTGCGGCAGCGCGGGCGCGGGGCGAGGCGCTGGATCACATTCTGCTGTATGGGCCTCCGGGACTGGGCAAGACGACCCTGGCAACGATTATCGCCAATGAGATGGATGCGGCCTTTCAGCAGACATCAGGGCCAACGCTGCAGATCAAAGGGGACTTGACGGCAATTTTGACCAACGTGCAGGCGCGGCAGGTGCTGTTTGTGGACGAGGTACACAGGCTGCAGCCGGCTCTGGAAGAACTGCTGTATTCGGCTCTGGAAGACTGCCGGCTGGACATCATGGTGGGACAGGGGCCTTCGGCGCGGACCCACTCGTTCGAGATTCCGGCGTTTACGTTTGTGGCGGCGACGACGCGGATCGGGCTGCTATCGGCCCCGCTGCGCTCGCGGCTAGGGCTGGTACTGCGGCTGGAGTTTTACTCACATGAGGATTTGAAGATCATACTGAACCGCTCGGCACAGATTTTGAATGTGGGTATCGACGACGATGCGGCGCTGGAGATTGCGACCCGCTGCCGTGGGACACCGCGAGTTGCAAACCGGCTGCTGCGGCGGGTTCGGGACTATGCGCAGGTGCGCGGCACAGGGCACATCGACCGTGCGACGGCCGAGGCGGCACTGGAGATGCTGGAGGTGGACGAGCATGGCTTTGACGAGGTGGACCGGCGGCTACTGCTGACGATCATCGAGAAGTACCAGGGCGGGCCGGTGGGGGTGAACACGCTGGCGGCGGCGCTGGCGGAGGAGCCGGACGCGATTGAAGAAATTTACGAGCCATTCCTGATCCAGATTGGATTTCTGGACCGGACTCCGCGGGGACGAGTTGCGACGCAGCTGGCGTACAAGCATTTTGGCGTGGAGCCGCCGAAGAAGCAGAATACTTTGTTCTGAGAAACTTCGGCGCAGAACTCGGGTTTGCAGTGGAGATGCTGGATTTCAGTTTCGATCAACGATCCGACAAGGAGAAGGAATAGTGAAACTTACAAAATTGTTTTTGATGGCGGCATGCGCGGTTCTGTTGCTGACCACGTTCGCCGCGGCCGACACCCCGGGAGCGCATCCCGCTTACCTGCACGCATTGACCGACCTGCGCCATGCGCGCGCGCATTTGGAGCGTATGACTCCGAACGCGCGGCTGGACGCCGACGAACAACGGGCGATCGATGAAATCGACGCCGCGATCCGCGAGGTGAAGGAAGCCGCCATCGACGACGGCAAGCCGTTGAGCGACCATCCTCCAGTGGATGCGGGCATGGACCGGCCGGGCCGCCTGCGTCGCGCGCTGGAGCTGCTGGACAGCGCGCACCACGACATCGACGAACACGAATCGGATGGCTATGCGAGAGGGTTGAAGCATCGCGCACTGCACCACATCGACGAAGCGCGGAAGGCAGTTCACCACGCCCTCCACGACCAATGGCACGAATAAAGAAGTGAACGCGCTGAAAGAGGGCAGCCTGAGCGGCTGCCCTCTTTGTTTGGAAGGGATGTGGGCTGGCCAACTTCTCCGCTACTCTTCTTCCTCTTCCTCCAGACCGGCCCCGGCGGCTTTAGCGGCAGCGATGATTTTTTCCTGCTGCAGCGCGGGGACGAAGTCGTAGTGATCCATTTCCATGTTGAAGGTGCCTCGGCCCTGGGTCATGGCGGTGAGGTCGGTGCCGTAGGTGAGCATCTCCGACATCGGGGCGTGGGCGCGGATGATGGTGTTGCCAGCCCTATTGTCCATGCCCTGAATGCGGCCGCGGCGGGAGTTCATGTCGCCCATGATGGCTCCGGCGAACTCGTCCGGGACGGTGATTTCGACCTGCATGATGGGCTCCAGCAGGGTGGGCTTGGCGACCTCCATGGCTTTTTTGAAGGCGATGCGGCCGGCGGTTTTGAAGCTGAGTTCGTTGGAGTCCACGTCGTGATAGCTGCCGTCGTAGAGGCTGACCTTGAAATCGACGACAGGGTATCCGGCGAGGAAGCCACGGGCAGCGGCTTCGAGAATTCCCTTTTCGACGGCGGGAATGAAGTTCTTGGGGATTGAGCCGCCGAAGATGTCATTGACGAACTCGAAGTTTCCGCCACGGGGCAGCGGCGACATTCTGATTTTGCAGTCGCCGAACTGGCCGTGTCCGCCGGACTGCTTTTTGTGGCGGCCCTGGACTTCGGCGGTGCCGCGAATGGTTTCGCGGTAGGGAACCTTGGGCGCTTTGAGCACGACTTCGGTGTGGTAGCGGCGCTTGAGTTTGCTGACCACGACCTCGATGTGCTGCTGGCCGGTTCCGGCGATGAGGAAGTCCTTGGTTTGGGGGTCGCGGAAGAAGCGCAGCATGGCATCCTCTTCCATGAGTTTGTGGACCCCGACGCCGAGTTTGTCCTCGTCGGCGCGGGTTTTAGGCTCGATGGCGAAGGTGATGGCAGGCTCGGGAAGAGTAACGGAGGGGTACTGGATAGGCGCGGACTTGTCGCCAAGAGTATCGCCGGTGAGGGTTTCCTTGAGTTTGGCCACGGCGCCGATGTCTCCGGCTGAGAGCTCGGTAACGGGGATGAGCTGTTTGCCGAGAACGGCGGAAATGTGGGCGAATTTTTCCGCGGTGCCGCGGGTGTAGTTGGTGACCGAGGCGTCATTCTTGAGCACGCCGCTGACGACCTTGAAGTAAGAAATGCGCCCGGCGAAAGGATCGCTGACGGTCTTGAAGACGAAGAGCGAGAGCGGCTCAGAGGAAGAGACTTTGCGCGCCGGAGGCTCGGCTCCAGCGGTGGCGGGTACGCCAGCGATGGTTTTGCGCTCGGTGGACGAGGGGACGAAGTCGAGGAGGAAGTCGAGGATTTCGTCGCTGCCGATGTTGCCGAGACCGGAGGCAAACAGGACGGGGAAGAGACGATCGTCGCGGATGGCATTGTGGATGCCGGCGACGATGTGCTCCTCGGCGATGGTTCCGGTATCGAAGAACTCGCTCATCAGTTCGTCATCGCCTTCGGCGACGAGTTCGACCAGAGCCTCATGCGCGGCCTTGGCCTGCTCGGCCATATTGGCGCGGAATCTCTTCGATGCGGGCGCGGCCATTGCCGCCGATCTCATAGTAGTAGGCCTTCATCTTGACCAGATCGACGACGCCTTTGAAGGTCTTTTCGGCTCCGATGGGGAGTTGGACGGGAACGACGTTGCGGCCAAAGGTGGAGGTGAGCGAGTTCATGACCCGCTCGAAGTCGGCGCGCTCGCGGTCCATGCGGGTGCAGACGACGACGCGGGGAAGGTTCAGAGTGTCGGCGTAATTCCAGACCTTCTGGGTGACGACCTGGACGCCGGAAACCGAGTCAACGACGACGAGAGCGGAATCGACGGCGGGGAGGGCCAGCTTCGGCTTCATGAACGAACATGTTGAAGCCGGGGGTATCGATGAGGTTGATCTTGGCCTTGTTCCACTCGAAGGTGGCGATCGAGGCGGAGATGGTCATCTGACGGGCGATTTCTTCTTCGTCGTAATCGGTGATGGTGGTGCCGTCATCGACCCGGCCGAGCCGGGGAGTGCAGCCGGCGGTGAACAGCAGGGCCGAGACAAGAGAGGTTTTGCCGGAGTGGGAGTGGCCAATGACAGCCACGTTGCGGACATTCTCACCTTCGTAGGTCTTCACAAAAATAACTCCCGGGAGCTTTGATTTGAAAGCCCTGCGGTCGAGCTACGCGAAGTTCCGTCGAAAGCGGCGGCGGCAACCCAGCGAGCGCGTTGCAGAACCATTCGCCTACGGCGCCCGCCAGAAAAGGTGCGGGCGTCTTACTGCACAGACTAGAAACAATAATAGAAGCACCAAGGCAGAGCATCGTAGCACACAGGGCGCGCAGGCTCAATTTTTCATCGAACCGTGATAATTTTCTTCACCAAGTGTGATACACGATGACGCGAGTTGCTGCGTAGGCGTGCGTCACAGGATGCTGTGATGGAGAGCGTGGCGCGAGCGCACAACAGAGGAGCGGTTGGGGTCTGGTACACTGCGAAGGTTGACGCCCCCGCTTCATTTGCCGGCCGCCCTATGAATACTCTGGAAGCCATTCGCATCGCCTTGCAATCGCTCTGGGCCAACAAGCTGCGCAGCGTGCTGACCCTTCTCGGGGTGATGATCGCGGTGGCAACGCTGATTGCTGTGATGACCTTCGTCAACGGCATCAACGGATTTGTGGCGGAGAAGATCTTCAACCTTGGCGCGGACGTGTTCATCGTCTCCAAGGCTCCCAACGTGATCACGAACGTGGACCAGTACCTCGATAGCCAAAAGCGCAAAGACATTGTTTACGAAGACTTTCTGGCGGTTCAGGAGAGCTGCACGCTGTGCCGCAACGTCGGCGCCTCGGCGCGGCAGGAGAACGTGCGGGTGAAGTACAACGAGCAGAACAGCAACGACACGCGGGCGATGGGTTGGACTCCTGGGATGACGGCGATCTATGACCTGAACCTGCAATCGGGGCGGGCACTGACTGCGGCCGACATTAACGCGGGATCGAACGTGGTGGTGATCGGCAGCGACATCGCCGAGAATCTGATGCCGGGGATCGATCCACTGAGCAAGGAGATCCGCGTCAACGGACAGAGCTACACGGTAATCGGAGTGGCGCTGCCCAAGGGCAAGGCGCTGGGGCAGAGTCTGGACAACTGGGTGGTGATTCCGCTGACGAGCTGGTACAAGCAGTTTGGCTCGCAACGTGTGCCGCTGCTCATCTGGGGCAAAGCCGAGGGCGTGGGCACGTTGGAGGCGGCCATCGACCAGGTGCGGGTGGTGATGCGCTCGCGGCGGCACGACGCACCGGGGCAGCCGGATAGTTTTGTGGCCGAGACGAACCAGAGTTTTCTTGCCATCTGGGCAAAGCTGAGCGGAACGTTTTTTCTGGTAGCGGTGGCGCTGGCTTCGATTTCGCTGATTGTGGGCGGGGTGGTGATTATGAACATCATGCTGGTTTCGGTGACGGAGCGAACGCGGGAGATTGGGATACGCAAAGCACTGGGAGCGCGCTCGGGCGACGTGATGCAGCAGTTTTTGATCGAGTCCTCGACCTTGTCAGTGATTGGCGGGGCGATGGGTGTGGCGCTAGGAATCGTGGTGGCCAAAACGGTGACAGTCATGATCGGGATGCCGAGCGAGGTGAAGTCGTGGACGGTGCTGACCGGAATCCTGATGGCAGGCGTAGTGGGCGTCTTCTTCGGGGTGTATCCGGCGCACAAGGCGGCAAAGCTGGACCCGATCCAGGCGCTGCGCTTTGAATTGTAGCGGACTGACGACAGGCTTCGCAGCCGGGTACGCGGCAAAGGCGTAGCGACGGGCACAGGCCAACAGATGGCCCCGAACGCTGACGGCTGGCCGTCCGGCCGCAGGGCACCGAGGGAGTTGCGGAATGGCATCGCGCGGCGAATTTAAGGAGATCTTCCGGCTGGCCGGCGAGACGCTGGTGCGCAACAAGATGCGCTCCGGATTGACCATCCTTGGAATTGTCATCGGCGTGGCGACGGTCATCACGATCTCATCGGTGGTGCGGGGGCTGAACAGCAACGTGCAGGGCATGGTGCAGCAGATGGGTTCCAACATCGTCTTCGCATTCCACATGGACATGATGACGTTCGGGCGTCCGTCGGCCGAGATGCTGAACCGGAAAGAGCTGACCTACGAAGACGCCGAGGCGATGAAAGAGCTGCCGCACGTGAAGGCCGTGGCACCGGGAATTCGATACTTTCTTCCGCAGTTCAACACCGGCAGCTATGTAGTGAAGTACGAAGGACACGTGGCCAAGAACACAATTCTGGAAGGCGATACGGCAGGCGCAATGGAGGTGTTCGACTTGACTCCCGCCAAGGGTCGCTGGTTTACCGAGACGGAAGACCGGCAGCGGATGGCGGTGATCGTGATCGGCAACGACACGGCCAACGCACTGTTCGCGGAGACAGAGCCGCTCGGCAAAGAGCTCAACATCGAGGGCGAGTTGTTCACCGTGATCGGCGTCATGGAGAAGAAAAAGAGCGCCTTCAGCGGAGGCTCGAATCCGGAAGACAATATCGTGATCTTTCCCTATTTCACGTTCCGCAAGCTGCACCCGGAGCTGAAGCAAAACTGGATATCGGTCAAAGCGACTTCACAGCCGGATATGGCGAAAGCCGAGGACGAGATGCGCGAGCTGCTGCGCCGGCGGCGGAGGTTGAAGCCAGATCAGCCGGATAACTTCTCGGTGTTCAGCCAGGATTCGATTGTGCAGGTTTGGAACCAAGTGACGGGCGGAGTGTTCGTCTTTATGTTCGCCGTCTCCAGCGTGGCGCTGCTGGTGGGTGGAGTGGGGGTGATGAACATCATGCTGGTTTCCGTAACCGAGCGGACGCGCGAGATTGGGGTGCGCAAGGCAGTGGGCGCACGCAAGCACGACGTGCTATTGCAGTTCACCATGGAAGCCGTGGTGCTGACGGCGGTGGGCGGTGCGATCGGGATTCTGCTGGGCGGCGTGCTGACGTATTTGATCGCGGCCACCGTGCCCGCGCTGCCGGCGACGATGAGCGTGCAATGGACGGCGTTCGCGTTCGCAAGTTCGGGATTCATCGGGTTGGTGTTTGGGATTTATCCGGCGTGGAAGGCGGCGAATTTGGACCCGATTGAGGCGTTACGGTACGAGTAGCGCTGGAGTTGAGAACGAGCGTTGTACGTTTGAATTCCTTCTACAACGACAATGGGCACGGCCAAGGCCGTGCCCATTGTGTTGTGTCGCGGAAAAACTCAGTCGTGGACGCCGTCCATGAAGGCGCGGAGTTTGCGTGAGCGCGAGGGATGGCGCAGCTTGCGCAAGGCCTTCGCTTCAATCTGGCGGATGCGCTCGCGGGTGACCGCGAAGGACTGGCCGACCTCTTCGAGAGTGTGCTCGCTGCCATCTTCGAGGCCGAAGCGCATCTTGATGACCTTCTCTTCGCGCGGGGTGAGAGTGCGAAGAACTTGCGAGGTCTGATCCTTGAGGTTGACGTTGATGACGGCCTCGGCGGGCGAGACGACGGCGCGATCCTCGATGAAATCTCCGAGGTGCGAATCTTCCTCTTCCCCGATGGGGGTTTCGAGAGAGATAGGCTCCTGGGCAATCTTCAAGACCTTGCGGACCTTGGCCACCGGAATGTCCATACGGCGGGCGATCTCTTCGCTGGTTGGCTCGCGGCCCAACTCCTGCACCAGTTGACGTGAGGTGCGGATGAGCTTATTGATGGTCTCGATCATGTGCACCGGGATGCGGATGGTGCGGGCCTGATCGGCGATGGCGCGGGTGATGGCCTGACGAATCCACCAAGTGGCATAGGTGGAGAACTTGTAGCCGCGGCGGTACTCGAACTTATCGACTGCCTTCATGAGGCCGATGTTGCCCTCTTGAATGAGGTCGAGGAACTGGAGGCCGCGGTTGGTGTACTTCTTGGCGATGGAGACAACCAGACGGAGGTTGGCCTCGATGAGCTCGCGCTTGGCGTGCTCGGCATCCATGTCGCCTTGAATGATCTCGCGCTGGGTGCGCTTGAGTTCTGTGAAGACGGCCCCAGCTTCGACCTCAATGCGCTCCATGTCAGTGCGCACGGTGCGGATCTGCCTGCGGATTTCCTTCTTCTGCTCTTCGTTCTTGGTGAACTCGCAGCGCTTCTCAAGGTTGAGAACCTGACGGTCGAGCGCCTTCATGTTTTCGACCGTTTTGTTCACGCGGTCGATGAGGCGCTTGCGCTCCTGGTTGGTGAAGCGCAGCTTGCGAATGGCGCGGCTGACTTCCACCTGAGCGCGGCCAAGCCCCCAGTGCAGTTTGCGATGATCGCGCTGCTTTTTCTTGTCCTTGCCGGGAACTCCGACTTCAGCGAGCTTGACGGCAATGGCAAGGCCGCGTTTGTAATGGCGGCCTAGCTCATCGATTTTGCCCGAGATTTCCTTCAGGCGGCCCTGCAGGACCTCGTCGGTAATCTCTTCCTCGTCAAAGATCACGACTTCCTTGACCGAGCGGACGCCGCGCTTTAGATCGTCGCCGATGGCGAGAACTTCGCGAATCACGATGGCAGAGCGCGACAGAGCTTTGAGGACACGAATCTGTCCGCGCTCAATGCGCTTGGCAATTTCGACTTCGCCTTCGCGGGTGAGCAGGGGAACCGTGCCCATCTCGCGCAAGTACATGCGGACGGGGTCGTTGGTCTTTTCCAGGGCACCGGGAGTAAGGTCGAGTTCAACGTCCTCAAACTCTTCTTGATCGGGATCGAACTTTTTTTCCGAGGGGAGCTTGGTGTCTTCCAAGACATTGATTCCCTGGGTTCCGATCATTCCGAGCAAGTCGTCAAGATCATCGGCGGAGTTGATATCGTTGGGCAGCAGGTCGTTCACCTCGTTGTAGGTGAGAAAACCTTTTTCCTTGCCAGTATCGATCAACTTTTGAATATCTTCGTATTTATCGTCGAGGGCCAAGAGCAGTATCCTTCACTGGCGCCGTAGGCAGCCGAAAAACGTCAGAAGCGGCGAGGCAACCGCAAAACAATCATGATTTGGCTTCCCACGTCTACTTGAGACCGAATGACCAAGCCAAAACCCCGAAAAATGTTTGTCACGCAATGCACAAGAAGGCCCGCTCCGCTACGGGCAAGTCGCCATATTGGGCGAGGAGGCATTAAGCCTTTAGATGGCGGAGAGTCGTCCCGAGTTTCGGGAACATAACTATTTTTGCAGAGAAAGCGTTCGAATGCAAGAGCATTAGCAGGTGCAGAGCGACCATGGGCAGCAAATCTTAACAAGGCTGGTCAGAGTCGATCAGAGAAGACCCGAGCGGTAGACGATCCACCAGCTTAGCCATAACGCGAAAAACATCTCTGCAACGGCCCAAACGAAGGGCAGAAAATAACCGCCGAGGCTGAGAATAGAGAAGAGAAGCCAGAAAATCTTGCGGTTTGTAGCGTCCATGCTCGCCTGCCTGTCTCGATCATACGGGAACGCGATTTTGTTGTGATGTCAGATCGTTTCAGTGGAGATAAGCCGGGGTTGTTCTTTGCTATTGTATGTACTCGACGCGGAACATAACGATTCAGCGGTGTTGTACAATTTAAGCTGCAACGGTTCAGCGTACTGTGCTGTTTGGACAATCGAATAATCAAGGAGCTTCATGAAGCCTCAAGGAATGGAGGTACGGAGCGGGCTCGTCACCTACGAGCGAAGTTGCCCAATAATCGTTGCCGAACCGGAGCCCGTGGAGTTGTGCGAGAGTGCTGCTGCCGACCGGGGCTGCTGGGGGGTGCGCCTAATGTGGTTGGGCGCCGCGTGCTCGATGGTGGGCATGATGATCTTTGCAAACTTCGGATGGGACGCCAGAGACTACATGTCGGCATTTGAGCCCTACCAGATTTGGGCTCTGCCGTACTCGCCTGTCGTCATGATTCCGGTGCTAGGCTTGGGGAAGCTGCTACCTCTCTTGGTAATGTTGCGGATATTCGTCTTTGCTTACTTTTCCGGATGGCTAATTCAGCTCTGGGTGGGGATGCAGTGCGCGACCCCAGACGAGCGCAAGATTTTTCGCTATGTGGCGCCGGTGATTACGTTTTTCCCAGGACTGCTGGTCTCGGATGCAATCTCTTGTTTGAATGTGGCATACATTTTATACGGACTGATGCTGGCGGGCGCGGCGTGGGGCTGGAAGCGTGAGCGCTGGGGCTGGTTCTACGCGGCCGTACTGGCGTCATCCTGCTTCAAGGTGAACATGCTTACCATGCTGGCGATCCCTGTGCTGTGCGGGCGGCGGCAGCGCATGTGGGTCGCAGCGACGGGAGCTATCGGACTGTTGCTCTACCCATTGCAAAGCAGGATCTGGCCGGAGGATTTCCAGAGATATTTGCTTTCTCTGAACCGCTTGTCAGGGGCGAGGGGCGACTTTGGATATGCGCCGGTGGGCAATCTGGCGCGCGTACTGTGCGATTCGGGCGCGCCGTACAAGGTCTCGTGCATGTTGTTTTACGTGGTCTTTGCGATGGCGTTGTTCCTGGTCCTACTCCGGCTCTCACGGCTGTATCACGAACAGAGAATCTCTTTCGAGAGCTGGGCTCCGGTGATGCTGCTGGGTGTGGCGCTGTTGGATCCGAGGATTCTAGCCTATGATTTTGCGTGGGTCTCGCTGCCGATGGCAATCGTCGCGTGGCGCGCGGTGCGCGGCAGTGATACGCAGAATTTTCCCACGCAACGTGTGATTGAAGCAGCTGCGGTTTTGCTCGCGCTGAACATCTACGAGGGGAACAATAGCTATACCGGGAATAGCGTGTTGCCGGATCAATTGCTGGAAATGTGGATGCTGCTCGGAGTCTTTGGCGTCGGCGTTTGGGGCCTGCTGAAGGAAGCCAGGGTTGAATGGCCTGTCCGGAGTGAGTCCAGTGAGTCCTACGCTACGGAATCCTACGCTACGGAATCCTAGCCAGCTGCGTTTGACTCGGTAGATCCTTTGAGCCGAGAGTACGGAGATTCAAGCCTAGAGCCCTCGCTTCGCGGGGGCTCTGCTCATTTGGCGTTTTATCGAGGGAAGCCAGAAGCAAAATGAGCAGCAGCCCGCAACCGGTTCACCCTGAGCGACAACATTAGGGCGCCCGTTGTTCTCTAACGTGGCATTCGATGGAGGATGCCATGGCGGTTCGAGAATTTAAGCGCAAGCCGGAGCCATCCGTAGAGCACCGCAGTTTTTCCAAGCCGGACGAGACACGCAAGTTCGACTTTGGAAAAGTGGATGTCGTTTCACTGGGAGGGACGACGTTCGGCCGCGCCGTCTTTGAGCCTGGATGGCGCTGGTCCACCTGCGTGAAACCATTTGCGAATACACCGAGTTGCGAGACACCACACCTAAATCTTCACATCTCCGGGCGGCTGCATATTGCCATGGACGACGGCAGGGAGTACGAGTTTGGACCTGGCGAGCTTAGCGAGATTCCACCGGGTCACGATGCCTGGGTGGTTGGCAACGAGGCAGTTGTCGTGATCGATGTCACGGGTATGGAGAACTACGCAAAACGGAAGTGAAGCGGATTCGTGGCCGTGGCTCTCAGACGGTCGCGGCGTGGCGCAGGGAGCGATCGACGTCCTGCTTTTCCTGCATGAGGCGAGCCACGGCAAGCGGATCATTGTTGCGCGCAGCTTCGGCAATCTGGCGGACGATTTCGCTGCGGCGATGCTCTAGCTGTCGGCGGCGCAGGGCTTCGATGGCTCCGTGGAGAAGTTCTGCGCTGAGCGGCTCGTGATCCTGCATGAGGACGGACATGAAAAGGGCACGATCCTCATCGGGAAGCGCGAGGGTCATGAGGTCGGCACCTTCGGCGAGGGCCTTGAGAACGGCATCGATGAGCGCTTCGGCGCGCAAACCCTTGTGTAACTGCTCGGCGCTGAGGGTGTAATAGGCCTGCTCGGCCGGGTTGTAGACTTCTTCTTGGCCATTCTCGTTGACAAAGGTGAAGGATAGTTCGCGTCCTGAGGCGAGGGCTTGCAGGAGCAGGCGCTCGGCTTCGGTGAGGGCTGCTTCAGGTGCGGGCGCGAGCTTGGTTGAGGTGCGCGCGCCGGCAACGTGACGAAGCTCCTGGCGCAGAACTGCCGAGTCGATCTGCAATTTCTGGGCGACGTCCGCTGCGAGTTCGTCGCGGATAATGCGGCTGGGGATGCGTTGGATATGCGGCAGTAAGTAATTGACAGCCTTGACCTTACCTTCGGCGGTGCGCGGAAATTGGGCTTGGGCGCGGTCGATGAGGTAGGCGAAATATTTCTGCGATGACTGGAGGACGGCGCCGTAGGCGGGTGCCCCCTTGCGGCGCACGAAGAGGTCGGGATCGTATCCCTGCTCAAGGGTGACGATGCGGATCTCAAAGTCCTCACTTACGAGCAGAGCCAGTGAGCGTTCGGCGGCAGCGGCCCCGGCGGTGTCTGGATCGAAGTTCACGACAATTTTTTTGCTGAAGCGGGCCAACAGGCGCGCTTGGGGTTCGGTGAAGGCGGTGCCGCTGGAGGCGATTACGTTGTGGAATCCGGCGTTGAAGACGGAGATGCAGTCCATCTGGCCCTCGACGAGGATGATGTAGTCGAGGCGGCGGATCGCCTCCTTGGCGAGGTGGAGGTTGAAGAGCACGCGGGACTTGCTGTAGATGGGCGTCTCGGGTGAGTTGAGGTACTTGGGGCCGGATTTGTCGTCGGTGGCGAGGGTACGTCCGGTGAAGGCGATGACCTTGCCGCTCTCATTGCAGATGGGGAAGACAATGCGGTTGCGGAACTTGCTGTAGAGGGCGGCGGGCGCGGGTTTGGCGTCAGGCTTTGCAGCCGAGGATGAGGACGCGGGCGTTTGGTCGCGCTCCTTCCAACTGAAGAGGCCGCTTTCGCGGAGCACATCCTCGTCGGCAAGGGGCTTGAGTTTGTCGCGCAGGAGGAAGCCGGACTCTGGGGCGAAGCCGATGCGGAAGCGCGCGATGGCTTCGTCGTCGAGGCCGCGGCCATGGAGATACTCGCGGGCGGCGGCAGCTTCGGGACGGCGGAGCTGCTCCTGAAACCACTGGCAGGCTGCCTCGTGAAGATCGAGGAGAAGGCCGCGAGTGCGGGCCTCGCGCGCTTCCTGCGGCGAGTTGAACTCGGTCTTGGGAGCGGCAATGCCAAGCTTCTGGGCAATGGTGCGGACGGCCTCGGGGAAGGTGATGTTCTCGATCTTCTGGACGAAGGTGAAGACGTCTCCGGAGACTCCGCAGCCGAAGCAGTGGAAGTACTGACGGCTGGCGTGGACGGAAAACGAGGGCGTTTTTTCGCCGTGAAATGGGCAGAGACCGGAGTAGTTCTGCGCTCCCGCTTTGCGCAGCTTTACGTATTCGCCGATGATGCGGACGATGTCGGCTTGCTGCTTGACGGTGTAGGCGAAATCTCCGGGGTTAGCCACACTGTTAGTTTGCCTCATCGCGGGGACGAGAGGAATCGGTATCGATAAGAGAATTGCTATCTTTGTGGAAAAGCTGTGATTATGGGCGTTTTAGCCCTGTAAGGGTGTGCAAAATGCGACAAGATTCGTGCATGCGAATCTACAGGATCTCGCGTTGCCGAAGAGCGGCACCCCTCCCCCCTATATATCCCGGCAAAAATTTGAAAACAAGAGAGTTACTGTCCTGTGTTCCGTATCTCCTTCCCCTACTTTCAGGATATCAATTTCGAGAGGCAATCCCCTCACTTGTTGTTGAACTGTATGTGTTTTGCAATCAGTGGGTTGGCAGACATTGGAAAAAATCTTCTCTTGACATGGTGCGGGCGAGGGACATTTTCTGGCGCGAAAGTGAATTTTCGTGAGGGATTTGCGCGTTTTGGGAGGCGTTCGGGGCGGATCGAAAAGAATGGTTTTGGGGCGTTTGCACAGGATTTGGTGCAACAGGAGTAACTGAACAGGGAATCGTTGAATTTTGATTTGTTACTCAATCGGCAATGGTTGCGACGGCTGACGGATTGACGGATTGATGGATGAGTAAACATCTACCCGCATTGGCCGCAAGTGGTTTCCGCTCTGTTACCGACACCGGAAAGGCATCTCGTTGCAGGTCGGGGTATCAAAGGAAGGATGAGCGCGTCCGACCCATCGCTGGATCGCAGGCTGGCTTACGGCATATTCCGGGTCACTCTGGGAGTAAACATAACGACGCATGGCGCGGTCCGGATCCTGGGCCCGGGGGCGGGTGCGTTTGCGACAAAGATGGCAGGGGAATTTGCCGGCACTATGCTGCCATACGGTTTTGTCCATCTCTTCCTGATGACCTTGACGTTTGCGGAGGCCATTCTGGGCGCATTGATTTTCCTGGGCCTGCTGACAAGGTGGGCGCTAGCGCTGGGCGGATTGCTGATGGCCGGGCTAGTCTTTGGCACTGCTCTCCGCAGCGATTGGAATACGGTAAGCATCCAGATGATCTACGCCATCACTTATTTTTTACTGTTCACGAATCTTGCCGACAATTACTTCTCGCTGGACACGTTGCTTTGGAGGCGCGGCGCGGATCAATAACCGAGCGGCCTCGCCAAACTGGCCGAGGCACTCCACAGCGTTAAGGCGATTCCACATGTGGCGGGCGGTGACGGTTTCGGGTTTGTGAGCGACTTGGCGATTATGCGACAGGTAAAGCAAAAACAACCGCAGGGTCAAAAGCCCCATTCAAGCCAACGACGGGCTTGAATGGGGCGCCTGCCAAATGCGATCGTTATTGATCGTATGCCACCCCACGTCTACACCTTGCTAAATCAACGTGCGGCGGTACTGCGTGCTCCGCGCATTGGTGCTGATCCCAATGCAGGTTATGGTTTGGCGCCTGCCTTCAACAATAAGGCTCTGACATCGGTGTGATCTTTCGCGATACTCAGCGCGTTGTCGCCACGATTCGTCTTGGCATTGACATCGGCCCCTTTGGCGAGCAGCGCCCGCACCACATCAACGTAGTCATACTTGGAGGCCATGATCAGCGAATTGTAGCCGGTGCTGTCCTTGGCATTGACATCAGCTCCCTTGGCGAGCAGCGCCTGTACTACATCAAGGCGGCCTTTCGTGGCGGCCCATAACAGCGCAGTATCGTCATGCGTATCCCTGGCATCTACCTTGACCCCTTTGGCGAGCAGCGCCTGCACCACGTCAATGTGGCCATTCATGGAGGCCGCCGTCAACGCGGTCATGCCTTGATCGCTCTCCTTGGCATCGACATCGGCCCCCTTGGCGAGCAGCGCCTGTACCACGCCAGCGTGGCCTATTCCGGAGGCCATAATCAGCGCAGTATCGCCATCGTTATCCTTGGCATTGACATCGGCCCCTTGGGCGAGCAGCATCTGCACCACATCAAGGTGTCCGTTTGCGGAGGCAAACATCAGCGCGACTCCCCCATTGTTATTCTTGGCATTGACATCGGCCTTGGCGTCGAGCAGCGCCTTGACGCGCTGCAAATCACCAGCCTGGGCCGCAGCGAAAAGATCTTTCTCTTGCGCATTGGCCTGGGCGCCTGTGAAGAGGCATACCAGCACCACCAGAGTGCCCAAAATCAGCGGGCGCGTCCGTAATTGTGTCGCGTTCAACGAAATCATAAAACTCCTTCGATGGGAATCGTCTGAAGGATAGCAGGAATTTGCCCGAGCCAGCCCGCCGTAATGCTCCGGCACCAGAGGCCGGCGACCGTGGCGCAAATGTGCCATTCGGCCGCATACATGGCGATAACAGGGCAAAGGCCCACACTATTCCGAGGCGGGAATTGTGGGGGGCGTGTTTACTCGTGCAGCCACTCGGAGCGCAGGAGGGTTTCAAAGCGGGTGGAGCCTTTGAGGAAGGCGAGTTGGATGGTGTCAGTGGGGCCGTTGCGCTGTTTGGAGACGATGATTTTGGCTTTGCCTTCGAGCTCGGGATTGTCGCGGTCGTAGTACTCGGGACGGTAGATGAACATGACGATGTCGGCGTCTTGCTCGATGGAGCCGGATTCGCGGAGATCGCTCAGTTTGGGCTCGGCGTCTTTGCCGCCACGGGTCTCCGGGGCGCGGCTTAACTGCGAGAGGGCGATGACGGGAACCTTTAATTCCTTGGCAATGGCTTTGAGTCCGCGCGAGATGGCGGAGACTTCCTGGGTTCGGTTCTCATAACGGCGGCCGCCGGGGGCCGAGGCCGACATGAGTTGCAGGTAATCGACGACGATGAGGTCGAGGCCGTCTTTATCCATGGCCTTGCGGCGGGACTTGGCACGCAGTTCGGTGAGCGAGATGCCGGGGGTGTCGTCGATATAGATGGGCGCCTGGAGCAATTTGTCGAGCGCGGTGCGGAGCTTGCCCCAGTCCTCTTTCGCGAGGAAACCGGTGCGCATTTTGTGGGCGTCGACGCGGGCCTGCGAACACAACATGCGGTTGAGCAGAGCTTCCTTGGACATTTCAAGGGAGAAGACGGCGACACTTTTGCCGCCGAGGACGGCGGCGTTCTCGGCGATGTTGATGGCGAAAGCGGTCTTACCCATGGAGGGACGGGCGGCGATGATGATGAGGTCGGATTTCTGCAGGCCGCTGGTCATGTCGTCGAGATCGGGGTAGTGAGTCTCAAGGCCGGTGACGCGTCCGCCGCGCTGGAAGAGCTTGTCGAGATCGCCACCGAAGGACTCCATGGCGATGGTCTTGATGTCGGTGAGTTGCTGTCCGCTGCGCTCCTCGGAGATGTTGAAGATGCTGGATTCGGCAGAGTCGATGACCTCGGCGGCGGTGCTGGCCTGCTCGAGGGCTTGGGCAATGACGCCATTGGCGGCGTGGATGAGGTTGCGCAGCATCGCCTTGTCGCGCACGATGCGGACGTAGTGCTCCAGCGAGGAGCGGCGCGGCACGCCGTCGGTGAGCGAAGCCAGGTATCCGGCTCCGCCTACGGCTTCCAGTTCCTTGTAACGCAGCAACTCCTCGGTGAGGGTGACGATGTCGATGGGGCGATTGGTCTCGGAGAGATCGGCGATGCGCTGGTAAATGCGGCGATGGGCATCGAGAAAAAAGTGCTCGGAGCGGAGGGTTGAGAGAGCTTCATTCTGGAGATTGTTGTCGAGCAGAATCGCGCCCAGAATGGAGCGCTCGGCCTCAGGACTGGCCGGAAGACCGCGATCGAGACTGAAATCAGTTGCAGGCATATACGGCACCAAAGTGAAGCTAAAATTTAGGCCCGGAGAAGCCAGCCGCCTCTCCGGGCCTTCAACCGTGCGCCGTACTGCGTGGGTGACCCGCTCCCGCCGCCTTTGCGGAAAGCTGGGAGCCCGAGCGGCGATTGGATTCTCCGCGAATGCGGAGGTTCGCGCCCGACTCCCCTTCCGTCTCGGTAGCGGCAGCCCTGTTGCCAAGGGACGATGCAGAGGCCGGTTGGGGTCGGGTTTCGCGCCACCGCCGGCTGCGATCGCTCGCGCCATGACGGCAGCAAAACTTGCGTTACCGCAAGCCCGGAACACCGAGGGCCAACTTGATTCTGCAATGCCTTTCCGCCGCTCTTCGAGCCGGGAAGCACCACGCAGCGTCATACACACGGTTGCGTTAATCCCAGAGTGCAACAGCGGAGACGGAGTGGGACGGAAAAATGGCGGCGGCGCTGTGGGTATG
This sequence comes from uncultured Acidobacteriota bacterium, assembly GCA_963838135.1. Taxonomy (GTDB): domain Bacteria; phylum Acidobacteriota; class Terriglobia; order Terriglobales; family Acidobacteriaceae; genus TOLSYN. Next base: position 1,714,575 of record CAWIPV010000001.1, on the reverse strand, counting down.
CTGTGTAAATCGCGGAAAGCTGTGAATCGCGGTGGAAAACCCGGGCTGAGTCAGGGGCAATTCGTTTGGATAGCGCGTGTGGCAGCCGGTAAAAGCAACAGCAACTGAAAGAACAACACCACGGTAGGGTGGAGGGCGCTGATTCCCACCTTAGCCGCGCAAAAAAGACGGCGCGTCGAAGGTGGGGCACCCGGGGCACCCGAGGTTTCTGATACGCCGTCGAGTGGAAAAACCACCGTCGGTGCGCAAGCTCTAGGGTGCGGGCTCGGGCTCGATGAGGGTGCGGAAGCGGCGGAAGAGACGCAGCGAGGCATCGACTTCATTGTCTTCGCGCTGCTTCTCCTTCAGGGAAGATTTTGGTAGCTCGCTGCCGCTCCAGAGGAGGACGCGATCATGGGCGTCGAGGATGGAGAGACGGATCTGGACAATGGTTGAGGAAGAGAGAGTGCTGGAGGGCGGGGGTGTGCCGTGGCGGCCATTGCCGCTGCCGACGCTGACGCCCGAGTCGGAGACGGGGGCGTTGATGGAGACGATGAGGTCGGCCTGCGCGGGGTCGGCGACCACGTTGTAGTGTCCCCAGCCTCGGAAGGCGTCGCCGATGACATCGTTGGGGAGGCGTCCGCCAGCGTGCTCGATGTAGATGTTGCGGGCGGCCAGAAGGCGGGCGTGGGGGGCGATGGCCGCAGGCTTGGACGACTCCTGCGCGAAGGCGGCGGCGAAGAACAGGAGCGCGGCCAGCGATGCGATGCGCATGGCGAAGAGCGGCTTATTTCGCGTCATAGTTCTTGTCTCCTTCGCGCTGGTTGTCCCCTCGAAAGGGCTTAACGCTGTGCCGACAGGAAATAGGAGATCGCCTCTACGTCGCGGTGCGAGGCTTGCGGGCACGGCATGGGCACGTATCCGGGGTTCAGCGGCTTGCGCCCCAGGCGCACATAAATTGTCTCCGGGTTGGTGACAAAGTCAACGATGGTTGCGCGGTCATACTTGCTCGCAACGTGTTCGAGCGAGGGTCCACCTCCGGCGGTGTGGCAGGTTGGGCAGCCGAGGCGATCAAACGCCTCCTGGCCCTGGGTCATCTGGTGGCCGCGATAGAGCACAGCCACGAAAACGATGGCGCAGACGGACAGCACTATCCAATGCCAAGGTTGCAGCTTCAATGGACGTTCTCCGCGAATCCTTGTGAGTATGACTGAAAGAGAAAGCGGTGAAAAGCGGGAGGATTTGGAGTTTCCGTTTCGGGATTGTTTCTTGGCGATTATGCGACAGGTAAAGCAAAAACAACCGCAAGGCCAAAAGCCCCACTCAAGCCAACGACGGGCTTGAATGGGCCACCCGCCTCTAAATCGCTGGGCAAAGAGATTTCGTGAGGTGAAGCCGGGGCGCGAGGAAACAGGAGGATTTCCGGGTGCGCTACTTTGAAGTTTGGAGTTTCGATTCTGCAGGGTCTTCCGATAAGCTCTAAGTCGGCAGCTATGCTGAAAACTTTCATTCATTTCGCCGCGTATCTTTTTGCGCTGCTCGCCCTGTGCGGGCTGGGCTACCTCGGGTTGTCGCTGTGGAGCGAGTGGCGCTTTCTGCGGCGCAGATGCGTGAGACGGCGGCAGCCGGCGGGCGGATACACGCCTGCGGTGAGCATCCTGAAGCCGCTGCGCGGAGGCGACCGGCAGATGTATGAGAGCTTCCGCTCGCACTGTTTGCAGGACTATCCGGAGTACGAAATTATCTTTGGGGTGAACCAGGCAAGCGACGAGGCGGTGGCAGAGGTCAAACGCTTGATGCGCGAGTTTCCGGGGCACGAGATCCGGCTTGTCATCTGCCCGGAACCGCAGGGCCGAGGCCAGAGCGGCGGCGCAAACCGCAAGGTGAGCAACCTGGTGGAGATGATGCGCGCGGCCAAGTACGGGCATATCGTCATCAACGACAGCGACATTCGGGTGGAGCGCGACTATCTGCGGCGGGTGGTGGCGCCGATGGAGGACGCGCGCATCGGACTGGTGACGGCGCTGTACCGGGCCGAGGGCGGACACAGTATTGCGTCGCGGATGGAGGCGGTGACGATTGCGACCGATTTTGCCGGAGGCGTGCTGTGCGCGATGGAGCTGGAGGGCGGACTGCACTTCGGACTGGGCTCGACTTTGGCGTTTCCGCGCGCGGCGGCCGAGGCCATCGGCGGACTGGAGACGCTGATGGACTATCTGGCCGACGATCACGAGCTGGGGCGGATGATCTGGGAGGCGGGATACGAGGTTGTGCTGTGCGATGCGGTGGTGGAGACGTTTCTGCCGGAGTATGGCTGGCGGGCGATGTTCGAGCATCAGTTGCGGTGGGCGCGGACGGTGCGCGACCTACGCAAAGGCGGGTATATCGGAGTGCTGCTGACGTTTGGGCTGCCATGGGCGATGGCGGCGGCGTTGTGCGCGGGCGGGGCAGGATGGTCGCTGGGGCTGCTGGGGATGGTGGCGGCGGCGCGCTTTGCCTCGGGATATGTGCTGTGCGGGACGATCCTTGACGACCGGCAGACGATGCGGGATTTGTGGCTGATTCCGGCGCGGGATGTGGTGGGAGTTGGGATCTGGTTCGCCAGCTTTTGGGGAGACACGATTGTGTGGCGCGGGGAGCGGTTCCATCTGAAGGATGGACGGCTGACGCGGGCGTAGAGGTTCAGGGTTTCAAAGGCAAAGGCGAGAGCAACTACCCCACGCAAGCCAAAGGATGGCTTGTGTGGGCCACCCGCCAAGTTACTCGAGGAAACTAGTCGAATGCCCCATCCTACGCAACAGCGGCGCAGGATGGGGCATTCGCAGCTACTATTGCAACGGAGCGTCTGCGGAAGTGGCAACAGCCGTCGCGTTGTAGTGGATCACACCCGTGTAATCGCTGTAGAAGTAGCGCGTACCTGTCTGGGCGGAAAGAGGATTGGCGTTCGAAAAGTAGTTTGCTTGAGGGACGGTAGCGGAGGTAACGTTGACAATGAAGTTGTAGCCGCTCTTGGGGCATGCAAAGCCGTCAGAGGCGTTGCAGCCCAGAACATTGTCCAGCAGACAAGCGTTCTGCTGATTTGCGGTTGTGCAGATGCCGGACGGCCCCGGTCCAAGGAACATCAGCGCACCGGCATAGCCATAAGTAGGGTAAGTCGAGACATAGGTGACTTCCGCAGTGTTGATGCTGCGAAGTGAGCCCACGGCCGATGCTTCATTCGCGGCGATGCGTGAGCGCATCAGGTTCGGAATGGCGATGGCGGCGATGATCAGGATGATCGCCACAACGATGAGCAGTTCGATCAGGGAGAAGCCCTTCTGTTTGCACATCGTAGATATCTCTCCGCATTACGATTGAATTAGATTTGGCGTTGACGAGGTTACCTATGTGCAGTTGGGCGGCCGTTGTACCTTCGATTAGGTGTGTAGGTTACTTAGGGTTGTGGTTATGATTCCCGGTGACTTAGTAAGAACAAATCCATTACTGAAGTCATGGTTCGCGAGAAATGAACGGATGACGAAGCATTAAAGCCCCCGAGGGTGACACTTTCTAACACTTTGCAATGACACTATTTGTCGGAGCAGCAACGCCCCCTCCATTGGCTCTTGCCCGACCGTCACCCACTTCACCGACGAAGGCTTCGCATATTCGGCCACCATATCTGCTCATTCTCTGGAATTATCCACCCCGCAATTTAAAAGTCCGAGATGGCTGACGGCTGACGCGGGCGTAGAGGTTCAGGGTTCAAAGGCAAAGGCAAGAGCAACTTCCCCACACAAGCCAAAGGATGGCTTGTGTGGGCCACCCGGCTGCAAACTACTTGATGCGAACTTTTTTCATTTTTCTGCCGACGCGGAGGACTAGGTCTGCGGGAAACGACGTTTGCAGATAGAGATCCTTGTGGGTTTCGCCATTGATCTTGACCGAGCCGGCTTTGAGTTTGCGCTGGGAATCGCTGTTGGATTCGGCGAGTCCGGCCTTGGCGATCACTTTGTCGAGCTTGATGTTGACTAGGCCGTCGGTGATGACACCGGCCTCGGCGGCGTCGATCTCGAACTCTTCCAGGTTCTCGGGGACTTCATCTTTCTGGAATTGTTTGACCCAGTTTTCTTCGGCGGCTTCAGAGTCGGCGGGGGAGTGGAAGTCGGCGATGATGCGCTTGGCGAGATCTTTTTTGGCGCGCATGGGATGGAGCGAACCAAACGCCACGTCGTCCTTGAGCGCTTCGATTTCGGCGATAGTGAGGTCGGTCAGCAGTTCGTAGTAGCGCCACATGAGCAGGTCGCTGATCGACATGAGCTTGCCGAACATCTCCTGCGGGGTTTCGGTGATGCCGACGTAGTTGCCGTAGGACTTCGACATTTTGCGCTCGCCGTCGAGACCTTCAAGCAAGGGCATGGTGAGCACGATTTGGGGCGGGAAGCCATAGTCCTGCTGGAGTTTGCGGCCCATGAGCAGGTTGAACTTCTGATCGGTGCCGCCGAGTTCGACATCGCACTCGAGGGCGACCGAGTCGTAGCCCTGCATCATGGGATAGAGCAGTTCGTGGACGCTGATCGGCTTCTCTTCCTGGAAGCGCTTGTGGAAGTCTTCGCGCTCGAGCATCTGCGAGACGGTGAACTTTGCGGCCAGGCGCACGAAGGCTTCAAAGTCGAGCTTGCACAACCACTCGGTGTTGTAGCGGACCTCGGTCTTTTGCTCGTCGAGGATTTTGAAGACCTGCGCTTTGTAGGTTTCGGCGTTGGCATCAAGCTGGCCGCGGGTGAGCGGAGGACGGGTTGCGTTGCGTCCCGTGGGGTCGCCGATGAGTCCGGTGCCGTCTCCTATGAGGAAGATGACGGTGTGGCCGAGGTCCTGGAAGTGCTTGAGCTTGCGGATGAGGACGGTGTGTCCGAGGTGGAGGTCGGGCGCGGTGGGATCAAAGCCAGCCTTGATGCGCAGGGGCTTGCCGCTTTGGAATGACTTTTCGAGGCGCTCGCGGAGATCGCTCTCACGGATGATTTCGACCGAACCTTTGCGGAGGTAGGCCAGTTGCTCGTCGACGGGGCGGAATGAGGACATGACTCTGCAATTATAAGGTTTCAGAGATGCGAGGTCTCGGGTTTCAAGGCCGGGGGCGATTCGGAGACGGGTAGGCGGCAACGGAAGCGGCTCCGGCCGCGGGTGCGAGGCTGATATATTCAACGAATGCTGAAAGTAAAATTGCTCTCTCCGACGGCCAAGACGCCGACCATTGCACATCCGGGCGAAGACCTGGGGTATGACCTTTATGCGAGCGAAGCGGTGACGATTGCGGCGCGCGGCAATGCCGTGGTTCCGACCGGGATCGCGATTGAATTGACCAGTGAGGCGGGGGAGCCGCTGGGGGCTCTGTTGCGCGATAAGTCCTCGATGGCGGCGCGACGGCTGACCTGTACCGGAGGGGTGATCGATGCGGGATACCGCGGCGAGGTGCGGGTGCTGATGGAAAATCTGGGCGATGCGGCGGCCGAGATTCATGCTGGCGACAAGGTGGTGAACCTGATCCCGTACCCGGTGCTGACGACTCCGGTGGAAGTGGTGGGGGAGCTGGCGGAGAGCAGAAGGAAGAGCGGCGGGTTTGGATCGAGCGGGAGAAAGTAGAGGGCGTTCGGTTCGAGCGACGGATATGGGACGAGCGGGGAACGATTCTGCCTCGTTTCCAAACTGCGTCGCTGCAAGGTAAAATTGATTGTTCGCCGCGGCTGGGTTCTCTGGCCGGGGCACGACCCGCCTGTTGGGATGGCAACGTCCGCCCGAGGCCAGAAATTTTCTAGAGAAGATGGAGCATCCCACCCATGGCGATTATTGCCACGCAAATGCGTCCGGGCATGATTATCAAGCACAACAACGAACTGCATTCGGTTTTCACCGTGGAACACCGCACGCCGGGTAATCTGCGCGCCTTCATCCAGGCCAAGCTGCGCAACCTGCGGACGGGCGCGATGTTCGAGCACCGCTTCCGCTCCAGCGATGCGATCGATAAGATTGTGGTCGATGAAAAGAAAATGGAGTACCTGTACAACGACGGCGACAACTATTTTTTCATGGACATTGAGAGCTATGAACAGACGGCGCTGAACCGCGACGTGCTGGGCGATGCGGTGGAGTATCTGACACCGAATCTGCAGGTGTCGGTGGAGTTTTTCGACGAGAAGGCGGTGGGCGTGGACCTGCCGCAGACAGTTGAGCTGACGGTCGTGGAGGTGGAGCCGGGGTTGAAGTCGGCGACAGCTTCCTCTGTAACCAAGCCGGCGACGACCGAGACTGGATTAGTGGTGCAGGTGCCTCCGTTCGTCAATGAGGGCGATAAGATTCGCGTGGATACGGCCGAAGGCACTTACCTTTCCCGCGCATAAGATTCGAGACGCGGGTGCGCTGTGCAGAAGGCAACTACCCCGCTCGAGCCAAACCCAGGCTTGAATGGGCCACCGACAAGACGGAGAGCGATGGCTACCACTCAGATTTTCCGCCGGTACTTGGTTACTGGCCGCGTGCAGGGCGTGGGCTTTCGCTGGTTTGTGGAGCGTGAGGCACGACTGATCGGGGTTGGCGGATGGGTACGCAATCGCGATAACGGCGCGGTGGAAGTGCTGGCTGCAGGAACCAATGCGCAGTTGGGATCGCTGTACGACAAGCTGAAGGAAGGACCGCGGGCGGCACGCATCGACGTGGTTGAGGTTGAGGATGCAGCGCCATTCAGCGGCTACAAGACATTTCAAGTGGAAGAGACCCGGTGATCACTTTGCCCCAGACCATTACAGCTTCTGAAGATCTGAAGAAACTTATTCGCGAGATTCCCGACTATCCCAAGCCGGGTATCCTGTTTTATGACATCACCACGTTGATCAAGGACCGCGCCGGCTTTGCCCGCGTGGTGGACTTTATGACTTCGCCTTACCTGGACAAGAACGTGGACCTGGTGCTGGGGATGGAGGCGCGCGGCTTTATCTTTGGCCCGGCCATTGCCTACCGGCTGAATGCTGGATTTATCCCGGTGCGCAAGCCGAAGAAGTTGCCGGGCGAGATAGTGAGTTATACCTACGATCTTGAGTACGGCACCGACACACTGGAGATTCATAAGGACGCGATTCAGCCTGGACAGCGTGTGGTAATCGTCGATGACCTGCTGGCCACGGGCGGCACGGCGGAAGCCACGGCAAAGCTGGCCACCAAGTTGGGAGCGAACATTTGCGGACTCAGCTTTTTAGTGGAGTTGGACTTTCTGAATGGACGCAGGCGGCTTGTGCCCTACGAAGTGTTCTCGCTGCTGCATTACGATAAGTAACGTAGTAAGCCGCGTAAGAATAGAGAAAGAAAGTAACTGTGATGGGCCCGGTGAAGTTGCCGGGCCTTTTGCTGGGCAGGCATGTGTCAGGAAGGCTCGGGTGGTTCTGGGAAAGATTGGGAAGGGGTCAACCTTCCGGCGCAATTGGGTCTCTAAGATGAGTGCTGCCACTCCGTCGAGTCACCTCACAGACACACACCAGGAGATACTGAAATGAAGAAGCTTCTTTACACGGCTGCGGCCGTTCTGCTCAGCGCTGGGCTGGCCATGGCACAGTCGGACAGCAGCAAGAGCAGTGACAAGCAAAACGGTTCGATGTCAGGCGATCAATCGGGCGCGGCGTCATCGGGCACAACGTCGTCGGGCACAACGTCCACACAAGACACGCAGATGCCAGCAAGCCACTCGCAGAGCGGTTCGATGGACTCACAGAAAAATTCCAGTGCAGGGTCGATGAGCGGCAACACCTCATCGTCGGATAGCTCCAGCGGCACGGCGAGCACCGATCAGAGCACTTCGGCGAAGAAACATCATCATCACCATCACAAGAGGAGCACGTCCAACTCGAACACAAATTCGACTCCATCGACGGCCCCGAGCGACAACTCGGGAAATAGCAATCCCGGAACGGAACCGCAGAAGTAGAGACCAGAAATAGCACTGGGACAGATTGGAAAGGGGCGCGGCAGAAATCAGCCGCGCCTTTGCTTTGCAAGTAGGGTTGTGAAGGGCGCATGCGGCGTGGTCACGATTGCCATAAATAGGTGACTGCGGTCACTGCAAGGCAGAGTACGTTGGGGCTAGGCTCGGGGCGTTCAGGAGTGCGCCATGGCAAACGCGACGATCATCGATGGTCTCTTCTGCATTCCCCAGAAACCTCACGTCATGCAGTTCTCCGACTGTGTTGCGTTCGATCAAGATCTTGTCCCGCGGATGAACGCCAGCGGGATTGCTGGGGTTGTGCTTGCTCACTGCAACTGCTGGGAGTGCCAGCACCACTGGAACTGCGCCGACCGGAGGACGCATGAGATTGTGAACGCGGCGGCTCGCAATGCGGGGCAATTGCGCGGACTTGCCGCCTACGACCCGTTGCGGATTGGGGAGAGTCTGCGATGGATCGATGATGCAGTAATCGAAGGCGGAGTGGCTGGCGCCTATGCCGAGGCGGAGTGCTGTCCCTCGGGGCTGGACGCGGCCCGCATGTATCCGCTGTACGGACTTTGCGCCATGCTGCGATTGCCGATTGTGCTGGGCTTCCACAGCCATGAGCGCTGGGTGCAACACCTGCCGCAGGCGGAGGTGGTGGCTGCGGATTTTCCCGACCTTGATATTCTGCTGGCCCCGCCGCCGGGCGTTGAAACCGCAAGCATCCTGAAGACACTGCACCGCTTTTCGCGCGTCTCATTTTTGCTGTGTCCTCAGGATTTACAGGGGGATGCGGAGCTATGCGGATACGTCGAGTTGGAGGGGCGTGAGCATGTGCTGTTCCGCTCGTGCTCGAAGGGTTGGAGTGCGGCGGTGGAGACGGCGCTGGGACTGCCGCTTGGACCGGCAACGCTGCGCGCCTATCTTTTCGAAAACGCAATGAGGGTGTACGACTTTCCAGTTAAGGTTGCGAGTTTCGAGGCGAAACCTTGATTGGGAATTGGCCGCACGCCAAATGCCAACTTTCGTAGCGAAGCGCTTGCGCTACCGGCCGCTCTCTCTTAGCATCTAACTCACTACGGTGCCGACCTGCAAAGTTTGTGATGGGGCGGAACACCACTGCGGACCGATAATTCTATATCGGGTGCCTGACTCGATGGTCTGGTGTGCTGATCCCCAGTCGGATCGGCCTGAAGGACTACGGAGGGCGCCCACTTGGTGATTCGGGTTCACAGTACCCCCGTTCCGCACGGCCACGCGGGCCGGTACCGTTAGGATTTTCCGGAGAGTTTTCCGGGCCGGCTTTTTGCGGCGTCGCTTTTTGCATCCCTTCTTCGATTGCGAGCGACGAGTGCGCCCCGAATGCAGACGTCTCCATCTACAATAGAAACGTGTTCCCCCATTTATTTCATATCGGCTCGTTTGCACTGCCCACCTACGGCTTTATGGCCGCGCTGGGCATGATCTCCGGTCTGGCGGTTATTTTCCATCTGGCTCGTTTTCGCGGCCTTGATCCCGACCAGATGTGGAATCTGGGTGGCATCGCCGCCTTTAGCGGAATCCTTGGCGCCAAGTTGCTGATGATTCTGGTGGGCTGGCGCGAATACCTTGCCGAGCCGGGACGTATTTTCAGCATGGCGACGCTGCAGGCGGGCGGAATTTTTTCCGGCGGGCTGCTGCTGGCTATCGCGTGCAGCTGGTGGTATGTGCGGCGGGAAAAGATTCCGTTTCTTTCGGCGGCCGACGTGTTTGCGCCCGGAATTGCACTGGGCCACGCCTTTGGACGCATTGGCTGTCTATCGGCGGGATGCTGCTATGGCCGCGAGACGAGCATGCCGTGGGGAATTACATTTCACAATCCATGGGCGGCGGAATACTCGGGCACGCCGCTGAACCGGCCGCTGCATCCGACGCAGCTCTATGAGTTTGTGGCCGAGTTGATCAACTTTGCTTTCCTCTACACGCTGTGCAAGCGCAAGCAGTTCGAGGGCCAGGTGATCGCACTGTACATGATCATCTATGGCACGGAGCGCTTTGTCTTTGAGTTCTTCCGTGGCGATCCAGGGCGGGGCGAGATACTGGGCGGACTGATTAGCGGAACGCAGTTGATCGCGCTGGGACTGGTGGTGAGCGGCTTTCTGATTTATCTTCGCCGAACGCCTCTGCGGTCAGTGAGCCCGGCTACGGCCTCGGCCAAGACGGGAGCACCAACGGCCTCGCGGGCCTAAAGAGCCCGGCGTACAAACCCTTGAACGCGCCTCACCTGCTATCCTCAAGAGAATGGCCCGTAAAACTACAACTACCGTTATGACACCCAGCATTACGCCTGTCGTTCTATCCGGCGTTATGCCCAGCCCCGAGCTTGAGCCGATCGACGCCGAAGAGATTCTGACCGAAGTGGAGGTAGGCGACGAAGCCGACGCTCCCACCGTTTTGGGCGTTCCCACTGTTTTTAATGCGGGCGAGGAAGACGCCGGCCAGCGGCTGGATCATTATCTGGTGGCGCGGATTCCGAACGTGAGCCGGGTGCGGGTGCAGCTACTGGTGGAGCAGGGTAAGGTACTGGTCAACGAGCGCCCCGCCAAGGCTTCGCTGAAGCTGAAGGGCAATGAGCTGATTGAGATTACGGGGACGGTTGAGGCCGCTCCGCTCAAGGCGTTTGCCGAAGACATTCCGCTATCGGTGGTCTTTGAGGACAAGGAACTGGCAGTAGTGAACAAGCCGCCGGGAATGGTGGTGCACGCCAGCTCGGGCAGCGCCGAGGACGAACGCAATCACGGGACCCTGGTGAATGCCCTGCTCTTCCGCTTTAACAAGCTGAGCGAGATGGGCGGCGAGCTGCGTCCGGGGATCGTGCATCGTCTGGACAAAGACACCAGCGGGCTGATTGTGGTGGCGAAGAACGATGTGGCGCATCGCAAGCTGGTAGAGCAATTTTCGTCGCGGCAGGTGCACAAAACCTACATTGCGCTGGTTCACAACTGGCCCAAGACGGACGAGGGAACGGTGAACGATCCGATTGGACGCGATCCGCGCAACCGCACCCGGATGAGCACCAGCGGGGTCGATTCACGCACCGCGGTTTCACATTACAAGGTCGTCGAGCGGTTGCTGACTCCTTACGGGCGCTTCGCACGGGTCGAGGTGCGGATTGAGACCGGGCGCACGCACCAGATTCGCGTACATATGGCGTCGATCGGACACCCGGTTGTGGGCGATACGCTGTACGGTGCGCCGAAGATTCTGCTGCCGAATACACTGGCGCGGGAACGGCAGGGAACTGCGATCAGCTCGCACACAGAGGCTAAGAAGGCGCGGGAACGCGGCGAAAGCAGAGCCACGCTGTCACTGCCGCGCAACTTTCTTCATGCCGCGCAGTTGAATTTTACCCATCCCAAGAGCGGACGAGCGGTGAAGTTCGACGCGCCTCTGCCTGCGGACCTGGAATCGTTTCTGGAGAAGCTGCGGCGCATGGCGGAGACGATGGGGTGATTTTCGCGCCGCTTTTTGCGCTGGGATGAGCGTGAGTTTATCCATAGGGGCGGAAAAGGCTTGGCAGAGCCGCAGTTTTGCACCGGCGTTATACACTTAAAGTATGAATAAGTTGTCTCTGGCCTTGTTTGGCGCCGTCCTGTTACTGACCTCGGCGGCTTCAGCACAGAACTCACAGGAGCTACCCTCGGCGCCTTCGGCAGTGCAGCCGCGTTTTCCGGGCGCACCGGCTCAGCCGTCGCAGGCCGCGCCAGCTCCGGCGAGCGCGCCGAAAGACGCGCCGTTAAGGCCGTCATCGACCGCTCTGTGGCCGGACGCCACGGCTTCCAACTCGGCGAGGGAGCAGCAAGATTCGGGTGGGCAGGCGGGAGCGAAACCGGCTCTACCGAAATCTGCCGAACAGGCGCCGCTGTTTGCGCCGATGAACGTCCCGCCCGCGACGCCACCGACGACGAAGGCCGTCAACACGGCTGAAACGGCCGAGTTTAGCATCGGAGTGCAGGTCGATCTGGTCGATCTGATCTTCACCGCGACCGACAAGCGTGGCCGCTTTATCAAGGATCTGAAGAAAGAAGACGTTCGACTGCTGGACGAGGGCAAGCCTCCGGTTCGGATTGAGGCGTTCGAGAGCGAAAGCGGACTTCCACTTCGGGTGGGGCTGCTGATCGACGCCAGCAATTCGATCCGTGACCGCTTCCGCTTCGAGCAGGATGCGGCGGTGGAATTTCTGAACCAGGTGGTGCGCCCGAATTCGGACCGGGCATTCGTGATCGGCTTCGACTCGACGGCTGACCTGACGCAGGATTTTACCGAGAACACGGAGGCGCTGGCGCGCGGAGTCCGGATTCTGCGTCCGGGAGGCGGCACCGCACTGCATGACGCGGTGTACCAGGCGTGCGAGAAACTTGCCAAAGCGCCCACGCACGGCCCCTCGCGCCGCGCCATCATCCTGCTGAGCGACGGCGACGACAACCAGAGCCGGCATACGCGCGAGGAAGCCATCGAAGCCGCACTGCGCGCCGAAGTGATCATCTACGTCATCAGCACCAACATTACGGATGGGGACAAGAAGGGCGACAAGATCCTGATGCGTTACGCCGACGCCACGGGCGGGCGGGTGTTCTTCCCGCTGCGGCTGGAAGAGGTTTCCACGGCCTTTACCGAAATTCAGGACGAGTTGCGCAGCCAGTACGTGCTGGCTTATAAACCTGAGAATTTTGACTCGGACGGACGCTACCGCGCGATCTCGGTGAACGTTCCGGGACGTCCGAATGTGAAGATCCGCGCCCGCAAGGGGTACTACGCTCCGAAGAGTACGCGGTAGGTTCCTTTCTGCTGGTCCCGTTTTCGATTTGCGATAGTGAGTGACTAGGACTGTTTGCGATGTATCCAGAAACTCTGGCTGCGACCGATACCGGGCGCGTATAGTTTCGGGCATGAAGACACGGCATCTCTGGACGTGGCAAACTTCTTGAAAGAGCTCGGTGTGGCTGTCACAAAAGAACGTGGAGGGATGGATGAAGCTAGCTTTCGTCGTTACGGCGGTATTGGTATTCCCCTTGATGGTGGCGGCACAAACGAACGTCACCGTCGCACCGCAGGCGAATCCACAAGGCACGCCAGCGGGCGTCACCGCTCCAGAATTCCCGTTTCCGAGCGGCTTTAAACCACCCGCGGGACTCGTCGATCAGTTCTGGGACGATCCGGCTTGCAGCGCCGAATTGCACCTCACCGACTTGCAGCGGAAGCAATTACAAGATGCCGGGCTGGCCCAGCGCCTGTCGCTCATCGACGGTGGCGCCGATGCCTTAAAAGCGTTTACCCGATTATCAGCTCTCCTGGAAGCCGATCAACTGGACGAAGCGGCCTATAAGCGACAACTGGACCTTCTGGCGGCGGCCACTGGAAAACTTGTTCTGGGAATCGGTGAAATGACGGCCTCTCCACGTCGCGTCCTCACATTGGAGCAATGGCGCAAATTGCAAAGCTTTCAACGAACGAAGCGGGCTGCGGTCGGGTCTGCTCTCCCGCCACGCCAGTCGACAACGCACACGCTGCCTGAAAGCCTTCGAATGCCCGTAAGATAATCCGCAAAGCAACTCACCTGCCGGAGTGCTGATGCCGGGCAGGTGAGCGGAAACATCGCCCAGTCACTCACGATCCCCGGCAGGCTTATTCCTTGGGGGCGTAGTAGCCTTTGCGGGCTTGGATCTTGTAGTCCGGGCTGGTTGGCTTGACTTCGAGTTTCCGGTATTTTCCGTCGGTGGCGGTGTTGGCCGGGACGTAGCCGATCATGTACTGGCTGCGCAGTTCGACGCCGATCTGGTCGAAGGCCTTGCGTAGCTTTTTGGGATCGTTGCCGACGTCGATGACGCGTCCGCCGGTCTGGTCGGTTAGCTTGCGCATCTCGCTGTCGCCAGAGCGGAAGTTCATGCGGTCGGCAAGCATGATGACGTAGACAATGACCTCGGACCTTTGCGCGGCGGCGATGGCGTTGGCCAGGGTCTCCTCGCTGCCTTGGTCGCCGCCATCGGTGAGCAGCACCATCGCTTTACGTCCGGCTTCCTTCTGCAACTTCTCGTTTGAGGCGAGGTAGACCGCGTCATAGAGAAGCGTTCCTTTGGGTTTGGAAACCGGAATGGTGCCTTGCCCGGCGCCAGCGATGCCGCCTGCACCGCTGCCGCCTCCGTCGTTGATAGTGGTCTTTTCCATGGCGCGGCGCAGGCGGGCAGCGTCACTGGTGTAGTCCTGGATGAGATCGACGGAGATGTCGAAGTTAATGAGAAAGGCGAGATCTTTGGGGGTGAGGACGTCGCGCAGAAAAGCTGCTCCCACTTCCTTTTCCATGGGCAGCACGCGGGTCTGGCTGCCGCTGGTGTCAATCAGCAGGCCCAGTGTGAGGGGCTGATTGGAGTTTGCCTCGAAGTATTTGATGGTCTGTGGTTTGCCGTCCTCGTTGACCAGGAAGTCTTCTTTTTTGAGGTTCGGAATGAGCGCGCCGCGCTTGTCTTTGACGTTGAAGTAGATGTTGACGACCTGGACGTTGACCTTGACGGTGGCAACGGGTTGGTCGGGTGGCGCGGTTTTGTCCTTTAGCTTGGGACCTTCGGGAATCGAGTAGCTGTCGTCATCGGGGGCGTTGGATGCCTTGGGCGGTTCTTTGGGCGGACGTTGCGCCTGGGCGGCGGTCCACGACATCAAACAATATGCAGTGAGCAGGATGGCGGGTATTCTCAGTTGCCTTAGGGTGAGCATAGTTCCTCGACCGTCCGCGCATAGTCTAGTATGTACTTACCAACGGATCCAACTATTTAGTTGCTGGCGAGGGTGAATCCGTAGTATCAAAATTTGATTTTGGGTTGCGGTTTAGCAATTCTGAAACCGGCTACAGTTCTTCGCGGGAGTTCCCAATGGGCCCATGGCGTTTTGCAACATTGTTTTCGATTCTGCTTTCGGTTTCTCTGGCTGGGGTTGCTCAGCAGGGGTTGCCTGAGGCTCCCCGGCCCCAACCTGCCTCCGAGCAGCCTCGGATGGATAACGCGCCGAATCCTGGGCTGAACCCGGCTCCAGGCAACCCGTCTGAGCAGACCCAGGCGCCCAAGGGCGAGGCCAGTTCCGCCGATACGGCAGCCGACACCGAAAAAGAAAACGCGCCGCCTCCGCCTGCCCCGCTGGGCCGGGTGGTGCCATCCAACCGGGTGGCCAACACGCCCAGCAGCGGATACGACGAGACCAGCGGGCTGATTCGCGTTAACGTCAATGCGGTTCCGATTCCAGTTACGGTGAAGGACGCCACCGGACGGCTGTTTCCGGGGCTAACGAAAGACAATTTTTCCGTTTATGAGAATGGGGTAAAGCAGCGGATCAACTTCTTTACCAGCGATCCTTTTCCGGTTTCGGCGGCCATCATCATCGATGTGGGAATGCCGGAGATTGCGTTGCGCAAGGTGAAGGAAACCTTCTCGGCGCTGATTGGCTCCTTCAGCCAATTCGACGAAGTATCGATCTATACCTATGGCAATACGGTGAAGCAGCAGCAGGACTACGTGTCTGCGCTGGGCGATACCACGAGCCGGTCGCTGACCCGCGTGGAGGCGCTGGAAGGACGCGGCGCCGGTCCGACAGCCTTCAATCCGATGACCGTTGGACCGAGCGTTAACGGAGAGACATTCGATCCGGGCCAACACGGCCAGATTTCATTTGCCCCGCCCAAGGATGCGGAGCCCTCGCGCGTGCTCAACGACGCGCTGGTGACCGCCGCCAGGGACCTGGGACACCGGGCACGGGCACGCCGCCATGTGATCTTCATCGTCTCGGACGGACGCGAGAGTGGCTCGCGCGCCAACTATAAGGACGTTCTGAACGCTCTGCAGGCCAACAACGTAAGCGTGTATGGCGTGGCCGTCGATGCTGCCGCCATCCCGTTGTATGACAAGTTGGAAAAGATTCGCTTGCCTAAACAGGGATACAGCAATGTGCTGCCGAAGTACGCCTCGGCAACGGGTGGGGAGATTTTCCGGGAATTCACCAAGGAGGCACTGGAATCCGCCTACGGCAGCGCGATGGAGGAGTCGAGAAGCCAGTACACGCTGGTTTACAACTCGACGGCAACGGCGGCCACCTCGTACCTCAAGATCGAGGTTCGGGTCAGTGGCTATGGTTCGAGCCTGAAGGTATACGCTCGCGACGGCTACTATCCTGCGCCGCAGAAGCAGTAAAAGAAACAGGCTTGCGGGAAAAGTGCACACTTTCGTAATCGAATTTGGGCATCATGCCCGGTACTATCCGGATGACACTGGATGACAATCGTTGAATGGTTGGCGGGTCTGGTGTGATATAACCCAAGTGTCTGCTCTCGCCGCTGGGCGGCGGCAGCGGCAATCGGAACTCCCCGCGCAGCCTGACTTTGAATGGATGCGACCGATTGCGGCGTTTAGCTGTTTTTCTGACGCCGTCCTGGGCACGGTTGAGGAATCATTGAGCTTTATCAATTTCGCCGCGCGCGAGATTAACTGCAAAATCGTCTACTACGGACCCGGCTTGGGCGGGAAGACGACGAATTTGCAGCACATCTTTGACAAGACGGGCGAACAGCAGAAGGGCAAGATGATCTCGTTGGCAACAGAGACGGATCGTACGCTGTTCTTCGATTTTCTCCCGCTTGATCTGGGCACGATTCGCGGTTTCAAAACTCGCTTCCATCTCTACACCGTCCCCGGCCAGGTGTTCTACGACGCGTCGCGTAAGTTGATTCTGCGCGGAGTGGACGGTGTGGTGTTCGTGGCCGATTCGCAGGCCGAGCGGGCCGACGCCAACGTGGAAGCGCTGGAGAACCTGGTTCACAATCTGCAGGAGCACGGATACGACTTCGCCACTATTCCCTACGCGCTGCAACTGAATAAGCGCGACCTGCCCAACGTGCTGACGGTCGATGAGATGAAAAGACAGTTGAGCCGGGGTCAGGAACCAGTCTTTGAATCCATTGCCTCGCAAGGCCAGGGCGTATTCGAAACCCTGAAAGAGATCGCCCGGCAGGTACTGGTCGAACTTAAGAAGGCCTGACGCGACTCACTTCCTTATTTCTTCCGAACATTTTTGACTTCTCTTTGCGAGCTGTGTAACTTTTCCGCCGGTTTTCAATCGAACCTTCAGAAGCGAAGTTGAGGGGCCGCGCCGTGAAGTTGAAAATCGAATCGCCGAAGTCGTCTGAGATCACGCCGAAGTCACTGTATCTCGATCGCCGCCGCTTTCTGGCCGCAGCCGCAGGGCTGGGTGCGGTGGCACTGTCGGGAAAGACGATTGCAGAGCTGCTCTCGCCAACAGAACACGCGTTTGCGGGAAGCACACTCCAGGCTGCGAAGAGTTCGATCAGCACCACCGGAGAGAAGCTGACATCCTTGCAGGACATCACGCATTACAACAATTTTTATGAGCTCTCGACCGATAAGGAGGGGCCGGCGAAGCTTGCGGGCAAGTTTCATCCGCAGCCCTGGGCGGTGCAGGTCGAGGGACTGGTGAACAAGCCGCTCAAATTCGACTATGACGCCTTGATGAAGCTGGCACCGTTGGAAGAGCGCGTCTACCGGCACCGCTGCGTGGAGGGCTGGTCGATGGTGATTCCGTGGATCGGCTTTCCACTGAAGGTGCTGCTGGATCGGGTGGAACCCACGGCGAAGGCGAAGTACGTGGCCTTCACCACGGTCTTGCGTCCCAGTGAACTGCCGGGCCAGGAGCGGGACGTGCTCAGGTGGCCGTACAAGGAAGGGTTGCGGCTGGATGAAGCCATGAACCCGCTTACTTTGCTCACGGTGGGGCTCTACGGTGAGGTGCTGCCGAACCAAAACGGCGCACCGGTGCGGGTTGTGGTGCCGTGGAAGTACGGCTTTAAGAGCGCAAAGTCGATAGTGAGAATCGAGCTGACAAACTACATGCCGACGACGAGTTGGAACGAGGCCACGCCCTCCGAATACGGCTTCTATTCGAATGTGAATCCGCAGGTGGATCACCCGCGCTGGAGCCAGGCGAGGGAACGCCGGATCGGCGAGATCTTCAAGCGCGATACGCTGATGTTCAACGGCTATGGAGATTTTGTCGCAGGCATGTACAAGGGAATGGATCTGCGAAAAGACTTTTAGGATTGCGGCTTCAAAATGAAAACGGGGCTCGCGAAGCCCCGTTTTCATTGGTCCCGCAGAGTGCACCGGGCAAACTAGGCGCTGGGGTCGGCGGAATCCATCGATGCCTGGAGGCGCGCGTGTAGACGCTCGCCGAAGCCGACCGGCAACTCGAAGGTGCGCTCGTCGCCGACCAGAGTGAGAATGTTGCGCGTGGAATCCAGCACGGCCGAGCAGTGGCGGCAGTTGGCAAGATGGCGCTCGATGGCTTGCTTGGTCTCGGGTGTCACCGAGCCGTCGATGTAATCGGAGATCTGCGCCCAGACGTGTTTGCAATTGAATGTCATTGGCCACCAGCTTTTCGGGTCAGCCACCCTAGGAATCCGCGTTGCTTTGGCGCTAGTTTTGGTGCGAGCAGCTTTTGCATCGAGAGCCGGGCGCGGAAGAGACGGATCTTGACCAGGCCATCGTTCACTCCGGTTGCGGCGGCGGTTTCGGCGATGCTCATGCCACGAACGTCGCGCAAGATGAGGACCTCGCGATACTGCGGCGACAACTTTGCAATCGCCTCTTGGAGCGCCTGGCGGAGCTCCTTGCGTTCCAACTCTTCGGATGGAATGTATCGCCAATCGGCAAGCACGGATGGAGTGTAATCGCCGGTGGAGTCGTCGCAATCGGAAAGAAAATCAAGTTGGTCTCCGTTGGTTTTGCGCCATCGGCTGCGCGCTTCATTCAAGGTGATGGCCATCAACCAGGTGCTGAACCTGGCCTCGCCGCGAAAATTTTTCAGACCTTTATAAGCCTTGATGACGGCGTCCTGGGCGATGTCTTCGGCATCGGCCTCATGCTGCACAACCGAATAGGCGGCTAGGTAGAGGCCTCGCTCGTAGGGACGGATGAGATCGTGAAAGAGTTCGCGCTCACCGGCGAGGATTCGGGCGATCATGTCCGCCTCGCGCGCGGCGTCCCCGGCGGCGTTGGCTGCAGCTGCGGCCATCTGTTTCCCGTCTCTATCGGTTGCTGAATTCACGAAGCCGCCCTGGGGAGCCGAACACAAATATCCCCGCTGATAAGGAGACGCGAATCTCTGCCACAAAGTTACAGGGCCTGGAAAATAAAAAGTGAAAAAGAATTTCACTTTGCGTTGTAACTTCGCCTTGCTACGACGAGTCACATGGGCGTTCCGAGGCAATTCCGGCGGGGCGGTAAACGCCGGTTGCCGGGCAACCATCACAACCTACACGGAAAGGAAAACTCCAATGACCAAGGCTACGATGAAGTCTATGCTGATGGCCGCCGCGATGTCCGGTTTGCTCACGGGCGCCAGCGCGACGGTTTCTGCCACTACCACGAGCAACAACTCCGGGGCGAATAGTATTACGCGAGCGATGGGGCTGTCTGCTTCGTCCAGCTTCGACGAACCACAGAAGGATAAACACGCCTGCAAAGGCCAGAACTCCTGCCAGGGCAAGGGCGGCTGCAAGACTGGCGACAACGGCTGCAAAGGCAAAAACTCCTGCAAGGGCAAGGGTGGATGCGCGACGGATGGCTCGAAGAAGGCGGTTTAGAGCGTTAGACACACACACGCACGACTGACACAAGCGGGGACCGGGATGGTCCGGTCCTCCTGATTTTTTGCAAGAAGGTACGCACATGCCGGCAAATCGATTTAATGGATTCACTGAATATGGAATTGGAATTGGACTGAGAATTCCGCATTACCAGCACATTCTTGAGAAGAAACCGGTGGTGGACTGGTTCGAAATCATCTCGGAAAACTACATGATTGACGGCGGACGTCCGCTGGCGATCCTCGACCAGATTCTGGAGCAGTACAAGGTTGTGCAGCACGGGGTTTCGATGTACTTCGGCTCAAGCCAGCCGTTGAACCGTGAGCACCTGAAGCGGTTGAAGCGGCTGGTGCAGCGCACTGGAACGCCTTGGCTCTCGGATCATCTGTGCTGGGGCAGCGTGGATGGACGCTATACGCACGATCTGCTTCCGCTGCCCTACACCTGGGAGGCGATCGAGGTGGCGGCGAAAAACATTCGCCTGGTGCAGGACTTTCTGGAGATTCCGGTGGTGCTTGAAAACGTGAGCAGTTACGCGGAGTTCCACGAATCCGAGATGACGGAGTGGGAGTTTCTGACCGAGGTGGTAGAGCGCGCAGACTGCGGAATTTTGCTCGATGTGAACAACATTTACGTCAGCTCGATCAATCATGAATTCGATCCGGCAGAGTATGTGGACTACATTCCTGCCGAGCGCGTGGCGCAAATACACATTGCAGGACATTCGCGATACGAGCGCTTTCTTCTCGATACGCACGATCATCCTGTGATCGATCCGGTGTGGAAGCTGTACGAGCAGGCTTTGGGGCGAACGGGGCCGACGGCAACTTTGCTGGAGTGGGATGATCGCATTCCTGCTTTTGAAGAGGTTCACGGTGAGGCGATGAAGGCGACCCGGTATCTCGACGCGGTGATGGTGAAGGCGGACGAGGAGCGGCAGGTAGCAGGTGCGCGGTCATGAGTGGGTTGCTGGAATTCCAACGTACGCTGGCGCGAGCGGTGATGCAGCCGCTGAGTACGCGCGACAACATGAAGCGCGGCGGCAAGTGCGAAATGAATCGCGGAAACCAGGACGCCATCGCACTGGTGAAACCGAACTCGCGGCTGAGTAGCTTTGAGCGACTTGAGATCTATAACCGCTCCTACTGGTCTCGCGTGCTGGACGCTTTCAGCGAGGATTTTCCGGGAGTGCGCGCGCTGCTTGGCGCTAAGCGATTCGACCGGCTGCGGCGGCACTATCTATGCGACTGCCCATCTGAGTCATTTACGATGCGCAACCTGGGAAGACATCTGGCGCCTTGGATGGAGAAGAATCGGGTGCTGG
This sequence comes from uncultured Acidobacteriota bacterium, assembly GCA_963838135.1. Lineage (GTDB taxonomy): Bacteria > Acidobacteriota > Terriglobia > Terriglobales > Acidobacteriaceae > TOLSYN. The sequence goes on along the minus strand of CAWIPV010000001.1, from coordinate 1,693,644 downwards.
CCGGGGAGAATTATGGCGTTGCTCTGGCGATGGCAAAACTGGAGTGGGCGCAGGTTGAGTCGTTCGACGCCGCCGAGTGTGAGCCGCTGAGTCCGGCTGATGTTGCCACGCTGGCGCCGGAGAGCAGGCTGCAACTGCAGCCACATTTGCGTTTGATCGAAGTGGAGTACGAGGTCGATGCGCTTTTGATTGCGGTTCGCGAAGCCGCCAAGCGCAACGGCGGCGTAGCGCGCGGTTTCACGCGAAAGAGAATCGCGGACGCGGAATCCGAGAGTCCCTTGTATCTTGCGGTTCATCGTTTCGAACTGGTGGTGCATTACAAGAGACTCGATGCTGAAATGTTTGGGCTGATGAACGCGCTGGCGAAGGGGGCTTCGATTGCCGACGCCATTGAGTTTGCGTACGGAAGATCAACGCTGACGGCGGAAGAATGCCAGCAACACATTCAAAGTAGTTTTGCGCTGTTTGCCGCGCTCGGCTGGTTCTGCAAGCCAAGCCGATTGGAAAGTGAGGAAGGATCATGAATTCGATCACGCACACATGTGCCAAAGCTTACGGATGGTTTGCTGGGATGAGCTGTTGGGCGCAGTCACCGTTTCTTCTTTTCGTGCGCCTGTACTGGGGTTTTCAGTTCATGCAGGCGGGATGGGGAAAGCTGCACAACCTGGCTCATGTCGCGCAATTTTTTGCGTCGCTGGGAATTCCCGCGCCGGGGGCGAACGCGTTGTTTGTCGCCTGCGTTGAATTCTTCGGCGGCGCGCTGCTGGTGCTGGGTCTGGGCTCGCGACTGGCGGGACTGGTGCTGACGGGAAATATGCTGGTCGCCTTTTTTACGGCGGACCGGGAAGCACTGATGTCGCTCTTCAGCGACCCCGGAAAATTCTACAGCGCTGCTCCATATACCTTTCTGTTCGCTGCGGCGTTGATTCTGGTATTTGGCCCAGGATGGTTTGCACTGGACACGCTGATTGCGCGGCGATACGATTCGGCGCAGGCACTGGAGCAGGATCGATCGCTGCATCCGACGAGCCATGCAGACGCAGCCTGATTGAAAAGAAAGCGGAGCACGATGGAGACGCGAAAGGAACGCGACAGCCTTGGTGAAATCGAGGTCCCTGCCGACAAGCTTTGGGGCGCACAGACGCAGCGCTCGATCCAATATTTCAGCATCGGCGCGGATCTGATGCCACGCGAGATGATCGCGGCGTTTGCGATTCTAAAAAAAGCCTCCGCCAATGCAAACCTTGCAGGCAAGGGGTTGAGCAGCGCGGCGCATGGATTGATCGTGCAAGCCTGTGACGAGATTTTGGCGGGGCGGCATCGGGATATGTTTCCGCTGCATGTGTGGATGACCGGTAGCGGCACGCAGTTCAACATGAACGTAAATGAAGTGATCTCCAATCGCTGCTCTCAACTGGCTGGGAAGGCGCTGGGGAGCAAGATCCCTGTACATCCCAACGATCACGTCAACATGTCGCAGTCGTCTAACGACGCGTTTCCCTCGGCGATGTACATTGCGTCGGCCGTGGAGGTGAAGCAGAAGCTGGTGCCTGCGGTGCAGGAACTGCACGATGCGATTGCCGCAAAAGCCGAGGAGTGGAAAGACATTATCAAGATCGGGCGAACCCACATGCAGGACGCAACGCCACTGACACTGGGTCAGGAGTGGTCCGGGTATGCGGGGCTGCTGGCCGACGATCTGGAGCGGATTAGCGACGCGCTGAAGGGAGTGTACCGGCTCTCGCTTGGTGGTACGGCGGTGGGCACCGGGATCAACGCTGCCGTGGGTTTTGCCGAGGCTGCGGCGGCGGAAATTGCGTGCTTAACTGGGCTGCCTTTCGTCAGCGCGCCGAATAAGTTCACGGTACAGGGATCCCATGATGCGCTGGTGCAACTCTCCGGCACGCTACGCACGCTAGCCGTTTCGCTGTACAAGATTGCGAACGATATCCGCCTGATGTCGTGTGGGCCGCGTGCAGGCTTTGCGGAGTTGATGATTCCGGAGAACGAACCTGGCTCCTCGATCATGCCCGGAAAGGTGAATCCAACGCAGGTGGAGGCGCTAACGATGATCGCCGTGCAAGTGATGGCGAACGACGTTGCCGTGGGCTTTGGCGGAGCAGGCGGATACCTGGAGATGAATGTGTATAAGCCGCTGATGATCCATAACATCATTCACTCGATTACGATTTTGGCAGACGGATGTACGAACTTCCGCAAGTTTATGGTGGAAGGTACCAAGCCGAATTTACGCAAGTTGAAGGAGAGCGTGGAGCGTTCACTGATGCTGGTGACCGCGCTGACTCCGGTAATCGGTTACGACAAGGCTTCTGAAATTGCTCATCATGCGATGGAGAAGGATCTGACGCTGAGGGCCGCCGCGTTGGAGTTGGGGTACGTGAGTGCGGAGGAGTTCGACCGCGTGGTTGATCCCGCAAAAATGGTGGGGCCCGGCCCTGCGGGCGGGCAGTAGTGGCCGCCTCGCTGGACAAGTGAAGGTGGTTTGCCGGGCTGGCCTGGCGAGTTTATGATGGCCGGTGATGACCAGCCCGGCCACGCAGAAGATTCTGGACGCACTCTCTGAGAACTGGCAAGCGGAGATGCGCAGTTTTCACACCTACAATGCATTCTCTGAGCGCGATGCGGACCCGATCCGCAAACGCATTCTGCGCAGCTTGGCCGAAGCCGAGGCGCGGCACGCTTCGCTGTGGGCCAAGCGAATTATCGAGCTCGGGGGCGAGACGCCGCAGTATGACGGCAAGGCCGCCGGGGACGCGGACACTCTTGCGAACCGCATCGGCGGTCCAGGCATGGCACTACGCCGGCAAGAAATCGATGAGAGCCGCCACATCGCGAGTTATGGAAGGCAACTGGAAGAGCTGGGCGATGAGCCGAGCATTGAGATTCTGCATCAAGTCATTCAAGACGAACAGGAGCACTACCGCGACCTCGGAAGTCTGATCCGCGATCACTACCCGGCATCGGCCGTGGCCGAGGTGGCAGCCGATCCTAAGTCAGTAATTGCGGAACTACTGGCGAAGCGTTCGGACTCCGGCAAACAGGCCGCGGGTTGGATTGGCGACGCGATCTACGGAGTGAACGACGGACTGGGCGCAATCTTCGGAATCGTCTCCGGGGTTTCCGGCGCGACCTTGGGAAACTCCCATTACGTGCTGCTGGCAGGAATTGCCGGCATGGTGGCAAGTGCCCTGTCCATGGGCTCTGGCGCATACCTTGCGGCCAAAAGCGAATGCGAAATCTACGAGGCGGAGCTGGCACGTGAACGCGAAGCTATTCGGATGAACGGACTGGAAGCTCGCGAACTGCTCTCACTTTATTACCAGGTGAAAGGCCTGCCGCAGACGGACGCCGACCGCGTGGTGGAACACATCGCCAAAGATCCCGAACAGATGCTGCGCGCGCTGGCCGCCGAACGCCTGAACTCAACCGAAGCGGCGCTGAGCAATCCGATGACCTCAGCGTTTACCGGCGCGCTTTCGACAGCAGTCGGTGCCTTCGTTCCGATCATTCCATTTTTCTTTTTAAGTGGATTTCCGGCGGTGATCATCTCGGGCGTCATCTCGCTTGCTGCGCACTTTGCGGTGGGTGCGGCGAAGTCGCTAATCACGGTTCGCTCCTGGTGGGGCAGCGGATTCGAGATGACCGCCGTGGGCGCGGTGGAAGGCGTTGTAACGTACGTCATAGGAATCGGACTGGGTAAATTGGGCAGCTAGTTGTCCTCTATCTGCGGACGCTCCTTGCTGTGGCGGGCTGCGGAGCTAAGGCATCCGCATGCTTGAAAAGCAGAACGGGTGACGAATGGCCCTGCTGCGGCCGTGTCCCCCATCTCGGTGCGCTGATGGATGCTTCTGAGGCGAAGCGAACCGCCAGACCCGGAGCAAAAAGGCGTGGCGGGGCCAAAGACGAGAGAAGATGGTTAGACGGCGTGACTTTTTGCGCAGGCTTCCGCTCTGTTATAATTCCTTCAACGCGTTGAAAACCGCGCTGTTCAACAGTCGGGGAGTGGCTCAGCCTGGTAGAGCACCTGGTTCGGGACCAGGGGGTCGGAGGTTCAAATCCTCTCTCCCCGACCATTAAACTCAATAACTTACATCGAGTTCTGGTCGGGTTTCACGCCCTGGGGTGCCCAAAAGGGTTCCCATTCAACGCCAGCTCCGCCGTTGGGAAGGGCCTTCAACGGAGTGACGATCTTCTTCTCCTTCTCTTCCGGTTCTGCGAACACGGCTTCGACAACTCTCGTTACCGCGTCCACGCGTTCATCCCACCAAGTCTTCGAATAGACATCCAGCGTAATGCTGCCGGTGCTGCCTGCATGCCCCATGTTGTCACGGGCAACTTCCAAGCGCGCACCATAGCGACGCATCAAGCTGGCGTGCATTGTCCGGAAGCTGCGAAAATCAACACCTTCCGCCACCCCGAGCTTTTCGGCCGTCTTCTTCACGTGCCGATGAAGCAGGTTATGCCGATCCAGCGCATTGCCAGCTTTGTTGGCAATGCGCTGGATCGGCAGGCTTCCGGAACTTCGTGTTCTTCAGCCACATCCGTTGCACCGCCGCAAGGATGACTCCATGTCCATCAAAGGGCACCTCGCGTTTACCCGCGTCCGTCTTGACGTCGTCGAACTCACCGTCGTAGATGCGTTCGTCCACGATGATGCGATCGCGCAGGATGTTCTTCCACCGCAAGGCAAGAGCTTCACCCGGACGCGTGGATGCGAAGACAATCAGGGGGTAACCAACGACTTTGTCGGTTCCTGTAGGGCTTCAATCATCGAGCCGTCAGGCTGCTCGAAACGGTCGCCCTCCGATGTCACTACCTCACCTGCCAACCCTCGGCGGTCGGCCCCGCTTTCCGCAATAATTGCACGGGCCCGGCGTGTGCGTTCGCTCTTCGACAGGAGTCCAGGACCAGATACCGGGCAGATACGAGCCCGTTTATGAGTCCTTTCCTCCTGCCCCCCTACATCCATCCACCAACGTACAACCCACCACTTACCGACATTAGAGGAACTTGTCCCAGGAGGGAGCCTCGGTAACGTCGGCGTCGGTGAGGAGCGCAGCAAAGCTGTCCTCCTGGCATGGCGGCGGGGGGCGGGGAATTACAACATCGGCACCACCGTGCCAAAAAAGCAAAGATTCGCACGTACGCTTCTCAAACTCTCTTGGCTGTTCCGCCCAAAGGGCCTGGTCGATGTGCAACTTCGTTCGATATCCCGCAGTAAAGCGGAGAGGAAAGAGTATGTCTCGCCGCACTGGACAAGCAGGTCACATTGAACAAAGCCTGGCCTCGGCATCAAGACGGCTCGCACCTATGACCTACAACGCCAAGGCGGACATCGACCGAGTCACCCGGCACGGGAGCGCCGGGTAGTCGCGGGCACGGCTGTGAGGCTCCCCTCAAAGCCCGTGCAGCCTGGGAACCGGGTGGACGTTGGGGTTTCCACGCCAGAGCAGTTACCTTGGTCATCGAACCTAAGGCCATTGATTGATTGATTTGTATCCATCGAGCTTACAGAATGTGTCAGATGGATCCGTTAAAGAGCGCGACCTCGTCCCCTTCTCGGATGATCAGAACGCCCGACATGCTCGAGTTCATTGAACGGGCTTTGCCGGTGGAACCTATTTGTATGAGGGTGGGCAATTGAGCCACAGCTCAGAACGATATTGTCGAGAGGCGAGGAATGAGTGACTACCGGCTTTCCGATTTGCTCGACTTGACAATAATTCAGAAGATGGCGGATGCACATTACCAGCGGCGGGCATGCCGATCGGTACATCGATGCCATTGACGGTTCGATCGTCGTTGTATCCGGATGGCAGGATATCTGTGTCAAATTCCACCGCGCCAATCCAGTTTCACTGCAACGCTTCCAGGAGAGAGACAACTATATCGAAACAGAGGCCATCCTGGATGCGGAACAGGATCAGCATGGCCCAGCATTCGTCGCCGTTAGCTGCCCTGAGCCTTTCAGAGTGTCGGCCGGTATTGCGAAATGAGGTACAGACCGCGTTGCGTCTGCATACCATTCCGCGCGAGTGCAACAACGTAGCGCAGGCGTGCGCGAGAGCGTTGACTGCCTACGGCACCTGTTGCACATCTGATGTTTGGTCGGTGTTTCGGCCGAGGAGGCACGATGCATCGCGGTCCTAGGGTTCTGGTGGTTGATGATGAGGATGCAGTGCGCTCGGCAGTTGCCGGCCTGTTGGAGGGCTACGCCAGCGACGTCCAGCAATGTGACAGCGTCGATAGTGCTGTTCGTTGCTTGGCTGAGCACGCCTTCGACGTTGTCATTTGCGATATGCGCATGCCGAGGGCACACGGGCTGGTACTGATCAAGAAGATACGAGAACAGCGGCAGGGCGTCGCCTTCATTGTCATGACAGGCAGGCCCGAGCTTCCGGATGTGATTACAGCGCTACGTCTGCAGGCGGCCGGCTTCCTTGAAAAACCCTTCAGCAAGGCGGAACTCCTAGATGCGCTGGATACTGCTTATGGAGCGGTGAGGAATCAGCGGCGGATTGCAGAACGTCTGACCTTGTTGAATTCTGAAGTCGAGGAGAAGTCCAAAGAACTGCAGGAAGCCCTTGCTAATTTGGTAATTAACGAGCGTTCAAGCCTTGAAGCCTTGGTTGCGGCCCTCGATGCACGCGAGCATGAAACCTGTGCGCACTCTTTCCGTGTGCGCGCCTATACTTCGTGTCTTGCCGAGGAGATGAAATATCCGGCGAATCTCATGGTCGAGCTTGAGAGCGCCGCCTTGCTGCATGATGTCGGCAAGGTTTCCGTTCCGGACTCGATCCTCCTGAAGCCAAGCTCATTGACCACCGAAGAGTTTGAGCTGTGTAAAATGCACTCGGTCTCCGGTGCCCATATTCTAGGTTCAATACCCTCTCTACGTGGAGTGGCAAAGATTGTCAGGCATCATCACGAACGCTGGGACGGCAGTGGCTATCCCGATCATTTAAGGGGCGAGAACATACCTTTGGGCGCTCGTCTTTTTACGGTCGCCGATACTCTGGACGCCCTCATCTCCGACCGTTGTTACCGCCCGGCCACTTCCTTTGTTAACGCTCAGAAAGAGATTATCCGCTGCACCGGCACTCAGTTTGATCCTGCCGCAGTCGAGACATTTCTCCGTATTCCAGAAGAACAATGGTTAAAGTTGCGGGTCACTGCAGAGGTGGCGTATCACTCTCTTGCTAATGTTGACCGCGCGGGTTGCGCGGAAACACGAGAAAGTCCTTCCCGGATTCCGGCATAGGTGATAGCCATCTTCGGCATAGTCGGGCCTTGAGTCTAAGTCGTCAGCTAGACCAGTCGGAACGTGAAGTAGGAGATCAATTATGAAACTCCGGACCCGCATACACAGGGCGCAGTCTTGTGCGACTGACGCGCGTGATGCCGTTCGCGAATTTCACGCGGGGGTTGCGCAGCCGGACATGGCGCTGGTGATATTCTTCTGCTCCAGCGAGTACGACCTGGAGGTGCTCGCTGAGGAAATGAGGAGTTTGTTTGCCGGGGTTCAAGTTGTCGGTTGCACCACAGCCGGAGAAATCGGCCCCGCCGGTTATCGCGACCACAGCCTCACCGGGGCTAGCTTTCCGGCCAGCAGCTTCAACGCCGTAAGCGGCCGCATCGACCAACTGCGGCAATTCAAGATTGCCAGCGGTCAGGCCCTCGTCCAGGAATTGTTGCAAAGGCTGGAAAGCCGTGCGCAGCAAGGTGAGCCAGATAACAGCTTCGCGTTGCTACTGATTGATGGTTTGTCAATGCGCGAAGAGGTAGTAACGCGTACTTTGGAGAGCGCGTTAGGCAAGCTCCCGCTGGTCGGAGGCTCGGCGGGTGACGGCGTGAAGTTTGACAGCACCCATGTTTATTTTGAGGGGCGCTTTCACTCCGATAGCGCCATCCTGATTCTGGCTGCCACTCGATTGCCGTTCAAGGTATTTAAGACCCAGCACTTTGTTGCCACGGGCGAAAGGCTGGTCGTCACCGAGGCCGATACCGCTCTTCGCATTGTGAAGGAAATTAACGGGCTGCCGGCGGCCCAGGAGTACGCGCGGATACTGGGCATTGATGCGCGCGATCTCGCCCCCAAACGCTTCGCCGCCTGGCCGGTCGTGGTGCTTATAGATGGTACGAATTATGTGCGTTCCATCCAGAAAGTCAATCTTGACGGTAGCCTAACCTTTTTCTGCGCCATCGAGAACGGGCTGGTTCTTCGGGTAGCGAAGGGAGTGGACCTGGTGGGGAACCTGGAGCAAGCTTTTACGCAGATACGCGCGGAAATCGGCCCACCACAACTCGTTCTTGCCTGCGACTGTATTCTTCGCAAACTGGAGATTTCCCAGAGCTCCCTCACAGATGGTGTTGGCGAGGTTTTTCTGCGAAACAACACCATAGGCTTCAACTCGTACGGAGAGCAGTTCCATGGCGTGCATGTCAATCAGACGCTCGTAGGAATTGCGATCGGCACGGATTCAATGGAGTCGGAAGATGCCTGACCCGAACGTGAAGGACGAAATCGTTCGATTGAACAAGGTCATAGGTGCGCTGATGGATCGTGCCGAACGCAGCGCGAGTGTCCACGGTTCCGACTTCGGTCTGTTCCAGACGGCGATCATGCTGGAAGAGCAGGTACGTAGCCGCACCTCGGAACTGGAAGCGGCTCTGCGCGAGAACGAAAGAATCAATCGCGCCTTGCGCGAATCTGAGGCGAAGTTCCGCGGACTCGTGAGCCAGTCCCTGGTCGGCATCGTTATCCTCACGGATTGGAAGTTCAGCTACTCTAATGATAAGTTCAATGAGATTTTCGGATACAGCGCAGATGAAGTTCGGGCGCTGGGGCCGCTAGATATCGCAACCGAAAACGACCGCCCGCTCGTCGCGGAGAACATGCGCAAGCGGCTCAGCGGCGAGGCAGAGCGGGTTGAGTACGTCATTCGCGCGGTGCGCAAAAATGGCGTCGAAATCGACGTCGAAATTCACAGCAGCGCTATGAACATTGATGGCAAATCGGAGTTCATCAGCCTGTACGCGGATGTGACGGAACGCACCCGCGCCGAACGCGAGGTGCAGGCCTTGCAGGACAAACTGCGCGAACAGGCGACGCGTGACCCGCTGACCGGCCTCTACAACCGCCGCTACCTCGAGGAATCCCTAGGCCGCGAGCTGATCTCAGCCGAGCGTCATAGTTATCCTGTCAGCGTGATCATGGGTGATCTTGACCACTTCAAGTTGATCAATGACGTCTATGGACATCTTGGCGGCGACGAGGTATTGCGAACCTTCGGCGATCTATTGAAGCGGCAAGTGCGCGGCAGCGATATCTACTGCCGCTACGGGGGCGAGGAGTTTCTGCTGGTTCTACCGCAAACGTCTACAGAGAACGCAGTCAAACGGGCCGAGCAGTTGCGCAGCGCGATGGCTGCCGCCCCTGTACCATACGGCGGCTCGGCGATCGCGGTGACCGCCTCATTCGGCGTTGCGACATTTCCCCGCGACGGCCGGACCGGCGACGAGCTGATTGCCGCCGCCGACAGCGCGCTGTATGAGGCCAAGGCGGCCGGCCGCAATCGCATCAACGTCAGTTCCGGCCCCATCGGCGCGCCGAGATAGGGTGCGTTGTCGAGGAGATGCTGATGAGCAGGTTCAGAGTTCTCTGAACTAATCTTGCATCAAAGACGCGACCACGTTCGCCTACGCGCTCACCCCGAAAGCGCAGAATAGCCGGCTGGTTCAGCTGGGGCTTTCCGTTGACGCCAAGGAGAATGCGAACCGATGCAAGTGGCACCAGCGATAGCCAGAGAGTCTTGAAGAAGGTGCGGGAAGCAGGAGTGCCGTCACCAGCAAAGCTCGGTACAACTCGAATCGTGGGCAGCACATCCGGCAGCCAACGATCTTGAATGAAGCCCTTGAGCGTCCAAGTCGATTGCGTCCGGTAATCGCCGCTATTCACTGCGCGGAGCCGAGCAGAAAGTTTCTGCTTCGCCTCGCGGCTGGTCGGAAGTTCCGCAACTGTTCCGAGTACCTCAGAACGCCGTACGCGTTCCGATTTCCCATCCGGACCAATTACATCTTCCCACCAACGTGCAACCCACATTTTCGTACGCGTTCCGCGCTTGAAAAGCGAGCCTTGCTGGAATCGTCTATTTTGGGCCATACCGTTTCTCCGGTTGACCCGCTTAGGCGGTTCATGGCTTCGCCGAACCGCGCGGTGAGCTACTGTGCACAGATTAAGTGGTGATAGAGGCCATACCATTCTCCTTGACCAACGTAACAAAGGAGAGACGGCTGGTCGTCGGAGACCCTGTGTCGTGGTTCGGCGGTGGCCGAGGTTTGCGCCGTCGTCGTGTGTGAGATAAATCTGCTGCTGGCTGGCGGTGCTGTGAGGTCCTGCCAGTTAATCGCAATAACTGGGGCTTTCTTTATCAGCAGACCGAACGAAGTCGCTGACAAATAGAAAAAGGTGAACCTATGATTGAACGTCTCAAGGAATCTGGAGCGGCCGCCTTCGGTTTTCGCGTGGTCGGAAAGCTAACGAACGAAGACCTTAAGGAATTTGAACCACAGCTTGAATTCTTCATCGCACAACGCAAAAAGCATCCAATCGGAATCCTCGCGGACCTGACGGAAATGAACGGGGCTGAGTGGATGGCGTGTTGGGAGGACATGCGTTTTCTCCAAAAGCACACCGACCACATCGCCCGCATGGCGGTCGTAGGGACACACGGTTGGGATGCACTGGCGGCCATGCTCACTTCCGGAGCCGCGATCTTGGAATCGGAAACCCGTTACTTCGAATCGTCTGAAGTTCAGCATGCCTGGCAATGGGCAAGAACCGCGAAATACGCTGAAGAGTCGTCCGTCCGTGTGATCTCGCCGGCAACCGGAATCTGGAAGGATTATCGTCCCGAGTTCATGGACGTGTGATGACATGTGCGACATTGGGAATCTGAAGGTTCTCCGTTGGGTGTGCAAAGCGATACAGACTGCGAATCAGGTTAATGCGAACCTAGTGCTGGAAGAGAGTGGACGCTCCGAATGGCGGCTCATGGGGCGGGACAGCTTGCACATCACACAGCAACCAACAGATTGCACCTAGGAGGATTTATGGACAAGACCACCACGAGCACTGCATCAGAGACCGATGTATTGCACTCCGAAAACCAGAGCAAGCTTTCCGCGGCAGAGATCGCCAAGGCAGTAGCGCATCACAATCACCACCATCCGGAAAAGCCGCAGCAGGATGCTTCCACCAAGCCGAAGACAGTGAACAAGGGCCGCTAGCCCAGTCACCAAAGTAGCACGCATGCACTGGATACCGGACGGGACTTAGTCGGCGACGGGGGAGCGGTTGCGAGTACCCACTGCTGCGTTCCCGTCCGGTTTCTTTGCTTTCCAAAGCGGCGTAAAGCGCGATGTTATCTCGCGCTCTGTTCGTACCGCTTTTGACAAACCCGCGGATGCGCTGTCTTTCCTCGGAGGAGAGACCTTTGATCCACTTGTTCGCATCGCTGTTCATTACCTCAGCAGTCACCCCAGGCAGCAGAGCCTCAGCTTCGGGAATGAACTCGCTATAGAAGATCTTGGCGACCTCGTAGAATCCGTGCCACTGCACGTAATCGGGGCCGTTCATGGAGGCACCCATACGCGCGCGGCGTCCCTGGTGATGCCATAGCTCGAAGTAAGCTGATCATCGCCGACCTTCACAGATCGCGATAAAAGTCCGTTCCTGCAAAGTTAATCACGTCAATCATCGGACTCATGATGTCGATTAGAATCGCTTCGCCAGCCAGTGTGCAGTGACCAAAGTCGCGCGCTGATATAATTCGCCGCGTGAGCTTCGAACCTAAAGACCTCGCGGCCGTCCTCCGGAACACACGTTTGTTCTCTAACCTCTCTTAATCTGAATTGCAGATGCTTGCGCAACGCACAGTGAGAAAGTTGTTCAGCGTTGGAGAACTATTATTTTCCGAGGGTGAGCCCTGTCACGGGCTAAATATTGTCTCCCGTGGGAAGGTGCGCATCTTCAAGACTTCTGTGAGTGGACGAGAACAGGTTCTCGCAGTCGAAGATCCGGGCGACACCGTCACCGAGATTCCCGTCTTTGAAGCAATTCAGCCCCAGGCTGCTATTCTGGATATGTGACCGCAACGCAACACACACGCTCCAAGGCCCCGCTTCGGAAGGGTTCTCTCCGGTCCTTTGTTCGATGGCTACTCCTCGGTGCGTTGCTTCTTTGGTCGATTGCCGTGCTGCTTCTTGTTGCCACTCGGTGGATCGACCCACCGACCACCGCGGTGCACATCCAGCGCCGCGTGCAGGCCTGGATTCATCGCACGCCGTATCAGAAACGCTACAAATTCATTCCGCTCAGCCAGATCTCGCCCGATCTCCAGCACGCTGTAATCGCAGCTGAGGACGCGCGTTTCTACCAGCACCATGGCTTCGATTGGCACGCGCTCCAACTCGCTGCCGAAGAAGATATGGAAGGCGGTCGCATCCGCGGAGGTTCCACCCTCACGCAGCAACTCGTAAAGAACCTGTTCTTCGGAACGGGTCGATCTCTCCTTCGCAAGGGCGCCGAGGCCACGCTGGTACCCGTGGCCGAATTTGTCCTCGGCAAGCAGCGCATTCTGGAACTTTACCTCAACCTAATCGAATGGGGCCCAGGTATTTATGGTGCAGAGTCCGCGTGCCATTACTACGACAGAACCTCGGCCCGGAATATCGGCCGGGAGCAATCGGCACGGCTAGCCGCGATTCTGCCGGCTCCCAGGAAGCGACGGCCCGAGCGCATGAATAGCTACAGTGCGGTCATTCTTAGGCGGATGCGCCAGGTGAATTGGTAGTCGCTACCAAGCGCCTTTGATTACTCTCGCGTTGGGTTCTGATCAGATGGCCGCCGCTTCGGAGATTAATCTCCACAACAACACATATGGCAGGAGCCGACGCGGCACCATTCTTGGGCTAGCTTGGAAGATTAGTTTTTCGTTAGCGTCATTGGGGGGCGATTTCCCCGCAGCAAACTATGCCGCTGGCCCCTTCGGGAAGGGGCACAGAGAGTGGGACATCGCATTGTCCGTTGAATGTTGCCGCAAACCGAAACGGTCTGAACCTCTGATCTGCCACCCTTCCGGTTCAGCCGACCATATTGAACGTGATGAGGGTCACTGACTGGCAGTCGCGCTCGTTAGAGAATCCGCTACTCAGCAGCGGCGTTTTGCCGAGCTGGCTATGACTGTACAACAAGTCGATTAAAGGAGCGTCATGAGCATCACTGACCCCTTACGTAGACGCAGCAGTCGGCTGTTCGCTAAACTCACTTCCACTTTTGTTCCCCAGCCGAGCGAAACACCGCAACTGGATCGCGGTTGGATTATCGCCAATCACAAACTCGTGTCTTTTCATGCGGCATTCCTGACCTCTCTGCTGAGCATTTCTCCAAGCGTGACATCAAAGTTTGATGTAATCCGGCAGATGTTCCTGAGCGTGGAAGTCGTGATCTCCTGCTTTATGTGGTATGCGGCCTGGCATTGCAATATTGCTATCCATGAAATTGGGCATTACATCGAGGCGGTGAAAACCAACAATCTTAGACCCGAACTTGCCGTCGGTGCTAAGCAAAAGATCAGTGAGGGCGCGCCCGGTCGCTGGCTGTGGTACCTCGAAATGTTCGTAAAGATTCCTTACGGAGCATTCGAGGGGGTGAACAAAGAGGGGGGTAACTACCATCCCGCCGTCAAGACGCAGAATCTGGCGGTTTCCGCGGCAGGACCAAAGGCGAGCAAAATCCTTAGCCAACTCTGCTTTCTGCCCGGAATCGTTTTAATTCTGCTAGGTCTGAAGAGCTCTGTTCCCGCTGCCGTTTACGTGGGCCGACTGCTATTCACGATTGGCGTAGTTGCCCTGTTCGATTTCCTTCTCGCAGACGCAGGAAAGTACAAGGCGTTTCAAGACAGGCAGCAGGAAGCAGCCGCCAAAGCGGCAGAGGTGAGGGGCGCCGAACCAGTCAAGCTTTCGCAAGATGAACGCTCCGTGAAGCCATCTGAACTGCGGCGTAAGCTCAGGATGCACAGACTCCAGGAGTTGAAGCTCCCGGACGGCACGATTGTGTTCGCTCCATGGGAGTTCAGAAATTCCATTATGGGAGGGCGCCACACTGAGGAGATGGGCGGCAATCTGAGCTTCCAGGAGTTTATGTTCCTGCCCCTTACGGCCCACGACTACATTGAGGCTCAACGCGTCACGAACCTTCTTCAAAGCCGGGCGATACAGATCATCCAGGATACGGAAGGACTCAATTTTGTAGGTATTGGCCTGGAGGGAGGGATCGTGGCGTCATACGCCAGAGAAAAAGACGACATACTCCCGGAAGAGCGGGCATTGAAGGTAGCCGTTCAGGCCATCCGGGAATGCGGCTTTGTCCCCGACCGGGATGTCTGCTTGGCGCTTGATCCTGCCGCCAGTGAGCTCAGTAATGCGTATCGAGAAAAGACAGGTGAAAAAGGATCGGTGGGGCAGTACTTATTCTGGAGGGCAGAGGATCCGAAGGTACTGACTACCGATGAAATGGTTGACCTATATGTTCGCTGGGTCAAGCAATATCCAATTGTCTCGTTGGAAGATGGCTTTGCAGAAGACGATTACGAGGGCTGGAAGAAACTTATGGCCGCCCTTGATAAAGACATTCTGATTATCGGAGACGATCTGGTTACGACCAAAGATTCAACCATTCGTAGGTGCGCCGAGCAAGGCCTCATTAACACCGCACTGATCAAGGCCAACCAGATCGGAACGCTTAGCGAAACACTCCTGGCGACCCGAACGGCAAAAGAGCTGGGGCTCGCTTTGGTTGTCTCTCACCGCTCCAAGTCACCGAATGAGGTAATGGAAGCCGACATTAGCTTTGCGGTCGGTGCGCTCGGCTTGAAATGCGGCGGTGGCGCGAACACGGAGCGTTTGGTGAAGTACGGCAGGATCGTCGAACTGATGGAATTGGCAAAGAAGAACATCAAGACAAGGAAGTTAGATCCTGGCGTTTTTATCGTCGACGTCTCCGCTCACGAAGAGCCTACGAACGCCGGCATCCCAACGGTTGGAGTTGTCGTAATGCTCGACAACGGAATGAAGTTTACTGCCGCAACGCCGCTAGGAACCTCGGCGGGGACGGATGAGGCCATCCACTTGGTCGACAGTATCATTGAGGCAAATCCACTCACGCGAAAGTACCCGAACTACTTTGTGTTTAACGAAAAGGAAAAGACTTATCGATTTGCACCCAACTTGAAGGCGGAGGCAATCGCTAGGGAGAATAGCGAACTTGCAGACCTTTGGATGAGGGCACAGAGGTACGGAGGCAAAGGCTGCCTCAACGCAGTAGATAACGTCACGCGAGTTATCGCGCCCCGATTCATGGGGCAGAAGATTTCGGCGTTAGGCACCCTCGCCGACATCGACCGTGAGCTATTAATGCTCGAACTGGACCTCGCCGTGAAACGGGGAAAGGTCCCCCCCGACGCCTCCGTGGAAGAAAATATCCAGGTCATGCAAAGAAAAGCCAACCTAGGCATGAATGCGGTGCTTTCCATCTCACTCGCGCTTGGGCGTCTTATTGCGGCAAGGGAGGGAAAGGAACTTCCAGATGTGCTTCGGGAGATGGAATCGGTAATTGACCGCGATTATCTGTATGCAGTGGAGCGGACCGGAATAACTGCTTTCAAGACTGATGCGGTCCTGACGTAAGCCCCCAACCAAGCTATCGGTCATCCGGTTGCGGAAGGGGGATATTTTCCTCGTCACAGATCTTCTCGAGTTGGCGGATGGACCAAGATGCTTTGAAATCATAGAAAACCCGGTACGGTTGCCGGAGTAGTTCGAGCACTTCTGCCGATTGAGGATCACTCCATTCAGGCAAGGAGTCTTTGGCTTCCCCCAATGGCGCTCCGCTTAGTTTCAGCGTGATGAGACATCCCTTCAGGTTCGCTTCGTGAAGAGAGAGCTGTTCGAGCCCATTTTTGAGAATCTGCTTTCTGGCTAGGAGCACCCTCTTCTCGCCCACAGTGTGCAGCACCTGCATGTATTTTTCGAAAAGAACCCACTCATTCACAAGCAGTCCGGTCTCTGCGGGAGTGAGTGCACTCCAGAAGGCGACGGGATAGTGCAAATACAAGAACCTTCCCAGCATAAAAGCACCTGCCTCGTAACCGGAGATTCGATCGCGAGAGCATCTTGCAAGAGCCTGCTTGAAAAACTTAATCTTTCGGTCCAGCGTCAGCATTTCGAAAACGTTGCTTTGGCCCAAGTGGTCGCCGATATCGCTCTGGAGCACCTCTTCCATGTACAAAGTTTCGTGGTTGTCGAACCATCCGTTCACCAGTTGGCATGCCTGTTCAGGCGAGCCTCTCAACTCGAAATTCACTAGCCTGATAACTTCATTGAGCGTAGAGGTCTGGTCAAACTCGAGACCTCGATTCAATTGCTGATAGTACCGGAATGCATAGGCCAGCGAAGCGAAAGTTGTCTTTTCGTCCTCATCTAGGTCGACAGGCTCTCCCTGCATGTAACGCAGGAGCCTGCCGGGCTTGAACTTCGCCTTCCCCTGATAGATAGACCTTTCCCGCGACGATATCGTGATCCAATCGCCCTCCTTGATTTGCATTCCGGCGAGGTTAGTCAGGATTCCCTGGGAATGCAATTTCACGCCGCTCTTCCCCAAGCTCAGCAGGGCCGGTATGCCTAAGCTATGGCAGATCGTGACGACATGTACGGCTGCAGACGTCAGACTTATTATTGCGTCCATCTCGCGCATTACCACGGAGTCAGCAGGGAAAAAGGTCTTCTTGCAAAGGCACACTTTTTCGCCTTCGCCTTTTGCCATCAAAGCCGCTCGGTCCGAGAAAAATACGCGGGCGGACACGGCGGACCGAGGCAGAACTGATACTCCGGAACAGAAGCAATTAAGGGCTCTGAAATCTTTTGGAGCGATCGTATCGCTTGTAAGCTGTTTGATGTGGTAAGGCCGGATCAGTTCGGACACCCGCTGCCGCAATATAATTCCCGACTTGTGCATGTCCACTGCGGAAATCAAGGCGGCCCGGCCAACCATTCCCGCCTGATTCAGTTGTAAAAGACCAAATAACTGATATCTGCTTGTCGCTTCGACTGCGAATTCGATCGTCACCGGAGACTCAAACTTTCTTTCGAGATCTGCAAGCGATGGAACGAAATGGTGGACGGCTGGGAACAGGTTCTTAATTGCCGCTCTGTCTTCAAAAGCAAATGGCTCAATTTCCGCCGTTCCAGTCATCATCTCCTCGCCGAACATGTTACGGGCAGTCTGCAGTTCGATCCCTAGTCCGGTCCGGGTGTGACGACTGGACAGGACTCCGACATAGGCATTTTTATGCCTGACCGTGCAGATCATCTTCTGCAAAATAAGGCTGGGAAGATGTTTCGCTCCTCTGCAGAGTGCGAGGACGAGTTCTTGGTTTGCCTCGAAATGCTTGTATGCCTGCTTGGCCAAATAGGTGGCCTGGCAAAAAGGATCATCGACAAGTTTGCGATTTGTTTTCGCGAGAATCTCGCATAACCGTTCTGTCAACTGCACGACTTCATGATGAGGAAGTTCTGAATGGACGGCATTGACAATTTCAGCGTGCTTCTCATGACCGAGACACTGGCAGAGATTCCTCAAGTTATTCAGAAACATCTTGTACGCGGCGGCCGAGCCATACATTTGTTCCAGGCAGGGCAACGTACTCTCGGTCACCCCGACGTTGAGATAAGTATCTAGCAATCCTGGAATGTAGTACGCCGTGGCGCACCGAATCGCGAATACTAGAGGGGCCCTGGAATCACCGAGGCCCTGCATAGTAAGAATTTCTAGCTGCCTGACTGCGTCTGCAACATGCGCCTCGAACTTATCGCCTCGATCCGGGTAAGCTTGAGTAGTTAGGACCGTGAAATCTGGCACCGGATAGCCCAATTGGCTTAATTTCAGGAGTATGAATCCCTTTTGACTGATGTCCTGCTCTGAGTGGGGATCGCAACTTGTGGATGGGACGACAAACCTGGTTTCGGATGGGTGAACTAGGGTCGATTCGCCGAGAGACTCTTGATCTGCGCAAGCTAGCTGCTTTAATGCCTCAGGGTCTCCTTTACGGGCGTTCAGAATGTGTGAGAGGTGTCCCTTTGCTTTCTCAATATCGCCGATGCACAGTGCAGGCATATCGGCGTCGCTGATCACGATGCTGCTGGTTGTGCCGTCGTCGAGTTCGAAATCAACAATTGGTGGGGAGTATCCAGGGCACTCCGAAACGTCTACTCTTCTTGAAGAGTGCATTGCCCGTCGGAGAACGATACTCCGATGGTTAAGGTAATTTCCGCGAATGCTGAAGTCGCGAATTTCAACACCGGACAAGAGTCCCATCGGCGGTAAGTTGACTCTCTGTGCATTCTGTTGTCTGTGCGACGGGTCACGGCATGGCGTGATGTACCGCGAAAACTCAGGGTGCTTTCCTCAATGCGCGCAGCTGTAACAGTTCGTTGTTCGTCAGCGCCTGCATCGTCGATATTCGAGCTGCAGCTTGCTTGCTTCGGCCGAACCGGTGCGGCCGAAAACTTGCTCAACTCCGCACAGTTAAGACCGGACAGGGAGCGTGACATACTACGGCGGATGCGGTCGCCCATGGCAAATGTGCAGCAACCGAATGAGCCGAAGCGCGGTGAGCACCCATCACAATCAGACCCGCCTGTTTTCTTTCCGCTACGTCAAGAATCATTCTCGCCGCCGATTCGCACTCGACAATGATCTCCGCGTTCAACTCCTTCATGATCTCGGCGGATATCATCTCTGCCACTTGGCGCCGGGCACACCCAAGAGCATCCGCGGTAACCTCTGCGGAAACTTCCCAGTTGGCAGATATCACCTGATCCATGTTGCCCGGCAACGCCTGTATGCTGACTGGCAAGGCATGCAGCAGAATAAGGTGCGAGTTGTTAGCTCGCGCTAACGACACCGCATAGGGAAGGGCGTGCTGGGAGCCTGAGGAAAAATCAGTGGCGAATAGTACCGTTTTAAAATTCGTAACCGCAGGACTTTCGTCTGCCGCATTTGGGCCCACGGTGAGTACCGGGCACATAGCGTGGCGAAACACTTGTTCGGCTACCGAGCCGAGGACGAGTTTTCTCAACCCACGCCGACCATGCGTGCCTACCACAATCAGATCTATGTTCTTCTCTTTCATGAACGGTGCTAGAACCTCCCATAGCTGCCCCCGCTCTACGGTTGCCGTGTGTGCAACGTTCTCGAAAAAAGGGCTGGTCAGCAGAGCATTCATCGCAGATCGCGCGGCATATCGATCTGCATCTAACTCTGGATACCTGTCTAACGGAATCCCAATCGTCTGCGGTTCTGGAGCAAGAACATGCACGGCGTGGACAGTGGAGGCGTAGCGCTCGGCAATGGCATGCACATAAGGGAGGGCGGTCTGCGAGCACCGCGAAAAGTCAGTGGCGAAGAGAATGTTTTTGAAGGCTGGGACAACCAGTGTTTGAGCGAAGCTTGACATGGTATACCTCCTCGAAGCAGGGTCGAGCGAGAATGTTTTAGGGTATGGCGCAGTGATAATGCGTGGGTACGTCGGAATAGGTTCGATCTGAGTTGGTGCCGTAGCCATATGGCACCTCCCTGAACGCCGTTATTGTGTGCCTGGACGCGCTTTGCGGCTGTGACAGGAATCACCCGAGGGCGTGAGCTTCCCGCGCATTGTTCTATCTGGGCGAAATGCCTTAAAGATCGATTTATCCGGCAAGTCAGTGTTCCTTGTTTGTAGAATTTCTGGCAGGCTTTCGAGCCTTCAACGACTTTCGCGCACCGCGCGCTGTTGGCGTACGATCGAAAAACTTTCGTCAGACACGCGTCACTGCCTCGTTCGATTCAAAATGGGAATGTTTTCCAGAATGCGTAATTTGTCGTAGCGAGTTGCGGAAAGCGGAACATCATACAAGGCGGATGGGAAGTGGAAGGTTCTCTTGGGGAGGTGCTGTATGATGCCGACCGCGTTACTCTTCTCGAGCACGGATGCCACCACTGAATTCCGCCTCAACTCCCATTGCACTGATACCACGTCATTCTTTTTCGAAAAGAAGCTTAATGCGGAAGACGAGTGTGGCCATTTCGTCGCGCACGGCGAGTGTCGTACGAGCGACGGTCCGTTCGCAAGTCGGAGGCTACCGACATAGATTCCTAAGATGTGCGCATGGCGCGTTGGAGAATCCAAGACATCTTGGATGATCCAGGAAGAAGGCATTATGGGTGAGAACACAGCTAGTGAAAAACATGTCTGCCAGAGGTGCGGAAAAGCATGGCCTGAGATGTACTGTCCCAACTGCACGATTCTGATCCAGGCGGAGGCCCTCGATGAGCGCGGGGGACTCTTGGGCGGAAAAAAAGGATCAGGTCCGCCTACGTCGGAAGTAGCGCACCAGGGCCACCACTGAAACCTAGTCGGATCGGGTGCGTTGTGGCTCTCAAGAGTCTGAAGTCGCGGCGCAAGGAGCGGCTTCCATGATCAATCTTTTCACCGCGAAGGCAGCCTCTGGGCTGCCTTCAGCTTTTATAGCGCGAGCGCTTCAGGAGGAAAGTGTGCGAACTCTTCAATCATCAGCATGATTGGCTCGCGCCCTGCCGACGATGGCAGATCGTGAACTGACGAAACCAGTCGTGCGCACGTCGCCAGTTCAAATTGGCGAGTCGATTTTGCCGACCGGCTTTGTTCCTATCACCGCCGTGCCGACGGTCATTCGCTTCGAGCTGGGGCGCATGCTTCGCGCCCTTGAAGAAGTCGGAGAGTCGATGCTGCTCGCCCATGAGCAAGTAACCGAGTTCGCGCATAGACCTCCCGGCTTCCGGAAGGCACAGGAAGAGGGAACTCCTGCGGTCACAGCTACGCTGCGTCGGTTCGATTATTTGGAGCAGGACATCACTACAATCCGGGATGTTTCGCGTGGACTTGGAACGCGCTCCAAACAACGCGGACGCGGGGTTGCCTCCACTGAACCAAATCATTGACTGCACCTAAATCCCTAGCGTGGGCCCGCGCTGGTTTGGGCACAAGTCACGTCAGCAATCCCGCTCCAAACGAGAAGATAGTACTCGATCAGACTGGCTGGTCCGACCGACTAACAGAACTCCCCTTCGCTTAGAACTCCAATTTCCACGTGAGTGCTCCGAACCCTGTCTGTATTGATGGCTTCCTCGATATTATGTGTCCATCCGTTCGACCCATTGAGCGCGCCATGCAGGAGCCACAAATGGATCCGCAAAGTACTGTGTTTCCCGCGCAACCTTGTCGTCCCTGAACTCCATGATGCTCACGGTGTAGGACGGCTTGCCGTCATATGTCAGGATAAATTCGGTGATCCAAAGATCACCGCCGCCAATGATTCGTCGGACGGCAAACCGCTTTTTGCTCGGCTGACTAGCGCGTTGGTTCTGAATGTTGCGTCGACCGCGGGTTCGCTCGCCTGACTGCGGGTATTCCAGCACCGCGTCCTCGTGATAGATGCGGTGCTCGGTTTCAAAATCGTTGACATCGGACGCCGCCCAATGCTGATCCAGTGCCGCACGAATCTCTTGATCTCGCACTCCAGAACGCTGCTCCTCCTTCTTTTGTTGATCGTTCATCTTGAGCCCTCAATTTGGCAAGAAGCTAAATGCTTTAGCGGAATCGGATTGTACGACTCGTCAAGGCTCGCTGTTTCTTCGATCACCCCAGAGTCCGTCGCTGCAAACTCGTCAGCGATCAATCGTCGATTCTTTTCGGCAGCACCAGGCGGCGCCACAGTTGCCTAAGTTGTAGGCCAGCAGGCTCAGTCTGTAAGTGCTTCATTGGCCCGGAATCAATGGCACGAGAGCCGGGCCCAATGTGTTGACTGTTTACCTTTCGTGATCTATTGCTCGGCTGTGCCCCGCTTAATTCAGCAATCAACACAGTTAGGCGGCAAGCGCAGGTTGCTCCACAAGTTTGCGCACCTTCGCTATCACAGCATTGGACGAGATTCCGAATTTCTCGGTCCCATCGGTTGCCGAGTATTTAAAGACGTCGATTCCGGGTCCGATGGAGGCGTTGCCCGGCGTTGGACATATTACTGTTAACTTACGGAGCCGGCCCATACTGCAGGATCGGTACTGACAAACGTTAGAACCCTATCGGGACTGCCCGACAGACGGATGTGCGGGCGCGCTGTTGTAGATCAGCGCCTCGATAACCTCATACACAATCGGGCATGTGGATGTGCGTTCTATCATTGCCATCGTGCGGAACACAAATTCCGGCTCGTAGAGATACGGATAACCCGTGCAATCTGCTGTCCGATCCTCATAATTGCAGCAACGGCTGTCTTTCAGAAAAGGACACGGAAGCGTATTCGTTTGCCGACAGATCCAGCGCATCCGCTCGGCATTGCAGGCGTTCCATCTCGAGTGTTTGTTGGAGGTTCAACGCCCCGAGCACAATCTGGGTCGCCTCCGTTTCCTGCACGATGCGAGCGCCTCGAAAGGGCAGGGCACTCGATCTTGCGCAGAATAATGCTGAACAAGCGGCCTCTAAGACATAAAGGGAGTTGCTTTTCTGTATTTTTTGCGTATGCTTACAGTTCGGGAATTCCGTTTTTCATAAAACTTGCGAAAGACCGTGGCCCAGCGCCTAAGTCTGCCACGGATATCTATGCGAGAAAATCGACCTGCAGTTGGCTACAACTTTCGTTAAGAGGTTTACATATGCAAATCACGAACCGAGCTCACTACCGTTTCCTCCTCATTATCATTGGCCTTGTGCTTCTATGTGCAGCGGCCAGCGCCACCGAAAATGGCGCGAGCGTTTGGCCCGTCGGGGCTGAATCGATTGCCATCGCGGCGGGCGTTCCCCACAGCGGTCAGACTTATGTTTATGAGTACACCTTGTTCTACGAGGCAAACGAGATTGATGATGCGCATGGCAAGAAGATGCCGATACCTGATTTCAAGGTTCGCGCCTTTGCCGTAGCCGTTAAGCTCTCGCATAACTGGGGTGTTAAGTTTCTTGGCGGAGAACTCGGCAGCTACATTGCCGTGCCCCAAGTTTATGAGCAGCTCCACGTCCCGCCGGGGAAGTTTACCAAGGACGATATCACCAACATCAACGTGGTTCCCTTCACGGTCTTCAACCATAAGGGAATGGTGCACTGGCTCTACGAGCTTGAAGTTGAGACTCTCGGCACGGGATATACGGCGGGAGCGCCAATTAATATTGGACAGCACAATATCGCCTTCACGCCGGGCGCTGCGATTACTCTGACTCCGCACCACGGCGAACAGGAAATGAGCGCGCGTTTTGATTACGTCATCAACGACGCCGATCATGTCACGCATTATCACAGTGGCAACGAGTTCTTCACGCAGTTCGACGCACGCCAGGAGATCCTGCACCGCAAGGCCAGCGTTGGTCTGGTTGGCTACTACTACCAGCAAACCACAAACGATAGCCTGCACGGAGCCGCCGTGGTGACCACCAATGCGGACGGAACACAGAGCATCGGATACAAAGGGCGCGTGCTGGATCTCGGTCCGCAGGTGACTCTTCCCTGGAGCAAGCATGGCGCCCTGGTCTTCAAGATGGATCACGACATGCTGGTGCAGAACAAGACGCGGGGGAATTCGTTCTGGTTCGAGTTCGGTGTGCCGTTTAGCTATTTGCACCATCCGCCAAGCGAAAAGTAACTACCCAAAGCGAAGCCAAACGGTGACGGCGAATGCGCACGCAATCAGCGCGCATTCGCCGTCGGAGTTATTGCCGGGTGGACGAGAGAAACGCGCGCTGGAAGCCGGCAATCGATTTCTGGATATGCTCCAGCGGAATCGTCAGTGATAAGCGGATATAGCCAGAACGTCCAAAGCCGGTGCCTGGGACGGCGAGCACACCCTCCGCAGCAAGCCTTTCTGCAAACGCAATGTCGTCGGGGATTGGGGTCTTCAGGAAGACGTAGAAGGCGCCTTCGGGCCGCCTCACGTCGTATCCGATGGCTTCCAACGCATCACAAAGGACGTTCCGCTTCTGTTCGTACACGGCTACGTCGATTGTCTCCTCCAGCGATTCCATCATTACCCGCTGCCAGATTGCGGGCGCGTTGACGAAACCCAGGATGCGATTCGTGAACGCGCAGGCACGGCGCACCTCAGCGGCATCAGCCAGTTGCGGCGATAGCGCAAGATAACCGATGCGCTCGCCCGGCAATCCCAGCGATTTCGACCACGAGTTGCAGATCACCGTGTTGGCGATGAGCGACGCCACTTCGGACTGACGCTTCCCGTCATAGACGAACGATTTGTACGGCTCGTCGCTGATGACGGTAATCGGATGGCCGACGCGGCTCAGTAGCTGTTGAAGATCGCGCAGAACGCACTCCGGGTAAACACGGCCAGTCGGGTTATTGGGCGTATTGAGAAGTATGGCGCGCGTTCGCTGGGTAACGGCCGCCGCGATGCGCTCCACGTCAGGCAGGAACGACGCATCGGTTTCCACTGGAACCATGCAGCCACCGTGGTTGGCGATATAAAACTGATACTCGGCGAAGTAGGGCAGTAAGACGATGACTTCATCCCCTGGGTCGAGAATCGACTTAAGGATCACGTTGCACGCGCCCGCCGAGCCGGCCGTCATGAAGACATCATCGGCTGCAAAGGCCAGGCCGGTTTCTTTGCGCAGCTTGGTCGCAACCAGCTCGCGGATTTCGGGATAGCCCGCATTCGGCATATAGCCATGCGAGCCAGGACGGTTGCTGGCCACAACTCGCCGCAGCGCGTCCATCACCGCAGGCGGCGGTTCCACATCTGGATTGCCGAGCGTAAAGTCGAAGATGGCATCGGCCCCGCGCTCGCGCTTCAGCCGGGTACCTTCCTCAAACATGCGTCGAATCCAGGAGGCTTTCTCGAGTTGGCTGGCGATGGCATTGGAAATAGGCATGTGAGTCGGGAGGCTTTCTATTTGTTTAATAGTTCTGCGCTTGCCAAGATACTGATGCCTGCTGTCTGCAAACGCACAATTGCCGCATCCAGATCGGCAAAGCGGAAGATAAGGATTGCGTTGTCTCCGCGTACATAAGGGAAGGCATACATATATTCGATATTAATGTCGGCTCCGTCCAGCGCCTTTAGGACCTCAGCCAAGCCTCCCGGACGGTCGGCCACTTCAACGGCAAGCACCTCCGTCACTTTAACCACAAATCCCTGCGCTTCCAGAATCCTCGCGGCCTCTCGCCAATCCGAGACAATCATTCGCAGAATGCCGTATTTGTGCGTGTCCGCCAGGTACAAGGCGCGGATGTCGATGCCTTCCTGCGCAAGCAGACTGGAGGGGGCATAGATGTGGCCGGGCTTGTTTTCGACAAACAGCGATATTTGTTGAATCTTCATGATGTCCGCCGATCGGTGACACGTTTTGCTTTGCCTTCGCTTCGTTGCAGGGAGCGCGGCTCGACAAGCGAAACCTTTACTCTGAGTCCCAGCACGTTATAGAGCGCGTCCTGAAGCTTCTCCTGCAAACCCTGCAATGCTTCGATCTCATCGGTGAACGCTTGCGGCGTTACCTCAACCTGCACTTCCATCTGGTCCAATCCGTGCTCGCGGGTGAGTAGTATGTGGTAATGCGGCAACGTACCCTCCACCTGCAGCAGCGCGGTCTCCACTTGCGATGGATAGAGATTTACGCCGCGAATAATCAGCATGTCGTCGGTGCGTCGGCTGATGCGTTGAATTCGCCGCAACGTGCGTCCGCACTCACACGCGCCCGGAAGAATCATGGTGATATCGCGGGTGCGGTAGCGAATCATGGGCATGGCCTGCTTGGTCAAGGTGGTCAGCACCAGCTCGCCCTCCATCCCGTCGGGCAGCGACTCTCCGCTCTCTGGATCGATGATCTCCGGATAAAAGTGGTCTTCGACGATGTGCAAGCCATTATGCTGTTGGCATTCGCAGCCGACGCCGGGTCCAGTCATCTCTGAAAGCCCGTACATGTCGAATGCCTCGATGCCGCACTGACCTTCGATGTGCTTCCGCATGGATTCGGACCAGGGCTCAGCGCCGAAAAATCCGACCCGCAGCGGCAATTTGCTGATATCCACGCCTAATTCGGCGGCGCGCTCACTCATGTGCAGAATGTAGGAGGGCGTGCCACACAACGCAGTCACGCCAAAATCCTTCATGATCATGATCTGCCGGTCGGTGTTGCCGCCTGATATGGGGATTACCGCCGCTCCCAACCGCTCCGCGCCATAGTGGAAACCCATGCCGCCGGTAAAGAGGCCATAGCCATGGGCGTTTTGAAATATGTCTCGACGACCCAACCCGCCGCGAGCCAAACAGCGAGCCATCACAGAGGTCCACACCTCGAGGTCCTCCTCGGTGTAGGCGACAACGATGGGTTTGCCGGTGGTTCCGCTGGAAGCGTGGAGACGGACGACGTCACTCATCGGGCTGGCAAAAAGTCCAAAGGGATAGCTATCCCGCAAATCGCTTTTCACCGTGAACGGCAGCCTTACGATGTCCTCAAGCGTACGGATGTCCTGCGGCGCGAGCCCGAGCTCATCCATGCGTGCGCGAAACGGCTTCACGTGCTGCCACGCTCGCGTCACAATGGCTTGCAGGCGCGTCAACTGCAGCTCTCGGAGCAGCGGCACCGGAGTGTAATCGGGCGCGCTCGCAGGATGGAAGTCGGTAACGCTCTTTGCCGTACCTGAACTCATCCGTCCCGTCCGATAGAAAAGGATACGAGGTTCGCGTCGTGCAGCGCCTCGGGTAAATTGCGACGGAGTGCGGCGATCCAGCCTTCAACCGGAAACTGCAGATGCCGGCTCAACACCCCAAGCAGCGCCACGTTGATGCTTTTCTTGTTCGGCAGACGCGATTCGTCGATTTGCGAGGGTTCAATCAGGACACCCCCTTGCGCCAGAGCCGCGGCATTTACCGGGATCTGGTCCGGCGAAAGGACGACCAGAAAATCGGCCTTGCCCTCCTGCACCATGGGACTGAATACGCGCTCGCCAAATCGCACATCGCTGGAGACGGAGCCGCCGCGCTGGCTCATCCCGTGTAATTCGCTTTTCTTTACGTCCAGGCCAGCCCTGAACGCAACGTCGGCCAGGATGTCGGAA
The DNA here is from genome assembly GCA_963838135.1 of uncultured Acidobacteriota bacterium. Lineage (GTDB taxonomy): Bacteria > Acidobacteriota > Terriglobia > Terriglobales > Acidobacteriaceae > TOLSYN. Next base: position 1,666,431 of record CAWIPV010000001.1, on the reverse strand, counting down.
GCCTTCAGCACGCCCTGTCCGCCCAATCCTGCGACGACTACGTTAGTTGTTCGGCTGTTCATCGCACCTCTCGTACTCGCGGATCGCGCGGGTCGCAAGCAGACAATCTCGCCGGGCAATCACGACGGAAAGTTCCGGCGTATCCAGACATGTCCGAACCAGCTCTTGAAACTTCGAGGGATTCAGCGTTGGGTCGACCACGTGAACATTTTTTATGCCAAGCGTTCGCGCGAGGTCCTCGAACACCACCTTGCCTGTCTTCGCATGGTCCAACTTGCGCCCCGTTCCCGGGTTTTCCTGCAAGCCCGTCATAGCCGTGGTTCCGTTGTCGAGGATCAACAGCACATGGCCGCTGGCTGGCGGGTTATAGATCATCTCCACTAATCCCGTGATCCCGCTGTGTACAAAAGTACTATCTCCGATGACACTCACCACGCGTTTCGCATCTTCAGGCGGCAATGAATGGCGCATCCCCAGACCCACGCCGATCGCCGCGCCCATACACACGATGGTGTCGATTGCATCGAATGGCGGCAAGACTCCCAGTGAATAGCAGCCGATATCGCCCGAGACAATACAGTTCAGGTTCTTCAGGGCGGTGAAAACGATGCGATGCGGACAACCGGGGCACAGAGCTGGCGGCTTGCCGGGGGCGGGTTTCGCCTCAGGCGAACAATCGCCGTCCAGAATGCGGCGCACGCGCGCAGTGCTCAGTTCGCCGAAACGGAACATCTCCTGCTTGCTTTCGACCGCAATGCCCGCGGTACGAGCGCCTTCCACCAGATACGGATCTCCCTCTTCGATGACGATGCAGCGCTCGACGCTGGCAGCAAAGGCGCGCATGCGCTCCAAAGGAAGCGGATAGGTGCATCCCAACTTGAGTACGCTGGCTTCCGGCGCGGCTTCGCGCACATGCTGATAGGAAATTCCCGAGGTGATAATTCCGAGCGACGGCGAGCCCGCTATCAGTTGGTTCGGTCCTGACTCGTCGTTCCAGGCAGCTATCTGTGAAAGGATATCGCGCAGCCTGCTGTGTGCCGGACGGGCGTAGGCTGGAATCATCACGCGGGAGCGAATATCACGCGTGAAATGCGCCGGGCGCGGCTTTGGAATCGCAACCGTTCCGTGGCGCACGATGGTTTTGGAATGACAGACGCGCGTAGTCAGCCGCAGCAGAACGGGCACTTGCCATCGCTCGGAGAGTTCGATGGCCTGCAACGTGAACTCGTAAGCTTCCTGCGAATCCGAGGGCTCGAGCATCGGCACGCCGGCAGCGACGGCATAGCGCCGATTGTCCTGCTCATTCTGACTGGAAGCCATTCCAGGGTCGTCGGCCGAGACCACGACCAGCGCTCCTTCTAGTCGGGTATACGCCACTGTGAACAAGGGGTCGGCAGCAACGTTTAGGCCGACATGTTTCATTGTTACGAGGGCGCGCGCACCGGAAAAAGCGACTCCGATCCCAACTTCCAGCGCCACCTTCTCGTTGGGCGACCACTGTGCACTTCCGCCCAGGCTTTCGAATGTCTCTAAGATCTCTGTCGAGGGAGTCCCGGGATATCCCGTACCGAGCTTTACCCCGGCGTCGAAAGCGGCAAGGGCAACCGCTTCGTCACCGCTCAGCAGTGACATGGCACACTGTTGCTGAAGATGTTCCAAGAAAAAATCCTGTGTGAATCGAGTTTCAAAACAGTGTATCCGATTGCGAAGTCCAGGCAAACAGAAATCCCTGCAGCCGATAAACCATCTTCCGCTGCCACTTTCCGGCCTTAGGCTCTGCAGCCGCTAACTTCAATTGCTCTTCATCAAAGTCTAGCCCACTGGCATTGCTTCTGCTTCTAAATTCGCCGTGGGACTCTTCGCCCCATAGCGTTTAAAGAACGCTAGCAAGACTCCCAACGCAAAGCTGAGAATCGCGGCGAACAACACACGATATTCGGGCGGAAGCAGAAAGGTAATCGTGTGGGCGGGAACCCAGAAAAACGTAAGCAGCCTGAGGATAACCACCACAAACAAGCTATGCCAATTGATGGTCGCAAGGACGCTGTCAAATTTAACCGACGGCAGGTTTAGCAAGCGCCCACCGGCTAAGTCGAGATAGGTGTCGGAAATACGATGGGCGCACATCAGTACCGGACCGTACGTCGCATTCATCATCACACTGGTCCAGAAGGCCCGAATGACAGGCAAGTGAAATCGGGCTCCAAACAATAGCCCGCTTTGCATAGCGCTGGCAACTCCGCTCGCGTACACCGGAACAGCCGCCGTCAGGGTAAATCCCACAAATCCCCAAAAGCAGGCCCGGTATACCATGCCGCACGGAATATTCCATTCGCCTGCTATGATCCGAATCGCAAGCAACTCGCCCATGCTGGCAAGAATGGAAAACTTTATAATTCCCATCAGGTATGGGTGCGCTATCGTTGCGCTAATAATTGCCGCGCGGGAGGAAGGATTCACTAACGCGGCGAGGACGCAAGCCATGATTGCTCCCCAGATAAAATCTGAAAACTTCATCGAACTGCTCCTATCCTGAATCGATTCCAGACCGCGTTTCCCGCCCTTTGATCGCAACATTACCCCGTCTTGTTTATATTGTAAAGAGTAAGTCTCACGCAGGGGCGCGTTTTGGCCGGTCGCCACGTCCGTGCCGCCGCTCCGCCTGACGCACGAACCGTCAACCAATCTCTGCGATCGCGCTGGTGGCGCGTAGGCGATGTCTGTCCCCCACGTGAGAAAACTCTCTTCCCTTGTGCCTTATGCCCGCAACGGCCCAGACAACGACTGCATCACCTGTTGGAAGCCCGCAAAGTCTAGCGACTGTGCTCCATCCGAGAGTGCCCTTTCTGGACAAGGATGGACCTCGATGATCAAGCCATCTGCTCCGATCGCCGCTGCTGCGCGGCTCATTGCCAAGATCAGGCTGCGCCTTCCGGTCCCATGGGAAGGATCTGCGATCACCGGCAGGTGAGACAACTCTTTGGCCAGTGCGACTGCTGAGAGGTCCAGCGTATTGCGCGTTTCCGTCTCGAAGGTTCGGATTCCTCGCTCGCACAGCACCACCTGCTGATTGCCACCAGACAGTAGGTATTCGGCAGCAAGCAGCCATTCCTTCACGGTTGCCGAGGGACCACGCTTCAACAGTATAGGTTTGCCGCAGGTGGCAAGCCTCCGCAGCAGCGCGAAGTTCTGCATATTTCGGGCTCCGACTTGAAGCATGTCCGCATACGCGCAGATAACGTCCACATCCTCGGTGCTCATCACCTCCGTCACTATCGGGAGGCCAAACTTTTCCTTCGCTTCTCTCAGTATTTCTAACCCTTCCAACCCCAGGCCCTGGAATTCGTAGGGTGATGTCCGCGGTTTGTATGCGCCGCCTCGAAGCATTTTGGCGCCAGCCTTCTTCACGTTCTCCGCTGTCTCGAACACCTGTTCTCGAGATTCCACCGAGCATGGTCCAGCCATCACTACGAGGTCTTCGCCGCCGATCTCTACTCCACTGACGTTGACCACTGTCCCGCTCGGGTTTACTTGCCGGCTCACAAGTTTGTACGGCTGCGCGATTGCCACCACGCCTTCCACGCCCGGTGCCGCTGCGAGTGCTTCCAACTCATGCCGTCTTCCGCTTCCAACCGCTGCCACGATCGTACGTTGCTCTCCGCAGGTCACGTGCGACTGGTAACCCGCCTCTTTCACTCGCTCGATGATGTGGTCGACCTCGGCCTTCGAAGCGCCTTCCCTCATATTGATGATCATTTCTACTCGTCTCCGCAGCTCACCGCTGCCATTATGTTGGTTCTGTGATCCCCAAAAACAAAAGCCGCAACTCTGAAGAGTTGCGGCTGCGTGGTTACAAACTGGGCGTTTCTAGCAGTGAATCTGTTGATCACACACGCCCCACCCCGCACCGCATACTCTAAAAGAGTAGCGGTAGCTAAAGGCGAAGCTAAATCGAAGTGTGCTCATCGTTGGATCAGTATCAGATACTTTCGACTCGTTGTCAACGGTTACATCAAACCCTCCGGCGCGAGACAGGATGTCCTTTGGTGCGCTTTTCCGCTGCCCCCGCAATACGATCTACACGGCCTGTATTATGGTCGTGAACTGCCTGCAGCAATGTACGGCAGGGCGAGTGTGGGTAGTTGTGGCATGAATCCGGCCGCGACACAGTACCGGTGAGTATTTCATCAGGAGCGACGCATGGATTTCGAACCTATCCGGACCTTCTTCAACAGGGCGGACGCCTTCGCCAGCCACAACGGTATGGCGATCATCGAGTTGCGCGATGGGTTTGCTCGCGCGGAGATGGAACTTCAGCCCTACCATCTGAATGCAGCGCAAACCGTTCACGGGGGGGCGCTGTTCACTCTCGCTGACTTTGCTTTTGCTGCTGCCAGCAACTCAAACGGTCAGCTTGCACTTTCGGTAAACTCCTCAATTTCCATTTTTCGGGGAGCCAAAGAGGGCAGGTTGATTGCCGAAGCACGTGAAGTAAGCCATTCTGCGAAGTTGGCGAGTTTTGAAGTCAGTATCCGAAACGACCGTGGTGAACTTCTTGCTACGTTCCAAGGAATGGTGTATCGCAAATCGGCTTTGCTTGAATCCCTCCCTTCGTGGAATGAATAGGGAAGCAGAATTTGTCAAATGTAGGCGGAATTCGAATTGCGTCCTCGCGTCCACTCTCGGTGATATCAAAATAGTTCAATCCAACGCTGTACTTGTCACAGGCTCGCGTGGACTTCAGCCATTGCCGACGAAGCCCTGCGAATTTCTGAACTCCATTTCCTGCGGCCCTGCATTGTCGACTGGATTGCAACGTCGTTCATGAACGACACTGCTACCGGATCAGTTTCTTCGATACACTCAAAGCGGGAGATCCCCGCACGTGTTCCTTTCCCTGATTCTGATTTGTCTTCTCTGGGCTGGTCTGCACTTCTACGTCGTCTCGCGGCTGCTCTCGATCCCGTTCATCGCTCACCACGTTCCGGCACGGCTGTTGATTCCGGTGGTGATCCTGCTTGGGGCGAGTTATATCGTCTCGCGGGTGCTCGAACACTACGGAATTGACGGACTCTCGCACGTGCTCGAGATCGTCGGTGCCTACTGGGTGGGCGCATTCTTCCTCCTGTTTTCAACCTTCCTCCTCTTCGATCTCTGCACCGGTTTTGGCCTGTGGCTGCGTCCGCAGTTGCCTGCGCTACGCACGGTCGCGTTTTTCCTCGCTGTGCTAATGACGGTCGTAGCGCTAGTCCAAGCGCGGCGTTCCCCGGTGGTGACGGAGTACGAGGTCGCCCTCGATGGACTGCCGCGCGAGGCGAATGGAACGGTGCTCGTGGTGGCTAGTGACATGCATCTGGGAGCCCTGCTCGGCCATGGCTGGGCCCGTGAACGTGCGGCTCAGTTTGAGTCCCTCCGTCCCGACCTCCTGCTGCTGGTGGGTGACATCTTCGAGGGCGATGAAACGACCTTTCCCAACTGGCTGCCTGTCCTGCGGCAGTTCCGCGCTTCGCAAGGCGTGTATGTTGTCACGGGAAATCATGAGTTCTACGCCGGAGGCACGAAGATCGTCGATCTCTTTCGCCGCGCGGGTTTCCACGTGCTGCGTGATGAAAGTATCGAACCAATCTCTGGGTTGGTCCTGACCGGAGTGGATGACGTAGCTTTTCGGGGACGTGCGGAGCACGCGGCGATCCTGGAGAAGGTGCTGCGTCAGCGTCCCGGGGGTGCCAGCGTCCTGCTCTCGCACACGCCGCTGGAAACCCAACGAGCGGCCAGCGCCGGCGTCGGCCTCATGCTCTCTGGCCATACCCACGAAGGGCAGATCTGGCCCTTCAAATACCTCGTCAAACTCGCCTTCCCGATCTTGTCGGGGCGTTATCGTGTGCAGGACATGACCGCCATCGTCTGCCGGGGTACCGGAACCTGGGGACCGCGCATGCGCCTCTTCAAACGAAGCGAACTGCTGCGCATTACAGTGCGCGCAAAAAGCTAACGGCCGTGACTTGTGAGAGTGCGGCGTTTCCGCCGGGCGCGGTCACCGACTGCGCCCGGTTTCGTGTTCAACGAGTATTTCTGCCCGCTAACTGATTCAGCGGCGAGTACCTCGTTATCGCAGTCGCCAGTTCGGCTCCACCAATACTGAATCCCAATGCTTTGATCCAGCCGCGCTTCGCAAAAAGTCCGATTGCGACACCCGCACTGGCAATCATGAACCTGACTGTCTGGTCTTTGCCACCGACATTGCGCTTCATCATTTACCTCCTTGCAGCCCGCAATACCTTTTCCATGCTTATGCTGCTTTTCCTATATTGATGTGATGGACTGTTGATGTGTTCACGTCGAAGGTTGAAACCACGGGCTTGCCTTCGCTCAAGGGCTGCAGCATTTCTGCTATATGGGAGAACTGCTCGCGGTGGTAGCGTTCGGCGTCCTCGCGGTTGTTCCAGAAACTAAGTACCCGCACGCGTTTGGAATCAGTATTGGAGACAAGTATGATCTCGTCCTGGAAGCCCTGTTGTTTTTTCAAAATGGACAGCACCTTTCCGCCTACTGTGCTGCACAATTCATTCGTCTTTCCGGCCTTGGCTTTTAGATCGACCACTCTTGTAAACATCGAGGGACTCCTTTGTCTGGATGGTGAATTCGAAAATTGGGAGCGTTCACTCTGAAGCCGATTGGCAATTCCGGGTTGCACGACCAGAGGGTCGGTTTGGAACATTCCTGAGCACGCTGTGTCATGAGTTTTGTAGATACGAAAAGGAAACCACCGCGTCATCGACGCCGTCGAAGATGGCATCTTTCTAGCGAACCAGATTTATGAAAAAACTCTGCTGCGGTTCGGTCAGGGAATGTTGACTCCTAGGTGGTGCGTTTCATCGGTGACGATCATGCGGCGGGTAGACTTCGTCGCTCTGGCCGATAAGTTTGGCGGCGATCAGTCCCCGCGCGGACTTGGTAGAGGTAGAGCGGCCCAGGAACTTGATTGCCCGCAACGATGGGCTGGACTTTGCCCGCCACTGCCTCTGTGCCGGGGGCTGTCGAATGCATGTATTCGGAAGCTGGTTTGTGAGTAATCTTCTCAACCACGAAGAACGTAACAAACATTGCGAGTACCAGAAAAACTGTCACTCCCCCCTCCTCTTGTGACCACTATCATTTGCTTTTTGGATGCGCGGAGACGATGTGCGGTCGCATGGTGACCTCGAAGCGGAACTGGAGCGAGTCTGGGCGACGCTCTGCTGTCCCGTGCCATATTTCAGCGGACGTGCGGTTCCTCGCGTTGCTTGCGGAATGATACTTTGAGATTGCTTCAGTCCTGTTCGAGGTGCAGGTTGTTGGTCACCTGCAGGACGCCCGAAACTCCCTTGGCGAGCATGGCCGCCGCGTCCTTGTCCCGCTGGTTGTCCACCACTCCCTCTAGCCGCACTTGCCCATCGCTGACGATGATGTGAATGCTGGGCATCGCTGACCATGAGTACCGCGAGAGTGTGCCCCCGCTGCTATAGATGGCGTTGGCCACATCGTGGCGGATGCGGTCGTCCACCAGCGAGGGCGGCAGCAGGCGAATGTGGTCGATCACCTTGTCGACGCCTTCGATCTCCCGCACCGCGTCGATGGCGTCGTGCTTGAGACCGTGGTTATACACGTCGCCCAGCACTTCCACGGTGTTGCCGTTCACGCGGAAGGCAAGCCAGTCCCAGATGGAGTAGGCGGGCCGCATCACCAGCAGGTGGCGCACCTTGCGCGTGATGCGCTCTTCCTGGCTGGCGGGCTCGCTCTTGTACTCGCCCGCAGGCAGCGCGGCGATGGCCTCCGGCTCCTGGGCCGGGGCCGCTGCGCCTGCCGTAGCGTCTTTGGCCACGTTTCCCACAGCGTTTCCCGCAACCCCGGCGGAAGCGGGACCTTTTTCATTCTGCTGCGCGGCACTCTGTGCATGTAGCGGCAAGCACAGCAAGAGCGCAGCCGTGAGCAGGTACAGTTTTCCGCTCGTCATTTCGTTACTCATTCTGTGCATTGTACTGGCTCAGGGGATCAATAGCTTTGCTTTGTGCGCCAGTAGTCCGCTGCAAGCCGAACCGCTGGCGCCTCCATGTTCACCGGAAAAGGCGAGTAAACGTTCCGTCTGTCAGAGTGGGGGCTCGATCGGCAATGCCAGTGGTGGTTCGAGCAAGAAATCCAGTTTCGACATTTCCTCCAGAGCGCCACGCACAGCTTCCTCCGTGGCGGGTTCGAGCGTGATCACAAAGGGAAGGTCACTCTTGTTCGCGTGAGGCAACTGCAGAACCGCATCCAGACTGGTATGTCTGCTGGCCAGAATACCGGACAAGGCGGCGATAATCCCCTCGCAATCTTTCACCCGGAAGCGCAGATAGTACGCGCGTTTCTGGCGCGCCAGCGAAGTCGGCTTACTTACTCCCAGCCGCTTGTGCGCGAAGGGCGAAACGCGCTCGGGGCTGCCGTCGCGGATCTCGCGGGCTACGCGCATCAGGTCGCTCACCACGGCTACGCCCGTAGGCTGGGCGCCCGCACCCCGGCCGTAATAGAACGTATCTTGGCCGTAAAGACCCTTCACCCAGACCGCGTTGTAGGAGCCTTGAACCCCGGCTATGATCGTCGTGCGTGGAATAAGAACGGGCCGAACTGAGAGTGCCAGCCCATCGTTTGTTCGCCGCGCCCCGCACAGGAGGCGAATCGTATGGCCGAGCACGTGAGCGTATTCGAAATCGATCGGAGAGATGCGCCGGATTCCCTCGGTAAAAATGTCGGAAGGGGTGATCTTTTCTCCAAAAGCCAAGGCGGCAAGAAGAGCAAGTTTGGAGCGCGCGTCGAATCCGTCGATGTCATTGGTCGGATCAGCCTCGGCATACCCCAGGCGTTGGGCTTCAGCCAGCACGGCCTCCAGCGCCGTTCCGTGCTTTTCCATTTCGGTAAGAATGTAATTGCTGGTGCCGTTCAGTATGCCGAGCAGGGCCTCAATCCGGTCTCCGGAAATCCCTTCGCGGAGCACTGCGTGGATAGGGATTCCGCCGGCAACGCTGGCTTCCATAGCAAGGTTGGCCCCGGCGGCGATGGCCCGTTCCCAGAGGTCGGCGCCCTGCAACGCCATCAGTTCCTTGTTCGCCGTAACTACGGATTTCTTGTTGGCCAGCGCAGTCTTGACGATCTCGGCTGCAATCTTTGTGCCGCCAACTAACTCAACGATAATATGCACGTCTGGATCGTCAACCAATTGGCGCCAGTCGTTGGTCCGGAGGATCGGTCCGAGCGATTCGGGAATCGGTTTCTGATCGATCAAAAGATCGCAGACCGCCTTAACGCGGAGACGGAAGCCGAGTTTGAGATCAATCTCCGCGGCATTCTCCGCGAAGATCGTCATAGTGCCGGTGCCGATATTTCCTAGCCCAATAATGCCTATATTCACTTGATCCATGATTTCGTCATAATATCAGCGACTTTCTCCAGAAAAAGGGAATAGCTTGAACCGCGCGATTTTTCACAACAGAGTACGAGACCGATCCGGTCGGTAAATCGCTGTCTTACTAAAGTCAGCATGATCCCTTTTTGTCGCCGCTGCGTGCTTGAATGGCGGGCAGTCCAGGGAAGCACAGATTGGCGCATTCTGCATACACAATGGCGTGTTGTGCATATCGGAGCGCGCGGCCCGCATCTAAACTAGGTACATGTTCAACGCCAAAGCCTACTCCGCTGCAAGTGCGACATCGCCGCTGGCCTCCACCACGATCACGCGGCGTGATCCAACCGAAAACGACGTACAGATCGACATTCTCTACTGCGGCATCTGTCACTCTGATCTCCACCAGGTCCGTAACGAGTGGAGCGGCGTGATGCCAACCGTGTACCCCTGCGTCCCTGGCCACGAGATCGTCGGTCGCGTCACAAAGGTGGGCTCCGCCGTCTCCAAGTTCAAACCAGGCGATCTCGCCGCGGTCGGCTGCATGGTGGACTCGGACGGCACCTGCCCTGAGTGCAAAGCAGGGCTTGAGCAGTTCTGCCCGAATCCGACGTTTACCTACAATTTTCCCGATAAGCATCTCGGAGGCGTCACCTGCGGTGGCTACTCCGACAGCATCGTCGTTGACCAGAGGTTCGTCCTGCGCGTTCCGTCGAACCTCGACCTCGCCGGAGCCGCTCCTCTGCTTTGCGCCGGAATCACAACTTACTCGCCCATGCGCCACTGGGGCGTCACCAAAGGCAAGAAAGTCGGCGTGGTCGGTCTCGGAGGACTCGGCCACATGGGCGTGAAGTTTGCACATGCGCTCGGTGCTCACGTCGTTGTCTTCACCACTTCGCCGGGCAAGAAGGAAGATGCACTCCGCCTCGGAGCAGACGCGGTCGTCATCTCGCGGAATACGGACGAGATGCAAAAGCATGCTGGCAGCTTCGACTTCATCCTCGACGCTGTATCCGCCGATCACGACATCAATGCTTACATCAGTCTCTTACGCCGGGATGGCAATATCACGCTCGTCGGTGCCCCGGAGAAGCCTCTCGCGGTTTCGGCATTCAGTATGATCATGGGCCGCCGAAGTCTCTCCGGTTCTCCAATTGGCGGGATCGCCGAAACTCAGGAGATGCTCGATTTTTGCGGCGCGCATAACATCACCTCCGATGTCGAAGTTATCCCCATCCAGAGAGTCAACGAAGCTTACGAGAGACTGCTCAAGTCGGATGTGAAGTACCGCTTCTCCATCGACATGGCTTCTCTCAAATCTGAGTAAACGGGATGAATAAGCACTTTCGCGTCTCCGGCAGCATCTTTTCGAGGTTGGAAGAACTGGGAGTCCGTGCCTCTGCGGTCTTGCGCAGAGCCGCGCTTCCCCAGGGTTTAATCGATCAACCGCGCGTGCTCCTCAAAACCGAGGAATTCTTTGCTCTTTGGCGTGCCGTGGGCGAACTCAGCACCAATCCGGCGATCGGCCTCCAACTCGGCACAGAAGCCAAGACCGAACGCTTCCAGCCCATGGCGCTCGCCGCTCTCTCGACAGAGAACTTTGGTTCAGCCGTGGCGCAAATGGCTCGATACAAACAGCTCACCTGCCCGGAAGAAATCCTGCAGGAAAAAGGCGAAGAAGAGTGGAGCATTCAGTTCCGCTGGCTCCTTGCGGACGAAGTCGAGCCTCCCGTGCTTAACGAGTGCTGCTTTGCTTGGGTGCTCTCGATCGCTCGCCACGGCACGGGTACGCGCCTGTCGCCGCTCCGCGTGGAGTTCGTCCAGCCTCGCGCGCACATGAAAACCATCGAGCGTCACTTTGGCTGTCCCGTGGTCTGCGGAGCCGCTCGCAACGCAATCGTGTTTCGCGCAGCCGACGCTCAGCGCCCGTTCGTCACGCGCAACGCCGAACTTCTGGGAATGCTTGCCCCGCAGTTTGAGGAAGAACTGAAGGGGGAGAGCGGCGATGAAAACTTCATCGAGCGTGTCAACATAGCGATACAGCAGAAACTCACCGGCCGGCGTCCCAACATCGAGGACATCGCCAATGCGCTTCACATCAGCTCCCGTACTTTGCAGCGGCGTTTGCAAGACGAAGGATCCAGCTTCCAGCGTGTCTTAGAAGAAGCTCGTCATCAGCTTGCTCGCCACTATCTCAATAACTCCGCCCTCGAGCTGAATGAAGCTGCCTATCTTCTCGGATACGAGGACTCCAACTCCTTCGTTCGCGCTTTTCGCACTTGGGAAGGAGTTCCACCCGCTCGCTGGCGCGAAGAGCAGCGTGCAAGGGCGACGTCATAACCACGCTCTAATTTAGGAAGGGTAGCAATGCAAAAACGTACACTTGGAAAAAGCAATCTTGCAGTGTCCTCCATCGGACTCGGGTGCATGGGAATGAGCTTTTCCTACGGCCCGCCCAAAGACAAGCAGGAGATGACCTCTCTTCTCCGTGCAGCCGTGGACCGCGGCATCACATTCTTTGACACGGCTGAAGTTTATGGCCCGTTTACAAACGAAGCGCTCGTGGGCGAAGCGCTCGCTCCGTTCCGGGGACAGGTGGTGATCGCAACTAAGTTCGGGTTCGACCTCAGTCCTGATTTCGATCCCCGGGCAATGAAGGGGTCGCCGGGCCTGAATAGCCGGCCGGAGCACATCAAGGAGGCCGTGGAAGGCTCGCTCAAGCGGCTCAAAGTCGAGACAATCGACCTCCTCTATCAGCATCGGGTCGACCCGAACGTGCCGATTGAAGACGTCGCCGGAGCGGTGAAGGATCTGATTCAGCAAGGCAAGGTCAAGCACTTCGGACTTTCCGAGGCAGGCGCAAAGACGATTCGTCGCGCACACGCAGTTCAGCCGGTTACTGCGCTCCAGAGCGAGTACTCGCTGTGGACAAGAACCCCCGAGAAGGAAGTCATACCGACCCTTGAGGAACTAGGGATTGGTTTCGTGCCATATAGCCCTCTCGGCAGGGGCTTCCTGGCGGGAAAGATGAACGAAAACACCACGTTCGACAGCTCCGACTTCCGCGGCGCTCTCCCTCGCTTTACGCCGGAGGCTCTCAAGGCGAATCAGGCCCTGATTGAACTGCTCGGCAGCATCGCGAAGCGGAAGAAAGCGACTCTTGCTCAGATCGCACTCGCTTGGCTGCTCGCCCAAAAGCCGTGGATTGTTCCGATCCCAGGTACGACGAAGCTAAACCGCCTCGAAGAGAACATAGGCGCAGCGGCAGTCGAACTGACGGCCAACGACCTCCGCGACATCGATATCGCCGCGTCAGAGATCAAGGTAGAAGGTGCCCGGTATCCGGAACGCTTGGAGAAAATGACCGGTCTCTAAGGGACCGTCACTGGCACCGTGCGGATCTGTTGGAGCGTGAGATCCAAAAGCGGGTAAAACGAAAATCCCTCCCGCAAACTACTCGTTTGCAGGAGGGGACCGAAATCGTTTGGTGCCAGGACGACGTATGCGCTCCCTGACCCGTCCGAGGGGCAGCCCGCCCTTCCGTCCGGTCTGATTTCCTCCGCTGGCTGATAACCGAACCCGACGCCTCGAGACATTCGGCGAAATATCCCCGGAAGAGAAGGCAAAATTCAGTCATCGGGGATGGGCCTTCGGGAAGTTTCTGACATGGTTTCCTTCGTTGCCCGACCCATTTGTGCACACATCACAAAAGTGTGTGACAAAGAAACTTGCAGTCCGCCGTGAGTAATGGTCAAATCCGTCTTTCGCAACCAAAGGTTTTTCGGGCCCTCAACGAGCGCATTCGGGTCGTCGGAAGGGGTTGTTTGCGCTTCTGGGATCAAGAAGGTGCTTCTTGGGGAATCGCCTTGAAACAAATCGTTTTCGAACGAGACAATGTCGCAGAGAATGCAATTTTTGTGTCGGCTAGCAAAATCAGTGTAGGAGAAAAGCTTCATGCAATTCCTGTCGAGCAGTGTGGGACGTAAGGTGCTGATGGCGATCTCGGGCTTCTTCATGTTGTTCTTCATCACAGCGCACCTGATGGGAAACTCCACGATCTTTTTCGGCCCAAGCGCATTGAACTCATACGCCGAGCATTTGCACAGCCTGGGCCCACTGGTCTGGATCCTTCGCATCTTCATGCTCCTGATGTTGGTGGTGCATCTTTATTTCGGCATCACCCTGACCCTGGAGAACAACGCGGCGAACCCGTCGAAGTACGCCAAGAGCACTAAGCTCAGGGCCACGTTCGCAAGTCAGACAATGATCTGGTCGGGACTCCTGATCCTCGCCTTCCTCGTCTACCATCTCCTGCAGTTTACGTTCCGCGTCACGCCGGACATCGGGCCGGCCGCGGTCGCCAACCGCCCCGGCGACGTTTACGGGATGGTGCTCGGCAGCTTCCAGATCTTCACTATCGCTTTGGTTTACGTGGCAGCCATGGTGACCTTGTTCTTTCATTTGAGCCACGGGATCCAGAGTTTGTTCCAGACCGTCGGGTGCAGCAATGACAATACGCTTCCCAAGGTGACGATGGTCGGCAAGCTAATCAGCGTGCTTTTCCTGGTGGGTTACAGCGCCATTCCGGTGTTTATCCTCGCCGGCATTTTGAAAAAGTAGGGGGTGCCAGTTGATACTCGATGGAAAATGTCCAACAGGACCGATTGAACAAACATGGGACAAGCACCGGTTCGACATGAAACTGGTAAACCCGGCGAACAAGCGGAAGTACAAGATCCTGGTGGTGGGCACGGGTCTTGCCGGCGCCGCCGCCGCCGCATCGCTGGGCGAGCTTGGCTACAACGTGGAGTCTTTCTGCTACCAGGATAGCCCTCGACGCGCGCACAGCATCGCCGCGCAGGGGGGCATCAACGCCGCCAAGAACTATCCAAACGACGGTGACAGCATTAAGCGTCTTTATTACGACACCATCAAGGGAGGCGACTTCCGCTCCCGTGAGGCCGACGTGTGGCGTCTCGCCCAAGTCAGCAACGGGATCATCGACCAGTGTGTGGCTCAGGGAGTTCCTTTCGCCCGTGATTACGCCGGGTACCTCGACAACCGATCTTTCGGCGGCGCCCAGGTGTCCCGCACTTTTTATGCGCGCGGGCAAACGGGGCAGCAGCTTTTGCTCGGCGCTTACTCGGCGCTCTCCCGCCAGATCAAGCTGAAGACGGTGAAGATGTTCCCCCGGACCGAGATGCTCGACCTGGTCCTCATCGACGGGGAGGCCAAGGGGATCACGATTCGCGACTTGGTCACCGGAGAAATCCGGGTTCACGTAGGAGATGCCGTCCTACTTTGCACCGGCGGGTACGCGAACGTATTCAACCTTTCCACGAACGCCAGGGGTTGCAGCGCTACCGCAATCTGGAAGGCCTACCGGAAGGGCGCCTTTTTCGCCAACCCCTGCTTCACGCAAATCCACCCGACCTGCATCCCGCAGGCTGGCGACTACCAGTCCAAGCTGACGCTCATGTCGGAATCACTCCGCAACGACGGCAGAATCTGGGTCCCGAAGAACAAGGGAGACAAACGGGCCCCCGACGAGATACCAGAAGCCGATCGCGACTACTACCTCGAGAGGAAGTATCCGAGCTTCGGGAATCTCGCACCCCGTGACATCTCGTCGCGGGCGGCCAAGGAAGCTTGCGACGACGGCCGCGGTGTCGGCCCCGGCGGAAGAGGCGTCTACCTCGATTTCCGCGATTCTATTAAACGTCTTGGCGAAGACATGATTCGGGAACGGTACGGCAACCTCTTCGAGATGTACGAACGGATTACTGGGGAAAACGCCTACAAGATGCCGATGAGGATCTACCCGGCATCCCACTACGCCATGGGGGGGCTCTGGGTTGACTACAATCTCATGAGCAATATCCCGGGCCTTTTCGTCTTAGGAGAGGCGAACTTCTCCGTACACGGCGCCAATCGTCTCGGTGCGAGCGCCCTGATGCAGGGTCTGGCCGACGGTTACTTCGTCATACCATACACTGTGGCTCCCTACCTGGCATCCACCAAGCCGGGGAAGGCGAAGGAAGACGATGCTGAGTGTAAGAAATCGATCGAGGACGTAAAGGCGAACGTCAAGAAGCTCCTCTCGGTTAACGGAAAGGTGACTCCCGCCGAATTCATGCGGAAGTTGGGAAACGTTACGTGGAACAACATCGGCATGGCGCGGAGCAAAGAGAGCCTCACCGAGGCGCTAGCCAAGATCCCGGAAATCCGGGAGGAATTTTGGACAAACCTTAAGGTCTCCGGGACCGAACTTGAGGTCAACCAGCAGCTTGAGAACGCCGGCCGAACGATCGACTTCATTGAGTTCGCTGAGCTGCTTTGCCGCGACGCCTTGGACCGCGACGAGTCGTGTGGCGCTCACTTCCGCGTAGAACACCAGCTCCCTGACGGGGAGGCGAAGCGGAACGATGAGGACTTCTCCTACGTAGCCGCCTGGGGGTTCAAGGGCGACGGCGTTCCGCCCGAGCTCCACAAGGAGCCGCTCGAGTTCAACCTGATCAAGCCTGCGGTAAGGAGCTACAAATAATGAGTGGACACAGCGAAGAACAGGCGAAAACTCTGACCCTGATCGTCTGGAGACAGGCGGGACCGGACAAACCTGGCCGCTTCGAAACCTATATCGCGAAGAACATAACCGACCACCATTCTTTCCTTGAGATGCTCGACGTGGTTAACGAGGACCTGATAAAGGAAGGCAAGGAGCCGATCGTCTTCGACCATGATTGCCGGGAAGGAATCTGCGGGGTCTGTTCGCAGGTCATCAACGGTATCCCCCACGGCGGGCACGAACGGACCACTGTCTGCCAGCTCCACATGCGGCTGTTCAAGGACGGCGACACGATCTACATCGAGCCGTGGCGCGCCAGAGCGTTCCCTATCATTAAAGATCTGATGGTGGACCGCGGCGCACTCGACAGGATCATCCAGGCCGGCGGCTACACTTCCGTGCATACAGGCGGGACCCCCGACGCCAACTCGACCCCCATCCCCAGGCCTGAAGCCGAATACGCAATGGATGCGGCCGAATGCATCGGATGCGGGGCGTGCGTGGCGGCCTGTCCGAACGGCTCGGCAATGCTGTTCACGGGGGCCAAAGTCTCCCAGTTGGCGGCCCTGCCGCAGGGACAGGTCGAGGCGGCCGAACGGGTCGCCAACATGCTCAAGGAGATGAAAGACTGCGGCTTCGGAAACTGCTCCAACCACTACGAGTGCCAGGCAGCGTGCCCCAAGGGGATCAGTGTAATGTTCATCGCCCGCCTGAACAGGGAGTACCTGAAATCCTTATGTTAATAAGGATTTCAGGTCACGTATCCGCTGTCCCGCTGCATCATGGGTGACGGCGGCATTCAGGAGTGCGGCTACGCGCGAAACTGCGCGCAGGCTTGCCCGAAGCTGATTCCGCTGACGGACTCGATTTCGACTGGCCGCGGCAAGATCATGAAGCAGGCGATCAGCGACCTGTTCCGCTCGTAGCCGAGGTCGTAAGAACGAAACCCCACCCTAGCTGGATGACAGCCAGGGTGGCTTTTTTGCGACGTTCATCCCAGGATAACGCTGAAAAGCACGGCGAAAAGGCGCGCGCTGGCTACCAGCGAGCGCCTTTTCGCGAAGAAAAACGCCCCGTAAGTTATTGACCTACGAGGCGCTTAAAATTCTATTGGTGCCGAAGAAGGGACTCGAACCCCCACACCCTTGCGAGTACATGGACCTGAACCATGCGCGTCTGCCAATTCCGCCACTCCGGCACAGTGAAAAGAGGCGTCAAACGCCACGATGACCTCATCGGTCACGCCATTTCCACCTTAGGCTTGCAAATGGATTGTAACACACGGGTCGGCTTTGTCGAATCGGCGGCCGGGCGAGAGTTTCACTCGAAACTTCATTCCTGCAATGTGCCTCCGCCACGTCGATGCCTCACCTCCTGCACACCTCAAAAGGCGCGGGCGTGCGTAATATTCCTGCCGCCCTTTTGCGTAAAGATCGTATTGCGGACTAATATTCTTGCTATTCGGTTGCAGCCGGCGGAATTCTTCCTTCCCGCCCGGTGGAAACGTTTGCAGAGAACAGAACCGCTCAATTTGTCTGTTGGAATTTCCGCTCGTCGGCTCGCCTTGCGAGAATCGAGTACAAACGAAATCAGAGGTGCCACATGGCTGAGCCAATTTCCGATAGCACGCCCAAAATTCCCTTGCCCATCAGCAAGGAACTCCGCACTCTTGCGCACGACCTTAGTAATTCCATTGAGACCATCATGCAGGCCACCTACCTGCTCAATCAGGTCAAGATTGACGATGCCAACCGCAAATGGCTGAACCTGATCGATCAGGCCACTCGCGATGCGGCCAAAATCAATCGCCAGATCCGCGAAGTCCTCCGCTCCCAAAGCGACGAACGCTAAAGCAACGGACTTCCGTGGCTGCGTACAAATTATTTGTATGGCCGTTTTTAGGAGACGCTCCCAATGTCCGCATTTGAAACCCTTCGTTACGAGAAGAGAAATCAAATTGCATTCATAACCATTGCCCGTCCCAAGGTACTCAACGCGCTCAATGGCCAAAGCGTGCAGGATCTCAGCCGCGCCGTGCAGTCGGTTCAGGATGACATTGACGTGCGCGTCGCCATCCTCACCGGCGAGGGCGAAAAAGCCTTCGTGGCCGGTGCCGATATCGGCGAACTGGCCGTGCTCGGAGTGGTTGAAGCCGAGGCGCTCGCGCAACGCACGCAGGCCATCTTTTCCCTCATTGAAAATTGCGGCAAGCCGGTCATCGCCGCCGTGAACGGATTCGCTCTCGGCGGCGGCTGCGAACTCGCCATGGCCTGCACCTTCCGCATCGCGTCGCAGAATGCCCGCTTCGGCCAGCCCGAGGTCAAACTCGGACTCATTCCCGGCTTTGGCGGTACCCAGCGCCTGCCGCGCCTGGTCGGCAAGGGCCGAGCCCTCCAGATGCTCCTCACCGGCGAGATGATCGCTGCCGAGGAAGCTCTCCGTATCGGCCTCGTCAACGCCGTGCTGCCCTCCGCTGAACTGCTGCCGCACGCCGAAGCTCTCGCCGCCAAGATCATCGCCAACGCCCCGCTCGCCGCGCGTTATTGTCTCGACGCCGTAAATCACGGCCTGAACACCACGCTGGAAGCCGGGCTCGCCTATGAGGCCGCGCTCTTTGGCCTCTGCTTCTCCACCTCCGACAGAAACGAAGGCACTCACGCCTTCCTTGAAAAGCGCTCCCCGCAGTTCAAAGGTCTCTGACAGCGATGCGTTCACTCCGTCCCCCTTCGTGTGGTACAAAAGAGGTTGTGATCCGCTCATTTCATCGCCTTATGTTGCCCGCCTCCGACGAAGATTATCGTTCGCTGGAAGATTTTTTCTCCACCCTCGGCTTCGCCCCCGGTGAAAACTGGAGTGGCCGTCGCTCCAAAGGCCGCAAGTTCGAGGCCTTCGAGTCCGGCATCGAACTCGCCAGTGGCGAGGGCATGCCCACCGCCGAACTGGTGGTCGAGGTCGATAACGCCGACATCGTTGCTGAAGCCGCCCGCTCCAAAGGCTTTACCTTCGTCTCCGACATTGCCGATTGCGACTGGGGCGCGCGCATGTTCGTGTTGCGGATTCCTGCCGGCTTCGGTAATCTCGCCGTCTTCAGCTACACCGAGAACTGGCGTCAGCCCACCAGGGAATCGCAACTGGATTCCACCGGAATGAAGTTCGCCATCGTGGTCTCGCGCTTCAACGCGTTTATTACCGAACGTCTGCTCGCCGGAGCCACCGATGCGCTGCGCCGTACTGGAGCCCTTGCCGCCGACATCGAAATCGTCCGCGTCCCAGGAGCCTTCGAGATTCCCGCCGCCGCCAAGATGCTGGCTGAAACCGGTAAGTACGATGCTCTGGTTGGCATTGGCTGCCTCTTACGTGGCGACACCGCCCACTACGATGTCATCGTCAATGAAGTTACCCGCGGTATCGGAGAGGCAAACCTGGCCACCGGCGTTCCCATCGGCTTCGGCGTGCTCACCTGCGAAACCCTCGAGCAGGCCATCGACCGCGCCGGACTTAAAATGGGTAACAAAGGATTTGAAGCCGCCCTCGCCGCTTTGGAACTAGCCGCACTCAAACACACGCTTCAGCAGAAGTAGAGAGTAGAAGAAATCATGGGTACACGACGCAAATCACGCGAGTTGGCGCTGCAGATGTTGTTCCAGGCCGACATGGGAAAACAGTCGATCGAGCACGTCAAGAAAACTTTCTGGGCCGAGCGCCGCGACCTCGAGGATAGCGTCCGCAACTTCGCCGACGACATCTTCCGTGTCGCCATGGAGCGCTACGACGAGATTGGCCTACTCCTGGAGGGCCACACCGACCACTGGCGTCTGGAGCGTATGGCTGCCGTCGATCGCAACATCCTGCGCGCCGGAGTCGCCGAATTCCTCGGCTTCCCCAAGACTCCGCGCCCGGTCATCATCAATGAAGCGCTGGAAATTGCCCGCCGCTTCTCCACCCCGGAGTCGGTCCAGTTCATCAACGGCGTGCTGGATTCTGTCGCCCGTCAACTGGAACCCCAGCCCGCCGTCAAACATAAGTAAGCGGCTGCTCCTCCTCGTGCCTTTGTTCTTGGTTCTGTTCCTTGATGGCAGACGAATGAGAAATCCCGGGAAGAAATCCCGGGTGGAACCCTCGAATCAGAACCTCTCGAATCAGAAACCTCGGGTGCCCCACCTTCGACGCGCGTTCTTTGCGCGGCTAAGGTGGGAAGCAACGCCCTCCACTCTACCGTGGTGTTGCTTTTGTAGTTGTAGTTGCTGGTACCAGCCATCAATATTCCTTACCTCAGCCGGAACCCCTCCGGAAGCAGCTCGCCTGCCGTGGTCTGCGTGATCTCCCCGTTCCGGGCGCGATAGATCACCGTTGCCTCGGGGCCAAACTCGAAGATGACCTGCCGGCAAGCTCCGCAGGGTGAGCACGCCGCGCCCTGGCGATGGACCACCGCCACCGCAACCAGAGCGCGTTCGCTGCTCAAGGCTCCGGCTGCCACTGCCGTGAAAATTGCGGTGCGCTCGGCGCAGTTGGTCAGTCCGTAGGAGGAGTTCTCCACGTTGCAGCCGGTGAAAATGTCACCACTCTCGGTGAGAATCGCCGCGCCCACGCAGAAGTTGCTGAAGGGCGCATAGGCGCGCTCGCTTGCCTGCTCGGCCGCCGCCACTAACTGCCCAATCTGCTCTGTGCTCAGCCGTGCCAAGGCTCGGGCTCCTTCGCCGAATCGATCCATGCCGTGTACCACAGGTTCAAAAGCATCTGCGAGCCGCGGCCAAGCTGTTGGCGGATGAACTCACGCGACTCCGCCGTGCCTTTGCCATCGAAGCCGTGCGCCTTCTCCAGCGCGTAGGCCCGCTCGATCTTCGACTGCGACTCGCGCAGGTAGGCAACGTAGTCCTCGAAAGGATGATCCAGATGCCTCGGCGCGCCCACCAGATCCGCAATCCGAGTGACCTCCGGGTTGGCGTTCACAAACCTCGTCTCCATCTTCGAGTGGACCTCATGCGAGGTGGTGTAGCCGTTGGGATTGGCTCCCACCCAGCCGTTGTATTGAATCGAGGTGTGCATCGGGTTGGAGCCGTCGCCGACGTAATGCCCCAGCCACCCCGCGTAGAAGATCGCATTGGCTTCCGCATCCGCGCTCGGGTGTCGCTCGGCCTCAGCATGGCGATACTCGCGGAACGCCACCTTCAGGCGGTCAAACACCTCGATGGTGATATACGGCTGAAAGCCGATTCTTTCCGGCAGCGGCACACCCGCCTCAGGATGCTGCGTGCGGTATTCATACACCGCATGGATAAACTGGTAGCGGTCTACTGGCAGCGGCTTCAGCCAGTCCACATACTCAAGGTCGATGAAATGATCCGGAGCCTGCGCGTCGTTGAGCGGCTTTTCCAACTCGGAGCGCCAGCGATCCGGCTCCGGTCCCAGCCACCCGATGCGCCCCGAGGCAGCTTTTAGAAACCGCGGCATATCGGCCGGAATGTTTTCCGCAGCCACCCGGTTAATGGTTGTGTGTCCAACATCGCCCCAGCTCGGAGCAAGCGTCGGCCACAGCATCGCCGCCACAATGATCGCCAACGAAAGGAAACGTCTTCGCATAAGCAAGCCGGCCTTCGGAGATGAACTCTAGCACCGCGCGATCATAATTCAAAGACGACCAGCATTGCCGCGTCCGACCATCCGTGATGATTATCTGAGCGTCGGCCACCGGCCCAGTCAATCGTCTTCCACCTGTGCAACCAGTATTGTTTACGTGACAAAAGTTACGGCGGGGGTATCCAATGATACCTAAGCCGCTCACGTCATGGCGGCCACCGCAGAGGCAGGTCGTGACAATCATCGCCGGGTTTAAATGCCAAGGTGGAATCGTGGTGTGCGCGGATACCCAAGAGACTTCTGGTAGCGCAAAGAGAAATGTCCCGAAATTGGAGTTTTACGAGGGGCCGACCTGGAGTGAAGAACAGCAAACAATGATTAATGCCGATTTGGCGCTCGCAATATGCGGCGCTGGAGACGGGCCTTTTGTCGACAAAATTGCGAGTCGAGCATGGGATGCCGTGCGGGGAGTCTCTGATATATGGGAGGCTTCGGATGCAGTAGAGTCGATGATTAAAGAGACTTATCGAGAGTTTGGACAGATATATCAATCTGGCGAGTGTCCACAAGCAGAACTGATTTACGGAATCACAATAAGCGGCCAGAGCAGACTGTTCCAGGCGACAGGGCCGCTTGTAAATGAGAGATCCTACGCATCAAGCGGAATTGGGTATTATCTTGCAGACTTCTTAACAAGTCGGATGCGCGGGGATGCTTGGCTAACCGCGCGGCAATCAGTCATTTTGGCGGCCTATATCTTATTCCAAGTGAAAGAACATGTTGAGGGGTGCGGTGGCGAAAGTCATATCGCACTGCTGCGGGAGTCTGAATCTAGTGGAGAGGTAGACTCTAATTTAATTAATCACCTCACGGAATATTTGAAATCCGCCGACCACTGCACAGGCGAGATGCTGCTAGCAGTGGCAGATTTCTCTACTGCCAAATCTGCAGTTTCTTCCAGGATCGCGTTGTTGGTTGATCAACTCGAATTTATGCGCGAGCGCGAGATGGACGAACTGAAGAAAGATAAAGAATTATTTGGATCGTTATTTGGATCTTTCTTTGGCAAAGTTGAAAAGGACGACATGGGACTCCCGGTCGATACCAAGCCGTCAGACGCTCAAACGTCAGAGGATCAGCCGTAACCATGTGGCGCAGGGTGTCAATGAACAGATCGGGACGCTTGTGGCGATCAAACTGGTTCCGTGTGCAACCTGTGCGCAACGATTATCAAACCAGTGATCTTCCAGATTTCAACGATTATCCTTTTCGCCAATAGTTTCCATCTGATTGCACCAGCAATGGTTCAATGTGCCGAAACCAACCCTTCGCCATTTGCTCCCAAATCACCTCAATTTCGCCCCTGATCTGCCCCAATTCCGCCTCTGTCAAGCGACATTTCTTTCCTGTTGCTCCCAACCATCTGATTCCACACCACATAGAGTTTCCCGCCAACTGACGGTTTCACCTTCAAGACTTGCTATTCTGGAATTAGGGATCAAGCCGACTTTTGAATGAAAGCTTTGGAACAACGCCCTATCCCTCTTCTTTTCAAATTTTTAGCGGGAAATATAGGGGGGAGGGTGGCGCACCCAAAACCTCGATTGAGTGCGCCCATGATTCGTCCGGATTTCGGGCCTACGCGGAGTGTTTAGAACTTGCCTTCGAAGTCGGCGAAGCGATGTTCCAGCCGCCATTGTTCGCGTGCTCTTTCACTGCTGTTCAGGAACTTCATGCAGCTCGGATTGGACGGCGTTGACGGGCGCTCGTTGGCGCACTCGCGCACCGGAGTGAATTTCCGTGCGTCGCTCCACAGGCTTGCTCCGGGTAGAAACGAGTGCTCCAGGCTGGTGCGCGCCATCTTCTTCAGCGTCGCGTAGTCGAGTCCCTGATCCACTACGGCGCGCTCGTACTCGCGCGTCATCTCGGAGCGGGAGACGCCCTCGTCGTCGGTCGCCAACGCCACCGGGACTCCGGCTTTCAAGTACATTGCCAGCGGATGCTGTCGTCCCCGCACGCCGAGAATGACCTCGTTGGAGGTCAGGCAGATCTCGACCATGATGTTGCGGCGCGCCATCGTGGCCAGCAGTTCGTGCGGATACTCTTCGTACATCACGTCCACGCCGTGTCCGATGCGCTCGGCCTTGCCCGTCTCGATGGAGTCGCGGATGTGGAAGCGCAGCCCGTCGGGCGGCACGATTCCCGGAGCCAGTTCTCCGGCGTGCAAGGTGATGTGTACGTTCGGGTAGACGCCCTTCAGGTAGTTCAGCATCCGCATGTGGAGACGGAAGTCGTGCATCGGCACATACCAGTCCTCAGGCTGTACCAAATTCAGGGCAACCACTCGCGGGTCGCGGCTGGCCAGCTCAAACCCCATCAGGATCTGGGCGAAGACCTGCACCGGCTTGGCGGCGCGTCCCACCGAGTAGATATAGCGCACGTGCACCGAGCAAGCTCCGGCTTGCGTTTCGGGCTCACTGGCGCAGCCCAGCTGTTCGTTCTTGCCCTTTTCCATGGCGTCGAGGTTCTTACTTGCTTCCTCCACGGCTTTGGCGAAGTCAGCGTCCAAGAGCTTGCCGCGCATGGCGGAGAAGTCGGAATCGTAGCCGAGTTTGGTCCCCAAGGCCGAAGCGCGGCCGTGGTCGGGAGAGATCATCAGCTCCAGATACTGCACGTTTCCGTCGGCGGCGCGCTGGGTTACTTCGGCAAGAATTTGCGATAGATGGCCTTCGGTTGCGGCACCAAACTTGGCGAAGGTGTCAAAGAAGTGATCGTGGCCGTTGGTCTCATGTTTGAGATCGCGCATTGACCATGCATCGATGGCGTTGCGGTATAGCTCGGGATCGCTCAATGCCTGGCGTGCCTCGGCCTGACTAGGCTGGCAAGGCGGCTGCGCCAGCGCGAGCGATTGGCGGTTGACGCAGAGGCCGGAGTCGGCGGCAAACTGGATCAGGCTTTCGGCGTAAACCGCGCCGGTGATGTGGTTGTGCAGGTCGCCGCCCTTTGGCATCTGCTTCAGCAGGGCGTAGAGTGCGCCAAGGTTGTTGCGTGCCTCGCTAAGAGCTTTTTCGGCGCGCGCCTCCGGGGATTCGGGGCGAGCTTCGGACTGTTGTTCCTTGGCAATCTGCTGAGCCGCGGTGGCTGGCCGAGCAGGAGAGTTTTTGAACGTCTGGATCTGCGATCCAGCGGCACTGACGGCAAAGACTGCGACAAGGAGAATGGACAACCTTGCAGCGCTGTGCTGGCGCATGGTTTCCTCCAGGGCGGACGTGCCCCTTGTAAGTGGAATGTACATCATATCGTGAAATGCTGGTTTGGGCTCTCCGGCGGGCTACGGCCTTGCAACTTTCGCCGATACCTTCTACTATCCGTCTTCCCGGCTTCTGCCGTAACGTCTGCTGTAAAGCCGTCTTTGGGGGCGACGCATCGTGGCGGAGCTAAGAGTACTTTTCTCGCGTGAACAGATTGCCGCCCGCGTGGCTGAGTTGGGGTGGCAGATCTCGCAGGATTTTGCCGGGGAGCCGATTGTTCTGGTGGGGGTGCTGAAGGGAGCGGCGATTTTTCTCAGCGACCTGGCGCGCCAGATCGAGCTGGATTCCAGCTTTGACTTCGTCGCCGTCTCCAGCTACGGCAATGCGAAGAGGAACAGCGGCGAAGTGAAATTGCTGATGGATGTCGATCAGTCGATGGAGGGCAAGAATGTCATTCTGGTCGAAGACATTCTCGATACCGGGTTGACCATGTCTTACCTGAAGAAAATGATTTTGGCGCACCATCCCAAGGCGTTCAGGATTGCGGCTCTGCTCGACAAAAAGTGTTGCCGCCAGGAGCCGATCGTGGCCGACTACGTGGGATATGAGATTCCTGATGAGTTTGTTGTGGGATACGGAATGGACTATGCCGAACGCTACCGCAACCTTCCGGATATTTGCGTGATTCCGTAGCGGCTGGCTTAGTCGTACACTGAGTCAAGCCATTCTATTTGCACCGTAGGCCGGAAGCGGCCGAAGCAGGTAATTGGATGTCCCATGCGATCCATTTGAACCCCGCCGCGGAAGCCATTCGCAACGATTGGCACCTGGCGGCGAAGCTCATCGACCACACCCTTTTGAAACCGGAAGCCACGCGCGAGGAGGTGGCAAAGCTCTGCAATGAGGCCGCCGAATACGGCTTCTACGCGGTGATGGTGAACCCTTGCAACATTGCGCAGTGCCGGGCGGGATTGCGCGGGACCGGCGTGGTGGTCGGTACCGTGATCGGTTTTCCGTTGGGCGCCACTACCACTACGTCGAAGCTGGCCGAAGCCAGTGATTGCCTGCGCCTCGGGGCTACCGAACTCGACATGGTGATCAATATCGGCGCGCTCAAGAGCGGAGACCGCGAGCTGGTGCAGATGGAGATGCAGTCTCTGGTGCGCCTCTGCCATCACAGCGGCGCGCGGCTTAAGGTGATTATTGAGACCGCACTGTTGGCCACGGAAGAAAAGATTCTGGTCTGCCAGCTGGCGGCGACTGCGGAGGTGGATTTTGTGAAGACCTCGACCGGTTTTTCCACGGCCGGTGCCGCTGCTTGCGACGTCTCGCTGATGCGCGGAGTGGTCGGCAACAGGATGGGAGTCAAAGCGGCGGGTGGAATCCGCACGGCCGCCTCGCTGCTGAGCATGGTCGATGCCGGAGCTAGTCGCGTAGGCGCCAGCGCCAGTGTGGCCATCGTCAGGGAGCTTGGCGCGAAATAAGTGGAGAATCTCACCGTCGGGGCGCGATCCTGAGCCCGTCCGGGAATGGCCTCAGATGCTTTTTGTTGAACTCATCCGCAAGAAGCGCGATGGCAAAGAGCTGTCGCGCCAGGAAATCGAATTCATCGTTTCCGGGTACACCGGCGGCGAGATCCCCGATTATCAGATGTCGGCGTTTTTGATGGCCGCGCTGCTTCGCGGACTTAGCCGTGCGGAAACCGCCGCGCTCACCAGCGCCATGCTGCACTCGGGCGAGGTGCTGGATTTTTCTGGGCTTGCCGGCAGCAAAGTGGATAAGCACTCCACCGGCGGCGTGGGAGACAAGACTTCACTCATTCTTGCGCCCGTTGTTGCCGCCGGCGGGGTGCGGGTGCCGATGATCAGCGGTCGCGGACTAGGGCATACCGGCGGCACTCTGGATAAGCTGGAGGCAATTCCCGGCTTCAACGTCCATCTCGAACTCGACGAGTTCCGCCGTATTCTTGCCAAGGTTGGTTGCGCCATGATCGGACAGACCGAAGAGCTTGCCCCGGCGGATAAAAAGCTCTATGCCTTGCGCGACGTAACAGGAACGGTTGAGAGCCCATCGCTGATTTGCGCTTCCATCATGAGCAAGAAGCTGGCCGAGGGAATCGACGGACTGGTGCTCGATGTGAAGACCGGCTCAGGTGCGTTCATGAAAGATCCCAAGGACAGCGAGTTCCTGGCGCGCTTGATGGTGGAGACCGGCGAGGACATGGGAAAGAAGATGGTCGCGCTGATCACGGACATGGATCAACCGCTGGGGCGCTGCATCGGCAATGCGCTGGAGGTCGCCGAGTGTGTCGAGGTTCTACGCGGACGCTTTGCGGGTTCGGAAGACCTGGTCGAACTTACGGTGGAACTCTGCGGTTGGATGTTCCTTCTCGGCGGCCGCACGGCCAGTAAGGACGAGGGGCGAGCGCTGGCTCTTGAGATCCTCGGCAGCGGCAGGGCTCTGGAGAAGTTCCGCGAGTTGGTGGGTGAGCAGGGCGGTGACGTTCGAAGCATTGATGATTGCAGCGTTGATGATTGCGGCCATGACGGCCTGGTGCGGATGCCGCGCGCTGCATATCGCGAGGGGATCTTGGCCGAGGCCAGCGGGTTCGTGTCGGCGATGGAGTGCGAGCGCATGGGAATGAGCGCGGTGATGCTGGGCGGCGGCCGGTTCACCAAGGAAGATGCGGTCGATGCCGCGGTTGGAATTGTTCTGCATAAGAAGGTGGGAGACGCGGTCTCGGCCGGCGAAGTTCTGTGCACCGTTCACTACAATTCGGTGGAGCGCTTTGCCGAAGCGAAGCCGGTCATCTCCGCTTCCTATTCCATTGGCGCGGACAAACCAGCACCGCGTGCGTTGATCCAGAACGTGATTCAGGGCAGTTCGGTTTGATTCGGATGCGTACGCGTTGAGAAAGGGAAGCGATGGGACGATTCACGGGAGTGCTGGGACTGGTCGCGATGCTGGCAGGGGCGTGGCTTTTCTCCACCAACCGCAGGGCCATCCGCTGGAGGGTGGTGGCCACCGGAGTCGGGTTGCAGGTGCTGTTTGCCGTCTTTGTGACCAAGGTTTGGTGGGGACAGTTGGCGATCGCAAAAGCCGGAGAAGGCGCCAAGCGGTTGCTTGCGTGCTCGTTCGCGGGCTCCCGCTTTGTCTTCGGAGAGGCTGGGGCGCAGAACTCCAGTTTCGGCTTCATCTTCGCCTTCCAGGTGTTGCCGGCGATCATTTTCATTGCAGCCTTGTTTGCAATTCTCTACTACTTCGGCGTAATGCAGTTCCTGATTCGTATGGTCGCCGTGGTGATGGAGAAAAGCATGGGTGCCAGCGGCGCTGAGTCGCTTAACGTCGCGGCCTCGATCGTAATGGGCCAGACCGAAGCTCCGCTCACGATTCGCCCTTACCTTCCGCGCCTCACGCAGTCCGAACTGATGGTTGTGATGACGGCCGGGATGGCGCACGTCTCGGGTAGCATTATGGCCGCCTACATCGCGGCCGGGGCGGCGCCCGAGCATCTGCTGGCCGCCGTGATTATGACCGCGCCCGGAACCCTTACGGTGGCCAAGATGCTGGTGCCTGAGACCGCAGTGCCCGAAACCGCAAGTGGAGCCGCACTGCCAGAGGAGGAGCGCGCCAGCAACCTGCTGGAAGCTGCAGCCAAGGGGACTAGCGACGGGCTGGGCTTGGCCCTGAACGTGGCGGCCATGCTGATTTCATTCCTGGCCATCATCTTCCTTATCAACTCGCTGCTTGGCGGTACGCACAGCGTTCTGGCTGCACACGGCTTCCCCTGGTTTCCGGCCAGCCTGGAGAAAATTTTCGGCGCACTCTTTGCTCCCGTCGCCTTTATCATCGGAGTACCGTGGCGCGATTGCATGGCCGTTGGAAACCTGCTGGGCACGCGCATGGTGTTGAATGAGTTGGTGGCTTTTACCATGCTGGGCGGGCAGAAAGCGGCGCTTGATCCGCGTTCGTTTACGATTGCCACGTTTGCGCTTTGTGGTTTCGCCAATTTCAGTTCCATCGGAATTCAGATTGGCGGGCTGGGTGCGTTGGCTCCGTCTCGTCGCGGCGACTTGGCCCGGCTTGGCTTTAAAGCTATGATCGCCGGAACGATGGCCAACCTTATGTCGGCCTGCATTGTGGGAGTTCTGTTATGAGTTCGCACGCAGATGTGAAGCATATGGCGATGGATGAGTTCACCCGCGCCGAATCGGCGGCCATGGTGATACGCATGCAGCTTTCGCAAAAGCCGCACCTGGGAGTGCCGGAAATAGCGGTTGTCCTGGGCTCGGGTCTGGGTGCTTTTGCGGACGAGCTGGAAGATTCGGTTGCCATTCCTTACGCGGACATTCCGAATTTTCCCCGGTCCACGGCCATCGGCCATGCCGGGCGGCTGGTGATTGGAAAGATCGGCGATCTCACGGTCGCGGCGATGCAGGGACGTGTGCATCAGTACGAGGGTTACAGCAGTCGCGAGGCTGGTTTCCCGGTACGCGTGCTGGGCCGCCTTGGGGTGAAGAGCCTGGTGCTCACCAATGCCGCCGGCGGCATAAACTCCGCCTATGGAAAGGGCACGCTGGTTCTGCTCAACGATCACATCAACTTGCAGGGCGACAACCCGCTCAATGGGCCGAACGATGAACGTTTCGGCCCACGCTTTCAGAGCATGAGCGAGGCCTATTCCGGCATTTATCGCCGGCTTGCGCTGGATGCTGCTGGTGAGCTTGGCATTGATCTGAAGGAAGGCGTGTATGCCGCGCTGGCCGGTCCCAGTTATGAGACTCCCGCCGAGATTCGCTATTTGCGCATCATTGGCGCCGATTTGGTGGGCATGTCAACCGTGCCTGAGGTGATTGTGGCGCGCCACATGGGTATTGGAGTTCTGGCGATCTCTTGCGTAACCAACATGGCGGCCGGACTGTCGGCGGGCGAGATCAATCACGACGAGGTGCTGCAGGTAGCGGAGCGGGTGCGCGGAACACTGCTCGCTTTGCTGGCGGCGGTTCTTCCCGGGATCGCGGCTCAGGGCAGGTAACTTTGGGGCGCTTCTGTCCGCGTCATTGATGCTCGATCAGGACAGGTCGTACTTCTTCATCATGTGGCGAAAGCTGCGGTAGCTGAGTTTGAGGATTTCGGCGGCTCTGGTTTGGACGCCGTTGGCGCGGCGCAGGGCGGACTGGAGCAGACTCTTCTCCACCTCGGCGATGTAGTGCTCAAGGTCAATGCCATCTGCGGGAAGGACTACGCCTGGGGCTCCGTTATTGGCCGTGGTGGTCGAGATGGCGCTGGGGCCGGAGTTGGGCAGTTCCACGTTGAGTTCGTCACTGGTGGACATGGCGACTGCGCGCTCGATGGTGTTTTCAAGGACGCGAACGTTGCCGGGCCAATCGTACCCCATCATGGTGTGGAGGCTCTCGGGTGAGAGGCGGACGACGTTCTTGCTCATCTGCACTGCAAACTTTTTGAGGAAGTGATTGGCGAGCAGAATGATGTCATCGCCACGGACGCGTAGCGGCGGCACCTCGACGGGGATCACGCTTAGACGGTAGTAGAGGTCTTCGCGGAAGTGGCCATCCTGTACCTGCTGGAGAAGATTCTTGTTGGTGGCCGCGATGACGCGGGTATCGACCGATGTTTCCTGGCCGCCGCCGACGGGACGGATGCAGCGCTCCTGCAGGACGCGAAGAAGCTTGACCTGCATGGGGAGGGTGGTTTCACCGATTTCGTCGAGGAAGATGGTGCCGCCGCTGGAGAGTTCGAAGAGTCCGCGCTTGTTGGCGTTGGCGCCGGTGAAAGCTCCCTTGACGTAACCGAAGAGTTCGCTTTCCAGAAGGGTTTCCGGGAAGGCTCCGCAGTTGACACTGACGAAGGGCTCACTGGAGCGGGGCGAGCAGGTGTGGATGGCGCGGGCGACAAGCTCTTTACCAGTGCCGCTCTCGCCGCTGACAATGACGGTGCTATTGGTGGTGGCGATGGTTCGGATGGTTTGCTTGAGCCGGCACATCGGCTCGCTCTCGCCGATGAGATTGTCGAGCGAGTTGTGCTGCGCGGCGTCACGCTTGAGGGCGGCGTTTTGCTTGCGCAACTGAGTGCGGTCCAGGGCGAGGGCGACGGCGCTCAGCACATCTTCGAGGAGTTTAGGGCCCTTGCGAATGTAGTAGAAAGCTCCGGTGTTGAGAGCCTCGATGGGAATTTCGGTGTCATCGACGGCGGTGATGACGATGACCATGGTATCGGGCGAGACGCGGCGCGAGTGCTGGAGAACCTCCATGCCCGAGACGTGGGGCATTCGCACGTCGGTCACGACCACGTCGTAAAGGGTGGAGTCAATTTTGCGGCATGCTTGTTCGCCTGCAGTCACCGTTTCCACTCGGTGCCCCTGATTCTGGAGCGCGATCTGCAACATCTGGCAGATGGAGCGCTCATCGTCACAAACCAGAATGTGTCCCATGATTACCTGCTTTCGTCGCCCCAGTTGAGGGCGCGAGAGTTGGAAGTTTCCGGCCGCGATGCAGCCGGCGGGTCGGCGGGCCGCTCGGGCATCGATTGGCGGAAGAGCAAGGTGAATTCGCTTCCGTTGCCGGGTTCGGAGCGGACTGCGATGTGGGCCCCGTGGGCCTGAATGATGCGATAGACGATGGCGAGGCCGAGGCCGGTTCCACCCTCAAAGCCGGACTGAAATGGTTCGAATATTTTTTCGATGAGCTGTGGCGGGATTCCGCCACCGGTGTCTTGAAAACGGATGCGCCACTTACCCTCAAACTGGTCGAGGGTGACGGTGAGCACTCCGCTGTCGCCCATGGCGCGGATGCTATTGCTGGCGAGATTCCAGAAAACCTGCTTGAGTTTGTCGCCGTCGCCTTCGGTCAGCGCCACGGGATGGGAGAAGCTGTGCTCGATTCGGATGGCGGAGGGGCGGCTATCGAGGAGTGTCAGAGTGTCGGAAAGAAGCTGGCAGAGATCGACGCTGGTGATCTGAAACTGGCGGTCCCGCGAGTAGGCGAGAAAGTCGGAGATGATGGCGTTGAGGCGCTCGGATTCGCGGGTGACAATTTCGAGGAGGGAGCGCTGATCGTCGGTGAGTGTGGCGATTCCGGAGAGCATCTTGACCGAACCGGCGATGGACGAGAGCGGATTGCGAATCTCATGGGCGATGCCGGAGGCCAGGCGTCCTACGGCGGCGAGGCGGTCGCGGAGACGGAGCTCGCGCTCGAGGTGGCGAATTTCGGTGAGGTCGGTAAAGGTATAGATGTGGCCGATGATATCGCCGCCGGGGCCGAGCAGGGCGCTGCAGCCGACGCCGATCAGTTTTTCTGCGCCCTTGGGAGTTTGGGCGCGCACCTCGCTGCGGGGTGCGTTGGCAGCGGGAAGGCGGTCGGAGAAGAGTGACTGCACGCGGCGACCAGCGAGTTCTTTCGGACCGCGGTCGAGCAGACTATTGGCGGCAGGATTGACCAGTTTGATGGTGCCGTCGAGATCGGTGGTGATAAGGCCGCTGGAGATGGAGCGAACAGTGATTTCGTGCAGGAATTGAAGATTCTCCAGCTCGAAGCTCTTGTCGGTCAAAGCAACGTCGGCCTGGCGCATGCGGTTCGCCAGTTTGTTGCCAAGATAGGCGATGGCAAGGTAGGCGAAGAGGTTGATGATGATGACCGCCTGCAACGACTTGAGGTCAGGACGGGCGCTTGAATAGGAGCGGATCAGATCGAAATACGAGAGCTCAAGAACTCCCCCGAGGAGGATAAAAGACATTCCTGCGGTCAGATAAGCCCACGCTTCTGACAGCAGGGTACTGGCGACAATGATGATGAGGGGATTGAGGAAGTTGAACGAAGTGTCAATGCCGCCCGTGATGTAAATGACAGCAGTGGCGAAAAATAGATCGGCCAACACCTGCAACTTGGACTGCACTCGCCAATCGTGCTTGCGGTAAGTGAGCAGAACCAGATGGAGCGCGGCGACTGCATACCAAGCCAGAATGACCAGCACGAACAGACGCTGGTTGACGTTGGTAGTAGTGAGATTGATGATCGCAAGCTCGATTGCGAGCAGGATCGTAATGATGACAACGCGGACCTTGACCAGCCACTCCAGCCAGATCCGCTCATTGACTCCCGCAGCCATTCTCAGCTTTCCTTTTCTAGCCCGAGAGCTTGGAGATCATGGAGAACAAGGGCATGTAAAGCGAGATGACGATTCCACCGACGGCGACGCCAAGGAAGCTGATCAGCAGGGGTTCCATGAGCGCCAGCATGTCTTTGCTGGCGGCGTCGACTTCATCTTCGTAGAAGTCGGCGATCTTCTGGAGCATGCTGTCCATTGCGCCAGTGGCTTCGCCGACACCGATCATCTGGGTCACCATGTTTGGAAAAACGCCGCATTCGCGCAGAGGATCGACGATAGTGCGGCCCTCCTCGATGGACTTGCGGACCCCCATGAGGGCGCGCTCAAGAACGGCATTGCCGGCGGTGCGGGCGGTGATCGAGAGGCCGTCGAGAATGGGTACGCCAGAGGAGATCAGGGTTCCCAGGGTGCGGGTGAAGCGGGCGACGGCGATCTTGCGCAGAACCGGTCCGAAGATGGGTAGAGCGAGCAGGAACTTGTCGGTATAGTACAGTCCCTGTGGTGTCTTTCGGATGTACTTGAGGCCGACGACGGCGCCTCCTATGACAAGAAAGATGAGCCACCAGAAGTTGCTGACGAAAGACGAGAGGTTGATTACAAACTGCGTGGATGCGGGCAGAGCCACCCCGAGGCCAACAAAAAGATTGGCGAAGATAGGCACAACAAACTTGAGCAGGCAGCCGACCACGAGCAAGGCAATGACAATGACGGAGATCGGATAGACGAGGGCGGACTTGACGGCAGCCTTCATTTTGACGGCTTTTTCAACGTACTGGGAGATGCGCTGGAGGATGGTATCCAGAATACCGCCGGTTTCGCCCGCCTCGATCATGTTGGTGGTGAGATCATCGAAGATCTTGGGATAGGCGCGCATGGCATTGGCGAGCGACGAGCCGCCCTCCACAGAGCTTCGGACGCCGAGCAAGGCCTTTTTGAAGAATGCGTTTTCCTGGTTGCTGGCGAGAATTTCCAGGCACTGCACCAGAGGAAGACCGGCATCAATCATGACCGAGAACTGGCGGAAGAAAATAGCCTGCTCCTTGGCCTTGACCGAGCCGCCGAACTGCAGGTTGAAGCTACGTCCGGCGCCCTTCTCTTTAATGATGTTTGCCTGAATCCGCTCGCGTGCCAGCGCGGCGCGGAGCACCTGTTTATTTTCGGCGGCGCGTTCGCCCTGTACCTTTTCTCCTGATGCGTTGCTTCCTTGCCACGTAAAAACCGGCATTGTGACCTCTCCGTTCGCCTACTCTTACTTGCGCGCGGCAAAACTGCTGGACGACTTGCTGTTGCTCAGCGCGCGGTTAATCATTTCCTGAAGTTCATCGGGGTTGGAGGAGCGCAGCAGCGCCGTCTCGATGGTAATTGACTTCTGCAAGTAAAGCGCCGCCAACGACTGGTTGAAAGTCTGCATTCCGTACTTATCCTGGCCGGTTTGCATGGAGGAGTAAATCTGATGGATCTTGTCTTCGCGGATCAGGTTGCGAATCGCCGGAGTGGGGACCAGAATCTCCAGGGCCATGGCTCGGCCTTGACCACCTGCCTTGGGCAACAGCGCCTGACAGAGCACACCCTCCAGCACAATCGATAGTTGAGCACGAATCTGCGATTGCTGATGGGCGGGGAAGACGTCAATGACACGATTGATAGTGGAGGAGGCGGAATTGGTGTGCAGGGTTCCGAAGGTCAAGTGGCCGGTTTCTGCGATACGCAGGGCGGACTCGATGGTTTCCAGATCGCGCATTTCGCCGATGAGCACGACGTCGGGATCTTCGCGGAGAGCGGCACGCAGGGCACCGCCGAAGCTCTTGGTGTCCTGGTGAATTTCACGCTGGTTGACGAGGCAGTTTTTGTGCGGGTGCACGAACTCGATGGGGTCTTCGATGGTGATGATGTGTTCGTGGCGCTCGCTGTTAATTTTATCCAGCATGGCCGCCAGGGTGGTGGACTTACCCGAGCCGGTGGGACCCGTGACCAGGATCAGACCGCGCGGACGGTCGCACAACTTGGAGACTACTGGGGGAAGATTGAGTTGGGCGAAGCTCTTGATCTCAAACGGAATTACGCGGAAGACCGCGGCGACGGCTCCGCGCTGGTTGAAGATATTGGCGCGAAAACGCGCCAGGCCTTTGAGCCCGAAGGAGAAGTCGAGCTCGAAGTCCTCTTCGAATCGATGTTTCTGAGCATCGGCCATAACCGAGTAGGCCAACTGCTTGGTGTCGGCCGGCCCCAAGGGGGGCATGTCCAGCGGTTGCAGGTGGCCGTGGACGCGGACCTGGGGCGGTGAATTTGTCGTGATGTGAAGGTCGCTGCCGTTTAGTTCAAGCAGTTTCTTCAACAGATCGCTGAGTGTTACCGCCATTCCATCTCCTCACATCCTTAAAACGAATCGTACAGGGAGTTGCTGTCCGCTTTAGTTCACCGTCTCGCGCAGGACTTCTTCCATGGTTGTCTGGCCGAGTATGATCTTGCGGAGACCGCTGCGGCGCAAGGTAATCATGCCGTTTTCGACGGCCCTTTTCTTCAATTCGAGCGATGAGGCTCCGACCAGGATCAATTCGCGGACGGTGTCATCAATCTCCATGACCTCGTACAGAGCGGTACGGCCTTTGTACCCGGTACTGTTGCACTTCTCGCAGCCGCGGCCCTTCATCACTTTTACGGTGCGGGCCTCCTGCTGGGTGAATCCAGCCTTGAGCAGCACCTGGGCTGGAACCTCGACCGGCTGGATGCAACTGGTACAGATGCGGCGGATCAGACGCTGAGCCACGATCAAATGGACCGAGGTTGCGACCAGAAATGGCTCGATGCCCATGTTCATAAGGCGGGAGACGGTTTCGGGTGCGCCGTTGGTGTGGAGCGTGCTGAGTACAAGGTGGCCGGTGAGTGCGGCCTTGATGGCGATTTCAGCGGTTTCAAAGTCACGGATTTCGCCGACCAGAATGATGTTTGGATCCTGCCGGAGGAAGGAGCGCAGCGCGGCGGCGAAGTTGAGGCCGATCTGCTCCTTCATCTGGACCTGGTTGACGCCCTGCAACTGAAACTCGACCGGGTCTTCGGCGGTCATGATGTTGGTGTCCGGCTTGTTGAGCAGGGAGATGGCCGAGTACAGGGTGTTGGTTTTGCCCGAGCCGGTAGGGCCGGTGACCAGCACCATTCCGAAGGGCTTGAGGATCGCCGCCTGAAATTTCTCCAGCGACTCGGGCTCAAAGCCGAGCTGGGTCATGTCGAGCCGGAGATTATCCTTGTCGAGCAAGCGCATGACGATTTTTTCGCCCCA
Source organism: uncultured Acidobacteriota bacterium (assembly GCA_963838135.1). Lineage (GTDB taxonomy): Bacteria > Acidobacteriota > Terriglobia > Terriglobales > Acidobacteriaceae > TOLSYN. Next base: position 1,630,225 of record CAWIPV010000001.1, on the reverse strand, counting down.
GAGGGTGGGCAGGCTGCTGACGCGCCAATCGAGCTGGCGGCGACGTCCGTTGATCCTCATGCGGATCATGATGCGGCCGTCCTGCGGCAAACGCTTCTCGCTGATATCGAGGCGGGCGAGGATCTTGATGCGGGAGATGATGGCGTCGCGCAGTTTTTGCGGTGGCTTCATCAGCTCCTGGAGAATGCCGTCCACGCGAAGGCGGACGCGGTATTCCTTTTCGTAGGGCTCGAGATGAACGTCGCTGGCTCCGGCCTTGACGGCTTCGGCGAGGATCACGTTGACCAAGCGGACGATTGGCTGCTCTTCGGCAGCCGATTCTAAATCGGCGAGCGAAGATTCTTCCTCGCCGTCTCCCTCGTCGTCTTCGGCGTCAAAATCGTCGGCAAAGGCTCCGAGTGCCTGGTTTATGTCCTCCCCGCCGTCGTTGGATGAGCCCGGTTCGGGGATGTTGTAGGCGTATTCGATGGCTTCCAGGATAGCGGCTTCGTCGCCCTTGAGGGGCTCAATGTCAAAGCCGGTGATGAACTTCAGATCATCGCGAGCGCGATAGTTGTTCGGGTCCACCATGGCGACCTGGAGTGAGGCGCCCACCCGCCCAAGCGCCAGAACCTTGTACTTTCGCGCAATCTCGATCGCGACCAGCTTGACGATCTTTGGGTCGATCGCATAGTTTGCAGGGTCAAACGCCGCCAGTTGAGCCTTCGGTGGAGTAGACATCTATCCTCACTTCAATGTTTCATTGGCGTGTGCCGCCGAGGCTAGGCCCGGTCGCACAGATGCGCCTTCCACATTTCTGCACACCTCCGGGAAAGCCAGCCACTTGCCAGAGACAACTTGAGTGCAAGCTGTTTTACCGGAGCAATAATTGCAGAGTAGCAGTTTGACATTAATTGTCAATCGGGTGGAAGCGGGAGAGGTATGACCAAAGGGACTACGTCGTCAGAGCGGGAGCCAGGAGAGATTCGCTACACTCTAGCCATGAGGGCAAAAGGCGCACAGGCGGCGAAGGTCCGGGAAATCTTCCGCACGATGGAGGCGGCGCTGGGGCCGCAGCACTGGTGGCCTGCCGGTTCGGCTTTCGAGGTTGTGGTGGGGGCGTATCTGACCCAGAACACAGCGTGGACGAATGTGGAAAAGGCGATGGGGAATCTGCGCCGCGCGGGGGTACTGTCGGTTGCCGGAATTCGCAATACTCCGCTGGAAGAGCTGGAGCAGTTGGTTCGGCCGTCAGGATATTTCAGGCAGAAGGCGGCGCGGCTGAAGCGCTTCATCGCGCATCTGGATACGAACCATGGAGGGTCGCTGGAACAGATGTTTGCGCAGCCGGCGGAGGCTTTGCGCACGGAGTTGCTGGGGCTGCCGGGGATTGGCCGGGAGACGGCCGACTCGATTCTGCTCTATGCGGCGAGTTGCGAAGTGTTTGTTGTGGACAGCTACACGCGCCGCATCTTTGAACGCCATGAACTGGTGGAGGAGGATGCGGACTACGATGAGATTCGCCTGGGGGTGGAGCGGGCGCTGGCCGGCGACTGCGGGACTCCGCATCCGGGTCGCGATGCCGGAATTCGCATCGCGAAAGCGCCGCCCACTGAGGATCGGCGGAGCGAAGAAGACGGAGCGCCGGTTGCGCATCTGCCTTCGACGGCCTCCGCGATGGAGCGTAGCGAACTTTCGCGGCGCTTTAACGAGTTCCATGCCTTGCTGGTGCAGACGGCGAAACATTATTGCGTGAAGGGGACGCCAAGGTGCGAGATGTGTCCGCTGCGGTTGCTGTTACCGCCGGGGAACGAGTATCGACGATCGGCGTATCGGAATTCAAAACAGAACAATTAGCCTGTTTTTAATTTTTTTCCGACTACACATGGCTGCAATCGTCATCCTATTACTTGCAAATGTCCGGCCCGTAGCTTGTCGGAACGACAGGAGACTGCGATGCCAACCAATCGCGTTCTATTCGTAGATGATGAATACAGCCTGCGGATTACGGTTCCACAGATATTGAGGTTGCACGGATTTGAAGTGTGCGTCGCGGCTACGGTTGCGCAAGCCCTCGCTGAAATTACCACCAATCCCTACGACATCCTGGTCTCGGATCTCAACATCGGGGAGGCCGGCGACGGCTTCACCGTGGTCAGCGCAATGCGGCGTACCCAGCCGGATTGCATCAACATCATCCTCACTGGCTTCCCGGCCTTTGAAAGCGCGCTGGCGGCGATCCGGGGGCAAGTGGATGACTACCTCATTAAGCCTGCCAGGGCCGCACATTTAGTCGACTTAATCCGGGATAGGTTGCGCGACCGCAGCCCGCGCAACCCGGTACAGCCAATGCGTCTCTCGAAGCTGCTTCGCCAGACCATGCATGAGATTCGAGAGAACGCGCTGGCGAGGATGAAGTCAGATTCCGTTTTGAGCTCAGTTGCAATGAGCGATGAGCAGCGGGTGGGTTACCTGGCAGGAATCGTGATCGAGATTGCCAATCAGATGAATTCGCCGGAGCCCGACGAATTAGCCAATCTCGCAATCGAGGCGAGCCGCGAGCATGGCTTACAACGATTCTCAGCTGGCTATACGATCAGCATGGTGATGACGGATTCCGCGATCCTGAACGGGGTGGTCTTTGACATGGTGAGAGAGCGTCTACTGTCGCTGGACACCAGCAACCTTGTGCTCGATCTGAAGCGCTTCAACCTCGGACTACAGGTTCACACAGCGCAATCGGTGCAGGCCTTCTGCGAGGAAGCGGCACGGCCACGCAGCATGGAACTTAGAGCGGGGTAGCACATCTTGATTTCGGCCCCTCTTTTCGGATCGCGCGTGCAATTTGCGATCGCCGGGATTTTTGTGTCTTTTCTGCACTAGAATCGGTGTGGGAATGCATTGAACACACCGGCTCCAACCCGTTCACGCCGCCGTCGCCTCGTCTTCCTGGGCGTGGGGATCGCGCTACTGGCCTTCGTGATCTTTTCGCTGGCGGCATTCAATCTGAAATTTCTGCAGCCGGATTCGCTGGTGCAGACGCTTGTGTTGATGGCGTTGTCGGCGCTGATTTTCCTGGCGCTGGTGGCGCTGATTTTCGTGCTCTTGCGTACGCTGCTAAAGCTTTACTTGGAGCGGCAGGCGGGGACGGCGGGATCGCACTTCCGGAGCAAGATGGTGCTGGGCGCGCTGATGCTCTCGTTTGGGCCGGTGATCGCCATGTTCTTGTTTGCCTATGGTCTGATGAACCGCTCAATCGACAAGTGGTTCTCGCAGCCGATTGAGGAAGTGCACGGGCGTAGCGCGGCGGTGACAGACCTGTTGAGCAGCTACGCGGGACAGAATGCGCTGGCCGAAGCGCGGGCCATTGCGAGCAATCCGGAGGCCGTGAAAGCTTTTCGCACCGGCAAGTTCGGCGGACTCGTGGTGGAGTTGCGCGAGCACGAAACTACGCTGCAAGGCGGCTTTGCGTTGGCGTTGTACCAGGGGCAGCTCGAGGCCAGCTACGGCGCTCCGCTTCCATGGGTCGTTCTGCGCACGCTGGTTCCGAACCTGGCGGCAGTGCAGAGCAAGCCGTTCCAATTCAAGCTCAAAGATCGCGAGTACATGCTGGGGACAGCCGCCGTAGGGGAACTGGGCCATGTGGCAGTCGCGCTGCCACTGCCGGAGAAATATAGCGGCGCGCTGAACCAACTGGAGCAGAGCGAACGGCGCTACCAGGAGCTGCGGCGTAACAATAAGCTGATCCGGCAAACCTACATGCAGGCGCTGTTGCTGATCACGCTACTGGTGCTGTTTGGCACGACGTGGTCGGCACTGGCGCTCAGCAAGTTGGTGACGCGTCCGGTAACGGCGCTGGCCGAGGGGACGCAGGCGATTTCAGCGGGCAGGCTGGACTACCGGGTGAAGGTGAGCGCGGGCGACGAACTGGGACAACTGGTGGGCTCATTCAATAGCATGGCGGCCGAGTTGGAGAACAATCGCAGCCAGTTGCAAGACGCCAACGCCCGCCTGGAAGAGCGCAGGCTGCAGATGGAGACGATCCTGGAGAGTATTCCCTCGGGCGTGCTTTCGATGGACACGGCAGGACAGGTGACTCGGGTGAACGCGGCCCTGATCAGGATGTTCCAGCCGCAGGGTGTAAGCCAGCCGGGGCCGCAGACCGGGCTACGGCTGAGCGACCTATTCCCCGCCGGTAGCGCACCGGAGGTGGCCGATGACATACGGCGGCTGACTCGCAAGGCTGACCGCATGGGCACCACCAGCTTGCAGATGGAGATTCCGAACGGAGGAACGGCGCTGGAGGTGGGGGTGACGGTGGCTGCGATGACCGGCTCGCAACAGCGGCGGCTGGGGTACGTGATCGTCTTTGAAGATCTGAGCGATCTGCTGAAGGCGCAGAAGCAGGCTGCGTGGCGAGAGGTTGCGCGCCGGGTTGCGCACGAGATCAAGAATCCGCTTACCCCGATTGCGCTCTCGGCCGAGCGCATCAAGCGGCACATCCAGCGAGGAATGCGCGGCGAGAGCCTGTCGTGGACCATCATCGAGAGCTGCGCAGATACCATCAGCGGAGCGGTAGGGACGGTGCGCAGGCTGGTGGACGAGTTTGCCACCCTGGCACGTTTCCCGCAGTCGCAGCCACAGGCGGCGGACCTGAACCGGATTATTCTGTCCGCGATGGCGCTGTTCGAAGGACGGCTCTGGGGAGTGAACGTGCAGATGGCGCTGGCCGAAGACCTGCCGCATGTAATGGCCGATCCAGAGGCGATCAAGCGAGTGGTGGCCAACCTCGTGGACAACGCCGCAGAGAGCCTGAAGGACTCGGTGGTGCGCGAGATTCGAATCAGCACCACCCTCCTGGAGACGCGCGACGCGGTGGAGATCGAGGTGAGCGACACGGGCGAGGGAGTGACGGCGGAGACGAAAGAGAAACTCTTCCTGCCGTACTTTTCAACCAAGGCGCGAGGCACGGGACTGGGGTTGGCCATTGTGGCGCGAATCCTGGAAGACCACGGCGGCACGGTACGGGTCGAAGAGAATCATCCGGTTGGCACGCGCTTCCTGGTCGAATTACCGGTGGCTGGCGCGGGCGAACAGGGACCGGCGCACTCGGCCGAGACGCGCGGAAATGCCTGACAAGAAAGGTCAAAGATGATCCACATCCTGGTAGTGGACGACGAGCCCAGCATCCGTGAATCGCTGGCTGGGATTCTTGAGGACGAGGGCTATCGGGTGACTGGCGCCGGAGACGGCGAGAGCGGGCTGGTGCTGCTTCGCGACCAGCACTTTGACGTGGTGCTGCTGGATATTTGGCTGCCGCAAATGGACGGGCTGGCAGTGCTGCAAGAGGTGAAGGATCTGGAGGACCGTCCCGAGGTGGTGATGATCTCGGGGCACGGTACGGTGGAAACCGCAGTGCGGGCGACCAAACTTGGGGCCTACGACTTTCTGGAAAAGCCGCTGTCGCTGGACAAGACCTTGATTGTGGTGAAGAACGCGGCCGAGGCGCGGCGGCTGCGCTCGGAGAACCAGGAGTTGAAGCGCCAGGTATCGCACGCCGAGATCGTGGGCAACAGCATTCCGTTGAAGGCGCTACGCCAGCAGATTGGGCTGATGGCGCCGACCAATGGACGGGTGCTCATCTACGGCGAGAGCGGTACGGGTAAGGAACTGGTGGCGCGCGCCATCCATGCCCAGAGCTTGCGCAAGGACGAAATTTTCGTGGAGATAAACTGCGCGGCGATTCCCGAAGACCTGATCGAGAGCGAATTGTTTGGCTACTGCCGGGGCGCGTTTCCGGGGGCCGAAAGCGAGAAGGAAGGCAAACTCCGCAAAGCCGATGGCGGAACCCTCTTTCTTGACGAAGTCGGCGATATGAGTTTGAAGACGCAGTCCAAGGTGCTGCGGATGCTGGACGAAGGCCGTTTCGCTCCGGTCGGGATGGAGGAGCCGGTTACGGTGGACGTGCGGGTGATTGCGGCGACCAACAAGGATCTGGAGGAAGAGATTGGGCGCGGCAACTTCCGCGAGGATTTGTTTTACCGGCTGAACGTGGTCCCCTTCGTGGTGCCTCCGCTGCGCGAGCGCAAAGAGGATATTCCGGTGCTGGCGCGGCATTTTCTAAAAGAATTTTCCAGCCAGTACAGCCGCCGAACCAAGGAGATTGCTGACGAGGCCTTGGAGGTTCTGACGCGCTACTCGTGGCCGGGAAACGTGCGCGAGTTGCGCAACGTAATCGAGCGGATCGTGATTATGAATCCCACGGTGCAACGGCTGGAGCGCAAGCATCTCCCCTCGGTGCTGTATCGCGAGGGAAGCAGACGCTCGCTGGGAGACTTTACCACCCTGCACCAGGCCCGCGCCGCCTACGAGCGTGACTACATCCTGAAGAAGCTGGACGAGAACAACGGCAACGTCAGCCGCACCGCAGAGGTGCTGGGGCTGGAACGAAGCCATCTATATCGCAAGATGAAAACCCTGGGTATCGCAGTGAAGGAGTAAGTGCAGCTTGCTTAGAACTGAACCCAGAGGAATGCTGCCGGATGGTTCTGTTTCGGGGTTTGTACCTTACTGACGAACCATTTTGTCCTCTCAAGGTAAATGTGGTCAGACTCTGCGAGGTTTTGCAGAATTGCGCCAATGATTCTATCGATAACCTGTCGCGACTGTATCGGATTGCTCAGCGTGTGAGATTGAGTGATGGGACACTGAACTTGCGAACGTCGTGCTTGCCTGGTAACAGACAAAGGCGTTCGCTGGAGGATTCCGTGAAGAAAACAATGATCGCGCTACTGACCGGTGTTCTATTGCTGAGCGCAGCGATGCCAGCATTCGCCGGAAGGCACCATAGACATCACCACCACCATCATCACAACACCGTCGTTATCACGCCGTAACCGACACTCGACTCCTGATGCGTCAGCCACCAAAATCAACGCGCCGTTAGTGCAGGAAGTGGATTGCGAATGGCAAACCGACCGCCAGCAACACGGCTAGATACAGCGCTCCCATGACGGCACCGAGTCTCCAGAAGTCCTTGGTGGGGATATAGCCACTGCTGTACCAGATTGGCGCAGGTCCACTGGCGTAGGGAGTAAGTATGCCCATCAAACCCAGCGAGTAAACCAGAACCAGGGTCACAGCTTTGGCTGGAACGTCCGGCACCGACAGGACAGCCAGCAGGAAAACCGGCAGTAGCGCGGTGGCCTGCGCCGTGATACTGGCAAACAGATAGTGAATGATGAAGAAGACGGCGACGGTGGCGATTAACATCGGCACGAGCGGGATGCGGGTCATATAAGTGGCTGCCCGGGAGCCGAACCAGGCAAGAAAGCCAACCGTGCCGAGCCCCTCCGCCATGGCCACCAACGTGGCAAACCAGACCAGGACACTCCAGGCTTGCTTATTGGAAAGGATGTCGTTCCAGGTGACTACCTTGGCGAGCAGCATCACCGAGATCACGGCCAGAGCGACGGTGACCGGGCTTATCCAGCGGCCGCCGGCGATCCAACCCACCAGCGCCGCCATGGCCAGCAGGCCCATGGTCGCTTCGCTCCTGGTGATGCGCCCCATGGTTTTGAGTTCGCCACCAGCCCAGCGCGCAACCTCGTCGCCACGCTTGATCTCTGGCGGATAAAGAAAATAGGCAAGCAGCGGCGTCGCAGCGAATAACAGAATCCCGACCGGCAGAAAGCCCAACACCCACATGCCCCAGGAGATGTCAACGTGCGCAACCTTGCGCGCAATTTCCACTGCCAGCAGGTTAGGCGCTAGCGCGGTCAAAAACATGGAACTGGTGACGCAAGTGGTGGCGAAACCGGTCCACATCAGGTATCCGCCAATTTTTCGCGGGTTATCGTCGGGAAACGAACCATAGAGCGGCGGGATATTCTTCACGATGGGATAGATCGTGCCTCCACTGCGCGCCGTGTTCGACGGCATAACTGGAGCGAGAAATAGATCCGAAAGCGCTATCGCGTAGCCGAGGCCGAGGGTCCGGCGACCCAATGCCTTCACCAGTAGCAGCGCGATCCGTCGCCCCAGCCCAGTTGCTTCATATCCCAGTGCAAACATGTTCGCAGCAAAAATTAGCCACACAGCATCGTTAGAAAACCCCGAGAGCGCCCATCTCATAGCTCCGTCCGGTGTCTTCCCAACCAATAACAGTCCCGCAGCGAGCGTAACCCCAATAAAGCCAATGGCCGCACCTGGCAGCGGCTCGGTGATCAGGGCGGCAATGACAGCGGCAAACAGTGCGAAGTAATGCCAGGCTGTCACCGTCAGGCCAGAAGGCGCAGGTATCAAAAGCAATATGAGTCCCAGGGCCAGTGGTCCAATCCATTTTCGAAGTCGTTTGGAAGTGTCAGGCGGGGCGTTAACGGGCGCGACTGGCTCCGGGAGCGCAGTGTTTGGCGTAGACATGGGCTTGTCGCCTCCTTGGGTCGGAGAACGTTATTCGCGCTCAGCATCGCACCAATGCAAACTCCTCGCGGTGACAAATAACAGTGTGCGACGTGACAAGTAGAACCTCAGGACAGGACGTAGAAGTGTCCTGGAGTCGCGGAGCATAAGTGGATTTCAGACGGACTGGAAGGTATTGAATCTGCGGCAAATTTTCTCAAACATCAGCCAAGGAATTTTTAGGTGATCCGTATTGAAAAGATGATCCTTGCCGCGGCACCACCAGTTCCGACGTTAGCTTCTCGCTGGAGCGTTTTCGCGAACTCTGCCTCATCGAGATGCTTGTGCATAGCTCACTGATGAGAGTTGTGCCACATGACAATGGCGTATGCTGAAGAAGGAACCCACTGGTAATCGAGTATCGCAAACTGCTCGGTGCTAGATCCCTAAGGCGAGTCCCTGTGCCTCAAAACGGACTGCAGCGGGCTTCGCACGTCCGAGGAGTGATCGGTTCCGATGGAATACTCGAGATTTAAATCGTTGCTGCGCCGAGTGATTGTGATTCCCATGGTGCTCACGGCCGCCCTTGCCGGATTGCTCCTCTGGGAATCCTTCGACTTGAACAGATCTTTGCAGTGGGTTGACCATACCGATCAGGTTCTCGACCAGTCCGCGCGTCTGCTCAAGTTGCTGGTAGATGTAGAGACCAGCATGCGCGGATACCTCGCAACTAGCGACGAAGCTCTCCTTCAGCCCTATCTGGAGGGAACGAAGAGATTCGATTCCGAATATCAGACCTTATCTCAGTTGGTGGATGACAGTCCTTTGCAGAAGCAGCGACTGGGGGACGTCCGTGCCGAATATTTGGAGTGGGTGGGGTACACCGATAAAGCTATAGCCCTTCGCCGAGCTGGAAAAGCCGACGGCGCTCTCTACGAGAGCTTGCAAGGGAAACGCGGAATGGACACGCTTCGAGAGCAGATCTCGGAGTTTCAAGGTGTGGAAGCAGAACTGCGTGTCCAGCGAATTCGAAGCGCTCACCTGCGTTGGATCGTGATGGTCACAAGCTGCATTGGCCTTGGCTTGGGATTCTCGGTTTTCCTCACGCTGTTCACTCGATACCACGTCGAACGATTAGGCACCAAGCTGTTGCAGAGCGAAGAGCGATGGACTGCTACTCTGGGCAGTATTGGCGACGCGGTTATAGCAACTGACAGCGAGGCCCGAGTCACATTCCTCAACTCGGTCGCCGCCACTCTAACCGGGTGGCAATCGGAGGAGGCTCAAAATCAGCCGCTCCGGGACGTGTTCAAAATTATCAACGAGCGGACCGGCATGGACGCCGACGATGAAGTGCTCCGGGTGCTCGAAGAGAGACAGATTCTAACAGTGACCAATAACGTGGCACTGGTAACAAGAGACGGCCGCGAAATTCCAGTTGAGCACAGTGCCGCGCCAATCCTCGCAGGCGAAGGAAAAGTCATCGGCGTGGTACTGGTTTTCCGCGACGTTGCGGAGAGGCGTCGGGAGCAGGAAGCGACTGCAGAGCAGGCCGCTCTAATCGAGCTCACGCAGGACTCCGTCTTCGTGATTGAGATGGACGGGACGATTCGTTTTTGGAGTCGCGGGGCGGAGGCGATGTTGGGATACTCCAAGAGCGAGGCCGCCGGTAAAATATCGCACGATCTGCTCCGTACCGAATTCCCGCAGCCGCTGGATGAGATCACGGCGGAACTCATGCGCGTGGGACACTGGGAGGGAGATCTCATCGGGACGGCTCAGGACGGCAGGCGTATCGTGGTCGCCAGTCGCTGGGCATTGCAGTTTGGCAAGCGCGATCAACTGCCGCGTGTCTTGGTGATCAATAGCGACATCACTGAACGTAAGCGGGGAGAAGAGTCGCTCGTCTTGCAAAAAGAACAACTGCGGGCCCTTGCTGAACGACTGCAGTGGGTGCGTGAAGAGGATCGAAAGAGGGTCGCTCGCGATCTGCATGATCAGATCGGACAGATTCTGACTGCGATCAAAATGGATTTGACTTGGGTGACTCGTCATCTGCCGGAGTCAGAAGGCGAGGTGCTCGCGCGACTGTCGGAATCGATTCAGTCGATCAACGATGGCGTCAAATCGGTACGAACTATTTGCAGCGGGTTGCGTCCGGGAGTATTGGATGACCTTGGCCTTGCGGCGGCTATTGAATGGCAGGCCGGCGAGTTCGCTTCGCGCAATGGTGTTAGCTGCCAGGTCTCTGTCCCTCCTGTCGATTTGCACCTGGATGGTGATCGAGCCACCGCTGCGTTCCGAATTTTTCAGGAGTGTCTGACCAACGTGATCCGACACGCGCAGGCAAAGTCGGTGCACGTTTCCTTGTGCCAGGAAGCGGAGAACATTCTTTTGGTTGTAGAGGACGACGGAATAGGCTTCTGTGAATCCGACTTGTCAAACTCGCTTGGATCTTTGGGACTCCTGGGCATGAAAGAACGAGCGCAGTTCTGCGGCGGTGAAGTACAAATCTCCAGTTCACCCGGCAATGGCACAACGGTCACAGTTCGCGTTCCGGTAGACACTCCAGGCGCCGAGAGGGAGCAAACATGCACATTCTGATAGCCGATGACCATGCCGTCGTACGCCGTGGCCTCAGAGAGATCCTGGCTGATGCTCTTCCTGACGCGGACTTTGCCGAAGTCGGCAATGGGGATGAGGTGCTTAGCCATCTTGGCAAGTCCCAAACCTCCATGCTGGTGCTCGACATCAGTATGCCCGGACGCAGTGGGATCGACGTGCTGCGGGATGTAAAGCACACCTACCCGCGGTTACCGGTGATCATCCTGAGTTGCCAACCGGAGGACCAGTACGCGGTGCGCTGCTTGCGGGCTGGCGCAGCCGCCTATATTAACAAAGAGAGCGCCCCCGAGGAACTGGCGCTAGCGGCAAAGAAGATACTGAGCGGCGGTCGCTACGTTAGTGCAAGCCTCGCAGAGAAACTGGCCGCCAATTTAAACGAAGCCGTCGACAAGCCCTTGCATGAGTTGCTTTCGGACCGGGAACACGAAGTCATGAGAATGATTGCCTCCGGCGTCCCCTTGACAGAAATCGGCGAAAACCTTCATGTCAGCGTAAAAACGATAAGTAGCTATCGAGCGCGCATCATGGAAAAAATGCAGATGAAGAGTAACGCCGAACTTACCCGCTACGCCATGACGAACAACTTGATCGACTAAAAGATCGGCCCGTCGCTGTAGGAATAACCCTACAGAGCTAGCTTACGAAACCTTACAGAAATTACGGTTTTTGCTGGTTTCAATCCTTTCCCGCCTTCGGTAACGTTGTTTCAGGCTGAATTTGCGGCCCAGGAAGCAGATACAACGATGTATGTCCTGATTGCAGATGATCACGCGAACGTGCGCCGGGGCCTGAGAGAGATTGTGGCCGATGCCTTTGCAGGCGCACAATTTTCCGAAGCCGCGAATGGCGATGAGGTGCTGATCCAACTGGCCAGATCTCAATATGGCGTCCTGCTGCTCGATATCAATATGCCTGGACGCAGTGGGCTTGACGTGCTGCAGGATGTAAAGCATAAATACCCGCAGCTCCCTGTGATCATGGTGAGTGTTCAACCTGAGAACCAGTATGCGTCGCGCTGTCTGCGGGCCGGAGCGTCCGCCTATGTCAACAAGAACAGTGCTTCAGAGGAACTCGCGCCCGCCATTAGGAAAATACTGGGCGGCGGGGCCTTGCCCAACTGACCACCTGGAACACACTCTAGTTACAGACTTCGATGAACCCGCAGACAAGGCCTTTTGGCTTGATCTTGTGCGGTAAGCTGCGTCTTTCCCACTACGCCATAACCCCCGACGATCAATGTTTCGGCGTAGGAAAAGCCCTACGGAGTTCCAGCGACAATGCCTACAGCAAGAACAGTTTTCGCTGGTTCCGTTCTTTTCCCCGTCCCGTATCTTGGCTATAGACACTTTGCAGCGGTTGCCACACTCTGCAAAATTGAAAGGTATCGATAAATGGCTACTGCTTTCGCGACTATGACGAGTACGGCACCCAAGCTTCCCGTCGCCCTATCCTTTCCATCGCCTTCGGCTGCGAATCATAAATCGGTGACCAAGTCGAAAAATAGCACTTTGCCTGGGACGATGCTCCCTTTCGACCCACAGATTCTTCTGACCAAGATTTTGGCAGGGAAATCGACACGCGAATGCTTGACCGATGACTCCATCTTTTCGCAAGGCGATTCGGCCGATGCAGTTTTCTATATCCAGAGTGGCAAGGTGAAGCTCACCGTTGTATCGACGAGCGGTAAGGAAGCAGTGATCGCCTATCTTCCGGAGAAAAGCTTTTTCGGTGAAGGCGCCCTGGCCGGCCAGCTGCTTCGCATTTCTACTGCGAGCGCGCTTGAATCTAGCACCATCGTTCGGATCGAAAAGACGGTCATGCTGGGCCTACTTCACCGTGAGCCGGAGTTCTCCGGGCAATTCCTGACACACATGCTCTCCCGCAACATTCGCATGGAAGCTGATCTGTTGGATCATCTGTTCAATTCCAGCGAAAAGCGACTTGCCAGATTATTGCTGATGATGGCAAACTTCGGCCAGGATTCGAAGCCCATTCCGTCCATCGCTAAAATCAGTCAAGAGACTCTGGCCGAAATGATAGGAACCACCCGCTCGCGCGTAAGCTTCTTCCTCAATCGGTTTCGCGATCTCGGCTTCATCAACTACAACGGTAGCGGGATGCAAATAAACAGTTCGCTGGTTAGCGTTATGCTGCACTAATCGGGATAGTTGAGTGAGTTCGGCGATTAAGCAACACACAACCGCCGTTGGCGCCGAATTCCGTGTCAACCCTGTTCTTCTAAGCTTTGAAAAGTACCGTTCCGCTGGTCCGATTGGGCCAGCACACGAGAAATGGCAACCGGCCGGCGCAGGGACTATTTCTGGTCGCCGCTTTGCCTGCCATTTCAAACCATGATTTGGTTCGTCAGCTCTGATGTTTTTTTGCCGCTCATGTTGAGAACGACTTCCCGGTCTTGTCCTCAACATGCAAGCTAGTGCGAGATTCCGGGGTGGGTTCCCGCACTCCCCATCTATACGATCAAAATAAGAAAGCGTTGGGATCTGTAAGCCGAATTTTGTACGGCATTGCTGCCGTGGTGATCATTCGTCTAGGCGGCGCGTTACCACGCAGCTCAAGCGACCTACCCGGACGTTTGGCGAACCGAGCCGACTCGCGGGATCACCGTGCGCGAACGCCCAGCAATCCATCCGTCCCTATTTGGTCTTGCTCCGTGTGGGGTTTGCCATGCAACGTTCATTACTGAACGCCCGGTGCGCTCTTACCGCACCTTTTCACCCTTACCTCTTGCGAGGCGGTATCTTCTCTGTGGCACTTTCCGTCGGACGGCCTTGAAGCCATCGCTCCCGGACGTTATCCGGCACACCGCTCTGTGGAGTTCGGACTTTCCTCCCCCCGAAGCGCACTCTCCGGCAAAGCCGGTGTAAGCCCTCCGGGCGGTAATCACCCGATCCCAACGCTATCGAGGTTGATTATACCTCTCCTTGACCGGCAGACAGTATTCTGCGCGTGCGCGCCGGCAGGCGTGGAAAAAAAGGAAACAGCCAGTCGCCGTGGCGTGGAGTGACCGCTCCAAGCAAGAGTTCCATAGCCATAGTTTCCATAAGAGGAATGGTTCCATAATTAAACACTGTTCCGTCTTGGAGCAGTGTGTCTGTTCGTTTTTGGAACGCGTAAGCGATTTTCCTCCTGGCACTCGGGCAAAATTCAGGTGATGCAAATAAAATGTTTGCTGTTAGGCAACGATTTTGACAGATGCCGAACGCAGTGTAAGCCCCGCGCGGGGACGGATGCGGTGTATATTGGACAGTTCGGACGAAGGCTGTTTCACCGAGTGAATTGCGTGGGGATGGGGATGGATCTTAAAACGCTTCAAAAATCATTAAAGGAACAATACCGCATCGATGCGAAGACCTCGCGGGTTACGGTGACGGCGAAAAGCAATCAGGCGGAGAGCCCGATTGCCTGCTCCATAGACATTGGGCGCGCAATTTATCGCGCCGAAGCCCACGCTGGTGTTGGAGGCGCTGGTACCAGCGCCTGTTCCGGTGACCTTCTGCTCGGGGCATTGGCGGCTTGCGCGCAGATCACCTGCCAGATGGTTGCTTCCGCTATGGGAATCCGAACCGAACGCATCCAGGTCACTGTGCAGGCGGAGCTTGACCTTCGCGGTACGTTGGGGATATCGAAAGAGGTTCCGGTCGGTTTTGAACGTATCCATGTTAGTTTCGACGTTGTAGCACCTGAGGCCACTGTGGATCAGTTGCGCGGATTGCGCGAGAAGACCGAGCAGTACTGTGTAGTGATGCAGACGCTGGTACGGCCGCCGAGCGTGCAGACCGAATGGCTGCAAAACAGCAAGGCTGTCGAGTCCGTGATTCCATAACGTCGTGATTACCGCTCCCATCACTCTTGTGCATGGGAGCGCCCAACCCCTGATGGCGTTCTACTTTTCTGTTTAGAGCGCTTTGCATTTAACGATGCTCTCCTTTTCAATTTTCATCGATGGATGCGGGATACACTTGCGATGAACGAGCGACGCACGCGTGCCTGCTGACCGAATGATGGCAGCGATGATCGTGTTTGAATGCTGTCTGTGACGAATGTCACAGACGTAGGTTCAGGGATAGGAGAGTATGTTCGGCACTCGTGGATACCACTTACTTGCTGAACATCTACCGCCCTGGCGATTTAATAAGCGATGGGAGATCCCAAGAGAATGTACTTTGGAAGTCGGATTGCTGTTGTTCCGTATGTCCACATCAAGGGGGAGGATGGGAGGTTTCCATCCGTACAGTTGCAAGTAATCAGCAGGATCGATCCGTGTATCCGCGTGGCAAGTTTCTCGTGGTTACGAAATAAGCGTAAAAACCGTGGATGAGAAGATAAGTCATCGCACCACTGACTTGTTTCTGTACCCGCTGGCAAACTTGTTAGTACCAAATAATTCCAAACTGAATGGGAGTCTCGTAATGCCAAGAACCAGCCGCTGCTTTGCGGTAGTAGTCTGCCTCGTTTTCTGTCTCTCCTGTCTCCTCTGCGCGCAGACCACCGCGCCTGTCCAAGTCTCGAATGCCGTGACTGCCGCGGACAGCGGAGTTGCGTTCCATGTCGGACAATTCGACGTAGCCATTTCAGGTGAAATCAATGGCTTCTACGTTCACGATCGCGCCGATAACACCATCGCTCCTACCGCGGTGGCGGCTCCTTCCTGCGTACTGTGCTCGGCCAGTTCCAACGATCAGCCCAGCTCTTCGATCCGCAACGGTCTGCTGCCGGGCGACTTGTCTTTCAAGATCTCGACCCGGGAATATGGCTGGGACACTGCGGTGTTCTTCGGCATCTGGCCTGAAATCCAGAGCATCGCACCCAGCACTGCATTCAACTCCAGAGTTTCGGTCAACGTTGGCGGAAACGGCGCCCCGAACGCCCTCGGCACTGCAGGCATCGACTTCCGTCAGCAATTCGTAACCTTTGGTCGCCACCATTTGGGAACTGTCAAAATTGGCCGCGACCTCGGCTACTTCGGCCAGGAAGCCATCCTGAATGACTTCACCATTCTGGGTGCTGGTACGCCGAACGGCAACACCGCGCCCGGCAGCGTCACCTTGGGCCGCATTGGTGTTGGCTATATCTACACCGACTTCCTCCCGCAGATCAGCTACATGTCGCCGAGCGCTGGCGGACTGCAGGCTGGATTCGCAATCATCCAGCCTCTGGACGACCTTGCCGCTCCGAGCCTCAATGGCCATGGCCAGCCGCAATTCCAGGGTAAAGTCACCTACAAGACCCCCGGAAAAGGCAAGACAAAGGCCAATTTCTGGGTCAACTTCCTCACGCAGAGCATGGAAGCGAACAACGGCGGCGCCGGTTCTTTGAAGGCGGGGCAAAGCGTTCGTGCCAGCGGCGTGGATTACGGCCTGAAACTCAGCGGCGGTGGAGCTAGCCTCGTAGCTTACGGTTACAACGGTACGGGTATCGGCATCACGGGTCTCATGCTTGTCGGCTCCGACCTTGGCAATGCTATCCACCCAGGGACCGAGACGCGTCCCTCCCAGGGCTATTACGTCCAGGGAACCTACACCATCAAGAAGAACACGCTTGGCGTGAGCTACGGCCAGAGCGTTCTGAGCGCGAATAACGCTGCAGACCGCGCGGCATTGGCCGGCATCGTGAGAATGAATGGGTCGTGGGTAGGCCAGTACCGCTACGCGCTGACGCACTGGGTCAATCTGGTCGGCGAATACACTCACACCAGATCAGAGGACCAGACCGGCGCAACTCTGACGTCGGATGCAGTAGCACTGGGTACCATCGCGTTCTTCTAGTCGCTTGCTGCGGTACCAGTTCGCGCTGTGAATTCGAAAGGAGGATGGAAATGCACAAATTTGTGATTGAGCGCGACATCCCTGGAGCGGGAAGCTTATCGGCGGAGAAACTACAGGGCATTTCACAGAAGTCTTGCAGCGTCCTGAAGGAGCTTGGCTCACAGATCCAGTGGGTCGAGAGCTACGTTACCGACGATAAGATCTACTGCGTTTATATTGCGGCGAATGAGGAATTGGTTCGCGAACACGCAAAGCGCGGTGGCTTTCCTGCGAATCGGATCTCACAGGTACGAACAATTATTGATCCAACAACTGCAGGGTAGTTTACTGAGCAGTCCGGCGTTCGCCGGACTGCTCAGGACCCGGCGTTTGTACTCAGTGCGGTTCTGCTGCGCCGCAACGATGCTTGTCTCGTAATGCGTTGTATGCGAAGCAGAAATTAAATTCACGGAGGCGTTGGCGGCCATGAAGTCGGACTTCAACAAAGAAAGACGCGAGCTACTTAAGTCCACATGCACGTTGGTTGGGGCGACGGCACTGGTGTCGATTGGAGGAAGTCTAAGCGCCTTTGCCGCAAGTGGAGCAACCGCAGCAGATGGAGCAACACCGTCACAGCAGGCACCGAGGACGGGATTGCATAAATTTGTAATCGAGCGCGACATCCCCGGAGCAGGCAGCTTTTCGGCAGAAAAACTACAGGCCATTTCACAGACGTCTTGCAGTGTCCTGAAGGAGATGGGCTCACAGATCCAGTGGGTCGAGAGCTACGTCACTGACGATAAGATCTACTGCGTCTACATAGCGGCGAACGAGGAGTTGGTTCGTGAGCACGCAAAACGCGGTGGTTTTCCTGCAAATCGGATCTCACGGGTGCGAACGATCATTGATCCAACAACCGCTGGATAGTTGTTGGGCCAGCGACCGTGCTGGACTTTGTCAGGAGGCAGGAAGTTTCATGGGTTCGAAGCTGAGTTTCTGTCAGGCCAAACGTGATCTGCTTAAGCCCACTTGTACTTTGGTTGGGGTGAGGGCGCGTTCTGTTCTGGCGGGCGACTCCGAAGAAGGTTTCGGTGCTCTGGCTCATTCGGCAGTGTGCAGTGTGCCTCCATCTTGGGTGTATACTGGCAAACTGTTCCCTGAGGGCAACAAAGTGTTGCTCCGCCCATGTAACGAAGCAGCTTTCGATCCCCTGCGATGAGGTAAGAAGGAATAATACGAGCGGGGCGGTTTCGCGGACCCCTCCCGATTCTTCCTTTTAAAGTAGTCAACGGCCAACTGGTCGCGACGGACGTATTCGTTGGATACGTCGGCGCCAATAGAGGTTAAATCTAGAACTAACATGTATCGCGAACACTTGAGGAGGAGTATGCGCATGAAGAGGGGTTTGCTAACTGCAGTAGCTTCAAGCTTGGTCCTTTTGACAGTTGCAGCGGTTCCTGTCTTTGGACAGGAGCTTAAGGACGCGTCGGACCGGCCGTATAGACCCGTAACCGCGGAGATGTATAACAATCCGCCCGCTTCGGAATGGCTGCAGTACCGCCGTACGAACGACGGTGCGGGATTCAGCCCGCTGAAGCAGATCACCCCGGCCAACGCGAAGAACCTGGAACCGATCTGGTCCTTCTCGACCGGCTTGACCAAAGGCCACGAAGTAGTTCCGGTGGAGCACGACGGAATCCTTTTCATCGTTGCTTCGTACGACGTCGTCTTTGCTCTGGACGCCCGCAGCGGAAAGTTCCTGTGGCGTTATGACCGCGACATTCCAGACAAGGCCCTTTCGGTTGTCTGCTGCGACGTCGTCAACAAGGGCGGCGTGCTCTATGGTGACAACTTCATCTATGGCACCATCGACGCTCACTTGGTCGCGCTGAACGCGAAGACCGGTAAAGTCGCGTGGGACACCAAGGTTACCGATTACGCGGAAGGCACTACCATCACCAACGCTCCGGTGGTGGTCCACGGCAACATCATCACCGGTATGACCGGTGGCGAATTCGGCGCCCGCGGCTTCCTGGCCGCCTACAACGCCGAAGATGGCAAGCTCGCCTGGAAGACCTTCACCATTCCTGCTCCGGGTGAGCCCGGCAACGACACCTGGGGCGCCAGCGCGGATGTCGCCGATAAAGACACCTGGAAGCACTCCGGCGGCACCACCTGGACCAACGGCTACTATGACGCGAAGAACGACATCTTCTGGCAGCCCACCGGCAACCCCGGACCCTGGGCGGCCTATGTTCGTCCGGGCGCCAATGCCGGTTCGAGCTCGCTCATCGCATTCGATGGTAAAGATGGCCACATCCTAGGTATGTACCAGACGGTTATCCACGACATGTGGGACTATGACAACATCTCGCAGCCGTTCGCGGTGGACTTCATGAAGGACGGCAAAGAAGTACATGCCACCTTCGAAACCCACAAGGACGGCTTTACCTATGTCATCGACCGTGACCCGAAGCACTTTGGTCCCTACGGCGGCAAGGACTGGGAGAATGTCCCGGCGATCTACGTGAAGCCCTTCATGGATGGCATTACGTGGACAAAGGGAAACCTCGACGAGAAGATGCATCCGCTCTATGACCCCGCGAAGGATTCGACCACGCCGAACTTGGTCGATGTCTGCCCGTCGTTCCTGGGCGGAACCAACTACCTGGTGCCGTCGTATGATGCGGCCACCAAGACCGCCTTCATCTCGGGCAACTACTGGTGCGAGACCATCAAGGGCACTCCGATTCAGCCTTGGGCCCCGTACAAGGCCTACGTGTATGCCGAGTTCCACATGCACGTTATGCCCGGCCACGAGGGTGGCGGCGGCTTCATCAAGGCCATCGACGTGACCAATGGCAAGACGAGGTGGGAGCACGACATGACCGATGCCAACTGGTCCGGACTGGTCGCCACTGCTGGCGGCGTTCTGTTCGGCGGCGGCACCGACACCCGTGACTCTTTCGCTCTGGACATGAAGACCGGTAAGCGGCTCTGGCAGTTCAAGACCAACTCAGGCCAGGTCGGCGCGCCGATCACGTATGAGATTGACGGAGTTCAGTATGTTGCTACTGTCTCTGGCTTCGGCGGTGCAATTCCGATCTGGACCGGCGAAATCAAGGATAAGTTCAACAAGAATACCCCGCAGGGTGGTGTGGTTTGGGTCTACGCCCTCAAGGGTAAGTAGTAGCTAGTACCCGGTTCTCCGGGATACAAGGCAGCACTGCCGCACTCTGATGCGGAGAGAGGAGTGGGAAGCGAAAGCTTTTCACTCCTCTCAGTCTGAAAAGTAGGTATCTACGTGAAACGACCGTTATTACTCTCAATTCTGGCCGGGGTGGTGTTCACACTCCCGGTCATGTCCTTGATGGCCCAGGCTGCGCCCGAGGCTCAGGTTCAATCACAATCCACGCAGGGACATCAGGCGACATCGGATGATTCGGAATCGGAATCACCGTTTGGGGACAATCAGACCAATCGCGACAAGCCGGAGCTCACGGCCGCTGCGCTTATGCTGCCAGCCGATCCCAATACGCCTGCGGGAACCACGACGGTGAATCCCAATGATGGCCTGACCTACGTCTGGATTCCGGCGGGAAAATTCATGATGGGCTGCTCACCGGACGATACGAATTGCGACCCTGACGAGAAACAGCCGCGCGAGATCACCATTGATCATGGCTACTGGATGGGACAGACCCTGGTGACGCAGGGCGCCTACAAGCGCGTCACGGGAGAGAATCCCAGCTTCTACAAACACGGGGACGAGTTTCCGGTCGAGAAGGTCGATTATATTGACGCGTACGGGTACTGCGTCGCGGTGGGGATGCGGCTGCCTAACGAGGCCGAGTGGGAGTATGCGGCGAGGGCCAACACCACGGGCCCGCGTTACTCGGACGATCTGGATTCGATTGCCTGGTACAAGGACAACAGCTTCGGCCATTCGCACCCAGTGGCACAGAAAAAGCCGAACGCGTTTAATCTCTATGACATGTTAGGCAACATGTGGCAGTGGACAACCGATCTTCCTGGACCTTACTCCGGGCAGGTAATTCTGCGCGGGGGGTCCTGGATGGCCAAGGCAAATACGGTCCGCGTTTCGAATCGCGCCCGCGATACGCCCGAGGGTACGCGCAGATTCACCAGCTTCCGCTGCGTCTCTGGTAGCTTTACGGATACCAAGTATGCGTCGGATGAACGCATTCAACGTGACGCGAACGGCAAAATGGTGGGGGTCAAATAATGGCCGGAGAGCATCGCGATGAAAGGGGTGAGGGCGCAGGTTCCTCACTCCTTTCAGTATGTAGGGAAGCAGTTAACTCCAACGCGGGACAACGATGAAAGGAACAGGAAGAAGAATGGGTGGTAGTGGGCGGCAGGTCTGGTTGTACAGTCTCATTCTCGTGGTTTCGGTGCTGCTGGCCTCTCCGGAAAAGGGGTGGTCTCAAGTGACGGCTGCTATTTCCGGGAGAGTGGAAGATACTTCGGGGGCCGCGGTAAGTGGCGCTAAAGTGACGGTCACGAATATGGAGACCGGAGCGAAGCGGGAGGTAACGACCGATTCACTCGGGAGCTACCGGGTGCTCTCACTGGAAGTCGGACTCCACGAACTGAAGGTGGAGAACAGCGGTTTCGGGACCGCAGTATGGACAGGGATCAGACTATCTGTCGGCGAGGAACGGGTGGAAAATATTCGCCTCGTGGTGAGCCAGGCAGTAGAGCAGGTTACGGTCACGGCGCAGGCTCCGGTAGTCAATGTCACGACCGCTCCCGTCACCGGGTTGGTTGGTGAGCGCGAGGTAAAAGACCTGCCGCTGAACGGCCGCAGCTTTGATGACCTGATTACCCTCAATCCCGGTGCCACCAACTTCACTTCGATGAGAAGTCCCAACACCACGACGAGCAATGGCAATGCCTTCTCCGTGGACGGGCAAAAGCCAGGTGATAACGAAACGCTGCTCAATGGAGTGGAGTACACGGGATCGAGCCAACTGGCGGTGACCCCAGGCGGAGTGAGTGGATATTTGCTTGGGATTGATGCTGTCCGCGAGTTCAATCTCCTGACGGGTACTTATGGGGCGGAATACGGAAAGCGCTCAGGAGCGCAGGTCGACGTGGTGACCCAATCGGGCAGCAATGCGCTGCATGGGACCGTGTATGAGTTCCTCCGCAACAACGTTCTGGATACCCGCAACTATTTTGATCAGGGTTCGACCCAGCCGTTCAAGCAGAACCAGTTCGGGGCCGCGATGGGAGGGCCGATCAAGAAAGATAAACTCTTCCTGTTCGGCAATTACGAAGGATTCCGGCAGAGATTGTCCGTAACTAGCGTCAGCTTTGTCCCCGACGCCGCGACCATAGCGGCCACCTCTCCAGCGATGCAGAAGTATTTGGCTCTGTGGCCGACTCCCGGCCCGGGAGACGTGGATCTGGGCGGCGGAACAGAAAAGGTTTTCAGAAATCCCAAGCAGTCCATCAATGAGGATTTCGGTACTCTCAAACTGGACTACAACCTCGGCCGTCGTGACACGCTTTCGGCAGCTTACACCATCGATGATGGTAATTCGCTGATCCCGCAAGCGGACCCGCTGTTCGCGTCGGCGCTGGCGGTAGGCAGCCAAGTGCTCAGCGTGCAGGAGACACATATTTTCTCGCCGCGGATCGTCAATATGTTTACGGTCGGCTTCTCGCGCGCCGCTTTCGCGAATGATTCCGCGCCCTATGTCTCGTTTCCTGCGGACCTTGCATTTGTGCCGGGACTCGGCCCAGGTGGAATTGTTGTTGGAGGCGGTCTTACTACCACGGGCTCCGGTGTGATCACCTCGGCGGGACCGAACAATGCCTCGAATGTCAGGAACCGCAGAAATCTGTTTACCTACGCGGACAATCTGCAGATCAGCAAGGGAATTCACCAGATCAGCGTGGGAGTGTCGTTCCAGCGGCTTCAGGATAATGAAGACACGGCTTCGCGGCAGTTGGGCCAGGCCAGCTTCGCCAGTTTGGCGACGTTCGAGGCCGGGACGGTAAGCAGCTTTCAAGTCGTGCGCAAGGCTACAGAGTTGGGTTGGCGAAGCCTGATCGGCGCGTGGTATGTGGAAGACGCGATCAAACTGCGTCACAACCTCACGGTTGAGGTAGGTCTTCGCCATGAGTTTGACACTGGCTGGAACGAGGAGGCGGGAAGGGCGTCGAATTATCTTCCCGATCCTAGCACCGGCATTCTTCAGACTACCCCGGCGGTCGGCAGTTCGGTCTTCACTCAAAACAACGCCAAGTGGCTCTTCGGCCCCAGGGTGGCAGTTGCGTGGGATCTGTTCGGACACGGTAACACCGTAGTCCATGCGGGCTTCGGAATGTATTACTCGTTGTTAGACGCCCTCGCATTTCAACTCAACTCGGTTGCTCCTTACAATGGATCCATTTCCTATACGGGTAATTTGGCGACGATCACCGGCGTCGATTTGACCGAACCGATAGCCGCCCAGTGCATACTGGGTGCTGCTCCCACGACTCCGCCCTGCATTAAATATGCTCCCCAGGGAGTGCAGGCGAACGCGAAGACTCCTACGGTAGAGAAATGGAACTTAGCCATCGAGCAACAACTCACCCGCACCACGTCGCTTCGCATTGGTTATGTCGGATCGTTTGGCTACCATCAGGTTATCAGCGAAGATCCCAACACCATTCCGCCGCAGATCTGCAGTACCACTCCGACCTGTACTGCCGGCGGCGTAGCTAGCAGTGGCATACCGGCGGCGGTGACGGCGCAGAGTGCGGTACCCGTGGGCGCCACTTACATTCCCGTGGGCACCCGTCCTAATCCTGAACTGGGGGCCGGATTCTTCTGGTATACGCGCGGAACCAGCAGCTACAACGCCCTGCAGTTGGACGTTACCAAACGCTTCACCCGAGGCCTGCAATTCCGGGCAAACTATACATGGTCGAAGAGTCTGGACATAAACTCGGCACCGACCGGGGCTCAGGCGAACAATGAGGCTCAGATGGTCCTGGATCGATTTGACTTGCGCAAAGACTGGGGACCATCGGCGCTGAATGTAGCTCAACAGGTGCACTTGATGGGTAGTTACGAACTGCCCTTTGGGCGCGGGCGGTATTGGCTCGCCAATGTCCACGGGGCGGGAGACAAACTGGTCAGCGGCTGGACTTTGAATACGATTACCACGCTGGCGAGTGGCTTCCCGCTAACGCCGCAGGACGGGTCGAATCGCTCCGGCGACGGAGACACGAGAAATCCCGACCGTCCGTCGGTGAGCCCCAGCTTCAGTGGTTCGGTCATCGAGGGCAGTCCGACTCAATGGTTCAATCCGAACGCATATGTGTTGCCGGCTGCGGGAACCTTTGGAAACCTGGGCAGAGGAACTCTGCGTGGTCCAGGCCTGGTGGGTATGGATGTCTCTTTGTTCAAGGACACCAAGCTTACCGAGAAGGTTGCCATGCAGTTTAGAGCGGAATGCTTCAACATGCTGAATCACACAAATTTCAACACGCCCAACCTGACTGTATTTTCTGGCGCGGCGATTAGTCCCACGGCAGGACAGATCTCCGCTACGGCCACGCCGTCGCGGCAGATTCAGTTCGGCTTGAAGATGATTTACTGATCGCGGTCGGAACCGCACCACGCGACCGCGCTGAAAACAGCTAGACCGGTTCAAAAGACGTACCCCGTGCAGCCGGGACGAATGTCTGCACGGGGTATACTTTCTTAAACCCTGAAGCCAATTTTGTTTTTAGACGACCAAGCATAATGAAAAAGACGTTGATGATTGCGGTACTTCTGTGGGCTCTTCCTATGTTTTCGCAAAGCACCACCGGGGAACTGCGGCTGACAATTACCGACCCCTCCGGATTGGGGCTAAAGAGCGCGGTTGAACTCATAAGCCAGGGCAACGAGTATCACCATACATTTACTACTGACGATCAAGGCAACCTGGACGCCAAGCGCTTGCCATACGGAATCTATCAGATCCAGATCCAGTTACATGGTTTTGCTCCGGTTTCCGAGTCGGTTGAGATTCGTTCCGCGCTTCCATTGGATCGCACGATTCGGCTGAAGCTGGCCTCTGTCTCCGAATCGGTGAAGGTCACCGAGTCGGCCACATTGATCGATCCTTATCGCGCGGGTTCGGTAAATCAGATGGGTTCGGAGACGATTGAGAATCGAGTGACCGCACTGCCCGGACGCTCCATGCAGGACTTGGTGAACTCAGAGCCCGGTTGGCTCTACGAAGGCAATGCTGTTCTGCATCCGCGCGGGTCGGAATATCAGACGCAATTCGTGGTGGATGGGATTCCGCTCACCGACAACCGTTCGCCAAGCTTCGGGCCGGAACTCGAGGCCGACGACGTTGAGTCCCTCAAGATCTATACCGCGGGCATTCCCGCGGAATTTGGCAGAAAGATGGGCGGCGTCGTTGAGGTCAATACTTTCAAAGCCACACAACCGGGATTACATGGGCAGCTTACTCTTTCCGGCGGCAGCTTTGATACCGGTGGGATCAATACCCAGGATCAATATTCATGGAAGGCGAATACGCTTGGCGTGAGCGCCTCCGGGAGCATGACCAGCCATTACCTCAATCCGGTGGTTCCGGAGAATTACACCAACACCGGTACGACCGGCAGCTTTGCGCTGAGCTATGAGCGTGATCTCACGCAGAAAGACCGTTTGACCCTGATTGTCCGTCATGCTCTGTCGCGCTACGAAGTCCCCAACGAATTAGTGCAGGAGAACGGGGCTCTGCTGCCGAACGCGGACAACACCGCCGCTGTAAACGTTGCCGGGGGGCAGCGGCAGAATGGCGACAACTTTGAAACCATGGGGAGCGTTTCCTATCAGCACATTTTTTCGTCCGATGCGATAGGTTGGCTGCGAGGAATGGTCCGCGATAACTCCAATGATTTATCGTCCAACCCATTGTCATGGCCCCTCATTGCCTTCCAGCACAATGACTTCAAGGAGGGATACTTCAACGGCAGCGTCTCGGTTCATGATGGCAGGCACGAATGGAAGGCGGGCATCGAATCCGACGCGATATTCCTCAACGAAAACTTCAATTACGTGATGCCTCACTGCGCCAGCGCCACCGACCCTCAATGCCCTATCACTTTGGGGATCTTCGACGTTGGTACGCCGACCACCTTTGCCTTTACCGGCAGCCGTCCGGATCTCGAGCAATCGGCTTATGTTCAGGACGCCATCCGGCTGGGCAATTGGACGGTCAATGCGGGTCTCCGATGGGATCACTACCAGTTGTTGCTGAACCAGAATGCGGTGAGTCCACGCGTTGCCGTCTCGCGCTATTTCCCCTCCACTGGCGTTAACCTTCACCTCGCCTATGATCGCGTCTTCCAAACTCCGTCCTTCGAAAACATTCTTTTGTCGAGTTCTACGGCTGTGCTGTCGCTAGACCCCCAGGTTCTGCGGTTGCCGGTTCAGCCTTCTCACGGCAACTATTATGAAGTGGGATTGACGAAGGCATTCTTCGAAAAGCTGCGGCTGGATGCGAACATATTCCGCCGGGATGTGAACAACTACGCTGACGACGATCAGGTTCTGAGCACCGCGATCAGCTTCCCCATCGCGTTTCGGAAGGCCATTCTCTACGGGGCGGAGGCAAAGTTCGAGGTTCTGCACTGGTGGCGATTCTCGGGCTTCGCTAGTTACTCCTATATCGTAGGAAATGCTTGGTACCCGGTAACGGGCGGTCTCCTGCTGGGGGATGATGTCGCCAGCGCTTTATCCCAGCCCGGACATTTTCCCGATTCGCAGGACCAGCGGAACACCGTGCGCGCCCGCATCCGCTATCAGATTGCCTCGCGGTTGTGGATCGCCGTGGGAAGCGAGTACAACAGCGGACTGCCGTTTCAACCTGATTTAACCCCTCAGCAATATGCCCAGGAATACGGTCAAGTGGTGATTAATCACCTCAACTTTAATCGTGGCCGCATCAGTCCTTCCCTCACGGAGAATGCTTCGGTGGGCGCCGACCTCTATCAGAAAGAAAAGCGTTCGGTGCGCTTGCAGGCTGACTGCCAGAACCTGAGCAACAAGCTCGAAGTACTCGACTTCGGAGGACTGTTCTCCGGCAATGCAATTGGCCCGCAGCGCAGCTACTCCCTTCGCCTCGTAACAAACTTCTAGGAGCGCCGAATTTCGGGAGGGACATGCACAACCACATACGCGACCCAGGCTGGCTTCAACGGCTCTTTCAGGCCGAGCAGCCACGGTCGTCCATTCCGTGGGCCCGGCTCTACAAGACCACGCTGCGGACGGCACACCTGATGGCGATCAGTGTGCTGGTTGGCGGACATGCATTCAACGCGCCGGTCAGCGCACTCAGACCGCTGCTTTACGTGGCGATCGCGAGCGGCTTGGGGATGATTTTTCTCGAGGCCTACCCGAGTTTGAACTTCATCTTCGAGGGTTGGGGACTACTTCTTTTCGCCAAGCTGGCACTGCTTTGTTGGATACCGTTTGCATGGAAACAGCGGCTTCCGATTCTGCTTGTCGTTGTGGCGCTCGCCGCCATTGGCTCTCACATGCCCGCAAGGTTCCGCCATTACTCGCTGCTGCATCGAAGAGTGATCAAGGGACCAAGCGGTCGGCAGACTTAATCTCCGCAGCGACAGAAACAGAGCGAACCGGCAGCAATGTTTGCGGCGACCGGCGCAGGTCGAGCATCGAAGTCAGCAGATGACCACGGAAACCAAGACTGCGATGAACGCCGAGCGAGGCGGACTGCGGTTGCCGCCGGGGCCAGGCGCAAACCTGCTGACGTCCGTGCTGCAACAGAAGAGGTGGGTGGACCCGATTGCGCACTTCAGCCGTCTGGCGGAGGACTTCGGTGACATTGCGCATTATCGGCTGGGGCGCAGGCACATTGTATTTGTGAACCACCCGGAATATCTGCGCGAAGTCTTCGTGGTACAGCATGCAAATTTTGTAAAAGAGCGCACGCAGCAGCGGGCCAAACTGCTGCTGGGTGAAGGAATGATCACCGCTGACGGAGCCCGGCACAAGCAACAGAGGCAGGCGGCGGCTCCGGCTTTCCACCGGCAGAGGATGGCGGCTCACGCAGAGGAGATTGTGCGCCGGGCTGCTCGGTTGCGCCAGGAGTGGAACACGGGCGAGTTGCATGACGTTCATCGCGAGATGATGACGTTAGGTCTGGGAATCGTCGGTGCGACGGTCTTCCGCACGGAACTAGGTGACGAGGTGCACGGGTTGAACGACGCCATGGCCGACATCATGGAGGTGTACAACGCGATTGTGCTGCTGCCCGGCATCCGGATGTTGCTGCAGATTCCATTCACGCCGCTGCGCCAGTTTGTGCACGCGCGCGCAAAGCTGCATCGGGCGATGGAGCGGCTGATCGCCGAACACAGGCGGCGGCCCACCGACGCAAGTGGGACAGACCTGCTGACCATGTTGCTGGAGGCTCAGAAGGCGCAGGGCTGGAGCGATGAATACGTGCGCGACCAAGTGATGACGGTTACGCTGGCAGGCTATGAGACGACGGCGATTGCGCTGACGTGGACGTGGTATCTGCTCTCACAGAATGCGGAGGCAGAACGCACGATGTTCGAGGAGATTGACTGCGTGCTGGCGGGACGATTGCCGGGCTATGACGATCTGGCGCGGCTGCATTACACGGAGATGGTGCTGGCCGAGGCGCTGCGGCTGTATCCTCCGGCGTGGGCGATGGGCAGGCAGGCGTTGCATGACTTCGACCTGGGCGAGTACCGGCTGCCGGCGGGAACAACGGTGCTGGCAAGCCAATACGTTTTGCATCGCGATGCGCGCTTCTTTCCCGATCCGTTGCGCTTCGATCCAGAGCGGCATACGCCGGAGGCGAAGGCCGCACGCGTGCGAGGCGCCTACTGCCCATTCGGGATGGGGCCGAGACAATGCATTGGCGAGGCCTTCGCTTGGATGGGAGGCGTGCTGGTGCTGGCAACACTTGCGCAACGTTGGCGGCTGCGGCACGATGAGCGGCACATGGTGGCGGTTGAGCCGTTGTTCACGCTGCGGCCGCGGGGTGGAATGCCGATGAGAGTCGAGGCGCGGTAAGGCTCTGGATTGAACGAACCCGAGCCTGAGTTGCAGCCCAGCTACGGTGTATAGCCGATTCCAACATCGAGCCACTCAGGATATTTTTGTAAGTGGAATGTTACGTCTCGACTACATTTCGTGTCTTCTGACGGTGGTATCCACAATTCTGGTCGGCCGCCGATTCTGGCAAGGCTGGATTGTGGCCGGGGCGAACAGCGTAATTATTTGTCTGATCGGGCTAAAAACCGCACAAATTGGGTTTGTACCTGCGAACATCTTCTGTCTCGGCCTGTATGGCTATAACTTGATGGAGTGGCGGTCGCAAAGGCAGGAGAAGTCTGCGCCTGTGGCATCGAGTTCAACCCTGCTCATTGAGTAGGGTCTGATCGAAGAGAACCTTGTAACCGCGCTGGAAGGACTGCAGGTGATTTCGCATCGCCTCGCGGGCCTTTGCGGAATTGCGATGCCGCATCGCTTCCAGAACCTTGGTGTGCTGATGGACTGCCTGCTCCATTCCTTCTCTTAATAGCAGGCTCTTGCTGATCAGATCCATCATCTGTTCGCGCACGCCCTTGAGGATGTTGTTGAGGACATCGTTTTTTGCGGCGATTCCCATGGAGAGATGGAAGGACAGGTCCAGCTTCCAGAACTCATCGCCGTTGCCATGGATCGATTGCTTCATTCGGTCCACCAAGACTTCCATCTCATGTAATTCCTCCGGCGTAATGCGCTCGGCGCACAATCCAGCAAGCTCGGTCTCAAGGATCAGACGCGCCTCGACGAATTCTCCCAAAGCCTTTGCGCTGGTGAGCAGTCCACTGTTCAGCCAGGCGCTGGTGAAGTAGGCCGAAGGCTGGTCGGCAACGTAACTTCCGCCGCCCGCACGCATGCGAATCAATCCGATGAAGGCCAGGGAAGTG
This sequence comes from uncultured Acidobacteriota bacterium, assembly GCA_963838135.1. Taxonomy (GTDB): domain Bacteria; phylum Acidobacteriota; class Terriglobia; order Terriglobales; family Acidobacteriaceae; genus TOLSYN. The sequence continues at coordinate 1,600,460 of CAWIPV010000001.1, read as the reverse complement.
AGCGCCTCGCGCAGGCTGGAGCGGCCCACACTGAACACTTTGCAGAGCTCTGCTTCGGAAGGTAGCTTGGCACCCGGCTGCCAGTCCCCCGCGGTGATTCGGGCAGCAAGGCGTTTTGCCACTTGTTCGCTCAAAGTGGTTCGGGGCACCGGATCGAGGCTTTTCAATAATCGGGAGGGCATGAGGCTTCAAATCAGGATAGGGGTGACGAATCGTTCAGTCAATCATATTATCAGCTTGTCAGACAAGTTAGCGTGTAGTAATGTATCTCAACTCAACGCCAATGAGTGCACGTGCGACCGCGCGCGTGAAAAAAAGGGTCAACACTGTTTGGCCCGATCCAATTGGCCTGCGACGAGGTTCTAATTGAGCTCCCATACCGCTTCCGCACCCGCGGGCAAAGTCCCCACACCACCCTCTCAGCCTAGCCCCAACTACCTCGCATCTGCCCTGGTGGTTGCAGCTGGTGTGATCGCCGCCGTCGTCATTCTCAGGCTGCCTTTACTCTCCGCCGCTTGGCAGCAAAACTACAACCCAACCGGACATTGGCTCCTATCCGCGTTGGTCGCGGCAATTCCCGTAGTCGTACTGCTGGGAACGCTGGCGTTCGGCCATGTCAAGGCGCACTATGCCGCTCTGGCCGGATTAGCGGCCGCATTGCTGACCGCGATCATTGGTTTTCACATGCCGGCCCGCTTGGCAGCCGCCACCGCCGTCTACGGCGCCGCATACGGCCTGTTTCCGATTGGCTGGATCGTTCTCAACGTCATCTTCATGTACCAGTTGACGGTTGACTCCGGCCGCTTCACTGTACTGCAGCACAGCCTCACCGGAATCACAAAGGACCGCCGCCTTCAATTACTTCTCATTGCCTTCTGCTTCGGTGCGTTTTTTGAAGGTGCGGCTGGCTTCGGCACTCCCGTGGCCGTCACTGCCGCGTTGCTGATCGGACTGGGTTTCAAGCCGCTGCAAGCCTCGGGCCTGTCGCTCATCGCCAACACCGCTCCGGTGGCTTTTGGTGCGTTGGGTACGCCGATCATCGCGCTCGCCAAGGTCACCGGCATAAGCGAGGTGGTTCTTGCCGCGATGACTGGGCGCATTCTGGCTCCATTCTGCATTTTGGTTCCGTTCTGGTTGATTTGGGCCTTCGCCGGCTTCAGCGGCATGGTTGAAGTCTGGCCCGCGATCCTTGTCGCTGGCGTTTCTTTTGCAATCCCGCAAATCCTGGTTTCAAATATGCACGGCCCCTGGGTTGTCAATATCGTGGCGTCGGTCGTCTCGATGATCTGCTTGATCGGCTTTCTGCTGATCTGGCATCCCAAAAAGATCTGGAAATTCGAAGGCCAAGAGGCAGAAGAAAAAGCAGAGCTCGCGCGCGGGGAGATCAAGCAGACATACACACGGAAGGAGGTTACACAGGCCTGGATTCCATGGGCAGTGCTGAGTGTAATCGTCTTCGTGTGGGGCACGCAAACGGGCAAGTTGTGGATGAACACGCCGGAAAAGGTCTTTACGTCCACCGCGACCTGGTCCACCAAGCCGAGCCAGATCACCAATCCGCAGTTCCCGGTAAAAGTTCTTCACAACTCTGTCGAACGCGTCCAACCCGTAGTGGCGAAGCCAACCAAGGAACCGGCCGTGTTCGGCCTCAACTGGTTGAGCGCCACTGGAACTGGAATTCTGATTGCCGCCATCCTCTCCGGATTCATCATGGGGCAGGGACTGGGAAAGATATTTTCAGTCTTTCTCAAGACCCTTGTTAAAGTGCGATTCTCACTGCTGACGATCGCGGCCATGCTCGGGGTGGGCATGCTCACACGTTACTCCGGGCTGGATGCCACGATGGGGCTGGCCTTTGCGCGTACCGGGCATTTTTATCCGTTCTTCGGCACGCTGCTGGGCTGGCTGGGCGTGGCGCTTACCGGTTCGGATACCTCCTCCAACGTGCTCTTTGGCAGCTTGCAGAAGATCACCGCGCAACAGGTCAATGTTTCTCCGGTGCTGATGGCTTCGGCCAACAGCGCGGGCGGAGTGATGGGCAAGATGATCGACGCCCAAAGCATCGTGGTGGCCTCCACCGCTACCCAGTGGTACGGGCATGAGGGCGATATTCTGCGCTATGTCTTCCTGCACTCACTGGCACTGGCTGCGCTGGTCGGCGTCTTCATCTTTCTGATTGCGTATGCGTATCCGTTCACGCAGTTGGTGGTTCACTAAGCAATCGCAACAGTCTCCTCGCTAGAACGCAGTGCCTGGAACAAGTAGTTTCGGCGGACGGCTTCAGCCGTCCGCCGAAACGATATGAGGTGGTATGAACGCAGTAATCGAGTCTTCCGCAATCATCGAAGCCTTTAAGACGCGGGCCGAAGCAGTCAGCGCGCAGGTCGAGAGAGTTGCAAGCAAGGAACTGGCGATGGAGTTGATCGTTCGCCTGTTGCACCGCGAGGGAGTGGAAGACAAGCCCCACTCGCGTGCCGTATGGGCAGGAAGTCCAATGATCGGCGACGCGGCGAAACAGCAACTTAAAAGCGCGGTGCCGGGCCTGAGATTCGACGTTACCCGCGAACTTGCGGCTGACGCCAAGATTGGCATCAGCCAGATGGATTGGGCGCTGGCTAACACCGGCACGCTGGTGCAGTGTGCCGACGCGGTGGACAATCGCTTGGTTTCTACCTTGCCGTTGCTGCATATTGCCCTCGTCTCCAGCGCGGCGATCCTGCCGGACCTTCCGGCGCTCCTCAATCGGGTTGATCCGGCCAAGTCTGCGTATCTTTCATTCATTACCGGGCCCAGCCGCACCGCCGACATCGAACGCGTGCTGACCATCGGCGTGCACGGTCCCGAGCGGCTCATCATCCTGTTAGTGGACGATCTGGAGGTGACGGCGTGAGCAAGGAATTCAAGCAGTCCATTCTTGACGCACTCGCCAATCCCAATCTTTCCGGAGCGTTGGGCAGATTCTCCGAGGCCTATCGAGGCAGCCGAGCCAAGGCCTACGAAGGCATTGACTTCGAAGCCGTGCGTACCCAGATTGCCGAAATCAAGTCTTCAGCCGCTTCTCACTTTGACGAACTGGCCGCCCAGTTTGCCAGCGTTGCCGAGGCCCGCGGCACCAAGGTTTTCCGCGCCAGCAGTCCCCAGGCGGTAAAGGACTACATTCTCCGCCTGGCGCAGGAGCGCGGGGTCAAGCGCATCGTCAAATCGAAGTCCATGGCGACCGAGGAGATTCATCTCAACGAGCATCTGCAAAAGGCCGGCATCGAGGTGAACGAGACTGACCTGGGCGAGTGGATCATTCAACTTGCCGGTCAGCGGCCCTCGCACATGGTCATGCCCGCCATTCACATGACTAAGGAGGAGGTTGCCGGGGTCTTCAGCGACAAGGTCGAGGAAGGTCAGCAACCCGATATCCCGAAGCTGGTGAAGTTCGCCCGCGGCAAACTACGTCCGATGTTTCTCGACGCCGACATGGGCATCACCGGCGCAAACATCGCCGTGGCTGAGAGCGGCAGTATCGTCATCATCACCAACGAAGGCAATGCGCGGCTGGTGACTACCCTGCCTCCTATTCACGTCGCGATTGTCGGGTTGGAAAAACTGATCGAGCACTTTCAGGACATCGCACCCATCCTGACGGCCCTGCCCAAAAGCGCCACCGGACAACTGCTTACCAGTTATGTTTCCATCATCAGCGGGCCGGTGCCCAACACCGACGGAACGCCGAAAGAGCTGCACATCATCCTGATGGACAACCGGCGCAACGAGATGGCGCACGACCCTCGCTTCAAGCAGGCGCTTCAGTGCGTCCGTTGCGCGTCCTGCCTCAACGTCTGCCCGGTCTTCCGCCTGGTCGGCGGACACGTTTTCGGCAAGGTTTACACCGGCGGTATCGGCACCATCCTCACTGCTTGGTTTGACGCCCTCAAGGAATCCGACGAGATACAGAGCCTCTGCATCCAGTGCGGCAATTGCACCGAGGTATGCCCTGGCAAGATCGATATACCCGAACTTATTCTGGAAGTGCGCCGCCGCCTGGCCGTCGAGAAGGGACAGCCCCTGGTGCAGAAGGCCATCTTTTCGGTGGTCAACAACCGTCGTATGTTCCATACCATGCTGCGCGCCGCGTCGATCGGACAAAAGCCCTTCGCCGATCGGGGTTTTATCCGTCACCTTCCGATGTTTCTCAGCAGCATGACCGAGTTTCGCTCGCTGCCCGCAATTGCAGACGAACCATTCCGTGACCGGGTAAAGAAAATCAAACAGCCGAAGTGTGCGGAAAAGGCCGCGTTTTTCGGCGGCTGCCTGGTGGACTTCGCCTACCCGGAGATGGGCGAGTCGGTCGTCGAGGTGCTTAACAAGGCAGGCATCGAGGTGATCTTCCCCGAGAGCCAGACCTGTTGCGGCGCTCCGGCGCGCTACAGCGGAGCCTATGAGGTGGCCGCGCAGAATGCCGCCGACAACATTGACGCGCTGCTCGCAGAAGATGTGAAGTATGTCGTCTCCTCCTGCCCCACTTGCACGGTCGCGCTCAAGCAAGACTTCATCGCCAACCTTGAAGCCGTAGGCCGCGACGCCGACCTGCCCGCCGCGCGCCGGCTTGCGGAGAAGGTTGTGGACTTTTCGACCCTCGCCAGCCTACTGGTTGAGCAGGGACGGCTCAAGTTCAAGTCCGGCATCGAGCCATTGAAGTTTACCTATCACGACTCCTGCCACCTCAAGCGCACGTTGCGCGCCCAGCAGGCGCCGCGCGAGCTGATGCAGCAGGCCGGACACCAATTGGTGGAGATGCAGGAGAGCGATATGTGCTGCGGCATGGGCGGCTCCTACACGCTCCGGTTGCCGGAGCTTTCCGCGCCGATTCTCGAACGCAAGCTGGTGAATATCGAGAAGTCGGGAGCGCCGCTATTGCTCATCGACTGCCCTGGCTGCGTGATGCAGATTCGGGGCGGCCTTGATAAGCGCAGTTCAAAGATCAAGGTAGAGCACACGGCCCATCGCCTGGCCCAGAGTCTCGAATAGCCGCAAGCTGGTATCGGGATGCGAGCTGTACGGGATGAACGTGGTCGTCCGGGATGAACGTGGTGAAGCTGCATTGGATTCGGGCGCTCGCAGGCAGACGCACGTTACCGAAGTGATGTCGCGCGCAACTTTTCTGTTCATCCTGAGTTCAACCTCTTGGACCCGGCAGCAAAAGGCGCCAGAGGAGTTTCAGATGTTCAGGTTCTTCGATGTTCTGTTCGGCTGTGCTCACCGCCACCGCACGTTTCCGAGAACCGCTAAGCAGCCCGGAACCGATTCGACCACCTACGTCGCTGATCGTCAGCGATTACACGTGTAAGAAGAACTGTCCAAAGCTTCAGTGAAGGGTGACGAAGGGCGACAGAAACGGCGCAGGTCGATGCTATTCTCTAGCAGCCCCAACTTGGCGGCTGCGGCCTACGCTGTTCGTGTCCCGATTGCGATGTCCATGCTCCGCGCCAAGGCTTCCGCCGGTTCGGCTTGTCTGCCGGAGATGCTCGCGGTCGCCAGGTACTGCTTGCCATGAGGTGCGAGCAGGTTCAGCCAGTTCATCTGCAACTCCATGGAAAATGCAAAAGCTTGGCGCGCCGCGTTTAGAAATTCACCGAAGACGGCGGTGGGCCACAACGTATTTCTATAGAGTTCGAGCAGGCATGAATTCAGGCGAACGAACGAGGCGAGTGGTGCTTTCTCAATCCCCATCTCCCCGTCTATTTCGATGCTGCGCGGGGGTTGGAAAGCAACAGCATTGGCTGTGTCGAGATATAGTACGGCATCATAGGCTGGCGCGATTGTGGGGCTCATGGGCTCATCCTGAAAATGAAAAGAATAGCTCCAACTCATCGCTCCTGGTGACGTCAAGCTAGTGGTTCTATCCATTTCATGGTCTATGTAGCTGACAACAACCATACACCCTGCAGATTGCGAAAAACAGAAATGGATATCCGATTCACAATATTTTTACGCCATCGCGGGGCCGGACTTCTTCCTGAAAGTTCTCAATCGTAAATAACTGATTCTATTCGACGACCGTCGCATTTAGACGCCCCCGCCGAGTCGTCCAAGAGCCCACGTCGGAGTACTAATACGTGGGTCGCTTTCTGGCGTCCAAGTACTAAGGCGTCCAACCAGAGCTGCAGGTCCAGCATCTCACTTCAGGAGTTCGCAAAGGCGAACACGAGGAGACGACTACCGTGCGAACAAGCGCAATCACCGTAATAGCAGCGACCGTTTTGAGCTTAGCGCTCACCGCCTGCGGCGGGAGTTCATCAAAAACTTCACCGCAGCCCACTCCTACCTCGGCATCCGTTTCAGTTGCTGCTTCGTCAGCAACGACTAACGCTACTGGGACAGACCAATTCACGGCCACGGTTACCGGAGCCTCGAATACAGCTGTAACCTGGTCGATTCAGGAAGGCTCCCCCGCCGGTGGTACGATTAGCGCCTCGGGATTGTACACGGCGCCAGCTGCGGCTGGCACTTACCACGTGATCGCGACCAGTCAAGCCGATAGCACGGTGTCGGCCACGATGGCGGTTACGGTCACTGCCGTAGCGGTTAGCGTTAAAGCAGCGGCGGCGACGGTTTATGCCAACGGAACAGACCAATTCACGGCTACAGTTACCGGCGCCTCAAATACAGCCGTCACCTGGTCGATTCAGGAAGGCTCCCCCGCTGGCGGTACGATCAGCGCGGGCTTGTACACGGCTCCGGCCACGGTTGGCACTTATCATGTGGTTGCTACCAGTCAAGCGGATACACTGATCTCGACGAACTTGGCAGTCGTTGTTTCCAGTCCGCCGGTGACCTTCACCAGCACACCGCCTACAACACTGGCTGAGGGCGCAACATACTCTTACCCGGTAAAGGCCACCGACGCCAGCGCGTCGCCGATTACCTATACGCTGACTAGCGGCCCCGCGGGAGCTACGATCAGCAGCGGTACGGTGTCCTGGACTCCGACCACTGCAGAGCTGCTCATGCCGAGTAGCTTTACCGTTACGGCAAAAGACACGCTGGGCGCCTCGAATACGCAAACCTGGTCGGTCGCTCCGTTACGCGCAGTTACCATGAACATAGTTGATAATTTCTGGGCGAGCAGTGGTCCATCTCCGGCGGCGATTCCTCCCATTCCTGCTCCTGTGGGCGCAATTGTTCCCGGCTCGGCCACCCCACTAGTTGGCGTGATCAGCGGCGATGGAACGTACTACACCATTCACAATGTACCTGCGGGATACTACTGGCTGGAAGACGGCCCCACGGAAAAGCACTGGACCAATACCAGCACCTTCGACGTAGGTACGGACTATGTCGGCCAACAGCTTGATGGCAACGCTACTCCGATGCCCGTCACCTTTACCAGCTTAGCGATCGATGAGTTTTCTGGTGGAGAAGCAATCTGGGTCGGAAGTGCGAATGCGAATTCCTGGTGGGCTCCGGCAACCCAGCCAATTGACGGTGCAATTTCGTATACCGATACGGAGACAATCCCGGCGAGCACCCTGCCGGCACTTACCTCAGCGGACGACAGCTACGTTCTGGAGTACGAATGGGGGACTCCCAACAATTCCTACTATGAAGGGCTCTCGCTTATGGACAGCGGGGTAGCACCCTCCACCTTCACCTACGCAACCCCGATCACCGGTTCTCTGATGCACGCAACGCTCACGCAAACCCTCACCGAGTCGATGACCGGTTGGGATTCGCTTGTGCCGTCCAGCGAGCCTGCCGTCTATGCGGCACCTTCGGCCACGTTCTTCGGCACGTATATGTGGGCACAGCCCTACACGACGCCGCCCTTGGCAGCGATCGGCGGCGGCATGCCGAGTTGTGGCAGCCTCCCATCCGCGCTACCGGCTACAACGGTTGGCCTGCTGAAGGCGGCCCGGAGCCGGCGACCCTTCTCAACGCTCCGCATGACGCTCGCTTAAATGGAAACCCGGGACCCTTGTACGTGGCCTGGGCGGAAAGATGCCAGACCGGTGAAGTTTGCCAGGGTGCCGACCCTGGTGGCGCAGCTGATCTGGTAACGCTGAACTTCGCCTCTCCGTTCCCGTCTTCGTGGCCCTATGTTTTGTGGAGCCAGCAGGAGACTTCGGTGAGCCTTGGAGCAACATATTCGTTCGTTATGTATGGGACCAGTGCCGTTGAGTTCAGCAGCCCCAGCACCATCCCATCCTCGACTTACACCGTCTCGCCCGTGGTTGAGCCGGTAACAAGCCCGATGCTCAACAGCAACTCCATCTATTCTTCCTCTTCACCCACGGCGCCGCTTACTCTAAGCTGGACGGCGGCAACCACCAACGGCGGCGCAAGACTTGCTGGATATGACGTTCAGGTGTACGCATTCCCGGCTACCGGCGCCCCCTGGGGAGATGTGATTGCGAAGTTGTACACGACAGGCACCTCGCTCACCATACCAACCGGATTGTTGTCGGCGGGCAACTATGTCTTCGTCATCGAATCGGTGGCCGACGCAACTGCCGATGCCTGACCGCAAGCCCATACCGTTCCAGCTTCCCCAAGGGAACGGCACAGGTCGTATCTGCGATGATCACGATCTCCGGATCGTAATAACCTCCAGAGAATGCTGGTTGCGAGCTTCCTAACCGGGAAGCTTGCAACCGGTAATCCCGGGCAACTGACGAACCCCACCTTTTCTGGTGGGGTTCGTTGTTTTCGCGTTTGAGATGAAATGCGGACGCAAATGCGCTATCGCTTGATAAACCACATAACCCAACCCGCCACCAGCACTCCGCCGATGAACCAGCCGAAGCAGTAAAGACCGTAGCGAATCATCTGCCGGGTGTTGTCGCGCTGGGTGATTCCGAAGACGACCGAAGCGCAAAGCGAAAAGATGAGCGCCGCCGTAAAGTGAGAAAAATTGAGCGTCATTGTTTCTTCCCGATTGCGATGTGGTGAGCGTCGATGGCGGCGATGACATTGAGCAGGCCGCCGCAGACCAGGAACTTGGTGCCGTAATCGGCCGTAGCGCGGTAGATGGCGCCGCCGCCCCAGTCCATCGAGCGGGCGATGAAATACAGCAACCCATTGCCGAAGTCGCCCACGAAGCCCAGCATATCAAGCAGGTCTCCGGCGTTGAAGCCGTACACCTTGCCCTGCATGCCGAGTCCGCAGAGAAACATCACGCTGACGCTGACGAAGATGAGCGAGCCGCGCACCCACCGCTTCTGGATGAAGTGTCCGCCGCCGGGGACTAACCATCCCACCAGCGGTGCGACCACCTGCATCATGCCTGCTTGCGGCTGGCTCGCGTTTGAAGTCGCGTTTGCAATTGTCTTTTCGTTGGCCATTTTTAGAGAATCACTAACTCTTCCTGCTGCCGCCCCGTCACTTGCGCCCGGCCATTGTGGACCAGGACATCGACTTCGCTGCGCACGCCAAACTCCGGCAGATAAATTCCCGGCTCTACTGAGAATAGCGTATTCGTCAGAATCTGTCGGGTATCTTTGGTTTCCAGGTTGTCCATATTGGCGCCGTTGCCGTGGACGCTGGTGCCGATCGAGTGCCCGGTGCGATGCACGAACCATTCGCCATATCCAGCCTTGTCGATTACGCCGCGTGTGACCTCATCGACCTCCCAACCTTCGATCCGGCGGGCAGCGGCAAAGGTGTCGATCACCTTCTGCGAGCCCGCCTTGCGGGCATCGCGCACAATGCGGAAGACCTCCTGATGCTTCGTCGAGGGCTCGCCCAGAACGCCGGTCCAGGTGATGTCGTAATAGACCGCGCCGGGAGTGTCCTTCTTTGCCCACATGTCGAGCAGCACCAGGTCGCCCAACTTGATCGCTTTGGTCACCTCGGCGGTGGGTTCATAGTGCGGATTGCCGGCGTTTTCATTGACGCCGACGATAGGCAGATCGTCGGTGACGAGGTGCTCGCGCTGAAAGGCTTCGCCGATCCATTGGCGCACGCCCCACTCATCCCAGCCACCCTTGCGGACGCGCTGTCCGATCTCCTTGAAGGCGGCGGCCATAATCGCATCCATCGCATCGCGGGCGGCAAAATGAGTGGCAATCTGATCCTCGGTAAGTGTGGCCTCGAAGCGAGAAACCAAGTCCGCCGAGGAGCCGACCTCCACGCCGAAGCTGCGGATCAATTCGAGCATTCCACCATCGACCAGCGAGACGTACATGATGTCGTTGTTCGGCGAATACTGCATGGCGATGCGTCGGTAGGGCTTGAGGATTGCCGCAAGTTTCTCGTGCAACTCGCGCCATCCGCCGTAGTGTTGCTGCACGCCTGGAAGCGTTTCCAGATGGCGGGGCTCGACGCGATGATTTAACTTAATCGGCTCGCCCTGGGCAGGAATGAGATAAAACCAGCGCCGGGTCACGTGCAGTTCGGGAAGCCCAAGAATGGAGTACGCAATCTCGTCGCGATGATGATGGTCGTAGAACAACCACCCATCGAATCCCTGCTCCCGCAAAGCCTGCTGAATCGCCGTCAGATCCATAAGAAGATATTGTACCGCGCAGCGGTAGAGGATTGAATTCTGCGAGAAACAAGTGCGTGCGCAAGAGCAAACTCAACGGTTCACACAAACAAACAGGAGTCCGGCGGAAGCATATTCCCAACCCCTGTTCAGGTACTTAAGTTTCGCTCCAAGCAAGAAATATAGTTTCGCAACTTTGAACAGCAGCTTAGGGTTAATAGCGTCATGAAACGCACACTGCTACTATCGATCGCTACCCTGGCCTTCAGCGGGCTGCTTGCCGCTCCGGGCTTTGCCCAGAACCCCAATACCCAAGGCGCAGGCCCTGGCAAGGATGACCCCGGCCATCCGCGCGTCAATCAAGTGAACAGCCGCGAGCAGAACCAGCAGAATCGCATCGCCAACGGCATGAAGAGCGGTGCAGTCACGCCGAAGGAAGGTGCCAAGCTGGAAAATCAGCAGCAGCACATCGTCAAACAGGAAAAGAAAGATATGGCCAAGGATAATGGCCATCTCACCAAGGCCAATCAGGCCCAGCTCAACAAAGAACAGAACAAGGCGAGCAACAACATTTACGACAAGAAGCACAACGACGCGGTTCGCTAACCCGCACTCGCCCGTTTATCGCAGAAGCAGCAGGATCAATAGCAATGAGCAATAAAGAAAGCCCGCCGGGAAATCGGCGGGCTTTTCTGCGGTGCGCGGCGATTACATAATCGCGGTCGGCGGTGCCGGTTCATCGGGATGACCGGCGTTGCGCAGCGGAACCTGCACCATCAGGATGGCGAGGAATGCGAGAGCCACCAGGCTGCTGAGGATGTGCGGATGCTCGAAGATGGTGGGCAGATCCCATCTGATTTTGCCGCTGGCTTTGAGGCCCTTGATGGCCGCCACGCAGAGACCACACAGAGCTTCGCCGGCGATAAGGCCGCTGGCGGTCAGTACCCCGGCGTTGTCGATGCGAGCCTTCTGCGCGTCGTTGAAAACGCCCTTGTCACGGGCGATGTCGGTTACCCAGCGGATGACGCCGCCGACGAAGATGGCGAAAGTAGTTTCCAGGGGCAGGTACATGCCGACAGAGAAAAGCATCGGGCTTTTTACTTCGACCATAATCAGGGCAATGCCCATGAGTATGCCGACGATGACCAGCGGCCAGGCCATGTTTCCGCCGACGATGCCCTGTGCGAGCGAGGCCATCAGGCCGGCCTGCGGAGCGGGTAGTTCCTTGCTGCCGAAGTGGTAGGCCTGGTCGAGGATCATGAGCACGGGGAACAGAGCCAGCGAGCTGACGACGACGCCCATCAGGTCGCCGACCTGCATGAGTTTGGGAGTGCCGCCCAGGATGTGTCCGACCTTGAGATCCTGCAACATTTCGCCCGCCACCGCCGAGGAGACGCAGATGACGGCGGCGACCCCGAGGACGGCGATGACGCCTGCCGTACCTTTGACGCCGATGGCGATCATGAGCAGGGCAGCGATGACCAGGGTACAGAGGGTGAGTCCGCTGACCGGGTTGTTGGAGGAGCCGATCATGCCTACGAGGTTTCCCGAGACGGCGGCGAAGAAGAAGCCGAGGACGATCATGACGACGGCGGCGACCACGGCTCCGATGATGACCTTGGTGAAGAAAAAGTACAGAGCGATCATGGCGCAGAAGACGATGCCCAGGCCGATGAAGACGACCTTACTGCTCAGATCCTTTTCATAGCGCAGCGAGGACTGCTTTTGCTGTCCGGTTTTCTTTAGATCGCTGATGGCGCGCTGAATCCCGATGCCGAGCGACTTGCGCATCCGGAAGAGAGTGAAGGACGCTCCGACAAGCATTCCGCCGACAGCGATGGGGCGCACGATCGAGAACCAGACTCCGTTGGATACAGCGGCCCAGTCGACCGTGGTCCCTGCGGCTGCGGCGTTGGCGGCGATCTGCGGACCGAGGAAGTAGGTGAGAAGCGGAACCATCAGGCCCCAGGCAAGCAAGCCTCCCGCAAAGTTCAGGGCGGCCAAACGCGGTCCGATGATGTAGCCGACGCCGAGGTAGGCGGGGCTGACGGCGGGCGCGCTGAAGGTGGTAGCGCCGCCGGTGGCGACGATAGGAGCAGTCTTGGAGCGGCCGAGCTTCAATCCGAAGGAGAGCGCGGGAATGTTGACCAGGACTTCCGTGCTGGCGGAGAAGATGTTGAGGGCTCCGGCGAAGAAGACGGCGGCACCGATGCCCATGTTGGCGAACAGAATTTTGGCGGCGCGCGCGCCCTGCTGGCCGGCCTTGTGAATCTCGGAGGCGGCAACCGATTCCGGGAAGGGAAGCTCTGGGTCTTCGACCATGACGCGGCGGAGCAGGGTTACGAAAAGAATGCCGAGGGTTCCGCCGACCATCATCAGGGCCACGCCCTGCCAATAGTTGTCCGCACCAAGCGCGGGCCACATGCCGCTGATGACGAATGCCGGAATGGTGAAGGTGGCGCCGGCGGCAACGGATTCGCCGATGGACCCGATGGTTCGCGCCATGTTTTCTTCCAGCAGGCTGCCGCCTACCAGTTTGAGCAGCGCCATTCCGATCACGGCGGCCGGGTAGGTGGCGGCGATGGTCATCCCGGCGCGCAGGCCAAGGTACATGTTGGCCGCGCCGAGAATCACCGTCATGATCAGTCCCAGGAGTACGGCACGCAAAGTGAATTCGCGCATCTGGCGGTCGGCAGGCACATACGGACGGAAGGGTTGCGAGCTCATTCAAGGTCCTCAATCGCGTGTAGTTGCGTGAGTTACAGGATGGCGCAACGTATCATGCGCCCGGCGTTCAAGACAAGTACACAACCGAAACGTCGCTATGATCGGAACAGAGTGCGCCAGTCGATCACGAAGTTTGTTGCGACAGGAACGAGTCGGAGCGGCGAAGCGAAAAAGCGCCGCTGCACTTGGCAGCGGCGCTCCTTTTATAGAAGTAGTGCTTACAGCCGAGAGATCAGCAGCTCGCGCTCGTAGACCAGCTCGGAGGGCAGATGATCGTGCAGCTTGATGAACAGTGCTTCGTGACCAAGTACCTCGTGCCTCCAGACTTCCGGGTCGACATCTTGCAAATTATCGAAGACCTCTTTTTGGAATTCCAGGCCCTGCCAATCCATGTCCTCATACCGGGGAAGCCAGCCGATTGCTGTTTCCTTCGCGAGTGACCGGCCGTGTACGCGGCCGATGATCCACTTCATAACCCGCATGTTATCGCCGTAACCGGGCCACAGGAACCGGCCGTGTTCTTTGCGGAACCAGTTCACGTGGAAGATGAGTGGCTTAACACTGAGACGCGGGCCCATCCGGAGCCAGTGACGGAAATAGTCGCCCATGTTATAGCCGCAGAAGGGCAGCATTGCCATCGGGTCGCGGCGAACCGTGCCCACGGTCCCCGCCGCCGCCGCCGTCATCTCAGAACCCATGGTCGCGCCGGCGTAAACGCCCGCGCCCCAGTTGAACGCCTGGTAAACCAAAGGCATTGTGGTCGCGCGGCGTCCCCCGAAGATGAAGGCGCTGATCGGAACTCCGTTGGGATTCTCCCAATCGGGATCGATCGTGGGGCACTGCGAGGCCGGCGTCGTGAAGCGGGAATTCGGATGCGCTGCAACCGCGCCCGTCTCCTGGGCAATTTGCGGCGTCCACCGCTTCCCCTGCCAATCCGTGCACTCCGCGGGAGGTTCGTCGGTCATACCTTCCCACCACACGCCACCCTCGGGAGTAAGCGCAACATTGGTAAAGATGCTGTTCGTGGCCAGCGTCGCCATCGCGTTCGGATTTGTCTTCATCGACGTTCCAGGAGCAACACCGAAGAAGCCGGCTTCCGGATTGATGGCGCGAAGTTGGCCATGTGCGTCCGGCCTGATCCAGGCAATGTCGTCGCCCACCGTGCTGATCTTCCAGCCTTCAAATCCGCTGGGAGGGATCAACATCGCGAAGTTCGTCTTGCCGCAAGCGCTGGGGAAAGCCGCAGCCATGTAAGTCTTTTCGCCTTCCGGACTCTCCGCGCCGACGATTAGCATGTGCTCGGCCATCCAGCCTTCTTCGCGCGCCATGGTCGAAGCGATGCGCAGGGCGAAGCACTTCTTGCCCAGCAGCGCATTTCCGCCGTAGCCGGAACCGAAGGACCAGATCTCGCGTGATTCTGGGAAGTGGACGATGTACTTTTCTTTGTTACAAGGCCAGGGAACATCCTTTTCCCCGGCTGCCAGTGGTTTGCCTATGCTGTGTACGCACGGAACCACGTGCTTTTCGTCCTTATCAATCTCTTTGAACACGCGCAGACCGACGCGGGTCATGATCCGCATATTGACCACAACGTACGGGGAGTCGGTCAGTTGCACGCCGAGCTGCGACAAAGGGGAGCCGACCGGCCCCATGCTGAACGGCAGTACGTACATGGTACGGCCCTGCATGCAACCCTCGAACAACCCGTTCAGCTTCTTGCGCATGGTAGCCGGATCTTCCCAATTGTTGGTCGGCCCGGCGTTTTCTTTAGAACGGGAACAGATATAAGTGCAGTCCTCGACACGTGCAACATCACCGGGATCGGACTTGGCGTAATAACAGCCGGGCCAGAGCTTCTCGTTCAGTTTGGTGAACGTCCCATTCTTCACCAGTTCGGCGCAAAGTTGATCGTATTCCTCTTGCGATCCGTCAACCCAGTGGATTGCGGCTGGCTGCGTCAATGCTGCAATTTCCTCAACCCACTTCAGCAGTTGCTCGTTCTGGCTTAGGGGCGCGGAATGTTTAGTCTCGCTCATTAGCTGTTCGCTCATAAACTCCTTTGACATGTCGCGCGGCAAGATCTACCGATGGTGTACGCTCATTGCATCAGCACACATATCTGATCCGATGCGCTGGCCGGGAACGGGATTCAAATGGTGGCGGCAAACTGCGATGCCGTGTTCCACTTCGGCAATGGCTCGCTTTCGTTTAACGATTCGACAAAACAGGTGGCTTATCACAAAAACAGGCGCAAGCGTGGACATTGCTTACGCCTCCCGGCAGAACTAAACGGCCACAACGCCGGCTTCCTTCAGAACTGCATCCAGATGCTCAAGGGTTTCGGCGACGGAAAGCGTATACAGGTCGCGCCCGCTATCTTCGCCGTTCTCCAGAATGCTGCGCAGGTAATGGCCTGCGATCTCTACCGTCAAGGGATCGGTAATCACGTTTCCCGTTCGCCGATCATGCTCGGCAAACGCGGGAAGAGCCAGAGCGACCCATACCGGACGCTCGTTGGCAAGAAACTTCACGTCCACCGCATCGGCGTGGCGGGTTGCAATTGCCACCATGATGCACTGATAGACACAGTGAACCGGGGTTCCGGTCCAACGCTCGACGGTGCTGAAATCTTCATACATAGGTCTAAAACTTTATTCCGCGGAAGGAAAATCCGCAAGGATGGCCGCACATTAAGATCCGTTAGCGTGCCGCAAAAATGGATTCGGCAGGAAAAATTGGCCAGCCGGTCAGTTTCCGGGCCATCCGTGACAGGGACACATGTGAGCCGGTCCGACTATCCTTCAATGACCTTCGATCTGGTGATTGAGACACTCCGGATTGCAATTAGTACGAGGATCGCCCGTAACTGGGTTGGTATTGTCCCGTGATGAACTGGCTATTTGCCTTGATCGCACTGCCGAGTGGTCCGGTTTGACCGCCGTGTGCGTCCCGATACTCCCGGAGACCATCGTCGACGCCTTTGAGACCCCATTGCACTGCCTCGGCTGACGGTGGCAGAACAGGGTATTTTGGGTTGGTCCGCATACTCTGCTCCGTCCCCCAAAGAGAGTCCAGATACTTTTTCAATTCGTACCCGGTCACGAGAACTCTGACGCCCGGATCTCCGGTTTTGCTCGCCAGAAACCGTGCGTAACCGTAATGCTCGGCGTCTGCAAGGTTCACATCCGTGGGTGCATTCGGATCATCTGGAACCGAGATGCCTAACTGCCTCAATAGGGGTTCATCTCCTCTCCGGCGAGTCCCTCTCAAGTATGCGAATGCGCGGAGATTACGATCAACTGGATTCTTAAACGGAATGAATCGACGATAGGCATCAGCGATGTAATTCTGTGTCTTGCCGCCATCGTGGGTCATGGCCGGGATTGTACTCCCACCCAAATGATTACAACAAGACCAAACGTCTACGGAAGAAATGACCCGTAGCTCCGTCCCTGGCGGCGTAACCCTGGGCCGTCCCACAACGCAAATTTGCATAGGAAAGAGACAAATCGGTGTCTCTGGAGGGATGCCCGGCGTCGGCTACAATCAAGGGCGTGACCATGCAGAAAAAATCCTCCAGCGCCGTCCAGACGGCCTCAGCCCTGAAGACGCAACGCGCCAAGCGCGATCGCGAGCGCTCCAGCCCCCGTCCGCCGAAGACTCCAACAATCAAGATTCTTACCTCGGAGAAGCTCTCGGAAATACCCTGGCTTCTGCACGGCTTCAGCACGCGTCAGGGCGGGGTGAGCAAAGAATACGGGGGACAGCAACTCAATCTCGCATCCACGGCCGAAGACTCGGCGAAAAACGTGGAACGCAATCGCGCCCGCCTGCTGCGCAAGTTAAAAGCGCAAGACGCCGACGCCCAGCCGTGGCCCTTGGTCCTGCTGAACCAGGTGCATTCGGCGGCGATCCACCGCGTTTATGGCGCGCGTGGGCCGGAGTGGGCGCGGTTGCGAAAGAATGACCTCGTGGAAAGCGCCGGCGACGGGCTGATCACCAACACGGCGGGAGTGCTGCTGGGAGTGAAGGTTGCCGATTGCTTCCCGGTAATCGTGGCCGACCGTAAGCGCAAGGCCGTGGGCATCTTCCACGCGGGATGGCGGGGCACCATGCAGCGCATCGTAGAAAAAGGCATCGGCGAGATGAGGCGGCAACTTGGCTGCGATCCGCAGAACCTGGTGGCCGTCCTCGGCCCCGGCATTGGCGGTTGTTGCTTTGAGATTGGCGAGGAGGTCGAGAACGAATTTGACTCGCAGTTCGCCTACTCCAAGGAGCTGTTCGAAGATGTCTTCGATAGCTGGAGCCTGAAGACCAAGTACCCCATGCTGTTCCTGAACCAGCGCGCGCCGGGACACGGCGAGCCCGCAATGTCGCGGCATCTGGACTTGGTAAAGGCCAACTGGTGCCAGTTGCTCGACGCCGGCCTTCCGGCGGAGAACATTCAGTCGATGAACCAGTGCACGGCCTGCCACACCGATCTGTTCTTCAGCTATCGCAAGGAGCACGTAACCGGACGAATGCTCGCCGTGGTGGGGATTCGGTAGGCGGGGTCGCAGCTAAGCGGCGGTACGCGTGAGCATGTCGGGGCACGCGCTCCGCTTCTTTACAGGGACGATTGAAATCCCCGGATGATCATTCGTGTGGCTCCGGCGTTTCGTAGATGGGTATAGTTGGCGTGTTGCATGTCTACGCGTAAATCCCGCGCGTCTTGATCGTCGAAGCCACCCTGTCGATGGCCATCATGTAGGCGGCGATGCGGTTGTTGATCCCGTGCGTTTCGGCGTAGTGCAGCACATCGTTGAATGCGGTGGTCATAATGTGTTCCAGCTCGGAGTTGACCCGGGCCTCCTTCCAGAAATATCCCTGGCGGTCCTGCACCCACTCAAAGTAGGAAGCGGTGACGCCACCGGCGTTGGCCAGTATGTCTGGAATGATGAAGACACCCTTCTCCTGGAGAATGTCGTCGGCCGCAGCCGTGGTGGGTCCATTGGCGCCCTCGGCGATGATCTTGGCCTTGATCCCGGCGGCGTTGTGTGTGGTAATCACGTTTTCCATGGCGGCCGGGACCAGCACATCGCAGTCGGAGATCATGAGTTCGTGTTGATCGGCGGGCTCGGCGCCGGGGAATCCCTGAATCGTCCCGTTGGCGGCCTTGTACTCGAAGAGTTGCTTGATATTGATCCCGCCTGCATTGTGCAGGCCGCAGGTCAACTCTGCGATGCCCACAACTTTAAATCCCTGTTCGTGCAGCAGCAGCGCGGCATAAGAGCCGACGTTGCCAAAGCCTTGCACCACGGCGCGGGTATTCCGAGGCATCATGCCAAGTCTTTGTGCCGCTTGGCGGATGACCAGCATGACGCCGCGGCCGGTGGCTTCACGGCGTCCGCGCGAGCCACCGAGCGCAACCGGTTTGCCGGTCACAACGCCGTTGACGGTCTGCCGCATGTGCATCGAGTAGGTGTCCATCATCCACGCCATGGTCTGCTCATCGGTATTCATATCCGGGGCGGGAACATCTTTTTCAGGACCGATGACCTCGATGAGTTCCGCGGTGAAGCGGCGCGTCATGCGCTCCAGTTCGCCGCGAGACATCCTCTTGGGATCGCAGATGACTCCGCCCTTGGCGCCGCCGAAGGGAATGTTGACGACCGCGCACTTCCAGGTCATCCATGCGGCAAGGGCGCGCACCTCGTCAAGGTTCACCTCCGGAGCGTAACGAATCCCACCCTTGGCCGGACCGCGCGCCATGGAGTGCTGAACCCGATAGCCGGTGAACAGTTCCATGCGGCCATCATCCATTTGCACCGGTATGTGCACGGTGATTTCGCGCTGGGGTTGGCTGAGAATCTTCCACAGACCTGGGTCGAGGTTGAGCTTTTGCGCGGCCAGTTCGAAGCGGGCTGCCTGCGCCTCCCAGGGGTTGGTCTCCATCTGCGGGTCGATAACGGTTGACATACGATCTCCGATTTCCTTCCGTGCGGCTCCAGGCTGCGCCGGAAGCGCAAGCTAGCCCGCCTCCGTGCGCCGGTGCGGAGCGGGTAGTATAGCCCACGCGCAACAGGCTAGCAGAAGCGCAAGCGGGACTCTCTTCCCGTAAAGATGCAAGGTGCGCATTTTCGGTGCGCACCTTGGTGTATTGCGGCTGTATTGCAGACGGTGGGAACTACTTGCCAGGCGAGGGTGGGGACTGCGGTGTGCCACCATTTTCTGGAGCCGGGGCGTCTCCCGCAGCGTGGGGATGGCGGTGATGCTCAAAGTTCGCGTGCGGTCCGCCCTCGGGTGGCGGGAAGTGGCGGCCCCTGCCGGGACGAAGTGAGCGCAGCGTCTTCCATTGCTCCGGGGTGAGAACGCGACGGATGGCGAAGGCCATCTGGGCGTTGGCTTTCTCAAGTGACGCGCGCGCAGTTGTGATGCGGTCGATGGCGCCGAGTACGGCGCTCTCATCCGGGCTGTCGGCCTCCAGTAAGGGCTCCAGTTTGATCTCTTCTTTTTGCAGGTTGGCGTGGATATCGACGAGTTTCATGCGGCTGTCCTGGAAGATCTGCTCGATCTTCTGAACTTGGCCGTCATTGAGTCCGATGGTCTTTGCAACTTCGGCGTCTTTCCACCAGCGGCCCGGGGGCATCAACGGGTGCATCCCGCCACCCGGTCCCCCGCCCCGTCCAAAGCCGCGATGCGGTCCATCGAAACCTTGGCCTCCATGCATTCCAGGAGCGCCCTGGGGCGGCTGGGCCAAGCCGACCGCGCACATCAGAAGGGTTGTTATCAAAAGCTTGCGAATCATTAATTTCTCTCCTTATCGGTATCTATCGACCGCCGGCGACCGCGCCTGATGAGGCGGCAGCCATTCGATTGCGCGCGGTCGTAATCGCGCTAACCGGAGCCAGCGCCAGCGGCACCTCGCGGCTCAGATCGTTGTTGACGGCTTCCAGCAATTCGTCATCGCTCAACTGGTCTGCAGATTGCGTTGCAGTCTGCGTCGCGGCTTGGTTTGCAGATTGGTTTGCAGAACGCGTCGCAGGCTGTGAACTCACCGCAGCTTTGGCGGCAGGCGGTGCCGGTCGGGACTTGATCAGCCACGTGGTCTGCGCCGCCAGCAACAATGCCAGCACTCCGGCGACTGCCCAGCGCACCCGGTGCAGCACCAAGGCTTTTCGCGGTGCAAACTTTGCGTTCATGTGCGTCGCCTGAGCGCGGCTTGCCTGCTGCCGCATCGCGATGGAATAGCGCGAGATGCCGTTGCGGAGCTCGATGGCCTCGATGCGGCATTGCGGGCAACTCTCAAGATGCGCACATGTCGGCTGATCTGCCTCTCCGGCCAGCCATCCCGCCAATTGCTCGTCCGTCAGATGGCGCGTAATTTGTTGATTCATGGTTTGATCCTTTGCTGCCTCAATGCGTTGACCGCGCGCGACAGATGCGATTTCACGGTTCCGGCCTCGACGCTCATCGCGCGTGCAATCTCCTCGATTGAAAGCTCTTCGAGGAAGCGCAGATAGAAGGCGGTCTGCTGCTGAGGGGAAAGACTCTTGACCGCTTCCATGGTCTGCTGCAGTTGCTCGCGGGCCAGCAGAGCGCGATCGGCACGCGGAGTCTTGTCCACGGCTATTTCCGTCGCCAGTTCGGCTTCGCGGGAACTGCCGGTGAGCAGCCGGCGCCAGAAATTCTGCCGGCGGTTGCGTTGGTAGTCGCGGGCAAGATTGACGGCAATCCGTACTAGCCATGTGCTCACACTGGCTTCGCCACGGAACTCGGCGCGGGCGCGGTAGGCCTTCAGAAAGCAATCCTGGGTCAGGGTCGCCGCTGCTTCGTCGTCGCGCAACTCGCACCACAGCACGCGGTAGATCCGATCCTGGTGCGCGCGCATGATGTCATCGAATTCGGCAGCGCTCCAACCCGCGTTGCTCATTGCCGGTACTGTCAAGGTCTCTTCCATCGCCGACTCGTCCAACGCCGTCCCGTTTAACGCCGTCCCGTTCAACGCCGCTCACATCATTCGACGGGGCTTGCAGTCCCAGGTTTACGCCGGACGTATCTTGTTCGGACCAAGTCTGGTGTTTACTGTACTCCGGGAGGCCGGATTATCGGTGAGCATGTACCTGGGCCTTAGGGACTCAAGTTGGTATATACTGCAAGTGTCCAAGCTGCAGACCGTGGTGGGAATGGTTCCACGCCTGATTTGGTCTGCTGGCTCCGGTGTTTCCGAAGGAGGCCAGTCTTCAGCAGTAGCTGGGAGAGCAATCCGAAAGGAAGGCCGCAAGCTCCACGAATCGTTGGAGATGCGGTGAAAAGCCTTCTTGCGGCATTATTTCCCTCCGACTGCCGAATCTGCCAATCCTCTCTCTTCTCAATTTCACGCCTTCCGGTGTGTTCCTCCTGCATAGAATCCGTCGTACCCATTCTGCTGGCGCGCTGCAACGTATGCGGGGATCTTTTAGCGCGGGCTGAAGCTGCATTTGGCGATGCTTGTTGCACCGAATGCGCAAGCGAGAGCCCGGCCTTTGAACGCGCGGTGAATTATGGAGCCTACACCGGTGTTCTCCGCCAGTTGATTCATCTCCTCAAGTATGAGCGGGTGCGCACGGCGGCCAATCTGCTGGGTCGGTTTACGGCAGAAGCCTGTCTGCAACTCGAAGGCGACATCGACGTTTCAGAGTTGCTGATGATTCCGGTGCCGGTGCACAAGTTGCGCATGCGCTCGCGTGGATTCAACCAGGCGGAGCTGATCGCGCGTGCCGCACAGCGCGGGATCGAAGAGTCGATTGGACGGCGCGTGACGCTGGATGTGACCGCCTTGCTGCGAGTGCGCTTTGCCGAATCCCAGGTGTCTCTGGATGTGGAAGCGCGCCGCCAACAGATTCGCGGAGCGTTTAAGGTCAGCTCACGCGAGTGCGTAAAGGGACGCGAAATTCTGCTGGTGGACGACGTTCTTACGACCGGTGCGACAGCCTCGGAGTGCGCCCGCGAACTGCGCCATGCCGGAGCCCTGCGGGTGTGGGTCGCAACCCCGGCTCGCGCCTTGGGCAGGGTTGCGCTGGAGTCCATCGCTGAGTCTGACAGAAGCGCGCTTGACGGGGAAGAGCTTGTACAATCGCTTGCCCCCTCGTCATTGTCATCATCATCATCCGATCCATCATCGCCGGGCACGGCGCGGGGAAGCCTCCTCCAGCGCCGTGGCATCCCATCGAACTACGGAGAGCAGCGAGTTGGCGGGGACGCAATAGGCCCCGGCCTGCTCTGAGGGTTACGCCAATGGAGAGTCACAGAGCAATCCGTTTGCACAACGATCACTCCGAGCGCGGTTACTCGGCGATGCACACTCCCGTGCTAGTTCTCAACGCCTCCTACGAACCGATTAATATCTGTGCCGCGCGGCGCGCAATCGTCCTCGTACTGAAGGGCGTAGCTGCCACCGAAGAAATCAACGGCCATTTTCTGCACTCATCGCGGGTTGTCATCCGCGTTCCATCGGTGATCCGTCTGCTGGAGTATCGTCGGATTCCGCACCAGACGCGGGCGCTCTCCCGCAAGAACATCCTGTTGCGCGACCGTAATACATGCCAATACTGCGGCGTCGTGCTGCCGGCCGGCGAACTTACCCTCGATCATGTCTTACCACGCTCCCGCGGCGGGCTCTCCACCTGGGAAAACCTGGTGGCCTGTTGTCATGAATGCAATCGCAGGAAGGGAAACGCGCTGGCGCATGAGTGCGGAATGCGCCCCATCAAAGAGCCGCGCCCATTCTCGCTGCATACCAGCCGGCACCTCATGCGCATGATGGGACGCAGCGACGCCAAGTGGCGCAAGTATTTGTTTTATTGATGGATGCTTCGGCCGCACTCGCCACGTTCGATCACGGATCTGTGTTGTGCCGCACTATGGGCACCCAATATGCCGTTTTCCCTTCTATTTTGTTCAATTTAACCTTAGTACCTCAGTTCTGCGCAGGCACTCGCATCTAAATCCACATACGCCGAGTAAAGCTGCCCGGTTTCTCCCAGGGGCAGTTTGGAGCCCGCATGCCAGAAAACATAATCGATCAAATTGCGTTAGAGATTCGCAGTAGGGGAACCGAGTGGTATCCGGAGCGTGGCGAGCCTCGCGCGGTCCGCGTTGTCGGTCACACTCCCAAGGCGGATTACTACATCTACGAACTCGTGGTTGATTTTGCTGATGGCACCGAGCGGTTGGCGGCCAAGCTCTACCGGACAAACAAGACCGGACAGGCGGCGGCGCGGCAACTGGCGGCTGCGGAGAACGATCATCTGCGCTTGATCTGGAACATTGCGAAAGGGAAGGACCTTCCCGGCATCCCACAGCCGATGGGCGACTTCAGTGCCCTGGGCGCAGTGGTCAGCGAGAAACTGGTTGGCATTCCGTTGCAGTCGATCATCATGAAAGCCGCGCTGCTGCCCGGCTATGCGGGACTTGGTCTACTGCAAGGCGCCGCCACGGCCAGCGGCACTTGGCTGCGCGCATTCCAGAGAGTTACGGCGCAGCCGCCAAAACCTCTGGATGCAGATGGGCTCCATTTGGAGTTGGAAAAGCTCTGCCACAGTTGTAGAGGAGAAGGGCTGGACGATTCGTCCATCCGCCAGATCCTCTCGGGAGCGCGCGCGATTCTCGACCGTGCGCGTAAGCCGCTGACCAACTCGGCGGTACTGAATGACTTCACGCCGCTGAATGTAGTGGTGCTGGAGCAAGGCGTCGGCTTCAGTGATTTTGCGCGAATGGAAGAGGGCGGCAGCACCTACCTGGACCCTGCGACCTTCCTGGCCAGCGTCGAGGCCCTGGAGAAATATCCGTTCTGTAACCGGGTGATCACGACCGAGGTGCAGGACAATTTTCTCGATGCCTACGGAGCTACGGAGCAAGAGCGCGAGATCCTTCGCGTGGTCAAGATGAAAGTCTTGCTCTCGATGTTTGCCGCCGGGCGCACCGTCAAAGAGAGTGCCGTCCGCAAAAAAGTGATGTGGGCGAACGTGATGAAGAAATTTATCCAGGCCGCCGCCGAGCGCACCCTCCCCGAGGCGGCATAGAGCTGAGCGTCCTCCTCTTGTGCCGTCAAAACGCGGCACAAGTGCCAGGGCTCTGCTCCGAGTCATTTTGTGTCTTTGTTCTGGTCGGTCTTCTGGTCCTTGCCTGCGCCCTTGATCTCCTGACCCTCAAAAATGATCTTCGTCTTTGACCCGAAGCGGCGGTAGTTTTCGTACTTCACCACCTGGCGGATGTGGACATCGCCCATCGTGAAGTGCAGGTTGTCATCCACCTTGGTGTAGGTGGGAAACCAGAACTTTCCGTCGATCTGCTCGCGCCACGTGGTGAAGCGCGGGAAGAGGTTTTCCTCGCCCTTCTTGGGCTTCACCAGATCGGGGACGTTCTTGCCGTAGGTCTTGACGATCTGAAAGTCATGGTCGTCAACCCATATGCGGCCTTCGAAATACCTCTGGCCTTTATCAATCTTTTTGGGGCTCAGATCGAAGACGTAACAGTTCAGCTCGTCCTCCTGCTGCTGGCCCAGGTATTTGACGTTATAGGAGGGGAGATCGTCGATCGTCATCGTGAATGGCATGCGCTTCTCGATGTCGTCCAGATCCTCCTGCGTCATGCTGATGCGGCTCAGGGTATTTTGTGGCGCAAACTTTATCAGTTGAACGCGCTTGCCGCGATCATCGAATACCACGTCAAAGACCTGGAGATATTCGCCGTCGACGGTGCTGCCCTCCAGCGTCTGTATCTTCACACTCTGAGTCCATGTGTATTGCTCGCGCGCGATCTTGAACTCTTTTTCCTTGGCGGCAAAGCGCTGGATTAGCTCATCGGTGGTGATGCCTTTGGGCGGAACGCCATTGAGTGCACCCTCGCCTTCCTGGGCGAAGGTAGGTACAGACAACAGGCACAGCACCAGTGCACTCAGCAATCGAATCAGAAGCAATCGAATCAGAAAAGTTCGCGTCATAATTCCGGATCACTCCCGCCGAACTGAACTCCATCAGCTTCAGTCTCCGGCTGTTCAGTTCGATGTCGCCTGCGTCAATGCGTTGCATTGCGAAGTCAGGGGCCGCCCGCAGAGTTCCGTGGTCGTCTCTCATTCTGCCATGGAGACGCAGACGACAAAGGCAAGACCGAGCAAACCGGCAAGATTCAGAAGGTGGAAATGTCCGCAAACAGAGTCGCTCCCGCCCAACTCGCATTCCCCCGCAGGCACGAAAGCCCGCACGATTCAGTTGTCGCCCGCCTGGGCAGGGTAAGGCTGGGACATGGATTCAATGCTCTGCATTACAATCTTGTCGAGCTATGAGCATCGCATCGAACTTGGCTGAAATTCGTGAACGGATTGCGCGGGCGGCGCGGCGGGCAGGGCGTCAGCCAGGCGAGGTCGCGCTGATGGCGGTCTCAAAAACCCACCCGGCCTCGGCGATTGTGGAGGCCATTGCCGCCGGTCAAAGCCTCTTCGGAGAGAATCGGGTGCAGGAGTTTGCGGGCAAGCGCGACGAAGTTCTGGCGCAATCGGCGGGCGGGAAGTTCCATCTCATCGGGCACTTGCAATCGAACAAAGCGGCCCGCGCGGCAGAGCTGTTTGACGCCGTCGACAGCGTGGATTCGCTGCGACTGGCCGAGCGGTTGAACGAGGCTGCCGTGCAGCTCAACCGCCGTCTCGATGTGCTGATCGAAATCAATATCGGCGGCGAGAGTGCGAAGTCCGGCCTCGATCCCGAGTCGCGGGATTTACACGCTTTGCTCGATGCGCAGGCGCGGCTCACAAACCTGTCGATCCGCGGATGTATGACCGTGCCTCCCTTTAGCGACGATCCGGAGGGCGCGCGGGCCTGCTTCCGCCAACTTCGCGAACTGCGCGACCGCCTGAGCGCTCACAGTGGATTGGCGCTGACGGAACTTTCGATGGGAATGTCTCACGATTTTGAAGTCGCCATCGAGGAGGGCTCGACCTGCGTACGGGTGGGCACCGCCATCTTCGGCGCGCGACCTTATCCCAAACCCAATCCTGCGCCCGATCAGGAGCCCGCGCGATGAAATGGATATGGCTGAACGAGGCGTGCTTCGCCATGGGGATATAACCGTGGCCTTCACCGTTCGCGACACCGCACAGGGAGCGCAGTTTGCGCTGCGAGTCCAGCCGCGCGCCAGCCGCAACGCGGTCGTGGGCGTCATGGGCGATGCAATCAAACTGGCCATCACCGCGCCGCCGGTGGATGGAAAAGCCAATCAGGCCGTCGTCGAGTATCTCGCGGATTTGTTTCACCTTCCAAAGTCGAGCATCGTCATTGTCTCGGGAGAGACCGGGCGCAACAAACTGATCGCGATTCGCGGCCTCAGCGCCGAGCAGGTGCGCAAGGTGTTCGGCCTCTGACCCAGGAGCCGCGATTATCTCTGTATCCCTGTAAGATGATTCTTCGCTCAACTCGCGTCCGTCGGGAGTGCAGATGCTGAATCTTTACGCCGTGGTGCTCACCCTCATTGTGGCCGCGCTTCTCACCGTCAGCATCTGGCAGATGCGCAAGGTTCATACCAAGGCCGATTACCTGGTCGCGGGACGTTCGCTGCCGGCCTACGTGCTGGTGTTCACTCTCCTGTCTTCCTGGATCGGCGCCGGCTCGCTATTTGCAGGCGCGGAAAATGCCTTTCGTAATGGCTTTGCCGCACTGTGGCAGCCCGCAGGAGGATGGGCAGGACTGCTGATCATCTACTTTGTGGCGCCTCGCGCGCGCAAGTTCGCGCAGTTTACAATTCCCGACCTGCTGGAGGCACGGTACAACACCGCGGCGCGAGTCCTGGGAACGATTGCGATTTTATTCGCCTACACGGCCATCACCAGCTACCAGTTCCGCGCTGGCGGAGACATCATGCACCTCATCTCTCCGGCCATCCCCAAGACGCAGGGAACCCTTATCATCGCAGCGTTCGTGATCGGGTTCACGGCGCTTGCGGGCATGGCGTCGGTGGCCTACATGGATGTGGTGATCGGAATCCTGATCTCGGTAATCGGTTTCATCGCGATGCCGGTTTTGTTCGGTCGCATTGGTGGCTGGGCAGGGCTGCACGCCGCGCTGCCTTGGTCGCACTTCACCCTGTTTGGAGAATGGGGTCTTACGCTTGGCCAGTTCGGTCTCAGTGGCGCTCGCGACAACAAGGAAGCCTTGATTCGCGCGCTGGAGTATTTCTTCCCGACCTTCCTGCTGATGATCGGCAACCAGTCGATGTACCAGAAATTTTTCTCGGCCAAGAGCGAGAAGGACGCCAGCATCGCGGTCGTGGGATGGGTCTTCGGCACAGTGGTGCTGGAGACGCTGATTGTTACGCTGGCCGTGGTGGGGTCGGGACTGTTCGCGCACTCGCTGGTGCCCGCGCCCGACTTTGCCCCGCGCGAGATCATTCCGTTTACGGCGCGCCATTTTCTGCCGCCGCTGGTGGGTGCGTTGCTGATGGGAGCCGTCTTCGCCAAGGTGATTTCGACCGCGAATAACTACCTCTTTTCGCCCGCAACAAACCTGATCAATGACGTGTACACGCGCTTCATGCGGCCGGATGCGAGCCAGAAGAACGTGCTGCTGGTATCGCGCTTCGTGGTGGTGGGGTTGGGAATCTGGGCGCTGGTGCAGGCGATCCAGTTGACCTCGGTGCTGGCCAAGGCGATGTACGCCTACACAATTTATTCGGCGGCGATTACGCCGGTGGTAATGGCTGCATTTTTCTGGCGGCGAGCAACTGGAGAAGGCGCGGTGGCCTGCCTGCTCTCCGGCACCTTGATTACCGTCGCCTGGGATACGGTGAAGACGCAACTGCCGAAGGTGATCGGGGAACGCGATGCGATTTTTCCGGCGCTGATCGTGAGCGTGATCGCGCTGATCGTGGTCAGCCTGGCGACTCCGAAGCCGAGCCGCGAGCAGATCGCTACATTTTACGAATAGCGGAGCCGGGATCGCGAACCTCCCGATACCCTGTCCGGCGCGAAGCATTGCAAAAGCAAGCAATGCTTTCCATGCCGTCCAGTAACCGGGGAGTGAATGGTTTGCATTCCGCGCAGCGATGTACTACCTGGTGACGGTGCGGTGTTCCAACGATTCCCTGATGTACCAATCCTCCCTCAGCGCCCCGGCGGCGGTTCGCACTCGCGTTCTCGCACGTCGAATCCAGGATCGGTGCGTTTCATGGCGCGCAGCCTCCCTGCAGGCGAATCTGACGGAGACTGAGCTTTGCCTTCTCGTTTCCTTTTTCCGCGGCACCACGCAGCAAGATCTCCGCCTGCTCACAATTCCGAGCCACGCCCTTGCCTTGCACATACATGCTTGCCAATTCAACTGAAGCCTGCGGATTGCCCTTGGCGACGGCATTCCATAACCATGCGACGCGGGCTTCCTCAGCGCTCACTTGAGAAACGCGCATGTTCTCCTTAGCGCCGGGGAGCGCAGAGCTCGATAAACTTCCCGCAGAATGGTTGGCACCGAACTTGTCGGGCCGGTTATCGGCAGCCGCCGATTGGCTCTCGTTGGCGGCCGGGGCACCCATCGCACGCGGCCTTGCCGCGTCCTCCGAGGCGTTCGAATTGGCAACCGACGGAGCCGAATTTGAGCTCTGTTGAACAGCGCGGGCGCGATCGGTGGGGCTGCCTTCAACGCTGCTGCTTTCAACACCCTGGGGCGCGCCGACTCCTGCGGACGCAGAAGGCAGTGCGGGGGTGCGACTGCCCGTGGCGATGGCAGAATTCTTTGGCGACTCCGCCTCCATCGAACTGTTCGGCGCGGACGCCGATCCATGTCGGCGCAGGTTATAGTCGCGGATGGAGCGCCACTGCAAGGCCGTCAGCGCCAACGCCACGGCGACAACGGAAACCGCGACGTTGCGCCAGAGATGGGACGGCGGTTTCTCCTCCTCATCGTTGTCGGGATCGTAGGGGGCCTGGCCGGGGCCATCGACATCGGAGAGGCCGAGGAATCCGCTGCGAGCGCCTGGGGCTGCGCTTTCAACAATAATGCGGTATTTGTTTTGCGGTTGGGCTGCGCCAGAGTTGGCCGGGACACCGCCGTCGGCATTTACGCCGTCGACTGCCGGAAGTCCATCGATGGCATTGAAAATACCTGCGTCCCTGGCGGTGTTCGCGTCACCAGGTAGCTCCAGTTGTAATTGAATCCCACACTGCCCGCAAAAGCGGTTGACCGCCGGGTTCTCCGCACCGCAGCTCACGCATCTCTGGACCATCGTGAGTCTACTCCTTGTCGGGTTTTCTGCATTGGATGCTAGGAGAGTGGCGGCGGGTGCCGGCGCTTCGATTATCCAGAGTCACAAATACTAGGTGAGGAGACGCAAAGTCTGTTCCAAGGAGTGGGAGCAGCTAGTTGACGCTGACGTTGGTGCCGATGGTTTTTTGCTCTCTCTGCGTTTTAGCCATGCGAATTGCGGCGCGCCAGCCAAGCAGGGCGACGAGGACCGCGAGGTAGAGCAGCGGTTCCCGCTTGTCACGTTTCACCAGCCAGTAGAAGTGGATGGTTCCAGCAGCCGCTGCGGCGTAGACCAGACGATGGAGACGGATCCAACGCTTTCCGAGAGAGCGGATTGCCTTCTGCGTGGAGGTAAGGGCAAGTGGCAGCAAGAGCAACCAAGCCAGGGTCCCCATGGTGATGAAAGGGCGCTTGGCCACGTCATGCGCCATGGCCGAGAGTCTGAAATTCTGGTCCAGCCAGAGATAGGTGAGCAGGTGTAAGCATCCGTAAAAGAACGCAAAGAGCCCCACCAGCCGCCGGTACTGGATGAGCCAGTGGATGCCGCTCAAGTGGCGCAGGGGAGTGATGGAGAGACCGCAGAGCAGCAGGACCAGGGTGGTCAATCCGGTACGGTGAGTGATGCGCTCGACCGGATTTGCGCCCAGGGTTCCCGCCAATGCTCCCACCACGAGCAGTGCCAACGGGATCAGGCAGGCAACCCAGACAATCGGCTTGAGAACGCGATTTCGCCTCATCGCTAACATTGTATCGTTTTGCCGAAGAATGACAGGCTGCGGCCCCTGAGGCGCCGGAACGTTCGGCCACCCTGTGCGTAATAGATTACGATTCCGTGAATATCTGCTTTGCTCTCAAACCTCTAGCGTCCTTTTCCACACTGCACCGCATTTAGGGAATTGACCAGACCGGCACGTCGTTCTACTCTCACATGCACCAGCCGACACCCTGGCGCGAAGCCTAGGGTGCGGGAGAGTTCCCCGCCGAACGACTCCCCCAATATGAATTAAAAGTTGGAAAGGCTTTTGACGCCTTGGTTTAGCTTGAAGAGCTGATGGAAGATGAGATCAGCGCTCCGGAATATCTCCCTTCAGGATTCGTGCGAACGCTAGAGTTGAATTAAAATACAATATATTGCGGTGGCGTCTTGACTAGCACAACATACAGAGTTACTTTCGCAACTGAAGCGTGCTCCGGCAAGCTTGGATTTTGCAGTTGTACCAGTGCAGTCGTGTGCGCGCTGGCCTGTTGTTGCCGTTAAACAACGATCCCCTGAATGCGTCTTGAGCGCACCAAGGGATCAAGACCAAGTCGCTTATTAGGAGCGACAGAGGCGAAACATACAAATATGGATAACAAAACAAGTGGGCCTGGACCTTGTCCTGGGCCGGGATACCATCTCAAGTACAGTTGGTACATTACAACCCGTAACGGTCATCGTATTCGACGCCCAAATGGAAAAGTCTGGGTATTCTGGGCTAAAGATTAACTAAGTGATTTTGCTTCAAGACGGTCCTCGTTTTCGGCGGGGACCGTTTCTTCTTTCGAGCACGAAGTCTCTCATAATGATTCAATTTAATGACGTGACATGCGTCACAAACTGGAGTGACAACAGTTTCATAGATCTGATTGTTCTTTCTTTTGTGCATTCTGGTCACGTTTTCCACATTAACTTCCGCGTTGCACCATTTTTGGGGAATTGACCTGGACGGATAGGCGTTCTACTCTCAATTCTCCAAAGTTCTGTTCTCCAGCCAAGATACTTGGATAGCGAGGGTTCCTCGCCGTTCCCTCACATCGGAACTAGAATCGGGAAACGCTTTTGACGCTGAGGGTTAGCCAGCATTGCTGATGGCAAAACATATTGCTACACAATATATTGTGGTGGCATCTTGACATATACTACATGCATCCCATTAATTGATTGCAGGACTGTTTCATTTTGCTCCTTGCAGGGCATATAAAGGAGTCATCACGATGACCCAAGCAACCGAAAAGATCACCGCCGCCGCCCCGGCCGCCGCGTCCTCTCCGGACGTCTCCGGCGCGCGCATGGCCTCCGGCAATAATCGTCAGGCTCCAGGCTTGGCTTTTACTCGCCATTTCACGCAGTCCGGCGTATCTCCGTACGACAAGCTGACCTGGGAGCGCCGCACGGCGTTGATTACCGACAGCAAGGGCAGCGTGATCTTCGAGCAGAAGGACGTTGAGGTTCCCAAGGACTGGTCGATGACGGCGACCAACATCGTTGCCAGCAAATATCTGCACGGGCAGATTGGCACGCCACAGCGCGAAACCGGCGTGCGCCAACTGGTCTCACGGGTTGCGGAAACCATTCGCGACTGGGGCATGAAAGACGGCTACTTCCGCAGCCCCGCCGACGCGGAAATCTTCCACGACGAGCTGGCGCACCTGCTGCTGAACCAGTATGCGGCGTTTAACTCGCCCGTATGGTTCAACGTTGGCTGTGACCGCATCGAGCCCAACTCCGACGCCAAGAATTGGCACTGGAGCCCGGAGTCCAAGCGCATTGAATATAGCGTGACTGGATACCGCTATCCGCAGTGCTCGGCCTGCTTTATCAATAAGGTGGAGGATACGTTGGAGTCCATTCTGACGCTGGCCAAAACCGAGGGCATGTTGTTCAAGTGGGGCTCGGGTACGGGAAGCAATCTGTCACCGTTGCGCGGATCGAAGGAGATTCTCTCCGGCGGCGGGCAGGCCTCCGGACCGCTGAGCTTCATGAAGGGCTTTGACGCCTTCGCCGGCGTGATCAAGTCGGGCGGCAAGACCCGGCGCGCGGCCAAGATGGTGATTCTCAATATCGACCATCCCGACATTGTTGAGTTCATCGAGTGCAAGCAGAAGGAAGAGGCCAAGGCGTTCGCTCTGGCGCGGGAAGGATACGACGCCAGCGGACCGGACTCAGAGGCCTACAGCTCGATCTTCTTCCAGAACGCCAACAACTCGATTCGCGTCACCGATGAGTTCATGCAGGCGGTGGTGGAGGATAAGGATTTCATTACGCGCGGGGTGCGTGACCGCGCTCCGATGCAGCCCTTCAAGGCGCGCGAACTGCTGCACAAGATCGCCAAGGCAACATGGGAGTGTGGCGATCCCGGAATGCAGTACGACACCACGATCAATCGCTGGCACACCTCGAAGAATACAGCGCGGATCAACGCCTCCAACCCATGCTCGGAGTACATGTTCCTGGACGATTCGGCGTGCAACCTGTCTTCGCTGAACCTGATGAAGTTTGCGCCCGCCGGAACCTTCGACGTGGAGTCCTACAAGCGCGCAGTGGAGATTATGATCACGGCGCAGGAGATTCTGATCGATCACTCGGGATACCCGACGGAGGCGATTGGGCGCAACTCGCACGACTACCGCCCGCTGGGGCTGGGCTATGCCAACCTGGGTGCGCTGCTGATGGCCACCGGGTTGCCCTATGACTCGGATGCGGGCCGCGATTACGCTGCCTGCCTGACAGCAATCCTATGCGGACAGGCGTATCTGCAATCCGCGCGCATCGCCGAACGTTGCCCGGTGATGCATTCGGCAACCGAGTTGACGGCGGCCGCAGAACACACCGACGGTGCTTGCCCTGGGTACTTCATCAACCGTGAGCCGTTTTTGGATGTGATCCGCATGCATCGCGCCGCGGTGGCCCAGATCAGCAAGGCCAACGTGCCGGCATCGCTGTTAGAAGCGTCGCAGAAGGCCTGGGACGAGGCGCTGGTTCATGGTGAAGCCTTCGGATACCGCAATGCGCAGGTCACGGTGCTGGCCCCGACGGGTACCATCGGATTCATGATGGATTGCGATACAACCGGCGTCGAGCCCGACCTGGCGTTGGTGAAGTTCAAAAAGCTGGTTGGGGGCGGCATGATGAAGATCGTCAATAACACGGTGCCCGAGGCGCTGTTCAAACTCGGTTATACCCCGGAGCAGGCAGACGCGATCGTTAGCTATATCGACAAGAATGGGATGATCGAGGGCGCTCCGCAACTCAATCCGGAGCACCTGGCGGTCTTCGATTGTGCCTTCAAGCCAGCCAAGGGTGCGCGCAGCATTGTTCCCATGGGCCACCTGAAGATGATGGCGGCGGTGCAGCCGTTCCTTTCCGGTGCAATCAGCAAGACCATCAACATGCCTAACGAAGCCACCATCGATGAGATTGCCGCCACGTATCTGGAAGCCTGGAAGCTGGGAATCAAGTCGGTGGCGATTTATCGCGATGGCTCCAAGATGGTGCAGATCCTTTCCACCAAAGAGGACGAGGCCAAGAAGGCCCCAGTGGCAGTTGTGGAAGAGGAGGACCTGGAAGGCCCGCCGCGCGCACGCCGCCACAAACTGCCTGATGAGCGCTTCTCCGTCACCCACAAGTTCAAGGTGGGATCGCATGAAGGCTACCTGACGGTAGGCCTCTACAAGGACGGAGCTCCCGGTGAGTTGTTCATCACCATGGCCAAGGAAGGTTCGACGGTCGGCGGCTTGATGGACAGCTTTGCCTGCGCGGTCTCCATCGCCTTGCAACACGGGGTCCCGCTGCGTCTGTTGGTCAACAAGTTTGCCCATACTCGCTTTGAACCGAGCGGCTGGACGCAGAACGCCGAGATCGGCTATGCGAACTCGATCATGGATTACATTTTCCGCTGGCTCGATCTGCGCTTTCTTACGGGCGAGCAGCAGAGCCTGTTCGACGATCTGCGTCCGCGTGCGCACGCGCATCCAGCGGTTGTGCCATCGATGGCGGCGGTTAGCTCACAGCCTGTGCTGAGCGAGGCGCGTGCCAGCGAGCGCGGCAAGAGTGGACACGCCTCGGATGCTCTGAGCGAGGTGGTCAATATGGGCGATGCTCCAAGTTGCCATCTATGCGGAGCCATTATGACGCGCAACGGTTCCTGCTTCCGCTGCCAGTCCTGTGGTTCCACCAGCGGTTGCAGTTAAGCGGAGTGCTTCAACGATCACAAGAGATGTTGTTGGCGTACGCATTTTTGCAAAACCAACAACACCCGCCGGAGATGATCGCTCATCCAGAGTGGCGACTGGAGGCTTGGAAGAACGGCCTCCACTCGCCACTCCCTCTCCGCTACTGGTGTGACTCCCTTCACTTTTTGCCAGATGCCAGACCCAAGTGCGTGGAAGGTGTTAATCCCCGCGTCGCTAGTGGCAGAACCAAACGTTTTGAAAGTCGGAGAAGTGGATCGCGCCCAATACGGTACGCAGCGTGAGCGGCGACCGAAGTCAGCACGCCGAGGAAATCCGGCGTGTTCGGCTTCCCCTTTCCGGCGCCGTCAGGCACGGCGAAATTGCTTGAAGCTGCTGAAGAGGCCCGGCCTATAAAACTGCCGCTGGCAGAAGGGGCTTGACGCGGCCCTGGAGTGACGTATAGGCGTTCTATTTCGTTTAACCGTTCCTTATCGAGCGGTGTTTGAAAATCGGGCGTCTTTCTTGTTAAGTACCCGAATCCGCGGTTGCTCGGGCAGAATCCAGGCAATACTCCCGCGCTGTCATTGCCGAACGTGTGAAATCCTTCTGCTTGCGCTGGCGGCTGCATCGGCGACGGAGCATCCGGCAGTGACTTCCATGTACGCATCTCCGGGCGCTGTATATCGGGTGAGTTTGAGCCGTCAAACTGTAATCCCTGATGCAAGTCAGTTGAAGGAGGACTCTGGCAAAAGGCCCCGCAACCAGCCACTAGGAAGAAGGATAGAACCCGGATTGATGCATGCTTGTTCATTACTGCTCCTTCCAACGGAGCGGCAAGAGATCCCTGGACTCCTCGGCGACTCGCTTGAAGAACACCTCGACGCTAGCAATCCCGCGGTGCACTCGTCTGAGCAAGAATG
Source organism: uncultured Acidobacteriota bacterium (assembly GCA_963838135.1). Taxonomy (GTDB): domain Bacteria; phylum Acidobacteriota; class Terriglobia; order Terriglobales; family Acidobacteriaceae; genus TOLSYN. The sequence continues at coordinate 1,565,166 of CAWIPV010000001.1, read as the reverse complement.
CTCACTTCCGTAATCTCTGAGACGCATCTGTACTGAGGAGAGCAATGATGGCTGCTACGACGGTTAGGGCCGTACTCAACGGTTTTCGGCGTGATTTCCTCGATCCCGAATTCGGGCCTGCGTCGCAGGTGAGATCAATAATCTGACCGGGCGCTGCTCGCCCTTGCTGGAGGTGAGCAGGGCATCAATAAGCATTGTTGTTGGCTACTAACCCAAGCGGGCTGGTGTTCGACCAATGAATAGGCAAATTGGCGTTCGGTGCGCTCATCAAACTTTATGTCGCCGGCCCAGCATGCCGATTCCGGCCGGGGGTGTCCTTTGGCTCGTCGAATTGTCGCCACTATGCTATTCATCCACGTTTTTGCAGCTATCCTACTCTCCCAACAGCCGGACCCGCGCACATCGACGACCGCCCCCCAGGATCACGACCCTGCGGCACCGACGTCATCGCCCTCGGCGCCAAGCACCACGGGAAGCATTATCGGCACTGTAACCGATATAACAGGTGGCATCGTCCCCGATGCCACCGTCGCCCTCGCAGGCCCTCTTCCCAGAGATCGCCGCGCCGTCGCGACGAATGACAAAGGATTTTTCGAATTCATAGCTGTTGAGCCGGGAACCTATCATGTCGTCGCCGGGGCCAAGGGATTTTCAAACTGGACTTCGCCCCCCATCGTGCTTAATCCGGGCAAGGCCGTAATTGTAACGGGCTGCAAGCTCAAGGTCGCAGAGGCGAAGACCACGATCTATGTGGGTTATACCTCCGAGCAGATCGCCGCCGAGCAGGTCAAGGTCGCGGAGAAGCAGCGCCTTTTCGGCATCATCCCCAATTACTACGTTGTCTACGATCCCAACGCCGAGCCGCTTACGACGAAGCTGAAGTTCAGGCTCGCACTGAAAGTCTCCATCGATCCCGTTACCTTCATCGGGACAGGTGTAGTGGCCGGCCTCTTCCAAGCGGCAGACCACCCCAAGTACGTCGAGGGTGCGAAGGGATACAGCGAGCGTTTCGGAGCTATCTATGCCGACGGTGTTATCGACATCATGATCGGCGGCGCCATTCTGCCATCGCTGCTGCACCAGGATCCGCGCTATTTTTACCGGGGCACGGGCACAAAGAAATCTCGCACGCTCCACGCAATGTCCAGCCCATTCATCTGCAAAGGAGACAACGGAAAGTTGCAGCCGAACTACTCGAGCATAGGTGGCGATCTGGCCACGGCTGGCATCGCGACCACCTACTACCCGGCAACGAACCGCAACGCTGGGACGGTGTTCTCGAATTTCCTGATTGGCACCGCCGAGCGCGTGGCCGCTGACTTGGCACAGGAGTTCATCGTGCGCAGGCTCACGCCCAGCGCCAAAAAACATGACTAGTGCTACGTGCCGCAGGAAGACCCAGTTTCCTAATCAATAACGGCACCAATCTTGTAATTGAAATAGTCAATGGTCAATGTGGCGGTGCCGCCAAACCGAACTTTTGTTACGCTCGTGTTGTGGGACGGAAGCCAGAACTCACCTATCTTGACGTAGAGATGTTGGATATCCGTATGGACGGTCCAGAAGGACGGATTTCTCGCTGGTTGGGCTTCAATCTGGACTACCGCAAAGTCATTGGCATCCACCCAGATCTTGCCGCGATAGAGATACTTATTCTCAGAGCGTGGCGTTACCGAGAAGACGTATTGAGTCCGGCCAGCAATTACGTCTGTTCCAATAAGCAGGAATTCGTAGTTCTCTGGTGTAAGCCCCGTTCGCTTCTGGTTTACACGGCCGCCGGCATCTATTTCGCTTTCGAGAAGCCTCTTGAATACCCGTTCAATTATCCACTGGGGGCCGCTTTGGCTGATTACGCGATACTGTTTTTCTCCGGGCGCGAGATATGACGTTTTCACATCTAATTCGGCTGATCTTTGTGAAGGAAACCCGCGATATTCGAGGCGATAACGCCGATCCCCGGTGAAAGCCCGCAAGTCTTGGGCACGCTCTTGGTTGCGTTGGACCATTCGGCGGATGACCTCATTAGCGTTCAAGTCCGCTGGGATATCCGCACTCGAGGCTGCTGGAGCCGCGCAAATAGTAATAACAACGATGGCGAGTAGATGCCCGATAAACGAACGGCTCTTCATAATAGTCCGAGAGTAAACCTTCGCCAACCACTGCTCATCGATTTCGAAGGAGAATTGTCGCGGCAGCGGAAACTTCACAGCGATTTGCCTAATCCCCAAAGCTTTTGGCCCCGCCGCGTAACTTGTTCGTGACCACCTGAGTCCATATCCATCTAATGGCCCTCGCATCATTGTAGGCGTAGGAGAGATTGTGGTTGAGGGTTGAAAAGCAGTGTTGTTGGCAGCTCCTCTTCATGCCGGCAAGTTGCTTCTGGTCGAACTTGGGCTCGTCGATATTGCCCCAATCGAAGCTCGATGCGTACATCGGGAAGCACGGCGCCACAGTCCCATCGGTGCGAATGATGACATTGTTCTGTCCGGCTCGGCAATTCCACTCAGCGAAATGAAGATCACCATTTGGCTCGCGGACGATGCCCGGCATGGTTTCGAGCAGCTTCGTGATCTCGCCGTTTCCGCTGCTTCCGTCGCCATACCACCCGTACTTATTCAGGTCCAGACCGGAGGACATGCGCACGAACGCCTTGGTTTCCTGGAGTCGCTGCACGGAGTTCACCATCTGGTACCCTGCCTTGTTCTTCTCGATCAGCCAGTCGAGCAGGCGGTCCACCTCGCGCCAATCCTCGGGGCGAATGTAAGTGGGATTGTCGTAGAGGTGTTTGAAGTGCTCGTCCTGTTCCAGCATCGGCGTTTCGTTGATGTGGTAGTCGGTGGCGATACGATGCTCGTGCGCGAAATCGGTCAGCATGCGCACATCTTCAAGATTGTTGCGGCAGATGTTGATATTGAAGAACACCATGTAGCCGTACACGTACTGTTTGCGCATCATGTGTTCCAGATTGCTCCTTGCTGGAACTAACGCTTTCGGAAGGCTGGGCTTGAGATCCCATGAATCCAGAGCGAAGTTAAAGACAGCGACCCCGGCATCTCCAAGACGGTCCGCAACTTCAGGACGCAGCAACCTCCCATTCGTGCCGACGTAAATCCAGAATCCTTTCTTCGCCGCATAGTAGACGACCTTGTGTGCGAAGTCCGGACGCAGCAGAGGTTCACCACCCATAAGTGCCAGCACGCGGCAGCCGCGATCGTGCAGCCAGTCGATTGAGCGGAGCGCGACATCTTCGGTCATTCCCTTGATTTTGTTGTTGAAGGCCCAGCAGTACCAGCAGTCGAGGTTGCATTTGTACTCGACAAATAGATAGGCCGTGATGGGATGAAAGTCGCCCGGCAGAACCCGCGAGCGAAGATAAGGGAACCCCCAGCCGCGCACCTTGCGGTAAACCTCCTTCGCTCCCCACCTCCGTTGCTGGAGCGGAGTCTCGGGTCCCGGATCGTTGAGCTTCTCAGGAAAGCGCGGAAATACCGGCTCGGGCAACGCCAAGCCCTTCGAGGCAGGTGGCTCCGGGGGTTGTGGGTTGGAGTTCATCAGCAGATCATGTATGGCAACATCGATGCGAAATTTTGCGGGTGTGGACATTTGCGATCCTCAGGCACAGGTCAACTCCAAGTGTGGATTGACGAGTGGGACCAGAAAGTTGCCCGCAAAGTCGAAAGGTCCACCTTATGTCTGCAATCAGACATTCGATACGCAGCAGAAACGGACTTACAACATGGTCGCAATCGGCAATTCCGAAATGCATCGAAGCAACAAGCTCTGCCAATCTTAGACGGTGTGAAAAGGAGCAGGCGACGGCAGCGAAAGGGCGAAACGATCGACTGCGGCATCAACGACGACGGTGCCGTCTTAGTACGCAAGGGCCTCAGCGAGTCCCTCTCTAAACGTCGCCGGCCCCCCGACTCCCTTTAACTTTTGTGGGCGAGACGCCTTATGACTCAGGTTGATCGACCGCCAGCGGCAGCCAGACTTGAAATCGTGTATCCCCGGGTTTCGAGGTGACCTGAATATTGCCCTTGTGCTTCTTCACAATTCGTTGGACAGTGTCGAGTCCGAGCCCGGTTCCTTCGCCAACACCTTTGGTTGTGAAGAATGGCTCAAAAATGTGGGGCAGAATCTCGGGCGAAATTCCAGGCCCTGTATCGCCAATCTCCACCACGGCGCCGGCACCGTTGCGATAGGTCCGGATTTGCAGCACCCCGCTCCCGCTCATTGCTTCGATTGCATTGTCGATAATATTGGTCCACACCTGGTTCAGTTCGCTGCCAAACGAGTTCACTGGGAGAGGTGTCGAAGCGTAATCACGTTGCACTGTTATGCCGCGCTTCAGCTTAAAGTTCAGGATGGTTAGCGTGGTTTCCAATGTCTTCACGACTTCCACATTGAGCACGGGAGCCTGATCCATGAACGTATATTCCTTTATGGCATGGACCAAGTCCGAGATCCGCGATGTGCTGCTCTCGATCGTCGTCAATAGCTCTGCGACCTCTATCGAACACTCGATCCTGACCAGCGCCGCCCGAGCTGTTTCCGCATCCAGGCTGGCGAACAAAGGCTCCAGTACCGCTGGCGTTACGTTCCTCCGTGCGAGGCCAGCCGATAACTGCCACAAGTCATTCTGGCCGTGACTTCGCAGCAACGAATCAATCTGGTCTTCCAGATTTCCGACGGTCAATGCGTCGGGCGGCGGGCCGTCCATTCGAGTGAGGGATGCTTCCAGTCGCTCGACTTCGGATTTCTGCGCAGGGGTTAGTTCACGTCTCCCCAACTCGTGACTTGCGTCCCGTATGCATTTCAGAAGGTCACGCAGTTGGCTTGCGGCCCGTTTCGCGGCGGAGGCTGGGTTGTTTAGTTCGTGTGCCAATCCCGCGGAGAGCTTTCCCAAAGAGGCCAGGCGTTCTCGCTGTTGCTCGATGCGTGTGGCTTCGCGAATCCGGTCCGACATCAGAGCCACGAGTCGCTTGGCCAGCTCCGGCATCTTCTGCACCAGTTCTGGAAAGAGCGCCGCCGGGAACCGCAGCACGCGGCTCTCTGCCACGGCGCGCCAAGCCAAGGGGAACTGCTTCATTCTGGAAAACGGAAGCACTCCAGTGACGCTGCCCGTCTTTACGGAAAGAACAACGCTCTCCCCGCTGATCTCTCCACGTCCCTCCAGTTCACCATCGAGAACCACAAGCATCGCATCCGCAGGATCGCCCTGACGCGAGTACGTGTCACCCGTCTTGAAATGGAGTTCTTGTGACCCGCCGATGAACCATTCAATCTGATCATCGGGCAAATCCACAAACGCGGGAACGCGAAGGAGTTCCGATTTCTCGACCATTTATACCTTGCTCAAGTACTGATGAATGAACTGCACTGCGACCGATCCCTCGCCGACTCCGGAAGCAACCCGCTTGACCGAATTGTGCCGCACATCGCCCACGGCGAATATCCCCGGAATATTGGTCTCCAGAAGAAAAGGATCACGATCCAGTGTCCAGCCCTTGGGCCGCCGTTCGCCCGGGATTAGATCAGGCCCTGTCAGGATGAACCCACGGTCGTCACGCTCGACGACTCCGGCCAGCCACTCGGTCCTCGGCAGCGCCCCGATAAAGATGAACATCGCGTTCGCTTGGACGCGGTCCACCTGATTGGTGTCTGAACAGAGAATAGAGATTGCTTCGAGATGCGTCTCGCCGTGTACTTCCGAGACGCCGGCACGAGTCCATAGCTGAATGTTGCGTGTGCTTTTGATCTGGTCAATCAGATATTGGGACATAGTGCTCGCCAGAGAATCACCGCGCACAAGCATGACCACGCGTTCTGCATACTTGGAGAAATTGATTGCGGCCTGCCCCGCGGAATTCGCACCGCCCACTACATAGACGATCTCTCCCTTGTACGACAGCGCTTCGGTCGCGCCGCCTCCGTAGTAAACGCCTGCCCCCTGCAGCCGGTCGATTCCAGGGGCTTCCAGTCGGCGCCACTGCACTCCGGTCGAGACCATCAAGGCATGGCAGGAAATCTCGTTGCCGTCGGCCAGTTGAATAATCCTGTAAGGCCCCTCAATTCGGACCCCGGTTGCTTCCAGGGGAGCCAGTATCTCCACTCCAAAGCGCTGCGCCTGCACCACTGCGCGGCGTGCCAGGTCGCCGCCACTGAGCCCGGCGGGAAATCCAAGATAGTTTTCAATACGCGAACTCATTCCTGCCTGACCTCCGGGAGCCTCCCGCTCGATCATTACCGTGTGCAGACCTTCGGACGCTCCATAAACCGCCGCCGCCAGACCTGCCGGGCCTCCGCCGATGATGGCCAGATCATAAAAATCGGTTTGAGCGCGCGTGCGCAGTCCGACTTTTTGCGCGACCTCGGCCGGTATGGTCTCCAGCAGTTTTGCCCCGTCCGGAAAAAGCGCAATCGGAATTTTGCTAGCTTCCGCTCCCAGTGCTTCCAGCAGGCGCTTGGTTTCCGGATCATTGGCGGATTCTTCGACGTCGATCCACTGATAAGGCACGTGGTTTCGCGCCAAGAAATCCCGCAGTTCATATGACCGCGGCGACCACCGTGTCCCGAGAACTCGGATGCCTTCGAATGCCGGACGATAGGAGGCACGCCAGTCATCAAGCAAGTCGTCTAATTGCGGATAGAGGTGCTCGGCTGGCGGGTCCCAGGGCTTCATGAAAAAGTAATCAATGCTGGCCTGGTTGATGGCGTTAATCGCCGCATTCGTGTCGGCATATGCGGTGAGCAGCGCTCGTTTCGCCTCTGGAAAAATCTGTCGCGCCTGCTGCAAGAAGCCGACCCCTTCCATCTGTGGCATCCGCTGGTCAACCAAGAAGAGAGCCACGCCATCGTTTCGCAGCTTTAATTGATTCAGGAGTTCCAGTGCTCCCGTTGGCGAATCGCTCCCTATGACGCGGTACTCGGCGCCATAGTGTGCACGCAAATCACGCTCGATCGCGCGCAAGACATCAGAGTCATCGTCAACACTCAACAGAATCGGTTTGGCCATGATGCCCTCAACTTTGTTGAATTAGACGCTTCAGGTCACCCGTCCGATAAACAAAATAACCAGTGCTGTGCAAACCTTCGGTTGTGTTGTTGCAGAGCAGTACAGCAGCGATTTCTCGAATTCGTTGATTGCTGAGCACGACCTGAATCAGAAAAGAAGTGAGAGATGAAAGGGGGAGACTGGCCAGCGTATCCGGTTGTGAGGAGGGTTACTGAGGCGGAGGCACCGAAGGCCTACGAGCGCGTTGCGGCGGGCAAGACTCGGTTCCGCGCCGTCCTCACAATGTAATCGCCGACCCGAGCAGTTTGGCGCGGCTTGATCGGGTTTGCTCCTGTCTTACGTTGGCGCGAACACAACGAACTCGAGTCCGAGTCCTGGCCTGACGCGATCCGGAGCAAGGCCGAAACCGTGTTCGTATTCTGTGGTGAGTTCAGCTTTATGGGTGCACTCAACAAGAGAGATCAATAAGTAAGAGTAAGCTCCTCTCGGCCTTGGCATTTGAGATCAAGGCCGAGGAGGTTCATCCAGGTAAGCCAAGAAACAGCCACGCCCGAAGGCGTGGCCGTTTCTGACACATCTTCGTCTTACGGAACGGTAACAGTAATAGTTACCGGCGCTGGGTTGGTTACTGTCCCTGTCCCCGTTGGCGTCACCGTCACCGAGTAGATAGATGCGGCCCTGGTAGTTGAGGATGAGGAACTGCCGCCACATGACATCAGCAAACCCGCCAGCAAGATTGCCAGCGCCGTCAGCAGCACCTCAGCCACGCGCTTCCGCCGAAGGGTACACGGCGTTCCCAGTACTACCGCGCACAACAGCATCACGCCGCCGCTCTTCCACGGAATTATCGGGGTGCGATTCGCCGCACTCGTGGTGGTTGTGATCGTCAATGTGGACGTTCCGCTGCCATTCGATGTCAGCGTGACCGAGGGTGCGCTCGCCGAAACGCTGGGAGTCGTGCCATTCGCCAAACTGGCGCTGGCCGCGAAGGTTACTGCCCCGTTGTAATCGGCTGAGACCAGAGTGAGCTTCGCGGTGGCGCTGCCCCCGGTGGTCGTAATCGAGAGCGTACTAGCGGCAAGCGCGTACGTCGGCATTGCCACCGTCAGGGTCGTGCTACCGCTCGACGCTGCGAAGTTCGCAGCCCCGCCGTAGGTTGCCGTGATCAAGTCGGAGCCAATGCTGTACCCGTTCGCGGTACTCACCGTCGCGTTGCTCAGCGTAGCTGTGCCCCCGGAAACCGGGACCGTTCCAATCGTCGTGCTGCCCACCTTGAACGTCACCGTTCCGGTGATGGGTTCGTCGGTCGCAGCGTTTCCCGCCGCCCCGCCTGAAGAGACAGTTGCGGTGAAGGTTACGGGGCCACCGATGGACATGGAGGGATTCGTCGAAGACAAACTTGTGATCGTGGGTGCGACGACTGTAACCTGCGCCATGGCAGAGCTGGAGAGTGAGCCACTGGTCGCTACAACGTTGAAGGTGTAACTTCCGGCCGCCACCGTGGATGCAATTGCCACCTGCAGCGAACTGTTCCCAGCGCCAGGAGCCGCGATGCTCGCGGGTGCGAATGTCGCTGAGATTCCTTTCGGAAGTCCGCTGGTGGCCAGCATAACAACCGCGTTGAGTCCGCCGGAGTTGGCGACGGCAATCGCGATTGGGGCCGAAGAGGACGCTGGGACCGTGAGCGAATTGTTGTTGAGCGTGAGCTCAATTGCAGGAGACACCTGCCCGTCGAGCCAGTGTGCGACCAGAGCGGTGGCGTCCACCGAACCCAGGCCGCTTGCAAGATCGTAGCCCGCACCCGCATTGTATCCGGTGAGTCCGGGGACACTGTTGTTACCGTTGGTGATGTCGTGGAAGGCCACCGCGCTGCTCTGCTGGTTGGCGAGCGCGTAGAGCCTCGTGTTGGCAGCGCCAAGCCGCGTGCCCGTGCTCTGCACAACCATTGCGAAAATGCTTGCCAACGCAGGTGAGGCCGCCGAGGTTCCGCCAACTGAAAATTGCGTTCCGTTCATGATGATGATGTAGCCGTCGTGCGTGGCGGCGGTCAGGGACAGGTCGGGCACATCCCTGCGTCCGTCCGATGGCACACCCTTACCGGACTGCCAGGTTGGTTTGGCGTAGATGCTGCTGCTGCCGCCTCCGCCTGCCCATAAACCAGAGCTGGCACTCTCGTTCCATTCGGCCTCCGGAATGTAGCCGAGCGCAGAGGCGTTGGTTCCAGTGACGTTGGCCGCCGACCAATACAGCGAAGGATTGGCGGTGTCGTTGAATTGCGTGCCGCCAATGCAAAGGTCGTACGGCGTGGAGCAGAGCGCGTTCACGGCAAGGCCAGCGACCGCTTTGGTGGACGACGGGCTATCGCAACCGGCTGCGCCGCTATCTCCAGCAGAGACGAGAACGGTGATTCCTTCTGCCGCTGCCTGCTGCCAGAGAGCGCTGATGTAAGCATTTCCAGCGGTTCCCATCGCTGCCTCGCAGAGACCGAAGCTCATGGTCATCACTGGGGCCAAGTTCTGGTTCACGATGTACTGCGCGGAAAGAAAGCTTCCATCGGTAGCCGAGGTTGACGCGCTGGCCACGAATTTGACGGTGGACTGGCGTGCCAGGGCTCCGGCGTATTCGGCATCCAGAGTGGCCTCGACTAGTTCGGCGGCGTTCGCCGTGCCCGGATTCGCGCCGTTCACAATCACCTGCGGATCATTCGCGGGCAGACCGAAGCTGGCACGAAAGGTGTGAATGTCGCTAAGGTTGATGTTCGAACGCCCGACCACGGCGACGCTTTCGCCGTTACCGTCCAAACCCTGCGTATAGAGCGGATTCACGTCGTAGATCGTTGCCAGATCGCCGGGCGTAACGTAGTGCGTGTTTCCGTAGGACATCTGCGGAGCCGGGGTTGTGACCGAGGAGTGCATTGCCTGTACCGGAAAGTCATGAAGCGAAAGCACTCCCTTCACTACCGGAGCCAGAGCGGCCGGAATGCTGGGATCGGTAGCGTTGGCAATATGCAGAGCCCCGTCGACCCGGTACTGCCGCATGGTTGTGGCGAAGGTACGCTCAACCTGCGCAGCGCTGCCGCTAAAGGTAATCGTGCGGCGCGAGGGACCAGCTTCCTCGATCCGCATTCCGTGGCTTTCCAACCAACTCACGATGCGCTGCGCGTCTTCGGCAGATGGGCCGAAGTGTTCGGCAAACTCTTCAGGGGTGAGCCATTGGCGAAAATAGGGCGAAGATGGATTTTGTTGCGCTTTCAGCAGTGCATCGAGCGCAGCGGCTTGTGCTTCGGAGGGTTGCAGGACAAGGACCATGTTCTGCATTGGCAGATCAGCGGGGACTGCGCCGACATCGAACTCAGGGCGAGCCAGAGGATGATGGTTGCCGGGCAGGACTTGCAGTGCGCCATCGTCGATCTCGACCGCGACGCGCGACGACGCGCGCACGCCGAGCGGATCGGAAGCGGGAGGCAGAGTCTGAGCGCTAAGACTGTAGTTGACTGTAAGGTGGGCTAAGAGCGAAAATACCAGCACCAAAGTACGCTTTGCTAATCTCATACCGATACCTCCGAGCGACGAATCGAGGGCCATGCCCTTTGTCTCGTCCTGCTGTATCGGTGCTTTTTGGATGAGGCTGAACTGTGAGCTGATTACCGAGGTACTTTAGGCTTCGAAGTCACTGAATCAGCGACCTTTGTGGTGCTTTTTCGCGGGGCGTATCCGCGCTCCGGAAGCGATGTTGAGTGGTCATGTGCCATTCGCATCCGCTCGAAAGGGTAAAGTCACGCTTCTCAAGCATCCCGCGGTTGCCCCGCAGTCCGAAAGCTACGAAACCTCTTATCGCGCGCTCCGCTGAGCGTTCGCCTTGGCTACTGCTATACACCTAGTTACTGGGGGGAGGTCGGAATTTGGCTATCAGAGCAACGGTGAGGACGATTGATCAAGAAGTGACGTTCGCGGAGCGCAAAGCATTGCCTCTGGTTTGCAGGCCGTTCATAGGAAAGTACATCCATATGGTTCGGCACTAAAGCGGCAAATCGAGTTTCTTTTCGATGAACTATCTAATGATGGGTTACCAACCGCCTCCCGTAAGTTCCTTGTATCGGTTACCAGAGTACCTTAATCCTCTGCGGGAAATACAACTTTCAATATCACTTAATCATGCCCCGTGTTCAAATTCACGGATGTACAGAACAGTTAGCAAACAACTAGCAGACATTCCGCTCTTCCCGTGCGGGAAAAAGGGGAAACCGTGAAAATAGCAAAGATCGCTCTCTCAGTAATGGCCGCTTTCGTACTTCTTTCGCTCGCCGCGCAGGCGGAAGTAAAAGTCGAAATGAAGGCGGAAAAAGTCAGCATGCAGGATGGCAAAGAAGTGATGTCGCCCGCCAAGCAAGCGGCCCCAGGCGATATCGTTCAATACACGGCGGCTTACAAGAATACCGACAAGTCGCCCGCCACTCAGGTTTTCGCAACAGTGCCCATTCCCGCCGGGACCGAATACGTCTCTGGCACCGCGGTTCCTGCAGGAGCAACGGCAAGCACCGACGGCACCCACTTTTCCTCTATCCCGCTCAAACACAAGGTTAAGAACAGTGAAGGCAAGCTAGTGGAGCAAGATGTTCCAGTCTCTGAGTATCGAGCTTTGCGCTGGTCACTTGGTGATCTGGCGGGCGGCGAAAGCCGCACCGTCTCTGCGCGCGTGAAAGTTCGCAAGTAAGGTTCCGCAACGCACCAGCCGCGGGCCAGGCGTTTGATTTCTGGCCCGCATCGACAACAACCAAAATTTTTTTTCTCAACGTGAGTTCCTGAATTCGGAGAGTTAGAAGAGATGAAACATTTACCCGAGCGTAATCTAAGGCTGCGTGCGTCCCGGTTCGCGATCGTAGCGATGACACTTTTGTGCATCGCCGCTTTATTCGTACCAACGCTCTCAGCACAGGTCGCACCTGCCGGTGCAGTAATCGGCAACCAGGCGACGGCAACCTACTTGGACGCCAACAGCGTTTCCCGTACGGCGTTCTCCAACCTCGTTCAGACGACAGTCACGCAGATCTACGCCGGCACCCTCGTCGCGGCGCAGACCAAGTATGCATCGCCTGGATCTCAGGTGCTCCTCCCGCACACCTACACGAACAGCGGTAACGGACCGGACTCGGTAACGTTCTCCCTTTCTGCGGTCAGCACCAATTTCACCACCGGCACCGCTCATATTTATATTGATGCCAACGGCGACGGCATTCCCGACAACACTACGGATCTTAGCGGCACGGCGATGCCCATCGCCGCTGGCGCAAGCATCAAGGTTGTCGTTGTCGCTACGCTGGCTCCCGGCACCGGTGCGGGAAGCCAAACCTTGACCCTGGGCAGCTCGGCGCACAGTGGAGCGTTGTTGCTCAGCAACCTCGATACGGTAACCGAAGATAACAACGCCGTAGTCAATGTGACCAAGGCGATCAGCCCGATCAGCGGTCAGAGCGGTCTATACACCGTAACTTTGACCTACACCAACACCGGTAACAGCACGGCAACCGCGCTTGCGATGATCGATGACCTGGTTGCTCAGGGCACCGACTTCACCTATTGCAAAGGCTCTACCACCGCCACCTGCGCTAGCGGCACGGGTTCTGCAACCTGGAACGGCGTGGGCTTTGCGGACGGTGCGGCACCAGGCGGTCTCACTTGGTCGATTGTGGCGCCCGCTGGTGGTATGACTGCGACCGTGGCCTCGATTGCTCCTGGCGTCACCGGCACCGTCACCTACAACGTATTGGCTGTCGCGCCGTCCACCTACCCGGCGACCTACACCAACTACGCGAAATACAACTATAACGATGGCACTGCCGTGGTTCCGGGTGCTGCTTCCTACATCAACACCAACACCGTTGCGCTTTCCTTCAACGGCAACGCTTACGTGAAGTTCACCGCAGTCAACACCGGCTCCAAGGGCACCACCGGCGCGTACGTCGCCGGCACGGGCACACCGCCGGCGTTGAACACCACGCCTGACACCGACATCATCCCGACGGCGATCTATAGCCAGGGCGCGACGATCTATTGGTCCCAGACCCTCACCAACAAGGGCCAGCTTACCGATACGTATAACCTGACTCTCGACACGGCCGGTGCGGGCACCACGCTTGATCCGACCATCACGGCCGCCAAGCAGTTCCCGGCTGGAACCACCTTCCAGCTGTATCGCACCGACGGCGCGACTCCTCTGACCGACAGCAACGGCGACGGAATTGTCGACGGCGGCCCAGTGCTCGCCAATGGCACCACGGTCATCGTGGTCGCTGCTACGCTGCCGGCCGGTACGACGGTCGCTAACGGAACACAGTACATCGTGAACCTAATTGCAACCTCGACCAACGGCAGCGCCGCCAACTTCGCCACTCCTGGAATTCAGGACGTAATCCAGGACGAATTCACCGTCACCAGCATGACCAAAGCATCGGTGGACGTGGAAGCTACCTCGGTTGTCACCGGGATCGGTAGCGGCATCGGTGTCTCGGGTGAAAGTGTCGCGCCAGCCTATACCGGCAACCCAGGCACCACCATCGCGGTTCCTTTCTGGATCTTCAACACTGGCACCATCGGTCCGGATTCCTACAACTTGGCGTTTAACTACAATGGCACCTCGAATGTGGGCAACCTTACCCCGCCGCTGACTGCCTTTGTCGGCGGAGCGGTTCCGCCAGCCGTCGGCAACATCTCGGCCTGGACGGTTTTGATTGCACCCACAACCAGTGCTACCTGCGCCACCTATGGCGCTCCGGTCACGGCTTCCAGCGTGATCGCCGCGTCCGGCAGTTCGGAATACTGCTTGCTGTTGCAGGTTCCGGCAAGCTATGCGGCGAACACGTATCACTTCACAATTCAGGCACAGTCGAACAGCACCGGAGCCATCGATCAGATGGCAGTGCAGGCGACGGTGAAAACCTTCGACAGCGTCTCGATCAACCCGAACAACCAGGCCACTGTCTATGCTGGTGGAACGGTAGTTTACAAGCACATAGTCACCAACGGCGGCAACGTCGCTGAGACTGCGATTAGCCTGACAACCCCGACCATGCTGGCAACACCGGCTGGCTGGACGGTCTCAGCCTACTATGACGCAACCAACGTTGGAACCTTGACCAGCGCTGCTACGTCGATCGTGACCCCATACACTGTTCCCTCGCTTGCACCCGGTGCCTCGTTCACGTACTTCCTCGTGGTTCAGGCTCCGGCTTCGTCTAACCCCGGCGACCAACAGCTCACGACTTGGACCCTCAGCCTCGCCGGTAACTCCGCCGCTGCCAACACCAGCGTCACGGATACCTCGACGGTGGTGAACGGGCAGGTCAAACTGGTGAAGTCGCAATGGGTTGATACACCATGCACCCACAGCGGCCCAGCCTACAGCACGGCCAATGGTTCGGCCACTTCCGGTCAGTGCGTCATGTATCAGATCGTGGCGACCAACACCGGCACCACGAACATCACCAACGTGACGTTTGCTGATGCGGCGCCGCCGTACACCACGTACCTGAACACCTTCACCCCAACTGCGACTACGACATGCAGCGGTACCTTGACGGCCCCGACCCCGGTGGCATTGAGCGGCAGCACGCCGTTCAGCTATGCCTTCACCGGTTCGATGACGCCAAACTGCACGGCCACCGTCGTATTTGAAGTGAAGTTGAACTAACTAACCGTAATTGCGGCAGATCGGGTGGGGAAGTTGATCCCCTTCTTCCCCACCCGACTTTTAGAAGTCCGATGATGCAGTCGTCCCCCAGACCCTATGAGATTCCCGGCAAAACTCGGGCCGTCGCTGCTCATGATGTTGTGTGCAGTGACTGCTTGGTGCCAATCCCCGGCGCCGGCGGGAACCATCATCCAAAATATCGCCTATGTAAGCTATGTGAGCGGCTCCGGTTCGTCGATTAGCAACCTGCCTTCGAACCCTGTTCAGATCACGACCGTATTGGCTCTCACCTCGCCTAGTGTCACCCTCTTGAAATCCGCGAGCACTAGCTCAGCCACACGCGGACAGAATGTCAGCTTTAATCTGGCTCTCTCCAACTCCGGCGGCGCCGCCAGCACGAGCCCGCTGGTCATCGATGGCGTGACCCAACAGTCGATCTACGTTACAGACATGATTCCGGCCAACACGCACTTTGCGAGCGTGGTGAGCGCGGGCGGCGCGACGGTTTTCTACCACGTGGCGGGCGCTGCCAGCGGCCAGTACACGGCGACCGCACC
Source organism: uncultured Acidobacteriota bacterium (assembly GCA_963838135.1). Classification (GTDB taxonomy): domain Bacteria; phylum Acidobacteriota; class Terriglobia; order Terriglobales; family Acidobacteriaceae; genus TOLSYN. The sequence continues at coordinate 1,549,908 of CAWIPV010000001.1, read as the reverse complement.
GGCCAATGCGAATGTTGATTTCATCGGATTTGCGGTGCCCACGCTGAATACCGGTCAGGGATATTCTTTCTCTTTCAGCGTACGCGTGGATGACAATGCAAGCGGAAGCTTCAGCAATACCGCGTCCGTTGCGTTTTCGGCTCAGAGCAAGAGCCAGATATTGAACTCGGATACAGTTACGGTTGCCGTGCCCGTAGCGCCGCCAACGGTCAGCTATTACACGGACACCACGTTCTCGCAGGTAGCGCAGGTAGCGACGATTGGCGGAGCGGTCCACGTGCAAGCTGAAGCCGCCGCCTGTAACCTCGACCCGACGAAAGCGGAAACCGCCTTTATCACCATTACCACCAACCAGACTCACGACCTGGAGAAGATCGCGGCCGTAGAAACCGGTCCGAATACGGGCGTCTTCCAGATCCAGAGCGTGCCGCTTGCCGACGCCCATACGGTTCCCGTCGTGCAAAATGATGGCATCCTCGAGGTCTACAAAGACGAGATCCTGTCCGCTACCATCACCTGTGGCAGCAGTGGCTCCGCAGTTGCCACTATCACGGTGGACCCGTATGGCATCGTCTTCGATAGCCACTCGAATAGTCCGGTGAGCGGCGCCCTGGTTACGTTGATTGACGTTACCGGTCAGGGAAATGGCGGTCATGCCGGCCAACCAGCTACGGTATGGCTAGCCGACGGCAAGACTCCAGCGCCGAACCCGATGACATCGGGCAGCGATGGCTCGTACCAATTTCCCGCAATCGCCGCGAGTACCTATAAGCTGCAGATCGTCCCCCCGAATGGATACAAGTTCCCCTCGACCTTGTCACCGTCATCGCTGCCGAAGACGCGCACGGTGATTCAGCCCGACTCTTACGGAGGGAACTTCGCGGTCTCCGCGCTAGGAGGGGTTGTCAATTTCGATGTTCCTCTCGATCCCGCTCCAAAGAACGGACTTTTCGTTCAGAAGACGCCGGACGAACTCACCGTTGATTCCGGCGGGACGGTTGGCTACACGCTGGAAATAGTAAACAACACCGGCGTCGATATGCCGAACACAACCGTGGTGGATACGCTGCCGACGGGCTTCCTGTATCAGTTGCACTCTGCCACGCTGGGCACTGCGCCTCTGGCCGACCCGGCCGGCGGAAAAGGCCCAATATTGACGTTCAGTATTGGTGATTTGCCCATCGCCGCCGACGTGAAGATTCACTACTACGTGCGCCTCACGCCGCAGGCCAACTCCAACAACTCCGTGAACACCGCATACGCAGTCAGTGGAGTTACGCGCTCCAATCTTGCGAGCGCACAAATCAAGATTGTCTCGGGTGTCTTCAACACAAAGGGAGTCATCATCGGCAAGGTTTACGCCGACTGTAATGCGAATCACATCCAGGATAACGACGAGCCGGGTATTCCCGGCGTGCGTATTTACCTGGATAACGGGACGTACGCCATCACGGACGGGGCGGGCAAGTACAGCATTTATGGGGTTACGGCGCGGCTGCACGGTTTGCGAATGGACACCTACGCTCTGCCCGCCGGTTTCGAGCCAGAGGCGATCTCCTCGCGTAATGGCGGCGACGGCAAGTCGTTGTTCCTCGACATGATTGACGGCGACCTGAGGCGCGCAGATTTTGCAGTGACCGGGTGCTCCGCTTCCGCGATGAAGGTTCTCTCAACGCGCACTCATGCCAAGGAGGGGGCAACGTCTGAGGCGGAGAATCTGATGAAGAAGACTCCGCTGTTGGACCGCACGGACCAATCGCTGGATCAGCGCCGCAGTGTGCCCTCCTCGGCCATCCTTGATGGTACCGACATAGCAAAGGCCGTCGCCGACGGCCAGGTGACCGGCAATCCAAGTAGCACCACTGCCACGGCGCTAGAGGCATCCTCGTCTTCATCTTCCGCCTCCAGGTCGCTCGTCCCTGTGCCTCCGATTCAAGCGCCGTTGATCGAAGCGTCGCTGAGCCGTCTTCTCTTCCATCTTGAGGAGTTCGTCAAGACGCCAGAAGAGCCTGCGGAGCCCCAAACGCAAAACGGTCTTCGCGTTGAGAAACTAATTACCCCGGGTATGACGAACGATTTTGATTTCGTTGGGTTGAAGGACGGCCAAACGGTCGGCTCAACCCAATGCGACATTATTCTCAAAGGCGTGCTTGGCACCAAGTTTGTGCTGTTAATAAACGGAAAGGAAATCTCCGAAGATCGCATCGGCCAGCGCAGCACGGAAGCCAAACTCAACCTCCAGGTCTGGCTTTATTACGGATTGGGACTTCATCCGGGTGCCAATCAGCTTGAAGCGAGGATGTTTGATTCGTTCGGCAACCGGCGCGGCTCCCGCACGCTCACGATCATTGCACCGGGAGCTCTGGCGTCTGTTGTGGTTGAGCCCACCACACGCAATCCGGTTGCGGATGGCAAAACTCCGGTGCTTGTGCGAGTACGCCTGGTGGATGCTCACGGGGTTCCAGTGACCTCTCGTACACCGGTCACGCTGGAGACGACGGCAGGCAAGTGGGACGTTGTGGACCTGAATCCCAAAGAGCCGGGAACGCAACAATTCATCGAAGGCGGAGTGGCTGAGTTCAAGCTCATTCCACCGATGGACCCCATTGATACCAAGATTGTCGTCAGCAGCGGAACGCTGAAAAGCGACGTCAAACTCTCGTTCGTTCCAGAACTTCGGCCCTTGATGGCAATTGGCGTAATTGACCAGACGTTGAGCTTCCGCCGTACCTCGGGCGCCGCAGCCAATAGTCCCAACTTCTACACCTTGGACAACTCATTGAGCCGCCTTGAGGCCACCGATTCCACCGGATCGGTTGACTACACGGCGCACATTGGCACGTTCATAAAGGGACGCATTTGGGGAGACACCCTGTTGACTCTGTCCTACGACTCGGACAAGAGATCGGGCGACCCGATGTTCCGCGACGACATTCCCGATGATTACTATCTGGTCTACGGCGACAGTTCCACGCGTGGTTTCGAAGCCCAGTCAACCAGTCGCGCCTATCTGCGCCTGGATCGCGGCAAAGACTACATAATGTACGGCGACTACAACACGGGTGACAGCCAGAATCCGGCCAAGGTCTTGTCGAATATCAACCGCAGCTTTACCGGATTCCGGATACACCAGGAGGATCAGCACTTTGTGTACACAGCGTACACAACCCGCGACAGCGTGCAGCAGTTTGTGGAGGAGATTCCTGGCAACGGCAGCTCAGGGCCGTACCTGGTAACCCGCATGGACTTGGTGCAAAACTCGGAGACCGTTGAGATCCTTGTTCGTAGCCGCAATCAGCCCTCGGTCATATTGCAGGATATTCCCAAGACCATATTGATCGACTACTCGTTCGATCCTCTTACTGGCGAAATTATCTTCACGCAGCCCGTTCCGAGCTTTGACTCAAGCATGAATCCGGTATCGATTCGAGTGACCTACGAGTTCAACGACGGGGGACCAAAGTACTGGATGAGCGGCGTGGATGGCTCAATGCGCTTCCAGAAACTGCGCGTCGGCGGCACGCTCTACGATGACAAGACGCCGGCGACCGGAATGCGCCTATTCGGCACCAACGCCTCTTATCAATTCGATAAGACGGCAATGCTGGTCGGAGAGTTTGCGCGTACCTGGACTCCACTGGATGGTTACGGCAACGGCGAGCACATCGAGTTCAAGCAGAAGAACAGTCAGATAGATACCCGCATCTACTTTGGACGAACCGACGCAACGTTTGATAATCCGAACTCGATGTTGAACAAAGGTAGTGGCGAGAGCGGTGCGAACATCACTTGGAAAGTTCGGAAACAGCTCCGCCTCCAATTTCAGATGATACGGTCGGAGGCAACCGATACCGGTGCGTCGCAGACTGGAATTTATACCACTGTACAAAAAGACATAGGCAAGCTGCTTCAATTCGAGTTTGGTTACAGACACGCTGGCGCCATCACCTCGACGGAATCTCTTTCGGGCACCCTCCCGTCAACTCCGTCGACCACTGCCACATCGACGAGCGAGACTAGTTCTTCTGTGCCCACCGCGGCCAATGACGATCTGCGGGCAAAGATCACTGTAAAGGTTCCGAATTACACCAAAGTTTCCCTCTATGGCGAGTACGAAGAAGACATCTTCGACGGAACCAAGAAAGACTTCGCGATTGGCGGAAACTATCAGTTCTCGTCCAAGGGCAAGTTTTACGTGCGTGAGGAACTGATCTCGTCGCTAGGCAATCTGTACCAGCTTAACGGGGTTCAACAGCAGAACAACATGGTGTTCGGTATTGATACTACATATCTAAAGAACGAGCACGTATTCACCGAATACCGCGGTGAGGATGCCTTCTCGGGACGTGAGACCGAAGCGGCTATCGGTCTGCGCAACGTCTTCACGATACGGCCGGGGTTGAAGTTGAGTGCGACTGCCGAGAGCGTCAAACCGCTGACCGGTACAGCTACAGCGACCGACAGCGCGCTCGCACTAACCGGTTCGCTGGAATATACAGCCGCCGCAAGATGGAAGTCGTCTGGTCGGTTTGAGTGGCGCCAGAGCACGTCGGACGACGCCATCCTCAGCAGCTTTGGCATCGCCTACAAGCTTAGCGACTACTACACCCTGCTGAACCGCTCGATCTACTCGCTCACTATACCGAAGACCGCCGGAGAAACCGACCGCTTGCAGATCCGGGTTCAGAACGGGATCTCGTGGCGGCCCGCCAAATCGAATCGGTTTACGGTCCTTACGATGCTTGAGCTGAAGGAAGAGAAAGATGGCACCCAGACAATCGTGATTCCAGACCGCAAGGTCGGCATTTTGACTGTTGGTACCAATTACCAGCCGACCGCAAGGACTGTGCTTTCCGTTCGCCTTGCCAGTAAATTGTCCAACGACATTACCGATGTCACGGACAGCACTTTCGATGGGCACATGGTGACGGTGCGCGCCACATACGACGTGCGTAGCCGTTGGGACGTCGGTGTGGACAGCAGTGCCCTGCTCTCCGACCACTTCAACAACGTTCAATACGCGAATGGGGGCGAGGTTGGCTACATGCTGCGCAAGAACCTATGGCTTTCCGTTGGCTATAACGTTACCGGCTTCTATGACCGCGACCTCACGGGCGAGGAAGCGACGCGCCGCGGTCCTTTTCTCCGCCTGCGGTTCAAGTTTGATGAATCTTTGTTTCCATTCCTGAAGCCACAGGAAGGGCACTGATCCATGTCTGCGGAGTTCTTATCCAGGGAATTCTCGCAGTCACGTGGGCGAGTGGCGTTGAGGAATAAAGTGCCGACGGAGCGAGCTGACCTCTCTTGGCGGTTTAAGTTCTGCCGATACTACTGGCATTCCTTTCAGGTGCACTCGAGGCTGTTGACCGATATGCTGCCAACCCGCGACCGAAAACTGTCACTGTGTTTGGCGGCGCTGCTTTTCTATCTGCTGCCAGCTTCAGCCTTTGGTCAGACTTGCGGCACTCCAGGACGGGATGGCACCGCTCCGCCAGCCGGGATTGTGAACACCTACTTTCCGGGGAGTACCTCCGTGGCGGCGGGTGCCACGTCGATCACGCTTGGGGCGCATGCAACAGGGGACGCAGGTACGGCGATCGCAGCGGGCGACCTCGTCCTCATCATGCAGATGCAGAACGCAACCCTGAATACCGCTGACACGGATGCTTACGGCGCAGGAGGAGTCAATGGAACAGGCTACCTGGCCACCACCGCAGGCAAATACGAGTTCGGGGTGGCCACCAGCGCTGTCACAATCGCCGGAGGCAACCTCACTCTGGCGACACCCCTGATCAATCCTTACACCGAGGCAGCGGCGACCACTACGCAGGGGCAGGCGACGTTTCAAGTCATTCGCGTGCCGCAGTATGGGACCCCCACTGGGGCGGCTCCCGCCACCGCGCTGAGTAACATTAACGCCCTTGCTTGGAATGGCCAGGCCGGCGGCATGGTGGTGCTGGATGTCGATGGGTCGCTGACGCTCGGAGGTAAAACTATCAACGCCGACACCACGAATGGGGTTGGCTTTCGAGGCGGCGGTGGTCTGGACATGAACGGCGACAGCACCGGCGTCCTTTACACCGACACCGAGTATCGCATCCCCGCCCTCGCCTTTGTCGAAAACGGCTACGGTACCGGGGCTTCCAAAGGCGAAGGTATCGCGGGTACTCCGCTGTATGTTGCAACTTCGACCACCACCGCCGCTACTTCGAGCGGGATTGAAGGCTATCCCAATGGCAGCTTCGATATGGGTGCTCCTGGAAACGCTGGCGGCGGCGCCACCGATGGAGATCCTCCGAACAACGACGAGAACGCTGGTGGCGGTGGCGGCGGCAACGGTGGCGCGGGTGGAAAGGGTGGCTTTTCCTGGGACACCCAACTCGACGTCGGCGGACGAGGCGGCTCCTTATTTCCCGCGTCCGCGACCCAGGTGGTGATGGGCGGCGGCGGCGGCGCTAGCAGCATGAACAACAATGCCGGCACCGACTACCTCGGCAACGGCGCGACTGGCGGAGGCATTGTCATCGTACGGGCCGGAGCTGTCACCGGAACGGGGACCGTCAGCGCTGATGGCAACACCGCTCAAAACATCGACCAAGACGGGGCGGCTGGTGGTGGCGCGGGCGGAAGCATCATTTTCACCGCATACACCACCCCTGCTCTTCCTGGCACGCTAACCCTCACCGCCAAGGGCGGCGGCGGCGGAAGCGCATGGCCTACCTATGCGCCCGGGGCGGCCAGTGGAGCCTACTATGTTAACGATCACGGGCCGGGTGGTGGTGGTGGTGGCGGCGTGATTTTCCAGTCCGGTGGAGCTGGGACCAGTGTGGCCGGCGGCGCTCATGGCACGACTACCACGAATGACACCCAATATGGCTCTGTAAGCGGAACCGCAGGCATTACGGGAACCACCACCTCAGCCGCGCTTCCGGGAGCAAGTTCTGGCGCGCAATGTCTGGCGTCGCTCATAACGATCTCGGGATACGTGTACGACGACACGAACCACAATGGCAGTTGGAATTCCACGAAGACCTGGCCGGCTGGCAGTCCCACGGTCTATGTGAACCTGGTGAGGTGGGGAGTCCTGGTGCAATCCAAGGCGATCACCGCTGGCACCTCGGGTGCGTACAGCTTTACCAACGTTGTCGCCGGCGTCTATACGATTGTAGTTACCAACTCGGCCGTCGCCACCACGGCGGTCGTGCCATCGGGTTGGGTCGCGGTCTCGCCTACCACCCCGACGATCAGTTTCACGGCCAATGTTGGCAACTCAATCTACAACCAGGACTTTGGCTTCTTCCAGGGAACCTCTATCTCCGGCGAGGTGTTCAACGACGACGGCGCCGGAGGCGGCACTGCCAACGATGGCATCCTGAACGGAGCCGAGCCGGGCTTGGCCAACGTTACCGTGACCGCCAATGGCAGCGGTCCGGTGCTACTTGGCCAAACCACCACCAACGGGGGAGGGCAATACACTCTGTGGCTGCCCTCAAGTGCGGTTAATCCGGTGACCATTACGATCTCCCCGATCGGAGGTCACGCCGCGACTGGCTACAGTGACACGGGAGCGGCCCTGACTAGCCCCTCCTATAGCACCGCGACCCTTGTCCTCAGCTTCACCGCAAATTTGGCGACCGCTTACACCGGCGTGAACTTCGGGTTCATACAATCCGGAAACAGCTTTCAACCGAACGGGCAGCAGACCACCCCGCCGGGGTCTGTCGTGACTTATGCGCACGTGTATACCAGTATTACCGGCGGCACCGTGACCTTCACCGAAACACCGAGCCAGCCCAACTACTTCACCGAGTCTCTCTACATCGACACCGGTTGCACGGGGGTTCTTTCATCTAGCGATACTTCCATTGCCTGGGGTACCGCGCAAACCATGCCCGCGATTGCCAGCGGAACCACCACTACCAAACTCTGCGTACTGATGAAGGAGCAGGTGTCGCCGACGGCGATTTTTGGTACGCAAAATACCGCGACGATTACGGCGACTTTCTCGTATGCATCCATTCCAACGCTGAAGGTCACCGACATTACCACGGTCAACACGCAGAGTTCCGGAGACCTGCAACTGCTTAAAGCCTCCTACATCGATCAAACCTGCGCCAATCCAGCTAGCCCAGCGTATCTGACTACCACACAGTCCGCACAGTCCGGGTATTGCGTCAAATACGAGATACAGGCGACAAATGCGGGCGCATCTGCGCTGCCCAGCGGTCTGACCATCAACGACACTGCTCCACCGTACACCACCCTGCAGACCGGCACGCCCGCCTCTTCAGTGGGTACCACGGGATGCACTGGCCTCACCGCCGGAGCCCCCACCTCGAATGCTTCGACCGGTGCCGTGCAGGCCACCTTCACCGGCACCATGCCGGCGAGCTGCATTGCTACTTTTGTGTATGAGGTAAAGCTGAACTAGCAAGAGTTGAGAAAAGAAGTAACAATAGAGAGAGCTGAAGAGTGAGCGCGCATTCAACAACTCGACGGAAATCAGTGACGGCACGCGTCGTGTCCATTGTCATGCTCTTGCTCTGTGCGGGATTTGTACTTCCCGCTGTGGCGGCGACGACCATCACCGGCCATGTCTTCGAGGATCAGGGTTATACCGGCGGCGCGGGCCGAACCTTCGCGACCGCTGGCGGGGGCGTAACCAACGCGCGTGTGGAACTCTACGTCTCCGGCGGAAACTTCATCTGCTCCACCACCACGGCAGCGGGCGGAGCCTACACCTTCACCAACGGCACCGGCGGCTGCACGCTCGCCATCGGCAGCACCTACGTTGTCCGCGTGGTGAACAGCAGTGTGGTCTCCAATTACACTGGCGGCGGTACCGCAGGGCTCATTCCCGTGCAGACCTACCGCACCAACTGTGTCGCAGCCAATGCTTGCGGCGCAGCACCAGCGGGGGCGCAGGTCACAAACTATGTGGGCGGGCAGAAACCAACCGTAGTCGACGCCGGCAACGGCGTGGCTGGCGCGGGTGTCCCCGCCAATTCGCAGTCCATTACGACGGTTTACCTAAACTCCAACGCCAGCCTCATCGACTTCGGCTTCAACTTCTTCACCGTGGTCAACGTCAACGCCAGCGGGCAGGGAAGTTTGGCGCAGTTCATTACCAATGCCAACGCGCTGACCGGAAACGCTTCGCCCTCGGCGATCTTCATGCTCTACAACGGTGTTGAAACCACTGGCATGAACGCGACCTACACCAACTTGCTAGTCACTCTGAGCGGAGGCACATACAAGGGCTTCGTCATTAACATGGGCGGGGTCGCGCTGCCCGCCTTCACCGCCGTCAATGGCAAGATTGACGCAAGCAACGAGGTCACCAACATCGGCGGCACCAACCCAAACACCGCGTCGGTGGGTGCCAACACAATGTGCGGCTCCGCAGGCGCCACCAAACTGGGAACTTCCGGGACTACGCTGTCACCGTGGACGGGCACCACGCTTCCCGTGCTAGAGATTCAAAACTGCACCGACGCGTTTTGGGACATCAATGGAGTTGGAGAGACGGTGAAGGCGATGGCCTTCCACCAATGCACGCTGTATGTCGGCGGAAGCAGCAGCGTAACCCTACAGGACAATCTCGTAGGCGTCCACGCCGACGGAACGCTGACGACCGCCGTGAGCGGAAACTTCGGCATCTCGATGGGCGCCGGAGGCGGCCGCACCATCAATCATAATTACGTCCGCATCAACAACTCAGACATCCGTAACGATAATCAAGGTTCTACCGGCGACACTTACGAGTACAACGAGACGACCCAGCCCCAGACCGGCCAGACCGACACCTTTGACGGAATCCTGCTGGTTGGCCCCGCTTCCTTCGCCAACGACGTCGTAAAGTACAACTACGCGCACGATCTTCAGGGCGGCGGCATCGAGATCGGTTTCGCCGGAGGTACGCCTCTGACGAACGAAACCATCCAGTACAACACCGTGTGCGCCAACGGCTGGAACCAGAACTCCCTTTCGCCGAACATCGGCAACCCCGCGGGGAACTACACCTACGCTACTGCGTCCGGCGAGAACGTCAACATCGCCATCTGGGACACCTCGCAGGGTTCCCAGGTTACCATCGAAAACAATATCATCACCAAGTCCAGCGAAGTTGGCATCCTGGTGGAGAACGCCTACGGCTTCACAATTTCGCAGAACTCGATTTACCTGAACGGAACAACCGGCAATAATCTGGGGCCCGGAATCGCGCTCTTCACTACTTGCACCAACTGCGACCCCAACAACTTTGGCACCTCGGGCTATACCGGCATCACGCCCAACAGCGGCACCGAGAGCGCGAGTTCGCCGAACTACCAGATGAACTACCCGGTCATGACCCTCGCAACTTATATCGGGGGCATCCTGCGCGTGAAGGGATACGTCGGCGGAGCCACCAACCTCGCCATCGCCAACGCTAAAATTGAATTGTTCATAGCCAACAACACCGACAACAATCAGAACGGTAACATCTTCGCAGGTGATGGACTGAGCGTACCGCACGGCGAGGGACAGACCTACGTTTGTTCCTTCCTGGCTGATTCCACGGGGAATTTCGACGTCCAGCTACCGAGCGCTTCCATTCCGGGCTGCACCGCTTTCAGCACTGGAGTGACCATCACCGTCGGCAGCACGATGCTGACGACGACGGCGACCGCGACGACAGGCACCGGCATCGGTTCTACCTCGGAGTTTGGCCCCAATCAGTTGGTTCAGGCATCGGCGTTAAACATTCAGGGCTACGTCTATTACGACGTGAATCACAGCGGTGCCTACAATTTGGGCGAAAGCTGGCAGTACGGCGCGGCGGTCTATGCCGTCCTCTGGGACACCACCAATAACCGCCAAGCACAAGTAGGAGGCGTCACCTTGGGCGCGCAAACGATTGCGTTCGGCGCAGCCACTGACACGGGCTTCTTCTCCTTCGACAACGTCACCCCTGGTACGGCCGCCACGCCCGACGTCTATCAGCTTTATCTGACCACCACCGCTCCAGGAGCTGGCGGAGTCTACGCCACGCAGCCACCCGTCTCCATTCCCTCCGGCTGGATCATGGTGAATCCCAACTCCGCAACCGTCAACATCACCACCACCCCGACCACGCCGCAGATCGTCGTGCAATATTTCGGCCTCTTTCACGGGTTGAAGGTAAGCGGCGAGGTATTCAAGGACAATGGTGCCGGAACAGGCGGTGTGGCTAACGACGGCCACTTGAACGGAACCGAGCCGGGCATTCCCAACATCGTGTTGACGGCTAAGGATAGCTTTGCGGTGCAGCTCGACCAGGAAACCACCAATGGTGGAGGAGCCTACACTCTGTGGCTGCCCACAACCGATTCTTCAAACAATCCGGTTACTTCGGTTACCTTCACCATTTCCCAGATAGGCGGCTACACCGCGACCGGCTTTGACGCGGGAACGCCTGCTACCGGTGGTGCTTACGTCACCTCCACCTATGTTTTCACTTTCACCCCGACCTGGACGAATGCTGCCTACACCGGTGTGAATTTCGGATTTATCCAGTCCGGAAACATCTTTGCGCCAAACGGGCAGCAGGCGACCGTACCAGGCTCCATCGCGATTTATGCGCACCAGTACACCAGCATCACCGGCGGCACTGTGACCTTCACCGAAACACCAACGGTGAGCCAACCCAACTACTTTACCGAGATGCTCTACAACGACACGACCTGCTCGGGCAATCTTGCCACCGCTACGTATCTTCCTTGGGGTGCTGCAGGTACAGTCACAATTGCTGCCGGAGGTAGCAAAGTCTGTCTGCTCATGAAGGAGATGGTGTCACCGCAGGCGAGTTTCGGGATGCAAAACACCGTCACGATTGCAGCGACTTTCTCGTACGGATCGAGCAGCACTTTGACGAGTACGACGTTGACTCTTGCCGACATTACAACGATCGAACAGCCGGGCTCCGGAACCTTACAGCTGGTTAAATCGACATATATCGATACCTCATGCACCTATGTGAACACTGTAGGACCTGCGTCGTCATCTTTTTCCACCGGCGTACAGTCCGCAGTATCCGGGAATTGCATCGAGTACCAGATTCAGGCGACAAATGGGGGCGCATCCGCGCTGAGTGGTCTTACCATCAATGACATGGCTCCTCCATACACTACCCTGCAGACCGGTACACATTCGCCGGTTTCTACCGTGGGTGCCACGGGGTGCACCGGCCTCACGGCCGGAGCAATCACCGTCACGGGCAGTGCTGTGCAGGCCGTCTTCACGGGGAGCATGCCCGGGGGCTGCGTTGCCACATTTGTGTATGAGGTAAAGCTGAACTAGCGGGGACGAGCTCCAGAGCCTCTGAGGTAGTTCACTTGAACGCGAACCAATAAGCGACGTTTGATGCCATGCAGTTTGATTCTCATGCGCGCTAGTTGTTGCGGCGCTCATCTCTGTAGACTGCTGATAGGCATGAATTCCAGTACCCGGAGTCATCAGATGACATTGAAACGCTTTCTAACGCTCTTTGCAGTGGTTGTAGTAGCTGCGGCATTTGTCCAAGCTCAGCTACAAACTAGCGAGCATACTCAGAACACTCAGCCCACATTCAAGGAGCACCGAATCGGAGAATCGGCGCAAGAGTTCTTCTCGATTGCGAAAATGGCAGAGAAGAATGGGATGCTTTCGACTGAGTACTGCCGTTTGTATCTCGACGACCCGAAAGTGAAGAAGGCCCTTGAAAAAGCCAAAAAGAAGGGCGCGGACGACTCATCATTATTGGTTACCACGATGAATGTGGAAGGCTGCAATAATATTCGGGCGGCACTCGCGGGGCAAGATGTCGAGATCGGGGTGCGGTTTGCCGCGGAATTTGGCAGTGGGAGCGCACAGTTCATCGCTGGCCGCTTGGCCTCGGTGAGCTTCGTTGTCAAAGCACCATTCAACGATGTTGTGGAAGACATGACCGCTAAGTTGAATGCCAAACCCCACCAGAGTGTAGACACCTTTCAAAACGCTGTCGGGGCAATCGTCAAACAGCGCAGAGCAATATGGATACACCCGAACACTCTCGTAACGGTTTCCGAGTTGCAGTCGTTGGACGGTGGCAACATCGGAACAGAGGTATCGGTGTCCGACCCTGCGATCACAAAACGTCGAACAAATTCGTTGAACTGACAACATGTGTGGACACTTCCGTCTCGCCCGCGCCAGTTGAACAACGGGTCGTTATCGCCTTCGCCTAACGCGGTGCTCTATTTCATTGACAAAGGTGATCGCCAGAGTAAATTCTGGTCTACATGCCAGGCTGCGCGTGTGGACGGCAATTTAACGGACTCGGCAACAGGTGTCCCCAGTGCGCTGCACTGCACACCCTTGAACTGGAAGACGGGGCCACCGCCGAAGACATTCGGGCTGTATATCTCACGCTTGCCAAAGTCTGGCATCCAGATCGATTCGAGAGCGACGCCACTCTCCGCAACAAGGCAGAGGAGAAGCTTAAGGAGATTAATGCCGCGTTCCACCTTCTCAACTCTGACGGATACGGCAAGAGTCGAACTTCGGCTTCAAACCCGCCACCTCCACCGCAACCAGCTAAACCCGCCTCAGGGCAGCCTCGCGATTCCAGAACGCAAGACCCGCGTTCCGCCGAGAAGTCTGCTCAGCGAACCATGCCTACGCAGCCTCGACAAGTCAATCAGCGTCGGCCCATTCCAGAAGCTCTTTCATTATCCCGTCGCATGATTCGTGTTGCTATTGTTCTCGCCGTTATCAGCTTGGCGAAGTATTGGTGGCAGACCACTAGAACGTCGCCCATCAGCCCACCCAATAACACGTCGACTAGCTCCAATACCACCCCGGTAGCGCAACCTCCTCTCGTTGCGAACAAGAAGCAGATTGCTGTCCACGCGCGTTTGACTCCCAGCGCGCCAACATCTTCGCAAGGCTACTTCACCGTGGGCTCAACCAGGGATGAAGTGCTGGCCGTTCAAGGCACCCCGACCGTATTCTCAGACAGCGCGTTCGTCTACGGATACTCGACGGTATTTTTTCAATCGGGACGAGTTGTAAGCTGGGACATCTCCTCGCAAAATCCGTTGCGGGTCAGAATGCAGGCAGGTCAACACCTATCGCAGTCGCGCTCGGATGATCGATAGCACCATTGACGTGAAACTCGGCCCAGCATGGGGGCGGCTAGGACGCTCGTTTTTCGGCAAGCTTAGGTTTGCTGGCCACACCTGCCGCTAACGGTATGGAGGTTAAAGCACCGACGGCCAACAGCGCCCACCCCGTGCCCTTCCGGGTATAGCTACTCAGTTTTTCTGCTATCAGCAAGCCCAATCCTGCGCCAAGCGCGACGCGGGTCCCTGCTGTAAGAATGATTTCGGGAATTGTAAAGCCTCTCTCCGACATAAGCGCCTCCCATATCCTTGGATGCTGTGAGTTCGCGAGAACTTCCGGTTCCCAACAATCAAGCACTTGCTCGCCCTGCTCTGGTCTACATCTTCAGCCAACCGCCTGAATCAGCAAATCCCGGGAATAAATCCGCCGGGGCTTAGTTATCGATGCAACGGCGGCGCACAGAGGAAATCAAGCGCTGCGACAGTTCACAAGGAGATAAGTTTATGGACCGAATCAAAAGCCCATTCACCAGCGCCAAACACGGACGAAGCGCCGCAGCCCTGTTCGCAGTCGTGCTCGCACTCGCCGGATTTGCAAACGCAGATGGAATGTACTTAACCCATTCAAACAAAGCAAAGAAAGGTCATCTGACAATTGCGGCTCCTACGGTGGTCGACGGGGTCATCCTGCAAGCGGGAAACTATGAGGTCAGGGAGGTCAACTCCCAGAGTGGCCCCGTTGTGGAGTTTGCGCGCCAGTTCCGTAACGAACTCGCGTCCGAACTCGTCCAAGCCGATGAAGAGGAGGTGGTAGCCCGCGTGAACTTCACAGAAAGGGCACTGAACGCGCTCTCGAAGCGCACGCATCTGATTCCCGCATCGGGCACGGCGGAAGCTGCCAGTCTGGAAATTCGTGGTAGTGCAGTTGGCTATGAGTTCTCCACATCGCAGACGGCCGGCAAAATGAAAGAGCACCCAGCTGCGATCGGCACGAATATCGGCCGACAGCAGTAGCGCGCTACACTTCGAATGTTCGAAGGCGGAGAAGGTCGCAGGGGATTCACTTCTGCGATCCTCCCACGCCAGATGAAAGTAGGGAGCTTGGTTTGAAGAATTGTTTCAACCGATGCATCTGCTACTGTGTCCGCACACATAACGACATCATCTTTTCAAATAAATGAGGTCTTCGGGCTGCGGTTAAGGACCGGACGACCGCATGAAGACCACGCCGCGATCTTGATGTACGACCCCTTTGCCTCATGAACACGAACTTCTGTTACCAGAAATTCACAATCGCTTAACGGTGCAGTAACGAGCAGGAACAGATACTCGACAGTGAGATTCCATGAGGATCAAATTAATGTGACTTTAATTTGATGCTGATGGTATGCGCGCTTATGTTGTGCATCACCGCTGCAACCTGTTGCTGTAAAACGAAGAGTGACTCTTATGAAGACGATTCAAGCATGGAAGGTTCTGCTGGTTCTTACTGCGATTGGCAGGGCTCAGTGGGCCTCCATGAAGAACAAAAAGTCGCCTTCGAGAATTCATTTTTCAGGCTCCAGACGCCTTGCGGGGGCGAAGGTATTAATCAACTTTTTACTTCCCCCTCCCAAGACTTTCACCTTACAATTAATCAGCTCTGCATTTTAGGGAGTTCTGCGTCCAGGAGATTTCCCGGACCTGATCGGTTTCACACCTTAGTCTCGCGTCCGGCAGCCCGTTTTGGCCAGCCGAGGCAGCGAGAGTTTAGCAATACTTTGGAGCGACGAGAACATGAAGAACTTTCAAAAAGTGATCGCGATCATCGCGCTATCAGGCATGTGTCTGGCAGCGCCGGCACCGTCCGACACTGATGCAGCCCCCAAAAAGGCGAAACATCACGCCAAGAAAACAGAAGCCGCGGCTCCTGCCTGCGCAGCCTGCGAAGACATCAAGCAACTAAAGGATCAGATCCAGGCCCAGCAGGCGCAGATCGATCAGCTCAAGAGCGCTCAACAAGCCAACCCGGCTGAATCTGATGCACAGAAGGCCGCTGCCGCCGCTGCTGCCGCTCAGCAACAGGCTGCTGCCGCTGCCGCCGCTGCCGCCGATGCCAGTGCCAAGGCTAATGCCGCCCAGGGCGACGTTGCCGGCCTCAAGACCGAGGTAGCCACCACCCAGCAGGAAGTTCAGAAGGACACCAAGAAAGTCGACTACCTGGAGCACCCGGCCAGCATCGCCTACAAGGGCATTCGCATCACGCCGGCGGGCTTCGCCGAAGCGACCGGTTACTACCGCTCGCACGCCATGCTCTCCGACCAGGCAACTCAATTCCAGAGCATTCCGCTGGAGCACAACGCCAACGGAACCTACGCCAACACCGAGTCGTCCTACAACCCGAATCTCTCTGAATTCGGCTTCACCCCGCGCGACTCGCGTATCGCATTCCGCTTGGATGCCGATCCGACCAAGAGCGCCAAGCTGGCTGCCTACTTCGAAATGGACTTCCTGGGAGCCGCTTCGACTGCCAACACCAACCAGACCTCGTCCTACACTCCGCGTATCCGTCAGGCTTGGGGCCGCGTGAAGTTTGACAACGGCTGGACCTTCACCGGTGGTCAAATGTGGAGCCTGATCACCCTCAACCGTCGCGGAGTCGACGCCGACAACAGCAACCTGTGGATTCCGAACATCATCGAAGCACAGTACTCTATCGGTTATGATTGGGGCCGCTTCGGTGCAATGCGCTTGGGCAAGGCCATCGGCAAGAACGTCAACTTCGCACTCGAATTGACCAACCCGACCTCGCTCACGCAGGCCAACAACACCACTACCGGCATCGCCGGTCTGGCTTCGGTCGGCAACGGCCTTGACGCCAACAGCCTTGCGAGCGGTTGCACGATCTCCACTCCAGTTGCGCCAGCAACGCAAGGCACGCTGGTCTGCACCAACACCCCGACCTACTCCACCAACATGGCGCCGGATATGATCGTCAAGCTGACGCATGACTCGAAGTTCGGTCACTTCGAAGTCAAAGGCGTGGGCCGCTTCTTCCGTGATCGCGTTCTGCCCACCACTGCGGGAGGAGTCACCACCCCAGGTTGGAACAACACCGATCTCGGCGGCGGCGTCGGTGCTGGCTGGGTCATCCCGGTCGTCAGCAAGAAGATCGACTTCATCGCGCAGGGACTCTATGGCAAGGGCATCAGCCGTTACCAGGATGCCGGCCAGTATGACTTTGTCGTCCGCTCCACCGACCACAACCTGCAGCCGCTCAGGGCCTTCAGCGCATTGGCTGGCTTTGAAACTCACCCGACCAAGAAGACGGAACTCGACTTCATCTTCGGCGAAGAATATTACTTCCGTACGCTCTACGTCACCAACGCCGCTGCCATCGCGGCCAATCCAGCTACCGCGCCGGCCTATGCCGGCTACGGTGTGCCGACGGCCAACAACGTGGCTTGCTACTTTGAACTCAACTCGCTGGCCCCGGCTGGCAGCGCTTGCTCGCCCAATAACAAAGTCCTTTGGAATGGCAAGGTTTATGGCTACTACGACCTGTTCCGGGGACCGCACGGCACCCTGCGCTATGGCGCTGAGTACGATTATGACTACCGCAGTACCTGGTCTGGTACGGGTGGTTTGACGACTTTGCCAGCATCGTTGTCGTTCCTGGCTGGCAAGACTGGCCTGGCCCCGAAAGGCATCAACAACATCGGATTCGTTACGATGCGTTACATCTTCCCGTAAACTGCTTCCCCGAGTTCCCCAGCTTGGAACGTGAGGGGCTCTTTGCAAGCAAAGATGGTAATAGGCCAGCGTAAACCAATCGGTTTACGCTGGCTTTTTTGCTGTCCCGAACGTCTGCTGCCTGCTTAGACAGGAGAGATAAGCCAGCTTCGCTAGGCGAATTGGGGCCTGTGCTAGACTTGACCCTAGACGGAAGGTATTCAGTGAGTGGTGCGAGCAAATGGGGGCGGAATCGTGAGCGGCAGACTGCGAGTCCATGCCGCGCTCGTGCAGAGGAAGGCGTCTAGGTTGAGGCAACCATGACGAAGGCGACCAATACGAGAGGAACCGTGCTCCTGCGGGTTGCGCTGGTTCTCTTATGCTTGGCCGTATTCTATTGGGGATTGCACTACAAAATGTCCTTGTATCATGCTGGGCCGGCGTTGCAGCAGACGCCTCCGGCTAAGCTCTGGACAGGTGATCGAACCTCGACCGCCGTCGAACACGCCATGTGGGCAGACCCCGCACAACTCCAACCAGTGGAGCGCGCACGTCTGGCTGCATTTGTGTTCCTTTCCATCCTCCTCCCGTTCTTAGCGAACGGTCGAGTGTTTCAGCTAAATCCAGACCGGTATCTTGCCAGAAAACGGCAATACCTCTGTTCGCATTCCGCTTTTTTCTGCTTTCGTCCTCCCCCAAGTCTCTAGAGCTGCCATAGCAGCTGTCGAATGATCGGCATAGCTATCTTCAGGCGTCCTGCGTCCGCTTCATTAGAAGGGCGACTCTGACAAAACAATTAGCTCTATCGAGGTGTGAGTCCGTGCGCAAACGAAAGCGATTACTCGCGTTCATCCTGTCGCTTCCCATCGTCATTATTCTGGTTTCCTGCGACCGAAAGAGTTCTCAGGTTGCCGATGCTGCCGCTGTTCCCGCTGCCGAAGTTGCTTCAGTGCGACGCGAAGCCATTTCCAGCACACTCACGGTGGCCGGCCAGTTCCAGGCTTTTCAGGAAGTCGATTTGCACGCAAAGGTGTCCGGCTACATCCGTCGCATCAATGTCGACATCGGCGATCGGGTGAAGTCGGGGCAGGTCATCGCCACCCTCGAAGTGCCTGAATTGAACGCGCAGTTGGCAGGCACACAGGCTCAGGTCCGGCATAGCCAATCCGAGATCGCCCGCGCTGAGAGTGAAGTTGCGCGGGCCGAGGCCGACTATGTTGCATTGCACGCTGCATACACCCGTCTGGAGCAAGCCTCGCAACAGCGTCCCGGGTTGATCGCGGAGCAGGAACTGGATGATGCCCGCGCCAAGGATCAAAATGCAGGAGCGCAAGTGAATGTCGCCAAAGCCGCGGTAGAGGCTAGCAAGGAGCAACTGGGAGTGTCGCGCGCAGACCGTCAACGTGCTCAGACGCTATCGGACTACTCCGTGGTCACGGCGCCTTTCATTGGTGTCGTTACCATGCGCTACGCAGACACCGGGGCGCTGATTCAGGCAGGTACGACGTCCAGTACCCAGTCGATGCCCGTAGTTCGTGTCGCGGAGAGCGATCTATTGCGTCTTCGCATGCCGGTTCCAGAATCCAGCGTGCCGTATATCCAGGAGGGTGGCGCCGTTGACGTTCGGGTTCTGGCAAACGACAAACATTTCAGCGGTAAGATTATCCGCTTTACGCGATCGCTCGATCCCTCTACACGCACCATGCTGGTCGAGGTGGATGTCGCCAATCAGGATCTGAGCCTCAGTCCGGGCATGTATGCAGAGACGGTAATGACCCTGCAGAATCGCCCCAATGTCCTGGCGATCCCATCGCAAGCCGTTGTGCAGAACGAGGCACAGCCATACGTGCTGGTCGTCAACCGGGCGAACAAGGTGGAAAAACGCTCGGTAACACTCGGCATTCAAGGTCCCGACCGGGTGGAAATCAGCAGTGGTCTCCAGCAAGGCGAGTCCGTTATTGTCACGGCGCAGTCCAACTATCAACCGGGCAAATCGGTCCGGCCCAAACCGGCGGCCGTGCAGTTCACCCAAGCAGGAGGTCAGCAATAGATGTCCTCCTTCGCAATCAAATATCCGTTTTTCATTCTGATGATGTGTCTCATCGTCATCGTGGTCGGCGTTACGACCGTGGCGCGCATGCCAGTCGATCTTTTTCCGGAGGTTAACATTCCGGTCGTGGTCGTCGCCACCTTCTACGCAGGCATGCCCCCGGAGCAGATTGAATCCGACATTACCAACAGCTATGAACGATTTTTTACGTTGGGCAGCGGCATCGATCACATTGAGTCGCGATCACTCACCGGTGTAAGCCTCATCAAGATTTACTTTCAGCCAGGCACGGATGGGAACGCAGCAGTTAGCAATATTTCGAATCTCGCGATGGCGAACCTGCGCCGTCTGCCGCCGGGCACTTTACCGCCGGTGGTGCTCAAGTTCGATGCTTCCAATCTGCCGGTCTGCCTGATTACGCTGAAGGGCCAGGGACTGAATGAAACTCAGTTAAAGGACCTTGCACAGTTCAGCGTTCGAAATCAGGTGGCCAATGTGCCGGGGGCGTCAGTTCCACAGCCTTACGGCGGTCGGTATCGCCAGATCATGGTCTACGTCGATCCCGTTAAACTCGAAGCTCACCAGATGAGCGTGATGGATGTCGTTACTTCGCTGAATGAATCCAACCTGATTCTTCCCGCGGGCGACGTGCGCATCGGGCCGAAGGATTACAACATCTACGCGAACAGTCAGGTGCCAGTGGTGGACGAGATCAACGCCCTCCCGCTGAAAACCGTCGGCCATGCCTCCGTCATGGTTGCCGACATCGGCCAAGCAAAGGACTCCGGACAACTACAGACCAATATCGTGCGGGTGGACGGGCAACACTCGGTCTACCTTCCGATCATGAAGCAGGGTGGCAATTCGAACACCATCACCATCGTCGACGGAGTCAAGAAGACCGTCGCACATCTACTTGATATCCCCAAGGTGCTCAAAACCGATGTAGTCTTCGATCAATCGATCTTCGTCAAGATCGCGGTCAAGAACGTAATCAATGAGGGTACAATTGGCCTTTGCCTGACCGCACTGATGATCCTGCTCTTCCTCGGCAATGTCCGCGCCACCGTCGCCGTTCTTCTCTCCATCCCAATTTCCTGCCTCGCGACTTTTCTCGGCCTCAATCTTGGCGGCAGTTCCATCAACACTATGGTGCTCGGCGGCCTTGCGCTCGCTCTCTCGCGGCTTATTGATAACTCCGTTGTTGTGCTCGAAAATATCTTCCGACACATGGAGATGGGAGAGGAGCCCAAGGTCGCGGCAGAGCGGGGAGGCAAGGAGGTCCAACTTGCCGTGCTTGCCGCCACCGTAAGCACCTGTGTTGTTTTCTTTCCTGTCGTGCTGCTTTATGGCGTCAGCAAGTATCTCTTCACCGCACTGGCGCTGGGAGTAGTCCTCGCACTGTTCGCCTCTTACCTGGTTGCCATGACGGTTGTACCCCTGTTCTGCGCTACGTTTATCCGTCTGGAGCCGGGACACATACACAAAACGCCGCTAGAGATAGAAGAAGATTTGGAGCCCGCACTCGCCATGTCCAGGCATCGGCGCATCTTCGGGGTCATCGTCCGTGAGTTCAATAACGGATTCCACGAGCTTCAGCGGCGCTATGAAACAGCAATCGCTCGATGCCTTGAGCACCCTGTTTTTGTTGTCTCCTGCTTTGCAGGATTTGTTCTTTTAAGCTTTCTTCTCTACCCACTGCTGGGAAAGGCTTTTTTCCCGCGTACCGATCCAGGGCAGTTCGTCGTCAATGTCAAGGTGCCGGCGGGTACCCGCATCGAACTCACGGATCAATACGTGGCCCGCATGGAAGATGACATTCGTTCTGTCGTTTCTCCTAAAGATCTCCACATGATCGTCTCCAACATCGGCGTCACGCCGGATCTGTCGGCGATCTACACTTCAAACTCCGCCATGCACACCGGCTTTATCCAGGTCAGTCTCAAAGAAGACCATAAGATCGGCAGCTACGCCTACATGCAGCGCGTGCGGAGCAAGCTTACAGAAGACTTCCCTGATGTCGCAACCTACTTCCAGGCTGGAGGTTTGGTCGACTCCGTCGTTAATCAGGGTAAGCCTGCACCGATCGACATTCAGATCGGTGGCACCGATCTGGCACAGGCCTACCGTATTGCGCAGTCCATCGCGATAAAATTGCGCGAACTCCCAAGCGTGAATGATGTGCTGATACCACAGGATCTCGATTATCCGGGGTTGGCGTTGAATATCAATCGCGAACGCGCCGGGCTTCTCGGAGTGTCGCCGAAGGCTGTCGTCGACAACGTCATCACGGCGCTCACCTCGGACGGCATGATCGCCCCCAGTTTCTGGGTTGACCCAAAGACGGGTAACAGCTATATGCTGACGGTGCAGTATCCGGAAACGCAGATCAAGACGCTGACCGACTTCAAACAGATTCCGTTGCGATCACCCGGTAACGCCAACACAACTCCGCTTGAGTCTGTTGCTGATATCAAGCAGATCAACACGCCCACCGAGGTCGACCACTATCAGCTTCGACGTGTGTTTGACATATACGTGATGCCGAAGAAAGAAGACCTGAGCCAAGCAAGTAATGATGTTGCGTCCGTGCTCGGACAGATCGAGAAACCGGAAGGTGTCACCATCAATGTGCGTGGCGCGGTGCGCGACATGCAAGCCTCGTTCTCTAGCTTCGCGGTTGGTCTTATCCTCGCCATCGTTCTCGTGTACCTCATACTCATGGCCCAGTTTGCTTCGTTCTCTGACCCGTTTATCATTCTGCTGGCCATTCCGCCCGGGCTTTCCGGCGTGCTCATTTTTCTACTCGTCACCGGCACTACGCTGAACGTGATGTCGCTGATGGGAGTCGTGATGATGGCTGGCATTGCGGTATCGGACAGCATTCTCATCGTTGAGTTCGTGGGGACATTGCGAAGACAAGGCCTTCCGCTCAAGGAGGCGTTGGCAGAGGCGTGCAAAGTAAGACTTCGCCCCATTCTGATGACCACGCTGGCCACAATCCTTGGGCTGATCCCCCTGGCGCTGGCGCTTGAGCCAGGCAGTGAGCAATATGCCCCGCTCGCTCGTGCGATCCTCGGGGGCTTGACGGTATCCGGCATCGTTACCGTCTTCCTGGTGCCGACAGCTTACCTGTTGATACATCGTGGCGAAGACGAGACCAAAGAGGGGAATGCCTAATGCAGGGATCGAAGGTTGCCGTCTGGATGGGATTGGCGCTGTTGTCGAACGTGGCGGCGGCCCAGGTATCGCCACCGCAAAGCCAACCGATGCGCATGACCGTAAGTCAGGCCGAGCAGGTAGCAATCAGAAATAACCCCGACATCAGTGTGGCTAAACTCGCTGCAATGGCTAGCCACGAAGTTGTGCGCGAGACTCGCGCAGCGCTTCTGCCGTCGGCATACTCGGACCTTACGGCTGTCGCCACCAATGCAGGCAACCGTATCTCCGCGGGTGCACTGAACAACCCTGTTATTTACGATCGTGCTGCCTATGGAGCCACTGTGGCGCAGTTGATCACCGACTTCGGGAGAACGAAGAACACAGTCGCCGGAGCCCGCTTTCGCGCGCAAGCTCAGGATCAGACGTCGAGTGCCACGGTGAACCAGATCAAGCTTGCCGTGGACCGGGAATTCTACAGTGCGCTTGGGGCCGCAGCCGTTCTCAGTGTTGCTCGGCAAACGGTCGAGTCGCGCCAGTTGCTGGCCGATCAAGTCAGCGCGCTTGCGCAGAATAAGCTCAAATCATCCTTGGACCTTGCTTTCGCAAGTACAAATTTGGAACAGGCACGCTTGCTCCTGCTGGATGCGGAGAACCAGTACAACACCACCCTTGCCAGTCTCGCCGAGATTCTTGGTTACTCGGAGCCACAGAATTTCGATCTGATTGATGATGCGCAAGGAACGCCTCCACCTTCGCCGGATGTTGCTCAGCTCGTCTCTGCTGCCTTCGCGCAGCGGCCAGAAGTGAAGGCCCAGAATTTGCAATTTCAAGCGGCGAAGAAGCTGCAAACCGCAGCCTGGGAGCAGTCACTGCCGAGCCTTCGCGCGCTTGGAGCAGTCGGCGAGGCGCCGGTTCGGGACGACCACATCTCCAGTTGGTATGGCGCCGTTGGCGTGAACGTTGAAATTCCGCTGTTCACCGGCTTTCGTATCTCAGCGCAAACCCACGAGGCTCAACTGCAGGCGGAGTCCGAGAATGATCGGCTCACCGGCTTGAAGAATGCCATCAGCCGTGACGTGCGCACCAGTTGGCTTGCGGAAAACACTGCCTTCCGCCGTCTGAGCGTGACCGCCGCGCTCGTGGAGCAGACGAAGTTAGGGCTCGACCTTGCCCAAACGCGCTACAAGTTGGGCCTGGGTTCCATCGTAGAGGTTAGTCAAGCGCAGTTGGCGGAAACCGAAGCGGAGATTGCAAATGCCAGGGCTCGGTATGACTACCTGGTTGCGCAGGCGGTGATACGGTTCGAAACGGGAACCATATAGGGTTTGACGTGTCAATGCGGTGTCTTCTCTGGTGGGATCATACGCCGGGAACCGCTGCAAGCGAAAATTTTGACCAGATATATTTTGTATTCCTTTCTTGATTGTGTTATAAATCGAGGCACTATGAGTCCGACGACGGTTCACCAACCCGCCTCCTGTTGTTGTCGCCTCTGTTGTTGTCGCTAAGCTGCGCAGTTCTCCGCGAAAGCTTTCGCATCCCATCCAAACTGAATAGCCGCTAACGAGAGCTTCGCCGCTTGCGCCTACGCGTTTCGTTAGCAGACAAGGTAGAGACGTGAACAGGATTACAGTAGTTCCACCACTTTTAGCCCCGACATTTGTCGCTTCTTTCTCAGCCCTTATTGCCGTCTTCCAGACGACGCCGTCGACGATCTTCCGCCCCGCCCATTGTTGTTGTCGCTAAGCTGCGCAGTTTTTCGCGAAAGCTTTCGTATCCATTTCCAACTAAATAGCCGCTGACGAGAGCGTCCCCGCTTGGCGTACGTATCTCGTTCAGCCGACGAGGCATGTACATGAAGAGGATCATTGCAATTCTGCTGCTCATAGCGCCTGCGCTTTTTGCACAAACATCCACCGCATCCGCTGCCGACGTGCAGGCGTTGAAAGACGCCTTGGCCGCCCAGCAGCAGCAAATCCAGCGACTGAGCCATCAACTGGAGCAGAGTCAGCAGAATGGGCAGCAGGCACAAGTCAGCCAGCAGCAAACCGTCGCTGAACTTAAGACTGGGAGCGCCGATAGCGCCGCGCCGACGGCGCAGGAGACGCCGCAGCCCGCGCAAGAGGCGCAATCAGAGTTGGAAGGCCCTCTGACAATTCGCTTCAGAGGCATCAGCATCACTCCGGGTGGCTTTGCAGCAGCCGAATTTGTGCGGCGTTCGCAAGCGCTTGGAGCTGATGTTTCCACCCCGTTCAATTCGGTGCCCTTGCCCTACTCTTCGCAGAGTAAGGAATCGGAGTTCTTCGGCTCGGCCCGCCAGTCGCGGCCGACCGTATTTGTTTTGACCCACCTGAAGAACGCAGAACTCTCCAGCTATCTCTCTGCCGACTTTCTCTCGGCCGGCGTCACCTCCACGGCCACCCAGACCAACGGCTACACGCTCCGCCTGCGCCAGGTATGGGGACAGGCTAAGTTCAGCAATGGCTGGAGCTTCATGGGCGGCCAGATGTGGAGCCTGCTGACTGAAAACAAGTTCGGTATCCGTCCCAGCGACGACGCTGGCAGAACCAACGATGCCCGGCCGGCGACGATCGACGCGGGATACAACGTCGGATTCACTTTCGCGCGCCAGTATGGGCTTCGCGTCACCAAAGAGTTCGGCAATAAGTTGTGGATCGCCATCGCCATCGAGAACCCGGAGGCCACCGTCACAACGCATGGAAACGTGAACAATTACCTGCTCGGCGAGGCGGGCGCGAGCAATAGCTACAACACAGCAGGGAACTACTCGTTTAACCCTTCACCGGATATCATCGCCAAAATCGCCGTCGATCCCGGCTTCGGGCACTACGAGGTCTTTGGCCTCTACGACCGATTCGCCGACCGCGTATTTCCTTGCGCCGATGTATCCAAAACTTTACCCTGCGGTAGTCCTGCTGGTTCTCCCACCACCTTCGGAGCCTATAACACTGCGGTAAACGGTGGAGCGCTTGGCGCCAATGCCCGCTGGAACCTCTTCCACAAGCATATTGTTTTTGGTCTGCATGGCTTTGGGGGCAACGGAGTGGGCAGGTACGGCGCAGCACAGCTCTCCGATCTCACGATTAATCCCAACGGAACACCCGGTCTGCTCCGGGGCTACCAAGGGCTGACCACGTTCGAGTGGCACGGCACCAAGCTCGATATCTACCTCTACGGCGGAGCGGAATACGCTGGCCGGACGAAGCAAATCGATTCTGTTACAGGCAAGCCGGTTGGCTACGGCAATCCGCTGTTTAACAATACCGGCTGCTACATTGAAGCCGCACCTACCGGCGGCTTTGCTCCGGGCGCCGCCCCCGCCACTTGCACTGGGGACACGCGCGCCGTGGTCGAAGGTACGGGCGGCTTCTGGTATCGCTTCTATAACGGTCCCAAGGGCAGGTTCCAGTTCGGCACGCAATACTCCTACCTGACGCGCAATACTTGGTCGGGTTCGGCTGGAGTGACGCCGGGTTCGCCTGCAGTGGCACCGCGCGGAATAGACGGAATGGTCTTCACCTCGTTCCGCTACTACTTGCCGTAAGACTGCAAAGGCTCCCGCGTCAGCGCTTGACGCGGGAGCAGCAGGTTTCCGGGCCGCGAGTCAGACGCAGGCTCTCGCATCAAAGACGCAGAATCATGACTTCGGTGGATTTTATGAGGGCAGCGGCCGTCTGTCCTGGTTTGAGTTGCATCTCGCGAGCCGAACGCGCGGTAATGATTGATGTGATTTTCTGGCCACCTACCGAAATCACCACTTCCGCCATCAATCCGCTAATCACTAGTGAATCGATTCGCCCTACCAGTTGATTGCGTCCGCTGACGCGATGCTTTTGCTGGCGGCGTTCCTTCTCCGTTTTGCCTTGACTCTTGAAGAGCAGCCGGTCCAGTTCGCTCTGCGGAATGCGATGATGGCCGCCGGTGGTTTTGACACTGGCAATCTTCTTCTTATAAATCCACTGCTTGATGGTAGGAACGCTGATCCCGAGCTGCGACGCTGCGTCGGGAAGATGCAGCAGTTCTTCGGTCTTGGACGCGGATTTTGCTTTGCCCGGCATTGGGACGAAATCCTACCGCCCGCACGCACAATGGTCAACCCCTTGTTTTGTTTGCTGCCATAAGCGCGATAAATATTTCGATTAGCATAAAATCGGTTATATTGCTAGGTTGCAATCATATGTACTGTACACTTTCTTTGCGGAATGAACGTCATAAGTATTTGGGTTTAAAGTCGCAACCTATATTGGAGGATCTATGGTTAAGGGGAAGTTGGTTTTTGCGCTTTTGTGGCTTGCGATGGGGGCGTTTCCGGCGTGGGCCCAAACCAAAGCGAGCCTTTCCGGCGTGGTGACGGACCAAATGGGCGCAGCTCTTCGCGATGTCGCGGTGACAATCAGGAACGTCGACACAGGTGCAACTCGCACCGTTGCAACCGACGGCGCAGGGCACTATCAGGCGTCCGGCCTGCCTCCGGCGCACTTCGAGATTCGAGCGGCAAAACAAGGGTTCGTCGATGAACCGCGCACGGGAATCAGCTTGGCGGTTGGCCAGGACACCACGGTTGACATTACGATGCAGATGAAGATCGCCGACGTCTGCGCGAGCGGTCACGAGTTCGCCACCACCGATTGCGCGCTGACCTGGCACGGCATCACGGCATACGGTGCGTATGACGTGGGCGTCGGTTGGGTCAGCCACGGCTTACCGGAAAACGGCTATAACTATGAAGGCGAATCTCTGATTAACCGAAACGGCTATGAACATCGATTCGTCATCGCACCGAACAACCTGTCGCAGACGGGTCTGGGCATCAGGGGTAAGGAAGAGTTTCACCATGGCTGGTCCGTTGTGTTCAATGGTTCAACGGGCATCAATCCGCAGTCCGGCCTGCTCGCCAACGCGTCAGCCACCCAAATCATCAACAACGGCCTTCCCAGGGCGAGCTATACAATAGCCATCGACGGCGCGCGCGCGGGCCAAGTTTTCAATGACCAATTCTATGGCGGTATATCGTCCGAGTCTTTCGGCGAACTGACCTTCGGTCGTCAGCGCTCTCTCGGTACCGATGCGATGCTTGTTTACGATCCCGCCAGCGGCGCCTATGCCTTTTCGTACATCGGGTATAACGGCACGATGGCCGGCGGCGGCGACACCGAGGACTCCCGTTGGGACGACGCGGTGAAGTATCGTCTCACCCATGGCCCGGTCCATTTCGGCGCGATGTATAAATTCGCCGATGGTTCTGCCGGCTGCTACTCGGCCTCCGCAACCTGGACTGCCGCCAACTGTACGCCGGAACAGGCGCATAACAACGCCTTTGGATTCGACGTCGGCGGAAAGTTCGGCAAGTTCTCCGCCGATGTCGTCTACCAACGTTACAACGACGCGATCAGCGTCTTGAACCCCTTGCTGGGGCCCCAAAGTCCGTCGTCGTCGTCGTTGGGATACGTTCAGGCAAACACTAACGCCATCAATTTAAACCCCGTCACCGGCAACAATGTGATCAACACGGCCAACACCGTAAATGGCATTGTGACCGACAACCGCGCCCTTATGGCTGCTGCCAAGTATACGTGGGACAAGTTCAAGGTGTTTGCCGGCTACGAATTCATCCGGCAGAATAACCCGAGGAACCCACTCGGTGTTGGTGCCTTGGACATGGCCGGTTATATCATGAGCAACGTCGAAGACAACAATCTTGATTCGCCCAAGACCGTGCAGATCTGGTGGACGGGCGCGAAGTACGCTTACGACAGTAAAACCGACATGACTTTGTCCTGGTATCACCAGATGCAGTACGACTTCCGTGTTCCGCGCACCTGCTCAACCGACCCCAGTATCGGTAATATGCGCGCTTCCTGCGCGGGCACCCTCAACGAGACGTCGTTCTATACGGATCATCACTTCACCAAGCGTTTCGACGGATTTGCCGGAGTCGCCTATTCCTGGGTGACCGGGGGTTTGGCCATCGCCATTCCTCATGGCCCGGGCGTTCCCTATGACAACAAGAACAACTGGGCTCCGACAGTAGGTGGTCGTTTCTCCTTCTGATCGCTTCCGCGCGGCGGGCTCAGTCGAGAGCCCGCCGCGCCCCTCTAGTCTGCCTCCAGTAGCTCTGTTAAAGGTGTCTGTGCAGAGTCGTCAGAGGGAGCTAACCGCTCAGCTCGCGTTCCAGAAAACCAAGTAGTTGGACACCGCACGTTCGCCATTGTCATCGTTCGCGTTCCGTGCTATGTTCGTCCCCCGGCGAGGGGTTTTCCGTGAGAGGGGCAACGCAGCCAGGCGGAATCGTGAGGTGCAGACCGCGAGTAGCGGTTGCGCTAGTAATTCTTGCCTTGCTGGTATTCACCACGGTCCGCACATCCCCTATTACTCCTGGTTTTGGACCCGGTTCGTCGCTTTCTACCACTACTCCAAAGCAACGGCAATTTTCTGCCAGCAATTTTTGCTGGACAGCGCCAGTGTTGATCCAAACGGCAGTCACTCCTCTGGATCACGGCAATGTGGTTCCAGCAGAGTTCAACACTCTCTCCCGCGAGTGTTTCTTCGATCGCTGCTCCGATCTCCCTCCGCCTGCGGCATAGGTGACCATTTCCGATCCGTTGCTTGTTTTAGACGCTCGTTGCTCATGCGTCGAGCAAATCCAGAGCCGCCAAAACAAACAGAAGAGCAGCCACGCCCGCACAATGCAAGGCTGCCCCCGTTTCGCGTGCAGAAGGAGTCTCCTATGAAAACTATTTCGTTGTTGATCGGTGTAATTGCGCTTTCGACGGTTATGGCCGCACAGACCATGATCCCCGCGGGCACCATCATCCCAGTCGTGCTCAACTCTTCGCTGGATGCGAAGAAATGCAGGCCAGGACAGACGGTTTCGGCAAAAGTGGCGCAGGACGTTCCGTTGTACAACGGCGCCGACATAAAAGCAGGCATTCGAGTCCAGGGAGAGGTTCTGGCAGTCACTCCAGCAGGGAATTCTCAACCGGCCACGATTGCTCTTCGCTTTGACAAGATTTATATCGCCGGGCAGGCCACGCCGATCATAACCGATCTTCGCGCGCTGGCTTCGCCCCTTGAAGTCGAGTCCGCGCAGGTGCAAATTTCCGGAGATGAACGTGGCTCGACGCCTCCTTGGTCCCAGACCATCACTCTGATTGGCAGAGGTGATGTCGTGTACCGCGAAGCCGGAACTGTAGAGAGCGGATTACGTACGGTTGGGAAATCGGTTTACGCAGGTAATTGGGGCGTGTTGAGCCGAGTCTCGTCGAGTCCCAGTGGAAAGTGCCGGGGAGTAGTCGAAGGCAATGACAAGCCGCAGGCGCTTTGGGTGTTTTCGCATGACGCGTGTGGAACCTATGGGTATGAAGCGGAGATCGCTCACGCGGGACAATCAAATCCAGAGGGCAAGATCGTGCTTGTCTCTACCAACGGTGACCTTAAAGTCCGGAGCGGCAGCGGAATGCTGCTTCGAGTCAACTCAGCAAATGCTGGCATTTCGAGCAATGAATCCGCGCAGCGGTAATTCTCGAAGTGGACTGATTCGGACCTGCTCGACCGACAAGGGCCAGTGCGAGCTGCAGGGCTCGCGCTGGGCTTTGATGCGCTCGGGCCAGCAGCTGACCGGAGATACCGGGAAAGCCTCCTATAAACTGCCCCGGCGGCAACCCGTCGGGGCAGTCGCGTTAGGGCTTTTATGTCTTACTCCGAACCTTTCCCGTCACATGCGGAAAACCAGTTCGAGCGAATGAGACAGGATCAACCGGCGAAAGGTCCGACTCTATTTACCGCGTCCTAAGAGCTGGGTGGCATCTCACCAGAGATGCTGAGCATCTACTCTCATTACAGAGCACCGGGCGCCTGCCGTGAAATCGGCATGGCGGAGAGGCGTAATGGAAATTCCCGATTACTACGAGTTTCTTCAAATTAGCTCGAGTGCAGAGGCTGACACGATCCACCGCGTTTATAGGTTTCTGGCGGCTCGCTTTCACCCGGATAACCATGACACTGGCAACGCTGAAAGATTCTTCCTGCTGAAGCAAGCCTACGAAGTGTTGTCCGATCCAGAGCGCCGCGCCGCATACGATGCGACTCGCCAAGCCTCCCAGCCGGAACCCCTATCGGCGCACATTGATTTCATGGACAACCTGGAGGGCGAGTTGAACCGCCGGTTGGCGTTCATGACGGTGTTGTATTTTCAGCGCCGCACAAACCCGAACAAACCAGAAGTTTCATTTCGCGATATCGAAAGCCGACTCGGGTTTCCACGTGACTATTTGGTATTCACGGCATGGTATCTTCGAACCAAGGGATACATCGCACGAGCGGACAACTCAGAGTTCACAATAACGGCTGAAGGAGTCGACTTTGTGGAAACGCAGCGCGTGAATATCCCGGTTCTGGACAAATTGCTGACCACCGGCGAGGGGTTCTCAACCGCAGCCGAAGCAGCGGCATAACCGGGTGCCATGCCGGATAAGTAATATGCTCAGTCAGCATCGCACCGGAAATTGTATGACCTACGGCGGGGTCACTGTCTGACGCTTCGTGCGCTGAGGTCGTCACTCGCCGTCTCCCGAATCATAAGTAATCCCAGAAAGCTCAGCACTGCGGTGGCTGAAAGGTAATAGCCACTCAAGCGATGTCCACGAGGCCGAGTATCTGGCTGGCGGCACGAAAGGAGTCCAAACGAGTCCGTTTCGGGTTCATCTAGTCGAGGCGCACCAGGAAGACGCTACCTTCGCTCACCTTAATGTTGCTGGCGACTCTCTGCGCCAGAACACGGTCGTCGTCCTGCACGCGCAGGCGCACCCAATAACCGGTGGCCCCGGGGAAGTCCAGCAGGCGTACCTGGCGATAGCGGGCGGCAAGGGTCTTCTTCAGGTCGAGAGCGCCGTCGCGCTGGCGGAAGGCGCCGATCTGCACGCACCACTTCCCGCCGATGTCGATGGCTGCCGGAGTGTGCAGCACTTCCAGTTTGACGGTGGCTAAGCCCGGCAGCAACATATCTAGCGCCTTAGCCGCCGTCAGCGAGAGGTCGATGACGCGCCCGTCCACAAACGGGCCGCGATCGTTGATGCGGACGATGACCTGACGGTTTGTTTTCAGGTTTGTTACCCGCACAACCGATTGGAGCGGCAGGGTGCGATGCGCCGCTGTCAGCGCCATGCGGTCGTATGGCTCCCCGCTGGCCGTTTTTTGGCCGTTTGGATCGGCAACGTAATAGCTGGCGATTCCGGTCTGCGTCCACGGTTCCGCCTTCGGAGGTCTTGGTAAGGGAACCGGTGGAGCAGGCGGAATCGCTTCGGCAGGTTCGGGGCCGGTGGTCACGGCAATTTGAGGCGGCGGGGGCAGTTTGACTTGCGTCGTTTTCTTCTCGGCACAGCCCGTGGAGGCCAGGGAAACTGCCAGCAACAACGCCATCCACACGTATCCAGTGTTCTGGCTCGCGTCGGAGCAATACTGGGAGAAATTGCGTTTTGTCCTGCAGGATCACGGTAAACCGGCGCTTTCCGGCTCTCCCAGCCCGCGAGCGTCGTGTGCCGGCGAGGATGATCAAACCCCCAATAAAACTGGCTAATTATGCAAAGGTGGCCGAAGCGGGTCAATTGTCGGAGGTTCAATGTCCAATGTGGAAAACAGCGGCGTGAAGGAAACACGTTCGTTCTATCCCGTACGGCGTTTCGCTGATGGACTAACTTTCCGGGCCGGATTATCTTCCCGGCTCAATGATAAAACGCCGATTCTGGTTTGGGTGCCCGCACGAATTCTCGTTCCCGATAAAGTCCTCCGACGGGAGCTACTATCAGGTCTGCATTCGCTGCGGCGCGGAATACGGCTACGACTGGATACGGATGAAGCGGACAAAGCCGCTGCCTCGTCTTATCCAACAGACTTACCTGGACCAATGCCGGCCCGAATTGGCGCATTCCACCGTTGAGACTGCGAGGCCGCCGGCAGCGCAGCCTGCTTCCGGCGGCCAGCAAGCACCGGTGCCGCCGATGAACAGTGCCGATGCGATACCCAAATCAGCCATTGAGGTACGATCTTCTGCTTACGGGCGCGAGGTATCCGCATTCGCGCGCTCGAACCGCTATGCGGCGATTCGGAGTGCAGTGAGGCTGGTTGCAAATGTGGCCGAAAGCCGTGCTGCAGCAGTCAGGCAGTGGAACTTCCCAAGTCGGTGGCGAGTTCGTCTTGCTCCCGTTATCGCCCTCGCGGGGTTGCTCGCCTTTACATATGTTGTCGTTCACCACTCTGGGCGCGCTGTACCTGAACGAAAGAGTAGCGAGGTCGCCGTGCCGGTGGAACCGGCCGCACATTCCAGGAAATCAAGCGAGACGGTGGCCAGCGACGAAACTGCCCATAAGGCATCACGCGCTCCGAGCGAGACCAGCCACCAAGGCGGAGCGAGGGAACTGAAACGCATATCCGGTGCACTGCGTGTTCAAACGCCGGTTTTGGCGGTGGGTGAAGCGCTGGTAAACTCCCAGCCCGATGGGGCACAAGTCCGGTTCGATGGCAGCAGTGACCCTGTATTTGTAACTCCTGCCGTCGTCGGATCGATTCCGCCCGGTCACCACAGCGTTGTGTTCTCCAAGCCCGGATTCGTCTCGCAAACGGTGACGCTGGACGTCGTGGCAGGTGCCCGATCCACGGTGGCCGCCCGGTTGGTGCAGAAAGGATCGGTTCTCAATATCTCCAGCAATCCGGCCGGGGCTGCGATTCTTCTGGACGGCAAGAGTACGACACTGACCTCGCCGGCCGAACTGCGCGTCGAGGTGACCGGACCCCACACCATCACGCTCGTCCAGTCCGGCTTTCTGCCGACCCAATCCCAAGTCAGCATCAGGAATGGAGAGAATTTCTCCGTCGACTTTACACTGATACCGGCGGGGAACGCCGCCAACAGCAAGGTGGTCGGCGGGATTAAGCGCTTTCTGCCGGGCGGCTCTTCGAAGGAAATGGCCGAAGTGCGATTCAAAACCAATCCCAAGGGCGCGCGATTGATGCTGAACGGTTGGTCCGCGCCTAAGACCACGCCTCTGGAACTCAGACTGCCTCCAGGCGGATATGACGTTGTCATCCAGGCCGATGGATTTAGGAGATTTTCAAAGGAGATCGTCCTGGAGGCAGGACAGAAGGTGGTGCTGCAAGAGGCTTTGGAGCGTTCTGCCGAAGACGACCGCCCGGTCAAACCATGAAAAGTTGGCGTCCGACGAATGCTACAGCCAGGCTTGGGAACTGGGAGAGATTCCAAACACAGATTTTTCGTCTCTCCCGCACTCCGTGGGAGCTTGGCTCAATTGCGGAAATAGCGCCTCGGCTAGGTTTGAGGACATAGGCCGGTGGAACAGATAGCCTTGCACTAGATCGGGGTGAAGGGGTGCTACCAGTTTCCACTCCGCATTGGTCTCCACGCCTTCGAGGATGGCTTCCAAGCCGAGTTGGTGGGTCAGTTGGATCACCGCTTTTAGAATCTCGACAGAATTAGTTGAGGTTTCGATATCTTCTAAAAAGGAGCGATCAATTTTAACGCGGTCCACAGGCAGCACACGCAGGTAGCTCAGAGACGAATGGCCGACGCCGAAATCATCAATTGCCATGCGGACCCCCAGTGAACGGAGCTTCTCGATTTGCGCCGCTGCGTCATGTAAATTCTGCATCACTGCCGTTTCCGTCACTTCAAGTTCAATCAGAGAAGGGTCAACGCAAGTCTCCTGTAGAGCGTTTCGCACTCTCTCGACAAGATCAGCACTCGCAAATTGCGATGCTGAAATGTTGATTGCCATCCGAACCTTTGCGCCGCATGCCTGCCAATTGGCGGCCTGCCGACACGCTTGCTGCAGCACCCATGCATCGATGGAAGGAATCAAGCCGATTTCCTCGGCAATGGGTATAAAAACGCCGGGAGAAATGTTCCCGAGAATAGGGTTGTGCCAGCGCAACAAAGCCTCAAATCCCGCGAGTCTGCCTGTGAGATCCAGTTGTGGTTGATACGCAAGGTGCAGTTCGCCGCGCTCCACGGCGGACGCCAAATGCTTTTCAACCGCCAGACGCTCTTCCAGCAGCACAGCTGTTTTGGGTACGAACGACTGAAAGGTGCTACGGCCCAGTGTGCGGCCTTGTCTCATTGCGGCAGTGGCATTGCGAATCAAGTCGATTGGCGTCAAAGCATCCTGGGGATAAACACCAATTCCAATTGCTGCTGTAATTTTTCGTGCATGTCCAGCAAGCGAAAATGACTTCTTGAATGTCTTGAGAATTGAACGGGCGAGGTCTTCGGCCGTAGCGCAATCTGGCACTCCGCTCCAAACCACAATGAACGTTCCTCCGCTCATTCGAGCCACGGTGTGAGTCGGCGATACACATGTCCTCAAGCGTTCGGCAACGAGTTTAAGTAAACAGTCACCGACCGCGCCACCATAGAAATCGGCGACTTCTTGAAAGTTGCTTAGCTGAATCACCAGCACTGCAACCCTGACCTCTTCCTGCTCGGCCCGCACTAAAGCTTCCTTGAGACGCTCATTCAAGAGCAGCCTGTTGGGCAACCCTGTCGCCGGGTCATATTGTGTTGCGAAGGCAACTTGATCCTGGTCGTGCTGATGCAAAATGGCGATCGATGCGATTCGGGCAGCGCGGCGAAGCAGATCCCATTCTGGAGGAGGAGTGGCGGAAGAATCGTCCAGCAGGAGCATGCAGCCAAGAAGTTCTCCCTCATTATCGTGAATCGCGACGATTGCAGCACTTCCGAGAGCTGCACTGTCCGCTGGGATTTCAACATCGGTGACGCAGGTGAACCCTGTTTTCGAACAAATAAGGTCGGAGAGTTCAGCGCAGAGCCCCTGGGGAACGTGCCATGTTGCGGCGATCACTTCCAACCTGCCATTGGTGTTCTGCAAGATGGCTGCATTTCGACCGCAATAACGTTTGACCACTACCACGAGTTTTTGCATTACAGGTTCAACTGTGCTGTCGCTGGCGACCAATTCCAGTGCTTCACTGAGATCGAGCGCTAGTCGTTCTGAACGCTGCAGCAGTTCGGCGTGACTGCGAGCACTCTCCTCAGCGGCTGTCAGGCGGCTCACGTTTTCGGGCGTAATGACCGCATCTGCGATACCGTACGATCGGAAGAATTGGGTGTATGCCGCATCGCACCCCAATATGTGTTTTGCTAGCCACTCCTCCATAGCCGCCGCGATTTCGACTGAATTCGCTTCTTGTCCCGACTTGAAGCCGTCCGCAAATTGAACTACCTGATTCTTGAAACGATCGTGCTCCGCCTTGTGTGAGGTGAGTTTCGGGTAGGCATAGCGTTGCATAAGGGCCTCTTCAGCCCTGAAATGCGACTGGGTGTACCATACCAAACCTTCCAATATGGAGCTCAGAGCTAACCTATCCTGGTCATCGTGAATAGCCAAATGCAATTGGTTCAATAACGAAATCAAATGGCGATGATCGTCATCAAATCTCACTATTCCAACACTGAATTCCGGCTTCCACTCAATGAACGGCATTCGATCCCTTCCAGGACGAATTTGTCAGCAGCATCAAACGCGCGTGGTTCGCTATGACGTGTTTGCTCACGTCTAATCCCGTAGCTTCCAATATCGGCACGTCAGTCAAGTTTCATGAATAAAACTTAGGCTCTCGTCACATCCCTAGAGCCTCTGTAAAAACAGACACTCACCTTTCTTCTCGGAAAACGGTAAACTGAAGGTCTCCCCATGAAGACGGAGCACAGATGCCTCTTACGAGAAATGAAGACCAGAATGCTCGGGTGATTGGCGAGGAAGAAACCTTCCTCCATACCTCACATCCGCATGTCCTTGAGTATCGGACTTACTGGCAATTGATGCTCATTGGGGTGATGATCGCGCTTTGCGGGATCATCGGAAACCATGCCAGCACAGTGAACTCGGCCCTGTATCCGCTGATGTTGGCAACCATCGCAGTCATCCTGTGTGCTGCCTATCGTCATCTTGATGCGAATCGCTTTGTCGCGCCGCTACTCGACGACTCTGACAATAACGAATCACTCTTTTCCATAAAAGAACGAATATTCTGGCCGGTTGCCGGCTGCATAGCGGTTCTCGCTGCTCTGTTCCTCTTAGAGAGATCCTATCCTTACTATTTCACGCAAGATGATAACCTTGCCCAAAACCTGCCATCGATCCTTTATGGCTGTCACAGCTTGTTCAATGGGGTTTTCCCGGCGTGGAATCCTCACCAGTATTTGGGTTCTCCCATCGCATCGGTTGGTTGGTATGCACTGACGTACCCATTCACGTATCTGTCTTACTGGTTCGCCAGGGCAGTCTTAGGCAACGAGAACGCAACGATCGAAGTTTTCGCGTTTACTCACTTGCTGCTGGGATATCTTGCGTTGTACTGGTGCATCCGCCGCGAAGGAGTTCGCCCCCCGATCGCGATGATCGCATCCAGTTGTTGCATTCTTTCCGGGTTTTCCCTCATCATCTCACGCTCGTGGTTTCAGTTCAGTCCGCCGCTGCTCTGGACACCTTTGCTGGTGGTGGGCGTACAGGAACTGGTTCGCGGTAACACGGGTTGGAAATGGGTCGCAGGTTTCGGCGCAACGATCGGCATATTTTTTCATGCTGGCCACATTCAGATGTGGGCCTACAGCGTCCTGCTCATCGATATCGCAGTTCTGATACTGGTGATTGCAAAGGCAATTCCGCTTAAGTCGATGGTCGCGTGGCTTGCCGCGCATTTTGTGGGATTAGCAATCGCTTCTCCACTCCTCGTTCCTCAACTTCTTGCAACTCACAACGTAAATCGCTACCAAGACTCAGCCGGAATTACGAATGGACTGAAAGGATTGTTCTTTCCTGATTCGGTGAGTGCGTCGCTTGCTCCGACTGGTTTCAATGGTACCCATCTCGGGGAAATGTACTACTCCGGAACGCTATTCATGGTCGTGGCTGCGCTCCTGCTGCTTTCCTTGCTGGCTACGCGTCACTGTGCGACGCGGCCTTTTGTAAGTTTGGGTTTTCACCATTCCCGGAGGCTGACCGCAATATCATGTCTCGATTACTGCCAAAGGACGATCGCTACTACCCGAAGGTCTTGCCTGTTGGAGGCCCCAATCTTATCGCCTTTGCACCTTATGGTTTCCGAAGCAACGATCCGCACTTTATAGACTCCCTTATGAACCAGTGGCCGACACTGGAAGGAGTCTATAGTGCCGATGGATACGATCAGTTAGTATCCGAGTCGCCGACCGTGCGCCAGATGGTCCGCAACTTCTCACTCCGTCCGGCACAGTCCTCGTTCGAATACGGAATTAATTACCTTTTACAATATGGCCGTCCCATTGATGGCAGTCGAAGAGTGTATCGGGAAGTGCCAGGTATGAGTCTTGTTTATCAAAGCGAGACTGTTTACTTGAGTGAAC
The DNA here is from genome assembly GCA_963838135.1 of uncultured Acidobacteriota bacterium. GTDB lineage: Bacteria > Acidobacteriota > Terriglobia > Terriglobales > Acidobacteriaceae > TOLSYN. The sequence goes on along the minus strand of CAWIPV010000001.1, from coordinate 1,511,453 downwards.
TTGCCGCCGTACGGCCAATGTCATTTCCAGAAGCTACCCCTGAGATGGCCTTACCTGTGAAGTTCGATGGCGGTGGTGCAACCATAACCACCGCTGAGGTACCCCAGGGTGGTTGGATCGTCTTGAACATGCTGTGGCGAGATGAATTCCAGTGCAGGGTCAATGGTCTCAAGCTTCCCGTCAGTGCAGATGCGTGGGGACGAATCAGGGTGCAGGTACCCCCCGGCATCTCACAGGTGCGCTTGGCTTTTCGTCCGCCATGGGGGCTGGGTTGGATGGTAGGCGCCTTATCGTTACTATGCGCTATCGGCTTGGTGCGGTTTCGTCGCGTCTAATGTGCCAAGTGATGTACCAAACCTACTTTCATTGTGTTTACTCATCATCTAGCTCTCGATGAGATTGTCAGCTACTATGAATTTCAGTTTTTCATCTCAACCATATCCTGGAGGGCCTCACACCGATGGCGTGTCCTAGGCTGAGCAATGCCCAGTCTGCTAATCTACCGGTTCTCCTGATGCTTGGTCTTGCTTTCCTTGCATGCGCCGCTTACATGTTTTCGTACATGAATACAGGTTGGCTGCCGCAGGACGACGGTGCGCTCGCCGACGGCGCTTTCCGAGTGCTCCACCTGCAATTGCCCCATCGCGACTTTGTCGAAGTCTATACCGGAGGACTTAGCTGTCTTAACGCGCTCGCCTTCCGGACCTTCGGCGTAAATCTGACTGCGTTGCGCGCGATGATGTTTATCTTCTTTCTGGCCTGGCTACCGGCGGTCTTCTACATAGCATCAAGATTTCTGTCCATCATGCCGGCGGCAGCAATCATGGTTTTGGCGACGGTTTGGGGAGTGCCGAATTATCCAACTCCCATGCCGTCATGGTACAACCTGTTCTTCGCAGTATTCGGGGCGGCGGCATTGATGCGCTATCTCGAAACTGAACACCGGCGCTGGTTATTTTTGGCTGGCTTGTGCGGTGGACTTTCATTTCTCATCAAGGTAATCGGGCTCTATTACGTAGCTGCTGTCCTGCTATTCCTGGTTTTTCGCGAGCAGATCCTCAACCAAAGCGCAGAGGCACAACCGTCGCGGCCGCGATATGTGTATCGTCTTTTCAGCATCCTTGGACTCTCGGCGTTTCTGGCCATGATTGTCCTGATGATGTGGCGCCGTTTCGATGACCGCGAGTTCGTTCAATTCTTTCTGCCTTCAGCCGCGCTGGTCGGATTACTGATCTGGCGTGAGTTGCGGGGGCAATACTTGGCCCAGGATGGCCGGCGTTTTACGACTCTGTTTCAGATGGCTGTGCCTTTCGTCCTTGGTGTAGTGATTCCCGTTGTCCTTTTTGTTTCGCCTTACGCAATGTCCGGCGCCTTGGACGCATTTAGCCGCGGCGTATTTCTCCAGGGGATCGCGCGTGCGCAACAATTGGGTCTGGTGCGTCCCGCACCCGCACTATCTCTGATCTTTGTCTCCCCAGTTGTAGCCCTGATCGCCGCCGGGGCATTCTGGAAGCGGAACGCGGGTCCTTTATTTGCGATTCCGGTTGCAGGCGTTGGCATCTTGCTGCTGCTCGCCTCGTTCCGCAGCGCGAGTTTTGCGCAAGCGATTTGGCTCTCCGCAGCATTATCCACGCCTGTCTTCGTGAGCCTGGGCGTTGTGCTCCTCCTGCTCGGGCCGTCCTTTGCGGATGATCTGTCGCCTCTGCGGCAGCAGCGGGTAGTGTTGATGCTGGCTTTGGTGGCTGTCTGCAGCCTCGTGCAGTTTCCATATTCCGTGAAGATATACTTTTGCTACTTTGCCCCACTGCTCGTGCTCGCCGTGGCAGCGGTAATTAAGATGGCCAACCGCGTTGGAAACCCTCAGGTACTTATATGCGTGCTGGCTTTCTACGTGATATTCGCGATAACAAGGGTTGCCCCTGTCGCGGTCTATGAAACCTCTGCAAACAGTGAGAGATTCATAACCTCGCCAATGAACAAACTGAACCTGCCACGCGCCGGCGTTCTGAGGGTAAGAGATTCGCAGATCTATGAGGCGACGATTCGAACAGTGCTGGAACATGCCGGGACGGGGCCGGTAATCGCCACACCGGAATGTCCAGAGGTGTACTTCCTGAGTGGCCTGCGCAACCCTTCTGAAAATGACAACGGAACCCTGCCGGAGGACGTACTGCATGCAATTAAGAATAACGATGATATCAAGGTAGTCGTAAACAACGATTCTTCCACTGCCTCGGCGTCTACACTTACTCCCGAGCTGATTGCCGCCGTCTCTACGGATTTTCCGCAACGAGTCAAAATTGGCAAATACTGGGTGTCCTGGCGACGATAAGTGCTGACCGGTTCGGGCAACAAGCATCTGATTACCAATTACTAGGATCGCCTCCCTAAGGTGCTTGCACGGCGCTGGCTCGGACGGAGTGATTTTTGCCTCACGGCCTTTGCCGGTCGGGTACGGCACCGGCTTCCGCCTTCTCTTCCTCTGGGCCAGAAATTCCATCCGCATGTATCGTTCGTGACATTTCCAGAACTTGTGAGGCTTTCGCTGGTGCACGCGATAGCCTTACTTCCAATGGCGACCGCCCATCCCACAAAAATCGTAATTAGGTACTAAGAAAATCAGCTTCAGAGTACAACGTTTGCTGCTGCTTTTGCTTCCAAACCAGAGTTGAATGTTTTGCTTTTGGCCCGTGAACCCGGCCTGCGAACTGGTTCGCGTCCGTTTTCGGCGCTACGCAGACCGAACCCCCGCCTCGAATGTCTGCCCGGAACGAAGGAGATTTTCGTATGCTGCACGGAACTCGAACACCGTATCTTTCGAACGCATTCAAACTTCGCCGTTCCATTCTGCTGAATCTCTTCGCCTTTCTTCTTCTGCTGGGTCTGGCACTGCCGCTGTGGGCAGCACAGGTAACCACCCCCCAGACAGCGGTGAACTTCAGTCCTTGGGTCGCAGTTGGAGCCGCGACTGGCAGAACCCAGACTCTGGTGTTCACGGTTCCATCCGGCATCGTGCTGGGAGGCGTGTCGGCGCTGACCATGGGCGCGCCCAATCTTGATTACACCGTAGTCCCGGCCGGCACCACCTGCGCCGCCTTGACCACCAACACAACCTGCACGGTTGAAGTTCAGTTTCTGCCCACGGCCGCCAGCTTACAACAGGGCGCGGTGGATGGCTTGCGAACGGGCGCGGTGGTGCTCACCGACTCGATCAACAACACGCTGATCACGGTTCCGCTGTCGGGCGTCGGCACCGCGCCGTTGGTAGGCTTCGGTCCGGGCACGATCATCGCAGCTGCGGGTACCGGCGCAACGGGCTACAACGGCACTAACATCGCGGCCACCAGCGCGTATTTGACGAATCCCGGCGGCGTAGCGATAGATGGCGCCGGCAACCTTTACATCGCGGATACCGGCAACCAACTCGTCCGCAGAGTAACGCCGAGCGGAACCATTACCACCGTGGCGGGTGGGGGGAGCGGTTGCATAGGCGGCGACTCAGTGGGAGATAATTGCCCGGCCACCAGTGCGATACTTAGCTCTCCCATGGGCGTAGCGATAGATGGCGCTGGCAACCTCTACATCGCGGATCGGAACAATCAGCTCATCCGCAAAGTGGCGCCTGTCTTTAACGGCACCGGATGGACCCTCACTGGCGGGACTATTACCGCCGTGGCGGGCACCGCCGGGATAGGAGGATATAACGGCGACGGTATCCTGGCCACCACCGCGTACTTGGCTAATCCCAGCGGCGTTGCAGTAGATGGTGCCGGTAACATCTGTATTGCGGACCGTTTCGGCAACCGCATCCGAGAAGTGTTCCTGAATAACGGCCCGGCGGTACAAGCGAAATTTATCTACACCATCGCGGGCGGCAATGGCGGTGGTTACACTGGCGACGGCTTTCCGGCCATCCTCGCCCAGTTGAACAGTCCCAATGGTGTTGCGCTGGATAGCGCCGGCAACCTCTACATTGCGGACACCGGCAACAACGTCATCCGTGAAGTGTCGGGCGGAATTATCAATACCGTCGCGGGTGACGGGACGCCGGGAAACCTCGGCGACACTGGCCCGGCCAAATTCGCGCAGCTTAACTCTCCCATGGGCGTTGCCGTCGATAGTGCCGGCGACATCTACATCGCGGACGAGGTAAACAACAGCATCCGCGAGGTGACGCCGCTCGGGACCATCAATACCGTGGCAGGTGCGGGAAGCGGTTGCGCAGGACAGATCGACTCGGTGGGAGACAATTGCCTGGCCACCAGCGCTGAACTTAACTCTCCCTTTGGCGTTGCGCTGGATAGCGCCGGCGACATCTACATCGCGGACGAAGGAAGCAACCGCATCCGCGAGGTCCAGATTTCCCAACCTCCGTTGCTTGCTTTTGCCGGTACATTGGTCAGCCTGGCGAGCGCTTCGCAGGATGTGGCTGTGCTGAACCTAGGCAATGCGGCGCTGACGATCAGCCAGATCAGCACCGCCGCAAATTTCAGTCTCGGCGGCTCCGATACGTCGTGCAGTACCACCAGTCAAGTGTTAGTCCCGGCAGGAAGTTGCGTGCTAGGTGTCGAGTTCAACCCAACGGTGGGCGGGAACATCCTCGGCAGCGTGATTCTAACCGACAATTCTCTGAACGTTGGCTCGGCCACGCAAACGGTCGCGCTACAGGGAACTGGGATACCCCCGGCGCCTACGACTACAACGCTGTTCGCGGCACCGCCTTCGGTGGCGCTCGGCGGTACGACCGCGCTGACCGCGTCGGTAAGCTCCGCAATCGCAGGGACCATCACCGGAACCGTGACCTTCTTGAAAGGCAGCGCGGTGTTGGGGACGGCTGAGGTCTCGGGCGGGTTGGCAACGCTGAATGTTGCGGTGGCGAGTGTGGCAAACGGATTTACTAGTGGAGCCAATACGGTCACAGCCAACTACGGCGGAGATGTGAACTTTGCGGCTTCCAGCGGCCCCACTTCGCTGACTGTAACCGGTGTGGCGGCTGCGACGACAACAGCGGTTGCATTTTCGGCGAATCCGGTAGCACTCGGCGGTGCCGTCGATTTGACTGCGACGGTAGGCTCCGTAACAGCCGGCACCATCACGGGATCGGTTACGTTCATGGCGGGCACCAAGATATTGGAAACGATTGCGCTCTCCGGCGGGACGGCAACGCTTTACGGTGTGCCGGTGCTTACGTCGGACGGATTCATTGGTGGGCCTAACACGATCACGGCAACTTACAGCGGGAATGCGAACTACCAGACCTCAAACAACAGCGCGTCGCTGACGGTAACCGGTGTGGCGAACCCGACTACAACAACGCTCGCAGCTTCTCCGAGTTCGCTGATGCTCGGCGGCACAACCACGTTGACCGCATCGGTCGGCTCCGCAACTCCCGGGACCATCACCGGATCGGTGACGTTCCTGATGGGCACCGCGACTTTGGGGACGATTACGCTCTCCGGCGGGCTGGCAACGCTTCCCAATGCGACGGTGATCGCGGCGAACGGATTCTACATTGGAACCGACACGGTCACGGCCATCTACAGCGGGGATCCAAACTACGCAGGCTCAACCACACCGGGGAGCACACCGGGAAGCACGCCACTGACGGTGGTAAGTCCGCCGGTGACGACTACAACGCTCACGGCGGCACCGGCTTCGGTGATACTCGGGGGAACGACGGAGTTGGTGGCATCGGTAAACTCAGCCACAAGCGGCACCATCACCGGAATGGTTACCTTCACGGCGGGCCCCACGACCTTGGGGACGGCGCAAGTCTCGGGCGGATGGGCGAAGCTGACTGTGACTGCGATTGCGGCCAACGGACTCAGTGTTGGAATCGATACGATCACGGCAAGCTACAGCGGAAGTGCGGGCTATGCGGCCTCGACCGGCAGCGGCACCCTGACGGTGCTGGCGGCCACGACTACAACGCTCACGCCGGCGCCGGACGTGGTGACACTCTCCGGCACGATGGAGTTGGTAGCGACGGTAACTTCTACGACCGCCGGGACCATCGCTGGAAACGTCACGTTCATGGTGAACAATACGCCCTTGGGGACGGCAGCAGTAACGGGTGGGCTGGCAACGCTTCCCAGTGTGCCGGTCACGGCGGCCAACGGATTCAGCACTGGAACAAACGTGATCTCGGCAAGCTACGGCGGGAATGCGACCTTTGGGATCTCAACCAGTAGCGCGACGGTGTCGGTAACGGGTTCGGCGGTAACCTCCACATCGCTCACGGCGGTACCGGCTGTGGTAACACTCGCCGGTACGACCGAGCTGGTGGCGTCGGTAACCTCCACAACCACCGGGATCGTCACCGGAAGCGTGACGTTCTCGCTTGGCAGCACGACCTTAGGGGCGCCGGTTGCTGTCTCCGGTGGGCTGGCAACGCTTACTATAGCGGTGAGTGCGGCCAACGGATTCCTCCTTGGAACTAACACGATCACGGCAAGCTACGCCGGGAATTCGAACTATGCGGCCTCAATCGCTAGCACGACGGTGTCGGTAACGGGTACGGCGGTAACCGCCACCACGCTCACGGCGGCACCTGCTTCGGTGGCGCCCGGCGGTACAACCGCGTTGACTGCATCGGTAAGCTCGGCGGTACCTGGAACGCTCACCGGAATCGTGACCTTCGCGATGGGTAGCACGACTTTGGGGACGGCTCCGGTCTCGGGCGGGTTGGCGACACTTAACGCGGTGGTGAGTACGGCAAACGGTTTCGGTGTTGGCTCGGACTCAATCACGGCAACTTACACCGGGAATGCGAATTATGCCTCCTCGAGCGGCAGCACGACGCTGGCAGTGTCGGGTCCGGCGGTCACCACGACCTCGCTCACGGCGGCACCGGCTTCGCTGACGCTCGGGGGTACGACGATGTTGGAGTTGGTGGCAGCGGTAAACTCCACCGCATCCGGAACCATCGCCGGAACCGTCACATTCGCGGTGGGCGGCACGACCTTGGGCACGGCCGCGCTTTCCGCTGGATTTGCAACGCTTAGCCACATTACGGTAAGTGCAGCAACCGGATTCATCGCTGGAACAGACTCGATCACCGCAACTTACAGCGGAAGTTCGTTTTATGCACCATCAACTGGCAGCGCGCCGCTCACGGTGCTGGCGGCCACCACTACAACGCTCACGGCGGCACCAGCTTGGGCGACATTCAGCGGTACGACGGAGTTAGTGGCAGCGGTAAGCTCCACAACAGGGGGAAGCATCGCCGGAAACGTGACGTTCTCGATAGGTAGCACGAGTTTGGGGACCGGCACGCTTTCCGGCGGGCTGGCAACGCTGAACGTGACCGTGAGCGCGGGCGAATTCATCGCTGGAGCGAACACGATCACAGCAAGCTACGCCGGGAATGCTGGCTATACGGCTTCAACCAGTGGCACGACGCTGTGGGTGACTGGTTCGGCGGTCACTACCACAACGCTCACGGCGGCACCTGCTTCGGTGGCGCCCGGCGGCACAACCACGTTGACCGCAGCGGTAAGCTCCACAACCACCGGGACCATCACCGGAAGCGTGACGTTCTCGATGGGAGGCATAACCCTGGGCACGGCTCCGGTCACGGGTGGGTTGGCAACGCTGACCAATGTTGCGGTGAGTGCGGCTAACGGGTTCAGTGTTGGCTCGGACACCATTACGGCAAGCTACGGTGGGAACGCGAACTATGCGATCTCAAGCGGTAGCACGACGCTGACGGTGGCAGGTCCGGCGGTCACCACCACAACGCTGACGGCGGCACCGGCTTCATTGACTCTCGGGGGTGCAACGGAGTTGGTGGCATCGGTTAGCTCCACCGCATCCGGAACTATCGCCGGAACGGTTACGTTCTCAATAGGCAGCAAGACCTTGGGTACGGCTGCGATCGCCGGTGGTTGGGCCACGCTAAGCAATGTGCCGGTAAACGCGACAAACGGATTCGTCGCTGGAACCGACATGATCACGGCAAGCTACGGCGGAGGTGCCAGTTTCGCAGCCTCGACCGGTAGCACGCCGCTGGCGGCGCTGGCGACCACGACTACGACGCTGACGGCGGCACCGGCTTCGGTGACGATGGGGGATACGACGGAGTTGGTGGCATCGGTAAGCTCCACAACCACCGGAACCATCACAGGAAGCGTGACGTTCTTGATGGGCAGTACGACGTTGGGGACGGCCACGATTTCCGGCGGCCTGGCAACGCTGAGCAACGTAGCGGTGAGTGCGGCGAATGGATTCAGCGCTGGGACCGACACGATCGCGGCAAGCTACGGAGGAGGTCCTAGCTTCGCGGTCTCGAGTGGCAGCACGACGCTGACGGCGGCGGCAGCGCCGGTGGTGCCGTCTTACACGCTGAGCGTGAGTGCGAACACAGCTACGATCGTAGGGAATAAAGCTACCGTAACGCTCAACCTGACCTCGGACAACTATGCGGGAACGGTTAACTTCAACGCCACCAGTTCGGCGACTACGCTAACCGCGAGCGCGCCTTCGGTGACACTGACGAGCAACGGGAACGGCTCCACCACGCTCACGATCGCACTCACCTCGAGTGCGGCGAAGCATGCGCCGGCGCGTCCGTGGAAGAGCGGCGGTGCGATCATGTTGTGCGCCGTGCTGCTGGGTGCACCGTTTGGCCTGCGGCGGAAGCGGGCGATTGCGGTACTGCTTACGGCCCTGACGATCTCGCTGGCAGGCTTGCTGCTGGCCTGCGGTTCGGGTTCGGGCTCGGGTTCCTCCTCAACCCCAAGCACGACGGCAACGCCGCAAACGTACACGGTAACGGTGACACCAACGGGTACGGGCACGGTGACAGACCCTGCGCCGATTAGCATAACGGTAACGATTTAGAAAGCACGCACGAAAGGAGAAGGCCACGTCTGCGGACGTGGCCTTTCTTGTCGAGACTTCGCAAGGGATTTCAATTTCGGTCACGCCCCACTCTGGGCAGGCATCACCCAAATCGCAGCCCTGTGTCACATCCAGCACTGGAATTGCGGTCATATAATCGCGTTCACCTGTCACGGCTGAGCAAGTTGTTGGCCCAGAAAGCAAAGTAGCATATGCGTCCTCTGGATCTTGGTGCCGCTATGAACGTGATCGATTCTCAGCGCAATCTCGGTGAGGAGTGTCTCCGGTCGGTTCTAAACAACTCCGTGGACATCATCTATCGATTCAACTTGCAGACGAAGCATTACGATTATATGAGTCCGTCGGTGGAGCAAGTCTTAGGCTACACGCCCGACGAAATGCAGGCGATGACTCCTGAGGAGTTCCTGGCCTTGGTACACCCCGAGGACACTCAATCGCATCTGGCAGCGCTTGCGCAAGTGGAGGAAACCGGCCAAGGAGAGATGGAAAATCGTTACAGGCGGAAAAACGGTGACTACCGCTGCCTTTCCACTCGGATGCACGTGGTCAGGGATCGTGCTGGCTTTCCTTTGTGCCGCTGCGGCAACACACGCGACGTCACCGAGCACAAGCGGATGGAAGAGGCTTTGCGCGAGAGTGAGGAACGACTGCACCTGGCGTCCAAGGCTGGCGGTTTTGGCACTTACTCCTATGACTTCCAATCCGGCGTCGGTTACTGGTCGCCTGAGGCCAAGGCGCTGTGGGGGTTGCAGGCGGCTGACCCAGTTCCCTTGGATGCCGATCGTCTCGCCTGCTTCCTGTACCCGGAGGACCGTCCGGACCTTCTTGCGGCCATGATCGCAGCCAACGATCCTGGCGGCACTGGACTATTGGAGAACGATCACCGCATCATCTGGCCGGACGGCTCGATCCGCTGGTTGCACCTCTGCGGACGCACCGAGTTCGCCGGCGAGGGCGATCAGCGCAAACCGTGGCGGGCCGCCGGCGCGTTGGTTGACATCACTAAACTCAAGCAAGCGGAGGACAAAAGAAGCGCATTAGAGCAACAACTTCGCCACGCACAGAAGTTGGAATCCGTAGGCCGGCTGGCCGGAGGCATTGCCCATGAGTTCAACAATCTCCTTTTGGTAATACGGACCTACACGGAGTTGATGCAAAACAGTCTTCCCCTCCATGACAGCTTACGAAGGAAGACTGAGCAGGTGTTGAAGGCTGCCGAGCACGGTGCCTGCCTGACGAGTCAGATGCTGGCGTTCAGCCGCAAGCAGATCATTTCCAGAGTCGTGCTCGATCTGAATGCCGTGATCGCCCAGGCAACGAACATGCTAAGGCGGCTGATCGGTGAAGATATTGAATTCAAGGTTTTCAGGACGGATTCACTGTGGAAGATTGAGGCGGATCAGGACCAGATATTTCAAGTGCTGATGAATCTCTGCATGAACGCGAGGGACGCAATGCCACATGGCGGCGCGCTTACGATTGCAACCGAAAATGTGGTCGTGAAAGAAGAGAACATTGTCGGCGGTCTAAACCTTTCGCCAGGCAGTTACGTAAAGTTCTCAGTCACCGATACTGGGATTGGCATCAGCAAAGAGATTCAGCCAAAGATATTCGAACCATTTTTTACGACCAAAGGGGTCGGCAAAGGTACAGGACTCGGACTCGCAACCGTTTACGGCATTGTGGAACAGAGTGGTGGTCACGTGACGGTAGACAGCGAACTTGGTCAAGGCGCTTGCTTCGCAGTTTTTCTTCCCAAGTCGGAGCAGGCGGTTACCTGCGAAGAGTCCGCCGGGGCCGAAGCTCTCCAAAGAGGAAAAGAAACTCTGTTAGTGGTCGAAGATGAAGAATTCATTCGCAAGGGAATTTCTGAGTTTCTCGGTAGCCTGGGTTACACGGTATTGATGGCCGGCTCGGGCGAGGAGGCCATTTTGCTGGCGGCTGAGCAGGAACACATCGATCTTCTTCTTACAGATGTCGTGATGCCAAGAATGAGCGGGAGAGAGCTATCGGAAATATTGCGAACGCTACGGCCTGATCTGAAAATCATCCACATGTCGGGCTACACGGATGATGCGGTGTTGCGACACGGTATCGATACCCAGCATATAGCTTTCCTGCAGAAGCCATTTGGCCTGACGACGCTGGCACGCAAGGTGCGTGAAACACTCGACAACGCGCAGTAAGTAGCAGCTAGCGAGCTGCGCCTCAGCGATTGATTAAGCGACCAAAATAATCTGCAAGCATCTATTCAGGAGCAAGCACCTCATTCTCCGAAGGGAGCGTAATGAGCCAGCCCAATCCTAGCCCGCATCGAAGTGAGCCCGTACCTATATTCAATGAACCCACTTTCCTGATGTGTTCTCCCAAGCTGTACGACGTAAACTACGTCATCAACCCTTGGATGGCTGGCAATGTGCGTCGCGCCTCACGCGAGCAGGCTGCAGCGCAATGGGAAAATCTGCATCGCGCGCTGAACCAGGTAGCGCGGGTGATGCTTGTAGAGCCGCAGCCCGGTTGGCCAGACATGGTTTTTACCGCGAATGCGGGGCTGGTACGCAAGGGAGTGGTGGCCATAAGCCACTTCTTACATCCCGAACGGCAAGGTGAAGAGTCGCACTTCCGGAAGTGGTTTGACGATGTTGGTTTCAGCGTTTGCGAAATGCCGTCAGCAACTCCGTTTGAAGGTGAGGGCGATGCCTTGTTTGAGGCTGATGGCTCGCGGCTATGGGCAGGTTATGGCGTGCGGACCATGCAATCCAGCCATCTCCATCTCCGCGACCTATGGGGAGTTGAAGTGATTTCGCTGCGATTGGTCGACCCGCGTTTTTATCACCTCGATACCTGTTTTTGTCCATTGACGGACGGATACCTGCTGTACTTCCCCGCCGCGTTTGATGCTGAGGCAAACGCAAAAATCGAAATGCGCTATTCCAAAGAACGGCGCATTCCTGTTCAGGAAGTGGATGCGTTGCGCTTTGCCTGCAATGCTATCAATGTGGGCCGGTCGATCCTTTTGAACGAGGTCAGCAGCGAGTTGTGCAGCCGCTTGGAGGCGCGTGGCTTCCAAGTGGTGCAAGTGCGGTTGACGGAGTTCCTGAAGGCCGGAGGGGCAGCCAAGTGCTTAGCTTTGCGCTTGAGCGAAATGGACGCAACGCACTCGACAAAAGCACCCGCCCAGGCTGCCTGAAGAGCGGCGCAGGTACAAGTTCGCACAAACGTCGCCGCGGCCGATGAATGCGGTCTGCGATACGTTCTAACGCGCGGCTTCGGTTTTCGATTTAAGCTGGTCTGTCGCTTGAAAGACCTGGATTCGACGGTTTCCCGAGTCCACTACGTACACTCGGTCTTTCGAGTCCGTGCAGATACCTTTGGGACTCTTGAACTGTCCTTGCCCAGTGCCAAAGCGTCCGAAACGAAACAGCAACTGTCCCTCGCGATTGAAGATTTCAATCCAGTTCACGGATGCGACAAAGATACGCCCCTGTGAGTCAAACGCCATTCCACTCGAGTCACTGCTCCCAGTGCCCTTCAAGCGGAACTGCCGGCGAAAGTTCCCGTCGAGATCGAGAACTTGAATGCGGGCATTTTGCCGGTCAAGAACGAACACTTCCTTCTCGTGGATGGCGACATCGGTTGGTTCCTTGAATTCATTGGGGTTGTTTCCGCCGCCGCGTTTGCCTAGCTGGGAGAGAATGCTGCCGTCGCGATTGAGGATGAGAATGAAGTCCCGTGCGGTGTCGGCGAGATAAATACGCCCGGATGCGCGGTCAATCGCAATGGATCGCGGAGTCTGGAATAGACCTTCACCTTTGAGGTTGCCAATATATTTCAGAAACTTGCCACTGGAGTTGTAAACGACAATCCTTCCGCGATCCAGGTCGGTGACGTAAATGTTGTTGTCGGCATCGACGGCAATGCTGTAGGGGTTGCTCATGCGGTCGCCTCTTGCGCCGTCGATGCGCGAATATTTTCTGTTTACGAAATCGAGAATGTGCACCGACCGCGTTGCGGGTTCGGTGATCAAAACGCGCAGGTTGGAATCGACTGTAATCTTGGCGGCCAAGATTGGCCTGGTCATCCTCTCAAGCTCAGCCTTATCCTTACCCGCGACCACGTTTAGAACCTGGTCGCACATCGCCGGGCTATCCGGGGCCATGCCAATCCCGCCTGCAGAGGGGCGGACCAGATCGCGTAGGTGCTGACAGAAAGTGCGATTTCCATTCACATCCCCGTCGGCACTGAATGTGCTCACGAACGGGAGCGAAGCGTCCTCTTGCGTCGCAGCAACCGTCGCGGCATCTTTCGTTCCGGCGTCGGGAGTCTGTCCGAAAGACATTCCCCAAAGAACGACGGGAAGGATTAAGATGCTACACCTGCATCGCACGAGGTGGGACCGACGGTGAAACAAGGCAGACACTCCCCCATGCTTTCCGAGCATTCCTGCAGCAATTCGAACTTGCGCTGCAGGTACAGCTGGTAAGCGCTGCGCGCACAGAAACTGGCCACAGTATCCGGTATTATCTCCCCAATTAGAGGCAATGCGGCGCGAGAAAGCATCGTAACCCACCGCCGGAGCAAATCAGGCATTGCTTAATCGGTTCAGTAGCCCGCTCATGCCAGCTCACCGCTGCAGCACTTGGCTTGCGTTGGGATGAATCTGCTGCTGGTTGAGATCGCCTGCATTCCATCCACCGCCTAAGGCTTTGACCAAATAAACCGAGCTGACCATCTGCTGTCCAAGCAATTGCGTCGCTAGCCGCTCGTTGGAGAGCAGAACACTCTGCGCGGTAATGACGTCGAGGTATGAAGTGACCCCGCCGACGTAGCGGTTATTGGCAATGGTCAGCGCGCGCCGGGCATCCTCGACGGCAGCGGCCTGCGTGGTTGCCGCCTGCGTCAGGGTCTGCAGGTTGCTCAGGCCGTCCTCGACCTGCTGGAAGGCGGTCAGCACCGACTGGCGGTAGGTGGCAACCGAGGCGTCATAATTGGAACGAGAGGCGGCCAGATTGGCGCGGTTGCGTCCACCTTGGAAGATAGGCGTCAAGGCGTCGCCGCCCAGCGACCAGAAGAGGCTGGGGGCGTTGACCAGCGTGGAAAGGTCGCGGCTCTGCCAGCCGCCCGCGCCACCAAGGGTGATGTGAGGGTAGAATGCCGCTTTCGCAATGCCGACCTGTGCGTTGGCTTCGGCGATCTGGCGCTCGGCCGAGGCGATGTCCGGGCGGCGCTCCAGCACATCGGAGGGAACTCCGAGCGGGAGTGCCGGCGGCGTGGCCCGCAGAGGCGCGGCGGCAACGTTGAAGTTCGATGCAGGCTGCCCCACCAGCACGGCGATGGCGTGCTCATATTGCGCGCGTGACTGCCTCACCAGAGCAAGCTGAGTCAGGGTGGCGTCGAGCAGCGCGGCCTGCTGTGCGACCTCCAAGCCGCTGGCGATGCCGCCGTCGTGCCGGTGGTTCACCAGATCCAGGCCTTTGCGCTCGTAGCCGGCATTCTCGTCCACCACTTGCAATTCGGCGTCGAGTTCGCGCAGGGAAAAATAATCGGCGGCCAACTCGGCGGTCAGCACGAGCTGTGCATTTTCCAGGTCGGCGGCGGTGGACTGCAGCGAAGCATTGGCAGCCTCCACCCTATGCCGCACGTCGCCAAAGATATCGGCCTCATAGCTGATGTCGAACGGAACCGTGAAGACATGCTGTTTGTACGAAGTGGCAACCAGCGCACCGCTCAATGGACGATTGGCTCCAGCGCCCTGACTCAGCGCACCGGGATCGCCAGAAAGCTGGGGAAACAATGCCGAACTGGCAACGCGAGCCAGCGAACGCGCCTGCTCCAGCCGATCGCGCGCGACGAGCAGCGACTGGTTTGCCTGCAAGAGCTGCTGCTCGTAGGCGTCAAGCGCGGGATCATGGAAGAGCTGCCACCACGTTCCTTTTGGAATCGAATCTTTGGGCGCGGCTTGCTGCCAGGGAGGCTGGGTCTTCCACGCTTGCGGTACGGCAGCCGTGGGCGCGGTAGCTGCGGGCCGCTGATAGCGCGGTCCAACGGCACATCCGGCTGCGAGCCCCAGAAGCGCTAGCGAAAAGGCGAGAACGGCTCGCTTAGGTTTGCGTTTTGCGCCGGGCTGTGGGTTGGGCTCCGGATTGCGATCAACGCCGCGATTCACGACCCGCTCCCCTTCTGGTTCGCGCCCTGCGATGTACCTTGTGGTTGCAGGCCGGGTGATGGCTGGGCGACGTTGACCGGTTCGCCGTCCTCAAGCGAGTCGGGGGGATTGATGACGATCTGATCGCTCACCGCCAGACCACCAAGAACTTCCAGTGAAGAGCCGTAATCGCGGCCAATGTTGAGGGGGCGCAACTCCACCTTGTGGTTGGCGCCGATGACGGCAACCCGCGCACCTTCGGAGCGGAAGAGCATGGCGTTGACCGGGACCGTAAGCTTCTGCACGTTGGCCCCAATCGCGAAATGCACCTGGCCGAATGAGCCCGGGAGCAGACGCCCATCCTTGTTGGGCACATCAACTTCGGTGAGCAAGGTGCGGGTTGCCGGGTCAATGGCCTCGGCGGTGCGCGCCACCACGCCGGCAAACTTCTGGCCCGGCAACTCCTGCAGCGTAATCGTGGCCTTGATGCCAGCTTTCATGTAAGGCGCGTAGGCCTGAGGGACGCTGGTGTACACGCGCAGGACGTCCACCTGAGCCATGTCGAAGAGCTCCCGTCCGCCGGCTCCGGCATTGATCAGCGCGCCGGGGTCCACGTTGCGGCGGGTCAGCACGCCGGAGAACGGGGCGTAGACGTTCTTGAACGACTCAAGCTGCTCCAAGCGGCGCACATTGGCGTCGGCGGCGATCAGGTTGGCCTGGCTCTGCTGGTATCCACTGCTCTGCTGGTCGGCCTCCTGCGCTGAAACCGAGTCGGTCTTGCGGAGGTTTTCCCAGCGCTCGGAGGTAATCTTTGCCAGCTCCATCTGCGACAGAATCTGCTGCCGTGCGGCGCGTCCCTGGTTCAGCTCCTGGTCCACTTCCGGAGTGTCGATCTGCGCCAGCAACTCGCCTTTCGTGACCCGGCTGCCAATGTCCTTGTACCAGCGCACCAGGTAACCGTTAGTCCGGGCAAAGATCGGCGATTCCTTGAAGGCCAGAAGCGAGCCCGGCAGCGCGAGTTGCTCATCGGGCTTTTCCGCCACCGGATGCACGACGGCCACGGTCGGCACGGCGTTCAGTTCCGTTTCCTTGGCCAGAACCCGGCTATGGCTCACCCGCTCCAGCACGGTGAGGCTACCGGCGATCAGCAATACGAGCAGGGCTACGCCGACCAGCAGCAGCAACTTGCGCGGGGGGGCCGGCGGCAGCGCAGGCGGACGCTCAATGCCAGGATGCTGATGCTTGGCGTGGTGCTGGATCGCCTCGATCTCCTCGTCGCGTTGGGCCTGCGTAACGTGCCCTGGATGCTGCGAATCGCGGGGCTCGGGCTGCTTTACTTCGCTCTCTTCACTCATGCTTGACTCCGAATTCACAAACACTGTTTTCCCCTGAACTTTTATGCCCGGACCTTTATGCCTGATCCAGGCGCGCCTGCCGGGCTTCCCGACGGCTATGCAACATTGCGAAGACGCTTGGCACAAAAAACAAAGTGGCGATCGTTGCAAAAAACAGGCCGCCGATTACGGCGCGGCCCAGCGGGGCATTTTGCTCTCCGCCTTCACCCATGCCCAGCGCCATCGGCACCATGCCGATCATCATCGCCAGGGCGGTCATCAGCACCGGCCTCATGCGGGTGAATCCGGCGGCAATGGCGGCCGGAACCGCCGCCAGGCCCTCATCCATCTGCTCGCGCGCAAAGCTGACCATCAGGATCGAGTTCGCGGTGGCAACGCCCATGCACATCACCGCGCCGGTCAGCGATGGCACGCTCAAGGTGGTATGTGTGAGCAACAGGAGCCAGCAGATTCCCGCCAGCGCGCCCGGCAGCGCCGAGATGATGATGAACGGATCAAGCCACGACTGGAAGTTGACGACGATCAGCAGGTAGACGAGCAGGATTGCACCCAGCAGTCCAATGCCGAGACCGATGAAGGAAGAGCGCATGGTGCTGACCTGGCCGCGAAGCACGATCTGGGTGCCGCGTGGCAGGTGGCCGTCGAAGCTCTTGATGATTTTGTCGGTGGCCGACGCCACCCCGCCAAGATCACGGTCCTGGGTGCTGGCGTACACGTCAATCACGGGTTGCACGTTGTAGTGATTCACTACTGCCGGACGCGCCACTGGCTGCAACTGCACCAGGTTGCCCAGCACCTGCGAGCCCTGCGGCGAGTTGACCGGCAAAGCCATCAGGTCATCCAGGCTGGTCATGCGATATTGCGGCGACTGCACGGCCATCGGGTAGCTAACCCCGTTCTTCGGATTCAGCCAGAAGTTCGGCGCCGTCTGGAAGCTGCCGCTCAACGAGATCAAGACGCTCTGCGCCACGTCGCGAGCATTCAGTCCCACCTGCGTGATGCGGGTGCGATCCAGTTCCATGTGCAGGGTGGGATCGGAGAGCAACTGCTGCACGTGCACATCGGCGGTGCCGGGAACGTGCCGCATCCGGTTGGCGATCTGTTGCGCGATGGCATAGTTGCTCATCATGTCAGCGCCGATTACTTGCACGTCAATGGGAGCCGGTAGTCCGAAGTTCAAAATCTGCGTGACAATGTCCGCCGGTTGAAAGAAGAACTCCACTCCCGGAAAGCGCTGCGGCAGCACCTGGCGCAGATGCCGGATGTGGTCTGCAGTGGGATGGTGATGTTCGGGATCGAGTGAAATCAAAATCTCCGCATCGCTGCTGCCGATCGTGCCTGCAGAACTGTAGGACTGGTTGATGCCGGAGTTGGGCAGGCCGATGTTGTCGAGAATCGTCTGAATTTCATCTCCCGGAATCTGCCTGTGCAACTCGGCTTCAACTTCGTCGCACAGCCGCGCCGTCTCCTCCACGCGCAGGCCGGGGCGGGCGCGAACATGCAGGCGTAATAGTCCCGCATCCACCTGGGGAAAGAAATCCTGTCCAAGGAACATGAGCAGTCCGAGCGAGAGCAGGCAGAACGTCAGGAAAAACGTTACGAAGACACCGCGATGTTCGAGGGTGGTCTCCAGTAGCGACTGGTAGCCGTGTCGAAAGTCCTCAAACTTACGCTCAAAGCCGCGCTGGAAGCGGCCCATCATCGTCTTTGGTCCGGCAGCACGATGTTCATGGCCGCGCATGATGTACATGACGAGAGTCGGGATCAGAGTTCGGGAGAGCAGATAGCTGGCCAGCATGGCGAAGCTTACGGCCTCGGCCAGCGGTACGAACAGGAAGCGCGCCACGCCGCTAAGGAAGAACATGGGGATGAAGACGATGCAGATGCAGAGCGTGGAAACCAGCGCAGGCACCGCAATCTGCTGCGCGCCGTCCAGAATGGCCTGCCGCATCTCCTTGCCCATGGCAAGGTTTCGCTCAATGTTTTCGATCTCGACGGTTGCGTCATCGACCAGGATGCCGACGGCAAGCGCCAGTCCTCCCAGGGTCATGATGTTCAGCGTCTCGCCGATGGCGGCCAGCACGATGATGGAACAGAAAATGGAAAGCGGGATCGAAATGGCGATGACGATGGTGGGGCGCCAGTCGCCAAGAAAGAGCAGAATCATCACCGCCGTCAGCGCCGCCGCCAGCAGCGCCTCATGCAGCACACCTTGAATGGAGGCGCGCACGAATAGCGACTGATCGAACAGAGCGCTGATCTTCAATTCCGGCGGAAGCGACTGCGCGGCCAGCGGAACGATGTTCTTGATCCCGGCAACGATTTGCAGCGTGGACGCCTTGCCGTTTTTGTAGATCGACATCAGCGCGCCGCGATTACCGTCCTGGCGCACGATGTTGGTTTGCGGCGCAAAGCCGTCGCGAATGTGCGCCACGTCGCGCATGTACAGCGTGGCGCCGTTGCTGGTCTTCACCGGAAGATCGTTCAACTCGGCGATGTTCTGCGGCGTACCATTCATCTCCACGTTGTATTCGAGCGGACCAATTTTGGTGGTGCCGGTGGGGAGAATCAGGTTCTGCGCATTGACGGCGTTGACGATGTCAATCGGCGAAAGGTTATACGACTGCAACTTCGGCAGGTCCAGATCCACTTGGATCTGCCGGATCTTTCCGCCGTAAGGATACGGTGTGGCCGCGCCCTGCACCGTGGACAACGAGGTTCGCAGAAAATTCTGGCCGAGGTCGAACAGCTGTTGCTCGGGCAGCGTTTTGCTGCTCAGTCCAAGCTGGATGATCGGCGTGGTGGATGCGCTGTAGGAAATGATCAGGGGCGGCGTAGTCCCCGGCGGCAGGGAGCGCACGGCGGTTTGCGAGATGGCCGTGACCTGCGCAATCGCAGTCTGGATGCTGGTGCCGGGACGGAAGAAAATCTTGATCACTCCCAGGCCGTTGACCGATTGCGACTCCATGTGTTCCACATTGTTGACCGTGGTGGTAATGCTGCGCTCGGAGTTGGTGACGATGCGGTCGGCCATCTCCTGCGGAGACATCCCGGTATAGAACCAGACTACGGAGACAACCGGAATGTCGATCTCCGGAAAGATGTCGGTAGGCATCATCAAAACCGTGATCGGCGTCAGCAGGATAATGAGCAGCGCCATCACGATAAATGTATACGGACGCCTAAGCGCTAATGCGACAATCCACATGGATAGGATTCACTCCAGAGTTACGCCGGAAACGAGCAGGGGCTTTGCCGAGGCAAAACAGACCCAGCTCTTAAAATAATTGTTAGATTCGATACTAGTCGTATTGAATCGAAAGTTAAACAACAATATGCTAGCATCGGGCAATGAAGCAAAGGATAACAATTGGCGAGAGCGTCTGTGCCAAGCGCCCTCCGGGGCGTCCGCGCTGCGAGCGGGCCCGCCAGGCAATTCTGAGCAGCACGCTGAAATTTCTGGAGGCGAAGGAAAACGGATTCGCCGACATGACGATTGAACATGTCGCAGCCGAGGCCAACGTCGGCAAGGCCACGGTATACCGCTGGTGGCCCAACAAGGCCGCACTGGTGGCCGACGCATTCGCCAGCAGCGTTACACAGAAACTCCGCTTTCCGGATACTGGCTCAGTGCGCCAGGACATGACCCAGCAAATGCAGCAAGTGGTAAAAATTCTGCGCAGCCGTCGAGGCCACATCGTGTCCGTGATGCTTGGCGCCGGCCAGAGCGACGCGACCCTGCTGAGCGCCTTCCGCGATCGCTTTCTCCGGCCGCGCCGGGCTGAAGCCTATGCTACCCTGCGTCGCGGAATAGTACGCGGCGAACTGCCCGCCAGTCTCGACCTTGACCTCGTGCTCGATGCACTCTACGGCCCCATTTATATGCGCTTCCTGATCGGGCATGACAACCTGACACCGGAGTTGGTGGATCAGCTTTGCGGGTTGGTGCTTGACGGAGCCGTATGCCGCCAAAACGGACGCACCCGCGGCAGCGCGTCTGGCGGAAAATGAAATTACTAAGAATAAGCTGCAAAAAAGAAACCCGCCGACGCGGGTTTCTTTTTTGCAGCTCTTGT
The DNA here is from genome assembly GCA_963838135.1 of uncultured Acidobacteriota bacterium. GTDB lineage: Bacteria > Acidobacteriota > Terriglobia > Terriglobales > Acidobacteriaceae > TOLSYN. Next base: position 1,491,015 of record CAWIPV010000001.1, on the reverse strand, counting down.
CGACGCGGGGACGGCTACTCGCTCCAGCGCTTGAACACCAGCGAACCGTTCGTTCCGCCGAACCCGAACGAGTTCGACAGCGCATAGTCCAGCGATGCTTTGCGGGGATGGTTCGGCACGAAATCCATGCCCAGGGTTCGCTCGTCCTGGCTTTCCAGGTTGATGGTCGGCGGAAGAATCTGATCGCGCAGCGCAAGCACCGTGACGCCCGCTTCCAGTCCACCGGCGCCGCCTAGCAGGTGGCCGGTCATGGACTTGGTGGAACTTACGGGAACATTGTATTCGCCGAACAAATTGCGGATTGCGATGGCTTCCAACTCATCTCCGATGGGCGTCGAAGTGCCGTGGGCATTCACATATCCGATGTCGGCAGGTGTTAGCTTGGCGTCGCGGATAGCGTTGCGCATGACGCGGAATGCGCCGTCGTGGTCGGGAGCCGGCGAGGTGATGTGGTAGGCGTCGCCGCTCATGCCGTAACCCGCGATTTCCGCATGGATTCGCGCGCCGCGAGCCTTGGCGTGCTCCAACTCTTCGAGTATCAGAATGCCGGCGCCTTCGCCAACGACGAATCCGTCGCGATCCTTGTCCCAGGGACGGCTGGCGCGTTCCGGTTCCTCATTGCGGGTGGATAGCGCGCGCATGGAGCAGAATCCTCCCACGCTCATGGGCGTGATCGCGGCTTCGGCTCCGCCGGCGATCATTACGTCGGCATCGCCGCGCTGAATGATCTTGAAGCTGTCGCCGATAGCGTGCGCGCCGGTGGTGCAGGCGGTGGCGCTCGCCAGGTTGGGGCCCTTGGCGCCAAAACGGATGCTGACCTGTCCGGCGGCGAGATTGACGATGCTGGCCGGAATAAAGAACGGCGAAATCTTGCGCGGTCCACCTTCCATCAAGGCGGTATGCTCGCGCTCGATGACATCAAAGCCGCCAATGCCGGAACCGACGTACACACCGATGTTTTCGGCGTTTTCCGGCGTGACTTTCAGTCCTGACATGTTCACTGCTTCGGTGGCCGCAGCCAGCGCGAAGTGAATGAAGCGACCCATCTTCTTCAGTTCTTTTTTCTCGATGAAGTTCAGTGGGTCGAAGCCTTTGACCTCGGCCGCGATCTGGCAACTATACTGAGTGGTGTCAAAAAAAGTAATCGGTGCGACACCGCTTTTGGCGGCCAGGAGGTTCGTCCAGATTTCCTCCGTGGTATTGCCGACACCGCAAATCAAACCAAGACCAGTGACAACTACTCGGCGATTCACGCTTGCTTCCCACCTTTCGCGTGTACGTTGACGTAGTCGATTGCATCCTTTACGGTTTTAATCTTCTCGGCGTCTTCGTCCGGAATTTCAACGTCGAAGGCTTCTTCAAAGGCCATTACGAGTTCGACAATGTCCAGCGAATCCGCACCCAGGTCGTCCTGGAAAGAAGCGCTGGCGGTGACTTCGGCTTCATCCACCCCAAGCTGCTCCACAATGATCTGTTTGACTTTTTCGTCGGCGGAAGCCATTCAACTCTCCTTAAAAAAAGAACGGCACACGCCGGGCAGTCATGCCCGGCGATTCAGGCTACAGTGGCCGTTCCTTCATTGTACCGAGGTGCGCGACTAGCTAATTTACTTCGAGGCCTTGGAGTGTGCGCTGATGTAGTCTACCGCATCCTTCACGGTCTTGATCTTTTCAGCGTCTTCGTCCGGAATTTCAATGTCAAAGGCCTCTTCGAAGGCCATCACGAGCTCGACGATGTCTAGCGAGTCAGCGCCCAGGTCATCCACAAACGAAGCAGAGGACGTGACCTCAGCTTCATCCACACCCAACTGCTCCACGATAATCTGTTTTAATTTCTCTTCCACAGCAGCCATTTTGTTGGCGCCTCCTGTAAAAAATTGAGCTGTCCGGCCAAAGGGTCGCGCCATATTCAAACTTTCCATGCGCCGGACAATGCCGATTAGCATCCTAACTGTTCGTTTTTATGAAGGTCAATGCGCAATTGTTGCCGAAGGGCTCGATTATTCCAATCACGGGGGCGGGCAGAAGCCGGAATGGCACTATCCAACGTGCACTTGGATGGGTTCTACTGAGGTTATGCGGGCAGTAGTGCAACGGGTTTCACGGGCCAGGGTTACGGTGGAATCGCGCTCAATTGGGCAGATTGAGCGTGGATTGGTGGTATTGCTGGGCGTGGGCTCTGGCGATGGCGAGAGTGACGCGGAGTATCTGGCGGAAAAAATTGCGGCGTTGCGAATTTTTCCGGATGACGAGGGAAAAATGAATCGCAACGTGAACGAAATAGGTGGCGCGGTGCTCGCGGTGAGTCAATTCACGCTATACGGCGATGCGCGGCGGGGTAAACGGCCGAGCTTCGACGCGGCGGCGAGGCCAGAGCTGGCTCGCGGACGCTTTGAATATTTTGTGGAGCGCGTACGAAGCCTCGGATTACGCTGTGAAACCGGGCAATTCCAAGCCGAAATGCAGGTCGAGCTGGTGAATGACGGGCCGGTGACGATTCTGCTGGATTCGCAGAAGAGCTTCTAGCTATATACCTTCTGGATAATCCTTTTATAACGCCGCATTACCAATGTGACAATCCTTCGCAGAATTTCAAAGGATTGGCGGAATCGTTACTGCTTAGCGCTCTCATGTTGTCTTTGTCGACAATGATGCGGCGCTAGCGGGAGATTTTGCGCCGCCGATCCCTGCTGGTGGGCTCAGGAAGGTGGCTGGGCGGCGAGGATTGCGTCGGCGACGGCTAGGGCCTCGACGGCGGCACGCACGGCGTGTACGCGGACGATGTGGGCTCCGGCGAGGGCAGCGGCAACGGTGGCGGCCTGGGTTGCCATGTCCAAGGTTGCTGTGTCCAAGGTTGTTTTGTCCAGGGTTGCCGCGTCCAGGGTTCCAGTATTCCAGGTTGCTGCATTCCGGGCGGAGGTGCTTGAGGCCTCTTCCGATCCCACATCCGCTGACTGCGGCAGACGTCGGGCACCAGTGAGTTCCGCGAGTTGGTTGAGGCGGGCGGCGACGGTGCGGGCGAGGAAGCTTTTGCGCGATACGGCGGCGAGCAAGGGCAAGCCGAGGAGGTGAAACTCTGCGAAGCGGGCGAGAAGGCAGTAGTTCTCGTCGAAGTTTTTGCCGAAGCCGAAGCCGGGGTCAAGGACGATGGAATGGCGGGCGATCCCGGCGTCGAGCGCATGGGAGAGACGGTCGTTAAGCTCTCGGCGGACGAGCGAGACGAGATCCGGCACGGGAGCAAGGGTGCGCCACTGGTGGGGCAGGCCGCGGACATGCATGAGTATGGCTCCGCAGGGTTGGGCGGTGAGGGTGGCGGCCATGTCGGAGTCCCAGGTGAGGCCGCTGACATCGTTGACGATTTCGGCACCGGCGTGGAGAGCCGAGCGGGCGACGGTAGATTTATATGTGTCGATGGAGAGGATGGCGTTCGGGCGCTGGCGCTTGATGGCTTCGATGACGGGCAGGACGCGGTCGATCTCCTGCTGGGCGGAGACGGCTCCGGCCAGCGCGGGAGCCTGCGAGGAGGCGGTGGGCACGCCGGGGCGGGTGGATTCGCCGCCGATATCGAGGATATCGGCGCCTTGGTCGAGGAGCGCGAGGCCGTGGGTGATGGCGGCCACGGGATCGAGATAGTGGCCGCCGTCGGAAAAGGAGTCGGGGGTGACGTTGAGCACGCCCATGACGAGGGTTCGCTCCCCGAGCGGTAGCGAGCGGTAGCCGATGTCCCATTGGAAGCGAGGGCGCATGGTGGGCATTGTATCGCGGTGGCGTGGGAGAGCAACTGTAAGGACTAGGTCAGGGGTGCTGTAATATGGTCCGGCTATGGACAAACAGTATTACTACTTCGAGTTGATTCCGCCGCGGCCGACGTTTCCGCAGGACATCACCAGTGATGAGCGGGCGGTGATGGACAAGCATAGCGCTTACTTCCAGCAACAGTTTGAGTTGGGCAGATTGCTTCTCTATGGGCCGGTGCTGGCACCTAAGGGCGCATTCGGGTTGGCAGTTCTTGAGGTTGCCGACGAGGCCGAGGCGCGGCGCTTCGGCCAAGACGATCCCTCGGTGCTTGCTGGGCTGAACCGGTTTGAGATTTATCCGATGCGGGTCGTTGCTTCGCGCGCGAAGGGTTGAAAGGCATCCTATCGCGGCGGAGTGGGGCGAGAGCGAGAGCAACTGCAAGGTCATTCCTCTGTTGAGTTCTCGGGCTGGGACATTATTTAACCCTGCATCCAAACGCGAGCCAGTACCTAACACCTGCTTACATGAATAAAGAAATCACCTAGGGCTCAGACCTGAGTCTTTCTAGACGGTATCGCTGATATCGCACAAGTAAACAGCCCTGTACGCTCTGTTCATTCAAGGACATCTGGAGGTTGAATGAGCAGGGTCGGGTTTCAACATATTGCGTTTGGCATCATAGTGGCATCGTCGATGTATTGGGCTGGTTGTGGCGGAGGGAAAAGCACCGCAGCAACCTCTTCGCAAAGCGCTCAGGGAGCGACTCCAACCTCGGTGTCCGGCCCCAGTTCTCCAACTCCAAATGCTCCAACTTCTGCTCCTGGCGCTCTAGCTTCCGCCCCGTTGGTCGCCGGCAACGTCAACCTGATCTTCGTGGTAAGCGAGGACTTGGCGTATAAGGCTTCCGGGGACATCAATACGACCACGGCAAATCTCTCCAATCAAGGTTTACAGCGGACACTCCTCATGGCTTCGTTTCTGCAACAGCAGGTACTGGGGACGAAGAATGTAACGGGCATCTACGCACTCTCACCGATGACCCATTTGCAGACCGCAAGTAATTACCCTGATATGGTGCCACTTGAAACCATTCAGCAGTTCTCCCTTCTCAACAAGGTGACTCTCTCTGCTGCCATTGGAGGCGGAAGCACATATACCGCCAACAGCTATCCGCTGAATGTATCGTATGCGTCTGGGCCCGTACCCAGCGGAGTTGCCGTGCCATCGCAGTACTGCCAAAGTTGCCAGGGTCTCGATTTCGCAGATCAGGCAGGCGACAACGAAGCCTTGGTCTCCGGCATCATCAAGGCAAACGTACCCGGCTATTATGTCTTCTCGGCACCGTGGGAGACGACCAGCGCCCTGATTGCAAATATCGATAAGCTCGAAGGTTATAACTTGACTCTTCCGGCGAGCTATCAGGGTCCGAACTATATATATGCCATCTCGATCACGCCGTCGAAAAGTGCCAGCCTGGCTACCTACAACAGCAATGTGACCCCGTCTTCCACCTACCCGGCGCTGCCCTCGGCAGTGCCGACCAGCAGTTCATGCACGCAGCAGGCTCCGTTCAGCATCACGGTGACTGGCGGTAGCGGAGGCGCCGTGATTCCGGCAGGAACCAACGCCAACGAAACCTTTTATATGATTCGGCATGCCGAGGCGCACCCGACAGGGGCTTGGGATGACGGCAACTATGTAGGCGCGGGGCAATGGCGCGCGCTGGATCTTCCGAACGCGCTGAATGGCAAAATTAGCCCCAATCAGGTCTATTCGATCGATCCCGCGCAGTTCATCGGAGGCACCGAGAGCGCGTCGGGAAATTCCAATTGGCCGTATGTCAGGCCCTCGCTGACCCTGGAACCCTATGCAATTGCGAATAACTTGCCCTATCACCTAGCCGCAAGCTTCGAGATTTTCGGTTCGAACTCGCCTCAGCAGGCCAGCGCTTTCTTCTTCAACGGAGGCCAATTCTCCAATCAAAGTGTGCTGCTGGCATGGGAACACAATCTCATTTCCACCACAGTAAATGCGCTGCTATCGAGTTATTATCCGCAGGGTGGCGCACCGGCAGCACCGGGTTGGCCGAGCGGCGACTATGACACCATTTGGGCGCTGACGTTTGACGCCAAGGGAAACTTGACGGTGGACAACTCAAAGTGCGAAGGCATCCAGTCCACGGCACTTCCGGCAGCGGCTCCTCAGTTTTAACCTCTTCGGCGATGGGCCTTGATCTGGAGAGGTCCATCACGGCCGCCAAGTCCAAAGAGCCGCCGCGAGGTCAGTTCCTCGCGGCGGCTCTTTGGACTTGGCGGTGAAACTGCTTACTGCAGTGGTGCGTCGGCCGACGTGGCCGTGTTCGTAGCGTTGTAACGGATCACTCCTGAAGCATCACTGTAGAAGTAACGCGTCCCGCTCTGCAGCGAGTTGGGACTCGCGTTGGACTGATAGAACGGCTGCGGGACCGTCCCTGCGGCGACGGTAATGTAGAACCTGTAGCCGCTCTTCGGGTTTGCAGACGCACCCGACCCAGTACCGCCCGGTGAGGCGGCGCCCAGAACGCTGTCGAGCAGACATGCGTTGGCCGTAGTGGCCGTGCAAGTGGCGGCGGTGCCCGGTCCAAGAATCGCCAGCGAGCTGGCAAAGCCGGTAGCGGGGAAGGTTGAGCCATAGGTGATTTGCGAGGTATTGATGGTGCGCAATGAACCCACGGCCGAAGCTTCGTTGGCGGCAATGCGTGAGCGCAGCAGGTTCGGAATGGCAATTCCGGCGATTATCAGGATAATCGCCACCACGACAAGAAGCTCAATCAGTGAAAAGCCCTTTTGTTTACGCATGAGAAGAGTGGCTGTCCTTAAAATCCGCGTACCTTGTTACTAAAGGATCAGAAGTGAGGTGTACTGTCGGACATGGTAGAGCAATTGCGATTCCATCGTGCTCTGAAAATGACGCTCGTACCTACCTATTGTAACTAATTAATATAAAATTACTTAGATCGTAATCGAATGGATTACTTAAGTACTACGCCGAGCGTTTAGATCATGGGAATGACAATTCATGTCAGTCAGCGATGACATAAAGTGTCGAAAGATAGGCTTGCGACATCCGAAAGATGGGCTAGATGGGTCACTATCGGCGAGGAGATATCAAGATTTGAGCCACCAAGCCTAGCCTTCGAGGAAATGATAGTGATGTTGTAGCGCGAGGACCGCGGTTCCGACGATGATTTGCAACGCGGTAGAAGCGACGAGCCTGAACAGGATTTTGCCGGAGAGACGTTTGAACACCATAGGGACACTGCTCAATGCACTGACCATGGATGCAACGACGGTCGCCGATCCCGCCAGCTCTGGCGTGATTTTTGCGCTGGCAGAGAGGTTTGCGGCTGCCACCGTGGCGCTGGCGCCACTGACTACGCCGCTGATGGCGCTGGCGGTGAGGAAGCCGATGTTGCCGAATATCCTTACCGCGAGGGTACCGGTGGCTTCGATGACGATAAATACGGCTCCGTATACCAACACCCTTTTCAAAGAGATGGGCGAACCCAACGCCAATTGTTGACCGGGCTCGTCTTCTGCCTTGCCGGCGCGCAGCAACAAGGCGACGCATGCCATGGCGAAGAGCGGTCCGACGGCGGTGAGCATGGCCCGCGGGGCGAACAAAGCGAGCAGGAGGACGTTGCGGGCAAACATGGCGACGGTGGTGAGTAGGACGACCATCACCGTGGTTCGGGAGCCGGCGGCGATGCTGGTGAGTTCGGCGACGGCGGCGCGGCTGTTGACCAGGCCGCCAAGAATAGCCGTCCAATACAAGCCGCGGGTGCTGTAGAGGCGCAGAAGCACGTAATTGACGAAGGCGATGCTGGCGATGACGACGACAGCGACCCAGGCCTCGCGAAGATTTACCAGCTCCCAAGGGTCAATGAAACGGTTGGGCAGAGCCGGGTAGATGACCAAACCGATCAAGCCGAGGAGCACGGCGCTGCGCAGTTCCGCGATGCTGACGCCCCCGGCGAAGCGGCGCAATTCCACCTTCCAGGCGAGCAAGAGCGTCATCAGGATTGCCGATGCGACCGGGGTGAAGGTGTGGCCGAGTCCGACCAAGACACCCAGGGCGTAGGTCACCAGCAGCGCGGCAGAGGTTGTGATCTCCAGCGAACCGCTGCCGATCAGGGTGCGACCATTGAGGAAGGCGACCAAGACGATCACGCCAGCCATGGCGACCAAGCTGTAGGTCGGCGAGATCAGCACAGCCAGTGCTCCAAGCAGCGCCGTGAGGCCGAAGGTGCGGATGCCGACGTCTTTGCTGGCAGACTCGCGCTCAAAGCCGACGAGCATGCCGACGGCGAGAGCAATCGCGATTTTGATCGCGACTGTGTTGGGCGGAAAGCGCGGGACCGCCTGCAGGACAAGAGCCATGAAACCTCAATCGATCAATCTCGCCCGCTTGCTGCGCAGATGGGGGCGTATCGGCGTTCGAATGGTTATACACGCAACGAGGCAAAGGGCGCGAATTTTTAGGAGAAGTTGGATGCCCGGGCGACGCTGCAGGCGGCTCTTGGTTTCACCGTGGTAAGTGCGATGCGGCATAAGCGGACAGTGCAGCGTAGCTCGTCGCGGGTTGCAGCAACTCATTTCTGATTCCGGGCCAGCAAATTTTCCTGCATCGTGGAGGAGGGTCGGGGAATCTGAATGGGCAGATAGTTGTTGTAACGAATACCGAAAGGGTGGAGAGAACGATGAAGAAGCTATTGCTGCTGTTGGTTGCCACGCTGGCTACAAGTTCGCTGGCGCTGGCGGCGGATACTTATACGATTGATGGGGCGCACTCGTCGGCCGCTTTTGCGGTGAGGCACCTGGGGATTTCCACGGTGCATGGACGCTTTGCGGATGTGACTGGCACGATTCTTTTTGACGCCCAGGCACCCGAAAAGAGTTCCGTTACGGCGGTAATCAAGAGCGCTTCACTGACCACCGACAATGCGCAACGCGACAAGCATCTGAACTCGCCGGATTTTTTCGATACAGGAAAGTATCCGGAGATTCGCTTCCAGAGCACGAGCGTGCGGAAGGATGGCGACAAGTTTGTGGCCGTGGGGACGCTGACGATTCGCGACGCGAGCAAGCAGGTGGAGATTCCGTTTACGCTGGCGCAAGGCAAGGGCCCCAAGGGCGAGTCTCGATTGGGCGTGGACGGGGCGCTGACGCTGAATCGCTATGACTATCACGTGAACTGGGATTCGACCGGGGCGCTGGTGGGCAAGGATGTGAAAGTTGAGCTAGAGGTGGAGGCGGTAAAGTAAATCAGGCTGGAAAAGTCCCACATTCCAGCAAAAAGGTTGAACCCTTACGATGAACTGAGGCTCCCGGCGTGTGTGCCGGGATTTTTTGTTTGTGGGACTTATACTTTGGGGATGAAGGCTTTCCACATGAATGAAGAGACGTTGGAGACGGATGCGCGGCTGGGGCGGGCACTGGTGGCGCTGCTGGAGCGGCTGCATAACCCGGCCGTGCATAACCCGGCAGTGCTAAGCGGGCGCGAATGGGCGGCGGCGGCAGGAGTGGCGACGGGCGAGGCCTGGAAGCTGGCCGAAGATTTGCGCCGTCTGGGCGTGGAAGTGGAAGGCGAGGCTGCAACCGGTTGGAGGCTGGTGGGCGACGCCGACCTGGCGCTGCCGGAGGTGTTGGAGCCGAAGATTGCCCGGACGATTTTCGCCGGGAGGGTGCGGCACTTTGCCAAGATCGGCTCGACGAATGCGGCGGCCATGCAGGCCGGAGCCGAGGGCGAGGCAGACGGCGCTCTCACCCACCCAGGCGCGGTGTGGCTGGCCGAAGAGCAGACGGCGGGCAGGGGGCGCGCGGGGCATGCGTGGAAGTCGAATCCGATGGATGGGATTTACTGCTCGGCGCTGCTGCGGCCGAGGTTGGCTCCCTCGGAGGTGATTATTTTGTCCCTGGCGGCGGGGCTGGCCGTGGTGGAGGCGGTGCATGAGGTGACCGGACTGTGGGGCGACCTGCGTTGGCCCAATGATGTGCTGATGGGCGGACGGAAGTTCTGCGGCATTCTGACCGAGCTGAACGCGGAGGTCACGCGGGTTCGCTATGTGGTGGTGGGAGTGGGGATGAACGTGAATAACACGGAGTTTGCGCCGGAACTGGCATCGATTGCGACTTCGCTATGGCTGGAAGCGGGGCAGAGGTTCTCGCGGGTGGAACTGGTGGCGGCGTTGCTGCGGGCTCTGGACCGGGAGCAGGCGGCGCTGTGCGGCGTTTCTTTGAACGGCGTAGGGAACGGCGGGGTCGGCGCGGCGCGGGAGCGGATTCTTCGCCGCTTTGAAGAACATTCCTCGTACTGCCGCGGCTGCCCGGTGACAGTGGAGGAAGACGGCGGATATGAGGGCGTGACGCGAGGACTGGATGAGCGCGGATTCCTGCGGGTGGAGACCGCGCAGGGGGTGCGCACGGTGCTGAGCGGAGGGGTGCGCAAGAAGTAGCAAGATCGCACGTTGTTAGAAGTGGAAGCGGGTGCCTAGTTGGATTTCGCGCTCGCGGTAGACGGTGTTGGCGGCGGCGGTGGGAGTGTTGAAGTTGGAGTCGTACTCGAGGGTGGAGGTGGCGGCGGGGGCGGTGTACGGGGTGTAGACGGTGTACAGAGTGGTGCTGCGGTCTGTGACATTTTGGTGATTGAAGAGGTTGAAGGCCTCGGCGAGGAACTCCAGGTTCTTGCTCTCGCCGAAGTGGATGCGGCGCGAGAGGCGCAGGTCGGTGTTGTAGAAGTTGCCGTAGCGGAAGCTGTTGCGGCCGAGGAAGGGCAGTCGGTCCTGACCGCCGGTGCCCATGAAGCCATCGCATCCGGCACAGGTGTTGATGGGAGCGTAGCCGCTGACGTTGTCACTGAAAGGCTTGCCGGTAGAGATTTGCACGATGGGCGCAAAGGACCAATGGTCCAGAATGGCGTGCGCAACGAAGTTGGAGTGCTGGAAGAGGCGCGGCGTGAAGTAGAGGCTTCCGGTGAAGCGATGACGAATGTCGTAGTTGGAGGTGCCGTAATCGGGGCGCGCCACGACGTGAGGGACACCATCGTACAAGTACGTGAAGGGTGCAGGGCTGAGAGTGTTGTTGTAGGTGGTGAAGGTGTTTGAGTTCTGGTTGAAATCCAGGGAATGCGACCAGGTGTAATTGAAACGGAAGTCCAATCCCCGGCTTATGTGACGGTTGAACTGGAGCACCAGCGCGTTGTAGGAGGAGTTCACGTTGGAGCGAATCTGGGTGATGCTTTCAAAGTTGGGATTGAGGCGGGCGGTGTAGACAGGGACGGTCAGGGTGTGTCCGTAGTATGGGCCCGGCTGGTTGGTGCCGTAGTAGTCGGCGGCGAAGGTGTAGTTGACGTTGGTGCGGCTGGCGGGATCGAGGTTGATGTCGATGAAGTTGGGGAGTTCGCGGCCCAGGCTGAGCAGGTAGGAGGCAGAGACAACGGTGTTGCGGGCAAGCTGCCGTTCCAGGATCAGGTCGGCCTGGTGAATTTGCGGATTCTGCATGTTGGGGGCAAAAACGGCGACGTTGCCTCCCTGGGTTGAGCCGAAGGGATCGGCGGGGCTCACGTTGGGAAAGATCGGTCCGTTCAGGCAATTGGTGGCGAACAGGTAGCAGGCTTTGTAACTGTAGCTGCGCTGGGCAGCTTCGGTTCCGGTGTTGGTCAGAGCCGAAGCGATGGTGGAGTTAATGATGCGTCCGTAATAGATGCCGTAGCCGCCGCGCAAGGCGGTTTTGCCGTCTCCGGTGACGTTCCATGCAAAGCCGAAGCGGGGGCCGAAGTTGTTTTTGTCGGAGTGAAACGCGGTGGTGGCGGGAAGCATGGGGTTGGGCGTCTGCGGAGTGGGCAGGGCCTCGTAGTCGTAACGCACGCCGAAGCTGAGGTTGAGGCGGCGCAGGGCACGCCAGTCGTCTTGGAGGAAGAGGGCTCCGTCAAAGGTATTGAAGGCAAAGGTGGGATCGCCAAAGCCTTGGGTGTAGCTGCTGTAACCCTGGTACTCACCGCTGGTATTGTTCTGCCACTGGTAGAGATCGGCGAAGAAGTTGGCGCGATAGTCGTACTTGTAGCTGCCATTGGCGGCGTAGAGATTATTCATCTCGTCGTGGACGAAGTTGGCGTCGAAGCCGAGTTTGAAGATGTGCTTGCCGTTCATCCAGTTCACGGAGTCGGCGAACTGGTTGCGGTATTCGTCGGGGAGGGCGCGCTGGGGTATGGTGGCGGGGGTTCCGAAGGTGAATCCGCTGGAGTCACCCAAGACCGAGACTGCGGGAGCGAGGCCGTTGGGGCCGACGGGTTCGCCGAAGGCGGGCGATTGCGGCATCTCGTATTCGAAATCGCGTCCCCAGGAGTAGCGCAACTGGTTGACGATGCGATTGCCGCGGATGGAGGTGAGGCGCGCGGTCAGCATGTCCACCTTGACGCCGCTGGAGCCGAAGCTGTTCGTGCCGAGATCTACGACCGGCTCAGTCTGTACGCCGCCAGGCGAGTTCCAACGCAGGCGGTTGTAGCTGACGGCGAGACCCTGGTGCGGGTTGATGCGATAGTCGAGTTTGGCCAGAGCGAGCTGATGATCGGCGGTGCGGGCGACGGGGCCGAGCAGGTTGGCCAGGTAGTCGATGCCGCTATAGAAGGCGTTGATGGCCGTAGTGTCGGAGACACCGTAGGGCATTACATTTCGGGTGAGGGTGTAGAGCTCGTCGGTGGTGGGGCAGACCTGGACCAGCGTGCGATTGGTGTTGCTGAGGCTGGCATAGTGCGAGGGAATGACGCAGGGCATGGCGAAGAGAGTGGATGGATCAGCGGCCGCGGCAACAGCGGGGAAGTCGCGGCGCTGAGCGTCGACGCTGACGAAGTAGAAGAGCTTGTCGTGGAGGATTGGGCCTCCAACGGAGCCGCCAAATTGCTGGCGGCGGTCGAGCGGCTTGATCTTTTCGGTGGACCAGTCGCCGGGAGAGAGCTGCACGGGAACGACGGTGAAGGCATTGGTCGCGCCCAGGGCGTTGTCTCGCAAGTAGTAGAAGAGCTGGCCGTGGAGGTGGTTTCCGCCGCTGCGGGTGACGGCGTTAATGACGGCTCCGGCGGCGCGTCCATACTCGGCGGAGAAGTTCGAGGTGTTGACCTGGAACTCCTGCACGGCGGCCTGGCTGATGACATAGCTGATGCGGGTGCGTCCGCGCTCTTCGCTGTAGAAGGCCTGGTTGTTGTCGGCGCCATCGACGGTGCTGTTGTTCATCAGGCCGCTGATGCCGCGAAAGCTGATGAGGCCGAAGTCTCCGTCGAGGGTGGTTCCAGGGGTGAGCAGAGCAAAGTTGGACCAGCGCCGGCCGTCGATGGGAAGATTTTCGATGGGCGCGAGGGTGATGTTGCTGGCGAAATCGGCTCGGGTGGTGTTGATGACCGGAGCTTCGCCGCCGACATCGACGACTTCATGGGCCGCGGCCACTGAAAATGGAATTTCGACTTCCGTGATGCGTCCGACCTCGACCGTGAGGCGGAGGACATGGAAGTCGGCAAAGCCGCTGCCGGTGGCTTCCAGCGAGTAACCGCCGGGAGAGAGTTCGGGGAATCGGAATGTGCCGTTGGCGGCGGTGCGGGTCTGGAAGCGCTCGCCGGTGTCGGTGCTCTGGAGGGTGATTTGGGCGTCGCCGACGGAGATGCGATGCGCCGCATCGTGGGCCGAGGCATGCGCATACCAGGCGGTGCCGTCGATGGCTCCGGAGAGCGAGCTTTGGGCAATGGCGAACGAGGAGAGCGCGCAGGCAAGAAGCGCGAGTGCGAGCAAGTTGCTTTTCGACACGTACTTCGACACCCAGTTCGACACGTCAACCGTCCTGAAAGGGCAGGCATTGCCCGAGCCATGGATGCGTGCATGCATGGAGCCGGGAATGACAGAAATTATTTTTGAGAATGACGGGGAGATTAGAGCATTGATCGCGGGGGTGTGTCACCGACAAAAGCATTGCGGAAAGCTATGCGAACGGGAAACACAAGCGTAGCTTGCCGCGTCCGCGAAGAGGGTTGCGTGGATTCAGCCGCTAAAGACGCTGCTGCGGATCGTGATAGCCTTTATGGAGCGCTAGCTCCGTGGGCAGGTTACTTTCGTACTTGCTTTGAATTCCCCGCGAGGCTGGGCGCAGCTTTCCTATGGGCCGAATTCACGTTCTCTCCGAACATGTCGCCAACAAGATCGCCGCCGGCGAGGTGGTGGAGCGTCCTGCTTCGGTGGTCAAGGAGTTGATCGAAAACTCTTTGGACGCTGGGGCGACGCGGGTCCGGATCGAGATTGAGGGCGGCGGACGCAAGCTGATTCAGGTGACCGACAACGGCTGCGGCATGGTGCGCGACGATGCTCTGCTGGCCTTTGAACGCCACGCTACCAGCAAGTTGAAAAACGACGACGACCTGCTCTCGATTGCGACGCTTGGGTTCCGGGGCGAGGCACTGCCTTCGATTGCAGCCGTGAGCCGGTTGCGGATGGAGACGCGTGATGCGAGCGAGGCCAGCGGCACAGTGGTGGAGATTGCGGGCGGACGCATCCTGACGGTGGAAGAGGCCGGGCTGCCGGAAGGAACCTCGATCAGCGTTCGCGACCTGTTCTTCAACACTCCGGCGCGGCGGAAATTTCTGAAGGCCGAGTCCACCGAGCTGTCGCACATTGCTTCGCTGGCGACGCATTACGCGCTGGCGCATCCGGAGATGCACTGGGAGCTGCACTCGGCGACGAACGCGATGCTGGTGGCTCCGCCGGTGGCCACGCACTCGGAGCGCATTTACCAGGTTTTCGGCAAAGAGACGCTGGACGAGCTGATTCCGCTGGCGGCGCAGATTAGGCTGGAACGAGTTGGGCTGCCCGAGCCTCCGCCGTGGCGGCGCGAGGCGGAATATGAGCCAGCCACGCCGGGCGAACTGCGGCTGCACGGCTTTACCAGCAAGCCGGAGATCCAAAAACTGAACCGCAACTCGATCTTCATCTTCGTGAACGGGCGGCTGATTCGCGACAAGGTGGTGATGCACGGGATTGTGGAGGGATACCGCAACATCCTGCCGCCGACGGTGTACCCGGTGGTGCTGCTGTTTCTGGAGATGCCGTGCACGGAAGTGGATGTGAATGTGCATCCTTCCAAGACCGAGGTGCGTTTTAGGCAGCAGAGCTTTGTGCATGACTTTGTGCGTGATGCGGTGCGCTCGGCACTGATGGCGGCGCGTCCGGCCGCGGCCTTTGCCAGTGAGATTCATGCTGGGCCGTCGGCGCGGGTTGCGTTGACGCCGCCGCCGCCGGGCAGTGCCGAGGAAGCGTTCCAGGCGCTGGCGGGGGCTCCGGCGGAACGGAGTGGGGAGACGGACGGGGTTTCGGTTTTTTCGCTGATTTCGCAGCAGCCGATGACGAGGAATGAGGCACTGCCGTTTACCGGATCGATGACGGTGGAAGGCAACGGCGCGATGGGGGCGGTGAGGATTGCTCCGCAGAGCTTTGAGGGGCAACCGGGGGCGCAGAACCCGAAGCAGTACGAGGAGCAAGAGGCCGTGCCTGAGACGGGGTCTGGTTGCGCGCTGCCGCTGGACGGCATGGACGATGCGATGGATCTGTCGATGCTGGGGACGCTGAAGCCGCTGGGCCAGATTCGCGACTCGTTCATTCTTGCCGTGAACCCGCAAGGACTGTGGATCATCGACCAGCATGTGGCCCACGAGCGGGTTCTGTTCGAGAAGATTCTGGAGGAGCGCGGACGCAGGCAGGTGGAAGCGCAACGGCTGCTGATGCCGATTATCGTGGAGTTGCGGCCGGCGCAGCAGGCGATCTTTACCGAGATTGCAGAGGAGTTGCGACGCAATGGCTTTGAAGCCGAGCCATTTGGAATTCGGACCATTGCGATTCAGTCGGCTCCGGCGGGGATCGGCGGGGACGATGTGGCGAAGATGCTGCAGGAGTTGCTGGAGCAATTCGAGGGCGAGGAGCAGGTGCTGAATCTGGAGAAGATTCGCAGCCGGATCGCTGCCTCGATTGCCTGCCATGCCGCGATCAAGGTGAATATGGCGCTAGATACGGCAAAAATGGAGTGGTTGCTGGCGGAGTTGGCAAAAACCAAGTACCCGATGAGCTGTCCCCATGGCAGACCGGTCGTGCTGCGGTATTCTGTAAAGGACATACAGAAAGCTTTTAAGCGAATTTGAGCGATTGGCAGTCTCGCGGCAACGCCCCAATCGTATCCCCATCAGCAGGTGGCAATGACAGAGCAGGAATTGCAGGAGCTACGCGACGCGAAGTGGCGCACCAACGGCCAGCCGATCCGCACCCAGGACGATGCGCGCGAATTTATCGAGAGCGTGGGCTTTTGCCTGATGTACCCGGTACGTCCGGCAGTGCTGGTTCCGACGTTTATCGGAGCGTGGGCAGGGGCGCATGACAACCTTCCGACCTGGCAGCACGCCTTTGCCGATCCTCGCGCCAAGGATGCGACGGAGGTGATGGTGCGGACGCTGCGCCAGAAATTTGCCTTTGAGGCCCCGCTGTTCGGGGATACCGATTTCCTGGTCTCGGCCTCGGTGTTTCCCTACTTCTACGGTCTGGTGGGCGACCGCAACCCGCGCGCCGCGATCAAGACGGGAAACCGCTCGGAGTACTCGCCGCTGGCGGCACATGTGTTTCAGGTAATACAGAAGGACGGGCCGATCACCAAGAGCCGGATGCGCGAGATTCTGGGCGGCGAGCTGTCGGAGGCCGCGATTGACCGCGCACTGGCCGAGCTTTCGCTGAAGCTGCGGATTACGCGCGTGGATTATCGATCCCCGCAGGGCGCGTATTGGGACGTGTTGCTGCGCTGGTGTCCCAACGAAGTGCACGAGGGGATGAATATGTCCATCGCCGAGGCGCTGACGGCTTTGGTTTCCAAGTATCTGGAGTGCGTGGTTGCAGCCGAGCAACTGGAGGTGGAGGAGTTCTTCAGCACCTTCATTGGACGCGGGCGAGTGCGGGAGGCGATCAACGCGCTGCTGGCAGCACGCGAGTTTCAGTTCACTCACATCGGCACGCGCTCGATGCTGCACATCCCACCGCCGAAGCCGACGATGGCCACGCCGCGGCGGTTGGTGCGTCCGGGGCAGCCGATTGCCCGGCGGCCACGGCGGGGCAATGCACCGCGTCCGCTGGCAACACTGCCGGCCAACGCGCCTGGCGGCAAGACGCCCCCCGAGCCTGCGGCAGACAATTCAACGGATTCCGAGAAAGAATGAACGAAGCTAAAGATGAACAACTCTACGGCTAAGGTTGTGATTGCGATCGACGGGCCAGCGGGTGCGGGCAAGAGCACCATTGCCTCGCGGCTGGCCAAGACACTGGGCTATATCAATCTGGAGTCAGGCGCCATGTACCGGGCGCTGGGGCTGAAGTCGATCGAGGCGGGGGTTGCGGTCGAGGATGGCGCCGCGCTGCTCGCCCTGGCGAAACAGTCAAGCATCGAACTGGTGCCCAGGAGCGAGGGCAACCGGGTGCTGCTGGATCAGCGCGACGTCTCGACTCGGATTCGCGAACGCGACGTGACCGACGCGGCCTCTCGGGTCTCCACCCACGCCGAGGTGCGGCTGTGGGTGGTGAGCCGATTGCGCGAGATGAGCGCCAAAGGCGGCGTAATCATGGAAGGACGCGATATCGGTACGGTGGTGTTTCCCGATGCGGAAGTCAAGATTTTCCTCGACGCTGAGCCGGGGGTTCGCGAAGAGCGCCGCGTCAGCCAAGTGAATGCCCAGGACGATCCGGCACACGCGGAGAAACTGAAGCAGGCTCTGCGCGAACGCGACCGCCGGGACACGACTCGCGCCAGTTCGCCGCTGAAGGCCGCCGAAGACGCCGTCCACATCGACTCCAGCCGGTTGAGCATCGAAGAGGTGATTGCGCGGGCCGAGCAGATTGTGGCGGAAAAACTGAAACAGCAGAGGGTGTGAGGCGCCGAGTGCGGGCCTGGCAAAATCGGTTGCCCCGGCTCATCGCCTCGAACCGCTCCGAGCCCCATATTCGCCAACTTCAGCGAATGGGCCGACTCCTCCCTTACTAGATCCTCTTCCAAACTAAAAAGATATTTGCCGATTGCGCCCGCCAACCTGTGGAAAACGTTTGTCTGAGCGATGCAAAGCACAACACTGTAACGAAATCTCTCTACTCTGACGACATCCCTTCTAAGTGATTGATTCCTAATGCTGATGCAAGCAGAGTACAAGCAGTGTTGCTGTTATCTGTGTTGTGATTCACCACGGTTGGGATGGTTGCGAATTTCCGCAGCGCCTCGCAAGTATTCGCTAACCTGTCTATTTTCTGCACGATAGGTTTTCTGCCGAACAATGGCCAGCAGAGTGCTTTTACAGAGGGCGTACGCGGCAAGCCAAGAAGAAAAGCTCAAGCCGCGCAAATTCAAACAGAGCCCCAAAAGGGGCGGAGGATCAGACAATGACGGTTATCCTAGTTCTCGCAATCTTCGTTACTTTCCTGGCAATCGAGCGCTTCTCTGGTAAGAAAGCTCCGGAATACGTTCTGCAGACCGCGCCTCGCGCCGAAGCCAGTATGCGTAAGGCTCCCCCGATCGTGGCAGGCTACGAGATTCCCGAACACCTCCGCTTCCATCAGGGCCATGCCTGGGCCTTGGGCGAGAGCCCGAATCTGGTTCGCGCCGGCATCGACGACTTTGCCGCCAAACTGATCGGCGAGGCCGAAGAAGTCAACCTGCCGCAACGCGGCCAGTGGATTCGCCAGGGGCAGAAGGTGTGGAGCTTCCGCGTCAACGGTGAGTTGATCGAGATGGTCTCCCCGATCGAGGGCACGGTCAGCGACGTGAACGACGAAGTGGTTCGCCACCCCGAGAGCTTGACCTCTGACCCATACGGCAACAGCTGGCTGATGACCGTGCAGAGCCCGGATGCCAAGACCAACTTCCGCAACCTGCTGGAAGGCAGCATGGCTCGCAACCTGATGAGCGACAGCGCCAAGAGATTGGCTGCCTACATCCCGGAAGCCAACATGGCCCTGGCGCAGGACGGCGGCAAGGCCCACGGCGAGATCGCCAAGCAGCTTCCCGCCGGCAAGTACGTCGAGATCACCAAAGAGTTCTTCTTGGCCTAGACAGCACAAGGCAAGAAGAAAGCACGAGCCCTGATGAACAACTCATCACCCGGAGGCACAGCCCTCCGGGTTTTTTGCGCTCTGCGACAGGCGTGCGAAACCCGAGTCAATATAAGTTAAATCACTGATCTAGCGTGGGTTATGCTCGTGATTGAAGTCACCATTGGTGGTGACTGTAATCACGGCTGCAACCCTGGGAAACGACCAGACTATACGCTCCCTGGGGTGGCCGGGAGGTTTTCGAGGGGCAGGAGAATTTCTTTCAACCAGAACCGAGGTACAGACGGAGGCAGCCATGAGCTTGCTTGCTCACAGACTGATGCGGCTGATTGAAACGCACGCTGAAGCGCTGGCAGAAACTCTGGAAGCGAGAATCGCGAAATCAGAACGTTGTGCAACTTACAGCATTGTCACCTCCGGAGAGCTGAAGAAACTGGTTGCCGCCGTTTACGGCCATTTGGGGCAATGGCTGGTGACCAAGACGGAGGAAGACATCGAGCGCGCATACACAATGCTGGGGATACGACGCGCCGAGCAGTGTATCCCGGTGAGCCAGTTGTTGTGGTGCATGGTGCTGATGAAGGAGAATCTCTGGGATTTCATGAAGAACATGGATGGCCTTGAGAATACGTCTGAGATTTTCGGGTAGTTGGAGTTGATCCTGATGGTGGACCAGTTCTTTGACCGCGCCACCTACTACGCAGTGCGTGGCCATGAGAAGGTGCGCGAAGCGAGGCTGGCGGAGCTGAAGAATTAAGCCTGCATTGCATCATCGGCGAAGCGTGTGAGTTTATTTTTACCGAGGTCGTCTTCAATATGGCGTGGGAAGCTGCATATAAGAAGAAGTTGATGACGGCTGATGCGGCCGTGCGTGTGGTTGAAAGCGACATGCGCGTCTATGTACACGGCAACGCGGCGTTTCCCATGGTACTGCTAGAGGCGTTGACGCGCCGCTCGGGGCAGGTTCGCAATGTCGAGATGATGCACGTCCTTGGCTTCGGAGAGGCCTACTACAACCGGCCTGAGTTTGCCGAGAGCTTCCGCCACAACGCGTTGTTCATCGGCGTCAATATGCGCACGGCGGTGCAGCAGGGGCGCGCGGATTACATCCCGGTGCACCTGAGCGAGATTGAAGACCTGTTTCGCGGCAAGCAGGTGGAACTGGATGTGGCGCTGCTGCATGTCTCGCCGCCAGACCGCCATGGATATTGCAGCCTGGGCGTGGCGGTGGAGACGACTCTGACGGCGGCGCGCTGTGCGCGTATCCGGATTGCCCAGGTCAACGATCGGATGCCGCGCACCTTTGGCAACTCCTTCATGCACGTCAGCGAATTCAACGCCATCGTGGAGTGCTCGGAGGCCCTGCCAGAGGTGATCCCGGAGCCGATGACCGAGGAGCACAAGCTGATTGCGCGTCACGTCGCCACCTTGATCGACGACGGTGCCTGCTTGCAGGTCGGTATCGGCGGAATTCCCAGCGCCATCCTGCCCTACTTGAGTGATCGCAAGGATCTTGGAATCCACACCGAGACGCTGACGGAAAGCGCAATTCCGCTGATCGAAAAGGGCGTCATCACCGGAGCCAGGAAGCAGATTAAGCCCAACAAGATTGTGTTAGGCTTTGCCCTGGGCACCCGCGAATGGTACGAGTATGTGGACGACAATCCGTTGTTTGATTTCCAGCCCAGCAGCTATTGCAACGATCCCTTTATAATTGCGCAAAACGACAACGTGGTTGCGATCAATTCGGCGATTGAGATCGATCTTACGGGGCAGGCGGTGGCGGACTCGGTGGGGACCAGGTTTATAAGCGGCTTCGGGGGACAACTGGACTTTATGCGCGGTGCCGCGCGCAGCCGCGGGGGCAAGCCGGTGATCGCAATCTCTTCCACGGCGAAGAACGGATCGGTCTCGCGGATTGTGCCACAGATCGGCAACGGTGCCGGCGTGGTCACAACGCGCGCCGACATGCACTACGTGGCGACCGAATACGGGGTGGCATATCTGCACGGAAAAAACGTGCGCCAGCGCGCCGAAGCGCTCATCCAGATCGCCCATCCCAAGTTCCGCGAAGAGCTGAGCCAGTATTTGCGCGAGATGGGACTGGGGCGAAGCAATTTTGCCGACGCGGTGAGGTGAGGATGGTTGTAGAAGCGAGAGGCAAAATTGAGGTAGACCAGGACGAGTGCAAGGGCTGCGGTCTTTGTGTTGAATCCTGCGCGGTGCAAGCCCTGGAACTCAGCCCGGATTTGAACCATTACGGAGTGCGCACGGCGCAACTCAAGCCCGGTCTCTGCTCCGGCTGCGGCATCTGCTACTACGTTTGCCCCGAGCCTGGAGCGGTTACGGTCTACCGGCGAGTGGTGGAAAAAGGCGAGGCAAGCAATGCGGCAGCTGTGTAAGGGAAACGTGGCCGTGGTGAAGGCGGCGCTGATGGCAGGCTGCCGCGCCTTTTACGGCTATCCGATTACGCCCGCCAGCGAAATCGCCGAGTATGCGGCACTGCTGATTCCGCAGGCGGGAGGAACTTTCCTGCAGGCCGAGAGCGAAGTGGCGGCCATCAACATGGCCTACGGCGCGGCGGCGGCGGGCCAGCGGGTGATGACCGCCTCCAGCGGTCCGGGCGTCAGCTTGATGCAGGAGGGAATCAGTTACCTGGCGGGAGCCGAACTGCCCTGCGTGATTGCCGACGTAATGCGCGTTGGGCCTGGGTTGGGCAATATCAATCCCGAGCAGAGCGACTACTTCGCCATGACCAAGGGCGGAGGCCATGGCTGCTATCGCAATCTTGTTCTGGCTCCGTCCAGCGTGCAGGAGATGGCCTCCCTCACGATGCTCGCATTTGAGCTTGCCGATAAATACCGCAATCCGGCGGTTCTGCTGGTAGATGGATTTGTGGGGCAAATGATGGAGCCGCTCGACCTGGAGTTGATCGAGGCGGTGCCGCCGGAAAAGCCGTGGGCGGTGCGGGGTACGGCCGAGACCCGTCAGAATCTGATCTCCTCCATCCATCTGACGCCTGATCTGATGGAGGCTCACATCCGCCGCTTGGAGGACAAGTACAAGCAGTGTGAGCGCAACGAGTGCCGCTGGGAGAGCTATCGCGCCGAGGATGCCGAAGTGCTCCTGGTCGGTTACGGCATCGTCTCACGCGTATTGCGCTCCACCGTCGATCTGGCGCGGGAGCAGGGAGTGAAGGCCGGACTGTTCCGTCCGATTTCGCTATGGCCGTTCCCCGCCCAGGCGCTGGTGGAGGCCGCCCGGCACGCAGCCATGGTCATGGTGGTGGAACTCTCCACCGGACAGATGGTGGAGGATGTGAAACTGGCCATCAACGGAACCAAGCCTGTCGAGTTTTACGGTCGCGTGGGCGGCAACGCGCCTTCGGCCGAAGAGTGCAAGTCGGAGTTATTCGCGCGTATGGAAGTGCTGGCATGAAGTTCCGGTACGCCGGGGAGCGGCGATGAGTGAATACAAGGTTGTCGAATCCAAAACGCCGGTCTTCTTTGAACGCTTTGAGCGCAAGGCTGAGAATCAGCACCAGACGCACTACTGCCCTGGCTGCGGCCACGGCGTAGCGCAGAAGTTAATTGCCGAAGCTCTCGGTGAATTAGGGGTGCAGGATCGCACCATCATGGTCAGCCCCGTGGGCTGCTCGGTATTCATCTACTACTACTTTGATACCGGGAATGTGCAGGCGTCGCATGGCCGCGCACCGGCCGTGGCAACGGGATTAAAACGCGCACACCCCGAGTCAATCGTCGTGGCCTACCAGGGAGACGGCGACCTGGCCGCAATTGGCACCTCGGAGATCATCCATGCTGCCAACCGCGGCGAGAACATCACCGTCTTCTTCGTCAATAACTCCATCTACGGCATGACCGGAGGTCAGATGGCTCCGACCACGCTGCTTGGCCAGGCCAGCACCACCACACCCTGGGGGCGGCGCGCGAACAACGATGGCTTCCCGATCAAGATGGCTGAACTGATCTCAACCCTGGAGGCGCCAGTCTACGTGGAGCGCGTGGCCCTGTGCAGCAACAAGCACATCATGCAGGCTCGCAAGGCGGTGAAGAAGGCGCTGGAACTGCAGAAGCAAGGTGCTGGATTCACCATGGTGGAGATTCTTTCGCCCTGTCCCACGATCCTGAAAATGGAGCCGACCGTGGCGCGGTGCTGGGTTGGCGAAACCTTGGCCAAGCAGTTTCCGCTCGGCGTCTTCCGCGACCGCCGGCCGGAGTTTGTGCCCGTGGAAGTGCCGCGGAAAAGCGTAGCCGAGCTGCTGGGCATTACCGAGCGCCGCAGCCGGAGCGGCAGCACTTGCGGCGACGAGCAGCACGCGCACAGTAAACATACCCGCCCCATCACGCTCAAGGTTGCAGGCTTTGGTGGACAAGGTGTCCTCCTGCTCGGCCAGTTGATTGCCGAGATGGGTATGCGGGAGCATATGGAAGTGAGTTGGCTGCCGAGCTATGGTCCGGAGATGCGCTCAGGCAGTGCACACTGCCACGTGACGCTCTCGCACCAACGCATCGGCACCCCGCTGGTCTCGCGGCCCCAGGTCCTGGTGGCCATGAACGAGCCTTCGCTGCGCAAGTTCGGAGCAACCATCCAAGCGGGCGGAGTGCTGCTCTACAACGGCCACTGCCTGCCGGAAGACTTGAAGTTCGACGGCGTGACCGTGGCCTGCGTTCCGGCCAATGAGATTGCGAATCAGATTGGCTCGGCCAAGGTAGCCAACGTGGTGATGATGGGTGCCCTGCTGCAGGCCACCAACTGCCTGCCGTTTACCACTGCGCTGGAGGTGTTGCGTGGCCTGGTGAAAAATCCGAAGCTGGCGGAGATGAACGAAAAGGCGCTGGCGGCAGGTCAAAACTATCTGGTCGGCGAGATTCCGGTAGGCGCGATGGCCGGGCCAGACCATCGCAGGTAGGCGGGCCGGCCATCCCCGTTTTGTGTTTGTGTAATGCCGGCTTCTTCGGCGACCGCCGATTCACCCAGCTTGCAGCGCATCCAGTGCGGCGGCAGTGCCGTGGACCACGGCTGCGATGCGGACTCCGGCGAGGATCAGTTCCTCGGTGACACCTTTTTCCAGCAAAACCTTTTCATGCGAGCTGACGCACTTGCCGCAGCCGTTAATGGCCGACACAACCAGCGCCCAGAGTTCGAAGTCCGTTGCATCGGCGCCGTGGGTGCGCATGATGTTCATGCGCAGGCGGGCCGGAAGCGTGGCGTACTTTTCGTTGGCGGTAAGGTGATGGAAGCGGTAGTAAATGTTGTTCATGCCCATGATGGCCGCCGCTCCCTTGGCGGCGTCGATCACCTGGGGCGTAACGTGGGCGGCTGCTTCGGCCTCCACGGCGGCCAGCAACTGAGGACTCCGCACGCCATAGGCGGCCGCAACGAAGCAGCCCCATTTCTGGTTGTCGGTCAACTCGGTGGCATTGGCCAGCGTGGACCAGTTGAGGCGAAGGTCTTTGGCGTACTCGGGCAAGCGTTTCCAGAACTGCTTCGATCGTCATAAGTTCAGGCATATCGTCTTTCTTGAATGAAAACGGGCGCGGCATTGGCCGCCGCGCCTGTTCTGAAGATGAAACCTGGAAAAATTAAACGTGCAGAACTTCCTCGCCCTTCTGCCAGCCGCAGGGGCAGAGTTCGTCGGTCTGCAGTGCATCCAGCACGCGAAGCACTTCCTTCGGTTCGCGGCCAACCGACAGATCGGTGACGTAGACAAAGCGGATTACACCCTCGGGATCGACGATGTAGCAGGCGCGCTGCGCAACTCCGGCCACCGGATCAAGAATGCCAAGCTCGGAGGTCAGGTCGCGCTTGATGTCGGCGAGCATCGGGAAGGGAAGGTTCTTCAGATCTTCGTGATGCGTCCGCCACGCCAGGTGGACCCATTCCGAGTCAATGGATGCACCCAGCAACTGCGCATCGCGATCCTTGAAGTCCTTGTCGTGCTTGCCGAAACCCGCAATCTCAGTCGGGCAGACGAAGGTGAAATCCTTGGGCCAGAAGAAGTAAACCTTCCACTTGCCCGCGTAGCTTTCATCGGTGATGTTGATGAATTGCTTGCCTTTTTCCAAGCTCACAACGGCTTGAAGCGAATAGTTCGGGAATTTTTCTCCGACACCCAGCATTGAGTAATCTCCTTCGTGAAACCTATGTTTTAGCGTTTAATACCCTACGAGGCGCGTGGAGCGGAGAGATTACTCTCCGAACAGCGCCTGCATAAACCCCGCGCCTCCATCGAAACCTGCTCGACCTGGAAGCCTTCGGGAACCGAGTTCTTCAGCGGTGACTCATCGACGTCGCTGATCGCAAGATCAGTGATGGCGTGACACTGAAGGCAGATGAAATGATGATGGTGTTGTGCATCGGGTTCGATGCGGAGCGAGCCATGAAAGGCGCTAACCTCATGGATCATTCCGGCTTCCAGAAAGACATGCAAGGTTTTGTAAACCGTGGCCAGTGAAATCGAAGGAAGCTCGAGGCGAACCCGTTCAAAGATCTGCTCCGGATTGGGATGATCCGTCATTTGCATCAGGGCGCGGTACAGCACCAGCCGCTGATGAGTCACGGCCAGCCGTTTTTGATGGCAAAGTTGTTGAAATTCGCTTTCGAAAGCATGCGCCATGACTCTTGTTTAGATGCACGCTAAATAACATTGATTCTCGTTTAAGAATCTTTCTTAAAAATAAAAGTCTGAGAACGAGTGAGGAGGAAGGCCAATGGCGCAAAAGAAAAAGGTATTCAGCAAAGTAAAAGCCGTGAAAGATGCCGCCCGCGTGAATATCGGCGCGCCGAAGTCAACTCGTGCAATCCCGGATGCGAAAACAAAGAGCGAACAACGCGGCGAGAAGCACAAAAAAGGAGTTGAGGAACTGCTGGAAGAGGCCGAAGGCTAGCGAGTGGGAGAGATATCGGCTGCAATGGTGGAAGGCGCATGCATAAAGTCGCGGCCAACGCGCAGTTCGTGGAACCACGCATCTGGCGCGCTGACGGCCAGGGTAAGCCCGAGAACCGCATGGATGAGCGCCACTACATACAGGTTGCGTTTGCGGGCATAGATCGCGGTGAAGGCGACTCCCGCGAAAAATGTAACAAAGGTGAGGCTTGGGTTGGGCAGGTGAGCCACCGCAAAGACCGCTCCCGACAAGATCAGCGAGCTGGCCCGCGAAACCAGAGTGCGTAACATTCGCAGGCAGAAGCACTGCAACATGAACTCTTGCAGGAACGCCCAACAGACATAACCCGCCACCGCATACCATGGGTGCTGCAATCCCCACAGACGATGCAGCGAACCGGAAAAGTAGGCGGCGGCCAAAATCACCAGCGCCAGCGCCAGCGTCAGCCCCAGCAGCCACGACTCGCGTAGCAGTCCGCGTAAATCGAAACCAAGGGAGCGCGCGCTATCCGCAGCCTGCCACAAATTCCACGAGATGTACCAGAACGCGCAGATGCCGCAGAGGATTCCTAATGGCAGAGGTGACCAGAGGGCCACCTCGAGCAACGCCACAGGAAAAAGAAATCGCGCCGCGATGCCGGCCCGCTTTCCGAAAGCCACCTTCTCCGCGAGCTTGGCCGCGCTTTGCAACGCAATGCCCATCTCATCATGGATGCGGAACCCTAAAAGAATGATTCACGCGTTGTTCATATATTGCAGAAGAACGGCTCGGGCAACGGAATCGGCAGATTGCAGCCAAGAGCGCTGCAGGCTATCTCTGCAGCGCCTCGATCTGCATCGCCAGATCGTTAGCCTTCCACTGGTTGCCGCTATAGAAGTCGGCGATCTTGCCATCCGCATCCACCAGCGCTGTGCGCAGGTCATGGATGATCTGACCGTTTTGCTTCTCATAGGAGAGGCCGAAGTATTCGGCAGCTTTGCGAATATCGCCGGGTTTGCCGGTGGCAAAGCTCCAGTGCTTCAGCCCTGGGTCCACGGCGCCTGCGTAGCTCTTGCCATAGCTGCGCAGAACCTTGGGATCGTCGAACTCAGGGTCGATGCTGATGGAGAGCATTTGCAACTTGGCAAAGGCCGCGGGGTTGCTCGTCTGTAAGGTCCGCGCAATCTCAGCAAAGTTATTGCTCATCCGAATACAGTACTCCGGCAGGGGACAGCGGGAATAGACGAACGTGATCAGCAGAGGCTCTCCGCGAAACTGCGCCAGTTCGATCGCGCGCCCCTCCTGGTTGACGAAGTGGAAGTCGGGAACATCCTCGCCCTTCTGCGGAAGGTGCATGGGCGAGGTGCTGGAAAGATCCGCCGCCCCGCGAGCCTGGGTCACGGAGATGTTTTCGAGATAAGCGTCGCCACCGACGACCAGCGTCGCCTGCACCGTGTCGCCGGGATGCACAACATTGAACACCCAGCCATCACGCACATCAAAGGCCATGGTCATCGCTTTCATGTATCCCACAACCTCGTGGTGATCGAGGGTGATGGTATGTGCGGCGGCATCGACGGTGACAACCCGCCCCTCGATAGGGAATCGTCGCTCAGCCGTAGCTGCCCTTTGAGCCTTGCACCCGAAGATGCACAGCAGCAACAAAACAAGAAAGAATAGAAGAAAAACGCGCACGCGCAAGGCAGGCCTCCGCAAACAGTGTAGTGCAAGCGTAGAGGCAATTTCGCGACCCTGCACCTTAGTTGCTCTCGCCTCACAACTCGATTGCGATTGTCCATGACCGGCAATGCACTGCTATCCCTACCGCATTCGTCAATCAGGTGCTTAGTCTCACAAATACACTTAGTTCTAATGCGATTCATCTAGCGGGAAATACCTAAGTTCACTAAGCACTTCAGCCCATTCAATTGTCTCCCCGGCTCACCCATAGTTAGCAATGTCAGTACACAACACAACGCACGCTCGGACTGACCATTTTTGTCTCTATGGGAAATCAAATGAAGAAGCTTCTTTTCGGCATGCTCATGTTAGCCCTATCTCTCAGCGTCGCTTGCGGTGCTGGCGCGAAAGCTAGCCAGACTGGCCAGCCGAGTTCAGTTGGTTCCTCCAACTCACAGAGCCCTACATCAACGGCAACGCCGACGACGCCGACATCCACAACGACAAACACAACGTCAACGCCCCCGGCCCCAGCGGCCCCCGCCGGCGCGCTTCCTACGCCTCCCGCCACCGCAACGGTCTATCGCAACATTGAACAGATGACCACCGGATGGGGCTCTTGCGACACGGCGGCGTGCGCTGGAGGCAGCGGCGCAGGCGCCTTCTGGCAGATATTTAATCAGACGACGCCTTCGCTCAGCGGCAGCAGCATGGAGGTCTACCAGGATGGCAGCAACAGCAATGCCCTCTGGTATCAAAAATTGGGTGCCGACGACGCCGCGACGAATTTCCTCTGGGACTTCTACGTGCAGCTTGACAGCGCCTCGGTCGATGCCGGACAGGCCCTTGAGTATGACGCTTTCCAGTTCGTCGGCGGCTACAACTACATGATGGGCTCCGAGTGCAACTACGCCGCTGGCGTGTGGGATACCTGGAACGAATCCGCTGGGAATTGGCTACACACGACCATCCCGTGCGCGAAGTTCACCACCGGAACCTGGCATCACATTCAGTGGTATATGACCAACGACCATACCAATCACACCTACACTTATAAAACGCTTGTGGTTGACGGAGTGGCTTACAACCTGAACCAGACGCAGCCCGCGAAAAATCTGGGTTGGGCCGACAACGCCGGCGTGCAGTGGCAGCTCGACGTCAACGCCAGCGGCACTGGCTACCATGAGTGGGTCGACAACGCGACCTGGACCATCTGGTAACTCGCAAGCCACCCACCGGCGTAGGAGGAGAGCGTCGTCTCTCCTCCTACGCCGTAGACCTGCTGGCAAGTGACTCTTGCAATAACGAACCAAACTTGAATACTGCATCAGCCTGCAATGGGCATGGCACCGAATCACTCAGCTTTCCATTCTCAGATGGGAGTTTAGTCTTGCAAAACCAGCTACCCGGGGTAAAATTTAGGCGAATCGGCGCGGCTTAGAATCAATAACAAATAAGCGCATAATCCAAAGAAACGATAGCTTCGTTGTGGGAGCTACTCGCCTGGCCCCGGTGGTGCAACATTGTCTCCAGTCACAGAGAATTGTGCGATTCATAAGAATGCCGCGTCTGAATATCGCCCTCTATGGCTACTCCTGATTCTCGGGTCCGTTCCCTTCGCTGGAGGAGTGTTGGGGAGCTATCCTCTTAAGGTACTCTTCCGCGATCCATCTTCCGTCCTCGCAGCCAGCACGCCGTCTGCCTTGATTTTTCCCGCGACGGTCGTGGCCTTGTGCCTTCTGTTTCGACATTTCAAGCTGAATGACGCGTTGGCGATGCAGTCCAACGACGAGCAGTACAAGATTGCTTGCTCCACAACACAGAGCGTTTTGTTGCCTGTGGCTGGTTTTGTCGCAGTTCTGGCCGCAATCCTCTGGCTGGAGCGGCGACAACCGTATTACTTTACCCAAGACGATAGTCTCGCGCTGTTCTTGCCCACAATCCTACAGGGATGCCGGAGCTTCTTCGGCGGAGTCTTTCCAACATGGAACCCATACCAGTTCATGGGCGCTCCGACCACATCCTTGGGATATTTCGGCCTGACCTATCCGCTCACCTATCTCTCCTATTGGCTTTCCAAGACGGCGCTACACAACGAGAACGCAACCCTCGATGTGTTCGTGATTATTCACCTGCTGCTTGGCTATTGCGCGATCTATTGGGCTGTCCGGCGTGAAGGGTGCCGGCCCTCGATCGCAATGCTTGCCGCGAGTTCCTGCAGCGTTTCGGGATTCGCCCTGATTTTCTGTCGATCCTGGTATAACTTCAGCCCCATCTTGTTGTGGATGCCGTTGATGGTTATATGCGTTCAGGAGTTGGTTCGCGGGAACCCGGGTTGGAAGTGGATCGTAACTTTTGGTGCTGTGATTGGCGTCTCTTTTCACGTGGGACACACCCAGATGTGGGTGTATAGCGTAATGCTGACCGATGTGGCCATCGCGTTGTTGGCGATGACGGGTTATGTCTCCGCGCAGCGCCTGACCGCGTGCCTTGCGGCGCATTTTATCGGACTGGCGATCGCTGCTCCGCTACTGGTTCCCGTCATCCTGGCCACGTACAATGTCGCGCGCTACCCGGATGCTACCGGGATTTCCAGTGGACTCAAGGGCTTGTTTATTCCTGATTCACTGAGTGCCTCGCCGCATCTGCTCAATTGGGCGCCAGGCTACCCTCTCGGAGAGATGTATTACTCCGGGACTCTCTTCATGGTGATTTCTGCCGTACTGCTGCTTTCCCTACTAACAACTCGCTGGGACAAGGTTACCGCGAGAAGGAACATATGGTTTCTGTGCGCGCTGGTGGCTTTTCAACTCGCGTTGGGAGGTCACGGGCTGCTTTGGACCGGTATGACCCACCTCCCAGGGTTCAACCGATTCCGATTTCCTTTCAAGTTCCAAGCGTACCTTGTCTTCTTCTCGTCAATGGGGGGTGCGGTGGCCCTGGAGCGCTTCATGCGCAAAAGGAAGTGGTCCGGGACTGTAGAGGCTCCTCTCGTTCTTGTCGCCTGGGCCGTACTGGCTTATCACTGTACGCTCTGCACCGCTGCTTTTTACAACTACGGATTTCAGCCATTCCCCCAGCCTGACCAGGAAATCGCCCGCAGATTAGTTCCATCAAGCAATCGCTACTATCCCAAGGTATGGCCTGTCGAATCAAAGGACGGGCAAGGTATCGAAGCGTTCCCGTACTCAGGTTTCCGCAGCCACGATCCGCATTTTGTCGATTCGTTCATGAATCAGTGTGCAACCGTGCAAGGAGCTTTTAGTGTGGATGGATACGACAATCTCGTGAACCGCTCGCCTGCTGTGCTAAGGATGACTGACAATATCGGAGCAAAAGAAGAACTGGCCCTGTCCGAATACGGTGTCAAGTACATCCTTCAATACGACCCTCCGGACTCAGAGCATAGCCATCCAAGAGTTAGGAGAACGAGTGCGCGCGGCAAACTCGTCTATCAAAGCGGTACTGTCTTCTTGACCGAACTTCCCGACCCGCGTCCTATGGCTTTTGCGGAGGAGCGGCCACAAACACCGTTGCCAGTGAATTTCGACGCCAGCGGCGCAGCGATCACTACCTCTGAAGTCCCGCAGGGAGGCCGAGTCGTTCTGAACATGTTGTGGCGGCGAGAGATTCAATCTCATGTGAGCGGCTCCATCGTTGCAGCTACTGCCGACGACTGGGGTCGCATTGTGCTTCAGATACCACCCGGCACCCGTGAGGTTCGAGTGACCTTTCGCCAACCTTGGGAGTACGGATTTGCGTTGGCGGGTGTCGCGCTGCTTCTCGGGTCGGCGATTGGCTGGTGGTCTGGGCGATGCGCGCAGTTTGTATCGCCTAATGAGATGGTTCGCCGCCCCGATCAGCCCAGAGGTAGCATGATCGAAGCAGCAGTACAGATCGGAGGATCATCGGATGAACATCGTTTCTAGAAAAGACGCTACGCCTGGAAAACGCTGATGCAACAGTCAAACGGCGTGCTCGCGCAACGATTAGCACATCAGTAAGAAGCGTCTTCCAAACGATTCACCTTTTCGCCAATCGTTGTCCATGGAATGCACTATTCATGGTGCAGCGCATCGAAATTGCCTGTTCCCAAAACTGCCCCCAAACGCCCCTTTTTCCTCTCGAAACGGCGAACTAATTGTTCCTTCCTGCACCTTGTCAACCCATAATTCTTGCACAATCCTCTCAACCGACTGATTTCAGACTACATAGAGTTCTCCCCCAACTGACGGTTTTGCCCTCAAATCCTGCTATTCTGAAATTAGGGATCAGGTTTGGCTTACAAGCTTTCAACCGTGGAAACCCTTGAAACCGCACGCCAACCCTTTTGTTTTCAAATTTTTGCCGGGAAATATAGGGGGAGGGGTACACCGCCAAACCTCAACCCCTGCGTCCGCGATTCGCTGTGTTAAAAATTTGAGTGTCAGACCTAAAGGGCGACGTTTTTATGGAACCTGCTTCCGGCAGAGCGCGCGAATCAGCCCATTCTGCGGCTTCGATCTCCCAAGTCATCGGCTTGCTCGTCTTGTTGACCTTCGTGGCCATTCTCATTCATGGCTATCACGTCGGCGTCGAAGATCAAGATGTCTACCTCGCCGCCGTCAACAAAAACCTGGATCCGACTGCCTACTCCTTCAACGCGCGCTTCTTCACCGAGCAGGTCAAGTTGGCCTATTTCATTCCGGCTCTGGCTGCGACGGTTCGCCTTCTCCATTCGGTCGCGTGGGCGTTGTTTCTCTGGCAGACCGTCTCCATCTTTCTCATTCTGTTGGGTTGCTGGAAGGTAGCTGCTGCTTGTTTTGAAGACGAGCGTGCACGCTGGTGCGCTGTGCTGCTGGTAACCGTTCTGTTGACGTTACCCATCGCCGGAACGGCTCTCTTTCCACTGGACCCATATCTGCATCCGCGAGCACCGGCGACATGCGGAGTGATTTTGGCATTAGCTGCATCGCTGGAAAAGCGTTGGATGCGCGCCGTGGCCTGGACTTGTTTTGCGCTCCTCATGCATCCCTTGATGGCGCTTTTCGGCGTCTCGCTGCTGCTGTTCGTGTCTTGGCCTGCCGGTCAAAAAGCCAAGCAAATGGCGCGGTCGGCAACGGCGATGGTTTTGCCCTTTTATCTCTTTCAGCGGCCTTCCGATGCATGGAGAGAGGCCGCAATGGCGCGTCGCTACTACTTTCCCATGGCTTGGACCTGGTATGAATGGTTGGGACTCGTAGCTCCGGTATTGCTGGTTTGGTGGTTTGCGCGCATCGCGCGTCGGCACAGGATGGCAACCCTCGAACTGCTTGCGACCCGTCTGGTTGCTTTCGCCGTATTCCAGTTCGCGGTTGCCGCGCTGATGACGATCCCTTCGGCAACAGAACAGCTAACCTCTTTCCAGCCGATGCGCTGGCTTCACATTTTCTACTTCATTTTCCTCGTGTTGGCGGGCGGCCTGATCGGACAATTCCTGCTTCGCGGCAGAGCATGGCGCTGGCTGATCCTCTTTCTGCCCCTCGCCGGCACGATGTTTTATGTACAGCGCGACGCCTTCAAGTACAGCGACCACATCGAATGGCCTGGCCGGACTCCGAAGAACCCATGGGCCAAGGCTTTCCTCTGGTCCAGCGTCCACACGCCGAAAGATGCTATCTTCGCAATCGACCCTAACTATATGAGCCTGCATGAGGAGGACGACTACGGTCTGCGCGCGCTGGCCGAACGCAGTGTGCTCGCCGATAACCAGAAAGATCCCGGGGCAGCGACGGTTTTCCCCGACTTGGCTCCGGAGTGGCGAGAGCAGGTAAACGCACAAAGAGGCATCGAGAGCTTTAATCTCAACCAATTCCACCAGCTCAAGTTGCGGTATGGCGTTTCCTGGACAGTCTTGCCAGTCAGGGCAACAGTGCCGCTTGAGTGTCCGTACCGCAATGAAGCTGCGCAGGTCTGCAAGGTGGAATAGTCCCTGTATCGGCGCGCGGCACGTCGAAGACGTACAGCGTGTGATTCAGGATTTGCCGTACTGGGTACTGCAACAACCAACGATAGGCCGAGTGGTTCTTGAGCAGTTGCCCGGAAAGATGGGTGGCACTCACCACAACGATTCCGCTGGGCCGGTCCCCTTCATTCAGCCGCGTATACCGTATCCCATACAGCGCGGGATCGACTTCCCCAACATAGGCCAGGTGAATCGCCTGGTATGGATGCTCAGCCTGGTATTGGCGAAGCGCAACCATTCCCTGACCCCAGTCCGTGTTGCTGTCGCTCAGTAGTTGCCAGGTATTTGCGGGCTTCACCAGCACAGTGAAATAGGACAGATAATCCGGTGCATAGCGGGCAATGTCGGCAGCTTGCGCGATAAGCAGGATTCCAAAAACAAGCTTCATCCAGCGCCATCCGCGTGCCCACTCCACAAAGGCCCCCGCATAGAGCAGGAGAAACGGGTAAAGCGGCAAGACGTGTCGAACCCCGATATTGATGTGCGCGGAAATAGCAAACATAAGATAGACAGCGGGAACAATACTCATTAGTAGAAGCGTGCGCCAGGCCGGAATCAAACGCCGGAACACGACTCCGGCACCGGCCGCCGCCAGCAGGAGAACGATGAGCGGCCACTTCAGAAGCATCGCAGCCGGGAAGTAGAGCTTGAATCCATCGGTCGAATAACGACCTAGGAGAAAACTACGATGCCCCTCCATATTATGGAAAACCACCATTCCCAGGCCGGTCATCCACTCGCACGCCGGCAGAAAAATGGTAATGGGGTTTTTGAGCGTCGGCATCTCGTATTGCAGAAGCTTGGTGTAACCGGAGAAATGGATGGTGACCATCTGATCGGCGAAAGTCACTTTGGAGACGTGGAAAAAATATCCACTCCAAACCACCATGCAGGCGATTAACAAGATCGCCGCTGTTCTGCGCCACTGGAATCCGCGCGGGTGAAACTTGAGTTCGCCCGGAGCCAGTACCAGAACCAAGCCCAGGATCATTACTAACAGCGGAGGACTATTGAATTTCGCTAACAGCAGGCCGCCGAGCAAAACTCCCAAGATCACACTCTGAGCACGGGAAGGGTTGCGCCAATACCGCACCCACTGCACGACGCACGCGAAAACGAACAGACAGCCCACGCCATCGATAGTTGCCAATGAAAAATGCGAAATCAGCTCTGGTGAAAGAACCGCCAGAGCCAGCACAAAATTAGCCGTCGTCTCGGAGAATAAGCGGCGTGCGGTTCCCCAAAGCAAAAGCAACAGCGCCACTCCGAGCAAGACGTTGACCGGACGCGAACGGTAGAGCCAGACCTCTGGCGCGGGCGCGATGGGGCGGATCTGGTCGTCTGTGTACCGGTAGCTTAAATTCGTATTCAGGAGTGGAAGCGTGAAGAGCAGGCGTCCCAGCGGAGGCTGATCGTGCCACTGCTTGAATTCTCCGAAGTGCCACGCCTCCAGTCCCGCAACGATGTGTTCTGGTTCATCGTTGGTGAAGGACTGAGTACGGATAAACCACGCGCATTGCAGCACGAAAATCAGGACGAGCAATGGAACCAGAACCAGACTGCTGCGGTAGGTAGGGAATTTATTGATCGCGGCCTGATCCAAGACTGTCGTTTTGCGGCAACCGTCCTCGTTGTGAGCGACTACTTCGACAAATCTCATTTCAAACCAGCGCGCGTCATTCCTCCTGTGTTATATCAGATCGCTGGAATCGACATAAAGTATGGTTTTTACCCAAGACTCAAATGGATCAGCCTGCGTCCCAGCCCTCGCGGGGCGCTTATCAAATGGCGGTGCTCGGCGGCATTGTGTAAGCCCCCGGGTGGCGCGATCGAACTGACGGCACAACGATTTAACTTTAGTGCATGTCATTACAGTTGGCTGAAACGTGCTTAAAAGCTGTGACGTTGAACGTCTGCTGCGTGTCAGCAGATCCGCTCATAGAGCCAGTCTTCGAAGCCGAACTGGCTGCGGTCGTTCCGGTCACCTGCATGGTATGACCGACATGTTTTTCCAGTTTTGCCGTATCTCCTGTGAGTTGATACATGGTGCCTGATTTGTCGGTCAAGCTGTAGCTTCCATTGGACCCGGACAGGCATCCCTCAATGGTGGTTTTGCTCGCATCAGAACTGCTCTGACCGCTCGCGCCGGACTGGGTGTCATACTGTGCTACCGCCCACACAGTTGAAAGCAACAGAATCGAACTGAGCAAAAGGATTCTCTTCATAGGATTCTCCTTAATTGTTTTTCAGAGTATTGAGTTGGCTCGCCCGATGGAGGGGTTGCACCGCTCGGCCGAAAGAGGTGAAGTTTTAGTCTTAAGCTCTCAACGGTGAGGGCTCGCCAGACTGCCTCCCGCATGCATCTTGCGTGGGATGTTCGAAGCGTTGGCGAGCAACATAATACCCGGGGGGCGGGCTGATTCCACATTGGCCAGATTTAGGAGATGGAAGCGGTCTGGCGTTCCGCGGCTTCTTGCGCGGTGCTCTGTACGTACGTAAAACGGATGCGGTGGATGACCGTGATAGTGGAGAGCACGGCGAGCACCCACAACACGGGCGCCATACGATTGGAGAGCGCGCCGATAATCACCAGCACGATCCGCTCCGGGCGCTCCATGAATCCGACCTTGCAGGTCGGGATGAGCGACTCGGCGCGGGCTCGTGTGTAACTGACCATCACCGAGGTAGTCATGACGAAGGCGACTAGCACCACATAGAAGAAGCGGTTGGCGCGAGCGTAGTAGACCAGCAGGCCGAAGAAGATCGCCACATCTGAATAGCGGTCGATGACAGAATCGAAGAAAGCTCCGAAGACGGTGACTTGGTTGGTGGCGCGGGCCACCCGTCCGTCCACCATATCGAAGATGCCCGCGCCGATAATCACCAGCCCTGCATAGATGAAGCGGCGCGGTTGGTTGTTGTCCGAGCTGGCAAAACCAAAGAATAGCGCCGCCGCAACGTTGATGACCAATCCAATAAAGGTCAGCATGTTGGGCGAGATGCGGGTGAGTGCAAGACCGTCAACAATCTTGTAGAGCAGTACTCCGCAATACTTGCCGACGGCGCTGGTCCAGGTCATGCCCGCGAATCCGATCCGTTGTCGGCGGCTTCGTGCATGGTGGTTAGCTTCAAAACCTCCAGCTCGCGGGTGCCGCCAGGAGTGACAACTGTGGTCACGTCTCCGACCTTTTTGCCCATCAGGGAGCGGCCAATGGGCGACGTCGTCGAGACCATGCCCTTGGTGACGTCGCTTTCCTCGCTAGTCACCAGTTTGTAGACGATCTCTTCGTCTTTGGTGGAATCGAAGACCACCAGGGTCGAACCCAGCGCCGCCCGGTCCCGGGGAATATTTGCGAGATTCATCAGCGACAGCTCGGCCATGCGCTTCTTCATCATCCCCAAGCGGGCGCGGACGAACTCCTGGCGCTGCTTCGCCATGTGGTACTCGGCATTTTCAGAGAGGTCGCCCATGGCTACGGCCTTCTTGAGTTCGGCCGGAAGTTCATGATTCAGCTCATGCTCGAGCACATCGATTTCTTCCTGGAGCTTTTTCTTTATGTGTTCAGGCATTTCCTAAAAACCTTTGTGCGCGGCGAGCCGCGCACGGGAGGGAGGTACAAGGTGTAATTATAGCGCGCCTGCCCGGTTGGAGGCACGGCTGCGATTCCTCCGTTGACCCTGCTCTGGCGCGCAACGTATAATCAAAGATGTAATCTGCCCGGTTACCGGGTCTATGAATGAGCACAACACAGTTTAGCGTCGGCGAAAAGGTGGTCTACCCGAACCATGGGGTAGGTATAATTGAGCAGATCTCCAGCCGCACGATCGGCAGCTCGGTCGAGCGCTTTTACCTGCTTCGTATCCGCTCCAGCAGCCTCAAGGTCATGGTTCCGTTTCAAAACGCCGAGGCGGTCGGTTTGCGCCGCATCGTGAAGAATTCGGAAGCTCAGAAGATCCTTGAGTATTTGTCGGACGGCAAATGCGAAAGCAGTTCAGATTGGAAGAATCGGTTTAAAGAGAATTCGGATAAGATGCGGACTGGCTCGTTGCTGGATGTGGCCATCGTTCTGAAGGGGTTGCTGATTCTGGCAGCTCAGAAACCGCTCAGCTTCCGTGAGAAGAAAATGCTTGAGCGGGCGCGTTTCCTGCTGATTAGTGAAATGGCAATGGCCAGGGGACGCGAAGAAGAGGATGTGGAAGAGGAACTGCGCAAGGCTCTGTGCAAGTGCGGCCTGCGCTGGCCCGAGGCTGCAACTATCGAGGTCTAGTTTAGACCGTATGTGTGATTCCGAGCGCAGCCTGCGGGCTGCGCCATTTATTGCTCCTGCGGTAGCTCTCACTCTCCAAGCCAGTCTCCCCACGGACGCAGGCTCTCCACATGGTCAAAGATAATTTTGATGGCCGCTGTCAGCGGAACGGCCAGAATCAATCCCATGCTTCCCCACAGCCAGCCCCAAAACAGCAAAGCCAGGGTCACCGCCAGCGGATTCAACTGTAGGCGGCGGCCGATGATCTTGGGATAGAGAATGTTTAACGCGATCACGTGGCTGATCGCGACTACGCTCACAATGGCGACGAAGCTCTTGACTGACAGCACTCCCATGCTGACCACCACCGGCGGAAGAATCGCCAGCACAATACCGAGATAGGGGAGCAGACTGACGATGCCGCTGATCATCCCGATCACGTAGAAGTAGGGCACACCGAGAATCCAGAATGCAATGGTGCTGGTGATTCCGAGAATGACTCCGATGACCATGTTGCCGACAAT
Source organism: uncultured Acidobacteriota bacterium (assembly GCA_963838135.1). Lineage (GTDB taxonomy): Bacteria > Acidobacteriota > Terriglobia > Terriglobales > Acidobacteriaceae > TOLSYN. The sequence continues at coordinate 1,452,815 of CAWIPV010000001.1, read as the reverse complement.
GAATCCGCGAATCATCTGGGAGATCAGGCCCAGGGTTGCATAGGCGGTGTTGCGGTTCTCCGGGTTGAAGAGCATCACGGTCGACGATCGAACATGGTCCTGCCAGCTCAGCATGAAAAAAACCAGGAAGGGGACAAAGGCTGCCATCAGCACAGCTTCGGTGGCTCCGACGGCCCCGCTGGTCAGGTCGTCCATCCAGTTGCTCGATTGACGAACCGTAAGCGTGCCCTTTTCGACTTTCTCCTCCGGAAGTACATTCCGAGTGGTCTGGCGGAAGCGTTCGGCGCGCATCCGAACTTGGCTTAACACGTTGCGAATGCGTCCTGAATACTTTGGAAGTTGGGACAAAAACTCGTCGGCCTGATTGTAGGAGACATAAAAAACCCCGTACAGCGTGGCGCACATCACGAAGACGGCAATCAAGGAGCTGATGGAGCGGGGCAGGCGAACGCGCTGGCAGAGTTCGACGATGGGTGCAAGCATGAATGCAATCAGCACCGAGACGAGCGTGAGAACAAGCACGGTCTTGGCCAGGTACATCATAGTGAGCACGCCGCCGACCGCGATAACGGCCAACGAGCCACTCTGAATGCGGGCATGGCGCCGACGCTCGGCATCGCTGAGCAAAGCGCATTGCGCGCTGCTCTCCAGGGCTGGAATCTGCTCCTGGAAGCCGCTGGCTTCTTCAGCCTCGTCTTTGAATTTGCCCGATGTCCGCTCCATCCCCTGTTCTCCCGACCAGTGCAGAAGTACCCTGCTGTGAAACCTGCCTCTTCGAACTATACTTGCCATGTGCCGCACAACGAAAACGAAAAGGAAAAGCCGTCAGGACGCATCCTGGCACTCGACGTGGGTTCCAGAACGATCGGACTGGCGGTTACGGATCCGCTCGGCTTCACAGCCCAGGGCCTCATCACCATTCGCCGCAAGAATAAGCGCACTGACCTAGCCGCGCTGGAGGCCGTTATCCGCAACTACGGCGTGGTGGAATTGGTGGTGGGCCTGCCTTTGCGCATGAGCGGCGCCGAAGGCAGGCAGTCAGAGCGAATGCGCGAATTTGTTGCCGTTCTCGAAGCCCACTTTGACCTTCCGATCCATCTCTGGGACGAACGCCTGACCTCGGTGGAGGCCAATCGCCTCCTGCGTGAAACCGATATGTCGATCAAGAAACGCGCCGCCGTGGTTGATCAGTTGGCCGCCGTACTCATCCTGCAGAATTGGATGGAGGCGCGCCACCATCCAATGGAACCTTGAGGTCAGTGTCCCTTGGAGCATGTCTTTCGTGGTACGCCTGCCATCGGAGAGGCTTCGGCAGGTGTTATGCTTGCGCTGACCCTCACCTGAAATGACCACGCTTCTCAATCATCAGGCGACGCCCATTCTTCACGCGGATCGCACGCGTATGGTTCATCGCGTGATTTTCGCGCTGGCGATCGTTGCCGCAGCGCTCTTCGGAGCGCTGGCCGGGCTTCTGTTTGTTTATTCGACGGATCTTCCGCAGGTTACCGACCTTGAGCGTTACCGTCCCAGCTCAATCACTGAACTCTACGACGATAAAGGAAGCGTTATCGGCACTTTTGCCCTGCAGCGTCGCGTGATCGCAAAGTACGAGGACTATCCCAAGGTGCTGCGCGACGCCGTCATCTCGATTGAAGACAAGGATTTCGAGCGGCACTGGGGGATTGATCTATGGCGCATCATGGGCGCGGCCTACCGCGACCTAGCCAGCGGATCGCGGGCGCAGGGCGCCTCCACGCTTACGATGCAACTCTCGCGCAACCTGTTCCTCAATCCGGATCGCAAGTTCGGGCGCAAGGTGCAGGAGATCATGCTGGCCATCCAGATCGAACGCCGCTTCACCAAGGAACAGATATTCACACTGTATGCTAACCAGATATTTCTGGGGCACGGAGTCTACGGATTTGAAGCTGGCTCAGAGTTCTACTTCAATAAGCCAGCCAAAGACCTGACGATTGAGGAAGCGGCTCTGCTTGCAGGGCTGCCCAAGGGACCAAGTGCCTACTCCCCCATCAGCAATCCCGAGAAGGCTTGGCGCCGCCGCAACCTGGTCATCAACAATATGATGGAGGATGGACGTATCACCGCGCAGCAGGCTCAGGAGGCAAAGAGTCGGCCCCTAAATCTGCATCTTCAGTCCGATCCTAACAATGTGGCGCCGTACTTCATCGAGGAGACGCGGCGGTATCTGGAGAAGAAGTACGGAACCGATCAGGTGCATGAGGGGGGGATGCGGGTCTACACCTCGCTCGACATGGAATTGCAGAAGACCGCAACCCGCGCCGTGCTGGATGGCCTTGCTGCCTACGAGCGGCGCCATGGATGGAAGGGGCATGTACGCAACCTGTTCGCCGCGGGGGAGGACTTTTCCCTCTACGAGCACCCCGATTGGAATCATGCGCCGGAGCCCGGCAGTTACTTCCACGCGCTGGTCACAGGTGTATCGCAAGCCGAAGCCGAGATCAAGATTGGTAAGTATCAGGGCCAGATTCGAGCGCCCGAGATGGTCTGGACCGGCCATCGCTCGCCCAATGAGATTCTTGCAGTCGGCGACATCGTCTATGTGCGGGTGATCAGCGTGGAGCCGGATCATAATCTGCAACTGGCGCTGGAGCAGGACTCCGGAGCCCAGGCAGCGCTGGTCGCAATCGACAACAACACCGGCGAAATTCGCGCCATGGTGGGAGGACGCGACTTCGACGAATCGAAATTCAATCGTGCCACGCAGGCTTTGCGGCAGACGGGCTCGTCGTTCAAGCCCTACGTTTACACGGCGGCGGTGGAGCAGGGCGCCCTGCCCGATGACACCATCGTCGACGCTCCCATCAGTTTTCCCAGCGTCTCCGGGACTTGGTCGCCACATAACTACGATGGCAAGTACGAGGGAACGATTTCGCTGCGCCGCGCGCTCGCCGACTCGCGCAACATTCCGGCCGTCAAACTCGCGCAACGCGTCGGCATCAAGACAGTGATCGAGTACGTGCGTAAATTCGGGATCACCTCGGATATTCAACCCTATCTGCCGGTCGCGTTGGGCTCGGCCGAAGTCACGCTGCTGGAGCACACCGCGGCATACTCGACCTTCCCAAACGACGGAGTGCGGCTGAGTCCTCATTCAATCCGTAAGGTTACCGACTACGACGGGCACATCATGGAGGAAGACTTTGCAGACGTGCGCGACGTGATCAGTGCACACTCAGCGCGAGTCATGGTCGAACTGCTGCAGGGGGTGGTGCTGCACGGCACCGGAAACGCCGCTAGCAAGCTGAATCATCCGCTGGCGGGCAAGACAGGCACCACCAACGATTTCACCGACGCATGGTTTGTGGGCTTTTCGCCTTCCATGAGTTGTGGCGTGTGGGTAGGCTTCGACGAAAAGAAGACGCTTGGCGAAAAGGAAACCGGAGCGCGCGCAGCGCTTCCAATCTGGATGGATTTCATGAAGGCTGCCGTTGCTAATAAAGAGAATGAGCGGTTTCCTGAGCCCCCGCCGGAAGTGCTGGCTGGGCGCAATGTCGAACTCAAACGAGCCGGCGCGAAACATTCCGACGGCGAATCTCACTGATCCAATCCTGCTCATTTCCGCTCCGGCGCAGCTTTGGAACCACGCCTCAGCACGCGGCGCACATCTTGCGTCGCGCTCATTTGTCCTCCAGCCTATATACTGGGGCCTAATTGAATTGGAGTAGATTTCGTACGCAATGGAACGAGCTCGTCTGACAATAGCTCTACTAGTCTTGTGTTTGTGCAGCACAACCGGCTGCCTATTCCGCTCGCATCGGGTGGAAGCAAAACGTTCTGCCGCGCCACTGAAGAGCGCTACGCAAGAAGAATTAATGGCGAAGATCGACCAGTTGGCCGCCAGCGTTCAAACCATGAACGCAACGGTTGACATTGACACCACGGTGGGAGGCGAGAAGAAAGGCAAGGTCATTGAGTATCAGCAGATTCGGGGCTACATCCTGGCTCAGAAACCGGCTATGCTCCGCATGATAGGCTTGCTGCCCATCGTCCGTAACCGCGCTTTTGATATGGTCAGTAACGGCGACCAGTTTGAGTTGTCGATTCCGCCCAAGAACCGCTTCATTACCGGCAATAACCAGCTCACAAAAATCAGCGGCAATGCGCTGGAAAATCTGCGCCCTCAGGTGATTTACGAGGCCCTGCTCATGCCGGCGATCGATCCGGGCAATGAGATTGCGGTACTCGAAGAGGGCAAGCAAGAGGTTGTGGACGAGAAAACGCATAAGTCCGTGACCCAGTCGAATTACCACATCGTGGTGATACGGCACGGGGCAGACAACAGCTGGCGCCTCCACCGAAAAATCTATTTCAGTCGGGCCGATCTATTGCCTTATCGCCAGACCATCTACGATGACAAGGGCGCAATCGCCACCGACGTTACTTACTCCGACCGGCAGGATTACAACGGCGTGCAGTTTCCTTCGCTGATCGAAATCGAGCGGCCGCAGGAGGAGTACAACATTGCTCTAAAGATGGTTAAGCTGACTTTGAACGATCCGCTGAAACCGGAACAATTTCAATTGGATGTACCGCCGGGTGCAACGGTCACGGAACTGAAGTAGCAATTCATCCGGCGTCGGGCGCCAGCCGGGGCGCGCAGGAAGTGCAGGCGGCTCTTGTACACTGGGTAGACACGTATGGACCCCATGGTTTCCCCTTCGTTTTCCGGCGGCGACGGCCGCGTGCCTTCGGAATCAGCAGAGGCTCGCCACTACAATCGCCTCCTCCGGCGCATCGGCGTTGCCGACCTGGTGCTGGGATTGGTGCTGATGGGCGTAATTCTGGTCGCCGATTGGACGAGCAACTTTCGCAATTTTGCGGTGCGAGTGGCCGGTGACCATCACGCCCTCGCACTTTTTTTCTACACGTCAATCCTGCTGCTGCTCACCAAGGTTCTCAGCCTTGGCCTCGACTACTACGGCTTCCGCGTAGAGCATCGCTACCACCTCAGCAATCAGCACGTTCGCAACTGGGCATGGGATCAGACCAAGGGCTTCATCCTGACCTTCCTGCTCAGCCAGGCATTGGTGCAAATAATTTACCTGCTGATTCGCCTGCAGCCTCGCTGGTGGTGGGTAACGGGTTGGGCGCTGTTTATGCTATTCAGCGTGCTGATGGCACAGATCGCACCGGTATTGTTGTTTCCGCTGTTCTTTCGCTTCCGAGCGCTTGGCGACAAAGATCTGACGGCGCGGCTGACACGGATGAGCGAAAAAGCGGGAGCGAAAGTGCGCGGCGTTTATGAGTGGATGCTTTCGGAGAAAACCAAAAAGGCCAACGCAGCTCTGATGGGCCTGGGGCGTACCCGCCGGATTGTCATATCAGACACGTTGCTTTCCACCTGCAATCACGATGAGATTGAGGCCGTGCTGGCCCATGAACTGGGGCATCATGTCTACCGGCACATGCTGAAGGGAATCGCGGTGCAGGGGGTGATTGCCTTCTTCGGATTCTGGTGCCTGAAGCTTGCGGTCCGGTGGGCTGCCTTCGACTGGAAGCGTTACGACCAGATCGACTTCGCCAACCTTCCGCTGATGATCCTGGTTGCGACTGCAATCTCGGTGGTGCTGCTGCCGGTGCTGAACGCGTACTCGCGTTTCAATGAGCGCCAGGCCGATCTGTATGCATGGAAGTCGTTGGGCTCGGTAGGGCCGTTCTGTTCGGCGATGGAAAAGCTTGCGGCTCAGAATCTCTCCGAGCGCGAACCTTCGCGGTGGGTGGAGATTCTGTTTCATTCGCATCCGGCGGCTGGGCGCAGGATGAAGACCGCCTTGGCTTGGGCGGATTCGCATCCGCAGGGGCGGGATACAATTTCCAGGTGAGCACAACATCTACATCTCAAGAGTCCGATGCGGCGCCTCGGTTCAGGCTGGGACAGCGGCTGGCCTTGTGGTGCATCTCCTGGGCGGGCTATCTGCTGATTTCACTGATTGGCCGCACCTTGCGCTTCGAGTACTCGTCGGAGCCGGGCAGCGAGGTTGAGGGCGGCGAACCTCCGGTGTCCGTGATTGGCCCGTTCTGGCATCGCGCGGTGATTCCGGCAACGTGGTTCTTCCGCAGGCGTGGGATTGCGGTGATGACCAGCCGCAGTTTTGATGGCGAATACATTGCCCGCATCATCGAGCGCTTTGGCTTTGCGGCGGTGCGCGGGTCGAGTTCGCGCGGCGGATCAGGTGCGCTGCTGGGGATGAATCGCGCGCTCGCCAGCGGACACATCGCGGCGTTCACCATCGACGGCCCGCGAGGACCACGTTTTGTGGCCAAGCCTGGACCGGTGATGCTGGCGCGAATGAGCGGCGCGCCGATCCTGTGTTTCTACCTCGCCGTCGATCGTCCGTGGATTCTGCGCTCCTGGGATGCGATGATGATTCCGCGTCCCTTCTCGAAGGTGCATGTGCGCTGGACAAAACTGATTCATCTGCCGCCCGAGGCGAGCGATGAGCAGATGAACGAGTGCCATCGACAGATGCAGGAGTCGCTGGAACGCGCCCGGCGCGATGCAGTAGCGGCGCTGGGAGCGCTGGCAAGTTAAAGGATTCAAGCGCAATTCAACGAGGCTGAAATGACGGTACGCATTCTGATTTTGCTGGTTCTTGCCGCGCTTCTCGAAGTGGGCGGAGATGCATTGATTCGCGGCGGTCTGCAACGCAGAGGAGTTTTGCTGCTGCTGAGCGGCGCGGCGACGCTGGTGATTTACGGCTTCATGGTCAACATGACGAAGCTGGATTTCAGCCGCCTGATGGGACTCTACATCGTTCTCTTCTTTCTTGTGGCGCAGTCGGTTGCGGTGCTGGTCTTCCGCGAGAGCATCGATCGCGCGGTGTGGCCGGAGGAGGATTTATCGTGGTGGGCGGAATCATCATGACGGTTTTCCGGAGCTGATTCAGGGCTTCCATTTGCGGGTAGTCCCTCCCCCCTATATATCCCGGTAAAAATTTGATAACAAGGCGGTTAGCGGATACTTGCGTGCCTATGTTCAGAATATCAAAGTGGGAGGGCAATCCCCTCAGTTGGGGGAGAACTCTATGTCGTGTCGAATCAGTTAGTTGGGAGGAATCGGAAAGAATTGTCGCTTGACATGCGCAGAATGGGGGGCGATTTGGGGCATTTTGGGGGCGATTGAAGACACGACGTTTTTGGGCGGTTGCACTGTTGATGGTGCACTTGTTGGGAAAGCATTGGCGAGTTGGGTAATCGTTGGAAGGGGTGGGGGTTGCCGGTTTGCTAATCGTTGCGCAAGTTGGGAGCGATTGGCTGCTGGAGGTGACGTTTAAGCAGGCACCGAAGGCTAAGGCGAAGAAGGCTGAGAATGTGACGCTGGATTTCGGGTAAAGGCAAGGGCAACGGCAACAGCAAGGTCAACGACAAGGTCAACGACCCCACCTTAGCCGCGCAAAGAACGCGCGTCGAAGGTGGGGCACCCAATCGTGTGCTGGTTGAGGTGCCTCAGGGCGGTACGGGAGATTTGAGCGGTGCGGGGACCCTTCGCTGCGCTCAGGGTGACACTTTCGAAGGGTACGGCGGCTTTCAAAGGCCGCGACGGAATTCGGCGCACGGAATTCAAGAAAGGGTGCGGTGGAATCGTCGAGAGGTGTGACTGTTGGGAGCAGGGCGAAATAGTCGGGCGAAATTGCTTGGGGATTTGGTTGACCGCTTGGCGAACGTATTGATATAGTTTAGAGGTTCTGCGAGTCTGTCTGGCTTGTCTGTGTCTGATTGGTCGAGCTGTTGTGTAAGATCGGCCCGATGGCGCTTCACGGCGCCTGACGTATGGGCTTCCTCGCTGAAACGAATCTGCGCTACCTGTGGCGCTTGGCTACGGGGTATGCAGATTCAGGCTGCGAAACGGAATGCTCCCGGCGGAGACTGAAGCTCAAGGCTTTGGCGATTGACCGGGATTCAAGCATCACCGTCGCTGTCTCTATCCAGGAAACGTGAAACTTTCCCCGCGGGTTGATTGCGGAGAGTATGGTTGAGCGCCGCGCGAGCGGGTTCGCTTGATCAGCCCTGAGTGGAAAAAAAGGGTTCTGAGCGGCATGTGCCGACGCTTTGCGCGGTGCGTGCGCCAGTTGCGCCAGAGTGCGTGCGAATAAAGGAGCTGCAAGAGTGCCTACGTTTAATCAGTTGGTGCGTAAGGGCCGCAAGGCGCCTCGCTACAAGACGGCTAGCCCTGCTCTGCAGGCATGCCCGCAGAAGCGTGGAGTCTGCACCCGGGTTTATACCCAGACGCCAAAGAAACCGAACTCGGCTCTTCGGAAGGTTGCGCGTGTGCGCCTGACGAACGGGATCGAGGTGACGACCTACATTCCTGGCGTCGGCCACAACCTGCAAGAGCACTCGATTGTGCTGATTCGCGGGGGCCGCGTGAAGGATCTTCCGGGTGTTCGCTACCACGTGATTCGTGGCACGCTGGACTCGGTGGGGGTTGCCAACCGCAGACAGAGCCGCTCCAAGTACGGAGCGAAGCGGCCGAAGTCGTAAACGAATTTCTGCGTGAGCGGCGGGAGCGGGCCAAACGATGGCCCTCCGGTCGCTGACGCTGTTCACCCGGCGGCTCGATTGGGAGACGGCTGGGAGTACCGCCAAAAGCTGGCAGGGAAGAGGAGTTTTTGAATGCCGAGAAAAGGTCATATTGCCAAGCGCGAACCGATGCCGGATCCGATTTACGGCTCGACGCTGGCCAACAAGTTTGTCAACAACCTGATGTGGGACGGCAAGAAGAGCACGGCGCAGAGCATCTTCTACAAGGCCATGACGCAGCTTGAAACCAAGGGCGGCGACGAGGCCCTGAAGCTGTTCAAGAAGGCGGTTGAGAACGTGAAGCCGCTGCTGGAAGTGAAGACCCGCCGAGTGGGCGGCGCCAACTATCAGGTTCCGGTGGAAGTCAACGCGGAGCGGCGGACCTCGCTGGCGATTCGCTGGCTGATTTCGTATTCGCGCAGCCGTCCTGAAAAGGGCATGATCGACAAGCTTGCCAACGAACTGCTGGATGCGGCCAATGGCAAGGGCGCGGCGATGAAGAAGAAGGAAGACGTACACCGCATGGCCGAGGCCAACAAGGCCTTTGCGCACTATCGCTGGTAGGAATCAAGGCTTGGGCAGCCGGGTAGGCGGCAGACAGATGCCGCTCCGGCTGCGGGCGCGTGGCAGCGAAAGCAAAAGGGTAGGCTGCCATCAAACAGAAACCAGCACGGGCTATCCCCAGCGCCGGTGCGATGACGTAAAGGGAATAGGTAGAAGCTTTGGCGCGACAAGTTCCATTAGAACGCTGCAGGAACATCGGCATCATGGCGCACATCGATGCCGGCAAGACGACTACGACCGAGCGCATTCTGTTCTACACCGGACGCCTGCACCGCATTGGCGAAGTGCATGAAGGTACGGCGACGATGGACTGGATGGCGCAGGAGCAGGAGCGTGGCATCACGATCACGTCGGCTGCGACGACCTGTGCCTGGAAAGACATCACGATCAATATTATCGACACCCCGGGCCACGTCGATTTCACCGCGGAAGTAGAGCGTTCGCTGCGGGTGCTGGACGGCGCGGTGGCAGTGTTTGACGCAGTGCATGGCGTGGAGCCGCAGTCGGAGACGGTGTGGCGGCAGGCTGACAAGTACGCGGTGCCGCGGATTTGCTTTATTAACAAGATGGACAAGATGGGCGCGGATTTCGATCACGCCGTCGACACGATTCGCAAGCGGCTGTCGGCCAAGCCGGTACCGATCCAGATGCCGGTTGGGCAGGCGGAGAAGTTCAAGGGCTGCATCGATCTGTTCAACATGAAGGCCATCTACTGGCACGACGAAACCATGGGCGCCGATTACGTGGTGGAAGATATTCCGGCCGAGCTGATGAAGAAGGCTCAGGCGATGCGGCAGTTGATGGTGGAAACCATCGTTGAAAACGACGATGGCGACGAGCTGATGGCGAAGTGGATCGAGGGCGACGAGATTTCGGTGGAGGCATTGAAGGCGTCGCTGCGCAAGTCGGTGATCGCGATCAAGATCTTCCCGGTGGTCCTGGGCACGGCGTTCAAGAACAAGGGCGTGCAGCCGCTGCTGGACGCGGTGGTCGACTTCCTGCCTTCGCCGCTGGATGTTCCGCCGGTGACGGGCAAGAATCCGGACAACGGCAAGGAAGAACAGCGTCATGCGAATGACGACGATCCGTTTGCGGCGCTGGCGTTCAAGATCATGACCGACCCGTTTGTCGGCCAGTTGACGTTTATCCGGGTGTACTCGGGGGTTCTGAAGCAGGGCGATATGGCCTACAACGCCAATCGTCTGAAGCATGAACGCATTGGCCGCCTGCTGCGCATGCACGCCAATAAGCGCGAGGAAATCGTCGAAGTTCGGGCGGGCGACATCTGCGCCTGCGTGGGACTGAAGAACATCACCACGGGCGACACGATCTGCAATGAGGACAAGCCGATACTGCTGGAGACGATTGAATTTCCAGAGCCGGTAATTCACGTTGCGGTGGAGCCGAAGACCAAGACGGATCAGGAAAAGATGGGCGTGGCGTTGCACAAGCTGGCCCAGGAAGATCCGACGTTCCGCGTGCATACCGATGAGGACAGCTCGCAGACGATCATCAGCGGCATGGGTGAGCTTCACCTGGAGATCATCGTGGACCGCATGATGCGCGAGTTCAACGTGCAGGCCAACGTGGGTAAGCCGCAGGTAGCCTACCGCGAGACGCTGCGCAAGAACTCGGAGGCGGAGGGCAAGTACATCCGTCAGACGGGCGGCAGCGGCCAGTACGGTCACGTCAAGCTGCGGCTGTACCCGAATGAACCCGGTAAGGGCTTTGAGTTTGAGAACGGGACTACGGGCGGTTCGATTCCGAAGGAATACATCAAGCCGATCGAGATGGGTATTAAGGAAGCCATGGAGGGCGGCGTACTGGCCGGCTATCCGATGGTGGACGTGAAGGCCGTGCTGTATGACGGCAGCTATCACGATGTTGACTCGAATGAATTGGCATTTAAGATTGCGGCGTCGATGGCCTTCAAGGAAGCGGCGCGCAAGGCGAGTCCGGTTCTGCTGGAGCCGGTGATGTCGGTCGAAGTGGTGGTTCCGGAAGAGTACATGGGCACCATCATCGGTGATCTGAATAGCCGTCGCGGACGCATCGAGGGTATCGAGCATCGCGCCGGTTCGCAGGTCATCAAGTCGATGGTTCCTCTGGCTGAGATGTTCGGCTACGCGACCAACATGCGCTCTAATACGCAGGGGCGCGCGACGTTCTCGATGCACTTTTCGCGGTACGAAGAAGCCCCTCGTTCGGTGGCCGAAGAGATCGTGGCAAAAGTGCAGGGCACGAAGGCCAGATAAAGTTCAACCGCGCCGCGCGGCTGGAATGCGCGGCGCACAGCGCCTGATGTCATGGGCCACAGAAGCGGGCCGGGCAGCGGCCAGCGCGATAAAGCGCGATAACTAAGACGGAGCTCGAGAGCAATGGCGAAAGAGAAATTTGACCGCAGCAAGCCGCATGTGAACGTTGGCACGATTGGGCATATTGACCACGGCAAGACGACGTTGACGGCGGCGATCACGAAGGTGCTGGCAAAGCACAATCCCAACATCAAGTTCCGCTCGTTTGACTCGATTGACAATGCGCCGGAAGAGCGCGAGCGCGGCATTACGATTGCCACGGCGCACGTGGAGTATGAGACGGGCAACCGTCACTATGCTCACGTCGACTGCCCTGGGCACGCCGATTACATCAAGAACATGATCACCGGCGCGGCGCAGATGGACGGCGCGATTCTGGTGGTGGCAGCCACCGACGGACCGATGCCGCAGACCAAGGAGCACGTGCTGCTGGCGCGCCAGGTAGGCGTTCCCTGCGTGGTGGTTTTCCTGAACAAGTGCGACGCGGTGGAAGACCCGGAGCTGATTGACCTGGTCGAGATGGAAGTCCGCGAACTGCTTTGCAAGTACAAGTTCCCGGGCGACGACCTGCCGGTGATTCGCGGCTCGGCCTTGGGCGCGCTCAACGGCGAACCTGAGTGGGAAAAGAGCGTGGACGAGCTGATGGCAGCCGTCGATGCTTATGTTCCGCTGCCGGCGCGTGCCATTGACCAGCCTTTCCTGATGCCGATTGAAGACATCTTCTCGATCTCGGGACGCGGCACGGTGGTTACGGGCCGCATCGAGCGCGGCAAGGTGAAGGTGGGCGAGGAAGTTGAGATCGTAGGCTTCCGCGACACCCGCAAGACGGTAGTGACGGGCGTGGAAATGTTCAAGAAGCAGTTGGACGAAGGCCTGGCCGGGGACAACGCGGGCTTGCTGCTGCGCGGTATCGGCAAGGACGACGTGGAGCGCGGCATGGTGTTGGCCAAGACGGGCTCGATCACGCCGCACACCAAGATCAAGGGCGAGGTCTACATTCTGTCGAAGGAAGAAGGCGGGCGTCACACCCCGTTCTTCAACGGCTACCGTCCGCAGTTCTACTTCCGCACCACGGACGTGACCGGCGTGGCCAAGCTTCCTGAAGGCGTGGAGATGGTGATGCCGGGCGACAACGTGCAGCTGGAGATTGAGCTGATCACCCCGGTGGCGATGGAAAAAGGCCTGCGCTTTGCAATCCGCGAAGGCGGCCGCACCGTGGGCGCGGGTACGATTTCAGAAATTCTGTAAGGTTGAGCTTCGCAGCCGGGGACGCGGCAATATGCCGCTCCGGCCGCGGGGGCTCGGCCGCAACTTTCACTCAGCATAGATAAAAGAAGTCGCGGCGACTAGAAGACCGCACGATCTTTGAGGGCTAATACATTGATTGGCAAAGAAAGAATACGCATTCGGTTGAAGGCATACGATTATCGCGTCCTGGACCAGTCGACGGGCGAAATCGTCGAGACGGCGCGCCGCACCGGCGCACAGATTGCCGGCCCGATTCCACTGCCGACGGTGAAGAACAAATATTGCGTGCTGCGTTCGCCGCACGTCGACAAAAAGTCACGCGAGCAGTTTGAAATTCGCACGCACAAGCGTCTTCTTGATATTCTGGAACCGACGCAGCAGACCGTTGACGCACTGATGAAGCTTGATCTTCCCGCCGGTGTCGACGTTGAAATCAAGGCTTACGGTAAAGAACATAAATAAAGCGACTTGGCGCGCTGAGCGCGAAGTCCTCACAGTGCCCTGGCGCGATTTTAGCGCGGGCATGATGGAGAAGAAGAAATGTCGGTAAACGGAATTCTGGGCAGGAAAGTTGGCATGACGCAGCTGTTCGACGACAAGGGCGATGTTCGCCCGGTCACGGTGCTGCAGGCCGGTCCCTGTGTAATTACCCAACTCAAGAGCGTGAGCAGGGACGGCTACGACGCCGCCCAGATCGGGCTGGTTGAGTTTGTGAAGGACTCGCGTCTGACCAAGGCGATGAAGGGCCACTTCGAGAAGCACAATCTGCCGCCGGTGAAGTTCATCAAGGAAGTTGCGGTGGTGACCGACGAAGAGGGCGCCGACTGGAGCGTGAAGGTCGGCGACAAAATTCTGGTCGATCTGTTTGACGGCACCAAGTTCGTGGACATCGCGGGCACCAGCAAGGGACGCGGGTTTGCGGGCGTGGTGAAGCGCCACAAGTTCGCAGGCGGCCCCGGGGCTCACGGTCATATGTTCCAGGTGCAGGGTTCGATTGGAGCCTCGTCGTTCCCGTCGCGCGTCTTTCCGGGCACTCGCATGAGCGGCCACATGGGCGACGTTACGGTTACGGTGCGCAACCTGCGCGTTCTGGGCGTTGATAAGGAAGAGAATTTGCTGGTGGTGGAAGGCGCGGTACCGGGCCACAGAGACGGCTACCTGGTGATCACCAAGGCCAAGAAGCCGCCGAGAGAGCGTCGCGGATTCAGCGGCGAGGGCACGGCGATCAACCCGTTGAAGGCTTCCAAGCGCGCAGCCAAAGGTAAGTAAATAGATTTGCTTCCCCGGTGGAGATTGCCGCCGGGGAGCATTGGATACAAAACGAAACCTTCTGCGGCTGCATATTGACGGAAGGCAACTGAAAGTCCCGCCGAAGATGCGGAACTGGCAAAGGAAATGAAATGGCTACCATTGATGTGTTGAACCTGGCCGGCCAGAAAGTTGGATCGCTCGAACTCGCCGAGGAAGTATTCGGCAAGGTGAACGAGGATCTGCTCTGGGAATCCGTCCAGCACTATCGTTCGGCGCTACGCGCCGGTACGCACGCCACCAAGAACAAGAAGCTGGTTTCTGGTTCTGGCAAGAAGCTTTGGCGGCAGAAGGGTACGGGCCGCGCCCGCGTGGGCAGCGTCCGTTCGCCGATCTGGCGCCATGGCGGCACGGTCCACGGACCTCAGCCCCGTTCGTATGATTATGCGTTCCCGCGCAAGAAGCTGCTGGGCGCTCTGCGCTCGGCGCTGGCGGCAAAGCTGCAGGACGGCAACCTGGTGGTGATCGATTCGCTGGAGCTGAAAGAGGCGAAGACGAAGACCTTCCGTCAGGCACTGGTTGGACTGAGGTTCAAGAAGACCGCACTGGTGGTGGAAGCCGGCGCGAGCCTGAACACGAACCTGGAGCTTTCGACCCGGAATATTGCCGGGGTTGAGATGCTGTACGGTCCCGAGGTTCACCCCTATCACCTGCTTCGCCATGAACTGGCGGTGTTCTCGCAGGCGGCATTGGAAAAGCTGCAGAGCTCGCTGAAGGCCTCGGCGCCGAAGCGTAAGGCGGAGGTGGAGAATGTCTAAGTCCCCTTACCAGATCGTCCGCAAGCCCGTAATCACGGAAAAGGGATTGGGCGTCAAGGAAACCGAGAACACGCTGGTGTTCCAGGTAGCCGCGGATGCGACCAAGACGGAAATCAAGGAAGCGGTGCAGAAGGCCTTCAAGGTGAAGGTCGCTGGCGTCCGCACGGCTAATTTTCTGGGCAAGGAGCGACGCCGGGGCAAGTTTACCGGCTTCCGTCCGGACTGGAAGAAGGCCTATGTACGGCTCGCCGAGGGCGAAAAGATGCCCGAGTACGCACAGAACATTTAGTTTGTGCGTTTGCGTGAGCCGAAGCGGCCGCGACTAGAGGTATAGACCAAGCGCGGCACTGCCGGATGGGAGAACGAAACCCTATCTGTCCGGCCAAAGCGATCCCGCCAGAAGAACGGCCGGGATCTGGAAGAGAAGAACTATGGCGATCAAGACTTACAGACCGATCACACCGACCCTGCGTTTCAAGTCCTCGCAGGTCAACGACGATCTGACGACGAACCGGCCGCATAAACCGCTGACGGAGCCGAAGAAACGCACCGGCGGCCGCCGCAATTGCGGCGACTTGACGATCTGGCATCACGGTGGCGGCCACAAGCGCAAGATTCGCGTGATCGACTTCAAGCGCGATAAGGCGGGGATTCCGGCTACCGTGGCGACGATCGAATACGATCCCAACCGTTCGTCGCGCATTGCGCTGCTCAGCTACGCCGACGGCGAAAAGCGCTACATTCTGCAGCCGGTTGGACTCAAGGTTGGGGCCAAGATCATCAGTGGCGCCGATGCCGACATTCTGGTGGGCAACGCGCTGCCGCTGAAGAACATTCCGGCGGGCACGATCGTGCACAACATTGAACTGAAGCCGGGCAAGGGCGCGCAGATGGCGCGTTCGGCCGGGGCGCAGGCGCAGTTGGTGGCCAAGGAGGGCGAATACGCCCTGCTGAAGCTGCCTTCGGGCGAAACCCGCAAGGTGCTGGTGGAGTGCATGGCGACCATCGGACAGGTTGGCAATACCGATCACGAGAACATCTCGCTCGGTAAGGCTGGCCGCAGCCGTTGGCTGGGCATTAAGCCGACCAACCGCGGCGTGGTTATGAACCCGGTGGATCACCCGCACGGCGGTGGTGAGGGTAAGACCTCTGGCGGCCGTCACCCGGTGACTCCGTGGGGACAACCGACGCGCGGCTACAAGACGCGTAACAACAAACGGACCGACAAGTTTATCGTGTCGCGTCGCGGCAAGTAGGGAAGGGAATCATGGCACGTTCCACGAAAAAAGGGCCGTTTGTAGATACGCACCTGATCGTAAAGATCGAGGGGATGAACGCGCGCGGCGAAAAGAAGGTGCTGCGCACCTGGTCGCGGCGTTCGACCATTACTCCGGAGATGCTGGGGCACACCATTGCGGTGCACAACGGGCGCAAGTTCATTCCGGTGTATGTATCGGAGAACATGGTGGGTCACAAACTCGGCGAATTCAGCTTTACCCGTACCTTCAAGGGGCACTCGGTGAAGTCCGCCGCGGAGACCTCGGCCAAGCCGGCACGCTAGCGGCAGGGCGGGATCGGGTTGACCGGTTACATGAAAAGTATGGGCGTCCGTTGAGGGCGTCCGCGAATGAGATCTGAAGGGAAGAGAACATGGAATTCACAGCGAAAGCCCGGTTTATGCGGGTGTCTCCGCAGAAGGCGCGCCTGGTGCTGGCCTTGATCAAGGGCAAGCGCGTTGAATTGGCGCTGAACACGCTGGCGTTCACCAACAAAGGTATAGCGCCTGCGGTCCTGAAGCTGCTGCGCTCGGCCGTGGAAAACGCTAATTATCTGAGCGCCGAGAAGGGGCTCGATGTCGATCTGGACAATCTGTATGTCAAGAACGCCATCGCCAACGAAGGTCCGCGGATGAAGCGGATTCGTCCGGCTCCGATGGGCCGGGCCTACCACTACCAGCGCCGCATGGCGCACATCGAAATCGAACTGGCCGAGAAGAAGAAGGCCGCAGTCGCAGTCGATGCCGAGGGCGGAGCTGCAGCGGCACCGGCTAAAAAGGCCGTGCGCAAGCCGGCGGTGAAGTCGGCGGCCAAGAAGGCTCCGGCAAAGAAGGCTGCGGGTAAGACGGCGGCCAAGAAGCCGGCGCCGAAGGCGAAGAAGTAAGCCATCCGCCGCGGCGGATTGGCTTAGCGATGGGTACGGGCCAAAAGATGGCCCTCCGGTCGCGGGATTCACGGGATCGAGCGAGATCCAATTCAGCGGCGGCGCCAGGGTTTCGGCCCGAGTAAGCCACCGGCAGAGAGACGAAGCAACTATGGGACAGAAAGTCCATCCTTACGGATTCCGCCTCGGCTACACCAAGCCGTGGAAGTCGCGCTGGTACATGGATCGCGACTACGACAAGTTCCTGATCGAGGACATCAAGCTGAAGGCAGAGCTGAAGGACAAGCTCAAGTCGGCGGGAGTGAGCTCGATTGAGATCGAACGTCCGGGCAACAAACTGCGGATCATCATCCGCACCGCCCGCCCGGGCATCATCATCGGCCGCAAGGGCGCCGAGATCGACAAGCTGAAGGCTGATCTGCAGAAGCGGACCAACCGTGATGTTTTCGTCGATATTCTGGAAGTCCACAAGCCGGAACTGGACGCACAACTGGTGGCCGAGTCGATTGCGCTGCAGTTGGAAAAGCGTGTTGGTTTCCGGCGTGCGATGCGTAAGAGCGTGGACAGCGCGTTGCGCTTTGGCTGCAAGGGGATCAAGGTGCGGGTTTCGGGGCGCTTGAACGGCAACGAAATCGCACGTTCGGAGTGGTATCTACAGGGGCGTTTGCCGCTGCATACGCTGCGTGCCGACATTGATTACGGCTTTGCCGAAGCGCACACGACGTATGGGCTGATCGGGGTGAAGACCTGGGTTTACAAAGGCGAAATCCTTCCCCAGAAACGCCGCGAGCCACAGACGGCGACGGCTGGACTTTAAGCAAGCAAGCCGGCCAGCTCCTCCAGACGCCAGTTCCTGGAAGAGGATTTGCAGAAAGCCGGCAGGCACGTCCGTAGCTTGGGCGGCCAGAACTTGAAACTGGCAATTGGAAACTGCTTATGTTGATGCCGAAGAAAGTAAAGTACCGCAAGCAGCAACGCGGTCGCATGTGCGGCAAAGCCTGGCGCGGCTCCGAGTTGGCGTTTGGCGATTTTGGCTTGAAGGTTATGGAGCCGGGCTGGATCACCGACCGCCAGATTGAAGCGGCACGCGTGGCGATGACCCGTTTCATCAAGCGCGGCGGCAAGATCTGGATCCGCGTTTTTCCTGACAAGCCGGTCACCAAGAAGCCAGCCGAAACCCGTATGGGTAAGGGCAAGGGCGCGCCGGATCACTGGGTTGCGGTTGTCCGTCCGGGCAAGCTGCTGTTTGAGATGGAGGGCGTGAGTGTGGCCGATGCGCAGGAAGCAATGCGTCTGGCGTCGCACAAACTGCCTTTGATTACCAAGTTCGTGAAGCGCGAGGTTCTGGCGCACTAGGAGCCGGAGCCGGGCTTTACATTGATACCGAGATTCCGGGAAACCGGGATTACGGCGCCGGCGGCGCAGTCCGCCGGGGGTGAAGAGAAGAGAGCGATGACGACGGAAAAGATTCGTAACCTAACCGATGCCGAGCTGATCCATCAAAGGACCGAACTCAGCGAGGAGCTCTTCAAGTTGAAGTTCCAGCTGAAGATGGGACAGACGGAGAGCTTGAAGAAGATGCGCGGGTTGAAGAAAGACATCGCGCGCGTGCTGACCATTCAGCGCGAAAAGCAATTGGCCGCAGCGAAGAGCGGAACGGAGAACAAGTAGCCATGGCAGAAGCGACGAATACCGAGAAGGTCCCCGGACAGCGCAAGGTTCTGGTTGGCCAGGTCGTTTCGACCAAGATGGCGAAGACGATTGTGGTCGAGGTGCATCGCCAGAAGGCGCACCCTCTCTACCGGCGCGTGGTCAAGCGCTCCAAGAAGTTTTATGCGCACGATGAAGAGCAGACGGCGCGCACGGGGGATTTTGTGCGGATTGAAGAGACGCGGCCCTTGTCCAAGTTGAAGCGCTGGACGCTGAAGGAAATCGTGAAGCGCTCGGCACTTGCTGCCGCCGCGATTGCCGCCGAGACCGCTGCTGCCGCCCTCAAGACACCGGAGCAGGCCAGCTAGACGCAGTCGTCAGTCCCTGGCTGGAAGAAATTTCAGTGCAGGTCGGCGACCATGACAGACGACTGAAGGAGATTGCACCATGGCAGTGTTTATGAGGTCCATCCTCGAGGTGGCCGACAACAGCGGAGCACGCAAGTTGCAGATGATCCTGCCGATTGGCGGATCGACCGGAGCTCGCGCCCGGATCGGCGATGTGGTGACGGCTGCGGTGAAGGAAGCCTCGCCCGACGGCACGGTGAAAAAGGGAACGGTGGTGAAGTGCGTGATTGTGCGGACCCGCAAGGAGACGCGCCGTCGCGACGGTTCCTACATCCGTTTCGACACCAATGCGGCGGTACTGATTAACGCCGATGGCGAACCGGTTGGAACGCGCGTGTTTGGTCCCGTTGCCCGCGAACTTCGTGAGAAGAAGTTCTTGAAGATCGTATCCCTGGCCCCGGAAGTTATCTAGTTCCCTGGGCGGCTTCAGCGGCCGCCCACGGGAAGCTCCGATTGCGGAGCGGCTCAAGAGCGCTGAAAGTTTTGAGAGGAAGACATGGCAACCGTTGACATCCACCAGAACGATACCGTGAAGGTGATCGCCGGCCGGGATAAGGGCAAGGAAGGCCGGGTGCTGCGCGTGCTCCCTGGAGCAGGCAAAGTGCTGATCGAACACGTCAGTATCGTAAAGAAGAATGTACGCCCGAATCCGCAGAAGGCGATTAAGGGCGGCATCGCCGAGCAGGAAGCGCCGATTGCGATCAGCAATGTAATGCTGGTGTGCGGCACCTGCGGTCCGGTGCGGGTTCGTCACGAAGTGCGCGGCGTGAAGAAAGTTCGCGTCTGCGCCAAGTGCGATACGGCGCTGGACAAAGAGAAGTAACAACCACCAGAAGCGGCTCGACCGCTTCAATTGACCGCCTCACGTAACGGTAGCCACTCCGGGACCGTGAGAGAAAGCGAACGGAAACATGGCAGCAAAAGAAACAAAAGACGCGAAAGCGAAACAGCCGCAGCAGCCGAAACAGCCCAAGAAAGCCAAGGCAGACGTAGTCGAGGCTTCAGAGCCGGGTTCCAAACCAGCCCGCCCGAAGGCAAATAACGCGGCTTCCGCCCGCCTGCGCAAGCGGTATGTTGAAGAATTGCGTCCGGCTCTGCTGAAGGAATTGGGACTGACGAACCTGATGGCCGTTCCACGGGTGGAGAAGGTCGTTATCAACATGGGCGTGGGCGAAGCGACGCAGAACGCTAAGGTGCTGGATCCGGCGGTTGCCGAACTGGCTCAGATTACCGGCCAGAAGCCGGTTGTGACCAGGGCCAAGAAGTCGATTGCCGCCTTCAAGGTGCGCGAAGGGATGCCGATCGGCTGCATGGTTACGCTGCGCGGTGACCGCATGTACGAATTTCTGGACCGCCTGCTGAACGTCGCGCTGCCACGCGTTCGCGACTTCCGCGGGGTTCCGACCAAGTCCTTCGATGGACGGGGCAATTACACGCTGGGCCTGCGCGATCAGTTGATCTTTCCGGAGATCGACTACTCGAAGGTGGAGCACCAGAAGGGTATGAATATCACCATTGTCACCACGGCCACGAGCGATGAACATGCGCGCGCGCTGCTGAAGTCGATGGGGATGCCTTTCCGTCTGCCGGGCGCGAATTAAGTTCCTACTTTCCGCCGGCGGCGACGCCGGACGGGAGGATGGTTGTAAGTGAAAGTTGCAAACGAAAGTAATGCAGGCACCTTCGGGTGTGAGAGATAAAGGAAACGATGGCCAGAACATCCAGCATCGCCAAGGACAACAAGAAGCCCAAGTTCTCTTCGCGTCAGCACAATCGTTGCAAGCTGTGCGGACGCCCGCGCGCTTACCTGCGCAAGTTCAGCCTTTGCCGGTTGTGCTTCCGCGGACTGGCACTGCGCGGCGAGATTCCTGGGGTCATGAAGTCGTCCTGGTAGGACGACGGCTCGACGACGGGTACGGTCGCTGAGGCCGGAATTCGACCCTGACCCGCGGGGGTGAACCCCGCAAAGGCTGGCACGTGGTCCGCATAGGGCGGACCGTCCCACGCGAGTGGGAATAGAACGTCGCCGCAGGTTCTTTCCACTGTAGCTCTTGAAACTCGAGAGCAGCCGGTGCAAGCCGGTACAGGATTGCGCAAGGCCAGCACGCGCAAGAAAGAGAACGGGCGTACGCATTCAGGAGAACGAAGATGAGCTTTACTGATCCAGTGGCAGATTTCCTGACCAGGATCCGCAACGGCATCAAGGCCCGGCACCAGAAGGTGGATGCCCCGGCCTCCAAGCTGAAGATGGAAATTGCCCGCGTTCTGAAGGAAGAAGGCTATCTTGCCAACTTCAAGGCGACGGAGGAGGACGGCAAGAAAGTGGTTCGGGTGTACATCAAGTACAACTCGGACAATGTTGCCGCGATTACCAGCATCACGCGTATTTCGCGTCCGGGTTGCCGTGTGTACGTCAACCGCAATGAGATTCCCCGCGTACTGGGCGGTCTTGGGATCACGATCCTGACCACCCCGAAGGGGGTTCGCAGTGGCAAGCAGGCCCGCAAAGAAGGCGTGGGCGGCGAAGTGATCTGCGAAGTTTACTAAGGTCACAGGCCTTGCAGCCGGGTAGGCGGCGATAGAAGCCGCTCCGGCCGCAGGCGCCTGGAGCAGACGAGGCCGGTAGAGATCCGGTCCGGAAGCCCACCGTGGCAAAGGTTCACGGCGGTGCAGGAGAGAGCAATGTCAAGAATTGGAAAGAAGCCCATACCGTTGCCCAAGGGCGTAACGTACACTGTGGAAGGCAACCTAATTACAGTGAAGGGTCCGAAGGGAACGGTGACCAATCACCTTCCGGGCGGAGTTACGCTAGTCACCGAAGACGGAGTTCTGCTGGTCAAGCGTGAGGACGATTCCAAGGCTGCGGTTCATGGCTTGGTGCGCGCGCTGGTGAATAACGCCGTGGTTGGCGTTACCACGGGCTGGACCCGCGAGTTGGAAATCGTCGGCATCGGCTATCGCGCGGAGTTGAAGGGCAAGGGAATTGTGGTCTTCAGCCTGGGCTTTTCGCACCCGATCGAGTACCCACTGCCGAGCGGCGTCGAGATGACGATCGATCCCAAGATGACCAAGCTGACTCTGAGCGGAATTGACCGTCAGAAGCTCGGCCAGGTTGCGGCGGAGATGCGCTCGCTGCGTCCACCCGATCCGTACAAGCAGAAGGGCGTGCGTTACGTGGGCGAGAAGCTGAAGAAGAAGGTCGGCAAGACCGGCGCGAAGTAAGAGGCTGCGAAGTTTTGCGGCCGGATAGGCGGCAATGCCGCTCCGGCCGCAGATGAATAGGTACCCGCCGGACGAGAATCCGACGGGTGTCCGCATAACCCCGGCGAAGGATTTCGCTGGGACAGACCGGTCCCCGGCACTGCAACCCGGGACGAAGGCCGGAGCGAAGGACAGGAAGAATGCTGATCAAGAGTTCGAAGAACGCGACCCGCGAGAAGATCCACACCCGGATCCGCAAGAAGCTCGCCGGAACCACTGCGCGCCCACGCCTGAACGTCTACCGTTCGGTCAACCACATTTACGTGCAGCTTATCGACGATGCCCAGCACGCGACGATTGTCTCGGCCAGCTCGCTGGAACAGGGCAAGGATGGCAAGAAACACATTGCCGGGGGCAACATTGCGGCTGCCAAGCAGGTCGGCAAGTTGATTGCGGAGCGGGCCAAGGCCAAGGGAATTGAATCGGTGGTCTTTGACCGCGGCGGCTATCTGTACCACGGACGGATCAAGGCGATTGCGGATGCGGCTCGCGAGGGCGGCTTGAAGTTTTAGTCCCGGCGGTTACGGCTTAAGCGACGGGCACGGGCCAGCAGATGGCTCTCTGGTCGCCGAGGCGGGGCAGGGGCGCGACAGGAAGCGGGCGAGGTGCAAACCGTTAGTCCGCATGATTTCGGAGATCGCAAGCGCGGTTTCCAGGAG
Organism: uncultured Acidobacteriota bacterium; assembly: GCA_963838135.1. GTDB lineage: Bacteria > Acidobacteriota > Terriglobia > Terriglobales > Acidobacteriaceae > TOLSYN. The sequence continues at coordinate 1,429,923 of CAWIPV010000001.1, read as the reverse complement.
AATCGATAGCAAATGGCAATCGTCAAGAAAAAGCTCGATGCCGCGAATTACAACCTGAAAGATCAGGTTGTCAACATCAATCGCGTGACCAAGGTGGTCAAGGGCGGCAAGAATATGTCGTTTGCGGCCCTGGTCGTGATCGGCGATCCGGCGACCGGAGTGGTTGGCTATGGCTCCGGCAAAGCCAAGGAAGTTCCGCAGGCGATCCGCAAGGGAATTGAGTCGGCGAAGAAGAACCTGATCAAGGTGAATCTGACCCAGACCTCGATTCCGCACATCTCGCTGGGCCGCTACGGCTCGGGGCAGGTCCTGCTAAAGCCGGCACCGGAAGGCACCGGCGTGATCGCCGGCGGCGCGGTTCGCGCGGTCATGAATTCGGTGGGCATCCAGAATGTGCTGACCAAATCAATCGGCACCACCAACCCGCATAACGTCATCAAGGCCACGTTTGACGCGCTGAAGAAGCTGCGCGACCGTGCCGAAGTGGCGGCTAGCCGCGGCAAGTCCATAGAGGAGCTCTAACCATGCCTCGTCAACGTTCAAAGACCCCGAGGGTGGCGGCTGCGCCGGGCACCCGGATGAAGCTGAAGTGGGTAATTTCAGGCAACAGCACGCCGAACGATCAGCGGCTGGTGATCAAAGGCCTGGGCTTCACCCGCCTCAACCAGGTTATCGATCGCGAGGACACTCTCTCGATTCGTGGCATGGTGGCCAAGGTGCCGCACCTGATCCATATTCTGAGCGAGTAAGCTTCGGACCGGATCATAAACCGAGTCGCCGGGCGGAAGCCGGGCGGCGCCAGGGAAACAGCCCGCTCGCCACGGGGAACGCTCCGATTGTTGAAGGAACGTTCGGCGGTCACAGACAGCTCATCGGCATGTTTGGCACCATGCAAGGGATAGAACAATGTTGAATCTGACAACGATTCGCAAGCCACCCAAGGCGAACGAGAAGCGCAAGCGGGTAGGCCGTGGTATGGGCTCGGGCATGGGCAAGACTTCGACCCGTGGACACAAGGGTCAGCGCTCGCGCTCGGGTTCGCGCAGCATGCGTGGATTTGAGGGCGGCCAGATGCCTCTGCACCGGCGTTTGCCCAAGCGCGGCTTCGTCAACATCTTCAAGAAGGAATTCCAGGTGGTGAACCTGTCGCGGCTGGCCGAGCTGGGCGTGACGGAGTTGACCCCGGACGTTCTCTTCGAACTGCGGGTGATCAGCAAGCAGAACGGATTGGTGAAGGTTCTGGGCGTGGGCGATCTGACCACGGCCATTACCGTATACGCCCATAAGTTCAGCGAGACGGCACAGCAGAAAATCACCGCTGCTGGGGGCAAGGCTGAGATTATTGAAGTCAAGCAGCCGGCTCCGATCAAGCGCGGTAAGAAGTAAGATCACCCGAGCCCGCCTGCAGCGAACAGGCGGGCTGGGTCCGGTTCTGCCATAGGATTGGCGGAGCCGCGGCCCGAACAGCATAAGGTATCGAGGCCCTGTACCATGTTCGAGAAGCTGGCGAACATCTTTAGAATTCCGGACCTGCGCAGGCGTGTACTGTTCACGCTTGGGTTGCTGGCCGTCTACCGCATTGGCGGCCACCTGCCGACGCCGGGCATCGATCCGGCGGCCTTGGCGCGCTTGTTTGCCAGCGCCAGCGGCGGATTGCTTGGCTTCGTGGATCTGTTCAGCGGCGGCAACCTGCGCCGTTTGACGATCTTCGCCCTGGGCATCATGCCCTACATTACCGCCTCGATTATTTTGCAATTGCTGACCGTGGTTTACGAACCGCTGGCGCGGCTGCAAAAAGAAGGCGAGCTTGGCCGGAAGAAAATTACGCAGTGGACCCGTTACCTGACGGTCCTGCTCAGCGTGATGCAGTCGTTTGGCATTGCGATGACCTTGCAGCGTGGCATTGGCGGCGAGCAACTGGTGCGTAATCCGGGATCTGGCTTTGTGCTGATGACCGTGCTGACGCTGACCACGGGCACCACGTTCATCATGTGGCTGGGCGAGCAGATCACGGAGCGCGGTATCGGCAACGGCATGTCGCTGATCATCTTTACCGGCATCGTGGTCGGACTGCCGCGCGCGGTGGTGGAGTTGTTCCAGAAGGCTACTAGTGGCGGCGCGCTGGGCCCGATCGGGATCGTCGTGCTGATTGCGCTGATGGTGTTGGTGGTTGCGTTCATCGTCTTTGTGGAGCGCTCCGAGCGCCGGATTCCGGTGCAGTATGCCAAGCGGGTGGTGGGCCGAAAAGTGATGGGCGGTCAGTCCACGCACCTTCCTTTGCGGGTCAACTCCGGCGGCGTGATGCCGGTCATCTTTGCCAGTTCGGTGCTGACCCTGCCGCAGACGATGGGGTACGCGCTGCAGAATAACCGCTACTTCGGTTCGTTTTTTGCGGGACTGAGCAAGGCGCTGGGCTGGGGCGAGCCGCTGCATACGTTTCTCTATGCCGTCGGCATCCTGTTCTTTGCCTACTTCTATGTGTCCATCGTCTTCAATCCGAAGGACGTAAGCGACAACATGCAGAAGTATGGCGGATTTATTCCGGGAATCCGGCCTGGGGTTCGCACCAGCAACTACATCAATGATGTACTGACCCGCATTACCTTGGTCGGGGCGCTGTACCTGATTATCATCTCGTTGATTCCAGAGTGGATGATCGCGGGTATTCACCTCAATAACCTGCCGGTTTGGATGGGTGGGGCGATGTTCGATCATCTGCCCAACTGGATCTTGCACGGTTTGAATGTGAACTTCTACTTTGGTGGAACTTCGCTGCTGATTGTGGTCGGTGTGGCGATGGATACGGTAAACCAAATTGAGTCGCAGCTCATTATGCGTCACTATGAAGGATTTACTCCGAAAAGTGGCCGCACCAGAGGTCGCAGAGCGTGGTAAAGTATGTAACCGAGCAGTAATACTTAACCCTCTGTCGGAGGCTACGCCATGGAAAGTGCCACTGTTTCCGAGACTACCTGTGGAGAAGTCAAAGAATGAGCTTATTGGCCCGGTAATCCTGCTAGGAGCACCGGGCGCCGGCAAGGGAACGCAAGCGAAACGAATCTCGGAGCACTACGGGATTCCGCAGATCTCGACAGGAGACCTGCTGCGGGACAATATCAGCCGTGGCACCGCGCTTGGCAAAGAAGCGCGGGCATTGCGATGGAGCGCGGCGATCTGGTTTCCGATGAACTGGTCTGCCAGATGGTGGCCAGACCGGCTGGCACAACCGGATTGCGCGCGAGGCTTTATTCTGGATGGTTTTCCGCGCACGGTGGCGCAAGCCGAGTGGCTTGACAAGCATCTTGCGGCAATCACGTCTTTAGCGGAGCAAGTGACAGCCCGGTTGTGATCCAACTTGATGGTGGAGTATAATTTTCTATTGCGAAGGCTAACCGGGCGTCGGACTTGTCCCACCTGCGGGCGGATCTTATAACGTTAACACTCAGTCAGCGACCCAAGGTTGAAGGCGTCTGTGATATAGACGGCTCCAGCTCTCATCACGCGCAAGGATGACCGTGACGACGTCATCATCGAACGCTTGAAGAATTACGAAGTTCAGACCTTGCCGCTGGTGAACTACTACGCGCAGCGGAACCGGCTGTATAGATAGTCGACGGAAAGGCAGATTGGGCCAGATCACGGCGGAAGCGCTTCAAGGCAATCGAAAATGGCGATAGTCTGTAAGTCTGCCGGCGAGATTGAAAAGATGCGGCGTAGCGGCCGCATCGTTCGCCAGGTGTTGGATACGGTAAAAGCCATGGTCGCTCCGGGGCTGAGTACGATGGACCTGGAGCGGGCAGCGGAAAAGAAGATTCGTGATCTTGGGGCAAAGCCTGCATTTAAGGGGTATTACGACTACCCTTGCGTGCTTTGCACTTCGATCAATCAGGAAGTGGTGCATGGCATACCCGTCGGAGACGCGCAAGCTCGCCGCGGGGGATATTGTCTCCATCGACTGCGGAGTAGTGCTGGACGGCTATTACGGCGATGCGGCGGTGACGGTTCCGGTGGGCGCGATCAGCAGTGAGGTGCGCACCCTGGTGGATGTAACCGAGGAGTCGCTGCACAGAGGAATTGAAGCGGCGCGTGCGGGAAACCGGTTGGGCGATATCGGCGCTTCGGTGCAGGAGTTCGTAGAGGCGGCCGGATTCAGCGTGGTTCGCGAGTTTGTGGGGCACGGCATTGGGACCAAGTTGCATGAGGACCCGCAGGTGCCCAACTACGGAGTGCGCGACCAGGGGTTGAAGCTGCGCGAAGGCATGGTGATCGCGATTGAGCCGATGGTGAATGCCGGCGGCGCTTCGGTACGGGTGTTGGACGACAAGTGGACGGCAGTAACCCAGGACGGTAGGCCCAGCGCCCATTTTGAGCACTGCGTTGCCATTACAAAAGACGGTCCAGTAATTCTGACCGAATAGTTCCAGATTTCAGGCCGCGTGCCGGAAGCTGGAGAGTGAAATTGAGGTTGGATGAGTAAGGAAGACGCAATTGAAGTAATGGCAATGGTGATCGAACCACTGCCCAATGCGATGTTCAGGGTCAAGCTTGAGAATGATCACGAGGTGCTTGCGCACGTGTCGGGCAAGATGCGCAAGAACTTCATTCGAATTCTTCCGGGCGACCGCGTGGCCGTGGAATTGTCCCCCTACGACCTGAATCGCGGTCGTATTGTGTACCGCTACAAGTAGCGGCAAAGTTCGCGCAACCCGCGATGGTCCGAAGGGACTAGCGGGCATTTGCGTGTTTGCAGGAGGGGCCGCAAGGCTCTGGTTTGATGTCTTTTCCGGCGCGGTGTTTTGCGGGCTGGATGAGTGGAACGCCGGAAGTTGAACGCCGGCTGAGTTGAACAAGGAAGTGGCACAATGAAGGTACGAGCTTCAGTCAAGAAAATCTGTGATAAGTGCAAGGTCATTCACCGCCACGGGGTGGTGCGGGTGATTTGCGAAAACTCGAAACATAAGCAGCGCCAGGGTTAATCCAGGGCTGCTCAACCAGTCAGAGAGTAGGACACCCACATGGCACGTATTGCAGGCGTCGATCTGCCCCGCAACAAACAGGCACGCATCGCGCTCACTTACATTTACGGAATTGGCCAGCCCCGCGCCGTCAAGATTCTCGGCACCGCTACGGTCGATCCGCTCAAGAAGATCCAGGACCTGAGCGAAGAGGAAGTGAATCGCATTCGTCAGGTGATCGAGAACGAAGGCGGGGTCGAAGGCGACCTGCGCAAGGAAATCTCGCTTCACATCAAGCGGCTCATTGAAATCGGCTCTTATCGCGGCAACCGTCACCGTCGCAGCCTGCCTGTCCGCGGACAGCGCACGCATACCAACGCCCGTACCCGGAAGGGTCCGCGCAAGGGCACAGTGGCCGGCAAGAAGAAGGCGACCAAGTAGTATCGCCTGGCCGCATGGTCGCGTCTTTCCGCAAACCGCCGCGTCGGCAGATATGGAAAGCGCTTACTGGTAACCCGGAAACAGGAATAGAGAACGGAATATGGCAAAAGCAGCTCCCGCCTCTGGGGCGGACAAGAAGAACAAGAACAAGAAGTTCAAGAAGAAAGAGCGCAAGCACATTCCTCACGGGCTTGTGATGATCAGCGCATCTTTCAATAACACCATCGTCACTATCACCGACCCGTCGGGCAACGTGATTTCCTGGAAGAGCTCCGGCTCGCTGGGTTTCCGCGGTTCGCGCAAGGGCACGCCATTTGCCGCTCAGCAAGCCGCGATGAATGCCGCCAACACGGCGCGCGATCACGGTCTACGCTCGGTGGATGTTCGGGTTTCGGGTCCTGGTTCGGGGCGTGAATCGGCAATTCGCGCGCTCGCCGCCGCGGGTGTCGAAGTCCGTACGATCAAGGACGTTACCCCGGTTCCGCACAACGGCTGCCGTCCGCCGAAGAAGCGCCGGGTTTGATTGCAGCAACGTAGCCGCCCCACTGTGGCGGCGCCCCGGCATGGATTGCCTGTAGGTTCAAGGCCAGTGCCGGACGACAAAGATTCGAGCGGGATGGAAAGGATTCCAACTCCTGTAAACCGCTCCCAGACCGAAGGAGAGACAAGTTGGCTCGCTATAAAGATGCAGTATGCCGCCTTTGCCGCCGGGAGGGAACTAAGCTTTTCCTCAAGGGCGCAAAGTGCTTTATGGAAAAATGCCCGGTGGAGAAGCGCAATTTCGCCCCTGGCCAGCACGGCAAGGATCGCAAGGCAAAGATCGTCGGTTACGGTCTCCAACTCCGCGAAAAGCAGAAGGCCAAGCGCATGTACTTTGCGCAAGAGGGCCAATTCCGCAATTACTTTGAGAAGGCCGCACGCGCCAAGGGCGTCACCGGCGAGATTTTGCTACAGCAACTGGAGCGCCGTCTGGATTCGGTTGTGTACCGGCTTGGCTTCGCGGTTGCGCGCCGTCAGGCTCGCCAGCTAGTGCGCCACGGCCACATCGCGGTGAACGGTCGCAAGGTGAACATTCCTTCGTTCCAGGTGAATGTGGGCGAGGAGATTGCGATTCGCGAGAGCAGCCGTAAGCTTGTGATTCTGGAAATGGCGAAGGATTTTGCTTCGCATCAGACATCTCCGAACTGGCTTGAGATCGATCGCGAGAACTATAAGGGCCGAGTTTTGTCGCTGCCCCGCCGCGAAGACATCAACCTGCCGGTCAACGAGCAGCTCATCGTCGAACTTTACAGCAAGTAGCTGGAAGGGGCGTTTGCGCCCCGCCCGGTGCGCTTTCTGTTTTGCTTTTCGGGGGCTACGGCTGCCGGAAGCAATTAGGAGTTGAATTAGCGGCGGGTATGGCTAACTGGCCTCCGGTCGCTAACGCTGACGAGCCACTATTTACCGCGGCACGGCACTCAACCCGTGCCGCATCACCCTGTCTCGGACCAGATCCGCCTGCGGCATGTTGAGCCGCAGTGCCAAACGGACCGAAGAAAGAGGAGAAACAAATGCTCTGGAAGGGATTTCAAAAGCCTAAGCGCCTGGCGATGGACTCTGAATCGCTGACTGACAAGTATGGTCACTTCTGGGCGCAGCCGTTCGAGCGCGGATTCGGCACTACGATCGGAAATGCGCTCCGGCGCGTACTGCTTTCCTCGATTGAAGGCGCGGCGATCACCGCAGTCAAGATCGAAGGCGTGCTGCACGAATTTCAATCGATTCCCGGCGTAGTCGAGGATGCTACCGACATTATTCTCAACCTGAAGCAGATCCCGTTCAGGCTTTCCGGTGATGCGCCGAAGATGATTTATCTGCGCGCCGATCAGCCGGGTGTTATTACCAGCGGCATGATCGAAGCCGATGGCGATGTCGAAGTCTTGGACAAGGACGTTTACGTTGCCACGGTGAGCGAGGGCGGCAAGCTGGATATGGAGCTTCGCCTGAAGAAGGGCCGGGGCTACGTCTCGGCGGACAAGAACTTCGACGAGGATCTCGGACTCGGCTTCATTCCCATCGATTCGGTGCACTCGCCGGTTCGCAAGGTTAACTACTCGGTGGAGGCGGCGCGTCTTGGTCAGATCACCGACTACGACAAGCTTGCCCTGGAAGTTTGGACCAACGGCTCGGTGACGCCTGCGGATGCAATCGGATTGGCTGCCAAGCTGCTTAAAGACCACATGAACATCTTCATCAACTTTGAAGAAGAAGTTGAAGCCGCCGGAGTTTCGGCCGCCGACAAGCCGGAGATTCGCAATGAGAATCTCAACCGCTCGGTGGAAGAGCTGGAGCTGAGCGTTCGCAGTTACAACTGCCTGAAGAACGCCAACATTCAGACGATCGGCGAGCTGGTTTGCAAGACCGAGGCCGAAATGCTGAAGACCAAAAACTTTGGTCGCAAGTCGCTCAACGAGATCAAGGAAATCCTTGGCTCGATGGGGTTGGGCCTTGGCATGAAGATCGACGAGCACGGCAACGCCGTTGCCACCAGCCAGACGACGATGGGCAGCACTATGCCGCCTTCGTACGGTGCTGGAGACGGAAACCCGGGCTTTTAAGTGAGCATTGCGGTCGGGTGCGCGGCAAATGCTGCCGCTCCGGCCGCTGCGCTCGGTCTCTGCGGGAGGCGCGTGAAAACGCCGCCCGCCATCCTCCCGGCCTAGCCGAGGAGTTAAGTTCAGCCGGATTATCAGCGGCACCGGCGATATCAAGGATTAAGTCATGCGTCATCGTGTAGCAGGTTGGAAACTAGGCCGGAACACCTCCCACCGGCGCGCTTTGCTGAGGAACCTCGTCACTTCTCTGATCATCGAGGAGCGCATCGAGACCACCGTCACCAAGGCCAAGTTCATGAAAGCCCACGTCGAGAAGATGATTACGCTCGGCAAAAAAGGCGGGGTTTCTCACCGTCGTCTGGCCGCATCGTTCCTGATGACTCCGGAGGCTGTCGATAAGTTGTTTGCGACGATCGGCCCGCGCTTCGGCGACCGGAACGGCGGTTATACGCGCATCATTCTGACCGGCTTCCGCAAGGGCGACGGTGGCGCAAAGGCGTTCATCGAGATTCTCGGCAGCGAGAAGGTCGTTGATGAAAAGCGCGAAAAGCGCGCCGAACTCCGTGCCAAGCGCGCCGAAGAGACGCGTAAGGCCATGGAAGAAACCCAAGCCCAGGCGGGCGAGGGCGGCGGCGAAGAGCCACCGACGGCATAGTTTAACTTTCCGCGTCCACCTCTCGGGCCTATGGGCAGAGAGGCGGACGCACGTAAGAATGCGCGCCTCCGGGGGCGCATTTTTGTTGGGCGGGAGTTGGCGTTGGATGGTGAGAGGGCGATATTTCAACAGCAATCCGTGCGCTTCCCAAAGGAAGGCGGTTTCCGGATGGCGGTGATTCGCCCGGAATCAAACACGATCTGTACGTCTGGGAACCGCGCTGACAGCGCGTCCTTTGCACCGCCCGAAGCTATGGATTGAAGATTGGCGTCTACTGGCTATCCTGCGGATGCGCTTCCTTCCATCTGCGGCAACGCTCCTGAATCTCTGAACGCTTCTCTGGTGCCAGGCCCGCGCCTACTTGGTCGCGGAGCTCTCTCGCTGAGTCCAAGGTTGAGGCTGCCAGGTTCAGCCAGAAATAGGATTCGACTCCATCGTACGAAGCGCCCTGTCTATCGTACATTATCCCTAGCGCTTTCTGGGCATACGGGTATCCCTGCTCTGCGGCTTTGCGGAAACCGCTCATAGCCTCTGGCCAATCTTCCGCAACGCCTTTGCCGGTGACTTGCGCCATTGCAAGGTTGAACTGAGCCTCCGCGTATCCCTGCTCTGCGGCTTTGCGGAACCAACGGACAGCTTCGCCTTCGTCTTTTGGAACACCCTCGCCAGCTGCGTACGCCAAGCCGAGGAGGTTTTGACCTTTTGCGTATCCAGAGTCGGCGGCTTTTCGGAACCACCTTGCACCCTCTGACTCATCTTTGGCAACGCCGTCGCCATTGGAATACGCTCGGCCAAGGACGGACTGAGCCTGCGTGTCTCCCTGCTCAGCAGCCTTGCGCCACCAACGAACAGCCTCTACTTTATCCTTTGTAATGCCATCGCCACGGTAGTAGGCCCAGCCAAGGTTGCGCTGCGCCTCCACGTTTCCATTCTTGGCTTGCATGAGGAGTTTGGTGGTGTCTGGGGTGGGCGTTTGATTTTGTGCCGCCAGTTGGGCCGCGGTTGAGAGAATCAAGACGAGCGGCAAAAGGAAACGGCCGAAGATAAGCAACAGAGCACCTCATGGCCCTTCAGAGTCGTGGAAAGGCGAACACCATTCTGGCACCGATAAGGAGCGTCCACAATCACGCCAGCATCTTTAGCCGGAAAAGCCATAAGAAGAAACCTTACTGCGATGGCGATTGCTTCGGGTTCCGGGTGGACGACGGACCACTCGGAAACTGAAGCTCGGCGGGATTGCCGGTGCGAACAGGCTTCGAACTCTTATCCCGAAATGGGATGCGGAGATTTGGCGAATGCCGGGCATGTACTTCTTTCTGAAATTCCGGTTCTGTTGATGGCAGGGCGGCTGGTGTAACATTATGTGCCATGAGCCGCATTCAATCCGACATGAGCACTGTTGAACCACGCTCGGCCTCGACCACGGGTGTTTATTCGTTCTGTCTTGCCGGGCAATGGCTTACCTCGTCGCAGGTGGTGGATGTAACTTCACCCTTTGATCAACGCGTGGTGGGGCGCGTTTCGCTGGCCGGGCCGGAGCATGTGGAAGTCGCCATCGCGGCGGCCGACAAGGCCTTTGCGGTGACTCGCAAGCTGGGGGCGTACGAACGCCAAAGCGCATTGGCGAAGATCGCCGGCGAGTTGACTGGGCGCGCCGAAGAGTTCGCGCAATGCATTTCGGCAGAGGCGGGCAAGCCGATCCGCACCGCACGCGTCGAGGTGGAGCGGGCGGCATTCTGCTTTCAGTATGCGGCGGAAGAGACGACCCGGCTGAATGGCGAACTGCTGCCGCTGGACGCGCAGGCAGTGAGCGCCAATCGGCTGGGGTTGCTGCGGCGGGTTCCGCTGGGAGCCGTGGCGGGGATCACGCCGTTTAATTTTCCGCTGAACCTGGTGGCGCACAAGATTGCACCGGCGCTGGCGGCGGGATGCTCGATCGTGCTGAAGCCGGCGACCAAGACTCCGATGGTGGCGCTGATGCTGGCCGATGTGGTGGCGCGCTCGGGCTACCCGAAAGAGGCCGTCAGCATATTGCCGATGAGTGCGGAAACGGCGGCTCCGCTGATCGAGGACGAGCGGCTGAAGCTGTTTACCTTTACGGGCTCGGCGCCGGCGGGCTGGGCACTGAAGGCGAGGGCGGGCAAGAAGCGGGTTGCGCTGGAGCTGGGCGGCAACGCCGGGTGCATCGTTCACAGCGACGCCGATATCGACCACGCGGTGGCGCGCTGCGTGGCAGGAGGTTTTGCTTTTGCCGGGCAAAGCTGCATCAGCGTGCAACGAATTTTTGTGGAGCGCACGGTTTTTGATGCGTTTCTGGGGAAGCTGGCGACGGCGGTGCAAAAGCTCAGAGTTGGGGATCCGGGCGAGGAGTCGACCGACGTTGGGCCGATGATCCGGTTGGCTGACGCCGAGCGCGCCGACACCTGGATCGCCGAGGCCGTGGCACAAGGGGCGAAGGTCGTCTGCGGCGGCCATCGCAGCGGGACCATGCTGGCTCCGACGGTGCTGACTGGGACAGCGGATACGCAACGCGTCAACTGCCAGGAGATTTTTGCGCCGGTGGTTACGGTGGAAGCCTATGACGATTTCGGCGAGGCCATTGCGCGGGTCAACCGGTCGCCGTTCGGGCTACAGGCGGGAGTGTTTACGAACGACATCAAGCGCGTAATGCGCGCCTACGAGGAATTGGAAGTGGGTGGGATCATCGCCGGCGACGTGCCGACCTTCCGCATCGACCACATGCCCTACGGAGGGGTGAAGGATTCCGGTATGGGACGCGAAGGCATCCGCTATGCGATTGAGGAGATGACGGAGCTGAAGTTGCTGGTACTCTCGTAAGCAAACCGACGTTCTGCGCCGCGGTGTTGGCTGGACACGAATAAAATTTCCGCGGCTGGATTCTGGCCCGACGCGCCGATTGCTGTTTCGAATCGGGAAAAGCGTTGGGCCGCTGCTTTTGCACAATCAAAAATCTGCACTTAATCCCTTGTAGTTGCATCTGACCCTTAGCGGCTCGCGGGAGTGGCTCGCGGGAGTGGCTCGTCGGCGCGCGGCGATTCTGGCGAGGTGGAGAGAATCGATGTGGGCGCAACGCAATCGCGATTCAGTTTCCGGAGATTCAGCTTTTGACTCTGGCAAGGTTTCACGAAGCGCTGTCGTGCAGTCGATTTTTCGCATCCACATAGACGACAGCTTTCATGCTGCTATAATCCAAAGTTCTCGTGACGTGCATCACTAAACCAGTGCGTGATCGATCACATATGGCGATGATGGGACGAATAGGCTTGTGGCAGGAACGCCTCCAACGCAAACCCTGATTTCGTCGCTTCAGTCCGGGCTAGCGGCCCGGACAGGGATGTAACGGACATTTCCAAACATGGCGCAGATTTTTCACCGCAGTGCCAACTCGATTGCAAAGGCATCCATCCTGGGCGGAGTGATCCTGGTGGTTGGCCTTCTGTGGGCGGCGTTGCAGTTGCAGCGTTCGCCTTACTTCACGTATGCAGGGGTTGCGCGGCCGCAGCCGGTTCCGTTTCCTCACGAGCACCACGTGGCGGGCTTAGGCATTGATTGCCGCTACTGCCACACCTCGGTTGAGGTTTCCAGCTTTGCGGGCATCCCGCCGACCAAGACGTGCATGAACTGCCATTCGCAGATGTGGACGTCGGCTCCGATGCTGGAGCCGGTGCGGCAGAGCTACCAGAGCGGCCGCAGCCTGGTGTGGACGCGGACCAACGATCTGCCGGACTTTGTCTACTTCGACCACAGCATTCATATCAGCAAAGGGGTTGGCTGCAATAGCTGCCACGGGCGCGTGGACGAGATGCCGCTGATGTACAACCAGTCTTCGTTGCAGATGGAATGGTGTTTGAACTGCCATCGCGCGCCGGAGAAAAACCTTCGTCCGCACTATGTGAAAGAGGACCCGAAGCGGCCTTCGACGATGGGCGACCAGATCTTCAACATGCGGTACCAGGAGCCTTCGGCGACGCATCCGGTTACGATTCGCGAGGGTGAGACGTACAAGACGTTTACCAGCCAGACGGGCCCCGAGGGGTTGGGCACCTATCTGGTGAAGGCGAACCACGTGCGCACACCGCGCGACATTACGAGTTGCAATACTTGCCATCGCTGATGGGTCGGAATGGTGTTGCGAGGTTGCGGCAGTAGCCACATCTGCTGACTGCGGCAGAGATGGGCACCAGCGGCGGGCTGACGGCGAAGAGCGGAGAATGCGATGAGCGGGATTGAAGCGAATGGATAACGTGCAGAAGAACGGAAATGGGGATGTGTGTCCCAGCAAGAAGGGCAAGCTGGAGCTTGCCGAGGTGCGCGAGAAATTGAGCGAAGCTCGCGGGCCGCAGTACTGGCGCACCCTGGACGAGCTGGCGCAGACTCCTGAATTCGAGGAGATGCTGCATCGCGAGTTTCCGAAGCACGCATCGGAGTGGAGCGACAACAGTTCGCGCCGCGACTTCATGAAGATCATGGGCGCCTCGATGGCGTTGGCCGGTTTGAGCGCCTGCACCAAACAGCCGCTGGAGGCGATTGTTCCCTATGTGAGGCAGCCGAAGAACATGGTGCTCGGCAAGCCTTTGTTCTACGCCACGGCGATGCCGCTGGGAGCCTACGGCACGGGCTTGCTGGTGGAGAGTCATGAAGGTCGTCCGACCAAGATCGAGGGTAACCCGCAGCATCCGTCCTCACTGGGCGGGACCGACGTGTTCAGCCAGGCGAGCGTGCTGACGATGTACGACCCGGACCGCTCGCAGACCAACACCTACATCGGCGAGACGCGCACCTGGCCGGATATGCTGTCGAGTTTGCGCGATTCGATCCGTACGCAAAAGGCAAAGGGAGGCGCGGGGCTGCGAGTGCTCAGCGGAGCGACTTCGTCGCCATCGTTTGTGGCGCAGATGCAGGAGCTGCTGAAGACGTATCCGCAGGCCAAGTGGTATCAGTGGGAGGCGGTGAACCGCGACAACGTTTACGCGGGGGCGCAGCTTGCTTTTGGTCAGCCGGTGGAGGCCGTGTACGACTTCTCGAAGGCCAAGGTTCTGCTTTCGCTGGATTGCGATTTCATGTCGTCGGGCTTTCCGGGATTCCACAAGTACACGCGGGAGTTTTCAAGGCGGCGGCGTCCGGAGCTGAAAGAGGAGATGCTGCGCTTCTACGCCGTGGAGAGTTCGCCGACGAACACGGCGGCCAAGGCCGATCATCGGCTGCACGGCAAGGCGAGCGAGGTGGAGGGGTTTGCGCGCGCGCTGGCGACGGCGCTGGGCGCGGCATCCGGCGCCGGCGGCGAGTTCACTTCGGCGCAGAAGAAATTTGCCGCCGCGCTGGTGAAGGATTTGCAGGCGAACAAGGGCGCGGCGCTGGTGGTGGTGGGCGATGGGCAGACTCCGGCGACCCACGCGCTGGCCCACGCGATGAACGCTGTGCTGGGTGCGGTTGGCAAGACGGTGAGCTACAGCGAGCCGGTCGATCCCTTTGCGGCGACGGCGAAGGTGGAGCAGCTTCGCCAGCTTACGGAGGAGATGCGCGGCGGCAAGGTGGATATGCTGCTGGTGCTGAATACGAATCCGCTGTACGACGCGCCGCCGGAGCTGAACTTTCTGGACGCCCTCAACAAGGTGAAGTTGCGGGTGCATCTCGGGCTCTACCAGGACGAGACCGCGAAGTATTGCCATTGGCACGTGAGTGGAACTCACTACCTGGAGCAGTGGGGCGACACGCGCTGCTTTGACGGCACGGCGAGCTTGATGCAGCCGCTGATCGCGCCTCTCTACGGCGGGCACAGCGAGAGCGAACTGATTGAGTTCATCACCAATGAAGACGAGGCCTCCAGCTATGAGCTGACACGGCGTTATTGGCAGAGCCAGCACGCGGGGGACTTCAAGAACTGGTGGGAGCGTTCGCTGCACGATGGATTCGTTGCGGGCTCGGCGTTTGCAGCCAAGCCGGTGAATGCCAAAGTTACGCTGCCGCCCGCGACCGCGCCGGTGAGCGGACTGGAAGTTATCTTCCGGCGTGACGCCACGATTTACGATGGTCGCTTTGCCAACAATGGCTGGCTGCAAGAGACTCCGAAGCCGATGACGCAGGTCTGCTGGGACAATCCCGTGCTGATGAGCGTGGCCACGGGGAAAAAGCTGAAGCTGAAGAGCGAAGACGAGGTTGAGCTGGAGTTGAACGGCCACAAGGTGAAGGGCGCGATCTGGCTTACGCCGGGGCACCCGGACGACGCGGTTACGGTGACATTAGGCTATGGGCGGCAGAAGGCGGGCAGGATTGGCTCGGGCATCGGCTTCAGCGCGTATGAACTGCGTGCATCGAACGCGCTCTGGTTTGCGGGCGGGCTGCAGTTGCGGGCGACGGGCGGACATTTCGGGCTGGCCTCGCCGCAGGGTCACCAGGCGATGGAGGGCCGGGAGATTGTGCGCGTGGCGACGCTGGAAGAGTTCATCAAGAATCCGGGCTTTGCGCACGAGAAGGTGGAGGCTCCGGCAGTGGGGCTGACGCTGTATGAACCGTATGAGTACAAGGATCACAAGTGGGGCATGGCCATCGATTTGAATTCCTGCGTGGGATGCAAGACGTGCACGGTGGCCTGCCAGGCGGAGAATAATATTGCGGTGGTGGGTAAGGAGCAGGTGAAGCGGGGCCGCCACATGAACTGGCTGCGCGTCGATAACTACCATGAGGGCTCGCCGGAGAATCCGAAGACGTACTTCCAGCCTGTGCCATGCATGCAGTGCGAGAACGCGCCGTGCGAGCTGGTCTGCCCGGTCGCGGCGACGGTGCATTCCAGCGAAGGCTTGAACGACATGGTGTACAACCGCTGCGTGGGGACGCGCTATTGCTCGAACAATTGTCCGTATAAAGTGCGGCGCTTCAACTTCCTTCTGTTCTCGGATTTCGAAACGCCGCAGTTGAAGTTCCAGCGCAATCCCGAGGTGACGGTACGAAGCCGCGGCGTGATGGAGAAGTGTACGTACTGCATTCAGCGCATTACGCACGCCAGAATCGATGCCGAAGAGCAGAACCGGAAGGTGCGCGATGGCGAGGTTTTGACGGCCTGCCAGCAGGCGTGTCCGGCCGAGGCGATCATCTTCGGCGATCTGAATGATGCGAGCAGCCGGGTTGCGAAGTTGAAGGCTTCGCAACGGAATTACGGATTGCTGGAAGAGCTCAACACGCGCCCGCGGACCACTTATATGGCTGCGGTGCGGAACCCGAATCCTGAGTTGGAGTCGTAGAAGGATCATGGAACAGCCTCCAGAGACGAACGCTTCCACGGCAGTAGAAGAGCGGCTGCTGCCGGGGCAGGCCCCGGTTCTAACGCCCGGCCATACGCTGGAAACGGTGACCGACAAGATCGTGTCGATCGTGCTGCGGCGTCCGGTTACGCTGGGCTGGGTTGGCGGCTTCGCCCTGTTCTTCGGGCTGCTGAATGTGCTGCTATTCGCTGCGGCGTATCTGTTTTACCGCGGCGTCGGCATCTGGGGCATTAACATTCCGGTGGGCTGGGGCTTTGCGATCATCAACTTCGTGTGGTGGATCGGTATCGGCCATGCGGGGACGTTGATCTCGGCGATTTTACTTTTGCTCAAGCAAGGCTGGCGCAACTCGATCAACCGCTTTGCCGAGGCGATGACGCTGTTCGCCGTGGCTTGCGCCGGTTTGTTTCCGATCATGCACACGGGCCGTCCGTGGCTGGCGTACTGGCTGTTTCCTTATCCGAACACGATGGGAGTGTGGCCGCAGTTTCGCAGCCCGCTGCTTTGGGACGTCTTTGCGGTTTCGACCTATGCAACGATCTCGGCATTGTTCTGGTTCATCGGGCTGATTCCAGACCTGGCGACCTTCCGCGACACGGCGACGAACCCGGTGGCCAAGACCATCTACGGATTGCTGGCGATGGGATGGCGCGGCTCGGCACGGCACTGGAAGCGCTATGAGAGCGCCTACCTGCTGCTGGCCGGATTGGCTACGCCACTGGTGCTCTCGGTGCACACGGTGGTGTCCTTCGATTTTGCGGTTTCGATTCTGCCGGGCTGGCACACCACGGTTTTTCCGCCCTACTTTGTGGCTGGAGCGATCTACTCGGGCTTTGCCATGGTGCTGGTGCTGGCCATTCCGATTCGCAGATTTTACGGCGTCGAGGACATGATCACGATGCGGCACCTGGACAATGCGGCCAAGGTGATGCTGGGTACGGGATTGATTGTCGCCTACGGCTACTTGATGGAGGCGTTTTACGCCTACTACTCGGGCAGCGCCTCTGAATGGTTCATGATGAAGAATCGTGCGTTGGGCCCGATGGCGTGGGCGTACTGGATACTGATTTTTTCCAACATACTGACGCCGCAACTGCTCTGGATTCGCAAGGTGCGGTGGAATCCGCTGGGGCTGTTCGGTATTTCGCTGGTCATTCTGTTTGGCATGTGGATGGAGCGCTTCGTCATCATCATCACCAGCCTTTATCGCGACTTTCTACCTTCGTCGTGGGGCAACTATGTGGCCACGCGCTGGGATTACGCGATCTTTGCCGGAACGCTGGGACTGTTCTTCTCCGCGATGTTCCTGTTTGTGCGGCTGATGCCGATGATCACGATATTTGAAATGCGCATGTTGCTGCCGCAGGCAAAAGTCAGCGAGGAGGTAGCCGCCCATGACTGAACCGGGGGAGCTGCACGGAGTGGTCGCTGAGTTTACCACGCCGGATGGATTGGTGAGTGCGTGCAGAAAAGCTCACGATGCGGGATACCGGCGGATGGACGCCTACACGCCGTTTCCGCTGGAAGAGGTTGCCGATGCCATCGGCTTCGAGAAGACCCAGGTGCCACTGCTGACGCTGGTCGGCGGCATTCTGGGCGGGCTGAGCGGCTTCTTTTTACAGTACTGGGTGCACGTCTGGGCGTTTCCGCTCAACGTCGGCGGCCGTCCGCTGAACTCGTGGCCATCGTTCATTATCATCACCTTTGAGATGACGATTCTTTTTGCCGGCATTACGGCGGTGGTGGGCATGTTGGCTTTGAACGGTCTGCCACAGCCCTATCATCCGATCTTCAATCATCCGCGTTTCAGCGCCGCTAGCCGCGACCGTTACTTCCTGTGCATCGAGGCCGCCGACCCGCGGTTTGAGCTGGAAGAGACACGGCGGTTTTTGCAGGCGACGGATGCCGTAGATGTCGCGGAGGTCGCCGACTAGCTTATGGCATACCTAGTGATGGAGCGGAAGCTGAGTGGCATGGCAGCGGTCCGGCGGGCGGTGATGGTGCTGCTCTCGGCGGCCGGGTTGCTGTTGCTTGGCTCCTGCCGAATGGACATGCAGATCCAGCCGAAGTTTGTTCCGCTGCGCGAAAACGATTTTTATGCCGATCAACGCTCGGCGCGTCCGGTGGTGGAGGGCACGATCGCACGTGGACAACTGGAGGACGATTCGCTGCTCTACACCGGGAAGGTGAATGGGCAGGAGGCCGACCAGTTTCCGTTTGCGATCACGGAGAAGGATCTGATGCGCGGCCGGGAGCGCTACAACATCTACTGCTCGCCCTGCCATTCGCAACTGGGAGACGGCAACGGAATGATCGTGCAGCGCGGCTTCAAGAAGCCTCCTTCGTACTCCGATCCGCGGCTGCTGAAGGCACCGGTAGGGCACTTCTACAACGTGATGACCAGCGGCTGGGGTGCGATGGGCGATTACTCGGCACAGATTCCGGTGGCCGACCGCTGGCGTATCGCCGCCTACATCCGCGCCCTGCAATTGGCGCAGACGGCGAACCCTGGCAACGTTGCGGCGGGACGGTTGGTAAGGGACGAGCCGGAGCAGGGTGACGCGAAGGAGTCTGGCGGCGGGAATACGGACGAAAAATACGGAGGCGAAGTAGCACGATGAGCACGACGACCTATCCCGCTTCCTACCGGTTTGATCCGCCGACGGCGACAATCGCATCGCTTACCAAGCGGTGGCTGACGATTGGAGCGGTCGCGGCTATCGCGGCCATTGCCGGAGGATTCGTCTCGGGCCAGCAATTTTTCCGCGGCTATCTGATTGGCTACATGCTGGTGCTCGGCTTTTCGCTGGGCGCGCTGGCCTTGCTGATGCTGGGCCATCTGACCGGCGGCAACTGGTGGATGATCGGCCGGCGGGTCATGGAAGCCGCAGTGGGAAACATTCCTCTGCTTACGATTCTGTTTCTGCCGATCTGGTTCGGACGCCACAGCTTGTACATCTGGCTGGACCCGGCGTATGTGGCAACGCATAGTTCGGTGGCGGCCAAGGGCGGGTATCTGAATGAGCAGTTCTGGACGGTGCGTGCGGCAATCTACTTTGTGATTTGGAATCTGTGGGCGCGGGCGCTGCGCCAAGGCTCGCTGAAGCAGGATGGCGATGCCTCGCCGGAAGTGTGGCAGAGGCTGAAGGTCTGGGCCGCGCCGGGGATGCTGGTGTACGGACTGACGATCACACTGGCCTGCACGGACTGGGTCATGTCACTGGACCCTTCGTGGTACTCGACGATCTTCGGAATGTTTTTCATGATCAGCGAAATGCTTTCGCTGATGGCGCTGATGATCGTGATTCTCTGCTCGCTGCGCGAGTTTGCCCCTTACGACAAGATCCTGGGACCGGACCGGGTGCACGATTACGGCAAGCTGATGCTGACCTTCACCATGGTGTGGGCGTACTTCAGCTTCTCGCAGTGGCTGATTATCTGGGCGGGCAATCTTCCCGAGGAGATCACGTGGTATCTGGACCGCATCCACGGGGGATGGCAGATTGTGGCGCTGGCGCTGGTGTTTCTGCAATTCACGCTGCCGTTCCTGCTGCTGCTCTCGCGCGACCTGAAGCGCGATGCGCGAAAGCTGGTGCCGGTGGCGCTGCTTGTGCTGGTGATGCGCTATGTCGATTTGTACTGGCTGGTGGCGCCGAATCCATTTCCGGGAACGGCTGCGGAGGTGCACCACCTCACCTATCACTGGACGTATTTTGCAGCCCCGCTGGCATTGGTAAGCATCTGGCTGGGGATGTTCTTCCGGCAATTGGGGCAGCGTCCCTTGCTGGTAGTGACCGAGCCGATGCTGGCGCGGCTCTGGGAGCCTAGCCATGGCCACTAAACACGGACACGAAAGCGGCAACGAGCGCAACCCGAGCGTAGGCTTCGACAAGAGCGACCTTGGCGCGCGCGGCATTCTCATCTTCTTTCTCGTGCTGGCGCTATCGGCCGTGGCGGTTCACCTGTGCGTTCTCGGACTGTACGTGGGTATGACCAGGGCCGCCGAAAGGCACGATCCGGAGGTGAGCCCGCTGGCATCGAAGACGGTTACGCCGCGCGCCGAGATCTTGCAGAATACGGCGGACATCAACACTGAGCAATTTCCTCAGCCGCGCTTGCTTCGCCATATCCGCGGCCCGATCGGCGACCAGGGCGAGATGACGAAGCTTCTGTTGGAGGAAGCAGCCGTGCTGACGGCCAAGCCATGGCAGGACGCGCAAGGGAACATGCATCTGCCGATTGAGCAGGCGATGAAAGCAGTAGTCATGCGGCTTCCGGTGCGTGCGGGCGCGATGGCGGCATTGCCGAACTATCCGGGCACGGGACGGCAGTACGCGAATGAAAGTTTAGCGGCCGATGCGGCGGCGCCGCAGAGCGAGAGCGTTGGCGGCGAGGCCGGGAATTCGGCGGCGGCAAAGTAGGCAGGACGGCGACAACGTCGCAGGGAAGCGTCGCAGGGAAGCGTCGCAGGAAAACAAGGCGGGGACAGAAGATGATGCTGGGGTGCTCCACAATTCGAAGGATGGCGACAAGACTGGCGTTGGCTGCAGCGCTGTGCGGCAGTGCGTTGAGCGGCAGTGCAAGCGCGCAATACTTTACCAAGCCGGAGACCAAGACGGTTGCGCCTCCGGGACTGGAGGGCGTGGGCATCGACCAGCGGCTGAACGAGCAGGTGCCGCTGAATCTTACGTTCAAGGATGAGCAGGGAAAGACGGTCATGCTGGGCGACTACTTTCATGCCGGCCGTCCGGTGATATTGAACCTTGTTTACTACGAGTGCCCGATGCTGTGCACGGAAGTTTTGAATGGGCTGACGGCGGCGCTGAAGGTGATCCAATTTGTACCGGGCAATCAATTTGAAGTGGTTACGGTGAGCATCGATCCGCGCGAGACTCCACAGTTGGCGGCCAACAAGAAACAGATGTACCTGAAGAGGCTGGGCAATGCCGATGCGGGCAAGGGCTGGCACTTCCTAACCGGTGAGCAGACGCAGATTGCAACGCTGGCAGACGCAGTGGGCTGGCATTACCGCTATGACGCCAAGCTGGATCAATTTGCTCATGCGGCCGGCATTCTTTTGATTACGCCCGAGGGCAAGATCGCGCAGTACTACTACGGCGTAGAGTATTCAGCCAAGGATTTACGGCTGGGCATCGTCGAGGCTTCGCAGAACCGCATCGGGTCGCTGGCCGACCAGGTGCTGCTGTACTGCTATCACTACGACCCGCGCACCGGGCATTACGGCGCGACGATCACCAACATCGTGCGGCTTGGCGGGGTGACAACGGTGATCGTTCTGGGCAGCTTTCTCATACTGCTGTTTCGCAAAGAGAAGCAAGAACAAAGTATCGGAACAGGACGGGCATAAATCGATATGTGGTCTAATCTGCCACTCTTTCCGGAACGCGCCAGCACCATGGCCGGGCACGTTGACGCACTGTACTTCGCCCTGGTGGCGATTGCGGCCTTTTTCACCTGTCTGATCTCAGCGCTGATCCTGTATTTTTCGGTTCGTTACCGTAAGGAGCGCAGTCCGCAGGCGACCCAGATACACGGCTCGACGGCCCTGGAGTTGATGTGGACGGGCATTCCTCTGGGCATCGTGATGATCATTTTTGTATGGTCTTCGGTGATCTTTTTTATACAGACGCGTCCGCCCAAGGGGGCGATGGAGATTTACTGCGTCGGCAAGCAATGGATGTGGAAGTTCGAGCACCCGGAGGGGCAGCGCGAGATCAATCAACTGCACGTTCCGCTAGGGCGCGACGTGCGCATGATCATGACCTCGCAGGATGTGATTCACAGCTTCTACGTTCCGGTCTTCCGCATCAAAGCCGATGTGTTGCCGGGGCGCTATACCTCCACCTGGTTCCATGCCACGGTAGCAGGGCGGTATCACTTGTTCTGCGCGGAGTATTGCGGTACGCAGCACTCGGGGATGGTGGGCGAAGTGATCGTGATGGAGCCGGCCGACTACGACCGCTGGGCCTCGGGTGGCGTAGACGGATCGCTTGCCTCGGCGGGAGAAAAGAGCTTTCAGCAATACGGCTGCTCGATGTGCCATCGTGCCGATGCGGGCGGACGCGGGCCCAACCTGATCGGGATCTTCGGCAGGCCGGTGCTGCTGGACGACGGACGCACGATTAACGCCGACGAAAGTTATGTGCGCGAGTCGATCCTGAATCCGGGTGTGAAGATCGTAAGCGGATTTAAGAACATCATGCCGACCTTCGAGGGCCTGTTGAGCGAAGAAGAAGTGATCGGACTGGTTGCCTACGTGAAGGCATTGGGCAATGGCTCGGCAAACCTGCCGATGCCGGTCAGCGACCCGGACTCGGGAAACTATCCTGTTGCTCCCAAGCCTGAAGCATCGGCGGCCAAGAGCGATAAGACGGCCGCTCCGGCGACGAAAGCAACGCAAGCGACGCCGGTGGCGCCAGCGGCAAGGCAGTAAAGGGTGAATCATGGAAACATCGAGCCATTCCAAGGTAGCGAAGACGAATTACCTGAACGCGGATTATGGGATCAAGTCGTGGTTGCTGACCACCGACCACAAGCGGATTGCGCTGCTGTATCTCGGCTCGATCACGGTGTTCTTCTTCCTGGGCGGATTCTTCGCGATGCTGATCCGCCTGGAGTTGCTGACCCCGGTTGGCGACCTGGTGTTGGCCGACACCTATAACAAACTGTTCACCATGCACGGCATCGTGATGATCTTTCTCTTTCTGATTCCGTCGGTGCCGGCGGTGTTGGGTAACTTCCTGGTTCCGATGATGATCGGCGCCAAGGATTTGGCTTTCCCGAAGTTGAACCTGGCGAGCTGGTATCTCTACATGACCGGGGCTTGTTTGATCTGCTATGCAATCCTGACCGGAGGCGTGGATACAGGCTGGACCTTCTATACACCGTACTCGACTACTTACTCGAATACGAATGTGGTGACGGCGGCGCTGGGAGTGTTTGTTGTCGGCTTCTCGTCGATCTTTACCGGCTTGAACATTGTTGTCACCGTGCATCGTATGCGCGCGCCGGGGCTGACGTGGCGGCGGTTGCCACTGTTCATCTGGGCCAACTACGCGGCTTCGGTGATTATGGTGCTGGGTACGCCGGTGCTGGCGATCACGCTGGTGCTGGTGGCGTTGGAGCGGGTCTTTCACATCGGCATTTTCGATGCGCGGCTGGGCGGCGACCCTCTGCTCTTTCAACATCTGTTCTGGTTCTATTCGCACCCTGCGGTGTACATCATGATTCTGCCGGGCATGGGAGTTGTGAGCGAGGTACTTGCGTGCTTCACCAGGAAGCGCCCGTTTGGTTATGACTTCATCGCCATGTCGTCGATTGCGATCGCGGTGCTCGGATTCCTGGTGTGGGCTCACCACATGTTCGTGGCGGGGATTTCGACCTATGCCGCGCTGATCTTCTCGATGTTGAGTTTCTTTGTGGCCATTCCTTCGGCAGTGAAGGTGTTTAACTGGACGGCTACGCTCTACAAGGGATCGATCACCTTTGAGACGCCGCTGCTCTATATGTTTGCCTTTATCGGATTGTTCACCATCGGCGGACTGACCGGAGTGTTTCTTGCCGCGGTAGCAATCGATCTGCATGTGACCGACACTTACTTTGTGGTGGCGCACTTCCATTACGTCATGGTGGGCGGCATGGTCACGGCATTCATGGGCGGGCTGCATTTCTGGTGGCCGAAGATGACGGGCAAGATGTATCCCGAGTCGTTTGCCAAGCTGAGCGCGGTGCTGGTCTTCATCGGCTTCAACCTCACCTTCTTCCCGCAGTTTCTGATGGGTTACATGGGGATGCCGCGCCGCTCGCACGCCTATCCGCCGGAGTTCCAGGTGCTGAATGTGCTGTCGACGGCGGGGGCTTCGATTCTGGCGGTGGGCTTTGTGCTGCCGATGATTTACTTCGTCTGGAGCCTGCAATACGGCAAGGATGCGGGACCCAATCCCTATCGCGCGGCGGGACTGGAGTGGATGACCTCATCTCCGCCAACGACGTTCAATTTCGACGAGACGCCGGTAGTGACCTGGGAGGCTTATAACTACGACGAGATCGACGCGCCTGGGAATGAGGCTAACAAGGGGGTTGAAGTTGCCGGATAGCGAGCTTGCGGTACACAACCTGAAACATCACTTTGCCGACCTGGAGCAGCAAAAGGCGACCTCCATGTTTGGCATGTGGCTCTTCCTGGTCACGGAGATCATGTTCTTTGGCGGCATGTTTGCCGCGTATCTGATTTACCGGCTCTCGTACTACAACGCCTGGGTTGCGGGCAGCCGGACAATGGAGATTCAACTGGGCGCAGCCAACACGGCGGTGCTGATTTGTTCGTCGCTGACCATGGTGATGGCGGTGCACTCGGCGAAGCTGGGCAATCGCAAACTGACGGCAATCTTTCTTTTGCTGACGCTGCTGCTGGGCTTCGGCTTCCTGGGCATCAAGGCCGTGGAATATCACGGACACTGGGTTCACCATGAGGTTCCGGGGGATAGCTTTCACTTCGAGCACACGGGCAACTACGATCCGCGGCAGGTTTCAATCTTCTTCTCGCTGTACTTTGCGATGACTGGAATGCACGCGCTGCATATGGTGATCGGCGCGGGACTGCTGACCTGGCTGCTGATTGCAAACGGCAAGGGACGATTCAGCGCCGAGTATCACTCACCGGTGGAGTTGGTGGGGCTGTACTGGCATTTTGTCGACTTGATCTGGATCTACCTTTTCCCGCTGCTCTATCTGATTAGCCATCACCACAACGGTTAATTGCCGGGTAGGAGAGAAAGAAATGACGGAGCACGCACATCCTAGCGTCAAGACGTTTGTTGCGGTATGGGCCGCTCTGCTGGCGCTGACCGCGCTTACCGTGTTCGCTGCGACGCTGGAGCTTGGCCCCTTCAACGCCATTGTTGCGCTGACGATTGCGACCGTGAAAGCACTGCTGGTGCTACTGTTCTTCATGGAGTTGCGCTACTCCACCGCGCTGACCAAGGTTGCAGTGGTTGCGGCGCTCTTCTTCCTGATGCTGCTGGCGGGGCTGACGCTCTCTGACTACCTTACCCGCGGCTGGAGCTCGTACATCAATCCTTTCCACTAAGAACTTGCGCGGCTTTGCGTGGGGAGAGCCCAAGGGCTCTCCCCTTTGCTATACAGAAAGCAGGCGGTCCGGCTTCGTAGGAGCCTCTGTGCAAATGTTACAGTGCGGTGAAAACAATTCATTGGGAGTTCCCGTCGCCGCGGTACCTGCATACAATAAAGACAATGAAACCCCTAATTTATGTCGTGGAAGATGAAGCTGACATTGCGCGCCTGTTGAAGCACCATCTGGAAGCTGCCAGCTTCAACGTCCGCATCTTCGGCGCAGCCCAGCTTGTGATTCAGGAGGCGGTGCGCGAAAAGCCAGCGCTGTTTCTGCTCGACATCATGATTCCTGGGGGCGACGGATTCGAGCTCTGCCGCCGCATCCGGCAGGATCAGGCGATTGCGATGACGCCGGTGATCTTTCTGACGGCCAAGAGCAGCGAGAGCGACCGGGTGCTGGGATTGGAACTTGGCGCCGATGATTATGTGGGCAAGCCGTTCAGTCCGCGGGAGCTGATTGCGCGCGTCAAAGCGGTGCTGCGGCGCTTCGAGCGGCCAATGGCTCCAGAGATTATCATCATTGGCGACATCGAAATCGATAGCGGCGCGATGACCCTGCAGGTACGCGGTAAGCAGGTGGCGACCACGGCGACCGAGTTCCGGCTGCTGGAATACATGGCTCGGCATCCGGGCCGGGTCTTTACCCGCGATCAACTGCTCGACGCCGTCTGGCGCGACACGGCCTACGTTACGCCGCGCTCAGTGGATGTTTATGTGCGGCGCATCCGGGAAAAGATCGAGAAGGATGCCGAGGAGCCGCAGTATCTGCGCACCGTGCGGGGAGCGGGATATAGGTTTGAGGCGTTGAAGTGAAGAGCCGGATCTTCTTCAAGCTAGTTCTTGTATTTGGCTTGGTTATTGCCGCAGCAACGTTGACGTTGGATATTGCCATTACCCACGCTTGGCAAGGCTCTCTGCGGCAGCAGATCGAAGGCAATCTCCGGCAGAAGACCGCGATGTTTGCGTTGCAGGTTGCCGCCGCCACTCCCACTTCACATGATGATCTAGGAAAACTTGCCGCCCAGATCGCCGAGGCATCGGGGACACGCGCTACGGTGATCGATAGCCAGGGACAGGTGCTGGCCGACAGCGCCGCGATTCCGGAGAACATGGAGAATCACGCGCGCCGTCCGGAGTTTCAAGCGGCGTTGGCCGGGCACGTTGGCATTGACATCCGGCGCAGCCACACTCTGGGAGTGGAAATGCTGTATTTGGCGCAGCCGGTTCGCGGCGGCGCGGTTCGGCTCGCGGTTCCGCTAAACGCCATTGTGGAGGCCAATAAGAAGGTGTGGCGCTCGCTGCTGTTTGCCTCTGCCCTCGCCTGTTTCATCGCGATCGTGCTGGCGGCCTGGGCATCGAGAAGCATGAGCGCACGGCTGGACCGAATCCTGGACTTTGCCGGAAAGATCGCGGAAGGCGATTTCTCGGCCCGATTGTCCGAATACCAGAATGACGAAATCGGCCGGGTTGCGACCGCCCTGGACGCCACCGCGCGCAAGCTGCAAACCAGCTTCCAGGAGGTGGAGGACAGCCGCAGCGAACTGGAAGCGGTGCTGAACAGTATGCAGGAGCCGGTGATTGCGATCTCGCGCGACGGAAGCGCGCAGTGGGCGAACCGGCGCATGGAGATGCTGACACCGACCGGGGTCCGCCTGGGCCAACCGGTGGTACAGACGGTGCGCGATCCGATTTTTCTGGCCACCGTGCAGGAGGCGGCGCTACATCGCAAGCTGGTTACGGCGCGGGTTAATAGCTTTGTTCCTGGGCGAGTTTTTGCGGCCACGGTTGCGCCCATGCCTTCCGGCGGATTAGTGGCAGTACTGCATGACCTGACCGAAGTTGAAAGCACGGAGAAGACGCGGCGCGATTTCATTGCCAATGTCTCGCACGAGCTACGCACGCCGCTGACTTCCATCCAGGGATATGCCGAAACGCTGCTGGACGGCGTGAACACGGAGGAGACACAGCGCGATTTCCTGGAGATCATCCGCAAGAATGCCTCGCGTATGACGCGGCTGACCGAAGATCTGCTGGTGCTTGCCCGGGTGGAGTCAGGGGATAAGAAACTGCAGTTGCGCCCGGTTTCGGCCGCCGAACTGCTGAAAGATGCCTCGGACTATTTTAACGATCATCGTTCCGATTCCGAGATGACGCTGGACGTGGTGAATGAGGCACTGAAGATGGTTTCGGCTGACCGCGACGCCGTCTTCCAGGTTTTCTCCAACCTGATCGACAACGCAAATAAGTACGCATCCCAAGGCGAGCGAATCCTGATTGGTGCGCACGACGTGGAAGGGTTCGTACAGTTCTATGTGCGGGATTTTGGTCCTGGAATTGCCAGTGAACATCTGCCGCGCCTCTTCGAGCGCTTCTACCGGGTAGACAAAGCCCGGTCTCGTGAAAGCGGAGGCACCGGCCTGGGACTGGCCATTGCCAAGCACATCATCCTCGCTCACGGCGGCATTATTACCGCAGTGAGCGAATTGAACCACGGCTGCACCTTTGTCTTTTCCATTCCAGAGGCGCGCATGGGTTCGGTTTAACGTAGGCTGAGGGATTCAGGGCGAGGGATTCATGCAATATTTACATCCCGCAAATGCGATTGAAATCCAGTGTTCTTAAGATTAAACTGAGTGGTTCGAAAGCCTGAGATGCCGACCGGATGCGCGTCCGAGGCTGGACGGCAAAGGTGTTTTCTCGACATTCTCGTATTCCTTTCTGTGCAGGAGCTGCCGCCGTGGGCGAACCGAACGTGTTACCGAGTGCCGGATCGCATCTGCTGGAGCTTACACTCGATGCATTTCGTGTGGCGCACCGCGCCTCGACCGCTGCCGCGGAGGGGATCGCCACATTTTCCAAGGCGTTGCTGGAAGAGGTTCGGGAGCGTGAACGCGAGTTGGATTCGCTGGATCGCGACATCGACGACCTTGTCACCACGACGATCACGCGCGTTCCCGAAGATGAAGCCAGAACCCTGCTGGCGTGCATGAAGTTTGGAATTTCCCTAGAGCGTATCGGCGATCTTCTACTGAGTTTCGTCAATCGGGCCGAAGCCGTTGCCTCTCATATCGATCACGACGATGTGCGCGACCTTACCGTGATGACCTCGCACTTGGAGCGAATGTTGGCCGACATCGAAGTCGCCTTTCGCACCCGTTCGCTGGACAAAGCGGTGAATGTGCTCCGGGCCGACACGGAAATCGACCGGCTTCGCAACGTCATTACATTCCGGCACCTGGAGCCGGCCGAGGGGCCGCGGCGATTCGACAGCTTTCATGTTCTGTTTATGGCGCAGGAAATCGAGCGCGCCGGCGACCATGTGAAGAACATGGCGGAAGAAGTTTGTCATCTGGTCAGCGGGCGGACGGTTCGCCATGTGCTGCGCGCCTATGATCGTCCGGTGGAGCAGCTCTTTCTCGATCACGTAAAAAACAAGTCTTGACCGCGGCATCCCGCCGAATGCAATCCACACCTTTCTGTTACCGGAAATTCACATTGCCTTAACGGTGCAGTAATGTTCCAGCACTGATACTCGCTAGAGAGACCCCTGGAGGAATTAAACTGTGACTCGTACTTTGAAGCTGATGATGTGCGCGCTGGTATTGTGCGTTACCGCTTCCGCGCAGTCGTTGAACGGCGCGGGCGCCACCTTTCCGAATCCGATTTATCAGAAGTGGTTCACGCAGTACAGCACTTCTCATCCCGGAGTGCAGATCAATTATCAGTCGCTGGGTTCAGGCGCGGGGATTCGTCAAGTGACCGCAGGCACGGTTGATTTCGGTGCTACCGATGGTCCGATGACGAGTGAACAACTCGCGCAGTGCCCGACCAAGATTCTGCACATTCCCACCGTGCTCGGCGCCGTGGTTCCGGCCTATAACATTGCAGGGGTGAAGCAGGAGTTGAAGTTTACCCCTGAGCTTCTGGCAGGCATCTTTCTGGGCAAGATCAACAAATGGAGCGATCCGGCGATCGCCAAGATCAATCCTGGGGTGAAGTTTCCTAACCAGGACATCACAGTTGTCCACCGCTCGGATGGTTCGGGCACCACTTACGTCTTCACCGACTACCTCGCCAAGGTAAGTCCGGACTGGAACTCTTCGGTGGGCAAAGGTACGAGCGTGAAGTGGCCGGTTGGTCTCGGCGGCAAGGGCAACGAGGGCGTCGCGGGAACGATCAGCCAGATTGAAGGCTCGATCGGCTACATTGAGCTGATCTACGCCGTGCAGAACAATATCAGCTACGGCGTGGTTCGCAATAAGGGCGGCAACTTCGTGAAGGCAACGCTGGAATCGATTACCGCCGCTGCCGCCGCTGCTGCCGCCAATATGCCGGACGACTATCGTGTTTCGATCACCAACCCGGATGGCAAAAACGCCTACCCGATTGCGAGCTTCACCTGGCTGCTGATTCCGCAGCAGTCCAAGGACGCGAGCAAAGGCAAGGTTTTGCATGACTTCCTGGTCTGGATGCTGAAGGATGGTGAGCGCGAAACCACCGAGCTGACTTACGCTCCGCTGCCGAAGGAAGTGGTCAGGAAAGTGCAGGCCACGATCGGCACGATCCACTAACCAAAGGCCTGCGGGGCGCGGCGATTCACCGCAGCGCCCCGCGGGATTTGAGCTTATTTACGAGCAGTTTGCGTGGATGCGCCCGCATCTGCGAGCAACCTCCAACTCCGCCGCATTCATCTCCTGTTAACAATGTTCTGATAGCGTCAATGAGTGAGTCATAGTCCGAATTTCGGGTTCCGTCCCATGCTGCGCTTTGAGAAGCCGGCTTCGGGAGTGCAGAGTGTCGAGACCGAGCCAACTCTGGCGATGGCTTCGGCCGCTCCGCGCATCGAACTGCATTCCAGCAAGGTCAGCAAGTATGTGGACGTGGTATTCCGCTACTCATTGTTGGTCTGCTCGCTTTCCATCATCGCGGTCATGGTTTTGTTCTTTTATGAGCTGACTTCGCGCTCGAAGCTCTCCATTGCAAAATTCGGCTTCAGCTTTTTTACCGGTAGCACCTGGGACCCGGTGGCGGGCGACTTCGGCGCATTGCCATTCGTCTATGGGACGTTGGTGTCTTCGCTGGTAGCGCTGGTTCTGGCGGTTCCTTTGGCGGTGGGAGTTGCCGTCTTTGTGACCGAGTTGTGCCCGCGATATTTGCGCGGCATCATCTCGTTCATCGTGGAACTGCTGGCGGCGATTCCTTCGGTGATCTACGGTCTATGGGGAATCTTCGTTCTGGCGCCAATCCTGCGCAATTATGTGCAGCCCTGGCTGAGTAAGTATTTCGGCTGGTCGACTTTGTTTAGCGGTCCGGCCTACGGCATCGGCATGCTGGCCGCCGGCATCATCCTGGCCATCATGATTATTCCCATTATCGCCTCGATCACGCGCGAGGTGCTGATAGCGGTGCCGCAGAGCCAGCGCGAAGCCGTGCTGGCCCTGGGCGCAACGCGCTGGGAGATGGTGCGGATGGCAGTGTTGCGCAACGCCCGGGTAGGCATTATGGGTGGGATCATCTTGGGGTTGGGCCGTGCGATTGGCGAGACGATGGCGGTGACGATGCTGATCGGCAATCGTCCCGAGATTGCCAAGTCGCTGTTTGCTCCCGGCTATACGATGGCTTCGGTGATTGCCAACGAGTTCTCTGAAGCCGCCGACGACCTGTACCTGAGCGCGCTGGTGGAGATCGGGTTGGTTCTGCTGATTGTGACCGTGATTGTGAATGCCTGTGCGCGTCTGCTGGTCTGGTCGATTACTCGCGGGCACTCTGCGAGGTCCAATGCCTAACGCGATGCGTCGGCTCAGTATTTGGCGCCGCCTCAGCAATCTGTGTTTCCTCGGCCTAGCCGGGTTGGCCTCGGTCCTGGTGCTGGCGCCGTTGGGATTGATTTTTGGCTACTTGGTGTACAAGGGGATCGGTTCCATCAACTGGGCCTTTCTCACCCATACGCCGCGCCCGGTAGGCGAGGCCGGCGGCGGGATGGCCAACGCCATCCTTGGTTCGACGATGATTCTCGGCCTCGGCTCGCTGATCGGTGTACCGCTCGGGATTGGCGCCGGGGTTTACATGGCGGAGTTCGGACACGGACGGTATGTCACGTTTGTGCGCTTCACGGCCGATGTTTTGAACGGCGTTCCCTCGATTGTGGTGGGCATTGCGGTGTATGCGCTGGTGGTGCTGCCGCAGCAGCATTTCTCGGCGCTTTCGGGCGGTGTGGCGCTGGGCATCATGATGATTCCCACGATTGCGCGCACCACCGAGGAGATGCTGCGGATGGTGCCGAACACGATCCGCGAAGCCGCGCTCGGGCTTGGCATTCCACAGTGGCGCACCACGCTGCAGGTGACTTTGCGCACCGCGTCCAAGGGAGTAATTACCGGCGCCATGCTGGCATTTGCGCGCGTGGCGGGAGAAACCGCTCCGCTGCTGTTCACCGCATTCGGAAATCAGTTCTGGAATCTGAACCCGAACCAACCCACTGCGGCTTTGCCCTTGCAGATTTTTGCGTACGCCATTTCGCCCTTTGCCGAATGGCATCGCCAGGCCTGGGCAGGAGCCTTAATACTGATCGTCTTGATCGTTGTCGCGGTCTCCGCAGTTCGGTTTGTGACCAGCCGCGGAAACATGAGCAACGCTTAGCTCTAAGGAGAGCCTCCATCCGATGGGTGTTGGAATTGAAGTGAAGGATCTGAACGCCTGGTTTGGCAAGGCGCAGGTTCTGAGGGAAATCGATATCAAGGTGCGCGCCAACGCAGTGACGGCCGTAATCGGACCGTCAGGGTGCGGCAAGTCTACATTCATTCG
This sequence comes from uncultured Acidobacteriota bacterium, assembly GCA_963838135.1. Classification (GTDB taxonomy): domain Bacteria; phylum Acidobacteriota; class Terriglobia; order Terriglobales; family Acidobacteriaceae; genus TOLSYN. The sequence goes on along the minus strand of CAWIPV010000001.1, from coordinate 1,398,041 downwards.
CTGTTTGAACCGGATGCATGAAATCGTGCCTGAGGCGCGGCTGACAGGTTCGGTACAGGTCGGCGACATGGATATCTACGCGACCGGTCAGGATGCTGTGGACGTACGCCGCCGCATCGGCATGGTCTTCCAGAAGCCCAATCCGTTTCCGACCATGTCGATCTACGACAATGTAGCTGCCGGGCTGAGGCTGAACGGCTACAATAAGCGGCGCGAGTTGGACCAGTCGGTGGAACACTCGCTGCGCATGGCGGCACTTTGGGATGAAGTGAAAGACGTGCTGAAGAAGAAATCCGGCTCCTCGCTCTCCGGCGGACAGCAGCAGCGGCTGTGCATCGCGCGCGCCCTGGCGGTGCAGCCCGAGCTGCTTTTAATGGACGAGCCGTGCAGCGCGCTGGATCCGATTGCGACGGGAAAGATCGAGGAACTGATCTTTCAACTGAAAGCCCAGTACACGGTGGTGATTGTCACTCATAATATGCAGCAGGCGGCGCGGGTCGCCGATTATACCGGCTTCTTTTTGATGGGCAAGCTGATCGAATACGATAAGACGGAAAAGATTTTCACCACACCTTCCGACAAACGTACGGAAGACTACATCACGGGCAGGTTTGGATGACGCGAAGCCGCTTTCAGCATGGATTGGACGAACTGAAGGAACGATTGCTCGAGATGGGCGGAATGGCTGAAGCTGCCATAGAACTATCGGCGGATGCTTACCGCAAACGCGACCCGCGGTTGGTTCAGCAGGTCTTCGAGCGGGAAAAGGCGATCAACCAGAGCGAGCGGCTCATTGATGAAATGGCAGTCGACCTGCTCGCCATGCAGCAGCCCATGGCCACGGATCTGCGATTCGTGTTGGCGGTTCTGAAGATCAATCACGATCTGGAGCGGGTGGGCGATCTGGCGGTCAATATCGCGCAACGGTCGCTTGACCTTGCCCAGGAAACCGAGATCGAGGTTCCGGTCGATATCGCGCGCATGACCACAGCTGTTTCCTCCATGGTGCGGCGGGCGCTGGAATCCTTCCTGTCCGGCAAGACCGAGGTTGCACAGGCAGTGCTGGCGATGGACAACATTGTGGATCGCATGAAGGATGAGGCATTCGTGAACCTGGTAGGGCAGATGAAGGATAATCCGGAGAAGGTGCGCGCCTATCTGGATGTTCTGCTGATTACCCGGAGCCTGGAACGCATCGCCGATCATGCGACCAACATCGCCGAGGATGTGATCTTCTGGGTGAGCGGAGCCGACGTCCGCCACAACATGATGCGCTTTGGTCAGGAATCGGATTCAGACGCGTCGCGCAGTCACTGACGCGGTTGCGGAGAAACTAGCAAGGCCCCATTCGGGGCCTTTTTTCTTCACATTTGGATTTAGAAGACGCGATTTCGAGGACCGGAGCTGTGCGATCAGGCGGGGACGTTGACGACGAACGCTTTGAGGTTCTTGCACTGGGATGCTGAGCGATAGACCGGACAGTTGTAACAATCTTCAGGGCTGCAGCAGGTTTGTAGCGTCCAGCAAGGCGCGCTGGCCCCGGCTGTGGCGTTGCATTCGTGCTTGCGGCTGTCGCCGCAGCCGCGAATTTCCCAGCAGGGAAGCAGTGCCAGGAGGTGCCGGATGCCGACGAAGTTCATGCGCGCCTCGCGGACCAGGCGCAGCACGGTGGCAATCCAGGGGTAATCGAGTTCGGTGAAGTATCGCGTGCCCTTGGGCGACTTCAAAGGGATCAGCAGTCCCTCGCGCTCATAGAGACGAAGCAGGTCTACGGAGATGCCGAAGTGCCGGGCCACGACTCCGATCTTGATTTTCTTGGGCGCCTCGGCGACCGTTTGAGGCGCAAGCTTAACGTCGGAAGCAGCGCTCGACGCGCACGAGTGATCCATTCTGCAAGCTCCCTTGAATCGGCCCAGTTAGCCTGCGAGCTGTAGATGCAAGCCGAGGGCCAACTTGTGCTGGGTTGGGAATCTTCGGGACAACTTACCTGCAATCAGGCGTTTCCGATACTGGCGATCAGGTCGCTTTCTGGAGCAGGAAAGAGAGAAAGCGGGAAAATTCCTCACCTCGGGCGAGAAATGGCTCACCCCAATGTGGCCCCGGTACGGAACGATGTCATAAGACAATGACGTGGCAAGACGACGATGTGATAAGACTCTGTTATGTCCGCTCTGACCACAAGCCAGCCAGGCGTAAAGCCGCATTCGCCGTCGGCGGCTCTTCCCAACTATTTCAGCAGCGCAGAGGTCGCGGCGCGCTATACGGAGGTGCGCCCATTCTTCCACGATGAGGCGGTGGAGCGGCTCCGCAAATTTGCCGTGGTTGCGCGCTTCCGGAGGGCACTTGACGTTGGCTGCGGGACGGGACAGTCCTCGATTGCGCTGGCGGGCATCGCCGATCACGTGGCCGCCATCGACCCTTCCGAGGGGATGTTGAAGCACGCGTCACTGCATCCGAATATCGCCTATCAGCTTGGGGTTGCCGAGCGGCTCGATTTCGGGCCGGGAGAATTCGATCTGGTCTCGGCCGGATCGGCGCTGCATTGGTTTGACCAGGATCGCTTTTTTGCCCAGTGCCAAAGAGTGCTGGCCCCGGCGGGCTTGCTGGCGGTTTACAACGACCACTTCACCGCCCATTTGCAGGGTGTGGCTGCCTGCAAGCCCTGGATGCGCACACGCTTTGCAAAGCGATTTCCACCGCCCCGGCGCGGCATGAGAGATATCGACGAACGCAAGGCTGCCGAGGGTGGGTTTACGGTCGCGCATCGCTCCTCATTCAGCCACTTGGTGCAGTTTTCGCGCGAAGAGTTTATAGCCTATCTGCTGACCCGCAGCAACACTCTGGACGCCATTCAATGCGGAGATGAAACGGAAGCGTCCATTGCCGATTGGCTGAGGTGCGAACTGGCGCCGATTGTGCCCGACGGGGAAACCAGTTCGTTCATCTTCAAATGCAATCTGTGGCTGTTGCGCAAGTCGTGCGTTCTCTAAGCCCCTGGAGCGAAGACCCACGTTATCGTGCAGGAGTGTATGCGTCTCTCTGGGTGCGGCCTTGGGTGAGGCGCTCCTGGATTTTAGAGACGAACCCCGGAATGTGGCCCCTCACAATATGACGGATGCCCGGCTCGAACTCATGGAAGACATTGACCCCGGCGTCGCCGCCAATCGATGAACCAAAATTGTCGAAAGTCGCCGAAGTGGAGCGCGCCCAATATGGACGGGAAGCGGTGTGAACCGCGGCCGAAGTCAGCACCCCGAGCAAATACGAAGTGTTCAGCCTTACCTTTCCAGAGTCGTCGCGGGTGAAAAAAACGCTCGAAGCGGAGTAGCAGGTCCGGCTCACAAAGCTGCCTCCGGGTGAAAGCGATTGAAGCTGGTCCGGCTTTGGCGACGGCGGATGCAGGTACTTGTCCAGAAAAGCGCTGGCGCCGGACTCTTTCTGAATAGGCGCCGAATGAAAAAGAGAGAGGGAGCTGGGCTGCATTCCCGCGCCAAGTCTCAAAGGTGAGCCGACTTCATCGACGAAGCTGTGGAACCTGGCTGCTCCTGTCGGAGGTCCTACCGGCTCCGGAGCGTCGGGAAGTGCACGCATTTCCCGGCGCTGCATCTCGGGTGCATTCGGGCTCTCTGATCCCCGGAGCAGGTCAGTTGCGGGAGGATTCTGGCAAAAGATTCCGCAAGCAGCCCACAGAAGGAAGGAACCAACTCGAATTGGTGCAGTTCGCTTCACTGTGGCTCCGTCCCGCAATGCGGTGAACAGCCTTGAGGCCTCTCGGCGATTCGGCTAGAGGCGTAGCGCGACGTTAGCGCTCCATCGGGCATCCGTCTGAGCAGGATTGCTCACCACGCTCATTCAAGAATCGGGCGGAAGGCGTATTCTTCCTTCAGATGTACTCCGCTGGTGCACTCCTTCAACATGGCTTGAATCAAGTTGAGGATTCGCGCGGCAGCCCCCACGAGTGGCACGCCACTCTTTCGGATGTTGGAAACGAGATTTCGGTTGGCGTCAGTGTGGCCGTTCCGCGGGCGGTAGGCAAGATAGGCGGAGAGGCTCTCGGCAGTTGCCAGTCCTGGACGCTCGCCGATGAGCAGCACTACGGCGGCGGGAGCCAACAGCTCACCAATTTCGTTCATAACACCGACGCGGCAGTGCCGAACCACAAAGGGACGGCCCACCGACCAGCCGCGTTCGCCTGCCCCTTCGAACAGCAGCGGCAACAGCCCGGGAACCTGGGCGGAAACCGCTCTCACCGAAAGCCCATCGCCAATGACGATCTGCAGATCCGGGGAGTGTGGGCATTGCTCTCGAATCGCAGAGCGCGCTGTCACGTCGAAAGTTCGTCCCAGGTCGGGACGCAGCAAATACTCAGACTTCGACGTGGCTCGGGTTGAAACTTCGAAGATTCGCCAGCGCTCGATGAATTCCTGGCCAAAGTTTGCGCTCAGGTCGAGTTCGTCTTGCACCGCATCTCGCGCTGCAGCGTGGTCGGCCCGCAACTGAAGCTGGGTTGCCGTGCGGTACGATGCGCCGGAGCGTCCCTCCATCAACCGCGCCGGTGTTCGTTCGCGGATTCTGTTCTCAAGCTCCTGCCAATCCGCGTCTTTATGGACAATCTCGGGGGGATAATCTCAGGGTCAGACGGCATTGTGGCGACGTACCTTTCAGGGCCAATTCGATGCCGCTTACGAATTGCCGATGGATATCCTCGGTCCGTGCGGCAGGCTCCAGGCCGCGGTAGATTCCCATCTGCTGCAGCCAGGCCAGAAACTCCGGAGCCGGACGCAGAATTGAACAGCTTGCGAACCGCCAGCGCGTCGTGATAAGCTGGTGGATTGGTAGTTGAGCATGACATCGTCGGAACAGGGTACGCCCATGAAGTAATTGCAGCCGGCGGCGGCCAAAAGCAGCATCAGGTTGTCGGCGGAATTCTGGTCGGCGTTGGCGTGGTTGGTGTAGCAGACATCGCAGCCCATGGGCAGGCCCAGCAGTTTGCCCATGAAGTGGTCCTCCAGGCCGGCACGGATGATCTGCCGCTCGTCATAGAGGTATTCCGGCCCGATGAAGCCGACCACGGTGTTGACCAGGAACGGGTCGAATGCGCGGGCTACGCCGTAGGCGCGCGCCTCCAGCGTGAGCTGGTCGACCCCGTGATGCGCCCCGGCCGAAAGCGCGCTGCCCTGGCCGGTTTCGAAGTACATCACCTGCGTTCCCGCCCAGGGCACGTTGCGCTGTGCATGCTGTTCGAGTACTCGCTCACGCCCTTCTCGCAACATGGCCAATGAAATTCCAAAGCTGCGATTGGCGAGCTCCGTGCCGGCGATGGACTGGAACAACAGATCGACGGGAGTGCCGCGCTCCAGTGCTGCCAGTTGCGTGGTGATATGCGCGAGGCAGCACGCCTGCGTTGGAATCTGATAACGTGTCGATCAGGCGCGTCAGCGCATTCAGAATCGAAGAGACGGTTTCGACCGAGTCAGTCGCAGGATTGACTCCAATGACGGCATCCCCGCACCCATAAAACAGCCCCTCCACGGTCGAGAGCAGGATGCCGGTCAGATCGTCAGCGGGATGATTTGGCTGGAGCCGTATGCCGATCACGCCGCGCTCACCCATGGTGTTGCGGCATCGGGTCACGTTGCGAATCCTGGAGGCGGCGAGAACGAGGTCGCGGTTGCTCATAAGCTTTGTTACCGCCGCCGCCATCTCGGGCGTAACTCCCCATTGCAGAGACTTCATCGTGCTCTCGTCCGTCGCTTCATGGAGGAGATATTCGCGAAACTCGCCGACCGTCAGAGTAGAAATGGGCTGGAAGGCAGCTTCGTCCCAGCTGTCGTGAATCAGTCGCGTCACCTCGTCGGTTTCGGCGGGATGAGAGGCTGATCGATAATCTCGCGCAGTGGCAGATCGGCCAGCACGCACTTGGCGGCCACGCGCTCACGCTCGGAACGCGCCGCAATTCCCGCCAACTGATCGCCGGACTTTTCCTCGTTTGCCTTGGCAAGGATCTCGCGGAGACCGGAAAACGCAAACCGCTCAGCCATCTTCGTCTTCCGTATTCATCCGCATGATACCGCGTTGGCGCTCCTTCGATTCAGGACGTGGACACTCGGATGCGAGAGCAGCTCGGGAAGAGGTCCAGAGAGGTAAGTCACTGAATCTCAAGCCTGTAAGTGTGACGGACCGCACAGAATATCGGCCTAGTAGTGTGACGCCGCGCACTGAATCGAGGCGGGTTCGATGCTAAGGTTACTTTCAATACCTTCCTAGGGCTTATCCAGCAGGAGACATGTGAAGCGGAACCAGGTACTCGCCGGATTACTATTCCTCACTCTTTGGCCCGCCGCGGCCCTGGCCGCACACCCGCATCGCGCCGCCCAGTATGAAAGCCTTGAGTCGCAGTATCTGGCGAGCAGTAATTCCGAGCAGCGCAAGCAACTGGTCAGCGAGCTGAAGTCGTTGTCCAAAGGCAGTTCAGCAGAAGACGCGGTGGCCCTGAATGCGGCGGTTTCGGCGATGCTTCCGGCCGCCGACACGGCGCAAGAGGCCGAGGCGCTGATGCAGATTGCTGCCGCTCATCCGGTTCAGCTTCAACTCTCGGGCGCGCACACTCTGCCCGAGGACACTGAGTTTCTCATCGATGCACGGCGCGCGGCCCAGGCGGCCAAGCACCCCACCGGAGACGTCGAGGCCCTGGCCGATATCCGCATCGATCATCTGCGCAAAGACGCGGCGGGACGCGACGGGCTGGCTTCGGCGCACGTACAGCAGGTTTGGCGGATCAACACCGAGCCAGGGGCACGGAGTTTTTCCTCCCACTCGGTGATGTATGCGGCCATGAGCGAGACGCTGGGCATCGTGCGGGCGCGGGTGCTACGGCGCGATGGCGGCGAGGCGGCAGCGACGGTTTCGGCCGACCAGCCGGTCGAGGAGCGGGGCTCGTCGATGTACTTCGACTCGCGCTCGCGCGATCTGCGCTTCGGGCAACTGCAGCCGGGCGATCTGGTCGAGATCGACTATTACCTGCTGCCGGCGGCCGAGGTTAATCCGTGGGCGGGCTATTATGCGCGCATCGATCTGTTCCGCGACGGGCTTGCAACCCGGCTGCGTCGGCGAGTTCTGATCGCCCCCAGCACGATGAAGCTGTATGCAATCGAGCACGGATTGCCGCCGGTCACGGTGCAGCAGGCGGGCGAGGAGACGACCCGGATCTGGGAGATGCGCGACATTGCGGCGCAGCCGTTCGAGTCGCTATCGCCCGGAGCCAGCGCCAGCGGCCCTTATCTGCATGTTTCCACCATCGGTTCGATCCAAGAGTTTGGCCGCTGGTACAGCAATCTGCTGGAGCCGGGCCTGAAGCTGGATGAGAATCTGCAAGCCTTGGCCGCGCAGATTCTGGCGCGCAACCTGAGTTCGCAAGGCAAGGTTCAGGCGGTGTATGAGAGCGTGCAGCGCCGCACCAAGTATGTTGCGTTTGAGTTCGGCGTGCACAGCTACCAGCCGTATTCGCTGGCCACGGTAGAGCGCCGCGGCTTTGGCGACTGCAAGGACAAGGCGGCGATGATCGTGGCCCTGCTGCGCGCCGTGGGCGTGCCTGCGGAATTTGCCATGATGCGCACCCGCTCGGCGGGCGACGTGGACCCGCATGCGTACTCGGTGCAGTTGTTCAACCACGCCGTGGCCTACGTGCCCGAGTTAAATCTCTACTTGGACGGCACCGCCGAATACGCGGCGCTGGGCGAGTTGCCTCCTGACGACCAGGGCGCACTAGCCATGACGGTGGACGCCGAGGGCAAAGCAACCCGCCGCACCGTACCCTTCTCCGCCCCCGAAGCCAATCGCGTAAACCGCGAGGTTCTCGCTGCCACTCAAGGGAACGAACTGCTGCTTTCAGCACCGCTCATCAGCGTCGATGCGTGGGATGTTCAAACCTGGAGTATCGAAACGTGGAATAGCGGCGGCGGAACATCGGATTCAACTCCGCATTCAATATCAGGCTCCGGAATTGCAGGAACCGGTGAGCCCCTGTCGTGGTCCATTGCTTCACCATCCATTCCGTAAATCCAGTCAGTACATTGCGCGAGAAAATTACGGTGCCTGGCTGCCTGTCGCGGTCGGAGCAGGTGAGGCGGACTTCAACTGGTCCAGCGCAGTCAACACGCCTTGCCATTGAGCCTGATTTTTCTTGGTGTCGATCGGCGCCGACAGGTCGGAGTAAAACTTCAAGATGTTATCGCGCAGCTCCGGCGAGGTGAGGCCGAAGTTCCGCTTAGACAACTGGGCCAGCAAGGTGGCATACGTCTCGTCGGTCAGTGAATACTCTGCTGCCTTGGTTGGGTTACCGCTATCGAGATCATAATTAGGTAGCGCGAGTGAGCCGGCGCGCACTTGTTCCAGAAGAGCCCGGTATCGATCGACGGTGGTGTTAATGCTTTTGATATACAGGTCTTCTGTCTGCGGAGTCGGGGTCTTAAACGCCAATCCCTTGAATGGGCCAATTTTCGGCACCACTCGCAGGAGGATTGATAAAATGCGTGTGCCTACTCCTGGCTTCTCATAGTCCTTACCCCACTGCTTCTCGTACTCAGAGCGCGAAAGACGGTACAGGAACTTCTTCTTCGCGAAATCTGGTCTCTCACGGATCAGTTCCTTCTTATGGGTCTGCAGCGCAACCTCGGTCATACGCGGAATTAAGCGGCTAACCGCGAATCGATACGAACCCACGGCCAGATCCTCATGGGCAAGCACGTCCTTCAACTCCATTCCGTACACAACAGGAAAGACCCGCTCCAGCAGGGGCTTGGAGACTTGGAAGCCAATGAAATCGTGGTACTGCTCGGAGGCATAACGATTCTTTGCGACCTGCACCGTATCGAAACCGAACTCGGTTTTCAGATGTGCTGTCCTGTCCTGGGCATAGCGAACCGACTGGCCAAACTTTGCTCGCAGCTTCGGGAATTCGATTGCGACCGAGGCGTTGACCGCGGGATGCCCGGCAATGTCGGCAGCATAGTGCGAGAGTGCGCCCAAGGCGAAAGCGTACTCGTTGACATCCTGGCTTTCCAGTAACAACTCACAAACAAAGTCTCCGCTTCGGACGTAATGAACCAGGTTGCTGAATTCTTTGCTGCCGAACGGGTAGTAGCCAAGATCTTGGATGACGGCGCCTCCGTAGGCATAGGCATGGGCCGCACGGATCTGATCCTCTGACAGTTCCGGATAACGCTTGAGCAGGAGGGGTTGGATTTCATTGCCCCAAAGCAGGTCTACGATTTCCTCGTGCGTCAGAACCGAGTATGCAAAGGAGCCTTGGCCGCACATGAGTACGACTAGAAGCAGTACCGCTGCCCGGATCGAGAGCAGCCACCGCCCCTTGACTACGACGCTTGGCAATACTTCTCCCGAGTGTGGGGTGGGCGCACCGCAACGCAAAGACGAAATGGCTGTGTTGGTGACCCCCATTTGTTTGATAGGTACGATCTCCGTCACAGTCCGCACACTAGCTCCATAAGCAGACGCCTGCGGTGTTAGTTGCCTGGTTCAGAATTTGGGTTTCGCGACCGGTGTTTCCTGCGTAGGTCTCTCCACACCTCACCCTTTTCCAACGTGGATATTGGACAGGTTATGAACCAGTCCAAACACGTTCAGTAGCCACAGAACGACCGCAATGACGACGACGCCATTGAGAATTGACTTGATGGATCCCTGCATTGGAATGAAGCGATTGACCAGCCACAGGAGAACACCCACCACGACCAGGACTTCTATCAGTTGAATTAACGGCATGACCTTCGACCTTTCACTTTCAGGTAAGCAGGCCAGCGCTCCGCAGCACGCCGGCCCTTGAGTGAGAATTCATAGTGGCCGCATTCCAAATGAAATTGGCGGCCTTACTGTGTCTGTGCCCACATCTCTCCACGACCGCAGACCAGCCGATCCCTACGGCCCTCGGGACTACTGAGGAGTATCGGCCTTCTCTGTCGCATCTGTGGACTTGTTCTCTTGCTTGAGCGCCTTGGCCTTTTCCTTGGCTGCCTTGGCCTCGTCCATCTGGGCTTTGGCGTCTGCGTTCGCAGCCTTTTCCTCCTGCTTCTGCTCTCTCCGCTGGTCTTTCATCTCCCCTTTGGTCATGGGAGTGTCGGTGTCCTGCGCGGCTGCGGCGGGGGCTGCGACGGAGTCCTCCGACATGGCGGCGGGGCCGGTGGTGTCCTGTGCGGCGGAGGGGGCAGAGCCCTGCGTGGTTGTGGTTGTCGTGGTGGTGGTCTGAGAGGTGACGAGCGATGAATCTTGTGAGGAGGTGTTCTGTGCCGTTACGGGCAAAGACACGGCAAGGACCACAATCGATCCCAGAACGGCGGCAAACAGCTTCGTGGATTTCATTCAACTCTCCTTTGCTATTCGTTCAGAGAGATGCTAGCGTCAGATCACCATGTAATCTGTGCAATATTGCTCAGTAGTGATTTTGACCTTCGCAGCGCGGATGCATCTATTCACGACTGCAAAGCATCTACTCACCTATAGAACGAACGCCGGGCGGAGCTTTCGGCAATTTGGCAGCTTTCTGGTTAGTCCGCTCCGCTCCTTTCCTTCTCCTGAGACCCTCCGTTCGCAGGATGTTTATAAAAGGAGGCGGGCATAATTCTGGGAGATGGTCATTTTTGCTCAGGTTCAGGAAAGTCACTTTTGGAGATAGGTTATTTCTAAAAGCCAGTTTGAAAGATCTACGAAATTTATGTCGGAGCTTAGGGAAGTTCGGAGAAGAGGCTTCTATTGACCACCCCAAGAAAAACGCCGGAAATGTCGGAAGCCGAAGCCATCGAAGGCACCAAACAGGGCGATGGTGAGTGCTTTGAATTTCTATACAAACTGCACAGAAGGCGAGTCTATTCTCTCTGTCTCCGTATGATCGGCAATATCGAGGCGGCCGAGGATTTTACCCAGGATGCGTTTCTCCAACTCCATCGCAAGATCGCGAGCTTTCGTGGAGATTCGGCGTTTTCCACTTGGCTGCATCGCATTACCGTCAACGTTGTTCTTATGCAACTGCGCAAGAAGGGACTTCCGGTAGTTTCCCTCGAAGAGACTTTGGAGCCCACTGAAGAGGGTGGCCCCCAGAAGGACTTTGGTTGCGTTGACCAGACTCTTGCCGGGTCAATTGATCGCCTTGTGCTGGAACGCGCCATCGAAGATCTGCCTCCCGGTTATCGCATCATCTTCGTGCTGCATGACGTCGAGGGATATGAGCATAATGAGATTGCCGAGATGCTGGGCTGCTCGGTCGGCAACAGCAAATCGCAACTTCACAAGGCTCGTACGAAATTGCGCGATCTACTAAGAATCACGATTGCAGAAAATGCCCGCAAACCTGATTCAAAGAGCCGGGGCACAAAAGCAGCTGCCACCGCAGCCTAGAAGTCTGTTGAAAGTAAGATCCCTGCAAGAATTGAATTCCATGTTCTGCTCACAGCCAGTCCCTCCGCGTGAACTGCTGGCGTGAATAGACAGTTCCTTTTCGGACACGGCGTTCGGACTCAGCAAGCAACGCTTTCTCTGTGAGCAATCTCACTCTTGAACGGGTCGAAATGAACAGTTTCTGGGGACTGACATGAATTAGGTTAGATTCTGTCAGCCGAGGCAGGAGGTGTCATGGTCGGCAAATGTGCTAATAACTGGTGTCCTACAACCCGCAATCATCAGGGAAAGCTGTTCCGTTTAGATATTGTCGTCGGCAATAGAACTGGCGGAAATGAGCGCAAGACGGAGTACATATGGCTTTGCTCTCCTTGCGCCGACAAGTTGCGCCCTGAGGTCGATGTCCTCGGGAACACGGTTACGCTGCGACTGACGAAGAAAGACCCGGTGCGGGCGGTTGAGGCCGATGCGGTCTCAGAACGGGTGAACTGATGCAATCCGCGGCGCTGCTCTCGCAGACCGAATACACGCCGACTCACTGAGTTCGGCGAATTCGCGTCCCGGAGCGCAATTGGGGGCGCCCTGCAGGTCTCGCGTTGTATGCACGATCGAAGAAAAGCTGCTTGGACTCGGTTCAAAAAGAAAATGCAAAGAATTGGTGGGTAGATGTACGAAAGAGAAATGCTTCCGCTATAATCGATCCAGCCAGAATTGCGGAGAGATGGCCGAGTGGCTGAAGGCGGCGGTTTGCTAAACCGTTGTACGGTCAAAAGCTGTACCGGGGGTTCGAATCCCCCTCTCTCCGCCATAGCAATGAAAACAAACAACTTAACTGCAATTACATGACCGGCAGCCGACCTGCCGGTTTGTTCTTTTTGGCCTCCAGTTGCATATTGGTTGCATGTTCTAGTTTCTGCATGGCAATAACCGCATCAGAATCAACGGTTTTGATGTAGCAGCCCTGGGTCACACCTACGTTCGAATGCCGCAGGATGGCCTGAATCACCTTGTCCTGGACTCCCAACCGGTGAAGGTTGGTCGCCAGTCCGCGGCGGAACGCATGCCAGCCATGCCACTCGATCCCGGCCTTCTCCAGAGCTGGGCGAATGACATCGCTGACAAGACGGTCCAAGTCAAGCGGGTTCTCGACCGAGTTCGGAAAAATCCATCCAGTCTCAGGGGAACCGCAGAGCTTCCGGTATCCAGCGAGTTTGGCGGCAAGCTGCGCGATCACTGGAACTGGAGCCTTGCTGGCTCGCGTCTTCGGCGCCTTGACGTCATTGCGCCACACCGATTTTGCGACATAAATCATGTCGCCGGTGTAGCGCTCCCATGCCATGCCCCTCAACTCGCCCTTGCGCAGACCGGTCCACGCAGCCACCGCAACAATGGTGGACGATGGCTCCGGCAGGATGCGGATCATGGTCAGCTCATCCTCCAGAGAATAGGCGTGCGTGTCCTCGCTCTCCTTGCACCTGGGCAGCACGGCATCACGCACCGGGTTTTCCGTGCTAATGACACCCTGCCTCTTGGCGTAACGAAACACCCCTGACAACAACTGCTTGTCGTGCTGGATGGTCGTCTTCGCCGTGTCGAATTCGTGGGCGATCTCGGTCAGCATCTTTTCAATCTCGAGCGTGCGCACATCACGAAGCGGAATGTCGCCATGCTTCTTAATGTGGAGATGGAACGAGTTCTTGTATCCCATGTATGTGCTGCGCTCCTTCTCTGATTCAATGTATGGCAGGTAGCGCTGCTCGATGAACTGGTTGAGCGTCATCGTGCTTGCGGGTGAAAGCTTTCCGTTATTGAGCGGGGCGAGGAACTCGTCGGCAAGCACCTTCACCGCGCTCTTCGAGCGATAGTCGCCTCCGAACTCCGCCAGTTGCTTGCACATCTGCACTTTCCGCATAGTCGCATCCGGGTGGACTTCGAAGTCGTAATACCGCAGGTACCAAAAACTTCCCTTGCGAAAAACATAGCCTTTTTGGTGACGCCGGGATCTCTTCACTGGATGGGCTCCTTTTTCTGAGCCCGGCTCACCACCCTGTTGTTCCCAGTCACCATACGACGTTCAGCCCAGATTTCCAACTCCGGGCTTCCAAAGCGGAACCTTACGTACTTGCCAAAGCGCACATGAGGAATCGGTTCGTCGGCGCGGGTACGCACTCCGTCCCGCACCCAGGACTCGGAGATGTTCAAACGTTCAGCGAACTGCGCGCTGTCGAGGTACTCATAGTCTGCCGTCGCCCCCGCCTCGACAGGGTAGGGGCAGACGACGTGGCGTTCGATCCAATCGACAAGTTCAGAACTATCCCAGCGGAACCGCTTGAACTTGCCAAGCGGAAGGCCGGGGATGGGATCGCGGCAAGATTCCGGGTTGGAGTAATCGAGTACCCAGGAGCGCGGTACGTTCAGATGCTCGGCAAACTGCTTCGCGCTCAGGTTCTGGTAGGCGAGCGAGTTCCGCTGCCCTCTCGGAACAGCTCCATCCGTTCCAGCCAAGCTGTTGGCAAGAATCGGACCAGATGTGTGTGCCGGCCCTGTTGCTGAAACACAACTGAGAGACGGCGCGGTGACTGACACTTCAAAAATATTTCCTCCAAGGTTCATGAATACCTACTGACAGCTACAGATTTGAAGCAAGGGCTGCTTCACAGCTGTGCGCGTTTGCTCAGGGCCCTCGACCCGGGCGACGCGTGGCTTTTGCGGTACACCTCCAAGACAATCAACGTTGATCTACGCTCGCACGCGAGCCAGTTCGAGCCAAAGCGATGCGAGAGAAATTTCTAATCGAGGAATAGCAGGAAAGAACGAAAGGGAAATCGTCACGCAGGTACAAGTGGGGATTGTCCTCATACGATGGCGGCGACCAGACGGAAAGGAATGAGCCCTGAGGTCAGCTTGAAAGGCATCTGGAGCCTTTTGGGCTAGCTTCCTGGGATCACATCGGTGTTTGCTGACCTTCGACTGGCTACTTGGAGCCGAAAGACGCGGCCAGACTTAAAAGAGCATCGGCCTCAGCGCGGAGGCGGGCGGCGTCGCAGCTGGCGCGCATTCGCAGATAGGAAGCGCTGTCTGCGGAAGCGACGCCCCTCTCGGCAAGGCTGGCTTTTTCTGCCATCAGCGCACGAGCCTGCGCGGCTTGTTTCAGAAACGATTTGATCATCTTCTTCTCGGCGCGATAATGAAAAGCCATGTCAACGATGCGAAGTAAGGAATCGAGATCGACGCCCGTGCTGGCTTCCTGGAAATAGGTCTTCCATCCTGCCTTGGCGGCCCGCTTGCCGGCGGCCGTCAGTCTGTATTCGTGGCGCGGTCGATTGGTCGCGGCGGTTCCTTCTGTGCGTGTAACCAGCTTGCTGGCAGTGAGCCGACGCAGTGAGGGCACGGAGGCGCCGAGCGATACGCCAGCCGCCTGCTGCAAGTCGTATGGCGACTGCGCGCCGCGGTCCAGCATCGACAATAGAAACAAGTCGAGAATCGAGAGCGTCATAGGTGGTACCTTCGATATATCTCGTCAAGTTTACACTTCTGGGCTGAAACATCCAGGAGTGCCAATTTTTCACGGGCAAGGCGCATTCCTTCTACAGTCGCGTTGTACGCTAGGCCAAGGTCGGGTCTCACCGCAAGGAGCCACCGGACACCCCACTCAGCATAGAAGTTGGCGATGTCGAAGCTAGTCATCGGTACATCGTTTCGCTGGACTTCGATTGAAAGAACCGCGACACAGACAGGTTTGGTCTCAACAGGTTTGGCTTCAACGATCGCTTCGGCTATCGTTTTTGAAGTGGCTTCACGCGTGTATCTGGCGGTAGCATTCCAGGCTAGGTACTGGATATTCTTGCTAATCTCCGCCCAGTCTTCTGGATCAGCTTCATCAAGCAGCCATCCGGCATAGTGCTCCGAAACTTCCCGCTGGGTCGGAAGAGTCTTCGGGATGGCAGCGAGAAGGGGAGCAACCGGAGCCTCGACAAGGCTCTCGACGCTCGGGAGCGGTACCTCGATCGCATCGCGATGCTCTTCGCCGGTCGTCTCTGTGACCTGGACTTCATCGGCTGGCCAGTCCGGTGCATCGAGTACCATGACGGACCTCAACCGTTCTTCACGAGCTGACTGTCGAATATCCAGGGTCTGAAATTCGGGGGCGAGAAGCTCTGGGTCTATACGCTTGAGAAGAAACCGCGCCATAAATTCCCGTCCGCGCGTGTCATTTTCGACCAGTAATCCCAGCGTTTCCAAGTGGCGATCACGCAGGACCTCACTTTTCGCAAGATCCACCAGGTGCCGGAGTTGGACCGGATCCGCAGTGGGTGCCACCTCTGCAGCAAGCGCCAGCAACTTTTCCCGCCGGTCGCGATGAAAGACCAGCAGCGCGCTTGACTTCCGTAAAGTCGGCCGAAAACAGAGAATGGAGTGAACGTACTGGAGAAATCTTCGCCAACATTCAGCCTGTTCTCCGTATGCATCACGGCCTATTTGTTTGATTGCCGCCCTCTTGGCCCGTTTGCGGTACCGTTCCAACTTGTCGGCCAACCCGGGCACCTTGGCAAGCACGTCCTCAGGTGCCAGCTCCTCCTTTATCGCCATGCGGTACGCAAACGCGAGCGCAGCCAATTCAAAACAATTCAGGCGAACCTTCCTTGATGGGTTTATCCATTTCAGCTTGTTCCACGCACTCAGCATGTGCGCAGCCATGGCCTCAGAGAACTCTGCCCGCGCATACACGCCGGGGCCGTTGACGGTTAGAAATTGCACCCTGGGGTCAATCCGCGGAAAGTAACCCTGACGGGCCATGACGAGAATGTTTACGATTGATTCAAGGCCGGAAATAATTGCGGTACCTTCGGCCTCGTTGAATTCGAGGCGACTAGTTTTCATTCAGTGCCTCGCTGAAGTCAGGGATGTCGGCTACGGCGCGAATTACGAAGTCGTCGAAGTACCGATCGAGGTACTCAGTTGTAGGTTCGGTCAGGGCCGCCACGAAAAATAGAAACCTAGCTTCCACAGCCGCCCGAACGACGAGTTCCAGGCGATCGTCGTCGGGCAGGCATGTCTGGTGACAAGCAAGAATTTCCTGCGCGCGTGCCGAAAAGTAGTGCAGAAGTTCGAGATGGCCTTGTTCGAATGTCGAGGCCCAGAAGCCTGGGCCCAGTTGAAAGTATGGCTTCCCCGAGATGTGCATTTTGCTCTCCGGGGATATTTAGTATAGTAAAATTGGTGAAATGTGTGAGTTCACGTCTTTGTGACCGTAACCATCTCGACAACTAATCTGTCATACCATTGATTCTAAAGGCTTATCAGATTTTGGCTCCGACTGTGGAGCAGCTCTCGCAGAAGTGGAAGGTGGAAGAGTAGCCGGTGATCCGCCGGAACAGTGCCAACCCCGCGGGAAACCTTGCCACAAGCCGACATATCAGGACTTATCCGTTTACGCTCTGGCTAGAGCGCTTCCGGGTGGCTACGACCTCTGCCGATGATTTACCAGAAGCGCGTTTCGGGACCGCGGAGAAAAGCTGCGGCCCTGTGCGTGCCGTTTTTTTCAGGAGCCGCGCATCGCCCCGACTTGGCCGAAGACGTGAACATTACGCGGTCTAAAAGATGTCGTGTTGAAAGCAGCCAGCAGCCGGCTAAAGTCTTTCAGCGACCGCATGGTCCTTGCGCTGGTCTGTGGCCACTCACAGCGGGATGTTGCCATGCTTCCGATGAGGCCGCAGTTCCCGTTTGTTGCAGAGGGTTTCCAGTATTTCGATGAGCCGCATCCGCGTTTCGCTCGGTGCGATCACCGCGTCGATATAGCCGCGGGAGGCAGCGACATAAGGGTTGTATAGTGCTTTCCGGTAATTATCGATGAGTTCCTGCCGTTTGGCTGCGGGGTCTGCAGCTTCCTGAATCTCGCGGCGAAAGATAATGTTCGCCGCGCCCTCGGCACCCATCACTGCAATCTCGGCGGTCGGCCACGCCAGCGTAATGTCATTTCCAAGATGACTGGAGCTCATAGCAATGTATGCCCCGCCGTAGTTTTTTCGGGTAATCAAGGTCATCTTGGGTACGGTGGCCTCGGAGTAGCACCAGAGCAGCTTCGCGCCATGACGAATGATCCCGTGCCACTCCTGTTCGGAACCTGGGAGATAGCCTGGCACGTCCGCGATGGTGAGCATTGGAATGTGGAAACAGTCACAGAAGCGTATGAATCTGGCTGCCTTATCCGAAGCGTTCACATCCAAACAGCCGGCGAGGACATTGGGTTGGTTGGCGATGATGCCAAGTGTGCGTCCGTTGAGCCTTCCAAAGCCCACGACGATGTTCTGGGCAAAGTAGGCATGAGGCTCGAAGAAATCCCCTTTGTCGACAATGGCCCGGATGACATCCTTTACCTCGTAGGATGCCGCAGGACTATCCGGAAGGATGCTATCGAGTTCCGGGGCTAAGCGATCCGGACTGTCACCTGTATCCACCCGAGGCGGATGCTCCGTGTTGTTGTTGGGCAGGAAAGACAGGAGCCTCCTGATCTGCTCAATACAGTCCCGATCATCTTCGGCGACAAATTGAGCGACGCCGCTCTTCGCATTGTGGGCCATGGCTCCGCCCAACTCCTCCTGGCTAATCTCTTCCCCTATCACCTCCCTGACTACATCAGGTCCAGTGATGAACATGTAGCTCGTGTTCTTCACCATGAAGATCCAGTCAGTCATGGCTGGCGAGTACACGGCGCCGCCTGCGGTGGGGCCCATAATCGCCGAGATCTGCGGGATGACGCCGGAACTTAGGGAGTTGCGGTAAAAGATCTCTCCGAAGCCAGAGAGCGAATCCACCCCTTCCTGGATACGAGCGCCTCCTGAGTCGCACATGCCGATGAAGGGCATCCCCGCCGTAAGGGCCATGTCCATGACCTTGCAGATCTTTTTGGCGTGCATCTCTCCGAGGCTTCCGCCGCGAGTGGTGAAATCCTGAGAGAAGGCAGCCACTGGCCGACCGTTGATCTTGCCATAGCCGGTAATCACGCCGTCTGCGGGGATCTCTACCTTGTCGATACCGAACATCGTCCCGCGATGCTTCATGAACATATCTGTTTCGCGGAAGGTACCCGGGTCGAAGAGCAGGTCAAGCCGTTCTCGCGCGGAAAGCTTGCCGCGCCCGTGCTGCGTAGCGACGGCCTTGGCACCGCCCATCTCCTTGACCTGCCGTTCCAGATCTCGCAGTTCCAGAAGTCTCTCAGCGACAGCACCTGTCTTTAGTTTGTAAGCGGCAACTGGCTTATTGATATCTCGCTTATCCTGAACGTACGTTTCCGTAAGTCCGTTCAGGCCGATGAGAGCAAGCACCGCGTCTTTCTCAACCCTCTCGCCCTCTTTACAGAGGATGGAGATAACCGTGCCGGGGACCGGTGCCGTGATCAGGATCTGCATCTTCATGGCTTCCAGAATCAATACTGGATCGCCCCTTTGCACCTGGTCTCCAATATTCTTCTCGCATATCACGATTATGCCCGGCAGGGGAGCTACCAGACGCGTCCCGCCGCTCAGTTCATCCGGCATAGTTCTCCCCTTCAAGTCGCTTTGTCGTTGCGCTGCCCGGCGGAGGTGCACTGGAATGCACCTCCGCAGTTTGAGATTCGTTGCCCTACCGTTAAGTCCTCACTCACTTGTTACTTGGTGCTTGTGAGGTCAAATCGCTCAAGTGCATAGCTGCTGAGAACCTTCATATAGTTGGCTCGATTAAAGGCAGCAGGGTTTGCGACATTTTGTTGGCTCATGCTGCCCTGCATCTGGCGAATAGACTGGTAAAGGTTCTTCTCCATCCAGCCCTCCACCCCGCTCAGCATCGACCCTAGTACTCCAATTCCGTTCTCGATTAGCGCCGAAGTAGTCATCGCCACGCGAGCGCCTGCCATCATTGACTTGATGACATCTGCCGAGGAGTGCACGCCGCCAGTGATGGCGATATCAGCCTTGACGCGCCCGGATAGCACGGCTGCCCAGTGCAATCGCAGAGTGAGTTCGTACGGGGTGCTGAGTTGAAGTTCCGGAACAACTTCGAGGGTATCGAGGTCGAAATCTGGCTGATAGAAGCGGTTGAAGATGACCAATGCGTTGGCGCCTGCCTCGTCAAGCCGCTTAGCAAAGTGAGCCATCGAGCTGAAGTATGGGCCGACCTTTACCGTCAGCGGCACCTTGAGTTGCTCCTTCACGGCACGTACGAGTTGTACGTAATGAGCTTCAACCGATGAGCTGTCCTCCTGTCCATCGGTGGCGAGGAAGTAGATGTTGAGTTCCACGCCATCAGCACCGGCCTGTTCCATCAGCTTTGCGTAGCGCACCCAACCACCTTCAGAGACACCGTTGAGGCTGCCAAAAACCGGAATGCTAACCGCCTGCTTAGCTTGCCGGATTTGCTCCAGGTAGCTGTCCGGTCCAATTTTCAACCTTTCCAGGTCGGGATAATAAGTCGCAGCCTCGGCTGACACGTCCGACGAACGCCAAAGGTACTTGTCCAGTTCGTTGGACTCTATGTTGATCTGCTCCTCAAACAGTGAGTGGAGCACGATGGCGGCTGCCCCCGCGTCTTCCATGCGGCGCAGGTTCCCGATCTCGTTACAGAGAGGCGAGGCCGAAACGACAAGCGGATTCTTCAGCGTAAGTCCAGCGTAGCTAGTGGATAGATCAACCATTGTTCACAGTCTCCTTCGTCTGATTCTCTTCGGAGGCAACCACCGACTGGAGCGCGGCGGCGATGTTGGCCCCTGGTTGTGCCAGGTGTTCGTAGGTCTTCCAGCGTAAGTCCACATCGCGCTGGGCCTTGATCAACAACTCGGCGGCCACAGGAGGATTGCTTTGGCGCAACATGGTGTAGCGGGTTTCGTTATAGATGTAGTTCTCCAGCGGAACGGTTGGGGCCTTGCTATCGAGGACGAATTGATTCTTGCCGTCCTCCGCTAGCGCTGGGTTGTAACGGAAGAGCGGCCAATGTCCGGACTGCACCGCCAGCTTCTGCTGATCAAGCCCGCGCACAAGGTCATAGCCGTGCGCGATGCAGTGGCTGTAGGCGATGATGATCGAAGGCCCGTCATAGGCCTCGGCTTCCTGGAAGGCCTTGAGCGTGTGCGTGTCACTCGCCCCCATGGCAACACGCGCAACGTACACTGCGCCGTAGTGCATTGCCATGAGCGCGAGATCCTTCTTGGCGCGCGGTTTGCCTGCGGCGGCGAACTTGGCAACAGCCCCCCGGGGCGTAGCCTTCGACATCTGCCCGCCAGTGTTCGAGTAGACTTCAGTGTCCAGCACCAGGATGTTTACGTTGCGCCCGGAGCTGAGGACGTGATCAAGACCGCCGTAGCCGATATCGTAGGCCCAGCCGTCGCCTCCTAAGATCCACACCGACTTCTGTACAAGGCTGTCAGCCAGCCCGAAGAGATTGCGGGCTTCAAAGCTGTCCTGACCGGCAAGCAACTTCTTCAATTCGACAACACGGGCACGCTGATCACGGAGACTGGCTTCAGAGCGCTGTTCTGCGTAGAGCAGACCCTTCACGAGCTCCTCCGGCAGCGTACCAAGAAGCCGGACAAGCAGTTCACGAGCCTGTTCTGCGTGCTTGTCGAGAGCCAGACGCATTCCCAGGCCAAACTCGGCATTGTCCTCGAACAAAGAGTTAGACCAGGCAATACCCCGGCCATCCTTGTTGACGCTGTAGGGTGTGGTGGGAAGGTTACCGCCATAGATGGAGGAGCAACCGGTTGCATTAGCGATCAGGGAGCGATCACCGGAGAGTTGCGTGAGCAGTTTGACGTACGGCGTCTCGCCACAGCCAGAGCAAGCGCCGGAGAACTCAAACAGCGGTTCAAGAAGTTGAACGTCTTTGACCTGCCCGAGATTGAGCATGGTGCGGTCGGTTTCAGGAAGCGACAGGAAGAACTCCCAGTTCTTGGCCTCGGGTGCGCGCAAGGGCAACTGCGACACCATTTTGATAGCCTTGTACTTGACCTCGGTTTTGGACTTTGCCGGGCAAGCTTCAATGCAAAGCGCACAGCCGGTGCAGTCCTCAGGCGCGACCTGCAATGTGTAACGCTGACCTGGGAAATTCTTCCACTTGGCTTCGACGGACTTGAAAGTCTCCGGCGCATTCACAAGTTTGTCGCTCGCATATACCTTGGCGCGAATGACAGCGTGCGGACAGACGAGTACGCACTTGCCGCACTGTATGCAAAGCGATTCGTCCCACTCGGGAATTTCCAGCGCTATGTTGCGCTTTTCCCATTGCGCAGTAGCAAGTGGGTAGGTGCCGTCAATGGGCAGCACGCTCACTGGCAGGTCGTCGCCGTTGCCCAGAATCATGGGTGCGAGAACGTTTTTAACAAATTCCGGGGCCGCATCCGGAACCGCCGGGCGGATGTCGTGAGCGCTGGTGACGGAGGTGGGCACCCTCACTTCAAACAGGTTAACGAGCGTGCTGTCGACCGCAGCCCAGTTCTGCTGCACCACCGCCTCACCTCGCTTGCCATAGGTTTTCTTGATCGCCTTCTTGATGGCAGTAATGGCCTCCTCGCGTTGTAGGACACCACTGATGGCGAAGAAGCAAGTCTGCATGATGGTGTTGATGCGACCGCCCATGCCTGTCTCTTTCGCGACCTTGTATCCATCGATCACATAGAAGCGCAGCTTTCTGGCAATAATCTCTTTCTGTACGGTGGCCGGCAATTCATTCCACACTTCATCGGCACCAAAAGGACTATTGAGAAGGAACACTGCGCCGGTATCGGCATACTTGAGGACATCGAAGCGGTCCAGGAATGTGAACTGGTGACATGCAACGAAGTTCGCGCGGTTGATCAGGTAGCTGGAGCGAATGGGCTTTGGGCCAAAGCGCAGGTGCGAGGTGGTGACTGATCCGGATTTCTTCGAGTCGTATACGAAGTATCCCTGAGCAAAGTTGTCCGTGTCTTCACCGATGATCTTGATCGAATTCTTATTTGCGCCTACGGTGCCATCTGCGCCGAGTCCGTAAAAAAGAGCACGTACCGTATCGGGGTGCTCGGTGGTGTATGCCGGATCGTAGTCAATCGAAGTGTGGGTCACGTCATCCACAATGCCGACCGTAAAGTGATTCTTGCTGGTCGCGCTTCCAAGTTCATCAAAGACGCCCTTGACCATGGCTGGGGTGAACTCCTTGGACGATAAACCATAGCGTCCACCGATCACCTTGGGGAAAGACTTAAACTGTGACTTACCGGAAGCGATGCCTTCGGCGAGTGCCGTGAGCACATCGCCATAAAGCGGTTCACCCGCCGAGCCGGGCTCCTTGGTACGGTCGAGCACAGCAATCGACTTCACGGTTTGCGGCAGAGCCTGGAGAAAGAGTTCCGAAGCGAATGGGCGATACAGGCGAACCTTGAGAATGCCGACTTTTTCGCCTTCGGCCAGCAGCTTCTCGAGGGTTTCTTCCGCAACTTCTGCGCCAGACCCCATCAAGACGATCACGCGCTTAGCGTCGGGATCGCCGAGGTATTCGTATATCTTGTATTGCCGCCCCGTGAGACTCTCGAAACGGTTCATCGCGTTCTGCACGATCTCCGGCAGAGCAATGTAATAAGGGTTTACGGTTTCACGCGCCTGGAAATAAACGTCAGGGTTCTGTGCTGTTCCGCGCAGCACCGGACGATCCGGACTAAGCGCACGGTTGCGGTGCGCCTCCACCAGCTCATGGGAGAGCATTGCCCTCATGACGTCATCATCAAGCTGTTCAACTTTGCCGACTTCGTGCGAGGTGCGGAAGCCGTCAAAGAAGTGCACGAACGGGATTCGTGATTCCAGGGTTGCCGCTTGGGCAATCAATGCGAAGTCCATGACCTCTTGCACCGAGTTGGACGACAGCAGCGCCCAGCCCGTCTGGCGTACAGCCATAACATCCTGGTGATCACCAAAGATCGACAGTCCCTGCGCCGCCAACGCCCGCGCTGCAACATGCATGACGCAAGGCGTGAGTTCGCCCGCGATCTTGTACATGTTTGGAATCATGAGCAGCAGTCCTTGCGATGAGGTGAAAGTGGTCGTCAGAGCTCCGGCCTGCAGTGCGCCGTGCAACGTGCCAGCGGCGCCGCCTTCGCTTTGCATCTCGAATACTGAAGGGATAGTGCCCCAGATGTTAGTTTTGCTCTCCGAGGACCATTGGTCGCTCCACTCGCCCATCGGCGAGCTTGGAGTAATGGGATAAATTGCGATGACTTCGTTAGTCTTGTGCGCAACGTACGCAGCTGCTTCATTGCCGTCAATCGTGACTTTCTGCTTCATACACTCAACTCCATGTGCCAATCGTTTGTTTATCATTTCGTCCCTAAATTAACTCTGTAAGTAGCCGTTATTCGTTGAGCTTTCCGCTAACGTCCCGACAACGGACAGCGTCGTGCTCAGGGCTTCCATCATGGTTTTTCCGAGCAGAGCGGGAGACGATACGATGTGCACGCCGGCAGCACTGAGCGCCTTGAACTTCTCCTGCGCGGTTCCATGGCCGCCGCTGATGATGGCTCCGGCGTGACCCATACGGCGTCCCGGAGGCGCGGTTTGTCCGGCAATGAAGCTCACCACGGGCTTGGTGACGTTGTGCTTGATGAACTCCGCCGCGATCTCTTCGGCATTGCCGCCGATCTCGCCGATCATGATGATGGCATCGGTTTCGGGGTCGGCCTCGAAGAGGGTCAGAGCGTCCACAAAGTTGGTTCCGAGGATGGGATCGCCGCCGATTCCGATGGCTGTGGACTGTCCGAGGCCAAGCTGAGTGATCTGGTGTACGGCCTCATAGGTCAGGGTGCCCGAGCGCGAGACGATTCCGATGCGGCCCGGCCGGTGAATATTCCCCGGCATAATGCCGATCTTGCATTTGCCCGGCGAGATGATGCCGGGGCAGTTGGGGCCGATCAGGCGCGACTTGCTGCCCTCGAGATAACGCCAGACTCCGACCATGTCACGGGTGGGAATGCCTTCCGTGATGCAGATAATCAGAGGCACTTCGGCATCAACAGCTTCCAGGATGGCGTCTGCGGCATAAGGCGGAGGCACGAAGATTACGGTCGCGTTGGCTTGGGTTTCGGCCACCGCCTCGTGTACGGTATTGAAAATTGGCCAGCCCTCATAGGTGGTCTCGCCCTTGCCGGGCGACACTCCGCCGACGACGTTGGTGCCGTAGGCGGCACAAGCCTTGGCATGAAAGGTTCCTTCGCGGCCAGTGAGGCCCTGCACGATCAATCGAGTATTTTCGTCAACAAGAATGCTCATCGCTTATCTCCCCGCCGCCGCGGCAACAACCTTCTCCGCCGCGTCTTTCATGTTTTGCGCCACAATAAAGTTCAAGCCGCTCTCTTGTAGAATTTTGCGTCCCTCTTCCACGTTGGTGCCTTCCAGCCGCAGCACGATAGGCAATTGAATATTGGTCTTGCGTGCCGCCTCCACCACGCCATTGGCCAGCGTGTCTACACGCAGAATGCCGCCGAAAATGTTGATCAGCACGGCCTTCACGCTCTTGTCGGCGAGCAGAATTTCGAATGCATGCGTCACCTGCTCGGCGTTGGCTCCGCCGCCCACATCGAGAAAGTTCGCTGGTTGGCCGCCGGCAAACTTGATGATGTCCATAGTGGCCATGGCAAGACCGGCACCGTTGACCATGCAGCCGACGTTGCCTTCGAGCTTGATGTAGTTGAGGTTGTGCTTGCTGGCTTCCACCTCCAGTGGCTCTTCCTCGGTGATGTCGCGCAGTTCCTTGAGATCGGGATGGCGGTACATGGCGCTGTCATCGATAATCACCTTGGCATCGAGAGCAAAGACGCGACCATCGTGGGTGGTGATGAAAGGGTTGATCTCAAACAGTGAGGCGTCGGTCTCGTCGTAGGCCTTGTACAGCGCGATCATGAACCGCACCGCCGGTGCGATAAACTCCGGCTTTAGACCCAGTTTGAAGGCGATCTTACGCGCCTGGAAAGCCTGGAACCCGATCGCGGGGTCAATGTACTCTTTGATGATCGCGTCCGGATTCTTGGCCGCGATCTCCTCGATCGCCATCCCTCCTACTCTGGAAGCCATGAAGAGCGGACGCGAGACTGCGCGGTCCAGCAGGATGCCTAAATACATCTCGTGGGCAATGGGGACTGTTTCTTCAATGAGCAACCGCCGTACCTTCTTGCCTTCCGGACCGGTCTGGTGCGTCACCAGTCGCATGTCGAGAATTTTTTCCGCCAGTTCGGCGGCGTGCGTGTGATTCTTCGCCAACTTCACGCCGCCGCCCATTCCGCGGCCTCCGGCATGAATCTGCGCCTTTACTACTACACCTCCGCCAGCACCCGCGCTCATGAGGTCGTGAGGAGCGCGCGCTGTGGCTCCTGCGCTCATTAGGTCTTTAGCGGCGCGCTCTGCTTCCTCGCTCGACTCAACCATCGAGCCGCGCGGCACCGCCACTCCATACTTCGAGAGAATGGCCTTAGACTGATACTCGTGAATCTTCATAGATGAATTCTCATTTCAAACTGCGAGCCTTTCGCTCGGGATCGTTAGACGGATGTGCGTTAAGTGCACGCCCGCGGTTTGGGTGTGGTCTTTCGGCTATTCGAGGCCCTGGGCCAAGCGTTGGGCTGTATGCTCTACCTTGATGTTTGAGCTGCGTTTATCCAGGCCGCCGCGAATCTGCATTACGCAGCCGGGGCAGTCGATGAGCAACAGCGGCGCCCCCGCATTCTCGATGTTCACCAGCTTGCGCTCCAGAATTGGCGCGGAAAGCTCGGGCAGGGTGAGCGTATAGGAGCCGCCCATGCCGCAGCACATATCGCTTTCCTGCATTTCTACTAATTCATGTCCGGCCAACCGCATCAGCTCACGCGGCGCCTGCTCGGCTCGCAATGTGCGCTTGAGGTGACAGGAGTCGTGATAGGTGAACTTCAATGGCTCGATGCCGGGCTTGAACTTGAGCCGGCCCTGCTCCAGAAGCTGTGTGACCAGGGTTGAAAAGTCCACGACCTTTTCCGCAAGCCGGCGCGCGGCGGGCAGTTCGGTGTGGCGGCCCACGGCTTCAAGGTTGGCGATGAAGTCGTGCTTGAGCGCCACTGTGCAGGTAGGGCAGGCGGAGACGACATATTTCACATCTTCCGCGAGCAGCGCGCTGATGTTGTCGGCGGCATTCTGCGCGGCCACTTCGTAGGCTCCGCTGAAGCGTGCGGGAGCGCCGCAGCAGGTCTGCCCCTCGGGGAAGATCACCTCAATGCCTGCCTTGTTCAGCACCTCGACGACCGACTCGCCCATCTCCGGATAGGCGAAGTCCACCAGGCAGCCACCAAAAAATACGGCCTTTTCCGCACACTTCGGCTGTTTGATCTTTTTCACCCGATCGCGGAACGGTTCGTCAGCAATCGCCGGCAGCGAGCGAAACTCGGTCATGCTGCCGAGGAACATCGGTAGGTGGCGGATGAAACCCTGCCGGGCAAACGGCTTCTGCCCGACCGACGCGGCGCGCAACATGGTATGGAACATGCGACGGTTGTTGACCACCGAGAAGATGGCCTTCTGCATCAGCGGCTGGCCCTTCTCGACGGCAAGGCGGCGGCGCAGTTCGAGGATAAGATCGGGGATCTCGATCTTGCCCGGGCATACCTCCGTGCAATTGCCGCACTGGATGCAAAGGCTCTGGATCTCATCGGATTCCTTGAGCGCGTCAAACCATGCGGTGAGGATGGTGCCGATGCCGCCGGTGTAGACCTTACCGAAGACGTGTCCGCCGACCAAGCGGAAGACCGGGCAGACGTTGAGACACGAGGCGCAGCGGACGCACTGAAGCGCCTGCCTGAAGCGCGAGTCGTGCGCCATCTCGTTGCGGCGGTTGTCCATCAGGATGATGTGCAGCTCTTTCGGCGTGCCATCGGTGTTGGGCACGGGGCCACTGATGATGGAGACGTAGCTGGTAAGTAGTTGTCCGGTGGCGCTCTTGGGCAGGGCCGTCAGAATGGGTGCGATGTCCTGAAAGTGCTCGATCAGCTTTTCCAGCCCGACAATCGCAACGTGAATTCGTGGCAAGGTAGTCACCAGCCGCGCATTGCCCTCGTTAGTGATGATGACGATGCTGCCGGTTTCCGCGACGGCGATATTCGCGCCGGTGATGCCCATGTCGGCTTCGAGAAACTTCGGGCGCGTTTGAGCGCGGGCGAACTTCACCAGCTTCGGGATGTCGGGTTGCTGACCTGCCTCGACCTTATCGCTAAAAACCCCAGCTACCTCTTCCTTGGTCATGTGGATGGCGGGCATGACCATGTGCGAAGGCCGCTGGCCGGCGAGTTGAATGATCCACTCGCCCAGGTCGGTCTCGTTGACCTCGATGCCGGCCTTCTCCAGATGCTCGTTGAGATGAATCTCTTCCGTGGCCATGGACTTCGATTTGACGATTCGCTGGACCCCACGCTCCTGCGCGAGGCGGAGGATGTAGTCCTTCACAGCCTGGGGTTCGCTGGTGCGGAAGACCTTGGTGCCGCGCGCCTCGGCGACGCTGGCAAACTGGGCTGCAAGTTCGTCGAAGTGCAAAGCCGCCGAAGACTTGATCTGCGCGATCTGGGTGCGCACGGCTTCGAAGTCAACGCCTTCGTAGGCCTTGGCGCGGCTGCCGCGATAGGCCTCGGAGAATCTGCCCAGCGCGCCGGAAAGATTCGGATTAGCGAGTGCGTCGAGAATGGACTGCTTGAATTCTTTGTTCACGCCGCAACCTCGAGATCGTCCACCATGACGATGATGAGCCGCTCGGGGCCGTGTACGCCGATGGTCAGCACGCGTTCGATGTCCGCGGTGCGGCTGGGCCCGGTAATGAACGAAAGATACGCCGACTGACGCGGATCAACCCTCTTGAGGAGCGCGGGAAGATCCGGCAGGATCGCCGCGCTGGAGACGAGGGCAATATGCAGCAGCGGCAGGGTTGAAACCAAGCGATTGTCTACGGCGTCGGCATGTTGCACCAACGTTCCCGTGTTCGCTAGCGCCCAATCCATCTGGCTGATGCCGACCTTGGCCCCGGCCGCCAGTTCGCGCGTAACGTCGAAGCTCAGCCCCGGCACCGCGCTTTCCAACTGCTGTTTCGCGGCGTTGCCGATCATCGGACTTTCAGCCCAAACGGCGTAGCAATGCGGCTTGTCATCTATACCTTCACGGTGTAACAGGCGAACGATCAACTCCATCGCTAGGTCCCTGCTTGAAACTCTCTCGACCTGCGCGCTGACTGCTTCAGCACGCGCCTTAAAAGCTTCGATGATTGCGGAAGACTCTATTGCTGCGTTCATACCACCTCTATACCGGCGGACGGCCTAGGCCGTCCGCCGAACCACATTTCAACTGCAGGGATTACTTAGTGAACCACCAACTGCGTGAACGGATACACGTAGGCGATCATGAAGATGAGGACTCCGACCAGCGCAGCCAGTGCCAAAGAGTGCAGGAAGACATAGCGCAGAATCGCGCCCTCGTGTCCGTACCACTGAGTAGCGGTGGAGGCCACCACGATACTTTGCGCATCGATCATCTTGCCCATCACTCCGCCCGCGCTGTTGGCCGAGGCCATCAGCACCGGTGAGACGTTGACCTGCTGCGCGGTGACCTTCTGCAGGCTGCCGAAGAGCACGTTAGAAGAGGTGTCGGAACCGGTGAGCGCCACGCCCAGCCAGCCCAGCAGCGTCCCGAAGAATGGATAGAAATGCCCGGTGCGCGCAAAGGCCAGCCCCATCGTGGCGTCCAGTCCGGAGTAGCGCGTGAGCATGCCCACCCCCAGCATGGCCGCGATGGTCAAGAGCGAGAATCGCACCTTCACGAGGGTCTTGAGGAAGACTGACAATATCTTTCCCAAGCTCTGCCCCATGATGAAGCCAGACAGAATGGCCGCGATTAAAATTCCAGTTCCGGTTGCGCTCACCCAGTTGAGGCCGAAGACCGCAGGCTCCTTCGTCGGCTTGGCCACTACGGGCTGCACGCGTTCGACCATGTTGTGCAGAATTTTTACGGGAAACTGCGGATTAGTGATCTGGCTCGGCTTAGTGGACCAACTTGCGGTGGATGGGAAAACCTTCTCCGGTGTGTTCATCCACAGCTTGCCTGTTTGTGTTCCCCACACGAAGACGATGACGCTCAGCACTGCCCATGGAATCCATGCCTGGGTGATCTCCTTCCGAGTGTAGGTCTGCTTGATCTCGCCGCGGGCGAGCTCTGCCTGCTCCTCTTCCTCCTGACCGTCGAACTTCCAGATCTTCTTGGGATGCCAGATCAGCAGAAAGCCGATCAAACAGATCATGGAGACGACCGAGGCCACGATGTTGACGACCCATGGACCGTGCATGTTCGAAACCAGTACTTGCGGAATCGCGAATGCAACGCCGGCGACAAGGATCGCGGGCCAGACTTCAAGCATGCCGCTAAAGCCGGCAAACGCCCAAATCAGCCAGAACGGAACTAGGATGCAGAACGGGGCCAGAATGCGTCCGGTCATTGAGGCAAGAACGACCTCGCTGATACCGGTGACCTTGGCGAGCGCGATTATCGGCGTGCCCAATGCACCGAAGGCTACAGGCGCGGTGTTGGCAATGAGTGACAGCCCCGAGGCTTGCAATGGCTTGAAACCCAGTCCGATCAGCAACGCCGCGGTGACGGCGACAGGCGTGCCGAAGCCGGCCGCACCTTCGAAGAACGCGCCGAAGCAAAAGGCGATGAGCAGCAGTTGGAGACGGCGATCCTTGGTGATGCCGGTCAGGCTGTGCTGCAGCACGGTGAAGCGGCCCGAATCCACCGTCAACTGGTACATGAAGATGACGTTGAGGACGATCCAGCCGATCGGAAAGAGGCCGTAGCCTGCTCCGTAGACGGCGGTGGCGGTCGCCAACCGAGCCGGCATGTGGAAGCCGATGATAGCAGTGAGCAGCGCGGCGGCTAATCCGGCCAGAGCCGCATAGTGCGCTTTGACGTGGCCGAAGGCCAGCGTTCCGAGCAGCACGGCTACGGGAATCGCCGCAACCAGCGCAGACAGTAGCCAGTGGCCGGTCGGATTGTAGTTCTGCTGCCACGCGGCGGACATTAGCGGCAGCCTCAGAATGACGATTGCGGCGATCACGCCGACGACGACCACCAAGCCAGCGGCAAGGTAGTTGGGGCTAGGCTGAGAGGATGGTGTGGGGGCTTTGCCCGCAGGGGCGGAAACAGTGTGGGAGCTCAATTCAAACCTCGTTGCATGCCACTGGATTGGGCCGAACCGTCTGACCCTTAGTCTCACGCGCCGCGCTCTCGCGTGCACTCATTTGGCATTGAGTAAAAGAACATTACTACATGTCAGCTTGTCTGACAAGCTGACAATATGACAATCTGATTGACTGAACGTTTTTTCTTCTCTATGCTGATACTTGGAAGCCATGTCTTCAAAATTGTTGGACAGTCTCGATCCGGTGCCCCGAACTACTTTGAGCGAACAAGTAGCAAAGCGCCTTGCTGCCCGGATCACAGCAGGGGACTGGCAGCCCGGTGCCAAACTCCCGTCCGAAGCGGAGCTTTGCCGAGTCTTCCATGTCGGGCGTTCCAGTCTGCGCGAGGCGCTCAGCTCGTTGGCCTTCATTGGTTTGATTCGCGCCCGGGCGGGCGGCGGAAGCTATGTTGCCGAGCAGCCTTCGGCCTACTTCACCAGCCCTTGGCTGAATGGTGGACTGCTCACCAGCGAAAAAGCGCTACGCGAATTCGTCGAGGTTCGTCTGATTCTTGGGACTGAGGTTGCTGGTTTGTGCGCCGAACGCGTCACGCCGGAAGAACTGGATGAAATAGAACTGTTGGTGGCGAAAATGAGGATTTCGGTCCACGACTCCGAAGAGTTCGCAAAGCTTGACGTAGCTTTTCACCTTACGATGGCAATAGCTGCAAAAAACGAAGTCCTCAACCAGATCCTTTCAAGCGTGCGCGAGCAGACCATGGAGCTAATCACCAAGAGTCTGCTTTTGGAAGAGGGAAGGGAAAACGCGCTGCGTGGGCATATCAAGATACTGGAAGCCGTCCGGCAGCACAGTCCCGCAAAAGCGCGCGAGGCACTGCGAAATCACCTGCAGTCCTTCCAGCGCGGCTACCAAGTTCTCTTCGAACAACATCGACTGAACGAACAGGGTTGAGCTCTTTCCGCACAGCGCATTCCTGGACAGTCGGAAGTGATCACGCTCTCAACCAGTACCGGGTATTCGGCTTTTGGAACAGGGTGATGTCGAGCCCGAAGTCGGGTTCTGGGAAGCCAGGCCTCCTACTGGGTTCGGCTCACCGAATCGGACGGCAGCGAGCAGCGAGGGTTGCGTGCTGGATTAGTAACGGAAAACGCCGCAGTATCTTGTAAATACCAAGCACGCGCGTGCAATCGCGCGATCCATCGCTCCGGGCGTATGGTCACTCGGAAACTAGCAATGTCGGCATGGGGCGGGCAGCGGCAAGAGCGATCTTGATCTACCTTCTTCATTGTCATCTTCCTCTTCTTTTCCATTTCACCGGCCCAACACAAACAAAGACCACTACCGCGACCGCCATATCACCCTTGGCATCGGGCGCGCTGCGGCGCCAGGCAAGACCAGCATCGGGCGGCAGAGAGTCAAGCACTTAATCCAAATCCACACAGAACTCATAGCCGCACGGGAAGCGGGCCACTCCCAGCCCACTACCTGCGATCGACACCATCCTCCATTCTGGCCATGATCATTTCCTCATCGTCTAACTATTCCTAGCGAGCGCCCTTGCGGGGCGCGGCGGCGGGCGGAGAATTAGATCTGATCTTCAACTTCCTACCTGCAACCCAAGCAATCCTCCACTCCAGGGAAACCAGATACAGAAAACCCCCATATCCATAACTCTCTACGGCAGTAGTATTCCTACCCGGCAACCCTCTATAAACAGCCCAGACCAGCGCAGGCTCCAGGCCAACCACCCAAAGCCCAGCCCAGAAACCTACCTGCTTATCAAGGACGAACTGAAGAAGATCGTCATCACCTAATCCAACTCTGCCTCCGCTCCGGGTCCGGCTTCGGCCGGGGCCGGCGAGCGAAGTACATCACTTGATCCTCAGAACTCATACCCGCAGAGTCCCCAACCCCATATCCCCACCCTTTCTGCGGCAGTAGTTTTCAGTTCTCGGCAACCACCTAAACAGCCCGAATCCAGCGCAGGCTCCAGCGCAACCACCCACAGGCCACCCCAGATCACCTATGGAGCCTGCGCAAGCCTGCGCCCTGAGCGGCTTCCGTCTACTTCAGGCCAGGAATTCGCGGCAGTAGATTGCACACTCGGCAGCCGCGCGCGCCGAAAAACACTAGGTCCAAAGCCACGAAAACAGCAATTTCATGGTGACTTAGGCCGTGGAAAACGACCAAAAACAACCCAAAGGCGACTTGGAAAAAGTACTTCATAGTCTTTCCGCGACCACCGGTGGCAGAGAACACCTCGCAGGATTCGGCGTTCGCACCCATCCCGGTCACGAGCCAGGTTCGGCCGGGGGTGACTTCACCTCCCATAGGCCTTTGGCGGCCATTGCGAACTGTTGATGGCCTCCGGGGATGACCCGGCCGCCGGACTCGACCACGACTTTGTAGTCGTCGATACCTTGGAGGAGATCTTTGAGTTTGGCGGAGAAGCCGGTTCCGACTTCGCCGCGCTGCTTGGTGACGCTGAAGTTTCCCAGGACGTGGCCGCCGGTGTATCCCACCAGGCCGGAGAGGTTCACCAGGAGGTTGTCGGTGGATACTTTGGCAGTTTGAGGCGGGTGTCGTAGTCTCTACTTGACAACTGAGATATATCTCAGTTACTACAGGAGAGCCACTATGAAGCAAACTCGTCGTCGCCGCCACCTTCGCCCTCGCCCAACTCGCTCAATGATCAACCAACAGATCCAGCACGTACGTTCGACCTTGCAGGCTTTCCAACTCGAATGGATTTTGGAGGCTCAGCGCCCGGAGTGCAATCTGGGCCGCCTCCGCTTTCTGCACGACGCGATCGTGCAGATGCGGGACGAGATTTCTTCCCTGGAGGGTCTCTGATGAAGCGCGCCATCCTTTATATGAGGGTAAGCACGGTCGACCAGCATCCCGAAGTCAGCTTCATGACCTCCGGGAACTGGCCCGCCAGCGCGGGTATGAGATTGTTCATGAGTACACCGACAGAATCAGCGGGACCAAGGCCAAGCGGCCTGGTCTCGATGAACTCATGCGTGATGCGCGCCGCGGCGGGTTTGACGTCGTGTGCGTTTGGGCATCGGAGCCATATGGCGTCCGCGATGAAGAGTTCCGGGCCAAGGGTATTCACCGGGGCTGCCCAGAACTTCTCGCCGCCGTTCAGCGGGTGCAACCCCAAGTACACATCTTTGGCCATGTTCACGCCGGACGTGGAGCTGTGCGGATTGGCCCGACGACATTCATCAACGCAGCGATGATGGGGTGGTCCGGCGACCTAGAGCACAGACCAATTGCATTTGATTTTCCACTGGAAGGGAGAGAGTAGCCATGCAGATGAAGAACAATAAGGGTGAACTCGTGGCCGAGCAGAGTGTGGCGGTCACAAAGGAAGGCAGCGTTGTCTCTGTCAATACGATGTTCGACCGGGGCCGAGTTGTCTCGCAGACCATCGGGGTTCGCGATGATAAGGGCAACGTCCGAACCGAGTCCGTGATCGGCGGAAAGCTGCTCCCATGAGGCCTGAACTGGAGGTGCAGATTCGCGCGCGCTGGCCGGACTGGTTTGGTCGGCACAGCGACTACACCAAGGCGCTCATGGGTCGTGGATTTCACCATGGCGACGGCTGGTACAGGCTGCTGGTCAAGACGTTTGAACGCATTGAATCTGAAGTGGCCGCTTTCAACGTAGAACTCGCCAGCATCGGCACACAGTTTGAGGTCATTGAGGTGAAGCAACAATTTGGAGAGCTACAGATCGTGGCCTTGCCAACGACAACTGAGATAATCTTCGCTTTTTTAGATGCGAGATACGAGTCGCGGACAATCTGTGAACTATGCGGCGCTCCCGGTGAGTTGCACGCTGCGTATAGGCAAACTCTCTGTACGCGGTGTGCAGGCGAACGCGGGTAGCGATTACCGAGCCGACTTAATAGTCTGCTGGGAGAAGTAGCGTGGTTACGCTTCTGTCTGCCTCTGTGATAATCCAGATTTTGGTGCCGCTACTCAGCGTGTATGCCGAGAGCAGCCGGAAGCCACGCTCCAGACTGAATTCGTTCTCGCGCCAGTCCTCGGGGCCAACATCGCCCCAATCGCCAGCAGCATGACGATCAAGCAAAGAGGCTGGAGTATCTCCAGCCTCTTCTAGTGCGGCCAATGCGCCTGGCGTCGCTACGATTCTGCCCAACGGGAACTTCACTTTTTCTCCTCGGTGGCGAGCGCTTCCGGCGTTGTGGCAGGCTTCTTCTCACTGGCCTTCTTTTCGGCCTCAGCGTCCAGAACAAACTTGCGCTTGTCCGCTTCGGTCGCCTTGAGTATGCCCTGCTGAATGAGCGCAAGAATGCGGCGCTTGGAAGCCGGGTTAAAAGAGCCACTCGCCGAAACGATGCGGTAGAGCCCGCTTTCCGTATGCAGGACGTGCGCGCCAGCACGGAGCGCAGCGATAATCTCGCCCTTCGCGCGGAGTTTCGGGCCGAGTTTCTCTACTGGCTTGGCAGGCGAGGCCGGGGCAGCGGTGGGCTGTGTTTCGGTGCTTGCGGGCTGAGCGGCCTTCTCCGAGGCGGTAGTGACAGCCGTGGAAGTGGCGGGCTGTACGCTCGCCGCAGAGGGCCTTGCGTCAGGAAGTGGCGACAAAGGCGGAAGCGACGGACGGGTGGTGGTGTTCGTGGCGGTGATGGGTTTTGCGTCCGTGGTAGAGGGCGCAGGCTTTGCGGCGGGCTTCTTATCGACCATGAGGAGTTTCTCCTTTGCAGGGCTACACCTTGATCTACGGAGAAGCCGTCCGAATGTTCTAGCTGGAACGAGTAGGATATTTACGCTCAATAAACAGCTTCTCAAGTTGATCAAACTTCGAGCAGATCATAGCCATTGGATTGCTGGCATTCCGGATAACCCTGCTCCACTCAAAGCCGGGCGAATCTAGGTGACCGTCAAGGGCTGCTTCTGTGACGAATTTAGGCCAGTCTACGTGGTGTTTTGCTACCAAGACTATGGCTTTATCTCGCATCTTGCCGAATATCTTGTTGAGGTCTGATCTACCTATCTCGGCAATCATTTTTTTGACAAGAAATTAGCTCCAGTACTCCACTTCTTCTTCCTTACTAAGATCTGCCAATGCTTCGTCAAATGAGTTCAATCCTTCAATGCAAGGGCTCGGACATTCGCTAGAACACTGGTGCTTGGGGTCCGGGTAACGGGGTTGGTTTTGATCTTGATCTTGCCTTTGATTTTTCTGCTTTTGACCTAACTCCGAAGGAGAACCATCCACCAATCCATCTGATGAGTTGATTGATGAGTTTTCTTTCGAGTTTAATGACGAGTTACATGATGAGTTAGTAGGTCGCCCTGACCCCGATTGTCGGTCTATCTGACCTACAGTTTCGTCAACCTGACCCCGATCACTTGCACAATTGACCTCCATTTCGGGGTCAGATTGACCTACAGCTAGGTCTCTCAGTCGAGTCAAATTGACCTGGTACACGTTGTGCGCGTGACCTCCCCTGTAGTGGCGCTTCCCAGTTATCTTCACGAGGCCCATTCTCAAAAGTGACTTGATGGTGCGAGTCACCGTGCGTTCGCTGGCGCCCGTATCTAGGGCGATGCGTGCGATGCTGGGGAAGCAGTCTCCGGTTACATTATTGGCGCGGTGGGCTAATGCCCAGAGAATCGCTTTCTCTGTGAGAGGAATTCTCTGGGCGTGAAATACTGCGTCGGTGTACTTATTGGCCATCGCTGTCGCCTGACTGCCGCAGTTGGGCCACCAGCTCTATCAACTCTCCTCTGGAGAGCAGAACCTCGCACTTGTAGCGAACCGCATGACCGTCGTCGAACAACTTGGCAGACTTTCGAGGTTGCTTTCTACAAACGAGGTTGCCGAAATTCTCAAAGTTCATCAGGAAACCGTGTACACGCTTGTCCGGGACGAGGGTTTGCCAAGCGTCAGGATTGGACGCGCCCGCCGGTTCGATGGAGTCCTTGTCGCGAAGTGGATTGAGCAACGGAGCAGCTAATGACCCGCACCACTGTAGCCCTATTTCTTCGCGTAAGACTTGCCGATGGCCGACAGGCCAGGGTGAAGCCCGCGCTCGCGAAGAACCATGTGATGCGGCCATTGTGGGGAATGGTCAAGGGTGTGGCGGAGCACCATCCGGAAGCAACCTATATTTTGCGCTTCCGAGACGCTGATGGTAGTCGCCGCTGGGTGTCGGTCGGAAACAAGGTGGACGCGGCGCAGGCCGCGCTGAGCCGGAAACAGAAGGAACTGAAATTAGCGAAGGAGGCCGCAGCGCTTGGTGCTACCGTCGCGGGACTTCCCGACTCCGGCCCTGGAGCCTCCCGTGTGCCTATCGCGGCTGCATTCGCGGAGTACCTCCACGATGTTAAAGCGACCAAAGCTCCGAAGACCTGGGGCAGCCGCAAGCGCATCGCTGACTATTTCTTGCAGTCCTGCAATAAGCGGTATCTGGACGAAGTCGGGCGGCGTGACTTGTTGGACTTCCGCGCATTCCTGTGCGCGAAGGGGCTGAAAGACAGAAGTGTTTTCAATGCGTTTCAATCCATCCTCAGCACTTTCCGGGCGCTCGGAGTGACAGGGCTTACCCTCAAGACCGATACGCCGTCGTTCACCGAGCGGGCAGTGCGGGCTTACTCGGACCAGGAGGTGGAAAAGCTGTTCGCGGCATGCACCGCCGAACAGAAACTGCTTTTCCAGACCTTCCTATTCACCGGTTGCCGGGAACAAGAGATTCAGTTCCTGACCTACCCAGACATCGACACCTCTGCCCGGACGATTGCTGTCCGCGCCAAAGAGAATCTTGGGTTCCGCATCAAGGATCGTGAAGAGCGCCTCGTGCCAGTGCCCCAAGCCCTGCTGAATGAGTTGGAGGCTCGGAAGCAAGCTAACCCAGGCAACAGATTCATTTTTCCGGCGGAGAACGGTCAACCCGACGGACACATGCTCCGCAAGTTGAAAAAAATTGCCCTCCGCGCCGGGCTCAATTGCGGCCATTGCACCAACAGGGTCGGGCATTCGTGTGCGAAGCATCCGGTGTGCACTCGCGTCACGCTCCATTCATTTCGGCGCACGTTCGCCACCATGCACTTTGAATCCGGGGTGCGCGCTCACACTTTACAGCGTTGGCTGGGCCACTCGGACCTTGAGACCACGCTGCGCTATTTGGCTGTAGCCGATGTCCGTTCTGAA
This sequence comes from uncultured Acidobacteriota bacterium, assembly GCA_963838135.1. GTDB lineage: Bacteria > Acidobacteriota > Terriglobia > Terriglobales > Acidobacteriaceae > TOLSYN. Next base: position 1,360,258 of record CAWIPV010000001.1, on the reverse strand, counting down.
GCGGTGCGTACACAGGTGGAAAGCACATTCGGGGCATGGGCTGGAACTGGAACTCGGATGGTACTCCCGCGCGCTAACTCTGCCTGAACAAAGAGGTTGGCCTGATGGGAGACACAAAGCCTACGAAGATGATGCGTGTGTAATGGATGAGCAGCGGCGCGCCCATTGAGGAGAAGAGGCCAAGCATACCTGCGACTGTTCCTGATACCAGATCCCAACGGAATACAGAGTCTGTTTAGGGTATATTCATGGTGCACCGGTTTTGGCCGTCAGCCTGTTCTGAATGCCAACCGGCTGATGCGCGGGCGGGCGACAATAACATATCTGTCTCTTGCCCGGCCCATGTCGTGGATTGACGACGTGCCGCTCACGTGTATTACAGCGTAAATGCGAGAGGCGTGCATGAAAGCAAAACTCGTCCCACTGATCGTGCTCTCTTGGTTTTGCGTTTTGCACTGCTGGACGTTACCTGTGGCAGCGCAGTCTTTGCCAACCACGGAACAGCATTCATCGGCGCGCAAGAAGGATACGAATTATCAGGTAGACACCTTGGGTGAGAGCGCCTCCGAAGCTGTGGCGGACCAACCGCATGCGAGAAAGACGGAAACGATCTATAGTAGTCCGCCTACTTCAGAATGGTTACAGTACCGCCGCACGAATGGTAGGCACGGATTCAGCCCGCTGAAACAAATCACCCCAGCCAACGCAAAGGACCTGGAACCGATCTGGTCCTTCTCGACCGGCTTGACCAAAGGCCACGAAGTCGTTCCCGTGTATCACGACGGTATCCTGTTTATCGTCGCGTCCTACGACGAGGTGTTTGCTCTGGACGCCCGCAGCGGCAAGTTCCTGTGGCGCTATGACCGCCACATTCCAGATAAGGCCCTCTCGGTCGTCTGCTGCGACGTCGTCAACAAGAACGGCGTGTTCTATGGTGACAATTTTTACATTGTAACCGCCGATGCTCATTTGGTTGCGTTGAACTCAAAGACGGGCGCCATAGTGTGGGATACGAAGCTCTCGGACTCTGCCGACGGCGTGACGATCGCCAACGCTCCGCATGTGGAAAATGGCATTATCATCAGCGCCATGAGGGGCGGCAAGTTCGGTGCCGATGGCCAGATTGCAGTGAATGCGGAGACCGGCAAAATTGCATGGATCACCTACGGCGTGCCTGGTCCAGGCGAGCCTGGAAACGACACCTGGGGTGGCAACGAAAACTCGCGGCATAGCGGCGGCACTACTTGGACCGCTACTTCTGGTGGCGTTGCTTTCGGCGGAGGAATAGCCACCCGTGATTTCTTCGCTCTAGATGCTAATACCGGTAAAACTCTCTATAAGTTCCGTACTGACTCTGGCATGGTCGGCGCGCCAATTACGTATGAACTGGATAGAGTCCAGTATGTTGCAGCGGTCGCTGGTTCCGGTAATGCGGCTCCGGACCGGGACGTAAACAATTTCGAGGGTATGCGCTCCCAAAACGTTTACCAGGACGGTAAGGTTTGGGTCTTCGCTTTAGCGAAGGAGAAATCGTCCAGATCCTCCACTGGTGGCCTCAAGCCCATCGCGAACGCTACTGGGAAGCAGGCGAGCGAGTACTCGCCGGGAGAGGAACTGGAGGCGTGGAAGAAAACCCTAAGTAATGGCAAAATCGAGTACAAAGTGCCAGGATCGATGTTGGCACAGAAGATGTCGACTGTGATGGTGCACATCCATGGGTACCAGGATACTCAGGACCAGACAATACCGGACGCTACGGGGAGAGACACGCTGAAAGTGTCTTCGTGGATGAAGGTGGAACTGCTGGCGCCGATGAATCCGGGAGAGTTCACGATTGTGTCGCAAGGCAACGACGCAATTCAGTTCATCCCAAATGACGGACGTGCGATTTGGATGTGGACTGTGACTCCAACCTATAAGGCGAAGGATCAGAAACTACTGATACGAGTTTCTTTGGTGCACCGTAGGAAGAACGTGGATTTGTATGATCTATTGGAAGAGAAGACATATCCGGTAGACGTAGACGTGCAGGATATAGTGGTAACGGTCAAACAGAATTTCTGGACAGACCCGCTCGCGTGGATTAAGTACATGCTTCCGGGTGGCGCGGGCTGCGGAGTTGCGGTGGCGGTGATAGCGTGGTTGAAAAAGAGGAAAAGTGGGACCGCGAGAGGCTGATACCTGAGCGTACCAGTACAAGTGAATTACGAACTGCCTGGGTTCTGAAGTACGCGTTGTCATCCTCGTGCGATTTCGGGAAGTGTACACAGGTGGAAAGCACATTCGGGGCATGGGCTGGAACTGGAACTCGGACGGTACTCCCGGAACGCGCGAAGGCCGCGAACTAATTGTAACTAAAGAGGTTGGCGATGGGGTGGATTACTTTCCCCTCTCTCCGCCAGCAGCTTCTACGTTATTAAGACTAAATAACTTAAGCTGAATTACATGACCGGCAGCCGACCTGCCGGTTTGTTGTTTTTGGCCTCTTGGCTGATCACTGGGTGATCAAAGCGAATCTGGGGTCAGTCGCGCTTACAAGTCAGTAGATAAACTGCGGGACTAGTTTCCCGAAAATACCCAGGATTTTCGTGCGGCAAAGAAAATGCGTTCGAGCATGGGCTGCAATTCAAGCCGGTCGGCTTTCAGAATCGTCATCATCTGCGTTTGTCAATACGTCCCGTATTGTTTGGGCGAGTTTGGTCAGGCCGAAAGGTTTTTGCAGGAAAGCCTTCGCGTGCTGCCGTCCAGTGATGTTGAGGCCTGGACTGTCAGCGTGGCCCGACATGAGTATGACCTTTACTTCAGGTCGCAACTCGATGAGCCTCTGCGATAATTCCAGCCCGCCCATTTGAGCGAGGGCCAGATCGGCGATGAGCAGGTCAATGGCGCCGTCGTAGCGCCCGGAAATCAGAAGCGCTTGCTCAGCGGAATCAGCAGATAGCACGGTATATCCGCGTTGCTGAAGAAATTCGCAAATTCCCTCACGGACGAGTGTCTCATTCTCTACGACAAGCACAGTTTCAATACCGCGAAGATGCGCCGCTTCGGGTCTGATGGGCAACGTGGGAACCACCGCTTCTTTTGCCCTAGGAAGGTAAATCATGAATCGCGTTCCCTTGCCAATCTCGCTCTCAGCCCAAACGTAACCGTTATTTTGTTTGACGATGCCATACACCGTCGCGAGCCCAAGTCCCGTGCCTCTTCCAACCGGCTTGGTAGTGAAAAATGGGTCAAAGATATGTTCCATGTCTTGCTTGCTCATGCCGCTGCCGGTGTCTTCGACGGAGAGCGCGACATACTCTCCTGGAACTACGTACGTGTAGTCCGTCAGGCCGCATTCACTGACCGTACTATTACGAGTCTGAACAGTGATGGCACCGCCCCGGGGCATGGCGTCACGCGAGTTCACACAGAGATTCATCAGGACTTGTACGATTTGGTCCGCGTCCGCGCGGACAACCCAAAGTAACTCGTCTGCCAGTACCTGAAAATGGAGATCGTCGCCGAGCAGCCGCTTCAGCATTTTTGTCGCATCGTTTACCACCGTGTTGAGGTTGAGAACGGTCGGGTTAAGAGCCTGTTTCCGACTGAACGCTAGCAATTGAGTGGTGAGACCGGCGGCACGTGCGCTGGCGTTAAGGACTTCATTTGTATATCGGTGCAGGTCTCCATCTACGGGCAGCCTCTCCTGGAGTAGTTCGGTAAAACTCCTGATCACCATCAGGAGATTGTTGAAGTCATGAGCAACTCCACCCGCGAGGCGCCCGATCGCCTCCATCTTCTGAGCATGACGAAACTGGTCTTCCAGCGCGCGCATTTCTTCTTTCGCGCGCCGACGCTCAGTCACGTCGACATTAACGCCAATTATGCGCCGTGACCGTTTCTCAGAATCAAACAGAACTTGGCCTCGAGCCTCAAGCCAACGCACTTGGCCGTCATCGCGGCGGCGGATGCGGAATTCCGACGAGGCTCCGCTTACGCACGCTGCAGCCAGAGAGCGGTCCTCTGGTAGCACGCATTCCAGCCACTCCTCCCACCGGCCACCAAACTCTCCAGGCTTTAGCCCATAAATGTGATGGAGTTCGTCGGACCAAGCAACCCTGCCTGTTGTCGAATCAACGCTGAATGCTCCAGCGTGTGCAACCTCCAACGCCATGCGCGTCTCTGCCAGTTGGTCACGGAACCGCAGTTCGCGCTCACCAAGTGCGACGTTGGAGGCATGGAGTTCAGCTACTTCCGCGTCCTGTCTGCGTTGTCCGATTTGGCGCAGGTAAAAATAGAGAAGGGTTCCAATGACCGCAAAAAGCGCCAGCAACGCAACGATGATCCAGTACAGATTGGCTTCCGCGTAGAGCTTTGCGAGGTTGAGAGACCACGCCGTGAGAACGAGTGGCAGCAAGCAGCAAAAACTTCTGACGTCCATGGACCTCAAAACTGCAGCCTTCGGGAGCGATTTCAACGTCGACTCCAACCCCGCCAACAACTGGAAAATTGGGACTTCTTGCGCGCGACGATAGCACGGACGACGCTTCCCCTTGCGTCGCCGCACTCCGACACGACCTGTATTGCTCTAACGCTTCGGTTGCGCGAGCAGTATCAGATTAGGACGGCACGGTTGGAAATCCGCAAAGGAGGTCTTGAAGTTCTGATTTAAAGACAGACCTCCCGGCGCATACCGAAAGGGTGCGGATACCACAGATTTCCGGGGAAAAACCACATGGTCGTTTATGATCGGTATGTGAAATTCACCCGCGGACAGATGTTCGAACCATCGCTCTGTTCTGAGATCGGAACAAAGAACAAGCGCGCAATGTATTGGTAACTAAGGCGATTTATAACAGTTCTTGTTTTGAAATACGGACACAGCCACTTGCGCTCGGCGACCGAGGCAAGGCGGAGGGCGCTTGGAACCCGGAGAGATGCTTAGAAAAACGCGCGAGCGTCTAGGTCTTACGATCAGGCACGTGGAAGCCGCGAGTCTCAAACTGGTGGAGAAATACAGCAATCAGGATTTTGGGATTTCCATCAGCCGTTTGTCGGACATCGAGACAAAGGGGGTAGTGCCTAGCATTTTCAAGCTCTATAGCCTCGCCGCGATCTACCACACGGATTTGCGAAGGCTCTTAGGGCTCTATGGGATTGAGATAGGCAATCTGCCATCCGACCATCAGATGTTGATGCCCCCCCGCACCCATCGACTCACCGGACTCGATTTCATTGAATCCGTTCAAGTGCCAGTCCGGATGGACCCCGGATTTGACCCGAAGAGCACCTCGATTCTTGGTCGATTCGTGATGAATTGGGGGGCGGTGCCGATGGCCTACCTGAACCAGTTCACGACTCGTGAATTTTCCTACGGCTATGTTGGCTCGGAAGACTGGACCATGTTTCCACTTGTACAACCCGGCTCCCTGGTTCAAATCGACGAAAGCGAGACGACGATACAGAAGAGCTCATGGGCCTCCGAATACGAGCGTCCCATCTATTTTGTTGAGCTTCGCGAGTCTTTTCGCTGTTGCTGGTGCGAGCTATCGGGAACTGATTTGCTTATGCTGGCGCATCCGTTGTCGCAGCAGTCAACCAGGGTGGCACGCAACGGCCTCGATGCTGAAATCATTGGACGAGTAGTCGGGATTGCTATGCGGATTGATTTTCGTAGGCGACCATAGATTCCAAGGTCTCGCAAACGAAGTGCAGATGTCTCGAACCCACCGTTCCGAGGACCACGGTATCTGAATACTCCGACGCCGACAGTGAGGAAGGATTCAAATCCTCCGCGTTGACCTGCATCTCGTTCAATAACTCGTCCATCGGCCTGCGTAGTATTTCAAGATGGATCTCGCGATCGATACGGCGCAGAATCTTGGAGCCTTGGACCTGGCCGTACGAATTGAGTATTCCCCAGTGCGAATAACCTTCCGAACTGCGGCACTGGCGCATAAACAGCGCTTTCCCCAAACACCCTGGAATCCTCGCCAAGGTTCGCATCTTGAAATCTTCATAACCATCGAGTAACCGCATACGTTTCCCACTTTCCAGACACCGGAAGAATATCGCATTTTTTCTCTCGCGTCAGCCAGACGGCGCAATCTTCCTCCCGAAAGTCAATCTCCGGGAGGATGTCGTGTACCTACTCAGTTTGCTTCTCGTCGTCGCCAGTCTGTCTCCAACCAGTGCTTTGCTGAACAATGCTCCTTCGCAGCCAAACCACGCAATTTTGGCCAGCGCCCCGGAACACAGATCCACTCTAACGGACGGTCCGGAAGAACCCCGGTTAGCCATAGCGGATGGTCCGGAAGAACCCCGCTTGGCCATAGCGGATGGTCCGGAATACCCAGGCATTCTCGCGTAGTTGCCGGATCGCTAAATGATTTTGCTTGGCACGGCTGCATCGGATGCATAATCTTGGTGCAGCTATGTCTTTATTTACCATCCGTCAGGCGATCTGGTATTTGTCGCCCGTTCTTCAAACCATACTGCTATGTGGGCTCACATCCCGCAAGCTGTATCGGAAGTATCCCTTTTTCTATCTGTACACTCTTTCGCACATCGCCCGGTCGCTGGTTACCTACGCGATGAGGCATGACTCGGATTCGGCCAATATTTACTTTTACCGGATTACGGAAGCATACTTCGCTGTTCTGTGCTTGGTGGTGGTGCAGGAGGTCTATCAAGCCTCATCCGCCAATCTTCCCAGGCTGCGCCGCTTTTACGTTTTGGTATTTCAGATCTCGACGGCTGTTCTGGTCCTTATATGCCTTGTTTCCGCATACCTTTCCCCCAGTGAAGATCAGGCGCGAGCGATGGCTGTACTCGTTGTCTTGCAGCGCAGCCTTGACCTTCTGGTTGGCGGCCTGCTATTTGTGCTGCTCGCGGCCCTGCGAGTGATGGGGCTTTCGTGGCAAACCAGATCCGCGGGTATCGCCTTAGGCTTCACGGTAAACTCCGCCATCGCCTTTACTGCCGCATCTGCCCGCTCGCTGGGCACCGGACTGCTAGCTCACGGAATTTACTCTGTGTCGCTCGCAACCGCGTACGCTCTTGCACTTATCGTTTGGAACGTCTCTATCCTTCGTCCGGTTCCGGAGGCTCATACACCGGTTTCATCGGGAGAAGTGGAAACGGTTGGCAGATGGAAGCGCTGGCTTGAAGGAGTACGCCTATGATTACCCTGATTATTCTCGCCGCCCTTGCTGCGACATGCGTTTTATTATTTGAACTACGGAAGCTTCGCCGAGGGTCAATGCCGGCTGAGGCTGCGATCCAAGAGCTGGACCTCGATGCTTTGTCCAACTTGCTCGACGAACACCAGGCGAAGTTTGTGCGCGCCCATTTATCTCCGTCCGAGTATCGACGCTACGAGCGTGGAAAAAGCCGAGTGCTGCTGGCATATCTTGGTTTGATGTCTGCCTTTCTTGAAGCCAAGATTCGTTCACTCACAGCTCCTGCTGCCGACGTGACAGTGGACAACGCGCAGCTTGATCTCTTCATTCACGCACGGCAACTGGTTCTTCGCGCACAGCTCTTGCTCTGGCTGTCGTTCCTGCTTCCGGCAGGAGTGCGACTCGCGCAGTCCGCACAAGGGCACTGTCGAGCGTTAGCTGCGAGTCTCAGGAATGAGCTAACGGTCGCCAGAAGCAGTATGGCTTCCTAAGAGAACGGACTGGGCACGGAGGGCGGCCCATCGCTCAAGTCATGTTACGGGAGAGCCTGCCGAGGCACCTTAACGAAGGAGATCGGCACTCCCCTTTTCCGCACATACACCGTCAACTCACTGAAGGAGTCAATGCGCTCGTAGGTCGCAGTGTTCTTGACGTAATAGCCCACCGATTCCATTCGAGTGTAATCGTCCTTCAGGAAGATCAGCAGATCTGGGTCCTCCTGCTGAAAGGTCAAGAGCATCGGAAGAAGCCGTTCGCCTGATAACAAATTGCCGGTATCCCAGAGCAGCGGCATTCCCGCCATTAGAGGTTTGTTGAATACCGCGTATTCAAACTCCATTCGCGGCCCGAAGAAAACCTTCTTAGAGGGATAGCGCGAGAGTGCCTCTGCGGATTGCGAAAGGACCATCTGCAGACGAGGCCCGGCTTGGAGTCCGCAGAAGAAGCCGCTCTGGATGGTTCGAGTTGGGAGTAGTTCGTAGAACATCCTCTCGCCGATCAAATAAATTCTGTAATGAGTGGCACAGAAAAACGCTGACATCACAATGGATACGGTGAGGAAGCCAGCCAACACAGTCTTTCTGGTAGTGCTGGGCTCCGCGCCTTCCCACGGGCGCAGGCAAAGGAATGCGGCAGCCGTGAGCAGAATACTAAGATCGCTGTGCTTAAACTCGGCATTGGTGCAGGCCATCAGCAAGGCGGCGGCAGCGGCGATCGTGCATGCGCCTATTTGGCGCCAGCGGTTGGGCTCGCGCCGCACTGCGAGTCTAAGCAGAATGGCGAAGCAGTATGCATTCATGATCGTGAAAAGAAATTGAAAGTAACTCTCAGGCCACGCCATCTGGCGGAAGGGCGTCAGCCCTAGCGGACTTCCCCTCAGTTTGGCAACTTCCGCATAGGAGCGCAGCAGATCGCCTGGCGGCATCTGTGCGGCATAGCACACCAGCACAAAGAGGCCGAGTGCAATAAAGCAAGCAGAGAGAGTCTTTGTCCACTGCCATTTGTTTTTTGTGGCCAGCAGCGCCAGAACCATAAGACAGGCAGGAAGAGCATTGGGCTTGGAGCTTAAGACCATCGCCAGTGAGAAAGCCAAACTAAGCCATGGCAGCCACCGCTCCGGCTTCTGTAGGCAGGCCAGTACGGAAAGAAGGAGTAGTACAACCGAGAGGCAGCTCGAATTGTTGTACCACCAGAAAGGAGCCGTCAGCATCGTGCTCGCTTCCACGCAGATGGTGATAACCAGCGCCCAATGCCGTGGCACGGCGGCGCAGCGAAGCAGTGCGAAGGTCCACAGCGAGGTGAGTGTGGCAAAGATTGCCGAAAGAAAAAGCAGGGATGCCCAATGCAGGCCAAGCAACTTCACGTCCCACCGGATACAGGCCATAAATAACGGAGGCATCGTGCACGGGAAATCGGCGTACGGCTTGAAACCCTGCGCGTAGTAACTGGCGGCGTGTACCAGCAGGCCCTCATCGAAGCCGCCGAACTGATACGTTCCCAGTCTGTAAGCGCAAGGGAACAGGAGTATGGCTGAGAGCCAGATCAGGCCGGGTACGCGAAAGATCCTATGCAGCCGCAACCGTTCGGCAAAGCCGGCGTAAATTACGATGAAGGCAAGCGAAGTAAGAAAAATAAATGCGTATTCCGCCGTCTGAATCCCCATCAGTCGCGTCATTGGTTGCAGAGGATTGCGATAGCGCAAACAGGCCGCTGCCAGGACCGCAGCCACGGCGGCGATTTTTAGCGCAGGCCCTGGTCCCCAAACTTGGCGAGCAGCGCGAGTGCGAGGTTCCAGCATCTCTCGATTCTTGCACATGGGTTTCTCGCAGCACAATTCTCGGAACGCAAAGGATGAATACGGATTCAGCTTACCTTGGTGTAAAGTTTGCGCGTGTTACATGCAGGTTAAGGTTTCGTGGTGCGTGATTCGGATCGACTTGAGTTGTAATATTAGGCGTCTTCAGAAGCTGGAAGACGTGGCATGAGAATCAAGTACCTCTAAAGCTACCCGGTGCGTCCTCGGTACGCACCTCGCGCATCCCACAACCGCGCACCGCAGGAGGCTCTATGCCCATACAGAAGCTCAGACAATTTCTTGACTCGAACTCAGTCAAGTACGTTGTGATTACCCATAGCAAGGCATACACGTCCCAGGGTATCGCCGCATGTGCTCATATCTCCGGCAATGAACTGGCCAAAACGGTCATGCTGAAGAAAGATGGCGAACTGTGCATGGTCGTTCTGCCTGCATCGAAACAAGTGAATCTTGCCGTCTTCGCCAAGGTCACAAACAGTGAAGACATTTTCCTGGCAAGTGAGCGCGACTTCAAAGATAGCTTCCCGGATTGTGAGGTCGGAGCGATGCCGCCATTCGGAAACCTCTATGGCCTCCATGTGTATGCGGACACATCACTGGCCCGCGACAAGGAGATCGCCTTCAACGCCGGCTCACATCTCGAACTTATTCAACTTGCCTACCGCGATTTTGAGAGGCTGGTTCAACCAATCATTGTCGATTTAGCGACCCGGTCCACCACTCGCGCCGCATAGCTCCAATCCCGGGCTCCAATCCCGGCAGAGAAGACTCTGCCGGGATTGTGAACTTATACCGGAGGTTATGCTTGCGGTGGCACATATGCGCAGCTTCTGCTCCATGCGTTGTCGCTCCTGCTAAACTTCCCAGGTGGGCGATTCTCAGTTTTCCTTCGAGTTTTCCGCCGAAGCACCCTCGCGCCGCATCTACGGTGTGCGCGAACTGGTAGTCACCGTCCGCACTCACTTGGAGAAGGGTTTTCCTGACGTGTGGGTCGAGGGCGAAGTCTCCAACTATCGCCCGGCCGAGAGCGGCCATATTTACCTCACTCTCAAGGATGGCGACTCGCAGCTTCGCATCGTGATGTTTCGCGCCCAGGCGCGCCTGCTGCGCTTTCGTCCGCAGAATGGGATGCAGGTCATCACCCGTGGCCGCATCACTATGTACGAGGCTCGCGGTGAGATGCAATTGCTCGCCGAATACATGGAGCCGATGGGCGCCGGAGCCCTGCAGGTCGCCTTCGAGCAGCTCAAGGCCGAGTTGGCCGCCGAGGGACTCTTTGCCACGGAGCGCAAGAAGCCCTTGCCTGCCCTGCCCCGCCGCATCGGCGTCATTACCTCTCCGCGCGGCGCGGTGATTCAAGACATTCTCAACGTTTTGCAGCGCCGCCATCAATCGCTCGACGTGCTGATCTATCCCGCCCAGGTACAGGGCGAGAGCGCCGCCGCCGAAGTCTCAGCCGGAGTTCGCTTCTTCAATCAGCAGAGCGCAGGTCAGCCGGAAGGAAGCCAGCAACGCGAGCCCTCGGCCTTCGCCGTCGATGTCATCATCATCGCCCGTGGCGGAGGCAGCGTCGAAGACCTTGCCGCCTTCAACGATGAGTCTCTGGCGCGCACGGTCGCCGCCAGTCGCATCCCGGTCATCTCCGCCGTCGGCCATGAGACCGATTTCACCATCTGCGATTTCGTCGCCGACCTGCGCGCCCCCACGCCGTCGGCTGCGGCCGAGATCGTCATCCGCTCTCAGCAGGAGTTGCAGGAAAGCGTGTCGGCCTTGCGCGAGCGCCTCCGCCGCGCCATTCAATACAGATTGCTCTTCCAGCGCCAGCATCTCACCGGGCTCGAAAAGAATCGCGTCTTCGCCCGCATGGAGGACGCGATTGCGCGTCGCCAGCAGCGCGTGGACGATCTCCGCTTCCGCCTGGAGAGCCTGATGCGCGCCCGCCTTGGCGATGCCGCGCGCCGTCTCGATCTCGGCCTCTCGCGCCTTGCCCAGCGCGATCTGCGCCAGCAATTCACGATGCAAAAGCGCGAACTGCGCGCCCGCCTTCAGGCTCTGGCCGCGGCTACCCAGCGATACCTGGCGCACCGCCGCTCGCGTCTTGAGCAGGCAGCCGGAAAACTCGATACGCTCTCCCCCTTGGCAATCCTGGAGCGTGGTTATTCGCTGATCTTCGATGCCCAGGGCACCCTCGTAAAGGACGCCTCCGAACTCGAACCCGGAGACCGGATTCACGCCCGACTGGCTCAAGGCGAGATCGATGCCCGCGTCGAATCCCCGCCCGAGACCGGGCCCAAGCAGGGTGACGGAAGTTAGCAACCTGGGCCTAACACCTTGGGGCGGTGCTTTCCCGGCTTCGCTGCTTTACAATAAAGGAGTTCCGATCCCCCGAACCAGCCGCGATGGTCGTGGTGCAAAGCTCTCGAAAGGAGACCATGCCGAAGCTCCCGAACCTGTCAGGATACGCGCCGCAACTGACCACCGGATCTGTTCTGGACATTCTGCTCGTCTCGTTTGTCATTTACCAGTTTCTGCTGCTCGTGCGGGGCACCCGTGCCATACCCATGCTCACCGGGGTCGGCGCACTGGCCATCGCCTTCTACATCGCGCATCTGGCCAATCTGCGCACCCTGGACTGGCTGGTCGGCACCGTCCTTCCGTACAGCATCTTTGCCCTCATCGTGATCTTCCAGACTGAGATTCGTCAGGCTCTGGCGCGCCTGGGCCGCAACCTTACGCTCTCCCGTGGTTCGCAAAACGGCACTGCCGACGCCTACGATGACATCGTCATGGCTGCCACCACCTTTTCCCAGGACCAGACCGGCGCCCTGGTGGTGATCGAGCGCGAAATCGGATTGCGCACCTACATCGAGAGCGGCGTCGCCCTCGACGCCCATCTCTCCTACGACCTGCTGGCGACGCTCTTCCGTCCCAGCGCACCCTTGCACGATGGCGCGGTCATCTTGCAGAAGGACCGTGTCGCCGCCGCCGCCTGCTTCCTGCCGCTATCCATGAATCCGCTGCTCTCCACCCAACTCGGCACCCGCCATCGCGCTGGAATCGGAATCACGGAAGAGACCGATGCGGTTTCCGTGATCGTCTCGGAGGAAACCGGAAGCATCAGCGTTGCCGTCGGCGGCCAGGTCGAGCGCGACATTACTCCCGAGCGCCTCCGCCAGCGTCTTGCGGAACTGCTGATGCATGCCGCGCCGCAGCCCCAAACCTATCCGCCGTCCAACGCGGTCGATGCCTTCCATCTCGCAGGCGAGGAACGCGCGGCCCGCGCGCCCGAGCGGGCCGATGAACACGGAGACCAGTCATGATCTCTGGTATCCGACATTTCTTTTTCGACCATTTCATCCTCAAGTTGACCTCGCTCATCATCGCCGTACTCATGTGGTACGGTGTGGCGCGTGATCCCGTCGCCGAGGTCTCATTTCGCATCCCAGTCGAATTCGCCCGCCCGCCCGAGGGTCTCGACTACATCTCCGACGTGGTTCCGCAGGCGCAGATCCGCCTCCGCGGCCCCGCCCGCGTGCTGCGCGATCTCACACCCGAGCGCATACACGCCACCATCGACCTACGGGGTGCGATTCCCGGCGAGCACACCTATGACCTCAGCACCGACCAGATCCAGGTTCCACACGACGTCGAGGTCATGCAGGTCACGCCCTCGCGCCTGCGCTTGGTCTTCGATCAGCACGCGACCCGCCAGGTTCCGGTCAAGCCGCGCGTCGTCGGCACGCTGCCGCCCGGATATCGCATCCAGTCCGTGACCGCCGACCCGGCAACGCTCACCATCACCGGTCCGGCGCGCCACGTCAACGCCATCGATTACGCCCTCACCGATGCCGTGGACGCAACCGGAGTCACCGGAGTGGTCAGCTTTGAAACCATGGCCTACTTGCCCGATCCTCTGGTTCACTTCACCCTCAGCGGCCCCATTCGTGTTCTTGTCAATGCGCAGAAATCATCTTCAAAAGCTGGAGTCCCTTAACTTGGCTATTCCCCGCGCCATCATCAGGCAGTTGTTTGGAACCGACGGCATTCGCGGCGTCGCCGGTGAATATCCCCTCGATCGCGCTACGGTCTACGCCATTGGACGCGCCTGCGGTGCGCGTCTCGTGCGCCGTTCGGCCGACGCCAAGGTCGTACTCGGGCAGGACACCCGCGAATCCAGCGGCTGGATCGCAGAATCCATCGCGCGCGGCCTGCGCGATGCCGGATGCGGCTTCGTCAGCGCCGGAGTGCTCACCACTCCCGGCGTAGCCTATCTCACCCGCACCCACGGCTTTGCCGCCGGAGTCGTCATCTCGGCCTCCCACAATCCCTGGCAGGATAACGGCATCAAGCTCTTCGGCCGCGACGGCATGAAACTCGCCGATGAGATCGAACACGAAATCGAAGCCGAAATCTTCGAGCACATCGACCAACTCGTCGATCACAAACACGACGAAGGCAGCCTCATGGCCGGCATTCTCCCCGGCGATGCCTCCCTGCGCGCCGACTACGAAAACTGGCTTGCCGCTTGCGTAGAGGCCACGAAGCTCCAATCTCTCCGCGTCCTCATCGACTGCGCCAACGGAGCCGCCAGCGCCGTCGCTCCCGAACTTTTTGCCCGCATCGGCATCCCTGCCGAAACTCTGCACACCGCGCCCACCGGCCGCAACATCAACGACGGCTGCGGAGCCCTGCACCCTGAGCACGTCGCCGCCGAGATGGAGCGCCGCTCCGGCTACTTCGACGTCGGCATCACCCTCGATGGCGACGCCGACCGCGCCCTCTTCAGCGACACCCTCGGCAACGTCGTCAACGGAGACGCCGTCCTCCTCATCGCCGCCCGCGATATGAAAGCCCGCGGCGTCCTCGCCCACGACACCGTCGTCGCCACCACCATGAGCAACATGGGCCTGGAAAAAGCTCTGCACGCCAGCGGCATCAAAATGCTGCGCGCCGGTGTCGGCGACAAATACGTCCTCGAAGAGATGCTCAAGATCGGCGCCACCCTCGGCGGCGAGCAGTCCGGTCACATCCTCTTCATGGACGGCGACTCGACCACCGGCGACGGCCTGCTTGACTGCCCTGCGCGTCCTCGACATCGTCGCCCGCTCCGGAAAATCTCTGCACGAGCTGACCGCCGAATTCAAGGTCTTCCCGCAGCAGATCCGCAACGTAAAAGTGCGCGAGAAAATCCCCATGAACGAACTCCCCGCCGTCGCCGCCGCCATCCGCACCGCCGAGCAGGAACTAGACGGCAACGGCCGCGTCGTCGTCCGCTACTCCGGCACCGAGAAACTCGCCCGCGTCATGATCGAAGCCGAAAGCGAACCCCTCATGCAAAAACACGTCGCCACCATCGCTGGCGCACTACAGGAAGCCATCGGAGTCTAGCAAGCTTTTGATTTGATTATAGGCAGATATTGAGGAGCGTCGGACTCGCATATTGGGATGCGTATCTCCGGCGCAGTTCCTTATCGAGGACCGGATTGTGCTCCATATACGGATACTCGTTGTAGGTTTTGCCTTGAAGCAACCGCCCTGCGTTCTTTTTCCTTACTCCACCCCATTGCTTGAAAAAGAATGGGACATGAGCTGCCCTGCATTGCTCTCTGATTGAGATTACCCACTCCTCCCGCATAGGACGCGCTCCCGGCCCGCTCTCGCCACCAACGATCACCCATGAAATCCCCTCCAAGTTCACAGTCCCAAGGTCTTCGAGGAGCGGCTCGACGGAAAGGAACCGGACCTTCGCGGGAGCCAACTGAAGATCAACTACTCGCGGGAGACCGTGCTTCCGGTCCTCCACTGAGACACCCCACCAAATATGCCCCTCAGCCGCAGCGTCGCGAAGGGGACCAGAGAGCAATTCGCGCATTCTCCCTGAGCGCTTTGTGAGTACTTGGTATGTATGCCAGCGGGCAAGACGCATCACGGAAGCCACTTTTGAAATGTAACTCTGCGGGACATCTCCATGAAAGAGGTCACTCACAGAGTTGACGAAAATTGACTTCGGCTGGCTCCAGCGGAAAGGCTCTGATAGCCTTTCCGGAACTAGCCGAAGGTCGAAGCCCTGCTCAAAAGGGTGTCCCGGTACTCCCCGAAAGCGCTCAGCGAACCGCTCTGCATAGCAGTGCTTGCAACCCGGACTGATCTTCGAACACCCCCGTACCGGGTTCCATGTGGCATCCGTCCATTCGATTTTGCTGAGAACGGCCATCGCTACTCCCCAAATCCGAAGCTCGTTTGATCTGTCGAGTACTTCAGCCCGCCATCCCAAAGCTTGTACGCAACCTTGTGCTTAGAAAACAGCGCCAAATAATAAAGTGGGTGGTTCTTCTGCTTGACATGCTTCATCTGATGCAAGGGCACATGGAGATACCCAAGGGACTGCATGCTTAGAGCAAACTCTTCAGCTAGGAAGGGCATAAACTCTCTTCCTAGCGCGTGGGCCTGCTCCCATCGTTCCCTCCAGCCCCTGCCACCGAGCGCCTCGTCTATTTTTGGATTCGCTCCGTCGACATAATGGTCCTGATTCCTATTTGCATCCATCCCAGTCGCGAGCAAGACAAGGAAATCAACGCGGAACGAAGACAGCCTACGCAGAGCCTCAAACTTGATCCCAAAATCGAACGGGTCGACAAAGCACAACGAGAGAACGGGGCTGTTCGCGGATGTCCTGGGGATACTCGAACAGATACTCTCTATTTCGGTATGGCAATTACCCTCTATGAATGAAACATCCGCGTGCGGAGCAATGCGTTCCACGCGCTGCTTTAGCGCGCCAAGCAGCACGGGGTCTTCTTCGCAGAATATGTACTTATCAAACGGATTCGAAACAGACAGGGCTAGAATTGGTGACCCCATCAGCACCGTAGAGGTTCCTTCAATTCGGCTGTATCCTGCGCCAGCATAGAGATCGACATAGACCCTCTTCCATTTGCCCTTCATGCTCGAACTAAACATCTGGTCGTAGGAGAAAATCAACCGATACTTATCCTTGGTCCACGGCCCAACGCACGGGCAAGGCAAGTCGTCGTCTTCAACCCGCAGTTCCGTTAGCTTTGCCATTCAGGAGATTGTATGCTGAGCAGCGGTTGTGATCTATAGGGCCGAACCTAGTAATCAACGGCGGGAAGCAATCCTCCTCACTCCATATCCCGCCAGTTCCCGCCCACGCTAACCTCAACGTCCAGCGGTACGCTCACCTCATATGCGCCTTCCATGCACTCTCTCACCAGCGCCTTCACGGTCTCCACTTCGTTCTCGGGAGCCTCCAGCACCAGTTCGTCATGCACCTGCAACAGCATCTTCGCCGCAAGCCCGCGCCCGCGGATTTCGCGCTCCAAACGCAGCATGGCAACTTTGATCAAGTCCGCCGCCGTCCCTTGCAGCGGAGTGTTCACCGCCGTGCGCTCGGCAAATCCGCGCAGGTTCGGATTCTTGCTCAACAGGTCCGGAATCGGACGCTTCCGTCCAAACAGATTGCGTACAAAGCCATCGAGTCGTGCCTGCTCCAGCGTGCGCTCGATGAACGTGCGCACCCCCGCATAGCGCTCAAAGTAGGCTTCGATAAATCGTTTGGCCTCCTTCTGTTCGATCCCCAACTGCTGCGCCAGTCCGAACGGCGAGAGCCCGTACACAATGCCAAAGTTCACAGCCTTTGCCCGCCGCCGGTGCTCGGCGTTGATCAGCATCGGCGGCACGCCGAAGACCTCGGCCGCCGTCAGCGTGTGAATGTCTTGTCCCGTGCGATACGCCTCCAGCAGCAACGGGTCCTGCGAGTAGTGAGCCAGCAACCGTAGCTCGATCTGCGAGTAGTCGGCCGCAACCAGCAGCTTTCCCGGCCCCGCCACAAACGCGGCGCGAATCTGCCGCCCCAGCTCGGTGCGGATCGGAATATTCTGCAGATTCGGATTCGTTGAACTCAGTCTTCCCGTCGCAGCCACCGTCTGATTAAAACTCGTGTGCAAACGTTCGTTTCGGCACAGCAGCGGCAATGCATCGACATATGTCGATTTAAGCTTTGTAAGCTGCCGGAACTCCAGCACCAGCCGCACAACTTCATGCTCGCCGGCCAACCCCTCCAGCACATCCTGCGCCGTCGAAATCGTCTTCCCCTTGCCGTACTTGAAGGGCTTAGGCAGCGCCATCCGGTTGAACAGCACATCCCCAAGCTGCTTCGGCGAGTTCACGTTGAATGGAACCCCCGCCATCTCGTGAATCGTGCGCTCCAGCCGCGTTATGTCGCCTTGCAACTTTCCCGACATCTCCTTCAGTACCGCGCAGTCGAGTTGCACTCCGGCCTGTTCCATGCCGTGCAGCACGAACGCCAGCGGCAGGTCGATCTCGCGATAGAGCCGCTCCAACTCCGCCTCGGCTTCCACCTCCGCGCGCAGCGTGCCGGCCAGCCGCAACGTAATGTCGGCGGCCTCGGCCAGCGAGCCGCTGAGCTTCAGTCCCAGCCGCCGCAACGCAACCCCGGGCAGCGTGTGCCCGCTATAGGTCGGATCCAGCAGATACGAGTACAGCATCGTGTCCTGCAGAGTCGCATCGTGATCTACTCCGCTCAGCTCCAATCCCGTGTCGCTCAGCGCGTGCAGCGTGGACTTCACATCATGCACGGCCTTCACAATCGCGCCATCGGCCAGCAATTGCGCAATGCGTGCCCCGTATGCGCCACTCAGCTCTGCCGTGTAGCTCTCGGCTTCCGCCGCGCACAGCGCAATCTGCTGCCCTGCGCCAGCCCCAGCGCCTGCGGCGGCGGCATCTGTCACTGCGTACCCCGCGTCGGCGGCCTCCGCCGGCGGATCGCCCAAAGCCAGCGAACCTTGCTCCGGTGCGCCTTCTTGCGCGTTAGCTGGATTGTCCTCTACGCCACCTTCTAAGCCAGCCTCCAGATTCGCCGCCGCATCGCTCACCTCAGCCTCGGTCAGCCGCACCGCCGCACTCAGCGCAATCGCCAGGGTCTGCGCCTGCGCCAGCTTTTCCAGCGCCGCATCCGTCAGCTCGCCATACTTTGTCTCGCCCACCGCTTCGCCGGATGATAGAAACTCCTTCTGCAGGGTAGTGAACTCCAACTCGCCGAACAGTGCGCGCGCCGCCGCCACGTCGGGCTCCTGCGCCCTCATCGACTCCGGCTCAAATGGGATCGCAACATTGCAGTCAATCGTGACCAGCTCTTTGCTCAGCAGAATCATCTCGCGATTCTGTTGCAGCGATTCGCGATAGGTCTTCTTCGCCACCTCGCCCGCCCGCTCCAGCAGCGCGTCCAAGGTGCCGAACTGCTGAATCAGCTCCACCGATCCCTTGTCGCCGATTCCCGGCGCACCCGGCACGTTGTCCACTGAGTCGCCGCGCAGCGCCATCAGGTCCACCACCTGCTCCGGCGTTACGCCCAGCAACTCCTTAACCTTCGCTGGGTCGCAGATCAAATTGTCCTTCGGAGGATTCAGCACGCAGATATTTCCGTCCACCAGTTGCAGCATGTCCTTGTCGCTGCTCACCACATACACCGCGTACCCGGCCTCGGCGGCGCGATGCGCCAGGGTTCCGATCACGTCGTCGGCCTCAAAGCCTTCGCGCCCCAGGATCGGAATCCGGTACACCTCCAGCGCGCGATGAATGTACGGAAGCTGTTGCCGCAGGTCCTCGGGCATCTCGGTGCGATTGGCCTTGTAGCCCGCGTACTCCACCTGCACCATCTCGCCCGTCTCTTTGTCGCGCTTCAACTGCGAAGGCATAGCCTGTGCCTGCGCCTCGCGGAAGCTCGGCCCCATATCAAAGACCGCCGCAATGTACTCCGGCGAAAAATCCTTACGTAGCTTGTTCAGCATATTTACAAATACGTAGGTAGCCGCCGTCGGCAGCCCCGTCCGCGTGGACATCGGACGCTGCCGCGCCATCGCATGATAGGCGCGGAAGACAAACGAGTACGCATCGATCAGAAAAACGCGCCCCTTGCCCTGAGGAGGAAGTACAGGCGTGCGAGTTTCAACTACGGTGTCGGAGTCAGCGGATTTCTTCTTGGCAGCCACAGGAAGAATCCTAGACCAAAGCGGCGGCCCATTCCAATCGCACCACCCTACTCAATAAACATGCAGTCCCCGTAACTGAAAAACCGATACCGCTCGCGCACCGCGTGATGATAAGCCTCCAGCACCCGCTCGCGACCGGCAAAGGCCGACACCAGCATCAGCAGCGTGCTCTTCGGCAGATGAAAATTAGTCAGCATCGCATCCACCAGCCGGAAGCGATATCCCGGATAGATAAAAATGTTCGCCTCACCGCTATGAGCCGTAATTAAAGACTCCAGATTCTGAGCCGCCGCGTACTCCAGCGTCCGCACCGTAGTCGTTCCCACGGCGACCACCCGCCGCCCCTCGCGCTTGGCTCTGGTAATGCGCTGTGCCGTCTCCTCCGAGATCTGATACCACTCGGTATGAATCTTGTGCTCTTCCACCACCTCGCTGCGAATCGGCGCGAACGTCCCTAGCCCCACGTGCAGCGTCACCGAGGCGGTCTCCACGCCCTTATCTCGCAGCCTTTCCAGAATCTCATTGGTAAAGTGCAGCCCCGCCGTCGGAGCCGCCACCGATCCCGATTCGCGTGCAAACACCGTCTGGTAGCGTTCGCGATCCTCCGCCGTGTCCTCGCGGTCAATATAGGGCGGCAGCGGAATGTGCCCCAACCGCTCCAGCCGCGCAAAAAAATCAGGCACCGGCAAAAAGCGCAGCGTGCGTTCCCCAAACTCGCCACGCACCAGCACCTCTGCCTCAAGAAGTGCAGCTCTGCCATCCTCCGCTGCGCCGAAGTACAGCCGCTCGCCCGGCATAATCTTTTTCCCCGGCCGCACCAGCGCCTGCCAGAGTTGCTCGTCCCCAGCGCCCGCGGCCGTAGCGGCATCCGTTGCCGCGTCCCCGGCGCCCCGCCCCGCCAGCTTCCGTGTCAGCAGCACCTCCACTCGCCCGTGCAAAAAATCCCGCGAGGCCGGATTGTGCGGGCTCAGCCGCTGCGCCCGGCTTCCGCTGCGGTGCCCAAACAGCCGCGCCGGAAGCACTCGCGTATCGTTGAACACTACTAGGTCGGTCGACCGCAGCAGGGCCGGAAACTCGCTGAAAATCGTGTCTCGCAGCGAATTAGCCTGCATATGCAGCATCCGCGAGGCCGCACGTTCGGCCGGCGGATGCTGCGCGATCAGTTCCGGGGGTAATGGAAAGTCAAAATCGGACACAAGCACGGAATTAATTATAGGACCCATCAGATTGACGAAAGCTTCACGGAAAGTGTGGCGAAGCGGGTAAGGCTACGGTACTATGCGGTTAGCGGGAATTTTATTCTTGGGTTGATCTGTAATGAGCGAGCACGAGTCCCGGCTGGAAATCCTGCGCTTTGGCAAAATGCTGCACGAGCGCGGTCTCATTGCCGCCACCGACGGCAACATCTCCGTGCGTCTCAACGGAGCCTCTATTCTTGCCACCCCCACCTGCATCAGCAAGGGAATGATGTCCACCGAAGACCTGCTCGTGGTGGACATGCAAGGTCGCAAGGTCTCCGGCTTCCGCGACGTTACCAGCGAAATCGGCATGCATATGACCATCTACCGCATGAGACCTGACGTGAACGCCATCGTACACGCGCATCCCCCCACGGCCACTGGCTTTGCCGCCTGCGGACTCGCCCTCGACCAGGCTCTCATCAGTGAAGTCCTGCTCTCGCTCGGCTCCATCCCGCTGGCCCGTTACGCAACCCCAGGCACCTCGGAACTGTCGGAGGTCCTGGAGCCCTTTATCCCCGATCACGATGCCGTCCTCATGGCCAACCATGGTGTCGTCACCTGCGGCGTCGACCTCATGCAGGCTTACATGAATATGGAAACCGTCGAGCACTTCGCCAAGATTGCACTGGTTGTCAAGCAGCTTGGCTGCGAGCGTCCCCTGGCTGCCGAGCAGGTCACCAAACTGCAGGAGATGCGCCAGCGCATTCAGCATTACAAGTCCGAACTACGTACCCGCGCCTAGCGCAACTCCCACGTCTCTTTCGCGCCATCTAATCGCGCAGGTGCACAAACTCCGCCAACGGGCGCCGTCCGCTGACCTGTGCAACTTCATCCCCGTATCCAACCGGCAGCACCGCCAGCGGAACGTGACCCTCGGCCGCCTCGATCACCTCGGCAACCTTCGACGGCAGAAACGCTCCCACCCAGCAGGTCGCCAGTCCCAGATCCACAATCGCCAGATGCGCCAGCGTCGCCGCGATGCTGGCATCCTGCAAGGCCCAGTGTTCTCGGCCGTCATACTCGCAGCGCGAGCAATGGGTGCAAATCACCAGTGCCATCGGAACGGTTGCAATCCAGTCGTGATTGAACGCCGCCCCGGCCAGTGCCTTCATCCGGGCTGCTCCGCTCACCACGTAAATCTCATAGGCCTGAAAGTTTCCTGCCGAGGGAGCAGTCTGCACCGCCTCCAGTATCTTCTCCACCAATTCCGCGCCCACCTGCTCCGTCCGAAACTTCCGCACCGAGTGCCGCGCCCGCAGCAATTCCATGTATTCCACGCCAGCCTGCCTTTCTGTGCCCCGTCAGTCTGCCGTGCGAGGCATCTTGCATCCCTATTACCATGCCTCACTCCGCCAAAAACAGCAAAGGCCAGTGCAGGTGCAGACCAGAGATGCCTGCCGGAGTTGCTGAAACGCTCCTTTTACTGGATCTCCGGATAGATATCGAAGAACGCCTCGATGCTCGTTTTCAGTTGGGCCTCGATCTCTTCCTTGCTGCCCTCCAGCAGATGCAGCGTGACGTGTTCTTCGCGCCCATTCCGCAGCTTGATCGACCCCGAACCCACTTCCTCCAACTCACCCTCGGGCAGCAGCCTTAACCCATACACCAGCGATAAATTAGCCATGCCGAATTGTAGCTCCGCCCCGCGCACCCAGAGTGCAATCCCTCACCCTCCGCCCACCAGTCGCTCCTCACCTATGCCAAACGCTCGCCCCCAATGCCTCTGCGGCAGCTTTTTCGCCCTGCCCTACATCTCAATTCGCATATACAATCAATGCGCTGCCAAAAGGGAATCCAGCGCCGCAACGAGGAAACCATGGACAAGATTCGCAAGTCGGATGAGGAGTGGCGCCGCTCGCTCACCCCAGAGCAGTACCGGGTTCTCCGCGAAAAGGGAACTGAGCGTCCCTTTACCGGCCAGTATGCCGAAACTAAGGCTCCCGGTGTCTATCTCTGCGCCGCCTGCGGTCTCGAACTCTTTGCCTCCGACACCAAGTTCGACTCCGGTTGCGGTTGGCCCAGCTTTTACGATCCGCTCGACAAACAGCACGTCGAAGAGCGCGAAGACCGCAGCCACGGCATGACTCGCACCGAGGTCACCTGCTCCCGTTGCGGAGGCCATCTCGGCCACGTCTTCCCCGACGGCCCCAACCCCACCGGCCTGCGCTACTGCATCAACTCTGCCTCGCTCCGCTTCGACAAGAAATGATCTGGCACAAATGCTCTTCGCCTCATTTCATCTGAGGTCCTCGCCGTTCGGCGAGTGCTCAATCCGGGCCGCTTTGCCGCCGTGGGTCGTGTTCCTGCTTTCCGAATTCACCATTCAAATTCATTTCTGTTCGCTCCCCCTTGCTCGACGCAGGCAAGACGAATCCCTCCGCCTGAGAGTCTCGCGATCCCAGCATTCCCGGCACACTCATTCGCCCTCAAGTGTAGCTACGATATAGCTACCGGGCCCGCAGAAGTCGCGGTTTAGCTTAGCTTTGTAAAACTGGCTGCCATACCCCCAAGTCATCCGTTCAGAGCAGAGTTGCTGGCCAGCCAGGAAGCTTTCGGCCCAAACTATGTGTTGACGAATCTCTCTTGCCGACATATAAATATTCGGCGCGATCCATTTATCTTAAACTTCCAGAGGGACTCTAAATGGCCACTGCAACATTTACGCAATCTCGTGTTCTCAATCCAGCCTTGCGCAAGCGCATCATGTCTGCCGACGAGGCAGCCGCGCTCATCAACAACGGTGACAGCGTCGGCATGAGTGGTTTCACCGGTTCCGGCTATCCAAAAGAAGTTCCGATGGCCCTGGCCCGTCGTGTAAAGGCCCTTCGCGAAAAGGGAGAGACCCTGCGCATCGGCCTGTTGACCGGCGCCTCCACCGGTCCTGAACTCGATGGCGAACTCGGCGCCGCCAACGCCGTTGAGTACCGTGTTCCCTACAATTCCGACCCGGAACTCCGCAAGCGCATCAACAATGGCGAGGCCAACTACGCTGACATCCATCTCAGCCACCTCGGCCAGCAGGTCGAGTACGGATTCTTCGGCAAACTCAACGTCGCCGTCATCGAAGTCACCGCCATCTATGAGGATGGCCGCTGCATTCCCTCAACCTCGGTTGGCAACAACAACACTTGGATCGAGATGGCCGACAAAGTCATCCTCGAAGTCAACTCCGCGCAGTCCCTCGACTTCGAAGGCATGCATGACATTTACTATGACTGGGGCGTTCCTCCCAACCGCAAACCCATTCCTCTCAGCAGCGCTGGACAGCGCATCGGCAGCCCCTACCTCCACATTCCCATCGAGAAGGTAGTTGCCATCGTTGAAACCAATTCGCCTGACCGCAACAGCCCCTTCAAGGAACCCGACGAGGGCTCCAAACGCATCGCCGGTCACATCCTCGAATTCCTGGCCTACGAAGTGAAGAAGGGCCGTCTGCCCGCCGATCTTCTGCCCCTCCAGTCCGGCGTCGGCAATATCGCCAATGCCGTCCTTCACGGACTCACCCAGGGCCAGTTCAATAACCTGACCTCCTACACGGAAGTCATTCAGGACGGCATGATCGCCCTGATCAAGTCCGGCAAGATGCTCTACGCTTCCTCGACTGCATTCTCCCTCAGCCCGGAGATGATTGAGGAAGTCTACGCCAACATCAAGGACTACAAGAACAGCATCATCCTCCGCTCCCAGGAGATCTCCAACAACCCCGGCATCATTCGCCGTCTCGGAGTCATTGCCATGAACGCCATGATCGAAGGCGACATCTACGGCAACGTCAACTCCACTCACATCATGGGCTCCAAGATCCAGAACGGCA
This sequence comes from uncultured Acidobacteriota bacterium, assembly GCA_963838135.1. Lineage (GTDB taxonomy): Bacteria > Acidobacteriota > Terriglobia > Terriglobales > Acidobacteriaceae > TOLSYN. The sequence continues at coordinate 1,335,695 of CAWIPV010000001.1, read as the reverse complement.
TCGGCGGCTCGGGCGACTTTGCCCGCAACGCCCGCCTGACCTTCTTCATGGCTCCCTCGCTTGCCGGCAAGAACGGTGCCATTTCCACCATCGTTCCAATGGTCAACCACGTCGATCACACCGAGCATGACACCCACATCATCGTCACCGATCGCGGTCTCGCCGATCTGCGCGGCCTCGCGCCGAAGCAGCGCGCACGAGTCATCATCGACAACTGCGCCGACGAGAGCTACAAACCGATCCTCAACGACTACTTCGAGCGCGCCAAGAAGAGCGGCAACGGAATGCACACGCCGCACATGCTCGACGAAGCCTTCGCCCTTCACACCCGCTTCATGAAGACCGGAAGCATGAAGGCATAAGGCGTCAGCGACGGCCTTGGCCCGTACCCGTCGCAAAGCCCGTTCCAGGAAAATCCCCGCCACACCGGCGGGGATTTTTCTGTGCCTCAACCCTTCAGCCTTAATCCCAAAACTTTTGGAATCTGGAAGCACCGCTCGTCACGCAGAAGGCAATACAATTGGTTTGTTCTGGAGATTCGTTTCCGGAGATTCGTTCTGGAGGAATTCATGCTGCGCCGTGTGCTCCCCCTGCTCCCGCTGCTCGCACTGATCGCCATCTGTCCCTCTTGCAACGGATTCTTCGTCTCCAACAGTGCCATCGAAACCGTCACGGTCACCCCTAGCGCCGTCATCCTCGCCGCCGCCGCCTCGTCTACCACTCCGGGTGATACCTACACCCTTGCGTCCTCGGCGACCACCGTCGGCGGCACTGCAACGGTTGACACCACCACCGCCGCCTGGACCAGCAGTGCCCCTAGCGTCGTCACCGTCAGCGCCGGCGTTCTCTCCGTCGTCGGCACCGCCGGCAACGCTACCGCCACCATCACCGCAACCGATGGCGGACAGAGCGGCACTGCCAGCGTCTTGACCTACTCCGGCACCGCGCCCACTTCTCTCTCCGTCAACCTTCCAACCGGCGTCATTCCAACCAGCATTCAACCCGGCCAGACGATCCAACTCACCGCCAGCGCCTCGCTCAATGCCAACCCCAGCTTCAACCTCACCAACTACGTCTCCTGGACCTGCAGCGACACCAGCGTCGCCACCGTAAGCACCACCGGATTAGTGAGTGTGCTAAGCAGCGCAACCGTCGGCACCACCTTCACCATCACCGCCACGGCCACCTTTGGCCCCTCCGCCCCGTCAGCCACCCTTAGCGAAACCTCCAGCACGTTCACTATTATTTAGCCGCGCTTTCCCGGCGCGGCATTCCGCTCCCATTCCGAGTGCTTCGCCCCAGTTCAAGCCTTTGCTATTCCATCCCGCGTGCTTTCTCTGATATACAATCGCAGCGGCGTCGGTAGATAAATTTCGCAATCATTCACTGCAGAAGAAAAACCATATGGCTGAAATCAGAAAGATTGGCATCTGCACCGGTGGAGGAGACTGTCCCGGTCTCAATGCGGTCATCCGTGCCGCCGTAAAAACCGCCATCATCAAGTATCGCTACGACGTCATCGGCATTCGCGACGGCTTTGACGGACTCATCTGGCCGGAGAAAAGCCGCCCCCTGCAACTCAGCGACGTCAGCGGCATTCTGCCTCGCGGCGGAACCATCCTCGGAACCACCAATCGCGGCAACCCCTTCTCCTATTGCATCAACAATGACGGCCAGGAGTCTGTGCGCGATTTCTCCGATGAGGTCATCCGCAACGCCAAGGCCCTCGGCCTGGACGCGCTCATCGTCATCGGCGGCGATGGCACCCAGAAGATCGGCCTCGATTTGGCGCAGAAAGGTCTGCCCGTCGTCGGCGTTCCCAAAACCATCGACAATGACCTCTCTGCCACCGATGTCACCTTCGGCTTTGACTCGGCCATCCACGTCGCAACCGACGCCATCGACCGCATCCACACCACCGCCGAATCTCATCACCGCGTCATGATCGTCGAAGTCATGGGCCGCGACGCGGGCTGGATCTCGCTCCATGCCGGAATCGCCGGTGGCGCTCACATCATCCTGATTCCCGAGATTCCCTTCACCGTCGAAAGCGTCTGCGCCTGCATCGGCCAGCGCCATATCTTCGGCAAAAAATTCACCATCATCTCCTTGGCCGAAGGCGTGCAAGTGCCCGAGCAGATTCGCAAAGACTGCATCCAGCGCTACGGCTCCATCCCCAAGGGCATCAGCGTCGGCAACCTCATCGGCGAGGCCATTGCCATTTGCGCCAAAAAGGAAGTTCGCGTCACCGTCCTGGGCCACACCCAGCGCGGCGGCTCACCCTCTCCGTACGACCGAATCCTCAGCACCCGCTTCGGCGTCGCCGCCGTCGACCTCATCGCCCAACGCGGCTTCCTCAAAATGGTGGCTCTGCGCGGCGGCAAAATCGAGTATGTCGATATCGCCGAGGCCATCGGCAAAATGAAAACCGTCGACCCCAACGGCGAGCTGGTCAACACCGCCCGCTCCATCGGAACTCACTTCGGCGACGAGTAACCTCGTCCTCCTGCTTCGCCGGCTCTATTTCCCCACCTTCGAGAAGGGGACCGGCTGCATTTGCGATTTTTCCAACTCCTTCACGTCCAGTTCCCCATCTTTGTTCTTGTCCAGTCTGTCGAATTCCGCTTCCATAAAGGTCCTCCACTCTTGCCTGGAAACCTTTCCGCTCTTGTCTGTGTCCATTAGCACCAACAACTGCTTGGCTGCAGCCTCCCCGGCGTTGATCGAGCTTCTCCTTTCGCTTCGCTGTGGCATCTGATCGCCGTTTTGAGCTGCGGCAATTCCAACCAAGGACAGCCCTGCAAGAACACTGATGACGAATACAGCCAACACGACCTTCCATCTTTCAGACATCGTGGACCTCCTCCTGATTCGCCGCATAACGTTTGTCTCATCGCTAGTTGCTTGGATTGTCTTTGCCGATAGACGGGTGGCCCATCGCCCTCTCTGGGCCGCATGATCTCGTAGACCGGGTATGGCTCTGACAGCCTGGGCCGCCTCATCTCGGTGACCCATGTCTTCAGCAGATGAGCGCCTTTTGAGTTCGGCCGGGCAATCCATTGCCTTTCTGGTTAGCCATCGCCACGAAAGCGTTACCTTGTCGCCAATACTTAGAGATTTGTAAAACTATTTACAACCAAGCCACTCCCCCCTATTCCAACCATTCACTCAATGATCAATCGTTTCTCCTCTCCCGCCGCCCTGGGTTATAGTGGAGACTCATCCGGAAGAGTAGCCCTTTGCATTCCTTGAACTCTGGTTTCCGTCAGCTCTCTCTGCGTCTGTGCTCTGGCTTTGTGCTTCTGCTCGTGTTGTTTTGCGCCGCTGGGTGCAAGCATTCGGGCCCGGTCAGCGGCGGAGAAGTGATGTACGTCTCGGCCCCTCAGGCCAATCTCCGCGACCACGTCGCCACCGTTTACAACCGTGTTGGCGCGGTCAAAAACGGCGATCGGGTCGAGGTGCTCGAGCGCCAGAAGCGCTTCGTTCGCGTTCGCACCGCGGAAAAAGTAGAGGGCTGGATCGAGTTGCGCGCACTCGTGCCCGGCGAAACCTACGACCAGTTCCAGCAGTTGAGCAAGGACAATCACTCCATCCCGGTCCAGGGCCACGGCATCACCCGCGTCGAGCTGAACATGCACGTCAGCCCCGGACGCCAGACCGACACCCTCTATCAGCTCGCCGAAAATTCCAAGGTGGAGATGCTCAAACGCGCCACCACTGAGCGTGCCACACCCGAAGAGATCGCCGCCGTTAAGGCCGCCGGTCTCGCCAAACTCTCCGGCGAGCAGGCCAAAAACACGCCCAAGAAAACTGCCCCGCACGCCGCGCAGCCCGCGCCCACCCCGGCTCCAACGCCCACCCCCACCCCCACCCCCACCCCCACCCCCACCCCCACCCCCACCCCCACCCCCACCCCCACCCCCACCCCCACCCCCACCCCCACCCCCACCCCCACCCCCACCCCCGCCCAATCCGCGCCCGCCCCGTCCAAAGCCGCGCCGCAGGAGGCGTCAAAAGCAGGCCCGGCCGTCTCCGCCGAAGAAGCGAAGCCGAAGCCGATGGATGATTGGTGGCTGGTGCGGGATCAGCAAGGACATGTCGGTTGGGTACTGGCGCACATGGTTGATCTCGATATCCCTCTCGACGTGGCGCAGTACGCCGAGGGTCAGCGCATCCAAGCCGCGTTTGTGCTCAACACCGTGCAGGATGAAGTCAAGGGCGCCACTCCGCAATACTTGGTGCTGCTGAATGAAAACAAAGACGGCATTCCCTACGACTTCAACCAGATCCGCGTCTTCACCTGGAACTTGAAGCGGCACCGCTACGAGACCGGCTATCGCGAACACTTCATCATCGGATACTTTCCCGCCAAGGTTTCCATGGAAAGCTTTGGTAAGGAAGGCGTTATGCCTGTGTTCACCATTCGCAAGCAGAACACCGACGGTTCAATCAGCGAGCGCAAGTACCGGGTCATCGGCAACATTGTTCGCCAGGTACTGGCTCCCGGCGAGCAGTCGCAGCCAGCCGCGCACTCGCCCGGCGAGCCGAAGAAGAATACCGCAGAAGGCCGGAGTTCCGCGCACGCCAAGAGCCACTCGCCCCGGAAGAACAAATCCTGATCCCGAAGTTCTGAAATTTCGGCTTAATCCGAACTTCTCCGCAGGGCAAACCATCCCCACAGGGCCAACGCGAATCCTAACTCCATGGACAGTGGGGTATCCGCGATGGCCGAAAAAATGAAGAAGCTTGATATCGAAAGGGATTACAAGAAATATCTGTACTTTATTGATGGTCAGGGCAATGTTTGCCACAAGCCGAAAAGCGGAGTCGGGGAGTCGAAGGTTTTGGTTCCACACGCGGTCGAGCGTGACAACCAGTTCCTCTACTTCATCGACAAGGAAGGCGACATCTCGCGCTCGCCTCGTGGCCAGAAGAAAAAGGCAGCCTGATGCTCAGTCCGGCTAGCGAATCGTTTCCCGGCGCGCCATGAACAATTCGGCTTGGAACATGTATGTGTTTCGTGATGGAAGGCGCACGGTAAGCGGAGCTGAGCTGGTCTCGTCGCTAAACGATGCGCTGTGCTGCTGGCGGAGCGCGCCGGAGCACTCTGCGAGTGACCGAGTGCTGGCGGCGCTGATCGCAGCCGGAGAGTTGGAGTGTGCGCTGCTGGACGACGCGGCAACCGGTGCCACCCACGCGGCTTCCTGCAACATTGCTTCGGAGATCACTGAAGCACTCGCCTGTGCTTTCCTCACCGGGCAGAGACATTCCTATGCATCGATTTTGCAATGCGCGCGGCAACTCGGCGTAGGTGCCCGTTACCAAGTCGCGGTGCAGGAAGGGTTTGCTTATTACGCGCTGCACCCGCGCAAGGTTGCAGCGCTGCTCGACACCCTGGAATTGAAGTCATCGATGGCCGTGCTGGGAATCCGCAGCATCGGAGTAACCCTGAGCGCGGTGGCCTGCGCAGCGTTGCGCCTGCGCGGCGTCGAATGCCAGCGCTTCACCGTTCGCCCCAGCGGTCACCCCTATGATCGCAAGCTGGAGTTAACGCCTGAGTTTTGCGAGTGGCTCGCGCGCGCCCGTAACGCAGGGTTCCTGGTTGTGGATGAGGGACCAGGCATCAGCGGCTCGTCGTTCCTTGCGGTGGCCGAGGCGCTAACACAGTGCGGTATCGAGGCCGAGCGGATTCAGACGATTGGAAGCCGCACGGTTGATCCCTCGACGTTGCGCGCCACCAACGCCGTCGAGCGCTGGGGGCGCTACCGTTTCCACGTCATGCAAAATGCCCCACTGGCTCCGATGGAAGCGGGAGAGAGTCTCTCGGGAGGCACTTGGAGGAGATATTTTCCCTGCGAAGACAGCATCATGCCAGCGTCGTGGGCGCCGTTGGAGCCAGCTAAGTTTCTCGCCCGCGATGAACGCAGCATCTTCAAGTTCGAGGGCTACGGACGCTACGGCGAAGCGATTGGCACGCGGGCAAACCTGCTGGCGGAGTGCGGCTTCTCCCCGCGCTATCTCGGCAACCAGTGCGGCTTTGGCCAATATGAGCTGGTGCCCGGACGAGTGCTGAAGCCATGCGAGCTCTCGCCTGAACTGCTGAGAAGAATGGCCGCCTATCTCGCCCTGCGGGGCAGTGCATTCGGCAGTGACACGCCGCAAACTCGCGAGCTCGAAACCATGTTGCGCTGGAACTGGCAGCTTGAGTTCGGCGAGGAGCTCAATGATGCCGAATCGCAGCTGCGCGCTCCGCGCGTGGTCGTCTGCGATGGGCGCATGATGCCGCAGGAGTGGCTTCGCACCGATAGTGGAGAGCTGCTGAAGTTAGATGCCGGCAGTCACGGCGACAATCATTTCTTCCCCGGACCGTGCGACATTGCGTGGGACGTGGCAGGAGCAATCGTGGAGTGGGAGCTGCAAGGCGAACTGCGCGAACGCTTCGTCGGCGAGTACGAGGCGCGCTCCGGGGATGCAATCTCCACAAGGCTTGCGCCCTACCTGCTGGCTTATGCGACCTTCCGCATGGGCTGGTCGAAAATGGCAGCGTTGGCGATGCAAGGCGAATATGACCAGGCGCTGCTACACAGGGACTATGAGAAGTATCGCGCCTTCGCCGTGCGTCTCCGGCAGAAGCGCAGCCCGCTTACTCTCGCGTCAGGCAAGGAATCGGCAAACGCTGCGCCCTCGCTGCGTGCAGCGTGAGCTTTTGAGTAAAACTGCTATTTCGAATAAAACTCTACGATCGCCGCGACCACGCGTTCCTGCTCGGCTCCGGTGAGTTCAGGGAAGATGGGCAGCGCGAGTACTTCGAGACAAGCGCGCTCGGACTCCGGGAAATCGCCCGGCTTATATCCGAGGTAGGCGAAGCATTGCTGAAGATGCAGCGGCACGGGATAGTAAATCTCGCAGCCGATCTGCCGTTGCTGCAGGAACTCGCGCAACTGGTCGCGGTGATGGGCGCGGAGCACGTACTGGTGGAAGATGTGCTTTGCTTCGGGTGCGGTTGCCGGCAGGGCCAGCGGTCGGGATGCATCGACATATGTCGATATCCCGCGCGCGCCGGTGAGTCCCGCCTGTTGCAGGAGCTGATCGTAGGTTGCGGCAATCTCGCTCCGGCGCTGGTTCCACCCCTCGATGTAGCGCAGCTTGATGCGCAGCACTGCCCCTTGGATTCCGTCCATGCGGGCATTCCAGCCAATCTCCTCGTGGTAGTAGCGGCGGACCGCGCCATGATTGCGCAGTCGCTTCATGTGCTCGCCCACCTCAAGGTCGGTGGTGGTGGCAGCTCCGGCGTCGCCGAATGCGCTGAGGTTTTTGGTTGGATAAAAGCTGAAGGCGGCAGTGCGCCCCAGGGCTCCGGCGTGGCGCCCCTTCCAGGTGGCTCCGAAGGCCTGCGCGGCGTCTTCCACGATCTCCAGCTTGCGGGCGGCGGCAAGCGCGTCGAAGGCATCCGCATCCACGCACTGACCGAAGAGGTGCACTGGCATAATGCCCTTGAGATCGGCCGGATGCTGACTCTCGATCGCCTGCTCGACGGTGCGCGCAGAAAGATTGAAGGTCGTCGGGTCGATATCGGCAAAAACCGGGCGGGCTCCGCATCGCGTGATGGAACTGGCCGAAGCGAAAAACGTAAACGGCGTGGTAATAACGCTGTCACCCGCAACAACGCCGGCTCCGGCGAGGGCAAGCCACAAAGCGTCGGTGCCCGACGAGCAGCCGACGGTGGAGGCGGCGCCGAGGTGCGCCGAAATTTCGCGCTCCAGTGCAGCGACCTCCTCGCCCAGAACCAGCGACTGCGACTCGCAGACCTGGTCGATGGCGGTACGAACCAGCTCGCGAATGGTGGCGTACTGGCGCTTTAAGTCGAGCATGGGAACGGGCTTGGGTTGTGCGGAGGACGAAGAGGCTGTCATACGTAAATTCTACTCCGGAGAGCCGGGTACTGTGGCAACTCTGGCTGCCGTGCCAAGCCCGATATGATTTGCGTCACAAGGACTCGTGATAGCCGCCCTCCCGAAAGTGCCAGCGGAATTCTAGTCTGCTTAATAGGATAATCCGAATAAAACGAGGAAAGATTGGCGACTGCGGACCAGAGCGTAGTGTGCATGGGCCAGAACACGTCGGCGCGTCTCAAGATGACGATTCGCGGCGCGGTCCAGGGTGTGGGCTTCCGTCCGTTCATCTACCGGCTGGCGGCCGAGCTGCAACTTAGCGGCTGGGTCAACAACTCTGCGCGCGGCGTACTTGTGGAAGTAGAAGGCGCACGCGAGATGCTCGACCAGTTTCTGCTGCGAGTGGAGCGCGAAAAGCCCGCCATCTCTTTTATCCAAAGTTTGGAAAGCAGTTTTGCCGATCCCATCGGCTACGTGGGCTTTGAGATTCGCAAGAGCGATGGTGGAGAGAAGAGCGCGCTTGTGATGCCCGACATCGCAACCTGCCCGGAGTGTGTGCGCGAGATTCTCGACCCGCGAAACCGGCGCTTCGGATATCCATTCACCAACTGCACCCACTGCGGGCCACGCTACACCATCATCGAGTCGCTGCCCTATGACCGGCCGCAGACCACGATGAAGAAATTCACCATGTGCGCAGAGTGCGCGCGCGAGTACGCCGATCCCGGTGACCGCAGATTTCATGCCCAGCCCAATGCCTGCCCAGAGTGCGGTCCGCAACTCGAGCTGTGGAGCATGGAGGGCGCCGTGCTGGCGCGGCGCGAAGCCGCCCTAGAAGAGGCTGCCGAAGCGCTGCGGCGGGGCGGAATTGTCGGCGTAAAAGGATTGGGTGGCTTCCATCTGATGGCCGATGCACGCAATGAAGACGCGGTGCGCCGTTTGCGCGAGCGTAAGCATCGCGAGGAAAAGCCTTTTGCTCTGATGCTGCCGTCGGCGGAAGACGCGCTGCGCGAGTGCGAACTGACGCCGCTCGAAGAGCGCCTGCTGCGCTCGCCGGAGTCTCCGATCGTGTTGGTAAGGCGCAGGAGTTTAGTGGCTTCGATGCTGGCACCATCGGTAGCCCCCGGCAACCCGATGCTGGGCGTGATGTTGCCCTACACACCTTTGCATCATCTGTTAATGCGAGCTCTCGGCTTTGCGGTGATTGCAACCAGCGGAAATTTGAGCGACGAGCCGATTTGCACCGATGAGCATGAGGCATTGGAGCGTCTGCGCGAAATCGCAGACCTGCTGCTGGTGCATGACCGGCCGATTCTGCGTCACGTGGACGATTCGATTGTGCGCGTGATGGCCGGACGTGAGATGGTGATGCGTCGCGCTCGTGGCTTTGCGCCGCTGCCTGTGCTGCTGGAAAAAGAGATGCCGACCGTGCTTGCGGTGGGCGCTCATCAAAAGAATACCGTCGCGCTCTCGGTGGGACGGCAGGTATTTCTCAGCCAGCACATTGGCGATCTGGAAACCGCCCAGGCAAGCGTGGCATTCGAGAGCGTGGTGGAGAGCCTGAAGGAGCTTTACGATGCGAAGCCGGAGGTGGTGGCCTGCGACCTTCATCCCAACTACGTTTCAACCGGATACGCGCAACGAGTTTGCGCTCATCCGGCGGGGGTGCAGCATCATTATGCGCACGTGCTGGCCTGCATGGCGGAAAATGACGTGAAGGCTCCGGCGCTGGGCGTGGCATGGGACGGCAGTGGCTGGGGCCCGGATGGAACGGTATGGGGCGGCGAGTTTCTAAAGATTGATGAATATGGATATACGCGCGTGGCGCACCTGCGGCCGCTGCGGTTGGTGGGCGGTGAACGTGCGGTGCGCGAACCCAGGCGCTGCGGGTTGGCCGTTTTGTTCGAGACATTCTTCCAGACCCAGGGAGAGCAGATATTCGAGCGCGAGGAGCTTAATCCAGTTCACGCCTTCTCAGTTGCGGATCGAAAGATTGTCGCGACGATGCTGCGCCAGGGATTGAATAGTCCATGGGCTTCGAGTGTGGGACGTCTGTTCGATGCCGTGGCTTCGCTGATCGGGCTCCGGCAAGTGGCGCGCTACGAGGGGCAAGCAGCGATGGAGTTGGAGTGGCTGGCGGCGCAGAGTCAGGAGTGCGGCGCGTACGACTTCGAAATCACCGCACCTGCAAACGATGCCGCACCGGTGGAGTTGGACTGGGCTCCCATGGTGCGCGGGATTGTGGCTGACCTGCAACGCAAGACGAAGCAGGACGCGATGGCGCGGAAGTTCCACAACACGTTGGCGGAGATGATTGCCGGGATGGCAGGTAAACATGAGGGACTCCCGCTGGCGTTGAGCGGCGGATGTTTCCAGAACCGTTTGCTGACTGAGTTGACGGTGGCGCGACTGGAAGCCGACAAGGTAAAGGTATATTGGCATCAGAGGGTTCCTCCGAATGACGGAGGCATTGCGCTGGGGCAGGTAGTGGCGGCAGCACGGCAATTGAGATTGGAAAAAAACGCGAGGGTGCAATCATGTGTTTAGCGGTACCGGGAAAGATTATTAGCGTAACCGGCGAGGATTTGGCGCGGCAAGCCCGCGTGGATTTTGGCGGGATATTGAAGGAAGTGAACCTGGCCTACGTTCCGGAGGCGCAGATTGGCGAGTACGTGCTGGTACACGTGGGATTCGCCATCAGCGTGGTGGACGAAGAGGAGGCAGGCAAGGTGTTCGGCTACCTAAAGCAAATGGGTGAATTCGGCGAACTGGCAGAGCTGTCGCCGGATTCAGGAGTGAAGCCGTGAAGTTTTCCTCGGAGTATCGCGATGCGGACGCCGCGCAGGGTTACGCGCAGGAGATTCGCAGAATCACTACCCAGCCGTGGACGATCATGGATATCTGCGGCGGCCAGACCCACGCGATTGTGAAATTTGGGCTGGATGAATTGTTGCCGAAGGAGATCGAATTGGTGCACGGGCCGGGCTGCCCGGTCTGCGTCACGCCGCTGGAGTTGATCGACAAAGCAGTACAGATCGCGCAACGTCCGGAGGTAATCTTCGCCTCGTTCGGCGATATGCTGCGGGTTCCAGGGAGTGAGACTGATCTATTCGGCATCAAGGCGCGTGGCGGCGATGTGCGGGTTCTCTATTCGCCGCTGGATGCGTTGAAACTCGCGAAGGAAAATCCGTCGAAAGAGATTGTGTTTTTCGCCGTCGGCTTTGAGACTACGGCTCCAGCGCACGCGATGGCCGTGTATCAGGCGAAGCAGCAGGGAATCAAGAATTTTTCCGTCCTGGTGTCGCACGTGCTGGTGCCACCGGCGATGGAGGTAATTCTCGGTTCCAAGAGTAATCGCGTCCAGGGCTTTTTGGCCGCAGGGCACGTCTGCGCCATCATGGGCTACGAGGAGTACATCCCGATTGCAGCCAAGTACAAGGTTCCCATCGTGGTGACGGGCTTCGAGCCGCTCGACATTCTGCAGGGCATCGCCATGTGCATTGCGCAACTGGAAGCGGGCCGGCACGAGGTCGAGAATCAGTACACGCGGGCCGTTCCCGAGGGCGGCAATCGTGCGGCGCAGCACTTTATCAAAGAAGTTTTTCGCGTGGTGAATCGCAAGTGGCGGGGCATTGGAGAAATTGGAGCCAGCGGGCTCAGCCTGCGTCCGGAGTACGCGGAATTCGATGCCGAACTGCGCTTCAATGTGGGCGACTACACGGCGGAGGAGAGCCCGCTGTGTATCAGCGGACTGATCATGCAGGGGCAGAAGAAACCGCACGAGTGCAGTGCCTTCGGGCGCCAGTGCACGCCGGAGAAACCGCTAGGCGCACCCATGGTTTCGAATGAAGGCGCGTGCGCCGCGTATTACCGTTATCGGCGCGCCGAGTTGGCGACGACAGGAGAGAGATAACCGATGAGCACCGTAAAGGATTTTGCACTGAGCTGCCCACTGCCGATCACCGACTATCCTACGGTGACGCTGGCCCACGGGGGCGGCGGAAAACTGATGCACCAACTGATCGAGAAGATGATTCTGCCGGCCTTCAACAGTCCACTGGCGCAGGCGAGGCACGATGGCGCGGTCTTTGAACTGGGCGGCGCGCGGCTGGCTTTTACCACGGACTCCTACGTCGTGCATCCGCTGTTCTTTCCCGGTGGCGACATCGGTTCGCTGGCGATCAACGGCACGGTGAACGATCTGGCGATGTGCGGCGCTCGACCGGTGTACTTGAGCTGCGGCCTCATTCTTGAAGAAGGGCTCGCGATGGAAACGCTCTGGGCGGTAGTACAGAGCCTGAAGCAGTCGGCCGAAGCCGCAGGCGTGCAACTGGTGACAGGCGATACCAAGGTGGTTGATCGCGGCAAAGGCGACGGCGTGTTCATCAACACGGCGGGCGTAGGCATTGTGGAAGCTGAGGGCACCATTGCTCCCTCCAGCGTGAAGGCAGGCGACGTGGTGTTGCTCAGCGGCGACATCGGCCGCCACGGCATTGCCATCATGGCGATGCGTCAGGGCCTGGAGTTCGAGTCGAAGATTGAGAGCGACTGCGCTCCGCTGAACGGCGCGGTGCAGAAACTGATCGCAGGCAAGGTTGCGCTTCACTGCCTGCGCGACCTGACTCGCGGAGGACTGGGCACCACTCTGATCGAAATTGCGGAAGCCAGCGGGTTGCAGATCACAATTGACGAGTCGAAGGTTCCCGTGCGCGACGATGTGGCCGGGGCATGCGAGGTGCTGGGTTTCGATCCTCTGTACCTGGCCAACGAAGGTCGCATGATCGTCTTTGTGCCTGAGAGCGAAGCCGCACGGGCTCTGGAGTTGTTGCGCACCGACCCGCATTCGGCAGGCGCAGCGGAGATTGGCCGCGTATCCGATGAGCGCGCCGGAGTGGTGAAGATGAAGAGCCGCATCGGTACCACGCGCATCATCGACATGCTTAGCGGAGAGCAGTTACCGCGAATTTGTTGAAACTGAATTTTCGAAGCGGCTCAGACTCCGAGCGACGCGACAGCTATGTTTGTATCGCAAGCAACAGTCGCTCGTTTGCTTTCAACGGTTTTTGGGCCTGCACGTTTTTCGGCATTATGACCAGAATGCAATTGGCAAACTGGGCACTTGGCAGAGCGCGCGCTTCTTCGTAGGATTCAGTGCACCGTGTTATTGAAGTTGTTGCTCGCAGGAGATCCACGCAGTCTTGGATCGCAGGAGAATAGGTCCGCTGATGACCGTTAAGAAGACAATCTTGTGCGTAGACGACGAGCAGAGCCTTTCCATCCAGAGGCTCACGCTCGAAACTCGAGGCTACAGGGTGGTGACATGCAACACTGCGGTAGAGGCGATCAGCATGTTCACGCATCGCGGCGTGGACCTGGTCTTGAGTAACGTCGAACTGCCAGACGCACATGCAACCGAGTTGGTGAAGCGCATCAAAGCGCTTGCCCCGGAAATTCCGGTAGTCCTGGTGAGCGCGCAGCACTGGGCATACCACGCCGATGCCCCGGTTGATCTCCTGCTGCGGAAAGGTACCTATGCTCCGGCAGATTTATTGGAGCGTATCCGCCTTCTGCTGGTGAAGCGCCGTGGCCCCCGGCGCGCCGCGCCCCCTGCGCCTGCAGACCGCGTCGGGGCTTGTTGACCGTGAGCCCTGGAACAGTTCTGTCAGTCTTCTTCAAGCAATGGCCACCCCTGTCCTGAGAAACGGGCGCGCCCGCTCGTGTAAGATGGACTAGCAAACCCATGGCAGCGATAATTCAAGTTGAGAATGTAACCAAAACCTATCGGATCGGCAAGGTAGACGTGCCGGCCGTCCGCGGCGTTTCCTTCCAAGTCGAGCGTGGCGAATTCCTGAGTGTAGTGGGCCCTTCGGGCAGCGGCAAGTCCACCCTCTTCTATATTCTCGGCGGGTTGGCGCAAGCGGATTCCGGCCGGGTGTTGATCGACGGCACCGACTTCGCGCACACCACTGACTCCGAGCGCACCCAGTTGCGCCGGCAGAAGATTGGATTCGTATTCCAGAAGTTCAACCTGCTGCCCACACTTACGGCCCGCAACAATATTCAGATTGCCGTCGATATTGCAGGCAATGCAGCCAATCACGATCCGGAACACTTCCGGAATATCACCCAACTGCTTGGTATCGACAAGCGCCTCGATCACCGCCCCAGCGAGTTGAGCGGCGGCGAGCAGCAGCGAGTTGCCTTGGCGCGAGCCCTCATCAACAAACCGGCGATCGTGCTGGCCGACGAGCCAACCGGAAACCTCGACACCCAGAATTCCGCCGCGGTGTTAGAGATGCTGCAACGCTCCAATCGGGAGTTGGGCCAAACCGTGCTGATGATTACCCACAACCCGGAAGCAGCGCGATTCGGCAATCGCATTCTGCACCTGCGCGACGGCCAGGTGGTTGCGCCGGAGCTGGACCCGCAGTGGTCTGGCGCAGCGCAGTAAACACGCGGAGAATCCACAGGTTAGGGGATTCTCCGGTTTGACAGAGCAAGGTGCATTGTCTAAGATTAAACAGTCGAGCGGGAGTAACTCAGTGGTAGAGTGCGACCTTGCCAATCTCCCGTTATCCAATCCCTTCAACAACTTAAGTCATCGGGCAGGTTCCCTCAACTGCCTGTAAATACGTCCAAGGCGTATCCTTCAACGGGTGCTACTCGGGAGCCATGACAGCCTGAGGCTCGTCTTTCACAATCTGCCCCGCCGCTTCCCCCATCCCCTCCAACCATCGCTGGTGCCACCTGTTCATCCGAGTTTCCTCATCCGTTTCGCTGGGGGGCGCATGACCCCAATTTGCAGCCATGCGCCCCCGCCAACTCAGCTCTCTGTTGAGGTTCCTGGATGTCCAACAGAACCAGTGTCGCCGCCGAGAAGAAGTCTTCCAAGTGTTCGGAGCCGTTCTGGTATCGACTGGCACTCTAAGTTTTTGCGGTGTGTCCGCCTCGCCGCTTCCTGCCACGTCCCAGTCGTTCTGAATGCCTCCATCACCTTTCTCAGGCCTGGGTCGCACGCATCAGCCAACTCCAGAACCTCCTTCAACCGGAGTTCATCGTCACGCTGTTTGCATCTCTTGAGTTCCTTGAGCCGTAGTTGCGCCGACTGCTCGTGACAGTATTCGTCAGACGCCACCATCGGCTCGTCGGCCTCCACCGCCACCACCAGGGACAGGTTTCTGGGATTGGATAGCGGCTCCTTCTTCTGCTTCGTGTGCAGAGTGTTGAACTTGTTCGCTAGGCAGCGATTGATGAAGCTGCGAAATCGAGCCTCGTTCGCACCGTGCATTCTTACGGGGTCGAAGGTTTGAACCACATCCTGCTTTCCTTCCAGCCGATATTTCGAGCCGGACGGCAGGGAGTGCAGGTGCATCAGGAGTTCCTGCTTCCAGTCTGCGACCTCCGCCTTGCAAGCACTGCGCCCGAGGCGTTTCCAGACCCAGTTGGATACGTATTCCGGAAACCGTTCGTAGAACTCCGCAAAATCTCTCGGAACGACGAACCCATCGTGGCCGACGAAATGGCCGTTTTCAAAGGTGAACGCATCGACGTGATAGATGCGAGCGGGGTGAGATTTTTTCGACAACGATTGTTTTTCTTTGGTATTTGCCATTGGAACCTCCAGTTCCGAACAGACCGTAGCAAGGGAGGCTGTCGATGGTTCAGGGTTCACGAGCAGGACGAGAGGAGCTGGTGTCACGGGTTCAGTCGGCGCTCCGCTTGAGCACAAAAAAAGAAGCCGACATTCTGGTCGGCGTGGTCATTTCGTCTCTTGAAGAAACGCTCATCGACCATCTGGGAGAGGATGGTTTTTCGATGAAGCTAAACAGTCTTGGAAAGTTTTCTGTACACCACAAGCCAGCGATTTTGAGGAAGGTGGGTTTTACCGGGGAGACGATTAGGACGAAGATTCAACGCAAGGTTCGCTTCGTGAGCTTGGGACGGCTGCGCCAGCTCCAGCCCAAGGAGGAATCACGCAAACCTGCGAAGCCGTAGAGCGCTGCTGGCGGGGCGGGGGGATCAAGTCGTCTGGTTTGCTCCCCATCCCATCCAGCCACCGCTGATGCCACATCACAGCTCACAATCTGCGGAACCCTTTATGTACCAAGCCTGCCGCCCACTCCAGCCAGGGTCACGACCAGCAAAGTCCACCGCATTTGCCGCCGCTCGCATCGTTCTCCCCGCTAGGAGAACAAATAGCGAACATGCTAAACTCCCACCTGGCACCCGGCAGGTAGCCTGAGGCGGGTTGACCTGCAGCGGCTGCGTGAGGTTGGAGGCGAGATTCTGGATGTCAAACATGGATGAGGGACGAAAACGAGTGCTGCTGATCGCTGCCAGCATTCTGGCAGCCCGGAAGCTGGCTCCATATGGCGGAGGGACACGAGTGCCTGCGACGATTAGCGCAATTGCGGATTCGATTCGGTGGGCTGAAGAAATCTTGGCTGAGATCGATAAGCGGTGGACGACAAGCAGCCGGACGTAGTGCTAGCCTGCATACCCCCATCGCCAACACGGTGATACATTTTCTAAACTATGTTGAAACCTTTGGCCGTTCTCGCTGTGTCCTTGGTCGTCAGCCAGCCAGGGCTTCCACTCCCACGGCAGGCGGCCGATCATCCCGCTGGCGCAAGCTCCGGCATCAAGAGCCGAAACCAGAACCACGAAAGTCCATCCGCTCCATCTGTTTCCGCTGCGAACACGGATCAATCCCCAGCCTCCAATTGGAATAGCGGAAAACAGGAACAGGATGCGCAGAATTCCATAGTCGTCCGTGAACTTCCTCCCGTGACAGTAATCACACGGAGAGACTTGGCAGATTGGGGATATTGGGCATTCAGCGGATTGCTGGTAATGGTAAGCGCCTTGCAGGTATGGCTTCTTTGGAAAACGCTGGGAGCCGTTACTCGGCAAGCCGATCTGATGCACCAGTCCTTGGTAGCCACGTTCAGGCCGAAACTTATCGTCAGGAAAATCTCTCTTGAAGAAGGGGATCAAGTGCCACGATGTAGTCTTGGTGACTCGGGAGAGATTATTCCCATTCCAGATTTGAACCCGTGGAAAGTAAAGTTTGAGTTCTCGAATATCGGGCAAGGCACGGCTCATATTCTGGGCTATTCCTTCGCTATCAGTAGGCTCGAAAAGGAACGAGCTACCGACGTTGACTATATGGAAGGGGATGCCGAGCCCGAATCGTTTTCTCTGGAGCCAGGAGAGGCGAGGCAATTGTCTATTGATATGGGTGGGGAACTGGTTAGCATTCTTCGACACATCGGGGCTGACGGACTGGCGAAGGGATACCAAAATACCGACCACATCTTCTTTTTTGGCGCTGCTCATTATACTGATGATCTTGGGACTACTCGAAACATTGAGGCTTGCCGTCACTACGACAATGCCTCGACAAGATTCAAAGTAGTGGATGATCCCGACCGAGAATATTCCGACTAGCGCCCAAGGACAGAACTCAAATTAGGAACCACGGGCGAAAGTCCACGATTTAAGGTCAAGGATTCAGCATGAACAGTGAACTAAAGAAGTGCGAATGCGGAAAGGTCTGGAAAATAACTCGATACGAGATGCCTAATGGTGTCCGTGACAGCGATTCACTAAACTGCTTATGCGGCAAGGAAATTAAGAAGTGGAGCGGCGGATATGCGTTCATAGCCGAGGAAGTGCCCGCAGAATCCAACCCAGGGCAATGAATCAGAGCTAAAGGAACTCATGAAAAAATATATTGCACTACTCATCTTCACGCTTTCGTTACCACTGCGGTCACAGGCACAACATGCTACCGCCCCTCTCAAAACGGGGAATGACTTCCTGCATCAGTGTGATGAAGCGAAACTGAATCACTCTGATGCTGTTGCGGCAGCACAATATATGCGCTGCATGGGATACATCCAAGGGTTCCTGGAGGGACACACGACTCTAATTGCCGTCTCAGGGGCAAAGCCTAGCTACTGCTACCCGGAAAATGTGGATACCGGACAAGTCCGTAGAATTGTGATTAAGTCCCTGAAGGATACGCCAGAGAAAACGCACCTACCAATATCGCTCTTGGTTGAAAAATCACTTATAGATGCGTTTCCTTGCTCCAAGTAAACCCTGCGCCGACACCCCCGCTTCCGCTACAATTCAGCCATGAAACGCATACTGCTGATGGTCATCCTATTATCCGTCCCGCTGTGCGATCAAACTCCTGCGAACACACCTGCTGCACCGCAGTCCATAACCGTGACGATAGCAAAAGACGGGATTGACTGGGCTAATTACTTGCTCGTTGCAGTGGGCGTTGGAGGTATCGCCGTAGCCGTATGGACGCTCTGCTATATACGAAAACAAGCGATAGAAATGCGGGCGCTGGCGGCGGAGCGATGTGCGATTGGTGGGACGGTTTCTCACCCCCTGCATACACAGGCACTGACCAACTCCCCATCACAGAACACACACAACAGAAACCCGACAATCCAAGTTAGGACACCACCTTCGAGAGGAACCGTAGCTGCGCAACCTCGGGGGAATGCTAAAATTGCGCTCGTGAAGGAGCCTCACGTCATGACAGATGCCACAGGGCACATGAACAGACCAGGAGCCGGGCCGCTTTCTTCAAACATGAGCATTGATGGAATCCCCCTCAACTACTGGAGAATTGCGAGATGAAATGTCCGCATTGTTTGGACTCAATCACGGTGGAGGAAGTTTCTTCCAATCTGGGTAGTGACTGTAACTGGCCATATATATTTGCCGTCAGGTTCAACTGCCCGGCTTGTAAGCAGATGATTATTTCTTTGAACTTTCAGAAGAATCAAACCCAAGAGTTAAGGTTGGTATATCCAAAGGGGGTCGCACGTCGAGCTTTCCCTTCTGAAGTAGTGCCTGAACGATTTTTGTCTGACTACAAGGAGGCAGCCCTGGTGCTTGAGGATAGTCCAAAAGCATCTGCTGCATTGAGCAGACGTTGTTTGCAACACCTGTTACGTGAAGTCGCCAAGGTAAAACGTGCAGATTTGAGTAAGGAAATTGATGAGGTAATAGCTTCAAATCAGCTTCCGAGCCACATTGTTGAGTCGCTGGATGCTGTTCGCCACCTAGGAAACTTCGCAGCACATCCAATTAAGAGCACTAGCTCTGGTGAAATTGTGGAGGTTGAGCCTGGGGAGGCTGAGTGGTCTTTGGATGTGCTGGAGAGCCTATTTGACTTCTACTTTGTGATGCCAGCCGAAACAAAGAAAAAGCGAGATGCCTTGAACAAGAAACTTACAGATGCTGGTAAACCACCATTGAAAATAGGATGATAATGACTCTGGTCTGGCTGAAGTCTCCCTGGGATCATCCCGTGAACTAGAAGAGCATCCGCAAGAAGACTGAACGGGAGCACCAATGCAAATGAAAATTCTAGCGGTGGCAGCCACGTTGCTTTTCTGGGCCTCTATCGGCCAAGCCCAAACGCTCACCGCCGCTCAAGCCAAAGCTCATGAGGGCGAGAATGCTACGGTCTGCGGAACGGTAGCGAGTGAACACACCGCAACCCGTAGCCGAGGCGAGCCGACTTTCATCAATCTGGATTCCGCCTATCCCAATCAGGTGTTCACCGTCTTGGTTTGGGGAGACGATAGAGCAGCCGTGGAAACATACCGTTCACAGGGTCGCATATCTGCGTCACTGGGCTGATTAAGGACTTCCGAGGCGTGCCAGAAAACGTGGTGAGGAGCAGTCGGCAGTTTAGCAAGTAGCGCCCAGTTGCTAAAGCCGCTGCTACCCGCATCTAGCGGAAGGAAAGCATGACAGTGTGTATACCCGCCCACGCCTGAAAAGTCTCCCAAGTCTCCTCAATATCCCGAATTCCTCAGTTTTGCTTGGCGCAGGGTGGTGTACGTGTGAAAATTGCAGACATGGATAGCATCCATTGGCGGTTCGTGCTGGAACTTTTACACCGGGCTTGGTCAAAAGCCACACAAATCGGTTTTACAGGTTTTCTAACCTTGTTGGTGGCGTTAGGGACTCTTGCTACTGCTTACGTCGCCTACAAGACCGCAAACGACACTCACGAGCAAGTTCAATTACTGAAGCGCCAAGTTGAGTTCAACGCAAGCGAAACTCGGCCATTTCTTAGGGTCAAGCCAGCGATCATCCCATGGGGCAAGAACTTTCGGGTTTTGATGGGAGTCGTCAATGTTGGTCACATTCCCGGGCGGGTGCTTGCGTATGATATGACCGTCCAAGTAGGCCGCAGACTCATCGAGCGCCAAGGTTCCAAGTTATACACCGGGGACATAATCTACCCTGAGCAACCAGGGCTGGAATTATTCCGGATGCTAACTCAAGAACAGGCGAGTACGTTCGTAAGAGGCTCAGAGCCAGTGGTGGTGGGCGGATGCGTGGTGTTTGGGTCAATCACTACGGAGGATAATCGACGATGGGAAGTATCTAATGTTTACCGGTTCGATTCCCTGGACGAACTGCCTCTTGGCCTTTTTGCCAATGAAGTGAGTATCCCACTGGAAACTTCCAGTTGTGATGCAGACTCGCTCCGTGATAAATGGGCTGCTCAGATCAGGTTGTCTAAGTAGACCTTGAGCCAGTAAAGACTGTTTGTGCTATCGCATCTTGCAGAGATACCTGCCGGTAACTGGGCAACTAGCTCACTGTTCCGGAACGTAATCCTCTTCCAAAAGTACCGTCATTTGCACAATCGCCAATTCTGGGCGAATCGGCAGGAATTCGCCCTCCGCTAGGTGGGATTTTTCTTGGCTCCTGTGTGGCAGGATGGTAGTTTTGTAGCCTGAGTTCATGACTTTCAGGAAGCCCGCACTTGCACTTCAATGGGCACTGCTGATCGGAGGCACCGATGGGGATCACTGAGCGCATAAAAGAACTAGAGATAGAGATTGAACGCTGTGAGGAATGTGCTAAACAATTCGCCAGCGGACAAATGGTTTTCTCTGTAGACGGGAAACCAATGCCACAAGAAATGATGGCAAATAGGTACCGACAGTATGCAGAGAACTTTCGGGAGATGGTTGCATTGTACAAAGAGACCTGTAGGTCATATAGGTGAGATGAAACCCAAGCGTGGGTTTACACTGCCTACTAAACAACTCGGCAGAGTCTAAGATTATTGTGGATGAGTTTAATAAACAGCGGTGAGCACCCACCCTGAACGAAGGAAGCCGAGTAGGAGATACAATCCAACCGTCACGGAGAGCAATCGTATGCGGACTTTTCTCTGGAGCGCAGTGTTTTTGCTCATCAGTGGTTATCTCGTAGCGCAGGATGATTGGAAGGGCGACGGAAGGGGTTTGCTCAGGAAGTGCTCGTTGGCGGTGCGTATATTTGACGGTGAGGTATTATCATCCGCTGATGCTGTTGATGGTGGCATCTGCGTCGGTTACATCATGGGAAGCCATGACACGGATATTATGGTGCAGATGCTAGAAGAGCATGACAAAATCGCTCTAATGAAACATGCGTGTCCTCCTTCCAACGCTTCGACGGCACAAGTCGTGCGCACAGTGGTGAAGTATCTGCACGACAACCCAGAGCGCCTGCACATGCCCGCCTCCGTCCTTGTCACGGACGCTGTGCGTAGTTCATTTCCGTGCAAGTAATCACACTCGCCAAAAGCAGGTTCCTGCATCCCAGTGATTAGGACTGCAATGCGTGCAATGGACTGCCGAGAAACGCCACCAGCGATCCTTCATAATGGTTCACTACACTTTCGAGACCATCTTCTCCAACACCGCTCTCTTTGCAACTGAAACGCATTTCCTCGTGCTTGAGGATGCAAGCTAGGAAACCAGAGAACTTTCCTGCCACCGATGACAAGTTCGCCATAGCCACCCGTTTTTGCGCTTTCCCATGTGACGGGACGGAGTGATGAAATCTCTCCTTTTCGTAACGCAAGCTTGATCGTGTTGAACGCCTCTCGCCCCTGCGTCACCAAAACGTCAGGCCGAAGAATTTCCAGTTCACCGACTATGTATTCTGAGCAGTTGCGGAATAGTTTTTTGTCCGCCTGTCTCTTTCCCGGTTTATTTTGACAACACTTAGCCGCATTTGTGTGAGCAAAGAAGGGTGCAATCTTGTTCAGCTTTAGACCCGGTTTATACGCTTTCAACAACTCGCCAGCCATTTCATGAGTCACACGCCAATGGCGGCGTTTAGGGATTGTCTCCACATCAACAGTTTCTGCCCATCTCCGGACTTTCGGCGCAGTTCTTCCAGACGGCTCTTGCCATTCTCGGCCGGAATCCAACGAAAGAAACAGAATGCGAGGAAATCGTCCGATTTCGTACTTGGTGCCAATATGCGGCTCCTTCGGCCCCGTGAAAGCGGAGCAGTCGGCTTTACATTCTCTTTTGTGCCGACAACTAAAATGCATCGGAGATATACCTTGCATTTTGTAATACCGTTGAACCTGTTGAAGCATCGCCATAATATGTCTCCAATCAGCGGGTGCTAAGATACCATCCCTCGTTTGAGCACCCAAGGCAGTCGATTGCAAGTCCCACGACCATCAGCAGTAGCGGCGGGTTCGTCGTCCATAAAAAGTTCATGGCGCATTCTACGCCATCCAGAGACTTCAAAGGACGATACCCACGTTCCGCTACAATCTTCACCATGCCCAAGCCGAAATCCGATCCCCATGCCGCCCTCGAAGCCATTGAAAAAGTTCTCGCCCTCCTTCGCTCCGTGCAGACGCTGGAAGGCACCGACAAAGATGGCGTGGAGCATCTGCTGGAAATGGCAGTGGAGAGCCTTCGGGCGACGGGCACAGGGAAATAGTCCACCGATCCTGTAGACGAGTGACGATTTTCGTTGAGAGTTCCCACGTTATTTACAAGGTATTGATAACACGCCACTTTTCACTTGACAGAATTTCTACTCTGCATAACTCTTGCCGTATGAGGATTCCGATTAATCGCCGCTCCAGAGCTGTGACACGCCTCTACTTCCTCTGTCCGATTACGAGAAGGTGGTTCAGTATGACCTTCGATTCGAAAAAAGTTTCATCAGACGGGCCGATTAAAGGCGTGTTCGACAATCATTGTCGCTACTGTGGATTGGTGCATCGTTACAAAGGCTCCGAGGCACGGAGATCACGTCCTGCTTCACAGCCGAATCCCAAGTTAGGACTAAAAGCAAAGCCCAAAGGGAAGGGACTTGTAGTCCGCACGAAGCCGCTCTCCTTTGCCACGCCAAAATTGAAAGACCCGTGTTATGGGCCGCTCACCGATGACAGCCAGAAAGACGCTGCGAAGGCTCACGGCTCGGGATGGCTGTTTATGTTGGAAGGCAAGCTGCACTGTACCTGCGGCAAGATGGTTGGGGCCAAGCAATCTACGATGGGCAGCTACTTTGAGCCCGATCCAAGGCCACATGAAAGATACAAGGAGCACCGCCAGCCTCCACGAAAACGAGGCCCTTACAAACGAATATAGGATTTGTGAATTGATATTGAGTTATGGAAGGTTGGACTTTTATGCCTGTGTTTCATCCGGCTGTCAAAAGAGTATCTGCCTCGTTGCCTGCGATCCTCACTCTCTCGATTGCCCTTCTCCTCATCGGCTGTGGTGGGAGTTCGGGCGGTGGAAGTAGCACGCCCACACCTACGCCCACGCCGCCAACGCAGAGCACCGCCAATGAATGGACATGGATCAGCGGAAGCAGCACGGTAAAGCTCATGGCGAATGGTTTTTATAGTCAGCCGGGTGTCTACGGCACATTAGGTATTGCTTCCACCAGCAATGTTCCCGGAGGAAGGGTAGGGGCCGTAAGCTGGACAGACAGCAGCGGAAATCTTTGGCTCTTCGGTGGCAACGGCTATGATTCAACCGGGACGCTAGGCATTCTCAACGACCTTTGGGAGTTCAATCCAACCGCCAAGAATTGGACGTGGGTTAGCGGAAGCAGCACGGCAAATGCTGACGGGAGCCTCCACGGCACGGCTGGTATTTACGGCATTTTGGGAGTCGCCTCCGCCACTAACCTACCGGGTGAACGGGATGCTCCTGTCAGTTGGAAAGACAGCAGCGGAAATCTTTGGCTCTTCGGTGGCGCTGGCTTTGATTCAACAGGAGCGTTGGGGAATCTCAACGACCTTTGGGAGTTCAATCCCACTGCGAAGGAATGGACGTGGGTTAGCGGAAGCAGCACGGCAAATGCAGTAGGTGTCTACGGCACGCAAGGCGTTCCCGCTGCCGCCAACGTGCCTGGGGGTCGGTATCTGGCGGTTTCTTGGACTGACGGCGGTGGCAACTTCTGGCTCTTCGGGGGCAGCGGAGGCCCAGGTAACGATCTCTGGGAATTCAGCCCCACAAGCAAGATGTGGACGTGGATAAGCGGGAGCAGCACGGTAGGCAGCAATCCCGGAGTGTACGGCACGCTGGGCGTAGCTTCTGCCAGCGATGTCCCTGGCGCACGTGGAGAGGCCGTCAGTTGGATTGATACTAGCGGCAACCTATGGCTCTTCGGCGGCGAGGGAGGCCCGACGGGCATTCTCAACGACCTCTGGGAATTCAATCCCACGAATAAGGAATGGACATGGATGAGCGGGAGCGGCACGGGAGATGCAAGCGGCGTCTACGGAACGCTGGGCATTGCCGCCGCCAGTAATGTCCCTGGGGGCCGGTGGAACGCTGTAAGCTGGACTGACAGCAGCGGCAATCTCTGGTTGTCTGGTGGACTCGGCCTTGATTCTACCGGGGCAAGTGGCTACCTGAACGATCTTTGGGAATTCAATCCAACAGCCAAGACATGGACATGGACGGGCGGAGCCGCCACTGTGGATGCAAACAATACACCAAACGCCTCCGATCAGGGCCAGTCTGGAATCTACGGCACAGAGGGCGTGCCTGCCGCCACAAACGTCCCAGGAGGCCGATATTCTGCTGTAAGTTGGATGGACGGCAGTGGTAATTTCTGGTTGTTCGGCGGCAACGGTCACGATTCAACAGGGACGCTTGGCGATCTGAACGACCTCTGGCGTTACCAGCCCTAGCCATGCTATGCAGGGGAGCGGTCACCTATGCTCCCCTGCTCTGGGCGTAAAATGCCACTAGCCCAACAACTGCCGCTCCAGCACCATCACTTCATCGTCACCCTCCTTTGAACTATCAGTGGACGTATTAATGTCCCAGCCAAATCTTTCTCGACGTACACCATGCCGTGTGGAGATGCAGCGGTAAGCCTCAGTTTTGACTTGGTGATCTCAATGTCACTTAAACCTTCAAGCTGAAAATGCAACCATCCATCACTCTTGCTTATTACCGAAAGCGAAGAAGGTAATGGCTGTGCATCTTGGTGGAGTTCGTTACTGACAATGCCCCGACTTAGCTGTTTGTAATAATTCCTGTCGATTATCCGCCACTCTCTAACGTCATCTATCAGCCGAGTGTGCGTAACTGTCCCTCCCCTAACAAGGTCAACCGCATATTTAACGAGAACTGAAGGCGGGGCGTGAAGATGTGCAGATACCTGAATAAATATATCGGCATATTGCCATGCTATGTCACCCGCTGAACGATGTCGCACAAGTTCTTCTATGCTTAGATCAATCTCAGGTGATCGCTGATTTAAACTCGTTATTTCCTTCTGTTGTGTGCATATTGTTTGGCAAAACGCACAAAACAGTGAGACACCAGCCAATACAAAGTAGACCTTTGTCTGTGCTGTCGCAGTTGGGTTAAAGCGAAACTGCCAGAAACCCATAGCTGTCCAGATAGCGCAGCTCATATAGCCCCAAAAGTGCTTTAATATCCGCCATGCGATTTCGGGAATGGCCATGCGCCATGGTCTCACTGGGCACCATCTTACGTAAAGGTGATTTATGTTGTACGAGCTTGCTCGGTCGTAACTTCAGCCCCCAGCTTCGCCAACCGGGAATCCATCCTCTGCCGCTCCAAAGCTGTCTGCTTCACTCGCTCTGTTTTCTGGTGGGCTGCAACCTTCCGCAGTAGGACGGGCTTGAGCTGCTCCTTCTCCTGTCTGGTCGCCATGTCGTAAGCTATACCGATGCCTTAACGGGAGGAAACAAGAATTGACTGAAGAAGAAGCACAAGAACATGGCTTTCTGCTTGCTGGGAAAATACAGAGGAGTTCTGATAATAGACTATCGTTCAATCTCGACAAGGCATATACCAAGGGCGGGGCTAAAGCGAAAGACCATGGCTGGGTTTATCTCTGGGTCAAGGTGAATTCTGGTAGACGTTTTGATGTTTGCTACGTTGGCAAGGCAGGGAATACCTTGATGAAACGCTGCAAAGAGCACGTTGGCGGGTTCGGAGGAAAAGGGACTGGCGCTAAGCGTGCGAAGCTAATTAACGAATATTTGAATGGCAGCAGCAAAAATCGGATTCTCCTTTATGCTCACAAGTCAGCTCTCCTAAATGTGTTTGGTATCAAGGTTTCCAAATGTGGTGTCGAAGAAGTTGCCATGATTGAGAAACTAAGCACGACGTGCGAACTTTGGAACAGAATTCGGTAATAACCCTCGGTCGCTACTCCGGGTGTGACCCGCTGCCCAGCTTGGCTAAGCGACTATCCATCCGCCGCCGTTCAAACGTCGTCAACTTCTGCCGTTCTTGAGAAACCGCTACCAGCGCCCACAGCCACAGGCTGAAATCCCATGCATTGGTAATGGAGCCATATGGATACTGTACAGATTCTCACCGACCTCCGCACCCAGCGTGACCGCATCAACGCTGCAATCGCCGCATTGGAATCACTGAACGAAACCGCCGCCACCCCAGCCAAGCCCGGTCGGAAGCTAGCCACCGCCGCCTCTATGCCAGCCGCACCGAAGAAGCGGGTTATCAGTGCAGCGGCACGGAGGAAGATGGCCGAAGCTGCGAAAAAGCGTTGGGCGTCCAAGAAGGCGGCGGAAAAGAAGCCGGCAGCCAAGACTCCGGCTGCAAAGAAGGCTGCTCCAGTTGCCTCTCCCGCCGTAAAGGGAGCCCGGAAGCCCATGAGCGCTGCTACGAAAAAGAAGCTGGCGGCGAAGGCGTAGCTCCTGCTGATGGCACGAACAGTAACAACGTTACGGTTCGCCGCAGCATCAGTGAAGAAAGCTCCAAAGGCGTAGCAGGAATCTCCCGGGGTGTGCCAAGCGACTCCAAGAAACGATGACCTCAGAATTTCAATGAGCGGCGGCAAGCTATGACTCAACAGGATATGCCCGAACGAAAGTGGTCACAACGGCTGCGGAATACGTTTCTGGCGGGGTCGGTTATTTGGACGGCAAGCACTCCTTTAATCGCCGCTTACAAATTCTTCTCGCTACATGGTCATGTGGTGCCGCTCGGTTCTGGCAATCCCAATCTCCTTGAGATCGGCGTGAACATGTGCATTCTTTCAGGGATGTTGGCGCTTTCGGGGCTGATGTATGGTTATACTTGGGTTGCATTTGCGATACGTTTTGAAAGCGTGCTGTGGAACATATTCCGGGGCGGCTTCTTGATAACATTGCTCGTCATAGGTGTACCGGCTTACCATGTCGATGATTACGTCCTTCTAATTGCCGCTTCATCTGCGCTCCTTACTCTCTGCCTGTCTCCTGTGGCAAGATTCTTCCTCGAATACTTTGTGCAAGTCGTCCTCGTTGTGGGGCTCATCTCTACGGCTGTAATATTGTCGGTACAGGATTTCGAGCGATCCCTCTGGATGTCTGTTTCTAATCAACCTGATTTCGTCATTGCCCCTTTGCCCTCTGTTACAGCGTGGGGCTGGTTCAACGCAGTAGTCGGTGTGCTTGTCTATGCAGAGGGGTATGTGGTGTTCCAGCAATGGCGTACACAAGGAAAGTGGCTAGAGGAATTACAAAGACAAGCCGGAAACAAGACAGGGTTGTTGAGTCATGTCGTGAGTATTCAACTATCCTTGTGGGGGGCGCTCTGGAGGCTCGGGCGAAAAGCCTGAGCGAGATTCGGTGATCAATGGTGACAACGTCGGTCAAGCCGGTTTACTAGAGCCCAACACCCGGCGGCAATCCGTTCTCCGCCCGCCCTCCTCAGATGCTGAAGCAGCAGCCGTCCATGCCCTCTCCAATCCCGCCGTAAGTCCAAAAATGAAGGATGCAGTTGTTGCACAGCCTGCTGGTGCCTCGGTTCGGGTTAGTGCCGGGATGCCGCACATCCACCAAGTAATCGTGAATCTCGCAAACATAGGCATAGCATCGGTCGCACTGCGCCCAATCTTTCTCCGAGCATGGCGTCGGATACGCTGAGCAATCGGGCGGCTTTACTTCCAAATCCTTTTCTCCACGCTGAAATCGTCATCCATTATGTTGCTACGGAACCGAGGGACGCAACGGTGATGCGAGTATTCTGCGGTGAGTTTTCAGGAGGGATGATTTCAGTCATTGCCGTATGGCTTAGCTGCGACGAGCGGCAAGCCGTAGCCTGCCGCCCACTGAGTTCGCTTCGCCAATCCGCCGTTACTTCTTGCGGAAAAGGAGTCCTGGGTCGGCGGTGTTGCCCGAGACTAAGCCGCCGTGCTCATCACGGGTGTTGTGAAACTGTTCGCTGGTTCTGCCGATGATTTGCTGCTTCTCGTCCCGCACGCAAGTCGAATCGCCTGCCAAGCCGCTGGTGATGCTGCCAATAATCCTGCCTTCGCCGTCCCTGACAACTTCTTTCTTCAACAT
The DNA here is from genome assembly GCA_963838135.1 of uncultured Acidobacteriota bacterium. Classification (GTDB taxonomy): domain Bacteria; phylum Acidobacteriota; class Terriglobia; order Terriglobales; family Acidobacteriaceae; genus TOLSYN. Next base: position 1,307,159 of record CAWIPV010000001.1, on the reverse strand, counting down.
GATGCTTCTCCTTCACCATCGGTATACAGAGCCCGCCGTCGGATTAACTACTTTTGCCAGGAATATTTTCAATCTACACCACGCAAAGTAGTCAATCTGAAGCTTTGGTCTGTATACCAATAGTGCATGGAAGAAGAACACACCGTTCGAGGGCTGATAGAGATGCAGCGTAGATTCGCTCATTCCAATAATCGGTTCGAGCGATGCTTCGGCTCTCTGATGATCGCAGGCATGTTCGAGAAGCATCTTGCACAACTCACCGACCGCCAAATCGGACAGCTCATGTTTGATTTGGTCGGCGGCGATCTTCCACTTTCTCAGATGGAAGTAACCATCTGCCACCAAGCCACATTGCGTCTGTTTCGCTCGGCGGGAGGAAGTCTTACCGCAGAAGAACTCGCAGCGCAACAAGAGTGTCCGTCATGCCCTGAATGCGGGAATGAAATGCTGCTGCACTACGGCATTGTCGAGCGGGATTTCAGGCAATGCACTTCGTTGGAATGCAAACACAAGGAATACATCTCTCGCAATTCAACGACCAAGGAGCAACGGTGACCGGAATCACGCAAGTCTGGGAGCGGCTATTTCTTGGCAGCTTCAAGGATGCCGAAGCACTCGCTGAGGCGAATCCGCTGGGCATAAATACCGTGATTACGCTCTGCAAAGAGCCGCTGCGTCGGCGTGATGCCAGCATCCATTACGTGCATGTTCCGATTGCCGATGCCACGGCAATCACTGTCGGGCAATTTCAATCGGTGATGGACGGCATTTGGCAAAACATCGCCGGGAATGTGCTTCTGCACTGTGTAGGTGGCATGAGCAGAACTCCCGTAGTTTGCGCTGCGTGGATGCACTCGGTCGGGTACAAGGACATCGACAAGTCACTGGAAGAACTTGCCAAGTTGCGCCCCGCCATCGACCCGTCACCGATTCTACTGCTGAGCATCAAGGAGCACCTGCGATGAAGAAAGCCGCAATCTATAGCCGAATAGCAACCGCCGCCGAGCGGGTGGACTCACAGTTGTCCGAACTGCGGCAACTGGCACGGGCACAGGGTTTTGAAATTGTGCGGGAGTATTGTGACCGTGGTTCATCCGGCGTGAAGGCTCGGCGTCCGGCGCTGGATTCGCTGATGGCGGATGCCCGCCAGCACAAGTTTGATGTCGTCCTGGTTTGTGCGTTTCAGTGCGTGGCTCGTTCGACCAAGCACTTCTTGCAGGTGGTGGAAGCACTGGACGAATTGGACATCGGATTTATCTCAGTAAAGGAATCCATCGACACTGCCTCTGAAACTGGACGAATTATCATTCACGCTTGCCGCTCTATTTCGGGGCTGGAGCGGGCACTGAACGGCGAGAAAATTCGCCAAGGTATGCGCCGTGCGGAATATGAGGGACAGAGGTTGGGTCGGGCTCCGCTGGACGTTGACCATGCTGCGGTTGTCCGTGACCGTCTTGCTGGGATGAGTCTGACTGAGACGGCGAAGAAGTATGGCGTCTCCAGAGCCAGCGTTGTCCGCTTTGTGCGGGAAGCGCAATGTCGGCAGATGCCCGAGTTCGGCGGGCTCACTGTCAGACAGTATGAAGCCGCAGCCGAGTGCGTGGTGTAGCCGCATGAATTCCCTGAGCCAGCGGATTGAGCGGACGGCAGTCGGCACGAAGGTCGAAGCCGTCCTATGTGCCAGCCGAAAAGTTCTAGTAACAAAGGAAACAATGTACGTGTTTCCTAGTCTCCAGGCATTTTCCAGGCTTCTGGAAGCAACGATTGAGTTGCATCAGGCGATGGTTCCTGAAGGCTCCGACCATCATGCAGAGCAATTTGTGTTTCGGGTGTGGTGGGTCGTGCTCAAGATCGTGAGCGATGTCACGCTGCTTTGGAAAAGGTGGCTCAGGTTCTGATGACCCTGAAAAAATGCCTCGCACAGGAGATTGTGGAATGGATTTTGAATGGCTAAAGCGTCTCAAGCGACTGTTCTCCGGAAGATTGGAACTGGGTCAAGTCAGGTTTACTGACGCCGCTATGAAGGCAATGGCACAATCCGACGTGTTTCCTCCCATATTGATATCCAGGCATGAATCGGGAGATTGGGGAGACGTCTCCGCAGAAGAACGTAGGAAAAATGACTTTGCTCTGACGCATGGGCTCCAAGTGCGCTCGACCTACAAACTGACGAACGGCGCTGAACTTTTAATAGTCACTGAAGGCGACCGCTCTCGCACAACTCTTCTGCTTCCGGAAGAATGCCGAGCAGATGACGGCCCAGCGGCGTTTGGTGATGTGACGGACAAGCGTCCATGACCAACGACGAGAATGGCGAGAAGCGACTGTGAGCCACAAACATTATTGCAACCACGCTGGGCACTTCTGGCAGTGCGATGGGAATGCATTGCGTTACATCGTTGACGGTGCGGAGCCGTCAGAATGCATCTGTGAAACCTGCCAGGTGCCGATGGAAAAGGGCAATCATGCTAGGTGCCAAATTGAGTATCTGGATTGCCCGGAGCATATGCACGAGTGGCTTCGTGCGTTTGGATATGAACCTGACGACAGTCCCATGCCTCAACCGATGGAGTATGCGCAATCCAATGTGTTCACGGATATCGACGGCAATCTGGTCATCGGGTTCTGCCTCTGGTGCCACCAGGACTTCCACTCGTTCAGAGAGGCGGAGGAACACAACTTTGATGGCAGCGGGTCATGCCCGATGTTCCAGGAAATGAGCCGAGAGCAATCTGTGCCGCCAGTGCTGCAAATCATGCTTGAGGGGAGTCGGCTCCTATATTGCGTGCGGGATTTCGAAGACACAGGGTATCCATCATGACCAAAGACGAAATCATTGCGAAGACGCTACGGGAGTTGAAGTTGATGCCGCTGGAGAATCAGCCGCCAAGCGGCAATGACCAGGAACTCATCGACTACGTGACCGCCGAGCTTCAGGGGAAGCTGCCAGATGGCGTGGACATCAAAACCTGCGAAGATTTCAAGCACTTCAACGTTGAGTGCTGCGAAACTTGCCACCAGCTTCCGGATACTGAAATGTATGTCATCGACCTGCGTGATGGAGGGAAGGCGTGGGTCTGCGACCAGGTTCAGTGGGCAATCTATCCCGAGAAATACAGGGAGTTCCAGAAATACTCACGCTACCAAGAAGAGATGAAGGCGGTCATGGACTACTACCCTGCCAATTTTGAAAGTGACCTGGACTTAGTTATCGGCACCCAGCGCCCTCGTTATTTCGGCGGCAGTTGGAGCACTGGCGGGTGTCCGGAATTGATGAAACTGGCGGCAGAAATTCGTCCCACTTTTTTAGCATACCTTCATTACACGACCATGTTTGACCAGGGACTATTTCATCATAATCACCATCAGTACAAGAACACGGCGTTGTGCGGGCAGCAGCCTAAGTTCTGCCAGGGGGCTGGCAAGGCGCATATGAACCCCCGAGGGATTATTCGCTACCCCATACGCCGGGGGTTGGTCACCGCCGCAGACCTAATGCAGGTCGCTGCTCCTGCCGCCAATATGATTCTTGCCGTGTTTGTTGATACCGTTGCAGAGCTTTTGCCCCAGGTCTCGCTACCAAACTTCTTCCACCTGTTAGTGCATTTTCCGGAGGTCGATTGGTGGTCACCACGGGAGGCTCGCAGGTATCCAGCCGAGACTGCGGTGGAGCAGAGATTCCTGGACGAACTGGTGGGCGCTATCAAGGATTTCGGGTTCTAGGTTCTAGCCGCATAAGTCAACTTTTGCGCTTCGCCGCAGAACTCACAGGATTCCACCCTGCGGCTTTTATCACCTGCAATAATCGTCCGACTTCCGAAGAGGCTGGGGTGTTCTTCATTTTGTCGTAAAGTTCGCTGAGCATCTCTTGAAGTTCGAGAATCTTGATTGGGTTCCCGTTCAGGTGCTTTCTGAATTCCTCGTTTTCCTCCCAAACCGATTTGCTCCCTATCAGTTTGGTGACCGCAGTGACGTAAGTGAACTCGGTTGAGCCCGTGAGTCTTTCGATTTCAGCGAGTAAAGCATTCGCCCACTTCGGCTTGGTCAGTTCACGAAAACCACGCCAAGCGTCCCTGCCTTGCCTAATCTTCTTTTCCTCGATTGCCCCGATCCTGTCCTTGGGATCGAATCCCAATTGCCAACTCTTGCAGCTCACCACCCAGACCCGGTCGCTTCCCGTCCGCTTTGGATGGAATCCAACCACATCCACGTCGCTGGATACGCAGTCGGCGGATCGCAGGTAGTCAGGGTCAGTTTTGGCGGGTTTGAACTTCACGTTGTGAACGGTGAAATAACCTTTGAATTTCAGATAGTCATCGACTATTTGTTCGAGGATGTCTTCTTTCATGGCTCCCGCAGTATACTCGGGCTCCCCCCGAACTCAGCCAGAGTTACCAAAAAAGTTCGGTAGCGTGTCAGTTTGCTCATGCATCTCCCTGCTGATGCCGAACTCCCTCGCTGATTGGCGACTTCACACCGTTGTCGCCAGCATCTTTCGCTCTCCAGCCCCGCTCCCTTGAGCCCCCGCCAGCATTCTGGCAACGCTCGTCTTGCTCAAGCTCAATTCCCCTGCAATCGCTGCCAGACTTTTTCCTGACTCACGAAGACGAAGGAGCCTCTCCTGGTCGCAGGCGACACGGGGGCGTCCGCCGATGCGTCCCTTAGACCTGGCGGTAGCCAGCCCCGCCAGTGTGCGTTCGGACAGCCGCACCCGCTCCTGCTTTGCGATCACCGCCAAGATGCTGATGACCGCATCCCTGAACATGCCACACGAGTCGAGATACTGCTCGCTGAAACTGCGATAGCCGACGCCGTAGCCAGTCAGCCGTTGCAGATATTGGAGCGTCTCAAAAACGCCCTCACGACTGAACCTGTCGAGGCTCCAAAACAAAACGGAATCGAACTCCCTGCGGGAGGCTGCGGCGAACAAAGCCTGGAACTGCTGCCGGTCGCCGTTCTTGCCGCTGGCGACATCGACATATTCCTTGATGACCGTCCAGCCCTGGGTGGCAGCGAAGGCACGGAGTTGCACTAGCTGGTTAGCGGTGTCCTGGCTGTTGGTGCTGACTCGGCTGTAAATAGCGATCCTCATGGCTGCAGTATACAAACCAAAACGAAGCTTTAACTAGTTTTGACGGCGGTAATGTCCTAATTTTGATGCTGGCCGTGCGTAGCCGTTTCCCAGCCCCAAGAACCTCTATCACAAGAACCAATAGACGGAACCCGTTGCCCGGTGAGAGCATTGTGGCATGAGCACTGGCGGCTATAACTTCGCATGGAATCTCGTGGCGACCAGTGCGGCGAATGCCTGGGCCGATATCGGTACGAATGGCTTGGGCTGGCTCATCGCAGTTTTCAGCCCTTTCGTGGCAGTCGCTATGAAATTACGGGGGGCTCCCAAAGGGCAAAAACTGTCTTTCATCCGCTCTAAGTGGGGCAGTGAGTTAAGGGACACATTCCTTATTTGCATCGTAATTTGGATGGGCATTTTCTGTTGGGAGCTTTGCTGGAATGTACCTCGCCAAATATTGAAAGATTACGCCGCAATTACGCCACCGAGTCTTCGATTTCTAGCGCCTCCAGTTCCACCGATTCCACCGGGACTCTTTCACCTTCAGGCAAAACCTGTTAAGCCGCTCGCAGAGATTCTCGGCTCCCGTACTATCAAGGCAAGCATTGTTGACCCGGTTTCGCCCGCTATTGTTGTTGAAAACATGTCTGACCAAGTAGCGCAAGGAATTACGTGGGAGCTTGTTTTGTTTAGGGCGAGCGACTGTGCTTCTGTTTCTCTTCCCACGCAGAACATCGGCTTTGTCAAAGCGCACTCAAAGAGCGCCCCATACGAGATGTTTTCACCAGGAATCCCAAGATATACAAAAGACAACGTGGTGATGGGAAATAGCGACATAAAGGTCGGTGACAGCCTGACAGGAACACTTGTTGTGGATTGCCCGGACTGCACTGGCGTCACATATATTGTGCATGTCGAATGGGGACAAAGGGGGTGGTTCTATGAGATGAAGCACATGGACGGAAAACTTGCCGTGCCCAAGGAGATGACCAACAAGGGTATAGAGAAATACATTACGGGTCTTGATCTACTGATTCCAGCAAAGGATAAGATTCCATTTTCTGAGAGGATCAAGTTGCAGTGAGTTTCTTGTACTCCAGCCGGGCGCTTATTTTTGCGGATAGCGCAATCGAAAGTTGACCACTTAACGGTCGTTTTTGTTCCGACAAAATGTGTCCCGCTAAGTTGTTGATTGTGGGCGGAAGCAGGTGAAGAATTTCGAGGACGTTTTTGGGACGACGGTGACAGCGGAGGCTGGTGCCAGCCTCCCTTGATGCCGCCCGATCCGCCGGACACTAACGTATGCGGGAGTGCTCCCACAGCGTAAAGATAAAGCCGAAACTTGCCACTGCGATTGAGACGAACACTACGAGCCTCTCTTTTGGTTCTCCCTTCAGACGGACACCCGTCCGTGAACGGCCTATTTCGATGCGGTAATGGGCGAGTATCGCTGGGACATAGCCCGCCAGCAAAATGGTTGCGGCTACGCAAGCAGCGGATGCCAATGCTCGTCTGCATGGTGTCAACACAGGAAACGAGAGAAGCGGCACGATTGCGAATGCGAGCGTGAGCATGACAGATGCAACGACGAGGTAATCCGACCACGCAAGCCAGTTCGGCCATTCCGGATGCTGCTCCTGCACCCACAGCTCACGTTGAATCCTGAACATGATTACGGTGATACCAAATCCGACGATGAGCGCAGCGGCACCGATCAACGCACCTGGATCAGTTTGTTGCATGATGCCCTCCTTACGGATTTAATCCTGCGCTTTGAGCATCTCCTCGGAAGCCTATATTTCCTTCAGTCCGGTAACGATGCACTCGCTCGGAGAGGAACACTGCACTTCACACTCAAATGTAGAGCGCAGCTTTGCACCATATGAGTTCACCGCATCTGCTTTCGTCTGAACGTGGAACTTGCCCTTCCCAATGTACTCAATGTAGTCGTCAGCATACCTTTGAAAATCAGCACTTGACGGCGCTTTGAGATTGTTTTTGACGGCGACACGGCACATATCGCCAGCTTCATCTCTCGTTGTTTTAATGTTTATCACTGCATCTTGATAAGCCTGGTCACGGGTCTGCCTAACCGACGCCAGCCTCTCGCCAAGTCCTCTTTGCGTGCTTATTGTCACCGTTTGGATGCCTACGGTTGAACTCGCTTAGGTATAACGCAGCTTCGCCCTCATGCTCCTGTGAAATCTGACTGGTGGTGGCTCCAGCTAAGAGGCTATCAGCTCGATTCAGCAGGTCTTCATCGCTCAATTTCTCTAGCCCTGAATACTTGGCATCCTGATCAGAGCTTACAGGTTTAAATGAGACGATTTGTTCCGACCCAGATTTTCCAGCCCAGATACGGAAATTCCCGTCTCTTGTGGATTTTGCTGATTGGTCAACCTGACAGGTTGAGCATACCGCCCTCTCGATATTGCCCCTTATGAACGCAATGGTTTTGTCATGATTTGCAGTTTGATCTTCGCTGCGAACGAGAGCGTTGATTATCTGGAAGTCTTCATCAGATAGCTGCTCCCGCTCGTAAAACATCAAGTCGAATCCCGTCACAACCGGATCAGAGATTGCCTTGGTCTGAAGCTCAACGCCAACATGGTTGAGGCTCGTGCGGTAGATATGGTTTACGGCACCGTCTTGAAGAACCCCATGATCGCCCTCTTTGCAGCGATACTGCCGACAAAATTCCGACTGTTCAAAGTCAGCCTGACTTTTGATTTCTTTGGACGGCGTTCCGGATTGTTCGTGCCTGTCAATATCCTGCAAATTCCCGACTTGCGTGCTCCCTTGCCCATTTTGTACGCCGTCTGTTGAAAGCTTGGACAGCGGAACTAGAGCGACCATCACGAAGATTCCAAGCACAAGCCACGGAGCCCATTGGCGTGAGATTTCGAAATGGCACGCCCTCCATTTCCGCAACGTTATCAAGATGTATGCGCTGCACGAGAGTGCTATCGCTTCCCATGAAATCAATGCAAACAGCCGTCTTGAGGTCGAACCAGCCACCATGAATACAGTCGTTACTACTGCCAATATCAATACCCCAACGCAAAATGCCAATAGGACATTTCTGGCGAGTCTGTCTCCACTGCGCTGTTCGACTGCTGACATGCTTCCCTCCAGTTCTCTTGCGCTTGGGCCACGGTACCCTTTGCGGCTAAAAAATATCAGAGTAGATGCCGTTTGAACAGCTTGAAGTTCGACATCAGTGATCCAACAGCGAGGCACTCCTGAGCCGAACAAGCTCGTCATCGGATACGGAACATCCGCACACGGCCCCGGCAGGTGAGCAAAAGCCCCTGCTCCCGCAGCCATCGGTGGTCACGAATTCAAAGGACTTGCGGCGGGTGGGCGGAAAATACTTGTTCGTTGCTCGGCGGGTTAACCCGTCCGAGGGGTGTCACTTACCGGAGTCGGGCACGGATGATGCCCCTAGATACTTCTGAAACCATCCACGGAATCGTAGCGCAACCTCTTTGGCGGTTGTGGGATCAGTGAGCGGGATGCGGAAAAGCGAACCAGTTCTGTTATAGGAGCCACCACCCGGCAGAGTGTCTACCAGAGTACGTGCTTCGTCTTCGCTAATGCCTAAAATATCATTGAGCTGAGTCGGTCTGAATTGCAGCACTAACCGCCCATCGATGGAATCTTTGTCCCCGCCAACATTCAATCTAAATGCTACCCTCAAACTTCCACTGACGCCCTTCCTCATGTACTTGAGGGAGCCGCCCAACCCGCCTGAGGCTACTTCGTTGACGTAATTCTCGGCGGTGCCAACGAGAATCTCTCGGAAGGGCGCAATTAGCGGAAGCACCTTCCTACGATCTGCTTCCTTTTCAAGCTCATCTTTAGTCGGCCCTTTTCTTGGGCTTCTCTTGCGTTCTGCAACAATTGCATCGGGAACAAGAATGGATCGTGACAATATTTCCGTGTTGTTAGCGAGCTTTGCATAGTTGAAAAATACTGCGTTGATGCCTACTCCGTGGCGCTGCACGAGGTAATTGATGATTCGTTCAGCGGAATCATCGAGGCACGCCGCAACAATCAGAATTCGATGGTTCTGCGGAGATATTGGAGGGATCTCGACTTCGGGAAACCTCGCAGAAAAAGCCTCATCCAACGACTGTTCAAGGAAACTTTCTGCTATCTGCCTCACTTCTTCTTCAGAGAGCGAGTCCAGCCACGAGGCATAGTCCAGTGCTTGAGCAACAACCTCTCTGGGAGCTTTATCTCGTTTGAGTTCGATGACTACCAACGTTCCTTGCTCATCAACTGCCAGCAAATCGAGTCTGCCTACACCATCGATTGCTTTCTGCTGCGAGATGATCAAAAGGTCTTCTCCGAGCAGGTCGGGCTGTTCGACAATCCAGCGCTCCAAATCTGACTCACGTCGTTCGCTTGCAAACGCAGTGTCATCGACTGGTATTGGACGATCTTTTTCGATTTGCCACATCTTCAGCTTTGTCGGCATTTTGAGATAAGTCTCCTTAGTTCGGTGACCCCAATCATAATAGCGACGACCCACCCTTTCTATAGGCCCGGTCTCTGGAAGATGTCTAATTCGGCATACCAGATCGCTGCCGCCAACCCCCGCCCATCATACTCCGGTTCGCAGACCTGGAACGCCTGCCCTCTATGAAGTCTGAGCGCCGTCCATGCCGCAGCCGCCGCATCCAGGAGATCGTCCTTGCTGACGCCGGATGGTCGGTGGTGGTTACATATCGTATTCTCTCGAACAGTTGGAACACCGGAGTCTAATCCCATAATCCGATTGCACTGTCTCCGCTCCCTTCGTCTTGCACCAAGGGCATTCCGCCTCATCTATATGTCGCTCGTCACTGGTATGTTCATCGGATTTGCTCGCCAGGTTCGAACTCGCTCGTTCGTCCCTGTTGCGAAACCGACTCACCAGCGACATGGCTTCGGCTCGGGTATCGTTATCAAGATAGGGAGAAGTATTCAGCGCAGTATCCAACAGGGCAATCAGGACTTGACCCAGGGCGGCAATCAATATGCCGAAGATATATATGCCCAAGCCTACCAAGCCACCAACGAGAATCCCGCCAACTGCTACGCCCGGATTGCCGGACTGATACGCTTCAACGCATGAGAGCACGATACAAATTACAGCCACAATTGCGGCTAACAGTTTAATCACGTCGCCCGCATTGATGCACGACTTCGCAAACAAGTAGGCGTCTTTGTAGCGGCTTTGCACAGCACTTGAGTATGCAGGATTGGGCAAATCTGTCTTTAGTTCGGCGGTTGTCATAATTTTCCTTCGGCTAATTGCGTGGGGAGTGCAAAGTGTTGCATTCAGAGTTCCTGATGTCCAGTGGCGTTTCACCTTAGCGGGTGGCACGCTCCTGGCGAACCTGCCGCACTACAGTACCGGGTGCGGGAAGAATCTCCTTGCTTCATCCTGCTCTGCTTTGTAGTGTTGAGCGTACACACCCGTCCAGTTGAGAGTGGCTACGTCCGCTAAGGGGAATTCCCTACGTGGGGATTTCTGTGTGCCGAGATGTCGGACTAGATAGAGAAAACCAGTTGCGCCTGGATGGAGGATTTTTTTGTCAGATTCGCAGATTACCTTTTCCGCTGCGCAGTTTATTCAGGAGCTAAGAGAGGGGTTTCCGCAATATGCATCCCTTGCGGACGACCGCCTGCTTGAGTTCTGTCTTACGCAGAATCCACAGTACCGGGCGATCTATGAAGGGAACAGTCCTGTCAGCATCAGTTGGGAGCGTTCGGCTCCCCTTCCAGTGCTGGGGGAAGAACAGCCAGCGGAAGAGGAGGCACCACCAACAGGAGCCGCTCCGACCGCTGCTCCGGTGGTAGACGCTGAACCCGCTGCGATTCCGCTTGCGGAGGTTACTCCAGCATCAGCCCCAAGTCCCTCTTCGACTGCGGAGTCCGAATCCGTTTCCGTAGCGGCTTCGGAGGAGCCCATGGAAAAGAACTCGGAGGCGGAAAAGGAACCTGCGCCCACCAGCACGAAGCCCTGTGCTGTCTGCAACTCCGCCATCCCTGAGGCGGCGAAGTTCTGTCTGGAATGCGGTGCCGCTCAGAATCCTGCGGCAGAAGCTCAATCAACGGATGAAGAACGCACGCAGCACGAGTCAATAAACACTGAGATACAACGAGTGGAGCCTATCGCTTCAGAAGTTTCTGGCAGCGTCTTCGTTCCTGAGTTCGCATCGTTGGGGGCAGCGAGCACAAACGCCACACGAAACCGGTCAATCATCGTTGGCATAGCGGCGATTGTGCTCATAGCGGTGGTGGTGTATATCATTCCCTATCTCAAAACTCCGTCAACAGCCGAACAGGGGCAGAGCAGGGCTGCCAATCCCATAATCCAACCCGATGCACAAGCGACTCCGGCGAGAGACTACCAGCTACCGGACGGCACCAAGTTTTTCGGGGAACGCAGGCTGAAAGATGGCACCGTAAAAAGAGAGCGTGTTGAATTCCCAAACGGGCAGAAGGATTTCGACGTGACTCGACTTCCGGACGGCACGGCCAAAATAGCGAGTGTTGAGTTACCGAATGGGAGCCAGGAGTTCAACGTGACTATTCTTCCCGACGGCACCGAAAAGGTTGGGCGTCATGAGTTCCCCAACGGGGTGAAGTTCTTCGACCTTACTACGTTTCCAGACGGCACCAAAAAGCAGAGGCGAGTTGAGTTCCCCGACGGGACGAAGGTCTTCGACGTGACGATTCTTCCCGACGGCACCACAAAGTTTGGGCGGCGTGAGTCACCCGACGGGCAGGTGGTTCGTCCGTCCAGATGAGAGTGGCTACTATCCGCTAGCGGAACCGCCCAAGGTGGAGGTTTCTGCGTGCCAAGGTAAAGGAGCTCTATAGCTATGGCGTTTTGTTCAGAGTGCGGGAAAGAAATCACAGTCGCTGCCAAATACTGCAATTCCTGCGGACAGGCGATTTCAAAAATGCAGCCTACTGTGAGCGGAAATGATCGACCGTCTGGAGCATCAGCGAAAACCGGCTACAAATTCGGCAATTCCGAACGCATAGCGGTTTTTATAGTGATCGGAGTTGTTCTGGTGTCATTGTTATCCTTTTTGGCCGATGTCATCAATAATTCCACGAAACAAACTGAGAAGAAACCGGACGTTCAATCTAGTTCGGGAGATACGAAAACCGAATCCGGCTATGAGAGCTGTCCTTACGGTTGGGAGATGAGCAACCCGATTGATGCGAATTCGTGGTATTGCAAAGACAAACCGATAGATGTCCGCATCGTGCGGCCCTGATACGGTCGGTCGCCATCTTGCAGTAATCCGCTGATAGCTCAATCCCGATCCAATTTCGGCGTCACAGTTCTGCCGCTATTGCGGTTGAGGAAACGCAGCACGGCTGGCATGGCTGGTGATGCCGATGGCAATCAACCTCCGAACAGAGATAGCTGATGTGGACGGAACTGGCAACCCCGGATTCGCACCCGGAACCACGCTCATCCAGGCAGAGGATGTCCCGTCAATAAGGAAATGCGGATTTCACCGTGTACCCAAGCCGTGCCCCGATCTCTGGATATGCTTTCAAGAGCCTCAGAAAATTGCGCCTCGCCCTGGCTGGCGGACATTTCCTATCAATGAACGGCCAACGAACGATTGCGTGCCATCTTCGCAGTTTGTTTTCAATCAAGATTTCTCGTACTTCCGGTCTTGCGTGCATGTTTTCAATGATTCTCCAGGTTCCTCGCTCTTAGCAGTTTTGCCAGAGTTGTTGGAACTTATTGAAGCAGGAGATCGCAGCCAATGTTGGAAAACGGGCTTTGAACTTGCTCCTGATAATGCACTTTGATAGTTCGGGAAATTGCCTGGAATGTGTTTTCAAATATCCTGCAAAGGCAACTGGCAACGCCGCTGGGATACTCACCGTCGCAGTGCTGAGGTCGGGGCGGCGGCTTCGGCGGGTGCCGGAACGCTGCTTGCTCACGATGCCTGTCTCTGCTGCGTAGCAGCCGCTCAGAGGCGATCCAATGCCTAGAGTGACCACAACCATTGAACCCGGCTATCGGTTCGCAGAACCGGATATGCTCCTTTTGCCGGAGCGAGTATCTGGAAGACTATACCAATGCTCCAGGACATCCACCTTTCGCTGGTAACTCTGTTTCCATCTCCGGTACGCCTTCACATCCCGCCCTAACATTCCATGTGACGGCGGAACTCCGCATAAAGTCAACCATCCACGAACCGCCAAAGTTTCTTCCAAGTCTAAAGTTATCCAAGCCATTGTGTATGCCTCTACTCTAATCATTTGATACTGCTTCTTCATCGGCCAATCTGTCTAATTCTTCCAGGCGTTTGTCTTCTTCTTCCATACAGATACTGCACAGGTTGAGTTCCTCATCAAAGAAACTACCATCACCAGCGACATACAAACCATTGCACAGGCGACAGGTTCCTGCCTCCGGGTGGGTGCTACCTGCTGGAAGTCTGTCACCATGCCGAGGTTCACACTTGGAGCACGGGTATGTCCAACCTTTCTGTCTCATGGTGGAATATGGAATTCCTTTCTTATCCTTCTCGGATAAAGCGTTCCCACAGATGCTACAGATACCGTCCACTTGTTTAGGTGTCTCAGGTTCTACCACTCTATCCAAGTCGCTTATCTTAGGTTTACCATCGTGAGCCATAATCCATTCCAACCGTTTAATGGAAGAATAGTTCCGGTCATACATCTCCTCTAACCAAGGAGTTCCATCTGGAGCAAACTGCTGTTTCCTTTTCCCAGATACACCATTCCTACCATGTGAACTAGAACCCTGCTCCTGTTCCGATTTTGATTTTGATTTTAAGTCTTTTCCATTATTAGGCACTTCTGTTGCCGCCGAAGGCGGAACGGCTCCAGCCGTAGGTTTAGCTTCAGGTTCAGTATTAGAATGACCACTACCATCACCAAAGGAAGAAGCAAAACCAGAAGCAAAAGCAAAATCAAAAGCATTACAATCTATGGTGGAACTTTTTACTATGGGTGTTTTTGGAACTTTTTTCTCATCGCATAGTAAATTGTTCCATGCGCTGTTAGACCGCATGACCGGAACTTTGTACCGTCCGTTAGGTATGCGTGGTGCTACCTCTCCCACCTTGGTCAAGTATCCGTGCTGAACTAGGTATCTCCGTCCCTTGTAGACGGTTTTACGGCATAGCCCTGTGGCTTTCATAATCCAATCTATTGACGGGTGGCTGTCCCTGTCCAGGTTCTCCTTGCCTAAGTGAGCGCAGTAGACATGGAGCGCACTACCCTTGATCCTCGCCATAGCAAGGTAGTCCTGTGGGTTCACGATTTTGTATTCTAGTTCAAGCTCTTCGTTACTGATTTCCATTCTTCATCTTCTTCATGGTGCCGCCTACATATCGTGCCAGTCTGTCAGTGTTCACTTTGAATGGAACTCGATCTGGACTATTCGCTGCTTTGGCGGTGGACTTGGACATCCATAGCAGGGCAGCATCTATGGCTTCTGTGATTACTTGAAAGCCATATAGTTTGTGCCAGTTGTAAAACACATCCCGAGTGGGAGCATCTACTCCAAGGATGGTTTTCCAATGCTCCCGGAGCACTGTTATATCGCCCTGCCGTTCTTCCTGTATTTTCTTGAGTTGGAGTGCCTTGTCGCTGAGTTTCACTTCTATAACAGGTGGAGGCGGCGGAGCAGCCCACGCACCTTCCATGGGTTCAATGTTAGGTTCAACCACCATTGGTTCTACTTCTGGTTCTATTACCCTGGTCTTGGTTTCTGCTGCTTTTCTTTCGGCATCGGTCATTTTTGCCCACTGGGTTAGTGGAATGTCCAGGCAGTTTACGGGCCTTGCAGAAACGAAAGTTTGTGGTTTTTCAGTATTGTTATTAGACATAGTGTGAAACTGGTTCCTCCTTGAACCTTGGTTAGTAATACGGCCCGGCCATCAAATCCGGGCTGTATTGTGTTACTTGGTTTTGTTTTCGTCTGATGGCACAGCCGCTGCCATTGCTTTTGGTTCGATCCTTGACGGCCGCCGGAATCCAAGCAGCTTCCGGGAAATCGCTCCGACAGTCGGCTCCGTACACCTGAAAACCAAGCTGATTTCCTTGTAGGTGTCTTGTTGATGCCCATCGAGGATGTACTGTGCGATCTTCTCTCTAAATGCCCGCTGTTCCTTTCTAGTGGTCATAGAAGGCCCTCCTTTAAGTGCTCTCTATCTAATACTCCGTAGTCAGAAATGTTTCCGAATCGACAATGAAATTGTTTTGTGACTACCAATTCCTCCAGTAGACAGACAAAAAAAACCCAAGCCAGTGGCAACTGGACTTGGGCCATCGGTTGCTTGCAACCGGAAGGACTTATACTTGATAAAAGATAATACTCAGGATGCCCTATTCACTAGGGGCGAAATATGGAAGGAATTCAGACGCCTGGATGTCGTGAAACTGGAACTCAGCGGTCATGCCCCATACTGCCGCTGCGCCAAGTGCTACGCTGTCCGCCATCGGGAATTGGAACTCAAACGGATGGTGAGGGAACTGTGATATCGGTTCCGAAAGAAAGGGGGGAGTCCCGCCGCCCCAATTGCTGGAAACAACGATTGCTGGAGTTGGAAGCCCTGGCTGCGGTCGGGCTGCTGGAAGAGTTCTCGCTGGAAGAGGACGAATTATTCAGGCTGCGGTCGCTTGCGGCGAAGCTCGAAGCTGAGGAAAACGGCGGAACGATTGGCTGGAGCAAATTTGATGCACCCGTTTCGACGGGCGACCTGGAGTTATGAGGGTTGGCCTTGAGGCCTGTACAAAGCGAAAGCCCCGTCGATCATAGGATGGCGGGGCTCGGCTGTGCTAGCAATATCGGTTACGCCAGCAACGACGACTTAGTGTATTTTTCCGGCCTCCTGCTGGGAATCAGTGGCGCTCAAACTCTCCTTCTGCCAAGAAAACGCATAAATCATCCTTAGGCCGCAACGATGTTGATAGCCGATGTTGGCGTTTTTCAGAAGATCAAACAATGCTTTGCGTTCGAAGTAGGAAGCACCTGGCTTCATTGCAGATAGTAATTCGCTTGGATCATCCCTCAGCTCAACGAAATACCTTCTATCATCTGTGCCCTGGTCTTGAATTTCGACCTCGGATGGCGTTTCCACATCCTGCGTCTTGGCTAATCTGTCCCTCGCTGCTCCACAATACTCGGCGGAATTGTCAAATCCAATTCCCCGCATCCCTAACTCCTTACAAGCTACGAGAGTCGTTCCGATGCCCACGAACGGGTCAACTACCAGCGAACCTTTTGGCACGCCTGCCAACTTGATGCACATGGCTGGCAGTTCGACAGGATACGGGGCTGGGTGATTATAGCGGTCGGCTTTTTTGCTAACCGGAATGGAGATGAACCAGACGTTTCCCCGACACCGCACTTCGCCACGATTGAAACGCTCAATATTTGATTTGTCCTTATACGGAACGCCTATTGCCAGTTTGTTTATCTTTTCTCTTCCGGTCTTGGTGAGATGGAAAATGAACTCGTGCGTGTTGTTGAGGTACAGTTCGCTGTTCGTTGGTGTGCAGTGTCCGTAGGAATCCTCTGCCCTGTCTCCAATGGAAATATTCTTCACCCAGACGATTCGATTCTGTATTTTGAAGCCAGCGGCCTGTGCCCGCGACACAACTTCAAACGGAAGAAGTGGACGGGTCGGTGTCCCGCCCACCTGGAGAAAACAATGTCCGTGGGCGGATAATGCCCGGTAATATGCAGCAGAGACGCTTTGCATCCAGTCCAGGTAGTCAGGTCTGTTGTCGCCTGTTTCGTCGCCGCTATAGCGTAAACCGATGTTATAGGGCGGCGAAAAAACGATCACGTCGGCAGAGCCTGGAACCAAGCTATTGAGCCCTTCAATGCAATCCATCTGAATCGCTGTTTGATCGAGCGCCTTTTCCATCGTGACTACGTGCCCCAAAGACACGTCCGGTGCATCCGGCTGATCGGTCGTTTCTTCCTCCAGCAGCTCGATGACCTCGTCCGCCGTGCGGGAGCGGTAGAACCACTGGCGCACGGTATCAGGATTCAAGCCCATCGCAACTAAACATTGTTGATACCCGGGCTTTTTGCGGAAGGTGCGCTTTTTGAGTTCCTTGAGCGCTAGCAGAAGCCGATTGCGCATCTCCGCATTCATCTGGTTTCTGGCTGCGGTGATTATGGCGACACACTCTTTAATCTCCCGTAGTAGTTCATCCAGTGGCAGGCCGACGTAATAGGTGTCCGTCCGGTCATCAGGAACGGAAAACGTGACAGTGTCACGTTTCGCCCATTCCTTGCCGATGTTTGTCCAAATACATTCTGTCCGACGCTCTTGTCCGCCAGTGTCGGCAAAGTTAGTCGTCCGGAGTTGCACGTTCCGCTGAAAGACTGGTTTTCCGAACGCTTGTCGGTACAGGGGCTGGTCGTACTCCGTCATCACCCATTGAAATTGTGCTGTTTTCAGGTACTCGATGATTTCTGTTGGGCAGATTGATTCTGCCGAGTAGTCTCCGACATCGCATCCGATATATGGAAAATCAATAAAGACAAGATCATCAGGGCCGAGTTGCTCTGCTTGGAGGCAGTCTAACCAATCATCAGCACTGATCCGAACGTTCTTCTCACGGAGAAGTTCGGAAATCAAGTGAACGTTATCTTCGTAACTTTTCGGCGTCCGGTGGCCGCCGTCTGTTGTGGAACATCCCCTTGCGAAAGTTCCGCCGTTAAAGCAAAGGTACGGCTCCATGAGCAGAGCGTGCGGATCGCCGTTCTTGGCAAGCTCGGCCAGGCGCTCAAATTCTGCCCTTGACCGTTCCGTAGCCTTGAACTTGTCCCCATGGTCACGGAGCGCACGAAGGAACGGTGCGGTGAGCGTGTCGTTCAAAACCCATTCACCGTATTCGAATCCCTCTGCAATGGCCCGGAGCGTGACATTCGCACGTCCGGCAAACAGGTCGATGAACTTACGTCCGCGCTTCGGCACGTAATTAAGGATGACGGGAGCTAAATGGGCTTTGGCACCCGGCCACCGAAGGGTGGGGAATTTCTTGCCTAAGCTCATGGCAGCACCACCAGCTTGTTGTCTCCGTGCTCGTCCTGCACGTCGGCCCACTTGCCGTATGGCGGCTCCGGGAACTCGTGATAGAGCTGGCCCAGGGCATCTGAGCCTTTGCCCGACCTGCCGGACGTGACCTGCTTGAAGAAGAACGGAATGCCCGCAGTCCGGGCTTTCATCAGCAGATTCAGTGCCCAACTGATCTCCATCGTACGGCGTCCCTCTGTGTTGAATTCCTCACGCCAATTCTGCTGTGGGTTCCAGCGATATTCGGGATTGTTGCCGGATTCTCCACCGACGATCATCCAGCCGAAACCATCAAGGTTGATGCTCCATGCGATGTCCTCGATAAGCGGTTCGCAGGAGACGAAGCGAACGGCCTTCGGATGGATCGGAATCCTCCGCAGACTGTCCATTTTGTTGAGAGTCTGCTTGCAGCCGACGCTGGTGCCGAGCCAAACATTAGGGAACTCATCAGGCCAGCCCTTTGGCAACCGCTTCTCAATCAACTCAGGGCGCTTGGTCAAAATCAGGTAGATCAGCCGTGGCGTTTCCTTTATCACCTGCCACGCACAGTCACGCCAGAGCGTGCTTCCTGCACGTTTTGCCACGTCCCGGTGCTGGCGCTCAGCCAGTTGCAACGATGTGGGCGCTGAGTAAGGGCAGACGCTGCGGTGGTCAACCTTGGCATGGAAGAAGTCTGACAATGAGCAGGTGAAGATGCGCTTCACGCAGTCATCGGCCTTCACATTCGCTGGGCTTACATCGCCCCGCCAGCTACTGCTCTTCGGCGGAGTGAGCAATTCATTCTGCCATCTATATGGATCGTTCCATGTCTTTGTAAGGTAGACCTCACCCCAGGACTTACGCGGTGGTTTAGTTCTGAATCCCGGCTGAACGTCCGTTTGCCAGTCCGACTGTTTGCGGATTTCCCGCCCGATATAACAGTGGGCGCATTCGGGTGCGATCTTGTCACAGCCCACCCAGAAGTTCTGCGTGTTGTGCGTCCATGAAATGTTAGATTTTTCCATGATCTTCCTCTTGCTCTTTGCGACTCGTTGACATACTTTACTGTCAGTCAGACGTTGCAGGCTGGTAGGTTTCTCACGGACATGTCCGGTTCGCTTTTCCAGCCTGAATCGTCTAGGCAACTTTGGTATCAGCCTGAGCAGATTGAGCCTGCTCGGGCTTTTTCTTTTTTGCAGCGGCCACCGCTTTTTCCAAGTCGTCGCAGATCGCAACCGTGTTGTTTACTTCCTTTGTCGGATCGAGAACCACACACTTGCCATCCTTGCGCTTGATGATATGCAGGCCGTTGATGATCATGGGCGGACACTCCGACTTACCATTGCCATCAGCCTTGGCGTGTTTGTCTCTTTTTATCGTCTTTTTCGCCTGTGTCCGAGCGGTTGTCGATTCAGGCTTAGCCACGTCCGGCGGCTTCTGCGCAGGCTTCCGATCTTCCGGCTTCAACCCGAAGCTGGCATCGTCAATACCAAGCCGCTTCCGAATCTCATGGCACATCCGTGTCAGCGCCACAGGGAGCCTGTCGCCTACCTTCTCTACTTGCGAAAGCAGGTCAATCAGGAGGAACTTGTAGTTCGGCCGGTCGCCGGAGATCTGCGAGTTGACCGAATCCATTTTGCTGATAACCAAGAACTCCTGCTTGGCCTCTTCGGCTTCGTCGCTCTTACCGGCCTCTTGCGCCTCGAAGTAACGCCGAGCGGCACTAACCCCTGTACGCAGGCAATCCTCATCCTCAGGAGAGAGACTTGCTTGACCCGACGTGGACTGCAGCTGCGATCCTTTCTTTTTCTGGCCTCCCTTGTTAGTCGGCTTTGGTGAAACCACTGTCTCGCCGCTCGTTAGCATCGCCTTGTATGCTTTACGGCGCTGCATAGTGCGGATCGAGCGGTTGAAAAAGACATGGCAGATTCCCGCCCAGCTAATCGCCATCTCGGGCTTGTATCCGAACTTTACGTCCACATACTTGAGCGTTTCCGAATCAAAGTTCAGGTCGCCCCAAGTGGCCCGTTTCGCCTGCGGACGGCCCTGCTTATTGAAGTGATCCGCCAACACATCTACAACGTCACCGTAGTTGTCCAGCACATAGTCAAGGTCATTCATCCAGTGCGTCAGCGGAGCGACAAAGCTGTTGAGCGCCTCTACCTCGTCTCGCTCGCAGACACGCTTGACCTCGGCAATCCGCTCCTCAGTGGTCATCCCGAACAGTGCGTCAATGGCAGGCGGGATGATGATTGAGTGACTAAAGAGGGGATTTGAAACCACGACATTTGTCGTGGTTTTTGCAGCCGGGATCGAAGAACCTGCTGCCGCCGCAGCTTTTTTAGCGGTGTTCCCTTTGCCTACGCCTACGCTTTTGGTTGCGTGCTTCTTCTTGGCACTGCGCACGGCCTGCTTGGGGCGACCATCATTGTGCGGCTCAGAGGGAGCCGGAGTGACGGGCTCCATCCCGATGGGCGCTGCTTCTGGGGCTGCATCCTTAGCAGCGATTTCGGCACCGCGATTATCTGGCGCTGTAGCGGCCTGCGGCTCCTCCGAGGGCAGGGTGTCCTCGGTCGGGCTTTCTTCGGCCCTCTGGTGATCGCTCTGCTCGGCCGGGGGAACTTCCGGAACAGTTACGTTAGTTGTGACATTTTCGGGTTCGGCTGGACGTTCACCGATGGTCTGCGGCTTCGTCATTGGGTTCCTCTTTCGTGTTCTGCGTTTTAGGCACACTTATGGCGTCCGTGGTGGAGGGTGCCTTCTCTCCGTCCCGGTGGAGCCAACACTTGGCTCGGCATTTCTAGCTTGCGTAGTAGTTACTTCAGAACGTGTGCCTCCGCGCTCTCTGTCCCTTTTAGCTGCTAGCCTTGAAGCGGAACGTCAGATTGATCCGTTCCCCAATCGGCTTTGTCGTCTTCGGAACCATGTGCTCCCACTCGGCGTTTGTCTTGCCGCGCATGATAATCATTGATCCATGAACAGGCGTGTATTCGACGCGCTTCGTCTTATCTGCTCGCAACCGAAGCCTAAAGGGACGCACGGCTCCGAGTGTCACTGAGGCAATGGTCGGCTCCGGATCGCCAAAATCATTATCGGAGTGCCAGGAAATGTAGTCGTTGCCGTTCCGATAGCGGTTGATGAGCACGGCGTTATACTCGCCAAATCCACCCGCCTTCATGCGTGCGATCACAGCCTGCAAATAATCAGGCATCGCCGCTGCTTGTAAAACGACACCTTTAGAGTAGGGATAGTTCCACGATGCATACCACGCCTCTAACCTCGGAACTGCCTTTGTGCCGAAAAGCTGGATGTAGTTCTGCCGGAACTCCGCTTTCTCCTTAATATTTGCAAGAAGTTCATCGGCTTCGATCTGATTCAAGAAGTCCGGGACGTAAAGAACGTCTGGATTGACATTCGGGCTGATTACGTTTGCGTTCACTTAATTGTCTCCTTGGCTATCGTTCGGTACTCTGCTCCCCTAGGGGCGGACGTGATCCTTGTATTTCCATTTCGACCGCAGAAGACTCATGCAGCATTGTCATCATCAATGCGATCAGGGCATCTGCATTTCGCGCACCCCAGACATTGACTTATATGCTTCCCGGCGCTGACGGTGAAGGCGACCGTATGTGAGGTCACATGACGTTCCAGGCGCTACACCACATTTCGGGCACTGGGTAGTAGCGACGACGACGCGGGGAGATACCCAGTCCGGCTGGAGCATAGTGTTCCACGCCATATATGCCGCCACCTGCTGCGGGTTGAGGGCAAGTTTATCGGCAACGTCGGAGCATGACAGGCCAGACAAAGTGAGACGTACAGCCTGGATCGCACCCGCGACCTTTTCCGTAGTGTTTTGCAACCGTTGCCACATTACTGGCGAGTAAGCGTCCGGAAGTACACCTTCGGTGCGGTCTATCTCGTCCATGATGATCTGCATGTCCCGACGAAGCGTTGAAAGGTTAAGCGGTTTGAGTGTCTTTTGCTTTTTAGTCATCTTGTAATCCTTCATGCCGATACGCCCGGCTGTGCGTCCGCCACGATAGGGCGCTTTCAATTCTTTGATTCCTTGATCATCCTGTGCGTGGACATCCGGGCGATTGACCGTTACAAAGCCATTAAGTGCTCGTCCGTTGCGGGAGTACGCAGGACTGTGCTATCCATTAGCTGAATGGACACAAAGAAAAAAAGCTCGTTGGGTTTGCCCGTACTCGTGGACTGCTGGCCAACTGCAGGTGGGCCGGAGCCAGATGGTAAGGCGACATGGGTTTCTCCCACTGCCAGAGCTTTGGTGCCAGTTCGTCGGTTTACACGAGCCGATGTAGATGGACTAGCCAACCAACTCTCTGATGGACAGAGGCAACACTATCTTTCGCTTTTGACGCTGCTTAACGCGGTTGCCAGGGACTCTCATTCCAACATCCGAACTGCGCAGGAGCGGCTAGATCGTGCATTCTCAATGATGAAAACAGAACGGGAGAAATTGGCGGATGGGCTGGCGGCAACAGCAGAAGTATCAGCGCCACTCAATTTGCACACCCAATCTGGAGACACGATAACCTTCGATCGCAATGCGCTGTTGCAGCTGTCAGAAGAAGTCAGAAGCGTTGCTTTACCAACCATTGATGCCGATGCTGATCCGAAGCGGGTTCTGTCTTCGCAGGTTACGTCGTTACTGCACCGCGCACAGCTCGTGCTTTGGTTTGACGATGCCGGACGTATGCGTCCCGCCCTCTACTGTGGGTCTGATGCCCTCGTAGCCGCAATCGCACGGACAGTGTTGGGAGAGGGGCTTGGCTGGGAACTTTGTCAGAACTGTTGGAAGTTCTTTCGCAAGACTCGTGACGATCAGAAGTGGTGCTCGACGCGATGCGGAAATGCGGCTCGTGTGCGTAAGTCTCAATCGAAGTCAAAGAATCCGGATATCGGGGTGTGAGGCCTATGCGAAAACCACAAATGCGTCGGAGGCGGTTATGAATGGAACGTTCCGTCGCCGTCGCGGTCGCCTCCAGGCTTGACGTTCCGCATTGGATTAGAGGAGTCCGCCGATCATAGCGGCGGCAGCGACTGCGCAGAATTGTTGGGCCGCAGCGAGTCCATTTGCGGGCGTGTTTTATCCGCCTAGCAAGCACTCCTTGCTGTAGACCTCCTGCCACCTGAACTTCCGCGTTATCATTCCCAGCCGATACTTTGTGGACACGGCCACGGGGGAGACGCATGAGCAAAGCACCCAAGAAAGCAGTCAAAAAGCGAACCGAGCGCCGGGCCTTTCCTTATGCCAAGGTCGCCAAGTTGTGGGCCGACGGGAAAACCATTGCCGAGATTGCCGAGGCAATTGACCGGGTGGGCGAAGGCAAAGACCCATATCACTCGCTCCGTGTCGTGCTGACACGGATGCATAAAGGTTATCGGGATTTTAAGGGAAATGTTGTGAAGCTGCCGCACCGAGTCAGCAAGAAGACACTCATGCTGGCGACAAAAGCTGGGAAGCGAGGGAATGAGAAACCTGGAGGTTCGGCCTGACATCTAATGGCGTGTTGGAGGGAACGTCACTGCTGGAAAGGACAGTGCGTTGCCCGAGCTTGAACCATTTGTCGCAGCCGATGAAGTGGCTGCGTTCCTGTCCATCACCCGCCGCAGGGTGCTTGAACTCGCCCGCGTTGGTGAACTCCCCGCACATCCCATTGGCACTGGCGCTCGGCGGACGTGGCGGTTCCGCATCTCAGAGATCGCTGCCTTCGTGTCCCGGAGCCGGACATGAATGAGGCTCGGGGCTGGTTCCGGCGAAAAAAGGGCAAGCTGGTCTACTGCTGGCTGAACGCTGCCAAACGGGAGAGGTCGAAGGTCATTGGTGATGCTGCCATGACCGACGGGCAGGGATGGCTCCATGTCGGAGAGCTTGGCCTCAATGCCAACATCGGCAAAAACGACCCGGTGAAGGTCAAGTTCGGTGAAGTCCTGGAGGCGTACCTCGCCTATGGCAAGACGAAGACGGGAAAGGACAAGGCTCACTCCACCAAGAACACCGAGGAACGCAACGCACGACTGTACCTGTCCCGCTGGCGGAACAGAGTTGCGAAGGATGTGGAGCCCGCTGAGGTTCAGGATTGGATCAACAGCCTTTCGGAGGGACTCCAGAGCAAAATCAGGAGCTTGATGTCAGCCGTCTATCGCCACGGGCAGAAGTACGGCATGATCCCACGTACTCCAGAGTGCAATCCGATGCCGTGGGTATCGGCTTCTGAGCAGACCGATTTTGAGGCCGTTCCCGTCTCTCCAGAGGAATCGTTTGCCATCCTTGACCAGATCGAAGACCCGCTTGTTCGCTGCCTCATCATTGTCGTGGCTGTGACCGCCGTGCGCATCGGAGAAGCACTCGGTTTAATGTGGAGCGACATCGATTGGTCAAAAGGAAAGATTCACATCCGGAGGGATTGGGTAGACGGCGAAATCGGTGAGCCGAAGAGTCGGGCATCGAAGGCTGCGGTGGAGATGCATCCGGCTTTGGCAGCCGTGCTGGAAGAATGGCGCAGCGAGACGGTTTACGGCACAGAGACCGATTTCGTGTTTCCGTCGTACAGGCGGAAGGGAAAGCAGCCACGGCTGGGGTGCGCCATCGCTCAGAAGTACATTCGTCCGGCGGCAGTGCAGGCTGGTATCATCGATGAAAGTTGCCCGAGGTTCGGCTTCCACAACCTCCGGCACGGTCTCTCGACTTTCCTGATTGAGCATGGCACCGACCCTGTGGTTGTCCAGCGGATTCTTCGGCAGTCGAACGTCACAATGACGATGCACTATTTCCATGCCGCTAAGAAGGCGAGGGCGGCTCAGGGGGAGTTCCTTGAGAAATTTTTGCCTGATCGGGAGCGTCAACGGGTGCAGTGAGCCTGCTTTTGGCCTGCCCGTAAACACACGGAGAATCCACAGTTTAGGGGATTCGCCCGTTTGACAGAGTGAGATGCATTGTCTAAGATTAATGAATCGAGCGGGAGTAACTCAGTGGTAGAGTGCGACCTTGCCAAGGTCGAAGTCGCGGGTTCAAATCCCGTCTCCCGCTCCAGAGTTTTTGCAAACCCTCGCCACTGCGCGAGGGTTTGCCATGAAGAGAGGCAGTTCCCCCAGCTGCCCGGCCTTCAGAGGTCCGCAAAAGGGGCGCGGTAGCCAAGTGGTAAGGCAGAGGTCTGCAAAACCTTTATTCGCCAGTTCGATCCTGGCCCGCGCCTCCAATCTTTCAATCACTTACATCACCCAATGCTTCTTGCGGGCTGCCGTTTGGCTGCCAATTGCCGGCGAAACCGTCTTCGGATCGGCCTTTTTTACCCCTTTTCCGCTCGATTTCGAGATGAGCGTGGTGGCGGCAAATTCGGCTGATTCGTCGAGCACATGGGTGTAGTGCTTGAGAAGAGGGACTCTCCCTTCAAGGCGCCGGAGGCTGTGGACGCGCCAGCTGAATTTAAGCTATCGCAATGGATTGCCGATGAACGTGCATCGTTGCGTAGGCAAATTCCGTTATTGCGTAAGCGGGATGACGAATCCTCTCTTCAAGTCTTGGCGGCTCTGGAAAAGCTCGACGCACTGAAAACCGATAAGCTGAAAGCTGACCGGCGGAGCCAATACTACAGTGAAATTGGAAGGTTAGAGATTTCCGACGGTCAGTAAAGTCATCCCCGGGCACTGATCGATCTTGGTTACAACCGCGTCGTGGCTCGGTCTCTCGGAGTCCCGCATTTCGTACTGACCACGTCCAACGACGACGCTCAACATGCGTTTGATCACTTCGGTCCGATCGCGAAGCGCGTCGAGATCAGCACGCCAAAAGAGTTCCCCTGTATACAGAAGGTCACTTGGAGCGATCTGCTCAAGTTTCTCAAGGATACCCAAGATAGGGATAAGCCTCTGTCTAGGGACGAGTGTACGCGCGAAGCACTCGCAGCCTTTTTCCCGAGAAGAGGCTCCCGCAGCATTAACCTGGGCGAAACCGGATAGGTGTAAGGTTGTGCCATCCGCATTCTTAAGGGCTTAAGGGAGAAGAATGGTGAAGCACGCGATTGCCGCTCTGTTGCTGTCTGCCTGCATGGTATGTATAGCGCAGGAGCGCCCAGATGTCACTGTCCAGAAGATTCAGCTGCCCAGCAGCAAGGTTTTGTCCACACCCGCGCCTGGCTCTCCCCGCCGCACCAACAGCCTTCCTACGACGGCAGCGGTTTCGCCCGACCAACGTTATGTGGCCCTGCTAAACGCAGGCTTCGGTACCGCGGAATCACACCTTGGCCAATCCATTACGCTGCTGGATCGCACCAACAATCAACTTACGGAATTCGCCGACGAGCGTCTGCGTCCGCGGTTTAAGCAGACGTATTTCTTTGGACTCGCTTTCAGCCCCAGTGGCGACGAACTCTATGCGTCCGTTGCCTCCCTCTCTGATTCCGAAGGAAAATCCGCGGGCGACACCGGCAGCGGGATCGCCGTCTACTCCATCAGCGACGGCAGGCTTTCGCCGAGCCGCTTTCTTAAGATTCCTCCGCAGAAGATTTCCGAAGGAAAGAAATATCTGTCCAAGTCGCCGCTCGCCAAGGGACTGATGATCGCGTACCCATCCGGCTTGGCCGTGCTGCCCGCCTCTGGCGACGCACCCGAGCGCTTGCTCGTAGCCGGAAATCTCAGTGACCAGGTATGGCTTCTCGACGCAAACTCCGGAGCAATCCTCAAGACGTTTGACGTCAGCGATTCTCACAGCGACTGGATTCCGGCCACCATGCCCTATGCGGTTGCCAGCGATGGCAAGCAGACAGCCTGGGTGAGCCTGTGGAATACTTCCGCAATCGCCGAGCTGAATCTTGCCACCGGCGTAGTTCATCGCATTGAACTCGACACGCCCAAGGGCGCACCGACTTCCTCCGGGCACGCCACGGCGATGATTTCTGTACCAAGTCAGCACACACTCTACATCACGCTCGCCAATCTGGATGAGGTGGCTGTGCTTGACACAGCTACCTCCAAGGTCGTATCCCGCGTCAACGTGCGCTTGCCGAAGCAGCGTGCCGGCGGTGCATATCCGAATGCGCTTGCCTTGAGTCCCAGCGGCAAACTCTACGTCGCCGAAGCTGGAACCAACTCCGTTGCCGTTCTTCCGCTGGGCAAGCACTCCGAACTGGCACTGCCCACGGGATTCATTCCCACTGAGTACTATCCCACCGCGCTCGCCTTCGCCGGGAACGAACTCATCATCGGCAGCGGTAAGGGCAAGGGAACCGGTCCCAATGCGAGCGCGCCGAATCCGGAGTCGAGGAACACGAAGTCGAAGAAGAACTGGAAATACATTGGGGAGCTGACCTACGGCTCGGTCGCGTCCCTGACAGAAAAAGAAATCGCGAGTAATCTTGAGGCTTATTCTGCCCAGGTTATGCGTGACAATCTGGTTGAGGAAAGCCAGCCCCGGATCGACTTTCGAAACAACGGCCACGACGGCAATCCGATCCACCACGTGATCTACATCATCAAGGAAAACCGCACCTACGATCAGCTGTTTGGCGATCTCGAAGTGGGTGATGGCGACCCTTCGCTGGCGATGTTCGGCGAGGAGATTACTCCGAATCACCACAAACTCGCGCGGCGGTTCGGAGTGCTGGACAACTTCTACGATTCTGGCGAGATCAGCGGCAACGGCCATGTCTGGTCCACGGCGGCCATCACCAGCGACTACACGGAAAAAATCTGGCCGATCAACTATCGCAACAATCAGCGCATGTATGATTTTGAGGGCATGGTGAATGGAGAGTATCCACTCCTGCAGCACATCGCAGACGTTGATGAGCCTGCGACCGGATATCTGTGGGCGAACGCCGCACGCGCCCATCTGCGTTACAGGCATTACGGTGAGTATATAAACACCGAGTGGTGCACCGAACCCGGATGGGTGAACTCGCCGGCCTCTACGGGAACCACTACGACGCCGTGCCAGAAAAAGTCGATTGCACCCGGTGAGCCGCTGCCTGAAGGGATGGGGGCAATTCCCGGCAAAGGAAGCCCGTGGCCGTGGGTGATTCCGCTTATCGCGCGCAACGTAGCGACCAAGCCCGAACTGGTTGGCCACTTCGATCCCAACTTTGCGGACTTCCGCCTGGATTATCCCGACCAGTTCCGCGCCGACGAATTCCTTCGCGAGTTTAGTGGCTTTGTGAGCGCGCGCCATCGTGGCGACGAAGTGCGGGAATTGCCGAACCTGGTGGTGATGCGTCTGCCGAATGATCACACCTACGGGGCGCGAGCGGGTATGCCCACTCCCCAGGCTTCGCTCAAGGACAATGATCTGGCGCTCGGGCGCGTTGTGGAAGCGGTCTCGCACTCTCCGTACTGGGATGACACTGCTATCCTCGTGCTGGAAGATGACGCTCAGGACGGACCCGACCACGTGGATGCTCACCGCTCGATTGCCTTGCTCATCAGCAAGTACGCGCCGCATGCTTCCAAGCCACAGGTGGAACACGGCTTCTACACCACGGTCAACATGATCCGCACGATCGAGGATCTGCTAGGCCTGCCGCCGATGAACCACAACGACGCCCAGGCCGCACCGATTGCGGGCCCGTTCGCAGGCTCGGGTGATCAGCCCCCTTTTGAGGCCGACCGTCGGCACGAGAACGACGGCAGCCTATTCGAAACCAATCCCGCGGAAACAAAGAGTGCCAAGCAGAGTGCAATGCTGGACTTCAGCAAGGAAGACAAGGCCGAACCAGCCAAACTAAACGCGATTTTGTGGCGCGCAACGATGGGCAAGCAGCGTATGCCAAAGCCGAAGCACACAGTCTTTCCGGCTTCCAAGGGTCGTGATGATGACTGATCTGCAAGGCGCTGCATTCAGAATTTAACTTTGTCGCGGCATTGCCAAGTTTTCCCTATTTCACTTCCAATGGATAATTCACCGAGCCGACATCGCCGCTGATGTTATCGCGCACCGCGAAGCGTATGTCGTACTTTCCCGGAGCGAGTTCCAGCGGCACGTTCATCGCCATGCCTGACTTACGAATCCTTTCGATCACCTCCGGCTTCAGTTTTCCAGTCAGGTGATTCTCTCCTTGCCCGCCGTTCTCGCCGTCGGCGGCAATGGCCACGCCCAGAACCGTCAGATCAACCGCATTCTGGTCCACCGTCAGCGAATTGCCCAGCACGCCGACCGCGAACTCATGTTTCGACTTTCCTGTCGCGGCAGGTTTCGCATCGGCCTCCAGCGGCACCTCGCGCACGTTCATCCGGACTCCTGTAAACTCCACTGGCGACTGCAGTGCTTCCACAATTTGCCTCTGACGCGCCAACGGCGTATCGTCGGCGGGCGAGGGCACATAGAATCCATTGCGCGTCCGTACGCGCGCACCTGCGGCTTCCACCTTCACCTTCAGCTTGCGCCATCCCGGCTTCTGGTCGTCCGCCGGAAGATAGTAGCCGAGCAAATAATAAGAGCGCGAATCGTCGATAGCATGCGCAAAGCATCTCTCGAGGTCATTCGAGTTCACGCACGGTGTTCCGCCGGTGGCTTCAGCAAAGGCCTTCAGCGTCTCACGATTTTGCTCTGTCTGGTCGTAGCCAATCCGCGGAGGACGACTTGCCCCCGAGCGGCTGGTGGGCGTCATGGACGCCCGACCCTGCTCCGCATCAAAAGTCGGCATCGTTCCGGAATAGCCCGTTCCACCGTTTCTATCAGGGTTTGATGTCTTTTGGGAGATGCCCGATAGTCCGGTCAAATCCACCGTGTACACCGCAATGTCGGCCGCCACCAACGCGCGCCACGCCTCTTCGTATTTCTCTACCATGTCGATGCCCATGCGCGAAAATGCCTGCGGATCGTCGATCATGAACGGAAATCCGCCGCTCGCCCAGATCAACGTTTTGCGTCCCAGAATTGCCTGGTATGCGTGCGCAATCTGCGTCATCGCCAGGAGTGTCGTGCGGATGGAATCTCGTTGCTGGAAGGCGTTCGCCGTTGCCTCCGCGTCGGCCATAAAATTGAAGATCCGCTGCGCGTCCGGACTTACGGAGTCCTGCGCCATGGTATCGGTGAGATCCTGCGTCCAATTCGCCGTGGCCTGATTACTCTCGACCAGGCTTGTTGCTCCTTCAACTTTTTTCAATGCATCAATCAGGACGCCCGTGTCGGTGGTAAAGGAATGAAGCTGCTTCATTCCGCTTTGCCGCAGCCCAAATAGCGCCGTCGGCTCGTCGCGCTGCAAGCTCTTCGACAGATACTGAATCAACTGCCGCTTCGCCTCGCTCTGGTAGACAACCGGTGTATTCAGCAGGTCCATTACCACTACGGTCATGCGCCAGTTCTGCGCGTCGGCATAGTTGAAGTTCGAGTGCCCCTGCACGACCAGAGCCGGCCTGGACTTGGCATCCGGCGCAACCGTCTTGACCTCTTCAAAAAGCGTCGCCCCGCGGGCCTTTCCACGCTCTTCAATCTTGAATGCATCCCGCCCCAGCCCGCCCACATGCTGGCCATCTTTCCCTGTCACCAACACGGGCACCAGCACTA
This sequence comes from uncultured Acidobacteriota bacterium, assembly GCA_963838135.1. GTDB lineage: Bacteria > Acidobacteriota > Terriglobia > Terriglobales > Acidobacteriaceae > TOLSYN. Next base: position 1,276,489 of record CAWIPV010000001.1, on the reverse strand, counting down.
ACTGTGACTTACTGGTAAATTTCGGAACCTCTCCCACAGGCGAATTCTGCTTCCCGTCGTTCGCCATTGTCTCACCAGCCACGGACGTTTCAGCGCTTTGCCTCGCATCAAGGTCCGTCGCACCTTTCGCATTTGTCGTTGTCTGCGTCCACAGTGGTGTATGAGAGCAAAACGCAAACAAGAAGAAAATTACAGACGCCCAATTTGGCAAAGTGCGACCCATCAGTCGAAGTCCCCTTATGGCTTACAAAAGCGAAAACAGTGTACGCCAATCCGATCGATCTTCTTCATTATTACCCTCCTCTTTAACATGGCTTTAACCGGGCGTTAAACAACCAACCGGAATCGGCCTGAAGCCTACTCATTGCCACCATTATTCAGACTATATTCACACTTATCAGCAACTCTGAATAGCTACAATCGGGGCGATACACCCTGACTTAGTTGTGTTCGAAAGCGCCGTTAGGCGTACCGGGGAAAGCGTCCGGAGAGATGTTGTCCCACTGGAAACTTCAGTCCTTTAAACACCGTTTCAGGAGATAAACCATCATGAAGACAATCACAGGCGATCGGCATTTACGGTCGCTGCTGACCATTTTATTTTGCTGCGCTCTGATGCTGTCCAGCGTTCCAGGCTGGGCGCAGTCAACTACTGAAGGAGCAATCGGGGGAACCGTCGTCGACCCTGAGAATAAAGTTATTCCGGGAGCCTCTGTAAGCGTTAGGAACAAGGGCAGCAATCAGGCGTTTGCGACCGTCTCCGACCCAACTGGCTATTTCCGCATCGGGCAGCTGCAGCCCGCAACGTATAGCGTAACCGTCAACGCGCAAGGATTCGCCCCATACAAGGCCGAAGAGGTTATCGTATCGGTCGGCAGCTTGACACCGCTGCTCGCGCATATGACGATCGGCAACATTGAGCATGTGGACGTATCGGCTGAAGCACCGCTGGTGAACGTCAACTCCGCCGATTTTGCTCCGACATTCAACAATATTGCGATTGAAAACCTTCCGATCAACGGCGGCCGCTGGTCGAGCTTCTCCATGCTGACGCCGGGAGTGGTCAGTGACTCCAACGGATTCGGTCTAGTCAGTGTCCGGGGCATGAGCCCGCTACTCAACAACGTGACCGTGGACGGTGCCGACGACAATCAAGCATTTTTCTCGGAAGAGGCTGGCCGCACGCGCGAAGGCTACTCAACGGCCCGGATTGCGGTGCAGGAGTTCCAGGTCAACACCTCTAACTACACGTCGGAATATGGCCGGTCGGCCGGCGCCGTCATCAACACCGTTACTAAGAGCGGCACCAATTCAATTCACGGCGAAGCCTATTGGCAAGACCGCGACAACGCTTGGGGTTCCATGAATCCCCACACGACCTTAACCAGCCCGGTGTATAGCGACGGTCTGGTCACCAGCGTCAACACGCTGCCCTACAAACCGGAGGACGTCCGCAAGATGGGTGGCTTCGGCGTAGGCGGTCCGCTGATCAAGGACAAGTTGTTCTGGTTCGTTGCCTATGATCGCTATCACCGCAACTTCCCAGGGACGGCAGTTCCGAGCAATTCGGCATTCTTTGCCGTGCCTGACGCTGCTCTGCCGGCGGGAGTAGCTTGTGGCGGCACGGGTGCGGCTGCGCCCAACACACAGGATGCAAACGTCTGCACCTTGTCTTCGGCTACCAAATTAAACTATGCCGCGTCACAGCAGCTTTGGGTCAAAGATATGTTTGGCAATCCCAGCGCTGGGGTGCTCGGACTGATCAGCGACACCGGAGCGACCCCGCGTACCGGCGACCAGGACATCTTCTTCCCCAAGTTGGACTGGATCATCAATCAGAAAAATCACGCCTCGTTTGAAGTCAACCGCCTGCGCTGGTGGTCCCCGGCTGGCATTCAGACGCAGTCCACCAACACCTACGGCGTCAACACCTTCGGCAACGACTACGTGAAGGACACCTGGGGCGTAGCAAAGTTGGATACGATGTTAACCAACACGATTTCCAACCAGGTCCGCTTCCATTTCGGCCGGGATTACGAGTTGGAAACCAACCAGAAGCCTTCGGCTTATGACGCGAACCTTATCTCCGGAAGCACTCCTTACCCCGGCATCCCTCCGACCGTCTCCCTCAGCGCAATCACGATCGGCAGCACGGTCTACGGAAACCGTATTCAGTACCCGAACGAGTACAAGACGCAGCTTGCCGATACTGTTTCGATCGCCCGCCGTCACCACAACTTGAAGGTCGGCATCGACTACATGAACAGCAACGATACGATCCAGAACCTCTATGAGCAGTATGGTTCTTACTCCTACAGCGGGCCTGCGCAGTTCTTTGCCGACCTGTATAAACCATCTCTCCAAGAGTACTCAAACTATTATCAGGGCTTCCAGGGAGCTTCAGCCAGCAACCCTGCGCAGGCATATCAGTTCAGCACCAACGACTTTGCACTCTTCGCGCAAGACGACTGGAAACTTGCTCGCAGGTTGACCGTGAATTTGGGCTTGCGGTATGAAACCGAATTGATGCCCAACGGCGTTTCGAGCCTGCAGAACCCCGTCACCGTGGGTACGCAAAACATCGCCCTCGGCAAGATGCCCAACAACCCCAACAACTGGGGACCACGTTTAGGCTTTGCCTGGGACATGCTAGGCGATGGTAAGACGGTGCTGCGCGGCGGTTACGGCATGTACTTTGGCCGCGTGGTCAATGCCACCATCTTCAGCGCCTTGACTGAAACAGGCAACCTTGCCTCCGCAGCGAGCGAGCCCACATACACCCTGAATTACAAATCCCCTGCCGGGTGCGGCGCACCGACGTTCCCGAACGTTCTTGCGACTGCGCCAGGCGCAGGCTGCGGTTCGAGCCTATCGCTGGATTACTTTGATCCCAACTTCAAAATGCCCCAGATTCATGAAGTTGACTTAAGCCTGCAGCACGAGATCGGCTGGCATATGGTGCTTTCAGCCAGCTACTTGGGCAGCTTCGGCCGTCATATGCAGAGCTTCACGGATAGCAATTTGGCAGATCCTGGAACGCCCTACTGCTCAGCCGTCAGCAAAGGTGTAGCAACCGGTGCGCAAGGTGGGGCAATGACCAACGGCAGCTGCCCGTCCGGGACGACTCCAGTCACACCGCCTTCCACCATTGCCTACACGCTGTCCAACCAGATTAGCGGCAATAACGTTAGTGGCTTGCCGTTGTCCAGTAACTTTGCCGTCACCACGCCGTTCTACACCTCCCGCCTGAACTATACGTATGGCGGCGTGATCGAGAACGTCAGCAACGTCAACTCCAGCTACAACGCACTGGTCATTCAGTTGGAGAAGCGCCTGAGCAACCACGTGCAGTTCTCGGCTAATTACACCTGGTCGCACGCGCTGGACTACGGTGTGAACGGAAGTACGTCAGCGTCGTCATACCCGGCTTATGTTGATCCGCACAACATCAAGTACGCCCAGTATGGCAACTCAAGCTACAACGTGCCGAATCGCTTTACCATCAACGCAATACTGCAGTCTCCGTGGCGTGCTCAGGGCTGGAAGCAGTACATCGTTGATGGCTGGCAGGCGTCACCTGTAGTTCAGATGCAAAACGGTCTGCCCTACTCCGCGACGACCTACTCGTTTTACCCAACGGTCTATGCGGGAACCCAGGAGTACCAGAGCGTGAGCAACGGTATGTTGGGTGCGGGCGGTTCTTACCAGATTCCGGGAACGGGGCGTAACGCTTGGCAGCAATCGGCCACATACGTATTCGATATGCGGCTCTCGAAGCAGTTTACTCTCGGCGAACGCTACCACATGGAGTTCACGGCGGATGGCTTCAACCTGTTTAACCACCAGAACGTAACCGGTATATCCACCACCGCGGCTTACACTGGAAGCACGATCAAGCCTACAACTGGCACTCCGGCTTCCACCATCAGCAATCCAGTGCTCTCGCCGAACACATCCTATGTCCTCGGGGCGGCGGGCAGCCAGTCCTCGGAGTTCGGTATTCCGAACAGCGCCAACAGCAACTTCGTATACGGCACGCGCCAGATTCAACTTGGTCTGCGCTTGTTATTCTAACTAAGCTGAAACCTGCAGACTACGGCGGCGCTTCGGCGCCGCCGTTCACAGTCTGGCCCTCGCCGAGGCGTCGGAAAACGGCTTGCCATCCGAGTACTACCAGTACTTGGTATCTGGAGGCTCTGGTCTGACCTCGAAAACTCCCGACACGCGCATTACCAATGTAAACTCTCTTCCAACTGGTCCCTTTCAGCTAACAAACAATATGACGTTCACTTACAACTCTTATGCCGCCAGTCCGGTGCATCGCTTTTACCAGATGTGGCAGCAGTTTAGATTGCAACGGGCAGCACGCTTTACGAGATGAAGATATCAGCAGGAAGCTTGAACCGTGCACTCAGGTTCTGAACCTGCTTCAGGGTGAGCTTTCGCTGTCCGGCCAAGAACATTGAAACCGCGCTCTCTGTCCCGAATTGAGGAATCAAATCGCGTTGAGTCAGCCTCTGATGCCCGATGAGGAATTTCACTACTGAAACAGCACCTGCCACCGGAATTGGGTAATTTGTCTGCTCGTAGCGTTCGACCAGCAGAGTAAGCAGCTCAATGGCTTCTTGTTGCGGCGGAGTGGGGTCCTCCAAGGCCGTGAGGTTGAAGAGGGCTTCTGTGTACTGTTCAAGCTCAGAATCATTGTGAATGATACGAGGTGCACCGCGCTCGATCATCTCCACCGGGTTGGCAAGGGCTGCGCTCATTTTGCTCCAAACCTCCTATCCCAGTTGGCGGGATTGTCATACTCCTTGTGCGTCAGAAAGACCTGATGTAAACGTGCCCTTGGGTGCCCGCCCTTGCATAATGGATGACGGTGACGAGTCGGAACCGATTCCGCCGAATGTTGAACACCACATACCCGTTAACATTGTCGGCATCCTTGAACGTGCTGCTGACTTCCAGAAAATTGTGCCACCGAGCAGCTTCAACAATACGTGTCCACGCTTCGATTTCATCCGCTGCGCTGGGATGCTACAAATTGTGAAGTAGTCAAGGGCCTTCGGTCAAACTTCGTCCAAATTAGAGGCTGGACACAGACCTAAGTTTTGAGGGGATATCCGGGCGGTCTCTTATGGCTGGCGTATTGGAGGCGCGGGCCAGGACCTGGGTCACCGTGAGAGTTCAGCGACGAGGCTTATCCTCCATCATCGCAACATGTAAACGACGAGAAAGATCATTATGGAAAACAAGGTGAGTCGACGGCAGCTACTTACACTGCTTGGCGGGGCGGTGGGCGCTGGCGCGGTGGGAACATTGGTCGCCCAAGCGGATGTCCATTCCCCGGTCTAAGCTCAAGGCCGAACCACAATGAATATCCGGTTTGACCCTATATCATGGATGTAACCGATCACCGGAGCCGTTTCATTGCTCTCAAACGAACCCGGAAACGACGTGGATCTTCCATGGTAATGCCAAGCTTGAAGACTGGCCATGATGCCGCTCGCCGCCGATTCTGGTTGGCGATGTCGGGGTTTGTCATGGCGCTTGCGCTGCTGCCCTTTTCCTACAAAGTCGAACGCCGCCTGGAGACAGTTGTTCACATCAAGGGCGGAGAATCCGAAAAAGTTGACCTGGAACTGGCGCAGCGTTTCCAGTCTCCGTACGCCCACCGCCTGGTTCTGGTGATCAGCGGTATTCCCGATCCGGATTCAGCCAAAGGCGCAGATGCGCTGGGCTTCTTAACCAGTTCATTGCGTAGTGTGCCAGGAGTGTCGGGTGCCGTCTCGAGTCTGGATTGGCCAGATCCTCTGTTCACTGGGAACAATGGCGGGGCCTTGATCATCGTCGGGTTGGACCCGCACGATGAAACTGTCGAGGCGTTGGTCCCCAAACTGAGGGCAAGAGCAGACTGGATGGAAGGTCAGCTTAGGTCGCAATACCCCAATATCAAACTGGAGATTACGGGTGAAACGCCGCTGAACTTCGATCTTCGCAAGGTCAGTGCAGATGACGTCAACGCATGCCGAGGAACGAGCGATGCCGGTAACTCTCCTGCTGCTGTTGCTGGCTTTCGGCAGTCTTGTGGCCGCGCTATTGCCGCTGGGAGTTGGAGTACTCTCAATCTCGATGGCGATGGGTGCGGCTGCGCTACTCGCGCATTATCTGCAGCTGTCGATTCTGGTGCAGAATCTGGCGACGATGCTCGGCCTTGGCTTGGGCATCGACTATGCATTGCTGATGGTGAGCCGGTTTCGCGAAGCATTGGCCGAGGGATATGATCCCGGCCACGCTGCCGATATTGCTGCCGGGCAAGCGGGGCGGACGCTGATAATCTCGGCCACGACAGTTGCAATCGGATTTTCAGCGCTGCTGACTGTGCCCATCAGCGAACTGCGCTCCATCGGGATAGCTGGCCTGCTGGTAACCGTTTTGAGTGTCATGCTGTGTACATTCATTCTGCCTTGGGTGCTTGGTCTGCTAGGGCATCGCATCAATGCCGCCAGAGTGCGTCTTCCAGCCAGACGATTCAAAACGCGGGACAGCCTATGCGCGGCGAGTGAGCGGTGGGTGCGGTGGGGCAGCATCATAACCCGTCGGCCCTGGACAGCTCTGCTTGTCGCCGGGATTCCGCTACTGATCCTTGCATTCCAGGCACGGAGAATCTCTCCCGGGATTCCTGACCATAACTCGCTCCCGGCCGCAGCCGAGTCGGTGCAAGCACTGCACACGCTTCAACGCATGGGGCGGTCGGGTATTGTGCAGTCCCTCCGAGTGGTCCTGGAGTTGCCGCCGCAGTCTCCGCCGCTCTCGCCGGCTGGCTGGCTTGCCGTCAGTCGCTTGACGAAGCGCTTCCAGAGCGATCCTAGAGCGGAAGAGGTCTTATCTCTTCCGACTCTCACGGGAATGTCCGACACTGCGGATGCTGTCAACGATGTGCCCGAGCCAATCCGCAAGAGTTTTCTTCGCAACGATGGCCAAGCTACCTTGATTGAGTTGCTGCCCACCGCCACTCTTTCGCCCAACGAACAGATACGGTGGGTACGAGAGGTGCGTTCTTCCGATGTCGCGGCGATAACCGGCGTGCCCGGCGCTGTGCTGCGCGTCGGCGGCCTTCCCGCAATCGACGCAGATTATGACTCGGTAGTAAAAGAGCGGTTGCCGAAGGTGGTCCTTGGCGTCATATTGGGGAGTTTGCTGGCGCTCCTGATCGGGTTACGTTCTCTATTTGCGGCTGTCAAAGCAATTCTGCTCAATCTGCTCTCCGTTGGCGCTTCATTCGGTGCGTTAGTTATCGTTTTTCAGGAAGGCCACGGTAGCAAACTCTTTGGGCTCGACGGACCGACCGGCACCGTATACCCGATCGTGCCGATTCTCTCGTTTGCCATCGTCTTCGGATTGAGCATGGACTATGAGGTCTTCCTGGTCGCCCGAGTCCTCGAAGAACGGCGGCGCGGTCTATCCGAGAGATCAGCGGTGATCGAGGGCCTGGCGCGGACGGCGGGGCTCATCACGAGCGCCGCGGCAATTATGATTGCCGTCTTCACCGCATTCACCGTGGGAAGCTTTCTGGTCGTCCAAATGCTGGGCTTTACGCTCGCCGTGGCGGTGTTTATTGATGCTACAGTGGTGCGGATGGTTGTCGGGCCGGCACTATTGCAACTTGCCGGCGACTGGAATTGGTGGCCCTTTGGCTTATATGGGGCCCCGGCGACGTCTGAAAAGGAGCTTGTCCCATGACGGCGAGCATCATGGATGCTCCAGTCACCGCACAGAGCCTTGCACCGCCTGATTAAAGCGATGCGATTTATTTCACTTTCTCTCCTTGAGCGCTGGACTGGCTGATATCAAAGTCCTTTCGTCCAAGATTTGCCTTTCCCGAGCCGCGTTCGATTACAAGAATCGAGGAGCCGGGCTTGCCTTGCAGCTTTGCCTCCACTTGCGACGCGGACCAAGCGCCGCCGACCTGCCGCAGGCCATAGTAAATGAATTCCTTCTGCTGTCCCGTCCCGTGAAGCGTCTTCACCACATGCACAGGGAACAAAATGCTACGGTCAATCCACGATGTTACCGAATCATAGTAAGTCCGGTCCTCAGAGCCGGACTTGCTCTTAAGGACAAAGCAATCCCGTGCGCCGTATTTCTCCGGTGCCAGAAGTTCCTGATTCTTCCAGAAGAACTGGCTCTCTACCATGTCTTCATAGGAGAAGTCTGTTCCCACGAGTGGGTCGTTCCAACGTTCGAATGGCAACACGCTAGCGGCCTTCTCGCCAGGAAGTATGGCCTCGATGGTCACGTGCCCACTCACGCTCATATGCAGAAGAAGGCTCGTCTTCTCTGAGCCAGGCCCCGAGATCTCGCATAGCACACGCAGACCATCGGGAAACCAGTGAGCCTTGGCGACAAACTTGTAGCTCGTGCGCTTGCCATTGCCTTCCACCTGTGTGAGTCGCCCGGTCACGCGGTAGTCCAATTTCTCAATACGCTGGCGCGAGCCAGTCAGCACAGTCTCCAGGTCAGAGTTCGCCGCGAAGGCCCGCGGTGGATGCACCAGCGACAACAGCACTAGCATAGCGATGGACGCTTGAATCATCCCCAAGGCGCAATTCGCCCATCTGGCCACTGGATACCGGCCAAACTTACGGCTGCGAGAGAGCATTACGATGCGGCGCAGGAAGGTCATACCTATATATACAGCCTCGTCCGTATAGCGTCCATCCGGCCCCTTGTCACAGCGAGCCATTACTCTCCCCTGTCTTTCGCGCTTCAAATCGGTCGTCCGCTACAACGTTCTTGGCCGACTTGCCCGCATACCAGCCCACGCGCTTTACCTCGAAACAATCGAACTCCGGAACGTAAGGCTTAATGTCGAGAAGAGGCGTGCCGTTCAACATATCCACATCCGAAACGTGCAGCCGATTCTCTTCCACGCCAAGAAGGCGAACGGCGGAGAGTCCAATGTGATTAGGCCTGGCCGGCGAGCGAGTGGCAAAGACGCCATGATCCTGGGTATCCAGATAGGGGCGAGTGGTCAACTGAGGCGGCGCGGCTCGATCTAGCAGGTAAATCAGCCAGAGACGCTCGAAGCCCGCCACATCGAGCAACCCGGGAGCGAAGTCAGGAAACACTTCGACAACACCTCTGGCGCCGTCGGCTACCGCGCTTTGAATCGGCGTGCCTTCCGATTGTTGGAAAGGGGTGTGGATCACACCGATCGGAACCATCGTGATCACGGCAGCGTGGGGTTGTGGCTCGTCGTTGTGCATCTATCCTCGTATTAGCTTCATCAGGCGCGCATAGAATACATATTATTCGCTGGCAGCGCCAGCGGTGAACTGCTGCGGCTTCAAGACCCAGCAGTCAACGACTATCGATGGAGTGAGGAGCTCCGTTTTCGCCGGCTCTAGTAAAATCAACTGTTTAGAGTCAATAACCCAAACTCCAAATCCCCTTTATTCGCCAGTTCGATCCTGGCCCGCACCTCCAATCCTTCCCCATATATCACTGACAATACATTGACTCAATTCCATCGGTCTGAGGGAGTAGCGCATACGCTCGATTACGATGGCGGCCATTCTAATGTTGACGTATGCGCTGAGGAACGCCGAAAATTGACGGCGAATCCATCTCCGGATCGGCCTTCTTGCCGCCTTTAAGCTCAGTACGGTTCCGGGGGTATTCTGCGTTACTTTTCTCAAACGGCCTGCTCTTGGCGGCGCTGGTCGGCACTTACGTTCATCGGCGGGTTTACGTTTCTCCATTCATCCAGCTCGTCTTGCATTAACCTAGTTCCAGGTGGCTGTCGCCAGCTTTATGCGGCCGCCGCTGTTCTCTGAGAGGGTAAGAAAAATGGCAGCCCCGACGACGGTAGAAAAGCCGCAGTACTCTTCTGAGCAGCTCACCTCCATGCTGTCTCAAATTGTCGACGCGCGGCGCATCCTTGTGCGCCCCATCGACCTCATCGCCTACGCATCGGATGCCAGCTTTTACCGCCTTATTCCCAAGGCCGTCGTGCAGGCCGCCAGTGAACAGGAAGTAGCGCGACTGTTCCAGTTCAGCCATGACCACTCGCTGCCGATCACCTTTCGCGCCGCCGGCACCAGCCTCTCCGGACAGTCCATCTCTGACGGATTGCTGGTCGAGGTTACCCGAAACTTTCGCGATCTTCAGGTCTTGGAAGATGGCCGCAAGATCCGCATTCAGCCCGGAGCCATCGGAGCCAGTGCAAATCGCGTGCTCATGCCCTACCATGCAAAGATCGGCCCTGACCCGGCCTCCATCGCAACCTGCACCCTGGGAGGCATTCTCTCCAACAACTCAAGCGGCATGTGCTGCGGAGTCGATCAGAACGCCTATCACACGCTCTCCTCCGTGCGATTCCTGCTTCCCTCCGGCACTGCCATCGATACCGCCGCACCGGACGCCGAGGAAATATTCCTTGCCCGGGAGCCTGCATTGGCACGCGGAGTCCTTGAGTTCAAGTCGCGTATTCAGAACGATCCCGCGCTCGCCGAGCGAATTCGCCGCAAGTATCGCACCAAGAACACCACTGGATACGGCATCAACGCCTTCCTCGACTTCGAGCGCGCGGTCGATATCTTTGCCCATCTGCTAATCGGCTCGGAAGGCACTCTGGCTTTCATCTCCGAGGCGGTCTTGAACACCGTTCCCGACCTTCCCGTGAAGTACACCGGCCTTCTGCTCTTCCCCGATCTCTACGCAGCCTCGGAATCCATCGTGCCGCTACGCCAAGCCGGCGCCAAGGCCCTTGAGATCATGGATCGTGCCTCGCTTCGTTCCATCGAAAATCAGGCGGGCACGCCGCCGATCATCAAGACTCTCGCCGAAGGCGCGGCCGGGTTGCTGGTCGAGTTTCAGTCCGCGTTGGAGTCCGAGCGAGCCGAGTTGGAAGCTCTTGCCGCCGACTCCACCTCGCGCCTCAAACTGCTTGAGCCCGCGCAATTCACTCACTCCCCTTCGGCCCAGGCCGCGCTCTGGAAGATTCGCGCCGGAATGTTTCCCTCCGTCGGCTCGGTTCGCAACAGCGGCACCACGGTCATCATCGAAGACGTCGCCTTCCCAATCGAGCACCTCGCTCCTGCCGCGCAGGAGTTGAACGGACTCTTCCGCCGCCACAGTTATGACAGTGCGATCATCTTCGGCCACGCCAAGGACGGCAATCTTCACTTCGTCATCACCCAGTCGTTCAACGATCAGCGGGCCATCGACCAGTACTCTCGCTTCATTGACGACGTGGTGGAACTGGTCGTCAACCGCTTCGACGGAGCGCTCAAGGCCGAGCATGGAACCGGACGCAACATGGCTCCCTTCGTTGAAACCGAGTGGGGCTCCGACGCCTACCAGATCATGCGTCAGCTCAAGTTGCTGGCCGATCCCACCGGCCTGCTCAATCCCGGTGTCATCATCAACCCGGACCCGCACGCCCATCTGCACGACTTAAAACAGTTGCCCACCGTCGAGCCTGAGATCGACAAGTGCATCGAATGTGGCTACTGCGAGCCACGTTGCCCCAGTCGTGACCTCACCCTCACTCCGCGCCAGCGCATCGTGGTCCGGCGTGAGATGGCGCGTCAGCAGAAACTCGGCGGCAGCGAATTACTCGTCCAGCTTGAACGCGATTTTCCATACATGGCGCTGGATACCTGCGCCGCCGACGGACTCTGTGCCACCACCTGCCCGGTCAACATCGATACCGGCCAACTGGTGAAGCGCTTCCGTGCTCTGCGTAATTCGCCGCTCGCAAAACGCATTGCTCGCTCCACCGTAGATGACTTCTCGCTGGTGGAAGCCTCGATAAGGTTTGGCCTCACCATTGGCCATCTCGCCGAGCGGGTCGTCGGAATCAGTGGCATGCAGGCGATTACTGGAGCCATGCGCAAGCTGATCGGCCCCAACATGCCGCTCTGGAGTGCTGGGATGCCGTACGCGACTCAGGGCGGCATTCCGTCCACCGACCGCTCCGGCGCCCAAGCTGTTTATTTTCCTTCTTGCATCTCGCGAACCATGGGTATGCTTCCCGGCGAGCTCAGCGAAACGTCTCTGATGCAGGCAACTGTCGTGTTGGCCAAGCGCGCCGGAGTTCCCCTCTGGATTCCCCAGGACGTTGCCGGGAACTGCTGTGCCACTCCCTACACCTCAAAAGGCTTTGAGGAAGCGCGTGACGCCATGCTGAACCGCATCATCAGGAATCTCTGGATCTGGTCGGATGGCGGCGCGCTGCCGATCATGGTTGACAGCAGCCCGTGCTCCTACGGACTGCTTCACGCGCGCGAATACCTTACGCCGGAAAACCAGCAGCGCTTCGACCGCCTCACGATTTTGGACAGCATCGAATTTGTCCACGACCAACTGCTCCCAAAACTCAAGGTGAACCATCCCGAAACATCGGTCGCCCTGCATCCGGCCTGCTCCGCCGTCAAGATGGGACTCGCCTCAAAGCTCGAAGCCATTGCGCGCAAGTGCAGCGGCCAAGCCTTCGTCCCTGCCAGCCTCGGCTGCTGTGCCTTTGCGGGAGATCGTGGCTTCATGTACCCCGAACTCACCGCCTCGGCAACAGTCGGCGAAGCCGCCGAGATCAAAGCTCACAAGCATGACGGCTGTTACTCCAGCAGCCGCACCTGCGAGATCGGTATGACTCGCTCAACCGGCGAAGTTTACCGCTCCTATATCTACCTGCTGGAAAAAGTAACTCGCGAATAACCGCGGGTGATCTTCGAGGGTTCGGCACGGGGAAGAGCGGCGGCCTTCCCTGTGCCCGATTGAGTTTATTCACTTACATGCGCTTCATTTTGACGTATCGTTTTATGTCTCCACGAAAGTAAAACACTGAGCAAAAGGTTGCGGCTAGGGACCCCCACTTCACGACTTTTGCGACGGACATATCTGCTCCTTTTCAGCTTTCAGCGGCTATGCCGCTATTGATTTACCAGTTCCCGCAATCAGTCCTTCGATGACGCGGATTGCTTCGTCGATTGCCGCCTGCACCGGTTCGCTGAGACCCATCTGACCGTTTTCATCGGCATCCGTGTTGGCCGGCTCACATCCCACCACCAAGGTGCGCGCTAATTTGCCGCCAAGCTTTTCCACCAGTTGCAGCACACTGACGGGGTTCATGGAGTGGGCATCGAAAGCAGACTCGGCGGACGACTCGCCCGGCTGCGGCAATTCTGCTTCGATGACGTAAACCGTGCCTGGCTCCTCGCCTCTGGAAACGGCATCCACCAGGATCACCAACTCCCATGGCTCCATCAATGCATACGCCAAGTCGTAGCTTCGAATGCCAAAATCTATGACGTTGACGTTATCCGGCAAGATGCGTTTGGCAAAGCGCTGCACCACCTCGACCCCAAAGGCATCATCGCCGAGAAAAATATTTCCCACGCCCGCCACCAGTACCTTACCGTTGCTGTTAGCGTTCATGCGCGGCCTCGCCGTTCGGCGCCAGCGGTTCGACCTCTTCCGGAGAAAAGAAGAAACGGTGCCCAGGCTGCCGCAGCATTCCCAAGTCGCGGCCGGGATCATCCTCGAGCACAACCGCCAAGTGCAAGCGGTCCTCGAAGTCGCGTTCAATCGCCTCTACAATGGCGACTTTTCCCTTCAGCGCGATGTCTAAAATGTCGGCGCTCTTCTGGGGCCAGAGGCGGACACGATCGCCGAGCCGAACTCCGACTCCGAAGACGGTAACGCTTTCGACAGGCGTGGGCTTCTGCTCTGGAGCCTGCGAAACGTTGTTGTTCCAAACGTCGTCATTCCAATCCATATTCCACTCCATCATGGCTTGTCACTCACCGGACGCAGGCTGCGAATGATGCCGTGCGTCCGCATTAGTTGCTGACGCGCGTTTTGTTCCGTGCATTGCAGGAGGTCGCGAAAGCGGTCGTCGGCGATGCGCATTTCATCCTTCTCGTCCTCGGTTAGGGTCATCACTCGCAGGGTGAGCATCTCGTCCATCTCGGTTGCGTCGCAGAAGTCGGCTGCGCTTTCGGGCGCAATCTGCGGGTAGTCATAGAGAATGATGGGCGAGCATAAAAGCATGTCACGCTCAGGCTCGACGCCGACCAGCACTGGAAAATTCCCGATGTTGCGACACGCGCCGACCGCATCGCGCAACGCCTCAGGTGGGTCTAACAGCGAGACAAACTCTGCGCCTGTTGCGGTAAGTATGGTGTGCGCCGAAAGCATTGAGCGGAGCAAGGCAGAGTTGCGGTCGCCAGCCTCGCAATCCAGCGATGTGGTGTTCGTAATGTCCACGGTGAGTTTCATCAAGCCCTCACGCAGCTTTTGCAGCAACACGCAGATGGTTCCTGTTACTTCTTCCTGAATGCGGCTCACGATTCCGACCTGCCGCTCGTTGCTATCGCGTAGCAATTCCACTTCACGGCTGCCTGCAAAGGCAAACTGGAGCTGCTCTCGCGCAGAGTCGAGCGAGAATTGCAATTGCACCGAACGCTCCACGCCTTCATCCCGACTCTCGACTCGACAGCCATCGACAAGCAGCGAAGCCACTGGCTCGAATCGGCTGTCTTCTATCCGTCCACCTTTCACCTCGCCTTCAGCAGACTTCGCAACCTGCCTGGAGAGCAGATGCAGAAAACGAAGTTCGAGCCCAAGCGCGGCGTCGCTCGAAGTCGTCAGACCGGCGGTCTCCAGCAGACATTCCGAATGCATATGGCAGCGTTCGGTTCCGCTGCGGACTTCCCCATAGCCGGGGGGATACAGAATGCCGAAGGTCCAACGCTGCCGGTTTTTGATCGCCGAGGGGCGGTACGGGTACAGCATGTAGCCTTCGTACAACACCGCGTCGGCGATTTTCTTCGCGACTTCGTGGTTCACGATTTCACCTCTTCGGTCAGTTCAATCATTCGCTCCAGCGTTCGTTCCCAGGTCGGAATCCCGTGTTGCGCCTTGAATTTATACAGCTTCTCAAAAACATCACGCTGCACACAGAGCCACGCCGTGCGGGGATAATACAGATCCATCATCTCTTTCCAGACCTGAACCGGTAGGCGATAACTGGCGTCGCGATCCCAGGGGATTTGCGCGACCTGCAGGCCCATGCGTCCGGCGTGAAAGACCGTCCCGCTGAACAGCAGCGTGGTAGGAATCTCGCCTGCATCCAGACCGTAGATGTACTTTGTGACCGCGATATTGAAGTCGAAGGTGCAGGGAATGCTCACGTCGAATACAAGACTGCCATCGAAGGATGGAACGTTGACGTTTGCATTCGTCCACAACAACGGGTGCAATGACTTGCTCCAACGCTCGGGTTCGCCGAATAACTCTGTGAGATGCTCCTGCTCCTCGGGAGTGTAGCGGCGGCGCGTGGGCTCAATCTGCACTTGCACGCGGAGAGCGATGGAATGAATGGGTTGCATTTCGGAGTCAACAACGCGCACCTTGAAGGTGAGCATGGGAGCTGCCGCGTTGGGCGTGGCTTCGGCGGCCTCGACTTGAAAGCGCAGGTCAGGCACGCTGCTCCCCATCGCTCGCCCGCGCCGGTTCGGCCTGCATCAGTTCCTCGAAGAAGCGGTCGATCTCCTGCCACACCTCCGTCCCGCCCGAAAGGCCGCGCCAGTGCGTCCGAATGATCCCCACCAGGCGAAAGCACTGGTCGATTGGCGCACGGAAATATTGTGGTGAACTGGAGAGGCGGTTCACCAGCAGGACTTCCACATCCGGCTCGAAGTGCTTGAGCACGGAATTGCGATCTACGATTGCGTTCCAGTACTCAAGGTCAAGCGAGGATTCCATCGCTCCGCCGGGACTGGGATAGAGAGCGATCACCCGCTGCGCTGCGCTGCTGTGTACAAAGAATGCGAGGTTGATCGGAATGAGCAAGCTCTCCCACTCCTGATCATCCATGGCAAAGTCGCGCAGTCGGCAAATATCGCGTGGAATGCGCCGGTAACGCTGCCGGCTGTCGCTGCCGAAGAGGATGGCGCAGGGGTCACAAGCGCAGGTCACTACTCGCTTCTCCAATTCCAGCAGGTGCTGGTGAGTGGGGGCGAGCCGGGCGGCGCAGAGTTCGCAGACCTCGGTCCGCTCGCGCGGTTTGCGAACAAAACGCTGCAGCGTTGTGAGCGGGGTTGCGTACAAAGTCGAGTGCTGGCTTGTGAACGAAGTTGCGTCCTGGCTTGTGAGTGAGGTCGCCGGCTGCGCCGCGTGCGCAGTCGGTCCCTGCCCGGCATTGTCGGCCAGTGTGCTCATTCTCTCTCGCGGTTTCTACCTACGCCGGCGGCAGGTGCGGCATTCTCGGATCAATTGGCTTCCGTTGATCGGCGTTGATGCCAGTTGAATCGCGGGCGGTGCGGGTAGCACCCTCGCGTCCCGCCTCTTTGCGGCCCTCGTAGGCCCATTGTTCTCCCCGCTTGGTTCCCGGGGTGTGCGCATCGATGTCACGCGGCGGATTCCTCATATGTTTTCTCCTCTTTCGCGGCTGTCTGAATCACGGCTGGCTGAATAAGGTTGAGCGGAACGAATCCCGCGGCGGTGGAAGGCGCTCCCTCGACCACCACCTGGATTACTTCCGGCGCGGCTTCCAGGATCGCCTGTTCGACCGTGCCTTTGAGCGCATCCGCCGACGAGCCGCAGCCGTGACCCGAACTCTGGATTTTCACCCGCACCACGGCGTCGGCGATGCCGACGAGTTCCGCACTTCCGCCGTGCTTGCGCAGTTGCGGGGCGACGTTCTCAACCGCGCGGGCCACGCGATCTTCAAGAGCTACAGGATGAACTCCGTAGAGTACCAGAAGTCCGCAGACCAGCGGGTCGCAGCCCAGTTTAGCCAGCGAAGCGCGACCCGCCTCGCCGGCATTGAGCACCTCGACAACACGCGAGAGCACCGCCCCGTGCAGGTCCATCATCGACTGCAGAAGTTCGAGCGCGGTGGTGCGCGCCTCATCATCGGCGAGCCCTGAGACGCGCTGCACCAGTTGCTCGATCCGCTCCGTATGCGCCTGGAACTCATTGCTGGCGATAGCGGTCATTTGCCACCTACTACGCCAAACATTGGTGAGTGCCGGGCCTGCAACACTTTGCCATTGCCCAAGTACATATGCACGCCGCAGGGCAGACATGGATCAAAGCTGCGTACGGCCCGCATGATGTCAATGCCTTTGAATTTGTCGGGCCCGTTCTCTTCAAAGAGTGGAGTGTTCTGCACCGCATCTTCGTAGGGGCCGGGAGTACCGTAGAAATCGCGGGGATTGGCATTCCAGCAGGTCGGCGGGTAGGGATGGTAATTGGCAATTTTGCCTTCGCGGATAACAACGTGGTGCGATAACACACCGCGCACCGCTTCGTGGAATCCGCAACTGATGGCTTCCTCGGGAACCTTGAATGGGGTCCAGGTTTTGGAGTGTCCAGCCATGAGTTCCTCAATCGCCTTCTCACAGAAGTACAGAGCTGCCGCCGCCGCATAGGCCTGGAAGTAGGTGCGTGCGCGGTCGCGTTCAATGGCATTGCTCCACTGCGGAATCTTCCACTCAAAGCTGGTCTCGGGCAGCAATGCGCCTTTGGGCAGGTTGATCTGAACGCTATGTCCAGTCGCTTTGATGTAGCCGATATCCACCAGTCCGGAGAGTGCGGTAGACCACAGCCTTGCAATCGGGCCGCCGCCAGTATCGAGTGCAAGATGGTCGCCGCTTTCCTTGTCATACCAGCGAGGCGACATCACCCAGGTGTAGTTACCGTTGAAGTCGCGCTTCTGCGGTTTCGGTGTAGTCGTCTGGTTCCAGGGGTGCCGCTGATGTACCGGGTTGCCGAGCGGATCGGCTTTCACAAATGTTTCTTCGTTCTGCCAGTCCTCGTAAAACGAACTGCCCAGCAGAATGCGAATCCCGAGATTGATGTCCACCAGATCGTTGGTGACCAACTTGCCGTCAACAATAATGCCGGGCGTGACGAACATCGAGCGTCCCCACTTGGACATGGTCTCGTAGCGGTAATCGCACACATTCGGATCGTTGAACGATCCCCAACAACCCATCAGAATGCGGCGTTGCCCAACTTTTTCATAACCCGGCAGCGCTTCATACCAAAAGTCGAAGAGATCGTCGTGCAGTGGCACGCATTTCTTCATGAACTCCACGTATTTCATCAGACGGACCAGATAGTCCGTAAACAACTGCACCGTGGCCACGGTGCCCACGCCACCTGGATACAAGGTAGATGGATGAACGTGGCGTCCTTCCATCAGGCAGAACATCTCGCGTGTCATGCGGCTGACCATCAACGTTTCGCGGTAAAATTCGCCGGTGAATGGATTCAGCGCCGTCATAATATCGGCAATGGTGCGGTATCCGTGCTTGTCCGCATGTGGCGCTTTCTTTTTCTGCGCCTTGTCCCACAGCCCGGGATTGGTCTCCTTCACCATCTGCTCGCAGAAGTCCACGCCGACGAGGTTGTCCTGGAAGATATTGTGGTCGAACATGTACTCGGCGGCTTCTCCCAGATTGACGATCCACTCGGCGAGCGCCGGCGGCTGTACGCCGAACGCCATGTTCTGCGCATAGCAGGCGCAGGTGGCGTGGTTATCGCCGCAGATCCCGCAGATGCGGCTCGTAATAAAATGCGCATCTCTGGGGTCTTTGCCTTTCATGAAAATGCTGTAGCCGCGGAAGATCGACGAAGTGCTGTAGCACTCGGCAACCTGCTTATTTTCAAAGTCGATCTTGGTGAAGATGCCCAGGCTGCCCACGATGCGGGTAATGGGATCCCAGTTCATCTCGACCAGGTTCCGCCTTTTGCTCGGAGTTTCGGTTAATGCATCCGTGATGGTTCCCATATCGTTTCATCCTCTCCGCTCAAGCGGCCTTCTTACGGCGCGGGGCTGATTCGTAGGCGCCGGGTTCGGGTTGGTAGCCAGTAATGAGCTTGCGACCGCGACGCCGCCACTCGGGCTCTCCGTTCACGGTTTCATTGGTGATGGACCGCAGCGTCCGGATGATCTTCCCGTATACGGTCAGTGCGGCAGTCGAGAAGCGCGCTCCCGAGGGCTCGTCCATAAACGGCATGAACATATCCGGGAATCCCGGCATGGTGCATCCAATGCAGATGCCTCCCACATTGGGGCACCCACCAATGCCGCGCATCCAGCCACGTTTAGTGACGTTGCAGTTGACCACTGGTCCCCAGCAGCCGATCTTCACCAGGCACTTCGGAGTTCCGTACTCAATGCCGAAATCATCCTGCTCGTAGTAGGCGGCACGGTCGCAACCTTCATGTACGGTTTTGCCGAATAGCCAAGTGGGCCGGAGCTGTTCGTCGAGCGGAATCATGGGCGCCAATCCCGCAGCTTGGAAGAGCAGGTACAGTACGGTTTCCATGAAGTTATCCGGCTGCACTGGGCAGCCCGGAACGTTGACGATGGGCAGCCCTGCCTGGGAGCGCCACTCCCAGCCCAGATAGTCAGCCAGTCCCATGGCCCCCGTGGGATTGCCTGCCATGGCGTGTATGCCGCCGTAGGTCGCACAGGTTCCCGCACCCACCACGGCCAGGGCCTTGGGAGCGAGACGATCAATCCACTCACAGGTGGTGATTGGCTGGCCGGTGGTGGAATCGGTACCCATCGCCGCCCAATATCCCTGACTCTTAATTTCCTCGTTTGGGATCGATCCTTCGACCACCAGCACGAATGGATCGAGTTCGCCGCGCTCTGCCTGATAGAAGTACTTCATGAAGTCGTCGCCAACTTCATAGGCGAGCACGGGATTGTGTAGATGTACCCTGGGTAGCCCTGGAATGGCCCCCATTACCACGTCTTCAAGGCTGGGTTGTTCGGCGGCGGTAACCGATACTGAATCGCCGTCACAGCCCAAGCCGGCCGTGATCCACAAGATATGTACATCACTCACAGCGGACTTTTTGCCGAACGTAAGAACGTCTGCCGGCATGTTGCGCTCCTTTCAGTGAGAAACGCGTCGACCGTCGCACAGGCGGCCCGCGCGGACGAGAGGGAATCAGTCCTCTTCTCAGCCTCGACCCATGAACAGCACGAAAGGCGGGATGCTGACTTACTTGCAAAGCCTCTGAATGTGTGGCGCGTCGAGAACGTGGCGTGGGATGGCGGCAAACTGAGGATGAGATGCCTCAATAAAAGATGGATACCCGCGAATCGATAACTCCACGTGAGTGGCTCTGACTCCAGTGTTCATCGGGGTTTGCGTATTGGTTTGCGAATTGGTTTGCGAATTGGTTTGCAAATTCTGCCGCGTGCTCTCTCGAACTGCAGTGGTCGGTGCCGTCGGTGTGTACTTCGGCTCTGAATTCCGCTCCCGATCAGCGCAGTTGTTACGCAACAAGCTACGCAACGAACCACGCAGCGAGCTACGCAACCCAGCGATGATGGAGCGCATCTTCGAGTGGGTTCGAGAAGTGGTTTCGAATACGCAGAACGCAAGTAAACCGCTGGCGAAGTGTCAGTATGTGGGGAGCGTGCCAGATGTGCTTAGCCATTCCCGGCAAAGTGATTGAGGTCGCCGCCGGAGACATCGCCGGAAAGCAGGACACCGCCCTGGTGGATGTGATTGGGGTCCGGCGCAGAGTTGATCTCGGACTTCTGCAGGACGACCGGCCCGTGCCCGGTGACTGGGTTCTGATTCATGTCGGCTTTGCAATGAGCAAGATCAGCGAGCAAGACGCGCTCGATCAGCTAAGCACCCTGCGGATGCTCGGAGAGCACGAGGCGGCTCTGCAAGAGGTGCGGGGATATAGCACGGACGATGCGCCGCCGGGCTCTGATCATGGCCCTGAGCGGCTCTGAACAAGGAGGCTCCGTATGAGATACGTTGATGAATTTCGTGAGCCCGAACTGATCACTAAGGCCGCGGAGGAGATCCGTTCCCTGGCAGGCCAGCGGCATTACCGGATGATGGAAGTATGCGGCGGACACACTCACGCCATCTATCGCTTCGGACTGAAGGACGTGCTTCCTGAGAATATCGAACTCATCCACGGCCCTGGTTGCCCCGTCTGCGTTCTTCCCATGGGTCGGATTGACGATGGTCTATCGATTGCGCAGCAGCCCGATGTAATCTTCGCTGCCTTTGGCGACATGATGCGCGTTCCTGGGACGAGCGGGAGTCCGCTTGAGCACAAAGCTCGCGGCATGGATGTGCGCATTGTCTACTCGCCCTCGGATGCCCTCAAACTTGCCCGCGCCAATCCTGGGAAACATGTGATGTTCTTCGCCATCGGTTTCGAGACCACCGCTCCATCGACGGCGTTGACCTTGATCCGCGCCAAAGCCGAGGGCATTCGCAACTTCTCCGTCTTCTGCAACCACGTCACCATCATTCCCGCCATTCGCGCGATTCTCGATTCGCCGGACATGCGGCTCGATGCATTCATCGGCCCCGGTCACGTTTCCACCGTCATCGGATGCCGGCCCTATGAATGGATTGCGGCCAACGAGCGCAAGCCCATCGTGGTTTCCGGCTTTGAGCCCCTGGACATGCTTCAGTCCATCGTCATGCTCCTGCGCCAATTGAGGGCCGGCGAAGCCAAGGTCGAAAATCAATACAAGCGTGTCGTGCCATGGGAAGGCAACCGCGCCGCGCTCAAGGTCATGGCCGAGGTCTTTCAGTTGCGTCCCTACTTTGAGTGGCGCGGCCTCGGATTCATATCGCAATCCGCCCTGAGCATTCGCGGCAGTTATGCGGAATTCGATTCCGAGCAGCGCTTCAGCGTCCCCGGCGTGCGTGTCACCGACCCCAAGGCGGCGCAGTGTGGGGAAGTGCTCAAGGGTGTGCTCAAGCCACATCAATGCAAGCTCTTCGGACGTGAGTGCACTCCCGAACACCCGATTGGTGCGCTCATGGTGTCATCGGAAGGATCATGCGCAGCGTACTACAACTACGAACACCGCAAAACGGCAATGGTGAACATTCTGAGCTCGATCGCATGACCCCTGATCGCATTGCCGCCGATCACATGACCAACGATGTGACTAACGATGCGGCCAACGATGCGGCCGTCGAGGCGCCGATCCACTTCCGCGAGCCGCAGATCGAGATGGCGCACGGTGCAGGCGGCAAAGCAAGCCGCAGGCTTGTCGAAGGTCTTTTCGCTCCCGTGCTCTTCGGCGCCTCGCCGGAGTTTCTTGGCGATGCCGCTCATCTCGACCTCAATGGGGCCAGCGTTGCGATCACAGCCGACAGCTTTGTAGTCAAGCCGCTAAGCTTTTCCGGAGGCTCCATCGGCGAACTCGCCGTCAACGGCACCGTAAACGATCTGGCAGTCTCAGGCGCCAGAGCTGAAGCTCTGGTCTGCACCTACATTCTCGAAGCAGGCTTGCCTACCGAAGTGCTCACCGCCGAAGTCCGCGCCATGGCCCATGCAGCTCGCCAGGCCGGAGTCAGAATCGTCGGCGGCGACACAAAAGTTGTCGAGCACGGCAAGGCCGACGGCATGTACATCACCACCACCGGCGTGGGTCGTCCACTTCGCGGAGTCAGTGTAGATCCCCGCTCGGTACGTCCCGGCGATAAGGTCTTGCTCTCCGGCCACATTGGAGATCACGGCATCACCATCCTGCTGGCACGCGGTGAACTTGATTTTGAAGCAGACCTGCGCTCCGATACTCGTTCCGTGCTGGGTTTGGTGGAGGCCCTGGCGCTGGAAGCCGGCCCGGCCATTCGCTGGATGCGCGATCCCACACGCGGCGGTGCTGCGACTTCGCTCAACGAACTGGCTCGCGACTGTGGCTTAGGCATCGTGCTCTTCGAGGAAGATATTCCCGTTCGTGATGTGGTTCGCGGTGCCTGCGAGTTGCTTGGGTTGGACCCGCTGCACATCGCGAACGAAGGCCAATTCCTCGCCGTGGTGGCCCCCGAGTGCGCCGCCGCCGCGCTCAATGCACTGCACATCACACCCGGTGGCGAGGATGCACGAATCATCGGCGAGGTGCGCGAGCAACCCGCCGGAGCCGTGCTGGAGACCACCCGATACGGCGGCAGCCGAATCGTAGACATGCTTGTCGGCGATCCCTTGCCGCGTATTTGTTAGGCAGAAAGCGTCAACAAAACGACTATGCAAACCACATCGCAGTTGGCAACATACATTCACGAGCGCCTGTTGGAACGTAATCAGATCGTCGACCAATTTTTCAGCAGGGAAGCGCCAAGACTCGCCGAAGTCTCGCGCGACATGGCCGAGCGTTTCCTCCAGGGTGGCCGCCTGCTTGCTTTCGGCCGCGGTCCTTACGCCACCGATGCCCAGCACGTCTCGGTCGAGTTTGTTCATCCGGTCATCGTCGGCAAACGCGCCCTTCCTGCGCTTGATCTGTCCATTTTGTTTGGTCCCTGGCTTGACGCCATTCTCCGCCCGGAGGATATCGTGATGGGCTTTGGTCCTCCCGAGGGCGACCCTGAGGTCTGGGCGGCACTGCAGCAAGCCGACTCCCGCAGAGCCATGACCTTGGCTCTGCCAGGGGAGCAAGGCTCGTACGCGGTTGAAGCCGGCACACCCGACCCCTTCATCCATCAGGAGATGATTGAGATCCTCTATCACACACTATGGGAGACGGTGCACGTATTCTTTGAGCATCGCGAACTCGGCCACGATGTCGGACAGGCCGGCTTCCTCTATCCGTTTCTGGGGTCGGAGAAGCAACCCACCGGCGACCTGCTGACCGAAGTCGCAAATTCCATCCGCATGAAGGTCGGCGACGACGCCAGGTTGCGCCAGCAAGTAGCGCGCGAGGAAGCCGATCAAATCAGCAGTACGGCCCTTGCCATCCGCGAGCGTCTGCTGCGTGGCGGAAAGCTGATCCTGTTCGGCAACGGCGGCTCGGCCACCGACGCCAACGACTGGGCCATCGATTGCGTGCTTCCGCCGCACGGATACCGCAGCATTCCTGCAATCTCGCTCGCCCTTGAGCCCGCTAACATCACGGCCGTTGCCAATGACGTGGGAACCGAACTCATTTTTATGCGCCAGCTCATCGCCCAGGCGCGGCCAGAAGATGTCGCCATCGGAATCTCAACCAGCGGCGGCTCGCGCAACATCGTGATGGCCTTGGAAGAAGCCCGCAAGCGCAAGCTGCTCACCGTCGCTCTCCTCGGTTATGACGGTGGAGAGATTCTGCGCCGCCAACTGGCAGATTTCCCCGTCGTGGTCCACTGCGACTACATTCCGCGCATTCAAGAAGTGCAAGCTTCCATCTATCACCTCATCCGTGAATCCTTGGAGGTCTTCGATCATGGCTACGCTTGAGTTGTTCGGCACCGCAAGCTGCCAACACACGCAGGAGATGCGTGAGTGGCTCGAGTTCCGCCGCTGCAAGTTTGTCGAGTATGACGTCGAACTGGATGCAATGGCCCGAGAGCGCATGCGCAAACTCTCCGGCGGTCAGCGCAACGTGCCCCTGCTCGTCGAAGACGGACGAGTCATTCAGGTAGGCTGGCAAGGCCGCAGTTGCGTTGTGAGTTCGGAGTAGGGATGGCAAGTCCCCGCTCCATTCAAGCTGGCTCCATCCAGGCCTGCACCATTCGAATACGCGGCGTGGTGCAGGGCGTCGGCTTTCGTCCCTTCGTCTATCGTCTCGCGTTCGCCAACCAACTCGGCGGATGGGTACGCAACGGCGAGGAAGGCGTTGAGATCTACCTGGAGGGCGCAGAACAGGGATTGCAGGCATTTGTCGAGAACCTCAGAACGCAGCCTCCGCCCGCCGCCAGCATAGAAGAATTGGAAGTCCAGACTGCCGTGCCAGTCGGACTGAATGAATTCACAATTCGAGAGAGCCAGCGGCGTACGCGGCCCACCGTCCGCATTTCGCCTGACCTGCCGGTCTGCGCCGAATGCCTGACCGAACTCTTCGATCCCGCAAATCCGCGCTACCTCTATCCGTACATCAACTGCACCAATTGCGGCCCGCGTTATACCGTGGTGCTTGGCCTTCCCTATGACCGCCCCAGAACCACGATGAAGGACTGGCCTCTGGATTCCTACTGCTCCTCGGAATACGGAGATCCATCCAACCGCCGCTTCCACGCGCAGCCCGTGGCCTGCCCCGCTTGCGGCCCCGGCTATTCCCTGTTTCCGTCGGATGCGGTGCTTGGAACCGACCAGTGCATTCGCAAGGCGGCCGAGCTTCTCAATTCCGGCCACATCCTCGCCGTGAAGGGCCTGGGCGGCTATCACCTCGCGTGCGACGCCCGCAATGAAGCCTCGGTGAAGGCTTTGCGTGAGCGCAAGTTCCGTAAAGAAAAGCCATTCGCTCTGATGGCAAACAATCTCCGCACGGCCCGCGCTCTAGTTGAGCTTTCGCCGGATGCCGAGACGCTTCTAACGTCGATTGCCCGCCCAATCGTTCTCGCCCCCGCGAAGTTGAAGCTCATCGGTGTTGCATCCAGTATGGAGTCAAGTGTCGCGTCCGGCGTCGCGCTTGAAAACGGCGAACTCGGCGTCATGCTTCCCTACACGCCCTTGCAACATCTCCTCTTTGCCGCCGGAGCGCCGCCGGTTCTGGTGATGACCAGCGCAAACCGCTCCAGCGAGCCGATTACTTACGAAGACAAGGACGCCGTGCACCGGCTTTCAGGAATCGCCGACGCTTTCCTGATCGGCCAGCGTCCCATCGCGCGCCGGGTCGATGACTCAGTGGCGCGCGCCGGCGTCTTTGGCCCGGTCATTCTCCGCCGTGCCCGTGGGTATGCACCCGGCGCGGTTGCGCAGTTGCCAACCCACCGTCCGATTCTGGCTCTCGGCGCCGACCTGAAGAATGCCATCACGCTGGTCGTGGAAGGTCAGGCCTTCGTCAGCCAGCACATCGGCGATCTGGAACACTACGATGCCTTTCGCGCCTTCCAGCAGACCATTCACGATCTCGTCTCGATGTATGAGGCCGATTGGCGCGACATTCTCGTCGTGTACGATTCCCACCCGCAATACGCCTCAAGCGCGTACGTCGAGAAGCTTCCAGCTTGCGAATCGATCTCGGTGCAGCACCACCGCGCCCACATTGCCTCCGTGCTTGCCGAACGCGGTGCGTGGGATACGCGCGTTCTCGGCGTAAGCTGCGATGGCACCGGCTACGGAGACGGCGGTGGTATCTGGGGCGGCGAGTTCTTTGTAGGAAGTGTCATGGAAGGTTTCGAGCGCGTGGCTCATCTGCGCCAATCCACTCTTGCTGGCGGAGATGCCGCCGCTCAGTACCCAGTTCAGGCTGCGGCCGGATTTCTGAGTCAATTACACGATTTGCCGGACATGACCGCCTCACCCTTTTTCTTCCCCGACCGTTATCGCAGCGCGCTGCAGTTGATAGACCGCAACGTTCAAACCTTCGCGACAACTTCCATGGGCCGCCTCTTCGACTGCGCCGCGGCTCTACTCGGCTTCACTCGCGAGATCACGTTTGAAGGACAAGCCGCGATGTGGTTAGAGCAACTCGCTCGCCGTGCTTCTCTGACCCAGCCATATCCGTTTCCCTTCGCAGCCGGAGAACTCGATTTTCGTCCCCTGCTTTATTCGGTGATTGAAGATCGCCTGGCCGGACGCGACTCCGCCGAGATAGCTCGAGCCTTTCAGCGTGGTGTAGCCCAAGGCTTGCGAGACGCGGTCATTATCTTGTGCCAAGGCCAAGCTCTCGGCACGGTTGTCCTCTCCGGCGGTGTATTCCAGAACGAGTTGCTAATGGACGACCTGAAATCGCTGTTCAAAAATGATCCGGTTGAAATTTGGATCAATCACGCTGTTCCGCCCAACGACGGAGGTATCAGCCTGGGACAAGCGGCACTAGCGGCCTGTGCACTGGTGAAACATTGACGTCACTCGACACGGATGGCATCGATCGAGGAGCAGAGACCATTGCTGTTGTCGGCAACGCCCGCGGGTATACCGCATTCCACAACTTTTTCTTTCAGACGGGTTTCGTATCCACAGAGATTGAATGTGGGGCACGCGAAATCCTGATGACAGCCAAATGAGAGTGGGGACTCTCGCGTACTCCAGCGCCACGGAGCCCCGCAATTGCCGGAGGTGGATTTATGTTCAGTTCAGCGGAAAAGTTTGCGTGCGGAGCATCCGAGACATGCGAGCAGAACAGCGATGAAGCTTTGAGCCGCATGCAAGTTGCGACATTCGAGCCACAAGAGCTCATGGTATTCTTGGAGTTCTGCGCGGATAAGATACATAGGGAGCGAAACTCTCGAAAGAGCTCACCGCCGTCTAAGAAAGTAAGGAAACTGAGATGACGCATCTGAAACTTCAAGCAGCCCTCGACGAACTGGAGCGACTGTGCGAAACCGTGAAGGGATTCAACGAGCGCAATCGCGGCACACTGCCGAATCCGGACAGTGATGCTGGTCGCGCCCTTGATTTATTGGAAACGTTCACCAGCGAACTGCACAAATTGGATCTCGGCAAAGTGCTCGGTCACAAGTTGTAGCATTTCTGTCGCGGAAATCAGTAGCTCCGAAGTCAATCCGTTGCAAAAGTCAGTACCTCTGAAGTCAATCCTTTGAAGACTGGTAAACCATTGCCGGAGAGGTAAATTCGCTTTTCTAAACGATTGCCTGATCGCTCAATGGTTGCCCCCATCTTCGGTGACGGCACCGCGGCAACCACTCGCTCTGTTTCAGTCGCCTTTAACAATAGTTCAACTATGTTTGGTCTATCCTATACACCCACTGCTCGGGGTGCTATGATCGTCACAGCATCTGATTTGGATGGACGCAGCGGTAGAAGCGCCCTGAGAGCGAACAAACAAGCGCCTTCGGAATACGTATCTCACACAAAATCCCTCCGACTCACTCAGCCGATTTCAACTTACAAAAGGAACACGAAACATCATGGAACAAGGAACAGTAAAGTGGTTCAACGACGCTAAGGGATTTGGTTTTATCAGCCGCCAGAATGGCGAGGATGTCTTCGTGCACTTTTCGGCGATTCAGGCGAGTGGCTTCAAGAGCCTTCCGGAGGGCCAGGCTGTGCAGTTCAGCGTAGTCAAGGGACCGAAGGGCTTGCAGGCAGAGAACGTTACCGTCCTCTAAATTCACGTCTAAAGCTACGGGAAGGCGGCCTTCGGGCCGCCCTTTCTTTTGGCGGTAGTTTCTGGAAAATATAAAGAAAAGAGAAAAAGAGAAGAGGCGCATGCGACTGAGAGGAAGTGCAGCAAGGATGATGGGCGCGGACTCGCCGGGCGACGGTGAAAACCATTCGCCTTGCCGAGTTTGTTGGTCGAATCAAATCCTAAGGAAAGCTAGGATGAAGGTGGAACAGGTGCTGCATCTTCCGACTCGATTAATTCGTGTCGCTCCGCACCAGCAAGGCGCATGAGCGCGTCGTTGGTCGTATCCTCAATGCGAGTATTGCTTTTGTGAAGCAAGCGAATAGCTTTAAATGCTTCGTGGCACAACACAAAGCGATTCTTTGTTGCTAGTGCATCAAAAACGATATCTGAACGCATAGTAGATGCCTTCCGTGGTACTGGGGGGAGCTGTGTGATGCCTTCAAGAAAAACAGCGGAAGGCATCGGGAAGAGTAGTTCTTATGAGTAGAATAGTGGGATATCAGGATTCACGCTAGGATGTGAATCACAAATGCAGATTTTCTTCGCACGAAACGAGAACCGTGTCGCTGTTATGGACCTATCGCTTGATCGCCCTGGAACGACTGGGCACACCTCGGGCGGGAGTTTTGGCGGGTAAGAGAGGGGGATACTTCAGTTTGGAAGGTCTCAACAACTCTTGAAGGGGCAGCGCGACGAGCCGACTGCCGAGTTTGCGGAAAAACGCCCGGTGGTAATTCGCTTATCTGAGTAGATGGTGAGCAACACTAAAAAGTTGCACTGTCGAAGAAATTAAGCCGCGGCCAAGCTGAGTAACCAAGTTTCTCCGTTCACTGATTGGCCTATAAGGCCAATCAGTAGCACAACATACCCACGAGTGGGACCGAGGTTTAGACAGATCGTAATAGATTGCAATGACAATAGTAACCTATTTGTGGTTACCACAGTAAACGGAATACCCGGTATCGATGCCAGATAGGGCTCTCCTTTCGCATCCAAATCGTGAATAGTGCAACAATGACCCCACCTTGCGAGGCGTGGAAATTGTTCCAACGGGACAAAGGGAGACAGTCGAATGCGTAAACAGAAGGGTTTCTCGCTGATCGAACTTCTTCTCGTTGTGGCGGTCATTCTGATCATCGCAGCGATTGCCGTCCCGAATTTTCTGCGCTCGCGTATGGCCGCAAATGAGGCGTCGGCCGTAGCTTCTCTGCGCAACATCGAATCGGCCCAAGTCGCCTACACTTCGACGTACCCGACCTTTGGCTTCGCACCTAACCTGAGTACGCTGGGACCGGGCAACGCGAACAATACAAACGCGAGTTCGACGAACGCGATCCTGCTTGACATCGTTTTGGGCTGCCCTACTGGCGTAGGCACGGTTCCTTGCCAGAAGAGTGGATACGATTTCAACATTGCCGCTAGTGGGCCCAACCCGATCGGAAGCTACACGGTCAGTGCGAATCCCGCTACCTTCGGTCAGAGTGGGCAACGTTATTTCTATAGCGACATTTCCGGCGTGATCCGCTACAACCTTACGGCGATTGCCTCTGTGACAGACCAGCCTATCCAGTAGATAGTGTTAAAAAATGCTTGACCGTTCGTAGTGAAACGCCCCGTTGCAGCCGCTGCGTTCCCAAAAACATTGACCCGCCAAAGTTGTTCAACTACTCTCAGGTAATTCCAATAAAGATGAAGGTTAGGCAAACCATGCAGACTCGTTTTACATTGCCGCAGTCCTCGATTCCTCATCATTGGTACAACCTGCTCGCGGATTTCTCCGAGCCCATGCCCGTTCCTCTCCATCCAGGCACTCGTCAGCCCATCACTCCGGCCGACATGTACGCCATCTTTCCTGAGAACATCGTCGCTCAGGAGATGAGCCCGGAACGTTGGATCGAGATTCCCGAAGAGGTCCGCGACGTCTATGCGCTCTGGCGACCCACACCGCTGCTTCGCGCTGTTCGTCTGGAGAAGGCGCTGAACACGCCCGCGCACATTTACTATAAGTACGAAGGCTCGAGTCCGGTAGGGAGCCACAAACCGAACACCGCGGTTCCGCAGGCCTATTACAACAAACTCGCGGGTACCCGCCGTCTCGCCACTGAGACCGGCGCTGGCCAATGGGGTACGTCGCTTGCACTGGCCTGCCAACTCTTCGGGCTCGAATGTGCTGTCTGGATGGTCCGCGTCAGCTACGATCAGAAGCCCTATCGCCGCCTGCTGATGCAGACCTACGGCGCCACGGTTTGTCCCAGCCCGAGCGACCAAACAGAGTTCGGACGCAAGCGGCTCGCCGAGGACCCGAACTGCGCTGGCAGCCTTGGTATTGCCATCAGCGAGGCGATCGAGAACACAGTCACACATCCCGGCACGAAGTATTCGCTCGGCAGCGTGCTCAACCACGTCTGTCTTCACCAGACGGTGATCGGCGAGGAATCGATACAGCAGATGGAGCAGGCTGGCGAGGAGCCTGACATTGTGATCGGATGCGCCGGCGGCGGCAGCAACCTTGCTGGCCTCGCCTTCCCATTCATTCGGAAGAAAATTACCGAGGGCAAACCCTATCGCATTCTTGCCGTGGAGCCTGCGTCCTGCCCGTCGCTGACCAAGGGCGAGCTGCGTTACGATTTTGGCGACACCGCTGGCATGACGCCGCTGATGGCTATGTACACGCTTGGTCACGACTTCATGCCGCCGTCTATTCACGCCGGTGGCCTGCGTTATCATGGCATGTCGCCAGCCGTGAGCCACGCCTATAAACTAGGACTCCTGGAAGCGGTCGCCTATCCGCAGACTCCGGTATTCGAGGCTGCCGTGCTCTTCGCCCGCACCGAGGGGCTGGTGCCGGCGCCCGAATCGGCGCACGCCATTCGCGCCGTCATCGATGAGGCGATAAAAGCCCGCGAGGAAGGTCGCAAGAAAGTCATCCTATTCAACCTCAGCGGGCACGGCCTGCTGGACCTGACCGCTTACGACGCTTATCTCTCTGGCAAGTTACAGGACTAAGCAGCTTCGCTTTGCGTGGGGGATAGCGATGGCGGTTGATTCAACTGATAGGCACTGCGCAGATGCACTGGGCTAGAGTTCGTCAGGGTTCAAACTTGTTGCGGCCAACCCGGCGGAAACGTTGTGCCGGGATGGCCGCAGTGGAATTTCACTGATCTAGCTGGCAACCTCGATGACTGGATGGGTCGCTCGATATTGCGTCATTAAAGGATTATTCAAGCGTATTTGTGAAATCCGGTACGTTGACGCTAGCGCCCAAGCTGGGAGTCAATCCGAGTTGTTGTTGAATAAACCGCGACACACTGTCATGGTTCGACGAAGTCGGATCCTGGTTGTCGACTTTAATTCCCGGCCCGATCACGGCCATGGGGATTTTCCCGCCGCAGCTAGTCCCATCGGGTCCACCACAGCTTACGTCGCTCAAGGCGGCCTCGTCCCACCAGATGATTAGAATGCCGTCGCCGCCGGGCTGGAAATAACTCGACGCCAAGAGTTGTGGCACCCACTTCTGTATGAATGCATCCATCTGCAGCAAGGTGCCGTCATGTCCGTCGCTGGTTCCATCCGGAGTGATCCAATTCAAGTATCCGAAGGACTGGTTGGCAAGATCGGTGGTGAACTGGCTCATCGGCCACCAGCCGTTTCCACCATTCTTACAGGTTGCCGCGGTTGCCGTGCCCACTGCATACCAAGGGAATCCGGCGTGGCGCTGATAGTAGTTCTGTGCGCCATTCGAGTCCGGGTTAATGATCCAGTTTGTGGACTGAGGCGCAAGCTGGCCGCAGCTGCTTAAACCGTCGAAGTAGCCTTTCCAGGCCATCCCTTTGGCGTCCATCACGTCCATCAAGCTGGGCCCGGTGAGCGCCCCGCTGGCACCACAATCGTTTCCGCTGCAATTGAACGCCGTGCCGCTCAGGGTCTCGATATAAGCATGCATCGACCCATGCTGATTAGCATAAAAATTCGTCCACAACGTGCCTTTGGAGATCAAGCTGTTGAGATAGGGCATCTGGCTGGTGTTGCCTACCACCGAGCCATAGCTGGTATTTTCCTCAGACATGACAAAAATGTGATGGGTAGCGGTGGTCGCTGTGGTTGGGGCTGGCGAAGCGCCGGATGGCACACCGGCAGCAGTTTGTGGTGTGGCCACCGAGCTTTTGCTTCCTCCACAACCGAGATAACATGTGCACGCAACTACAACGACAACAAAAAAAACAATCCGACTCAACGCTCTGCCCATTAGGCAACCTCCCTGGGGTGTTTTGAACTTGGCTGAGCTTACGTCGGTAGTTACTGGTGCGATATCAGCGCTTCTGCTTAGAGACTTAGACCGTATGTACGTAGGGCTTGTCGGCGAAAGACCCTAGAGACTTGCGACTCGGTAGGCTGCGTGAGTACGTGTCAAGTTTTGTATGTATTGCTATTACAATGGTTATCGTCCGATTTGCCAGGCCGCTCACTGCGAAATACTGTGCGGGCTCAGGTTGTGAAAGACATCCGGCCTGATTGTGAATTTTCAGAGAAAGGAAGGCCTCGGAGGAGCAAAGACTCAACGAATTGTAAGCTCACCAGTAACTCTGTAGTACCGAGCTCGCCTGCCGCCCGCAGCGGTCAGTTTGCGGTGGTTGGGGGAATAGCAAACCCCGAGCGGGCAGCTATGGTGAGTTCAGGACGAGGAACGTGGCTGGTTGATAAGGGCTCGGTATTGGAAGAACATCTGAGTCCGCCAGCGCAGGATCATGCCGAATGCCAGAATGAAAAAAAGCGCCGCCGTTTGCTGCACAGAAAGAACCGTATCCAGATAGCCGCGCGCCGCAATGCGAATTCCGGCGAGCAGGATAATGACGGCGAAGAATGCGTGCGATCGCTGCGCCATCACGGTCTCGCCTTCGCGTACAAGACGTGAAGTCCGCAGCAACGGATAAGCCAGCCCGATCGCCCCTCCCAGGAACGCTATGCCCGCCCAACTCCATGGAACGCGAAACGCGGGTACAACGAACATCGAGAATCCCGTTGCCATTCCTAGAGGCGGAATGATGATCTTCTTCGCCGAGACGGCAGTGCGCGATTCTCGAACCCGCCAAACCATAACCGCGATCGCACCGGCGACCGAGGTGATCAGCGACATCACATTGAGAGGAGGCATCGTCATGAAAGAGGTCTTTTAAAGGGACTCAGAGCAGACAGCGCCAACCTTCCGGCCACGTCCGGGGAACCCTATCCGAACACACTCTTCTGCTCTTTAGACATTCTAAGGCATATCGGATTGCCCGCGCGAGTGGGGCCAGCCTGAATGAAAAAAGAGTGCCCCACCAACGCTATTTCCGAGCCGAGTTGCCCCTAAACCGGAATTTTCGACACCCATTCTATGGCTTGAACATATGCGGTGCTCAGTTCGGACTCGCCGAGTTTCAAACTTTTGGCGAGAGCCTCGCATTCTTCCCACTCAGACCGCTCATATCTGATTACAACTTCCAGAAGTTTATGAAGACGTCCCTCCTTGCCGGCCAAGGCGGCGCTCACGGTACCCGGAATCTCAAGCCGGCTCGCAATCGAGGGCGAATCGAGAATCACCGCCATCAGCGACAGCAGTCCTAACAGGAAGCCTTCGTACTCGCTACAAGCTGCCTGTGGCGCAATTATCTCCATCAGCTTTGCCCGAAGCAGGGCGCAACGAAGAAGTTCCGGTGGCTTGTCATCGGCCGACATAACCATACCCGTCAACAATGCCCAACGACGGGTGTTGCGCTCTCCCAGGAGCGCAAACGCATGTCGTATGGATTGAACGCTGGAGTGGAGGCAGAATTCCACCGAGTTGACAAACCTCAATAATCGAAAGCACAGAGCGGCGTCCTGCTTGATAATCGCTTCTAATTCGGAGTAGTTGATGCCTTCGTTTACAGTCGCCTGCAACAAACGGAGATTACTGATCCGAGAAGGACACAATTCCTTGGTTGCCATTACCTGTGGCTTGCAAAAGTAGAATCCTTGGAAGAGCTCGAAGCCAAGACTCCGGGCCGTGTCATATTCATCCCTTGTCTCAACGCGCTCGGCAAGCAGTTTTGTTCCAAGGCTAATCCGCTCCAGGACAAACGCCACAACCTCTGGTGAAACCGATCGCATTTCAATCTTGACGATATCGGCCAATGCGAGGAATGCATTGGAAGTCTCGCCGGGCACGAAGTTGTCCAGCGCAAGCATATAGCCTGACGTTTTCAACCTCGCACAGGCTTTCAGTAGATCTGCGTCAGGCGGAACACTCTCACAAATTTCTAGAACAGTGTGGTTTGGCTGGAGCACGTTGATAATATCGCTAAGAAGCGTTTCACGCGTGCAATTCACAAAGGCCTTCGATTTTCCGCACAGAGCCTCGATGCCAAAAAGATGGGCACTGTCAAATACCTGCAGCGACGCTTGTCCGGCGTCATCAAAGACTGCGCGCTCCTGATTCGCAGCACGGTACAGGAGTTCGTAGCCAATGCACTGCGATTGGCTGTCCAAGATGGCCTGTCTCGCGATAAACCGGTTGTTGATCTCCATAAACTCCACAGCGTAAGACGTATTGAAGACATCGGCAAAACGCTTGCATTGCATCAATGAACCACTGGTTCCGGATTTGAAGATGGAGCCTCTCGATCCGAATCAAGAAGACTTCGGCGGTTAGATGAATCACTTGGCTTGGATCTGGGACAGAACAGGGTAGTGGGAGGAAGTTTTGAAGCCCTCTACTGTGACTCACAATGACATGGAAGGAAATATACCGCACCAAGTCAGTGTAAGTACGTTGCAGACAAAGATATGATGTACCCGTTGTGTACCATCTCTGTCTTTTCCGCTCACGTGGTTTCGACCGGCTGTACCGTGACCTCGACTTCCAGGGTGTGGCAGCCCCCTCCAACTGCGATACCCTTCACCGGCGTCACATCGCTGTAGTCCCGGCCCCAAGCTAGGATCACGTGCTGATCGGAAGGCATAACGTCATTTGTGGGATCGAAACTCAACCATCCACTCCCTGGGACGAAGGCCGATACCCAAGCATGAGAGGCTTCGGCTCCGTGACTTCCGGGGCTGCTGCGCAGATATCCGCTGGTGTATCGAGCCGCCAGGCGCAACGACCGAAGAGCGCTGATCATTACATGTGCGAAATCCTGACAGACTCCCTGCCGTTTGCGCAGCACCTCGAGGAGAGGCGTATCAATCGAAGTGGATTGCGGCCGATACTTGAATTCGCTGTAGATCCGATGAGAAAGTTCTTTCAGAGCCTCCACCAACGGGCGCCGGGGAGTAAAGGTCGACCGCGCGAACTCGGCGAACTCAGGGCCGGTGGAGACGTATGGAGAATCGAAGACGAATTCGAGAGCCTCAAGGGATTCGTCATCGGGATGGGAGGCAATAAGTTCGCGAGCCTCCTCCCAAGCGATGGAAGAAGCGGATTCAAATGGCGGGATGCACACTTCTACCACGCTCTTGGCTTCGATCACGAAACGGCTGTGTGCTCCAAAGACTGCGACCGTAATTACATCGTTTCCGAAATAGTCTTTTCTGCGTTGAAAGGTTGCCGGTTCGGGTTGGATGTAAATATCAAAATCCCGGAGCTGTTGACCGGGGAGCGAGCGCGGAGTGAGGCGTAGTTCGTTGACAGACCGAGAAACCGGTGATTCATAGAGGTGGCGGGTGATGTGGGTAGCAGAATAGAGCATGGAGGTTCTCACCGGGACGACACAAAGTGCGAGGAGACAACAGGACTCAGATAGTGAGTGGCGAGCGCGTCAGACAGATCAAACATATCCGACTTCACTTGGCGGAGCAGTTCAGCCAGTGCCCCGAGGTGGCCATTCTTGTCTCTCTTCGACAACTCTACCATTGGCGTTGCGCGGACTGTGTAAATAGCTTTGGATACCAATTCTTTCTCCAAATCACAGGCAACGTCGTTGTACTTCGGCAGTTGATCAAGGTGTTTGAGAAGATCGGCGAGCTGAAAAATGAGTGAGCGAGGGTTGGACTCGTCGACGAGGAGAAGATCGAGTACCAGATCGGTGCGCAGGGCGGTGAGGTAGCGAGTGCGGTAGGTGATAGAGCTATCCGCGATGTAAAGCAACATACGAAGATATGGCTCCATCTCCTCCGGCGCTTCAGCCACGCCAGCTTGCAACAGGTCGGCCATATGGCGGGCGCGTTCCAGGCGCCGCCCGATTTCAAGAAAATGCCATCCAGGGCCCCTGGTCGTATTCTCCATCACCAGGCCGACAAAAGCCGAGAGTGTCACGATGGAACTGTCGAGCAAATTCATCTCGGAGATATAACGCTGGTTGGGATCCGTGGGAATACTCATTGAAAAATCGGTTTGAATCTTCTGGAGTACTCGCCAGGTGTCGGCGGAAAGCCGTTCCTTCAGGTGCAGGGCGACCCGGCGCATCTGCTTGAGATTCCACCCGAGGCCGATGGGCCGGCTCTCGTCGCGAACCATGTTAGCCAACAAGCGTTGCACCTGCCACAACTGCTCTCCAAGAGAAGCGCCGGAGACTTCAGGCGGCAGATATTCCAGACCGGTCAGAAGTTGGACGACTGGTTCAACAGTAGCGGTGCGCCCAAAATCCTCTTCGCCCGAGAGTGCCGGTAGCAGAGCTCGTATCAGGCGTACCCGGTCTTCCAAGCGTTCAGCATAGCGGCCGAGCCAGAATAGGTTATCGGCAATCCTACTGGGAAGGTTCGTCCAGCTAGGATGGGCAGCGATTGATCCCGATACTGAGCGTGAGATGACAGCAGGCTCTCCCGAGCCACCGGGTACCCATGTGTCCTTGGTCCCGCCTCCGCGGTGAAGGGAAACTGCCGGGGAGCTTTCTTCTTGCGAGACCCGAGTCAGCCCTCCGGGCAGCACAGTGTAGGTCTCTCCATCCCATGCGGCAAAAACTCTTAGCACGACGTGGCGCGTCGCGATTCCGCTCTCGGTGTAAACCGGTGCCGAGGAAAGAGCGATCTGCTGCTGAGCTACAAACTGCTCCGGTCGCGCTTCGATTCTGGCGATCAGTTTCTTGCGAGACGCCGCATCCATGGACGCGGGAGTCTCCATCTGTTGGCGAGAGCGGGGGAAAGAGGGATTGATTACCAAGTCGTCGAGATGTTCGAGCGCATAGCGCCGGGATTCTGCATCCCCGCACCACCAGGTGGCCACCGAGGGTAGCAGCAGTTCCTCTCCAAGCAGATGGCGGCAGACTTCAGGCATGAACGCCATGTGGGCAGGGATTTCCAGCAATCCAGTGCCTAGCGCATTGTCTATTACTACAGTTCCACTTCGCACGGCTCGCACCAGACCCGGTACGCCGAGCACCGAATCGCCGCGCAATTCCAGCGGGTCGCAGAAGCCGTCGTCAAGACGGCGCACAATTAAATCCACTGGCTCGAGCCCGGTTAGCGTTTTCAGATAGACACGGTTGTCGCGCACCGTTAGGTCGGCGCCTTCCACCAGAGGGAAGCCCCAATGGCCGGCAAGAAACGAATGTTCAAAATATGTCTCACTATGTGGTCCAGAGGTCAGTAGCACAATGCGAGGGTTGGTCTGTTCATTTGCCGCCAAACTCAGCAGTGCGTCCCTCCTTCGGTCAAAGAAGCGGGCCAGTTGCCGGACGCGGCAAGTGCTAAACACGTTGCAAAGCGTGCGGGCGCTCACTAACCGATTTTCCAAGGTGTAGCCAATGCCCGAGGGCGCCTGCGTCCGATCGGATGTCACCCACCATTGTCCATCGGGTGAACGTGCCAGATCTACCGCATACGAATGCAGGTACACGCCGCCGCGGGGTTTAATACCGTGGCAGGGTCGCAAGAAATGCGGATTCGCAAAGACCAGCGCCGGAG
Organism: uncultured Acidobacteriota bacterium; assembly: GCA_963838135.1. Taxonomy (GTDB): domain Bacteria; phylum Acidobacteriota; class Terriglobia; order Terriglobales; family Acidobacteriaceae; genus TOLSYN. Next base: position 1,238,601 of record CAWIPV010000001.1, on the reverse strand, counting down.
GGAAATGATGTTCATGTAGGAGTCGCTGCTGCCCGTAGAGATCCACCAGGGTGGCGTTAAGCAATGTGGCTCGCTGTATGACCGCCCGTTCTATTTGGGCCCATTCATTTTCGGCGATGATCAGGGGGACGGGGTCCAGCGGCCAAGAACGTTCGCTCCCATGCAGATCGCCATCCACATTGTACGAAGTGCCGTTGGCTCGCAAGAGTTGCTGGCCGGTTTGCCACGAGCGGCTTAGTTCGCTCGGTCCCATGCGCGCAATGGCGACCGCAAGTTCCCGCCAGTGGCGGCGCGGAAAGCCGGATGGCATCAAAGCCTCGTCCCAATGCCCCTCGACGGAGGCATAGCGCCACTGGCTCCCCGTCTCAGCCGATCTTGAACGCCCCGATCTTACACGGCCATTTTGCAGTGGATTCCCCCTATTGCATGCCCCTTAACGATGCGCGCGCCGCAGATCCAGCGTCACCGGGAACTCGGGGTTTGGATCGAGCGGCGGCACGGCCAACGGCCCCGGCGTATGCCCGGAAGCGAAAAAGCGTGCCAATCGCCGTCCTTCGGCCTCGTTCGAGTTAACCGGGATCGTATCATAGCTTCGCCCGCCGGGGTGGGCCACGTAATATGTGCATCCTCCGATTGAGCGACCCGCTGACAGATCGATCACATCGAAGACCAGCGGCGTATGCACCGGAATTGTGGGATGCAGACAGTGTGGTGGCTGCCACGCCCGGTACCGTACGCCGCATACGAATTCCCCATGCGTCCCGGTTGGATGAAGTGGCAGTCGTTGGTTGTTGCACGTAAGCGCAAAGCGCTCGGCGACAAGACCTCGCACCCGCACCTGCATCCGTTCGAGTGACGAATCCACGTAACGAGTTGTTCCGCTGGCGCCAGGTTCTTCGCCCAGCACGTACCAGGGTTCGATGGCCTGGCGGAGTTCGATTTCAATGCCACCGTAGCACACCCGCCCGAAGACGGGGAATCGGAACTCCAAATGAGGAGCAAACCAATCAGCTTCGAGCGGATAACCTGCCCGCTGCAACTCCGCAATGACCCCGGTAAAATCCTGCTCCACGAAATAGGGAAGCAAGAATTGGTCGTGCAGGCGGGTGCCCCATCGGATCGGCGCTTCCTCATAAGGCTGGCGCCAGAAACGCGCCACCAGCGCACGAACCAATAGTTGCTGCGCCAGGCTCATGCGCGCATGTGGGGGCATCTCAAAGGCACGCAGTTCGACAAGTCCCAATCTTCCTGTGACGCTATCGGGAGAATAAAGCTTATCGATGCAGAACTCGGCGCGATGCGTATTGCCGGTGACATCGACCAGAAGATTGCGGAAGACACGGTCCACAAGCCACAGCGGAAGCTCGCCGGCATTACCGCGGCTGAGCTGGTTGAATGCAATCTCAAGCTCGTAGACTGCGTCGGCGCGGGTTTCATCCACGCGCGGAGCCTGGCTAGTGGGGCCGATGAAAACCCCCGAAAAGAGATAGGAGAGCGAGGGGTGATTCAGCCAGTATCCGAGGAGGCTTTTCAAAAGATCGGGACGGCGGAGAAACGGGCTGTCGGCGGGCGTGGGGCCACCAAGCACCAAGTGGTTGCCACCGCCGGTGCCGGTATGGCGGCCATCCACCATGAACTTTTCGGTGCCCAGGCGGCTCAGGCGCGTCTCTTCGTATAGCGTGACGGTATTGTCGACAAGTTCGCGCCAACTAGCGGCAGGCTGTACATTTACCTCGATGACGCCTGGATCGGGCGTTACCCTGAGCACGCGCAGGCGAGCGTCATTCGGTGGCGCGTAGCCTTCGACCGTTACAGGCATTTCAAGTTTTGCCGCGGTATCCTCAATGGCGCTGACCAGTTCCACATAATCATCCGCCGAACTGACTGGGGGGAGGAATATGCAGAGACGCCCCTTGCGCACTTCGAAGGCCAGCGCAGTGCGGGCCACGGCTCCCATCGCAGCGCCGGGAGTGAATGAAGCGGCTTCCAGGCTGCGCTGCGCCCGCTGCGGTACAGGCAGGGGAGCGGTAGGGGCCATCGGGTCCAGTGTCCATACCTGTTGTCTCTGCTCGGGCTGCTCCCAGAGCAACGACTCCAAGGGGAGCCGGTAGCCAACGGGCGAATCACCCGGGATCAGAAACAAATGGCGGGAGCGGAGCATCCACAAACTCGTCTGCCACTCTGGGCCGCTCTTGCCGATGACGCGTTTGAGTGGCAGCACGAACCCGGCGGGCTGTCCGAGACCGCGCTCAAATACGCGGCGAAGCCGTTCGCGTTCTTCGGGGTCATCGAGGTTGTTGGTCAGGGGATCAACGTTTACCGGAAGCTGGCGCTCCTTGAGCACATAGGCAAGAGGGTCTTCGTAAGCCGCCATCACTGCCTCAGGATTCACCCCGAGCCCCTGCGCCAATTCCTTTGCAAACTGCTGCGCCTCGCCGCTTCCGAAGGCGAAGTCGCGAGCCGGATCTGCCACCCACTGCGGATCGCGCCAAAGCGGCAAGCCGTCGGTTCGCCAGTAGCAGCCAAATGCCCAGCGGGGAAGCGATTCTCCGGGATACCATTTGCCCTGACCGAAATGGAGCAGACCGCCTGGGGCAAACCGGTTGCGCAGACGCTGCAACAACTCACTGGCAAGACGGAGTTTGGCAGGACCCAGAGCAGAGGTATTCCACTCTTCACCGTCCATATCGTCGATGGAGATGAAGGTCGGCTCACCACCCATGGTGAGTCGAACGTCGCCGGCAGTAAGTTCAGCGTCGATGCGCTCCCCGAGATCGATAATGCGTTGCCACTCCTCGTCCGTGTACGGCTTGGTAACGCGCGGGTCCTCGTGAATGCGGGTAACATACATTTCGTGATGGAATTCCACTTCACAAGGGCCCACCAGTCCGGTTACCGGTGAGGCAGACGCGGGATCGGGAGTTGCTGCCAGAGGAATGTGTCCTTCGCCCGCCAGCAGTCCTGAGGTCGGGTCCAGACCAATCCAACCCGCTCCGGGCAGGTAGACTTCGGCCCAGGCATGCAGGTCGGTAAAGTCCGCCGTCGCTCCCGCAGGGCCCTCCAGTGGTTTTACGTCCGGTTTAAGCTGGATTAAGTATCCAGAGACAAAACGCGCCGCCAGCCCCAGGTGACGCAGGATCTGCACCAGCAGCCAGGCGGAATCACGGCAGGAACCGCTTGCCAGTTCAAGCGTTTCTTCCGCGCTCTGGACTCCGGGCGCCATCCGAACCAAGTAGCGGATTTCACTACTTAGCCGGGAATTGAGGTGAACCAGAAAATCGATGGTCCGAGTCTCGCTTCGGTCGACGCCAGCCAGAAATGCTTGGAGGCGAGGACCAGCGGGCAGTCTTTCCAGGAACTGCGCGAGTTCACGCTGCTCACTGGATCCGTAGCGAAATGGAAAATTCTGGCACTCCGGCTCGAGGAAAAAATCGAACGGGTTGATAACCGCTATCTCCGCTACCAGGTCCACTTCCATAGAGAAGTAGCGGGTCGGATTCGGGAAGACCAAGCGGGCCAGGAAGTTGCCGTGCGGATCCTGCTGCCAGTTTATGAAATGATCTTCGGGCTCAATGCGCAGCGAGTAGCTCGATACCAAGGTCCGGCTGTGCGGTGCAGGGCGAAGGCGCACGACCTGCGGCGAAAGCTCGACCAGTCGGTCGTATTCATAGATTGTCTTGTGATGAAGCGCGACGCGAATCCCCATTAGCTTTCGCCTGCGATCGAAGCGTCCTTGGTTTGCGAGAGCAATGCAAAAAAATCAAGGTGAAGGTTGTTGCCGATTGCGTTCATTTTCACCTGTAAATCGTCGAGATATTCGTGAAGACCGTCGCTGATGATGCGATCTACCGAGGTAAAGTCCAACTCGGCACGAAGCAAGCCCATCAGCCGCTCGGAAGGGTAACGGAAAGATCCCATGCGAGTGCCTGTGATGGCATGTACGCATTCGTCTGCACTATGAATGCAGTGGTGTATTGCGCGGGGAAAATCGCAGTCTAATACCAGGAAATCGACGATCTCACGGGGTGAGATCCGCCCATGCTTCTTGCGGTACATTTCAAAGCCGCTTACAGACTTGAGCACCGCCGACCAATGAAGGTCGTCATAAGGCGTACCGACGAAAGTGGTAGAGGGTAGCAGGATGAAGTACTTTACATCCAGAATGCGTGAGATCTTGTCGGCTCGCTCGAGGCTGCCTCCGAGGCGCATGAAATGCCAAGCCTCGTTGTGACTCATCGTCGATTCCATGATGCCCTGAAACAAATGGCAGCTGAATTGAAGGTGGCGCAACCGCTCCGACAGTCGCTCGGGCTCCCACATCGACGGGTACGGCTGGAACTGGAGGTACGTCCGGTTAATTTGCTCCCAAATTTCCGACGAAATCGTCTCGCGAACCGAACGAGCACTTTCCCGAGCCGCCCGCAGGCAAGAGCAAATCGAATTGGGGTTCGTTGCGTCCACGGCCAAAAACCGAATCACATTTTCTTGCGTGGCCTCGCCGTAGCTTTCCTTGAACTCCGCCGCATCTCCGCTGGTATCAATCAACGGTTGCCACTGGTTGGCGGCCACGAGCGGAAGGTCGAGTTGTAGATGAAGGTTGACCCTGATGAAACGGGCAACGTTTTCGGCGCGCTCTATGTAGCGAGCCATCCAGTAAACCGACTCGGCCACGCGGCTCAGCAAGGGTTGGGATTCAATGATCATGCCGTGTCTTCCTGTTGCGTAGCCGCCAGTACCCAGGTGTCCTTGCTGCCTCCGCCCTGGGATGAATTCACCACCAGCGAGCCCTTGCGCAACGCCACCCGAGTGAGCCCTCCCGGCATCACGTTGATTTCCTTGCCATAGAGAATGTAAGGCCGCAGGTCGACGTGACGTCCCTCGAAATGATCCTCTACCAGGGTCGGAACCCTGGAGAGCGAAAGTGTAGGTTGAGCGATATAATTTCTTGGATTCGCCGCAATCTTCACGGCGAAGTCCTCACGCTCTTGGGCGGTGGAATGAGGTCCGACGAGCATGCCATATCCACCGGATTCGTTGGCGGCCTTGACCACCAGCGTATCCAGATTCTGAAGTACGTGATTCAGGTCTGGTTTCCGCCAGCATTGGAAAGTCGGCACATTGGGCAGAATGGCATCTTCTCCTTCGTAATAGCGGATAATCTCGGCCACGTAGGAATAAACCACCTTGTCGTCGGCGACGCCGTTGCCCGGTGCATTCGCCAGAGCTACCCGGCCCGCCCGGTAAATTTCCATCAGGCCAGGTACGCCCAAGAGCGAGTCCGAACGGAACGCCTTTGGGTCCAGGAAGTCATCGTCGAGGCGACGGTAGATCACATCCACCTTGCGCAAACCTTTGGTGGTACGCATCCATACCGCGTCCTCCTGCACTACTAAGTCACTACCTTCCACCAGTTGAATCCCCATCTGCCGCGCCAGAAAGCTGTGCTCGAAATAGGCAGAGTTGTAGATTCCCGGAGTGAGCAATACCACGGTCGGTTGGCCTGAAGTGCCGGGCGGCGCAATCGCCTCCAAGGTCTCCAACAGTTTGCTGGGGTAATCATCCACCGGGCGCACCTGCAGGCCCTCAAAGACGCGGGGAAACGTGCGCTTCATGATGGCCCGGTTTTCCAGCACATAGGACACACCGGAAGGTACGCGCAGATTGTCCTCGAGGACATAGATCTGGCCGTCGCTGTGGCGCACCAGATCGGTGCCGGTGATGTGACACCAGACTCGCTGTGGGGGATTGATTCCGTGACACTGGGGACGGTAGAAGGCAGCTGAGCGGATGACTTCTTCCGGTATGATTCTGTCCTTCAGAATCTTCTGTTCGTGATAGATATCGTCGATGAATTCGTTGAGTGCGTGGATACGCTGTATGAGCCCGCGTTCAATCCATTCCCATTCTTTAGCGCAGACGATGCGCGGGATAAGATCGAAAGGGAAGATTCGCTCCGTTCCGGCAGATTGGCCGTAAACGTTGAAGGTGATGCCAAGTTCCAGGAGCAGCCGCTCCGCAGCTTTCTGGCAACTCAGAAATTGACCTTCTTCAAGCGATTCAATCGTATCCAGCAACATACGTGCTTCCGGGCGTACCCCGCCGTCAGCAGCAAACATCTCATCGTGAAAGCTCATGACCTGATAGGAATCGAATTGCACTAAGCACCTGTTTTTATCTTAGGCCATGCTCTGACACTCTGTAGCGTGCCCGCTTATTGAAATATCTTATAGGTCAGATAAGCAAAGTTGCGTCTCTTCGGCCGAGAGGCCCGAAGACGGGCGCCCCGGCGAAGAAGCCGAGATGCTCATAGGAATCTAGTGCTTGAGACTGGCTACCGAGAGGCTTCGGACACTTCATCTGTCCAGACCTTGAAACTCTTCAGCGTGTTGAGGCCGAACGTATTGCTGATCGGAACATCGGCTGCATCGCGCCCTCGGGCCATCAGTACACGACCCATGCGTGGCATGTTGTTTCGGGGGTCGAATGTGTACCATTGGCCGCCTAGATACGCTTCAAACCAACCGGCAAAATCCCCCGGACCGTACGGCGGCATTGTCCCGATGTCACTCAGGTAGCCGGTGCAATAGCGAGCCGGGATATTCATGCACCGGCAGAAAGTGATCGCAAGATGTGCGAAGTCGCGGCAGACGCCTTGGCGTTGGTTGAACACCTCCGAGGCGGATTTCGTCGAATTGGCGTACTCGTAGCCAAACGCAATGTGGCTATGGACGAAATCACAAATAGCCTGAACCCGTCCCCAGCCGGTCGGGGAATGACCGAAGAAGTTCCAGGCCAGTTCAGAAAGCCGATCGGTTTCGCAATATCGGCTACCCATCAGGTATACCAGAACTTCTTGCGGCAAGTCCTGCACTGGCTGCTGCTGCGCCCACCCGGCAACGAGATCTGGAACGCCCGAATCCCTTATGGTGCCATCAGCTGAAATCCGAATCTCACCTACCGGCGCGACGATTCGGCTGCACCGGTTGCCGAAGGCGTCATAGTAGTTGGCGATGGGCGCCGAGGGAGTAGTGGTCAATTGGTCCGGCACAATGATGTCGTCGACGCGGGTAGGGTGGATGTTCAACATCAAAATCATTGGTGTCGGCTGCGGACATTCGTAGACCAACTCGTAGCCAACGCGGAGAGTGCTCATAAATTGGACCCCTTGGTCAGCATTCGTTCGTTGTTTCAAACAGACGCTGCAACGGCTGGCCTCCGCTGATGTTCTGGTGGAAGGTTATTCCTGTTCGATTAGCTCTGCAAACGAGGTCTCTGAGCCGCTGTCTAAGCTGTGCCCATTGTTGTAGCTTCCCTAAACATCATACCGCATAGCATCCTGAGACGCGCCGACGTTCATCGCTGATGTGCACTCATCCACCAGGTAAAGCTGGCGATCGGGTATGCGCCTTTCCCCTCCGTCTTGGTCTCTTGTCCGCGGAGGCCGCTGATGCACTCCCTTTCCCACTCTCGATTGACGGCGCTGGACCCGAGATGCGATATTCAATTGTTACATTCTGATGTATAGAAGATTACAAAATCATGAAGGTTATCAGTTCACCTGCTAGCCCCTAGGAGATTTCTCCGCCGTTATGGTCCGCTTCATCCCACGCGAAACCAAGTTCTTCGACCTCTTTGCAGAGATGGCGGAAAATCTCACCATTGGAGCGCGCCAGTTACGCGATCTGCTCCAGGATTATACCGACGTCTCCAACGTAGTCCAGAAGATCAAAGGTACCGAGCACAAGGGCGACGACATTGCTCACGCCGTTTTCATCAAGCTAAACTCGTCATTCATCACCCCCTTCGACCGCGAAGACATACACGCTCTGGCAAGTTCGTTCGATGACGTACTCGATTTCATCAATGCGGCGGCCGATCGCCTCATTACCTACAAAATCACGAACCCGCCCGCCCAGGCTGTCGAACTCGCGACCATCATTTTTCGTCAGGCTGAAGAACTTGCTAAGGCTGTCGCTCTCCTTGAGAAAGGCGACGCCTTGCTCAAATATTGTGTCGAGGTCAATCGGTTGGAGAATGAAGCCGATGGCATCACCCGCGCCGCCATCGGGCGTCTCTTCGAAACGGAAGCCAATCCTATCCAACTCATTAAGCACAAGGAATTGCTCGAAGTTCTGGAAATGGCCACCGACAAGGCTGAGGACGTAGCCAACGTGCTGGAAACCGTGGTACTAAAGAGCGCCTGAGCAACGGCCCACATTGAAGGACGCGCTGCGTCTCCGCTAGAGGTACGTCTTGAACACTGGACTGATTTTGGTCATTGTCACCTGTGTGGTGGCTCTGGCTTTCGACTTCATCAATGGTTTCCACGATGCCGCAAACAGCATCGCCACTGTAGTTTCCACCCGCGTGCTCTCGCCCAAGCTGGCTGTGGTCTGGGCGGCATTTTTTAACTTCGTCGCCGCCTTCCTGCTCGGCACTGCGGTTGCAAAAACTATCGGCAGGGGGATGATCGATCTCAGCATCGTCACCCAGTATGTAGTGCTGGCCGGGCTCCTGGGCGCCATCGCTTGGGATCTGCTGACCTGGTGGCTGGGTCTGCCGACCTCCTCTTCCCACGCGCTTATTGGAGGCTACGCGGGAGCGGGGATCGCTCGCGCCGGCATTCTGCACGGTTGGAGCACGTGCCTCAGCGTCATCATTCCTGGAGGCTGGACCAAGACCATCATCTTTATCTTCGTGGCTCCCGTGCTGGGCTTCGTGCTTGGCTTCTCTTTCATGGTTGCAACGTTTTGGATCTTTCAGCACAAAGCACCTCGGCAAGTTGATACTTGGTTTCGTAAGCTCCAGTTGGTCTCTGCTGCTGCCTATTCGCTCGGTCACGGGGGCAATGACGCGCAGAAGACCATGGGCATCATAGCCGGGGCACTCTTCACCGGGCACATCATCTCCGAGTACGACATCAAACATGACTGGGGCCACTATCACTGGCCGATTATCCTGTGCGCTCACGCAGCAATTGCCGCCGGGACCTACTTCGGCGGATGGAAGATTGTTCACACCATGGGCAGCAAGATCACCAAGCTTAAGCCGGTCGGCGGTTTTTGCGCCGAGACTGCCGGGGCCATTACTTTGTTCGGTACCGCACTCGCTGGAATTCCCGTCTCTACCACTCACACAATTACCGGAGCAATCATCGGTGTCGGCACCACGCAGCGTCTATCCGCCGTTCGCTGGGGCGTGGCGACCCGCATTGTCTGGGCCTGGGTGTTGACCATTCCCGCTTCGGCCGCCGTCGCGGCCGCCATCTTCTACCTCACACACTTGATCAATCCAGCGGCATAGCGTTCTTTCGCAAGACTAAATGGGACGCCCGCGGGATAGAGCATTGCGTTCTTCTGGGCGCACGTAGTGCTCATTCACGAGCAATCTATTGGGCAACCCCGTCGCGCGGTTGCGCCATGAAGGCAACTCTATCCTGACCTGCCGATGCAGAAGGGCAATCGATGCGATACGGGCAGCGCGGCGAAGCAGATCCCGCTCCCCGGAGTAGCGGCGAAAAGAAGTTCGGCAGAATCATGCAGCTAAGAGGGTCGCCCGCACTGTCGTGAAAAGCGACGACGGCGGCACAGCCGAGAGGAGTGCTGTCTGCCGGAAGCCCAACATCTGAAATGCGGGCTAACCCTGGACGATCCCGCTATCGTTGAGGTGGCAGACCCGGGCTATCCACCAGCGGAGTGATTTCGGAGCCATCTCGAACTGGACTCTTTGCTTCATATTTCTATTGAAGCGCGTTCATTAGTAAACAGACGTAGTCTGGCGGCCAATGCGATGTTGAGAGCGCTGCGCCGGAAACGGCCGCAGCTGAAAGGACCAAAATGACAGAGACCAAGACCAATCTTCCTGCCGACTTTGCGAACATCTTTCTCAAGGGAGTGGAGCGAGCGGCCGAGTTGCAGAAGAAGTCGCTCGACGCCGCCGCGCAGCAAAACGCGGAGGTGATCGCGACCTACCAAAAGGGACCTCAGGTTGTGCGGGCAATGCCTAACGTCTTTGAACTGGCCGGAAAGGCTTTCGAGGGCTATATCGAAGCACAGAAAAGCGTAATCGACCAAATGGTGAAACAGACTGCTGCGCTGGTTCAGGGCGCGAAGGAGAGCGGTAACTCGGCGCAGAAGGTTGCCGAGGACTTTACGAAAACCATCCAACCATTGATCGAGCATACTGTTGAAGCGCAAAAGAAAGCCTTGGAACTTGTCGCGCAGCAAGTTAAGACATCGAGTTCCTTCAACCGCAACTCATAAGGTACGGGTGCTTCCGTCACCAGTCGCGTGCTACAACCGCCTCTGTTCGATCCGCAAGCCGCCGACTTGGCGAACTTCGGGCAGACAGCTTCGGTTCGGACAGAGTTGAGTACATACTCAGCATAGTCAGTGATTTTCCTGGTAGTGTCACTGTTTCGAAGCAATGAGTATATGAATAATAAGTTTCATCACGTCCTCCTCCCCCGCCACCAACGAGATTGACGGTTTCCAGAGCGCATCTGCCGTTGCCCACTATACTTGCACCGCCGTGAACAACTCGGCCAGCCCATTGATCGGGGACCGCCCGGCTGGGAGCTCTCGGTGGAATCTTGATGCGCAGGTACTCATGGACGTATATGCTCACTTGCATGGGCGGTCGGCCCGGACTGGAGATGAGCGGAATGAAAGAGCAGAAGGTGAAGAGAATGAATATCAACGTGCAAGTCAGCCTGCACGATGGTTTCAAGGCGGCGACCGCTGCCCGGGGTGAGAACATGACCGACGTCTTACTGCAGTTCATCCAGGAGTATGTTGCTAAGAATGGCCTGGCGCCCAAGAAGAAAGGGCGGCGCTAGCGAAAAGTCTGCTCTTTATCGCCGCATTGAGAGGCTCGGACATCAACTGCCGGACACGGTCATCGTGAGTCTGGCCAGCCCAGCCTGACCTGCAGCGGAGCCCGAACGATCTGGCGGCCTTCGAGCTTGGCGCGCCGCGTGCTGGCGCGCACTCGTTCGATAAAGAAAAACGACCACCGGCAAGGTTGCAGCCGGTGGTCGTTGAGTTAGAAGCGCGGTTTTTAGCGCGCTCGGAATACAACTCCCGCGCCAAGCCGAAAGCTGCTTTGGTAGCTGTCGTAGTAATTCGGTAGATGCGTGTACAGATAGTCGGCCTGAATCAATCGCAGCGAGATGCCGTGACTGAGACCTCTTTCCAATCCGCCTCCGGCTGATAAGGCGAAGGAATCTTCTGAGGTCTTGATCGTTGGGCCGCTCGGAAAAAGACCATCCGAGGCATGCACGTCACCCAGCAGAACCTGGGCAAAGGCAGAGATCTTACGTCTCTCCCCACGGGCGAGAGCGATTGACCAGCGCGGTCCCGCCAGGTTGCTAAACAACGTCTGCCCCGTTCCCGAGGAGTTCAGGTTCGAGGTGTGCGATCCGGCGAACTCTCCTACGAAGCTAAGGTGACGCCAGTTGCCAATGCTGACGTCGGCACGGCCTCCATTGGCAGCAAACCAATCTGTGGCGCCAGGCACCTGGTTCGATCCCTGATACAGATAACTAGCCGAGACCTGAATTTGCTGTGCCCAAGCGGCAGCCGCGAATAGCAAACAAACTAGAACAGTGCGAATTGCGAGCTTCATTATTTCCTCCTACTGGATCGTCAGGTTGAGGGTGGCAGAGTGATGCAACGCACCGCTTGTCCCAGTCATTGCCATGGGATAGGTCTGGGGTGCCTGGGAGAAGAAGCCGCTGCCGTTTCCGCAAGCAGTCATGCCCGTCACCATCGGCAACACCAACATCACTAGCATCAACGCAGAGGTCTTTATCTGCGCACGCAGGACACGCCGCAGTTTGCGCGTGCCGAACAGTGGCAGGAAGATCGCCAACAACATTGGCTTCGGGAAGCCGATGCCGCCCTTCGGAGAAGACGAGGAAGCGCTTGACTGTTGCTTCGGAGTATCGACCGTTATTGTGACCGTCGTTGTTCCGCTACCCGCCGCAATGGACGAAGGTGCGATCGTGTAGGTTGCGCCCGTAGGAAGGCCCGTCAATGTCAACGCGACTGCATTGACGAAGGTCGAGGCGCCCTGTGGTGCGAACTGCACTGTGTAGATCGCCTTGTCGCCCGGCATCACCGTAACAACCGTTGCGGTACCGCCGCTGACGCTGAAGCTGAAGTCCTGCACGGTCTCGGTCACTACGCTCGACCTGCTCCCCGCAAAATCAACATTTCCGGCATATACCGCCGTGATGTTGTGTGAGCCAACGGCCAGTGTGCTGAGGGTCAGCGTCGCGGTTCCCGTGTTGCCCAGCGTGGCGATACCCAACTGCGTGGCACCATCCATGAAGGTCACACTTCCCACTGGTGTGCTGTTCGGGCCCGCGACCGTGGCCGTCAACGTAACGCTGCTCTGCGACTGCACCGCCGGTGGGCTCGACTGTACGGTTGTGGTAGTCGCATCCGAGCCGACCGTAAGCTTTCCATTGGTGAGTGCAATGTTGTAATTGCCCAGCTTACCGTTGGGATCGGTGAGCACCGGAGTGATCGCGTAGCTTCCGGCTGTAGATGACGACGTCGCGGTTGTCGTGTAGCTGGCAGTGATGCCGTCGCCAAGGACCGCGCCTGTCAAAGTGCCGGTCAGGCCGGGAAGCGTTGCTCCGTAGGCCACGCTGGCGTTGTTTGCCGTTGCCGTCAGCGAGGCTTTGGTAATGGTGAACCCAGCCGTGTTGTACGTGATGTTGTAGTTTCCCAACGATCCTGATGTTCTTAACGTGGCACTGATGGGGTACGGACCACCCGCTACTGTTTCACCCGTTGCACGGCTGTACGTGGCAGTCACATGGTCCGCCGCGAGAAAGCCGCTCAGCGTTCCGCTAAAAGCCGGGTCAGCCGTGCCGTAAACCTTCGTGGCTGAGTTGGGTGTCACTGTAGCGTTCGCCAGGTTCACGCACAGCGTAACCGTGGTGCTCACTGTGCTGTAGTGAGTTGGGTCGTTAGGAGTAAAGGTCACTGAGAGCACCGGGTTCCCGTAACCCAGCACAGTTCCTAGTGGAGGGTCGTATGTAAACGAACCCAGAACCGGGGTGCCAGAGACCGAAGCCGTGGCGTTGAGCTGCGTTCCGCTCAGCGGCGTGCCATAAGTGATCGACGAAGGGGTTGCCCAGGTAATCGTCGGCGCAACGATGGGATTTATACCCGTTCCGCTCAGGTTGATTGTCTGTGTGGCATACGTCGCATTGAGCGCGCTATCCGTCAGCACCAGGGAACCGCTGATGGAACCACTCGCCTGTGGAGTGAAGTCGATTGCGTACACGCAGCTGCTACCGTTAGCCAGAGTGCCTGGCGTACCGGAGGAACTGATTTGGGGGCAGGTGGTCGAGCCATCCAGCGTGAAATTCGTGGCAATACTGGGATTCGTCCCCGAGTTCGGAACCGGAAAGCTCAGCGCAGCGTTGCCGATGTTCTGCACCGTCACCGCCTTTGGACTGTCCGTGCTGGTGGAGCCCACGTTCGTCGACGCGAAGCTCAGGCTTGGTGCATCCGCGTAGTCCAGTTTGACCGCTTGAGCGTTGTTGCTATCAGCGACGAAGACGTTCCCGCTCCCGTCCACCGCAACGCCTTGTGGCCAGCCGAACCCAGTGCCTATCGTACTCTGGGTGCCGTAGCCGCTGCCCGTCCACGGTAACATCAATACTTGGTTATTGCGGGTGTCGGTAATATAGACGTTGCCGTCCCCGTCCACCGCGACGTCATAGGGGTCGTTCAGGCCGCTTGCAACTGTGCTCTGGGTGTAAATGCCCGCGGAGAACGTCTCCTTCACTATCTGATTGTTTCCGGCATCGGCGATATAGACGTTGCCGCTCCCATCCACCGCGACACCCTTGGGGTTATTAAGGCCGCTGGTTGGCACCGTGCTCTGGGTGTAGACACCCCCAGAAAGCGTTTCCTCCAGCACCCGATTATTGAATGTGTCCGCGATATAGATGTTGCCGCTTCCATCCACCGCGACTCCCATGGGTAGAGACAGGCCGCTGCCTATTGTGCTCTGGGTATAGACTCCACCCGACAGCGTCTCCATGTACACCAGGTTGCTGTCGTACCCCGCGATATAGACGTTGCCGTTCCCGTCCACCGCGATCCCAGTCGGGCCCTGCAGGCCGCTGCCTATCGTGCTCTGGGTGTAGCTACCACCCGACAGCGTCTCCTTATACACCACGCTGTTTCCCCAATCGACGATATAGACGTTGCCGTTTCCATCTACCGCGACTCCAGTAGGGTCACTCACGCCACTAGATGCAATCGTGCTTTGGAGGCCGGGCAGGAAGCCTACCTGTGGCCCCGAGCCGACGCCGTTGAGATACTCGGTGGCGACAACATTCCCTGAGCCGTCCATAATCTCCGCTGCGCCGTAACGGCTTCCAGCGAATCTTGGCGAAAACGTCACGTTCACGGTGCAGGAGTCGCCCACATTGTAGCTGTGGCTGGTTCCGTTAGTAGTGCAGGTACCCGTGCCGGCATCGGCAAAGTCCAACCCTGCTGCGCCCTGGGTCAGCACTGCGGGGCTGCCAATGGTGCCGCCCGCTGTGAAGGTTAAAGTCAGAGGAATCGTGGCGCTGGTTTGTCCGATGGCGATCGTCCCAAAGGAGGTGGAGGTGGAGGCAGAGAGCTCGACTACGCTGCTTGGTGTCGGAGTGCAAGGAGGCGGGGGAGGGCCAGGGAGGCCAAAACCAGGGGGGCCGAAAATGGGCGGGCAGTCGATGCCTTTGCTGCCGCCAAAGACATTCCCGCTCCCGTCCACCGCGACGCCAAAGGGAGTATTGAAGCCGCTGCCCAAGGTGTTGACCGTGGTGTAGCCACCCGCCGCCAGAATCTCTTTCACCGCGTTGTTGTAGGTATCGGCGACGAAGACGTTGCCGCTCCCGTCCACCGCAACGCCAACGGGACTACTGAAGCCGCTGCCCAAGGTGTTGACCGTGGTGTAGCCGCCCGCCGGCAGTATCTCTTTCACCGCACTGTGGTCCTCATCGGCGACGAAGACGTTGCCACTTCCGTCCACCGCAACGCCACCGGGATGGCCGAAGCCGCTGCCCAAGGTGTTGACCGTGGTGTAGCCGCCCGCCGCCAGTATCTCCTTAACCGCACTGTTCCCGAAGTCGGCGACGAAGACGTTGCCGCTCCCGTCCACCGCAACGCCACCGGGTTGGTTGAAGCCGCTACCCAGCGTCTTGACCGTGGTGTAACCGCCCGCCGCCAGTATCTCCTTAACCGCACTGTTCCCGAAGTCGGCGACGAAGACGTTGCCGCTCCCGTCCACCGCAACGCCATTTGGAACACTAAAGCCGCTGCCCAGCGTGATGACGCAACCGGAGGTAACGCAGCCAGCCGGAATCTCTTTCACGGCGCTAGCGCCCACATCGGCGACGAAGACGTTGCCGCTTTTGTCCACCGCAACGCCCCAGACGAGACTGAAGCCTCCACCCAAGGTAAGCTGGGATCCCCCGAATTGGGCTGCGGTCTGGGCATGGGCCAACGGCGCTGCCAAAAGAACGCCTACGGCAAGTGCGAAAGTCACGCACAACCCGCGCCACTGCGCGCCACGATCACGATGAAGATGAAGACCTACGAATCGAACGAGATGAGAAACTTCACTGATACTGCGCCGCAGAACGCTGGTCCGCATATTTTTCCTTCTGGCATCTGCCCTTGGGCTGAATGAAATCTGTGCCCCTGTGATCGTGGTGTAACAATTCAGAAGGAGTGCGGAATTGCAATCGAACCGCGTCGCCGCTTCATCTTCCGTAATCTGCAAATCAGCCTGCTAAATGTGGCAAACCAGCAAGGCACGTCAGCGGTGGATCTGCGCCGCTTGCGTCTCGATCGCACCCTGCCACACCCCGGTTCTCGGTTTGCGAACTGCTGCGCAGACCTGCTCCCGATCAAAAGCGCGGAGCGGAAGATATTAGGTACGTTGCTGGATTATACGGGAACTCTGGATGGATGGACGTTACACCGGTAACTCACGCCAAGGTACTCCGACGTAGTCGGGGCCGGCGGTGCAGAGAGAATCGTCATCGGTAAAGGCGTGCTACTCGTTATATGTGGATATGTGGTGCTTTCCAGTAAATCTACAGAAGAAACCCAGTGTATGGTCCCGGAAGCTGGTAGTCGTTAAACAAATCTAAAATTGCGCACCCGTCAGAATTAATTTCTTGGGGCAACCCGACCCTCAGTCAGCGGAATCTTCCTACTAACCTTAAAACTATTGAGCTCAGTTCATTACCGGTAAAAGTGGGTAAATACGCGGCGGGGAGTGTTCCGTCGCTTTCACCGTTCGGAGCAAGTGCATTTCAAGAACAGCCGCAAGTTTATAGGAGGATTTATGCCAACGTCGGTCGCAGTAGCGCTAATGAAAATGGCGCAGATTTCTAAACCCGGTGCAGATTTCCAGATCGTCGAGCGCGAGATTCCTAATCCGGGTGCAGGGCACGTTCGGATCAAGGTACAGGCGTGTGGTGTTTGCCATAGCGACGTACTCACGAAAGAAGGCTCTTGGCCCGGAATTCAGTACCCCCGCGTTCCGGGACACGAAGTCGCGGGCGTCATTGATGAAGTGGGTGCCGGTGTTTCCGAATGGAAGACGGGGCAGCGCGCCGGTGTCGGCTGGCACGGTGGCCAGGACAACACATGTCGCGAGTGCCGGCGGGGAGATTTTCGCAATTGCCGGAATCTGAAAATTCCAGGCATCAGCTATGACGGCGGATATCAGGAATACATGGTCGCTCCTGTGGAGGCGTTGGTAGCCATACCGGAAACGCTAAGGGACGCCGAAGCAGCGCCGCTGCTCTGCGCCGGAATCACCACCTACAATGCGCTGCGGCACAGTGGTGCGTTTCCCGGCGACCTTGTCGCGGTGCAGGGTATCGGCGGCCTGGGGCATCTCGGGATTCAATTCGCAAGCAAGTTTGGTTACAAGGTCGCGGCTATCGGGCGCGGGGCGGAGAACGCGGCACTTGCAAAGAAACTCGGAGCGAGCGTGTACATCGACAGCAAATCGACGAACCCAGCAGAGGCATTGCAAAAACTGGGCGGGGCTCGAGTGATTCTGGCAACGGCTCCAAGCTCGAAAGCCATGTCAGAGCTGATCGACGGTCTTGGGCCGAACGGTAAGCTCATGGTGATAGGCGTGACATTCGATCCGATTGAGGTTGCGCCCGTACAGCTCATTAACGGAAGTCGAACGATCCAGGGTTGGGCCGCGGGAACACCAGCCGATTCCGAGGACACACTGCGCTTCGCCGAACTGACTGGCGTGCGTCCCATGATTGAAACGTATCCGCTTGAAAAAGCGGCCGACGCTTACGCGCGCATGATAAGCGGGAAGGCACAATTCCGCGTCGTTCTGACGATGTGAAGTGCTGGCAACTAAACGCTGCGTTAAAACGTCAGCACTCGATATTTCTGTCATCCACCAATGGTGGTGCTCAGGAACCTGGAAGGAGGAACCCTACGAAACGGATCTCTATCTTGCAAGCGATCGCAATGTGCACGGTTGCTTTAATTGCATTCGGAGCAGGCCGCTCCGATGACGAGGCCGCCCCGCTCTTCGGGATCAAAATTCCACCCGAGTACCGCGACTGGAAGTTGATCTCCGTCGCCCACGAAGAAGGCAACCTCAACGATCTTCGCGCCGTTCTGGGCAACGATGTTGCGATCAAGGCTTATCGCGAAGGGAACCTTCCGTTTCCTGACGGCGCAATCATTGCCAGGCTGGCTTGGAGTTACGTCCCATCGGCAGAAAACAACAAAGTCTTTGGCCGTTCCCAATCTTTCGTTGCCGGGGACGCCACGAACGTTCAGTTTATGGTCAAGGACTCAAAAAAATACGCCGCAACGGGCGGCTGGGGGTTCGCTCAATTTAAGGACCTCAAACCTAATGCGAACGCGGCGGTGCTCAAAACCTGCTTCCCTTGTCACGTGCCTATCAAAGCTCGCGACTATGTCTTCACCCAATACGCACCCAACCCTTAGTGCCGAGGCGTTCTGCATCGGAAGCAGATGCCTCTATGCGCAGAGCTCACCCGAGGAGAACCAGTGATGCTCGCAGCAACCAAAAGCATAAATCTTGAATACATCTTACATTGGACATAATCTAACTAGATCGTGGATGCCGAGGCGATTAGACGGTCATTGGAAGGCTGCGGCTTGCGGTGCACTCCGCAGCGCTACGACGTGATGGCATTCTTGCTGGAACACAACAGGCATCCCACGGCTGCGGAAATCTTCGAAGCCGTGAATCGCGTAGATCCGCGCTCTTCAAGGGCCACGACTTATAACAATCTGAGGGACTTGGTGCAGGCGGGTTTGGTGCGTGAAGTGGCCGTTGAGGGCCGCGCTGCGCGATTCGAAGCGATAGGCATGCGGCATCACCACTTCATCTGCGACTGCTGCGGCATTGTTGAGGACATTGAGTGGTACGAGGTGCCAAGACCTGCCTCGGGTTCCCTCGGTAAGCGGATTCTTCGCGAGTGCGAACTCATTTTCCGGGGGCTCTGCGCGAAGTGCGCTCGGCGGCACACGGCCGGCTAAGTGTCGTAGACGTGTGGATACCCGGATGAAGGGCGTGCGTCACCCAAAAGCGCGGCCAGCGGCGATTGCGCGAAGGGAAAGCGAGGATGGTTTCGTAGTTCGCCACGTTTTGTTTAACCAATTCTAAGAAAGAGGAGCATATGTCAACCGAAGCAAAGTGCCCGTTCTCGGGCGGCGCTCGCAAACACACCACAAACGCAGACTGGTGGCCCAATCAACTGAACCTGAAGATATTGCACCAACACTCCCCACTGTCCGACCCAATGGGCGAGACGTTCAACTACGCCGAGGAGTTCAAGAGCCTTGACTTGGATGCCGTGATCAAGGACCTCCATGCCTTGATGACGGACTCGCAGGAGTGGTGGCCGGCCGACTTCGGCCACTATGGGCCACTTTTCATTCGTATGGCGTGGCACAGCGCGGGTACGTACCGCATCGGCGACGGCCGCGGCGGGGCGGGCTCCGGCACACAACGCTTTGCGCCCCTTAATAGCTGGCCGGACAATGTGAACCTCGATAAGGCACGCCGGTTGCTCTGGCCGATCAAGCAGAAGTATGGTCGGAAAATTTCCTGGGCCGACCTCATGATTCTCGCCGGTAACGTGGCACTGGAGTCGATGGGGTTCAAAACCTTCGGTTTCGGCGGCGGGCGAGAGGACGTGTGGGAGCCCGGAGAGGACATATACTGGGGCCCCGAGGGCAAGTGGCTGGCTGACGAGCGCTACAGCGGCGATCGTCAGCTCGACGACCCTCTCGGCGCGGTCCAGATGGGCCTGATTTACGTGAACCCGGAAGGACCCAATGGAAACCCTGATCCCATTGCCGCGGCACGGGATATTCGAGAGACTTTCGCCCGCATGGCGATGAATGACGAGGAGACCGTTGCGCTCATTGCCGGCGGGCACACCTTTGGCAAAACCCACGGCGCCGGTGATGCGTTGCTGGTAGGCCCAGAGCCGGAAGCCGCCAGCATCGAGGAGCAGGGCCTCGGATGGAAGTGCAAATTTGGCACGGGCAAAGGGGGTGACACGATCGGCAGCGGCCTCGAAGTCATTTGGAGCACGACGCCTACGAAGTGGAGCAACAACTTCTTCGCAAACCTGTTCGGCTACGAATGGGAACTGACCAAAAGCCCGGCCGGTGCGCATCAATGGAAACCGAAGAATGACGCAGGCGCCGGTACGGTGCCGGATGCGCACGATCCCTCAAAGCGTCACGCGCCATCCATGCTGACAACAGACCTCGCCTTGCGGTTCGACCCTGTTTACGAAAAGATTTCACGACGCTTCTACGAGAATCCGCAGGAGTTAGCAGACGCGTTCGCCAAGGCTTGGTTCAAGCTGACGCACCGCGACATGGGGCCTATTTCGCGATACCTTGGCCCGCTCGTTCCTGCGGAGCCGTTGCTGTGGCAGGACCCCGTGCCCGCGGTGGATCATGAATTGATCGGGGAGCGGGATATCGCTGCTCTGAAGGCCAAGATCCTCGTATCTGGACTTTCCATCTCCCAGCTAGTCGCGACGGCCTGGGCATCGGCTGCAACATTCCGCGGCAGTGACAAGCGCGGTGGGGCTAACGGCGCGCGCATTCGCCTCGAGCCGCAAAAGGATTGGGAAGTCAACCAGCCGGCTGAGTTGACGAAGGTTCTTCGGACGCTGGAGGCGATCCAGAAGGAGTTCAACAGCGCGCAGTCTGGTGGGAAGAAGGTCTCGCTTGCGGACCTGATCGTTTTGGGCGGCTGCGCAGCCGTCGAGGCAGCTGCGAAGAAGGCCGGGCACGAAGTGAAGGTTCCCTTCTCGCCGGGGCGCATGGACGCGTCACAAGAGCAAACCGATGTGCATGCGTTCGCCGTACTGGAGCCGACCGCAGACGGGTTCCGCAACTATCTCCAGAAGGGACACGAGGGATCCGCGACCGAGCTGCTGGTGGATCGGGCGAACCTGATGACCCTGACTGCTCCCGAGATGACGGTTCTGATTGGTGGCATGCGCGCCTTGGATGCAAGCTTCGGGCAGTCCAAACACGGTGTCTTCACCAAACGGCCCGAGACGTTGACGAATGATTTCTTCGTCAACCTGCTCGACATGAACACGAAGTGGCAGAAGTCCGCCACATCTGAAGGCGTGTTGGAGGGGCGCGATCGGGCAACGGGCGAGCTCAAGTGGACGGGCACTGTCGTCGATCTCGTCTTTGGTTCCAACTCGCAGCTCCGAGCCCTCGCGGAAGTCTATGCATGTGACGACTCGAAGGGGGCGTTTGTGAAGGACTTCGTGGCTGCGTGGAACAAGGTAATGAACCTTGATCGCTACGACCTTGCCTGAGCTCGGCGGAAACAGAGCTGTCAACTTGGTACTAGCCTCGGTTCCTGTTGTTTGGATGGGCAAAAACGGAGGTGGCTTGTTTGTTGCGTGCGAATGGGACCGACATCAAGAAGAATAGGTAAAATACTTGGCATCATGACGCGCGATGATGCCTGGAATCTGTTGACCGAATTCACCCGATCAGAGAGCTTGCGCAAGCATGCGCTTGCCGTGGAGGCTTGCATGAGAGCCTACTCCCGCAAGTTCGGCGAGGACGAAGGCAAGTGGGCCGTCACGGGCCTCAGTCACGACTTCGATTACGAGAAATTTCCGACGGCGGAGGAGCATCCGTTCAAGGGCAACCAAATTCTGGCAGAGCGCGGCTATCCGGAGGACATTCGCCGAGCCATCATGGGACATGCTACGTACAGCGGTGTTCCGCGCGATACGCGCATGGCGCAAACGCTCTTTGCCTGCGACGAACTCGCTGGCTTCATCACGGCTGTCGCGTTGGTGAAACCTTCGAAGTCACTCAGGGAGGTGGACGCCAAGAGTGTACGCAAGCGGATGAAGGACAAGGCTTTCGCACGCTCGGTGAATCGCGAGGACATTGTGAACGGCGCGGCGGAAATGGGACTCGATCTGGATGAGCACATTGCTTTCTGCGTAGAGGCGATGAGGGCTGTGGCGAGTGAGCTCGGGCTAGCGGGAATCGCCCCGGTAGGCGGTGCGCAGGGCGAGACTGCTGAAGGCACCCAATGAAGATGGACTGGCGGACGCGGCTAATTTGTAACGATGTTCACGCGCGTTCGATCCGCTGAACGGTCGCTTGGATTTGCGAGCGAGAGTGCACAGTCGCTGCCGCAACCGCACATCCACACACGGACCGTTAGTTGCTCAGAAAGTAAGGAGGCGTATGGAGTTTCTGCCTTTGCTATTGTTGGGTGTCGCAGTTGGAGTAGTTTTTCTTGCCCGGTGGCGCGGCGGCAATGTTACAGCGCCTCGTGACGAAAGGGCTCGCGTGCCCTGCGACCGCTGCGCTGAGTTGATCCTTCCAGAAGCAAAGATTTGCAGATATTGCGGCGCGGAGCGGACTATCATTCGGGCACGCCAGTGACGTCTCTGAGGGAGACTCCACCGCTATGGTCAGGTGCGAAGTCGGATCGTTGTCAATCGCCTAGCGTCTCAATATCCCGTTCCGGGAGCGTGAGGTACTGCCCTGTAGTTCGGTCCAGAGCCCCCTACATGCGCAAGAGGAGTTGGGAGCGGGCTTATCCTCCGTAATGTGAGCGCAAGCGCACCCGCCCCGGCTCTGTTGGACTGGTTTGCATTTCATAATCACGACTGTATTCTGGGCGGCAAATGAAATCCTACGCCGCCACTGTAGTCGCTGCAACGCTGCGCCTGAATTGCAAAATCACTCTTTGTCGCGGCTGCCCTTCAGTTGCGGCATGGTCGCCCCCGTGCTCAGTGTGAGCAGACCGGCCTGGGCATAGGTCAACAACTTATCCCGAGTGTCGGTGATATCGAGATTCCTCATCGTGAGCTGTCCGATGCGGTCTCGTGGAGAGAATGTCGATTCGCCTTTCTCCATGGTCAGACGCTCAGGCTTGAACGTCAGATTCGGCGACACCGTGTTCAGAATGGAATAGTCATTTCCCCGGCGTAGTTCAAGGGTAACCTCACCCGAAATGGGCCCTGCCACCCATCGTTGAGCACTCTCCCGGAGCATGATTGCCTGCGAATCGAACCAGCGGCCCTGATACAACAGGCGGCCGAGCTTTCTGCCATTCTCGCGGTACTGCTCGATCGTGTCTTCGTTATGGATTCCGGTGATCAATCGTTCGTAAGCGATGTAGAGCAAGGCCAGTCCCGGCGCTTCGTAGATTCCGCGGCTTTTTGCCTCGATGATCCGGTTTTCGATCTGATCACTCATGCCGAGTCCGTGGCGTCCGCCGATCCGGTTGGCCTCAAGCATCAGCTTCACGGAATCTTCGAACTCGGTTCCATTCAGAGCCACGGGCCAGCCTTGATCAAACCTGACCGTAACCTCCTCGGGCCTGATCTCGACATCTTCGCGCCAGAACGCCGTTCCCATAATCGGCGCCACAATCTTCATACTGGTGCTCAGGTGTTCGAGATCCTTTGCTTCATGCGTCGCGCCCAGAAGGTTCGAGTCCGTCGAGTAAGCTTTCTCGGCAGACATCTTGTATTCGAAGCCGGAGCGCCGCATAAACTCGGACATCTCCGCCCGTCCGCCAAGTTCCTGGATGAAGTCCTCGTCGAGCCACGGCTTGTAGATCTTTAGGTCAGGATTCACCAGCAAGCCGTAACGATAAAAACGCTCGATATCGTTTCCTTTGAAGGTGCTGCCGTCGCCCCAAATGCTGACGTCATCCTCTCTCATGGCGGCTACCAGCATGGTTCCGGTCACGGCGCGTCCAATGGGAGTGGTGTTGAAATAGGTCACGCCTGCGGTCGAAATATGGAAGGCACCGCTTTGCAGTGCGGCCAGTCCTTCCCGCACCAGTTGTGCGCGACAGTCGATCAGGCGAGCCTTCACGGCGCCATATTCAAGAGCTTTGCGCGGAATCTCGTCATAGTCCGTCTCATCCGGTTGTCCGAGATTCGCGGTGTAGGCATAAGGTAGCGCTCCCTTCAGCTTCATCCAGTGAAGAGCAGCGCTTGTGTCAAGGCCACCAGAAAACGCGATTCCAACCTTCTGGCCAGTAGGGAGATGTTCAAGGATATTAGACATGGCAGTGCTCGACCTTAAAAAATTCGGTATATCTGCAATACGAATCAAGTCCATTGTATCCGACAGGCCCAATCGTGGGGAGTGCAGGACGATTGCTAGCGGGGTGCCGGCACCTTCTGCTCTCGTAAAGCTCAGCGTAAATGTGCGCGACAACATGGCAACGACACCAGAAATCCATCATGGCAGCCTTGCGGAAGCTGACCTCCGACGATTTCCGGCTGGCTGGTTCGTTCATGGTTGTCTTCTCTCCTAGCTGCTACTGAGGTGAAACGCTGATGGTCGTAGCGCGATGGCGCATCTATACTCATGAATACCGATGTTTAAGCCTCTGCATCCCAATTTCAACTCAAAACGTCTTCTGGCGTTTATTGCAGCCCTCTGGCTGCAAGTCACCGTGCTCGTAATCCTGTGCTGCATTTCCTCGCCACAGATGCCCCAACCATCCGATAAGGTCGATACGCTTTACACTATGGTGGTGAATGGCGCTGAAGCCGTAGACGCGCACGCTGCCACCGCCGTCATATCTGCTTCCTTAGTCTGAGCGCAAGGTCACGCCCGCTGCCCAACCCTTGCTGAACTCGGCCACGCAACGACTGAGATTATGTGGAAGGTCGGGACAGTCCCTTAAGTTCTGGTGAGACCTCGTCAGTTCCGAAAATCTCTCGGTGTCATCTTTCCAACTGTGTCGTTCAGCGGCTTCGCCAGCCGACCTGTCAACGACTTTGATTTCCTTCTGGTAATACTGTTCGTCCAGATTGACTCCATCTTCAACCCACGCTGCCTTCGCCAATTGTGCCGATTCATTTGCCCACCGTTCCGGGTTACCGCCCGCCCGACTCAGGTTATCGCGTCTCGCGAGTTCCTCAAGTCTGGTTGCGTACTCCTGCGGCCTGAGCCTAGTTTGCAAAATCCTGCTCGTGTCCCAGGCCCCATGGAGATTGCACTCGTACGAGCCGCAACGGTCGCTCTTCAGGAATCGCACATGGATGCCGCTCCCTCCAGCGGCCTCCTTCACCCCATGCAGGGGTTGGTGGATGTCGCCAACGAAGTGGACGATGAACTTCAACGCTTCAGCACACTGGTCGCGTGTAGCATTCTTGTCGGTCAGGATTTTCACGAAATCATTGATCTTCAGGACGACGCAATCATCTGGTGGGGCGCAATCACGGCTGGCATCGTACTTGCCGCCCAGCGGAACACTCACGATAATGCTGCATATCGTACTCTCGTGAACACTTGGAACACCGGAGCCGGTGAGCCCTCCCCTCCGCTGCTGATTCCCGGCACGCAGCTAAGCAGACGCCGGCAATCAATGGAGAACAGGTCATAGCGAAAAAAACAACCCAGAACTACGGTTACGCTCAGATGCAATTCCAGCAAACCTCCGGGGTACGACAGGCAATAAGGAAGACAAGACTTCTTTTCCGTCAAAGTTTGGCTGGGGTTCCGGTTTAGAGTCACCGCGCCGTTGTTGGAATCGGCTCAGAGTCCTTAGGTAACCCCAATAAACAAAGCCGCTTATGGAAGCGGCTGTTTAAAAGATTTGGTTGCGGGGGCAAGATTTGAACTTGCGACCTTTGGGTTATGAGCCCAACGAGCTACCAGGCTGCTCCACCCCGCAATCTGATAGTAACAATCGAGTGGGGCAGCGTCAAACCATGGGGGCGGAAAGATGTGGAAAAGAATGGGCTCACATCCTTTCTGGCCAACGTTTATAGGTGGGTGAACGCGATTCGCAATCTCTAGCGCGAACGAAGTTATTTGGCTACGTGCACAGAGCACTACGCCTCGGGGGGCAGACGCACCTCATCCAGCAATCCACTGAGCAGTTCCGCACACCGCTGGGCTATAGGACACTTCAACCTAGAAAAGCTCTGCTCTCTTTAAGAAGCAGAAGGAGAAACAAGGATTTAAAAGCGATGATTGACATGAGACGGTCACGCGCCTGTGACCTGTACCGCACTACGGCCGAACCACCGTCGCAGGGGGAGCTTCGTCTTTTTCTTCGGGATGTGTTGCCAAATACAAAGTCTCGCTGATCTCGCCAGTGCTGTTAATAAACTGGGCCATGGCGTTCACGTCTCCTGCGACTGATTCCTTCTTCTCTTTCATTCTTGCCTCCGACAGCTGTTTAGAGCAACCAGCAACAAGGCCGCCGAGTTTCTGGAAAGCATCCGGCCTCTTACATCTGCGTGCTGAAACAGATGCTAAGCGTCAGGAGATGATGCAGAATATTGCTCTGGGCGAGGTATCGAAGCTGTGGATGCGGCCTACGGTACGAGGTCGGCTGTTCGGGTCGTTCCGGTCGCCGCGTTCGTTAGTCTGAGGGAAAGGCGTATCCCCACGGACCATCAAAGGCGCTTATCGATGGAGCGTCGAGGAGGAGGAAAGGGGCGCACACTTGTGGCTCAGATAGTGCGCGCCGTCGCGGCACATTAATTGGCATTTGTGGCAACGTATTGGACCTTTGACCTTGGAAGCAGGGTTGGCATCTTTCCATTTGACTAACGCCATCGTGATGTTCTCCTTCACTCTTTATACTCTTTCCTTACGAATACAGCACGTTCATGGCCCATTTGCAGAGATTGAAAACGAGGAACTTAGCTGAGAATACGGAAAATTTCGATGGGCCGAGGTTACCTGCAATGGAATTCTTACATTGCAGGGGGAGAATTCTTCGTCGCTGACGGCGAAGCAGAACTCAACTCCGCGGTCGAAGCTGCACCGGCCAACGATTGACTGTAAGCGCAATCGTTTCCGAGGCTGTAGTTACCTATCGATGAATGGTTGCGCGAGTTCTGAACGATTGCCCGGCTGAGCATTGGCGAGGCTGGCTGGTTGATGAACTGGGCAATGGCCCGAACGCAACTGCGAAGCATTTGGGAAGCGGGACAGCAAAGCCCCTCAGTCTAATTTACCGAGGGGCTCAAGAAATCTGACGCGAACGTCTTAGCGTCGCCAGCCATAGCCGCGCGGGCCACCGTATCGATATCCTCGTCCATAGAAATAAGGCCGGTGAACGTAGGCTCCATACGCCACGTACGGCGCGGGAGCTACATAGACATAGGGGCGCGGTCTTGCGGCAACATATCCGTACACCGGACGCACGCCTACTCCAACCACTAACGCAGCATTTGCCTTCGGGGGAGAAATGAGCGCCAGCGCGAAGACTAGACCGAACAACACAGATACCGTTCTCTTCAACATTTGTGAGACCTCCATGCTCAGTGAGTACGAACCCAGCCGAAGAGAAAAGTTGCAGTGAAGAGGTGAAGCCTACGCTGCCGCGAGGCTATCTTTCGAATGTGCTGCGCATGGTGGAAATGGGGCGACGTGAGTTGTCGGCTTCAAGGCTGTTCTCTTCAGCGGCACTGACTTTTCAGTGGACATGGTGCAACCCGATTCCTCCATCGCGCCACTCCTTACTTGGAGGAATCACTATGAAAAGGATACTTCTGCTGAACTCTATACTTCTGCTTTCATCGATGTGGGCGGTGGCGCAATATGACAGCGACTCGGGCAGCGGGAGCAGCACGGCATCATTCAAAATGGTTGTTGAAGGATGTTTGGAGGGAGCCGCTGGAAACTACACTCTGACCGTTCCTACGGGAGTCTCGTACCTACTCACAGGGAACACGGAAGAGCTGAAGACCTACGTGGGTTCGACCATGCGACTGACGGGAGTGTTCACTCCGGTTGTGCATGTGCCGGGCGCCATGAGCGAAGGAACCGAGACGCAACCAACGTTGTCTGTTACTTCCGTTAAGCGGCTTTCCGCGATCTGCAGTGATACGAATTACTGAACTGGGCTAACGCGCGCTGCCGGGGCGCGAATACAGCGTGAAAGTTCGTATCCACAGTCCGTATCCCCAGGAAGAATGGTGAGGGCGAATTTTTTTCGCGACGCCACACATTTTTACCTCTCTCACTTCGTTACGTTGTGTCACTTCTCTGCAAATAAGTTTGGCACTGTTCTTGCCGGTCATATGCAGTAAGCATGGAGGCACATATGCGAATCGTGTTGCGGAAGCTGTTTCCCGCGGTGTGTGCGATGCTACTCTCTGTTTTTCTTTGCCCCGCTGGTGTTGCCAGTAATGCTGTGCTGGGGGAGATTCACTTTGAAGGGAAGTCGGGTGTTGAGAGAACCTCTGGTGTGTGGATTGACGGAGAGTACGTGGGATATTTGAAAGAACTCTCAGGATCGAAGAAGGTAATGCTGTTACCAGGCAAACACACAATCGTGATCCGTCAGGCTGGCTACAAGGATTTGACCGACGAGGTGATCATCCAGCCAGGAGAGGACAGGGTGCTAGCTGTTGCGATGGAGAAGGCGATTACGGGAGCGCCTTCACCCGTAAGATCGACTGTCAAAATTTCTGCCAATCCGTCGAGGGCTGCGGTTTTTGTGGATGGTCGTTTTATCGGGCATGTTGGTGAGTTCAGGGGCTGGGGGCGAGCAATGCTCGTCGAGCCCGGAGAACATCAAATCACGATTGCTCTTCCCGGTTACGAAACTTTCGAGGCCAACATCAGTGCACGGCCAGATCAAAAGGTGGAGATTAAGACAGACCTTCTGAAGAGCAATGGACCTCTCAGCGCTCCGCTGCTTGAAACGGGAGGGAACGACACCGGATGGTCGCCCGCTGGTTTACCGAACCCGAATGCCATGGCCTCGCCCCCTGCGAGGTAGCGCTGCTGGGCGCAATGGCGAAGATTACGTTGGTTGCCGGGCTGGGCCCGGCAACCAACTCTGGAGCAGCAGCTTCCAATGATTGTGCAGCGCTGTTTTGTGCGCTGTTTTGCTGGGACGAAGGCGGTGTTCATGGATGCAAGTGAAAAAATGGATGTCAATGCGGTCTGGTTGCGTGACGCCGTGCTCTGCGCCGACTGCGAAGTAATCACCGACAGCCCCCATGATAGCTGCGGCGTCTGCGGGAGCCGCTCGCTGTTGAGCTTGTCCAGCGCTCTCGGCGGTACGCTTCCGGTGCAGAGAGCGCGCATCGTCCAGGTATGGGAATCTACCCCTGAGCTAGCGAATTTCTCACCGAAAAGGCGAATGCCGCACAAGCGGGCTCGGCATCTTGTGGCATAGGAAAAGACGTCTGTTAAAACTTTTTGTAGGGAAGAAACTTTCCTGACATCGTCACCTTGACGCGGTCACCCTTCGGATCAGGCTCCCTCTCGATGTGGAGACTAAAGTCGATGGCGCTCATGATGCCGTCGCCGAACTTCTCGTGAATCACCGCTTTCATGGGCATTCCGTAGACCTGCATGATCTCGTAAAAACGGTAGATGAGGGGATCAGTCGGTACCACCGGGCCCAGGCCCTTGCTGGGGAAATCGGTGAGAGCATCCGCAATCTCGTGGCCGAGATCCAGCGCGGAAACAAGGCTCTGAGCTTCCTCTGCATCTGCTTTCGCTTGTCCGTAAAACAGGGCCGCCACCCACACTTCGTCGCGGCCAATCAACTTGCCAAGCTCAGCGAAGGTCAAGCCCTTCGCACGTTTTGCTTCGAGTAGCTCCTGGGTTGACGTAGAGAGGTTCATGGCTGTCTTCCTTTCGAACAATTATCCTACGGCGGGGAGTTGGGGATACGCGCGAAATTTCAAAGACAGCCCCGAGTCGGGAATCGCAGACGAGCTACGGCTGGTCTTCTACGATGCTGGGTCGCCGGCTGAATTGGAGAGTCTTCGACTTAGCAGGTGCGAGCGGATGCATCTGTGCCACGTGAGCGTGGAGGTCACCACGGGAACACGCAAGATAATTGCAGGATGGACATGGTAGTTTGTCGCTGCAACGGGTGGAACTACTGCATTTGGACGCCGGGTCGGGCTTGGCAGGGAAGAGGATAAGGTCGGCCATACTCGAGTATAGACAGGTGACGACGTTGTCGGCAATGAGCGCAATCACTCAGATTCGGGTGCTTTGCGCGGAGGCACACTTAGCGTGAGCTGGATTGAAAAACTCTGGGCCCAGCAGGGTTTGCCAGCCGCAGGGCGCACAAGCGGCAGCGTTGAACTTGTGGCTGAAGCAGACTAATCTATCCGCCAACATCACCACATGGGGCGAGGCATGGACACAAAACGCAAAGTTATGGATTGCCGTTGGTTCCCGGCAGATATTCCATGTGAGTTTGCTGTCTCAGGAGACGAAGAAGAGGTGCTCGATCTTGCAGTACAGCATGCCGTGGAGTCGCATGGATACCGTGACACGCCCGCACTCCGTGAGCAGTTGCGCTTGATGCTGCGTGATGAAAGGAGAAAGAGGGCCGCTTAGCAAGTGCGTCAGGGGAGCATGTCCTAGCCTGCCACGTTTGTTTGAGGCAGAAATATTGATGATTGTGATTGAAATCACTGGCCGTTCCACGAAGTCCCACTATTCTGTTGCGAAAGTTGCCCGCTATCGACAACTCTCCTGATACTTCGGAAGGTGTTCTCTATGCGTTCTGATATCGTTTTCGACGCGCTGCAAACCAAGAACCGCTTTGAGTTGTGCCATCAAACGTTCAAGGCGATTCGTCTCCTTCACAAGAACAACACTCGCATTGAGGATACGGCCAATGATGTGCTCATACGGCTTGCTGGTACGGAGCCGAAGGAGGATTAGCGGGCCAGAAATGCGGCCATATCGCTGGGAATGAGTATGGACGTCGACAAGATCATTACGGAAATAGAGTTGCTGGAAGGCATCTACACGCTGCCAGACAAAAGGCCGCTGCAGATGCCCGATTGGAAAGCGGCGAATCAGAAGCATGATGAGATGCATGCCAATGATCCGTGGTTCCGGCTGTGGAAGCGGGATGGGGATGAGCCTCGATAGTGCTTGCGGGCGCTGACTTCTCAACGGCGTGAGTCACGGCCGCCGGAATGTCAGGTGAACGCAGCAACTTTTCAGAGCTGGTGAGCATCATAGGTTGCAGAGTAAGAACGCTACGCTGGTCCGAGTAGCGATGCGATGGTTACGTTCGGGATAGGGTGCACTCAGAGATGATTGCACCCTACATTTTGGTCGGAAGACCGGATAGAACGAGTCTCGGCGAGCGTGTGGCGTGGGCACATGTTCGCGACAATAGCCGCGAAGCCAGGTCGGCGGCCGTTACGCCACTGACTGCGTGCGGGGGCAGCTGCAGTTTCGGCGCCGTCTGCGAGCCGCGGCCACCGCTGGCAAACCGTTAGCGGCCAAAATAAATATCAGAAGCGCAAAGCCTATCAATCCCAGCATACTGATTACCCGTTAAGTTCAGGAGCGGAGTGCAGAGAGCCTTGTTTACCAAGGTGAGCATGCCGCAGATGATCGTGACCGTTGGCTTTCCCAGGAATTGCAGAGCGTACCAAGAAAGGGCTCTGGTTTGGGACGAAAGTCTCGCACTCGAACTCGTCTTGCTCCAGATGCATATGTTCTTTTATCCACACCCTGCCGAGGAGCAGCAACTGGAAAACAGTGGCGATCTTTCCTTCGGCCAGTCCGGCTTCGATGCCGAAGAGTTGGGCGGTGACTTCTATGTTGGCGTCGCGATGCCGCTGTTGAAACTTGGAGAACGAGGGCTTTACGAGGAACTGTTCCTCGTGAGTGAAGTGCAGCAACATCATTTCGACAAGGCCGTTTGCAGCTTCTAGAATACGGACCTGACCTAGCCCGCGCAGGATCGTCTTTTCCAGCCCGGCGTAACGACGGCGAATCTCGGCGTGCTCTTCTTCCAGATTGGCCAGATCAAACGCGTTCGTCTCAAACACCCTTGTCAAAGTTTTCATTCATTCCTCGTCGAGAGTAGCTGTGCAATTCAGCTTCCTAATTCAGGCCGGGGGAGATGAAAAAGATGGAAATTTCCAAAGATGCTGGAAATTCCTGAAAACATTGAAAGTGTCTGGATCGGTCCGTTGGGGTTGGCGGAGATTTTGCCCTGTCGACGACGATTTCCGGGGGCTAATTCCGGGAAGGCAGCGTGTTCCTTTTACATCCTGCTCCCCTTTTCTACACTGTCAAAAGTTACCGAGGGAGGGCTAGAAGTTAGAGGATTCTCAGGTCTGCGGGCAGCGTTGAATATTTTTGCTTAGCGGGGGTAACCTGTGCCCAACATCAATACGGGGGGAGCATGGCGAACAATCAGAAAGGAATTGACTACCGCTTGTTTCTAGTGGACGAGCCTTGCGACATCGCGATTTCAGAAAACGATGAACAGTTGCTTGAAACTGCTGTACACCACGCCGTCCATGACCACGGACAGCAGGACACGCCAGTGCTCCGCGAAGGGTTGCGCTTGGTGCTACGCGAAGACCGAAGTCGGCTAAAGGCAGCTTGAGATTCTAAGTGGCGCAGAAGTTGGCGAGACGGGAGGGGGCAATGCCTTCCGAGGATTTTGGCGGCTTCGGGAATCGGTGTTTTTGTCGACGGGGTGGCAACCCGTAACGGGGCAGGTGCATCACAGAGTAAGGCACAGGGCTCGCGCCCTGCTGTCCGCTGCTGTCGATAAATTCACGAGCGTTTTGCAATCCCATCAAAAGAATCAAAGTATCATCGTGTTGCCGAATTTCTAATGGAGCGAAGAAATTGGTTGATCTCGATTTGGTTTCAGAGTTGAAGGCCAAGGAGAAGAGCTTGCAGTATCACGCTGACCTCCTCAGACAGGACCCGTTTGACTGGTCCCAGAGACTGGTCGTCCAGAGTTTGGAAGCGGAAATTCAAGAACTCAGGACAGCCATCTGTGTAACGGAAATGCAGCAGTGCGGCTGAATTCCGTTACCGCCAAGTTGCCGATAAAAGCCGTCCCTGTTGGGACGGCTTCTCTTTGTCACCTAACTGATTGAATCTACATTGACTTATATGGTGCGGGGAGGGGGACTTGTTTTCCAGTCTCCCCTGTGGAGTCTGTAACTTACGGAAAATACGTTGAGCGACAGTCGCTGAAATCGCGAAAACAATGGGTGTGTGGTACACCATTGGTACACGGAGTGCCTACTGGTAAAAAGGCCCATTAGTGACTTGGGCTTGGCGGGCTGTAGCTGCTTATTCTGGGTCAGCTTCTTGATTCATCTGCTGAATAGCAGAGGGCTTGCTCTGGCTCATCAGGTCGTTTACCGCGGCTGTGTTCTCTGGGGTCTGGAGTATCTTCTCTGCTATCGGGCAATAGCTCATGGTTCCATGCCCAGCATCGACGCATTCCGGGCAATCTTTTACGTGCTCGTCCAGAACTTGTGTGTCCATGTGGACTCCTCTAATTGGAATGGAAGCATTGTAGCAGAGCAAAGAAATCGAACCTACAACCTACTGTTGGGTTAGTAAACGCTTAAAACAAATGGTTTCAACGACTTTCCCAGTCCTTCTTTCGGTCACAAATAGACAGATTTAGGCGCAGTTGTGAGCAAGTTTGTGAGCAGAACCCTTGGGGGTCAACAAACCAGTTCCCATAAGTCTTTTCCGGTTGCAAATGAGAAGTATGCCAATTAACCTGAGCTGCTCTTCCAAAACAATAACGACAAACGAAATAACGAGGCCCAATGTCAGACACAGATGACAGTCGTAGAAGTTTCCTAAAGAAACTAGCGGTAGCTGGCAGCACTCTTGGAGCGTCGATGCTTATGGGGGGACGAGCCGCAGCAACGTGCGGGATCGGTTCGGGTTGCGCCGGTGGTGGTGGACAGTGCGGGATCGGTTCGGGTTGCGCCGGTGGTGGTGGACAGTGCGGGATCGGTTCAGGGTGCGCTGGTGGTGGTGGACAGTGCGGGATCGGTTCGGGTTGCGCTGGTGGTGGTGGACAGTGCGGGATCGGTTCAGGGTGCGGTGGTGGTGGTGGACAGTGCGGGATTGGTTCGGGATGCGCTGGAAGCTGACGCAACTATTCCCGCCAAGCTCGCTGGCGCTTACAGATAACCGCCAAGACGTGACCGGGATCACCGAACACAATATACGTCCTGCTTAGATTTGAACTATCGTTAATTCACTATCTTCGGATAGTCTCAAGAAAAGGGGTTCAAGATGGGTACATGCGGAATTGGAGCTGGCTGCGCTGGTAGCGGCGGCTCATGCGGAATCGGGGCTGGCTGCGCTGGCGGCGGCGGCAAGTGTGGTATCGGAGCGGGTTGCGCTGGTGGCGGTGGCAACTGTGGAATTGGGGCTGGCTGCGCTGGTGGGGGCGGCAAGTGTGGTATCGGAGCTGGATGTGCTGGCGGCGGCGGCAAGTGTGGAATTGGAGCGGGTTG
The DNA here is from genome assembly GCA_963838135.1 of uncultured Acidobacteriota bacterium. Lineage (GTDB taxonomy): Bacteria > Acidobacteriota > Terriglobia > Terriglobales > Acidobacteriaceae > TOLSYN. The sequence goes on along the minus strand of CAWIPV010000001.1, from coordinate 1,204,775 downwards.
TTCTGGCGGAAAGGCCTAGATTCCTAAACCTCTGTTCGTATGACATCGACAAAACCTAAACTCAAAGCGTCTGTTGTCGTCCTTTATCGGGGCGACAAGGTACTGCTCCTCGCGCCCGAAATTCCTGAGTGGACAGTGATCCACCAGCGTTATCAAGGGATTCTTCAGTTGATGAACGGGGAGACCGCTCTCGATGAGATAGTCGCTTTCGCAGTGGGGGAACACTCGGAGGAAGCTGGCATTCTGGAAGCACAGATACGTGACTTCTCCGCTCGCTCGTTGCTAGTGGAAGGCAATGACGCTCCTCAGTTGTGCCCGAACTCAGCCTCACCGAAGTACATTTATCTCACACTTACTGACAGATGCAATCTGAAGTGCGCATATTGCTACGCTGAGGAACGAAGGCCTTCGCCAGAACTGACTCTCACTCAATGGGTTTCCATTGTTGACCGTTGTGTCGAGGCCTTCGGCCCACTCGCTTTTACCTTTACCGGTGGCGAACCACTGTTAGTCGAATACGTCTTTGACCTTGCTTCCCACATCAGAAAACAAAATTGTTCGGCGATCCTTCTCACAAACGGCGTATTGCTCTCGCAAGAGAAGGACGTCAAAAGGGCGGCTGAAGTCTTTTCGCAGATACGCATTAGCCTTGATTCAACGGATGAAAAAATCGCGGACAAGCTGCGAGGTCAAGGTGTTACTAAGAAAGCGTTGGCTGCGTACCGCAACCTTGTTGAACACGGTAACACTCCGATTGTTCAGTGTACTGTCTGCACCGAGAACCAGCACACAATCGGGGATGTGGCCGCTGCATTCGGATCGAACTGCAACTTTCAGCCGCTTATCAGCATTGGAAGAGCGGGGGTGCGGAATGAACTTGCCATTTCCGGTGAAGGTTACTTCGCTGCCCTAACAGAGGCAGGTGCGACGGCAACGCTGCCCGGCTATCGTAACTCGATCGATCGGTTTCGAGGCAATGCATATAAACGATGTGCATTAGCCATAGAGGAATTGAGCTTCGGACCAAACGGAGATTTGTTTCCTTGCCACATGATGCACTACGAAGAAGCTCGGATAGGAAACGTCCTGGTAGAGGACATTTCCACGCTCTACTCGCAGTCAGAGATCTTGCAATCTATCCGAAAACTGAATGTTGATTCCATCGAGACTTGCAAGACTTGTCTGGTTCGGAACTTCTGCGGAACAGGCTGTCGAGCCAGAATAGGGATTCGGGGGATTGACCCCTCCGCACACGATCCGTTTTGCGAGTTTGAGAGAGAATCAATACTTGACGCATTGTTTGGGCCTTGCCAACAAACCTGACGAATGCCCATGAATACCGCCACGCCGTGACGGCTGTCACCGAACTTAAGATACGTCGAGCTTAGATTGGTTTGTCGTAAATCAATTCATCTCACATAAGAGGTGTTGAAATGACGTCTGGTACATGCGGGATCGGTTCGGGCTGCGCTGGTGGTGGTGGCGTGTGTGGACTTGGTTCGGGCTGTGCTGGTGGTGGTGGCGTATGCGGACTTGGTTCGGGCTGTGCCGGTGGCAGGGACTGAGCATCACCTTAGTTTCTCGATCACTCAATGACACATACATTGTTTGTCTGTCTGGGGTATAGGCTAGATGGACAGTCGCTTAGCCCTGAAAGTACGTCAGATTAGAGTCTTGAAAGATATTTATTGACAGATTCAGCTTTACATCTTAGAGTCATTCCTGACATTGAGCAACTCAGGAGCGATCATGGCGAACGGGCAGCGAGTAGGTTACATCAGGGTTTCCAGCGTAGACCAGAACACGGACAGGCAGCTAGAAGGCTTGCAGCTAGATCGCTGCTTCACCGACAAGGCCAGCGGCAAGGACACCCAAAGGCCCCGGCTAGAGGCTCTGGTGGGCTTTGTGCGCGAAGGTGACACTGTGGTGGTTCACAGCATGGACAGACTCGCTAGGAACCTTGACGACCTTCGCAAGCTGGTTCTCACGCTAACCAAGCGGGGCATACAAGGTTCAGTTCGTCAAGGAGTCGCTAACCTTCAGTGGTGAAGACTCCGCGATGGCAATGTTGCTGCTGTCCATGCTGGGAGCCGTGGCAGAGTTTGAGCGGTCTATGATCCGTGAACGCCAGCGCGAGGGAATCGCAATCGCCAAGGCCAAGGGTTCGGTGTACAAGGGGCGCAAGCCATCGTTGACACCAGAGCGGGCCACAGAGCTTCGTGGGCGCATTGCTGCTGGCGAGGTGAAGGCCACACTGGCGCGAGAGTTCGGAATCAGCAGAGAGACGTTGTACGCGTATCTGCGCTCGTAAGACGCAAAGCTTCGTGGTACTCTGCACAGTCGGTTCAGAGGAGACCACCTGTGCAATCAGACGTCATAGAACTGTCCATGCTACCTCGGGATTTCGTCGTTCTCGACTTGAAAACGACCGGCCTAGATAGCGAAAGGCACGAGATCATTGAGATTGGCGCGATGCGGGTCCATGTTGATACTTCTACATGTGACACGTTTCAGGTGCTGGTAAAGCCTGAAAAGAAAGTCCCGAAGCACATCACAGATTTGACAGGGATTACGCAGGAGATGGTCGATCAAGATGGCGAGCCAATAGCAGACATGCTGCCTGCCTTCCTTGAGTTCATTTCAGACTTGCCTCTCGTCACATTCAACGCAGACTTTGACATGGCATTTCTTCAGAATGCTGCGAGCCGACACGGGTTAGTGATTGCGAACCGTTATGCCTGTGCACTGGAGATGGCGCGTCGCGCTTGGCCGAGTCTCCCGAGTTACAAATTGGAGGATCTAGCAGAATTGGGAAATCTGCCGACCGAGGGGACTCATCGCGCTCTCGGAGATTGCAAGATTGCCCTAACCATATTCACATCTGCGGCGTCGATCCTCGGCAATCAGATCATGTGGTCTAAGTTGCCCGTTGAACAGAACGCTAGTCACAGAGCCGCTACGACAACAGGATAGGCAGAACACGGAATCGCCGCCCCGCGTGCGTGGCGCACAGTTATGCGCTGTCAACCGCTGCTCCTAGACGGGATAGGGGCGTTGTGGAGTTTGGTCGCTGCGATTAATGGGAACCGCCAGTCAATGGCGGACACGCTACCGTGAAATCAGAGTCCCGCGCCAACTTTGGCAAAAACACTGCAACGTACTTTGTACAAACAGCTTAACTACATCCCGCTATCGTTTCCCGGCCCGCATTTTTACGTACATCAAAACATCTTCCTGATCTCGCTTGCTCAGTGTGTCCATGAGCGTCACGACTTCGGTCTGTGTCTTGTTCGCTTTCGGAATAGCCTGCGCCCAGTCTTTGGCCTGGATCTTGTCAGCACGGACGGACTTCAACACTTCGTCGAAGTCCATGTCCAGCAGCTTACAGACTAACGGGAGCAGGCCTTGTTCACCAATGATTGCACCTCCGTTGAGGATCTTGAAGAGGTGGTTGCGAGAGCCGGTGTCTTCACCATACGCGCTGTGGAATTTTCGGATAAAGTCCGAACGCGTCATCCCCAACTCGTCGAGTCGCTTATTGAAGATCACTGCCACGCGTGGGCTGAGGATCTGCCTATCTGGCTGCATCTGTTTGATCTCCGATCTGAAATCATCATAGCAATAAGTCGCACAAAGGACAATGACAGTTCTTGTCATATAAGTGTCTCCAACTTTAGCTTGACAGCGAACTTCTCCTGTGAGACTCTTCAGTTGGTTGTGAGGGCGATATACGCGCCCGATCAGCGCAGGCCAAATTACCTAAAAAGGAGATTGTATTGAACGACACTTTTTCAAAGGAAGCAAAACTCGCAAATGAAATGTTTCTCCCACGCATCGAGGCCACTGGCGAAGTGGTGGGCGCCTGATGTCGATTTATTCTGACAGCGGGCACCTCGTCAAGGCGATTAGCGTCGATTTCGGAGCCATAGTTCAGGAGCTGCGAGGCCACGATGCAAGCATTGGCTGTGAATTCGCGTACTTTCAGTTTCTGATGCATTACCTTGCGAATGCGCAGCTACCAGTAGACCAGGCCAAACTCAAACGCATCGGCAGGTTGATCCGGTTACCGTCAGAACTGGGTGAGCCGGATCAGATCCTCGACGAATTCCTGCAGTTGGATTCTCTGACCCTCATCCCTGCCTTCGTCGATAAGGAGACCGGCGAAGAGCTTCAGGCCTGTTATCACCAGTGCCTCTGGCAGAGTTTCATCGACGGTGCTGTCGATTCGTACAACCGTAAGGTAAGGCAGACGGAGCCGGGACGGTTGGCGGCGGCAGCAGGCCGCAAGTCAAAACAAGCAGCCCAGGTGAGCGAGCGACTGGCGTCGAAGGCTGACGGTCCACAGGAGTCTACTTCCAAATAGACTCCAGACAGCGCCCAGACAGTCGGTCTAATAAACAAGCAAGCAATCAAAGAAGGGAGTAAGGAAACAAGAGAACAAACTAGCGAGCAAGGAAACATAGACAAACTAACAGACGTTTGCAAACAAAAAACCGGAAGCGGCGGCCCGCCTGTTTCTTCTGCAGAGAAGGCAGAAAGCAGAGAGCATCGAGCCACACTCTTTCCGTCTCCGTCAACACGCCGCACGCTCGCGCACTGACACAACCCCTCTACAACCTGTTCACGGCGATAACTGGAACCCATCGGTTCGCAGCCACAGGATCTCTGCGCGTAAAAATGTCGCCAGGCCGTGTGTTCCGTCCTCGCATTCGTGAGGGAAACCTCAATCGATCAATACAACATAAAGGAGAAGTAATTGAAAACATGTGGTCATCCAATGAGCTATGACAAAAATGCCGGAGCCGTCAAGGTTGCCGGTACATGGACGAAATGTTGCATCAGCTGCGTCGCGCAGTCTGTTGGGGACAAGATTCGCCGTGGAATCAATCCGCCACAGATCGTAAAATCGGTGGATTTTCGTTGCTGCAATCATCGCAAGAAGGAGGGCGCAGGATGCAGGACGTGCCTTGCAGACGTGAAGAGGATCATCCGGCGGCTGTGGTTTGCCTACGACATCGAAGCTTTAATGGTGCTTCTTACACAGGCAAACAAGCCAGATAAAACCCTCGATTCGAGTCGCAAGATCGCAACGGAACCCACCGGGGCCGCTGCTGTCGAGCACAGGCTTAGACGCACAGTGTGCGCCGATTCTGAGTAGGACATCCCGTCCGCTCACAACATCAACACGACAACGCATCGTCCAACATGCCCTCGTCAAGAGGAGCGACGGAGATTGCATGTCAAAAACCGGCACCCGATTGCTCTGAGTTGCAGAGTACAGGATGCCAATCAAAAGGAGGTCCATGAGTTTGGGCAGTATTTCCTGGGAGGCGTCCACGCCTTCCCAGGTCATCAACAACTTAACTGCAGGGCAGGAGATTCCAAAACCCGACTGGCTTGAGAAGCACTATTCGCCGCAGGAGCTGGGAGCGATCTGGGGTCTGTCCCATGATTCGATCATCCGGTTGATCAAGAATGAGCCGGGTGTGTTGAAGCTCTGCCCGCCACATCGGCGCGGAGTGCGGAAGCGCACTACGTACCGCATCCCCGAATCAGTAGCAACGCGGGTGTATAAGCGTTGCTGATTTCGCTAATCTGATCTGGCCCACTTGTGCGCGTCTGATTTGGCCCACCTTCGCTCACTAATTGGCTACTCTGTCGGCGCAGCCGACAGGGAGGCCGATGGACAGGAGAACGAAGGTGGAGCTGTTTGAGGAGATCAGACGGGAGTACACACACGGGGCTGGAACGATCCAGGGCGTATCGCGGAAACTGGGCGTTCATCGGCGGATGGTTCGGCAGGCCTTGGTAAGCGCAGTTCCGCCGGAGCGGAAGCAACCGGTACGGAGTCATCCGAGCTTGGGGCCAGTGATGGACTTCATCGACGAGATTTTGATCGCCGATGATCGGGCACCGAAGAAGCAGCGGCACACGGCGCGGCGGATCTGGCATCGGATACGGCGGGAGCGCCCGCAGGCAAGCGTCAGTGAGGCCACGGTGCGCCGTTACGTGCAGCACCGCAGGCAGGAGCTGGGGCAGATACGGCGGGAGACTTTCATTCCGCAGGTCTATGACTGGGGCGTCGAAGCACAGGTGGATTGGTACGAAGCGATTGCCGAGATTGCCGGCGAGATGCGCAAGGTTTATGGATTCTCGATGCGCTCGATGGCCAGTGGTGGAGCGTTTCACGTGGCCTACTACCACGCCACGCAGCAAGCTTTTCTCGAAGCGCACGAGTTGGCGTTTCGCTACTTCGATGGCGTCTTTCGATTACTGCGCTACGACAACCTAAAAAGCGCGGTGAAGAAGATCCTGCGTGGTCACCAGCGGGAAGAGACTGAGCGACTGATCTCTTTCCGTTCGCACTGGGGCTTTCAGACGGACTTCTGCAACCCGGCCCGTGGCAACGAGAAGGGCGGAGTCGAAGGCGAGGTCGGCTACTTCCGGCGCAACCACCTTGTGCCTGTTCCTCGTGTGCAGGACTTGGCGGAGTTGAACGCACTGCTGCTCGATGGCTGCCAGCAGGATCAGCAGCGAAGGATCGCTGGCAAGGCGATGTTGGTGGGCGCGGCGATGGAGATCGAACGCCAACACCTGCTGCCGCTGGCGCAAGAAGGCTTCGAACTGGCCGAGACCAGTTTCCCAACGGTAGATGGCAAGGGCTGCGTCAAGGTCCGTACGAACTGGTACTCGACGCCGTTGAAGCCAGGGACTCGTGTTCGAGCGCGACTGCTTCCGGCCTACGTCGAGATATGGCAGGAGCGGAAGCTGGTGGCGCGGCATGAGCGCAGCTTCGGCCGTTACGAGCAGGTGCTGGATCTGGAGCACTATCTCGATGTGTTGCAGCGCAAGCCGGGTGCGCTGGCAGGTTCAAGACCATTGCAGCAGTGGCGTGAGAACGGCCACTGGCCGGAGAGCTTCGACCGGTTGTGGCAGAGTCTGGAGCGCCGCGAGGGCAAGCAGGCCGGTACACGAACGATGATCGAGTTGTTGCAGCAAGGCAGCAAGCACGGCTGGGAGAAGCTGAAGCTGGCCGTCGAGCAAGCACTGGATATCGGCTGCACCGACGCGGCAGCGGTGCGTCATCTTCTGGTCTTTGGAGAGCTGGCTCATGCCCCAGTGGAACACCTCGCTATCGGCGGACTGGAACGCTACGAGCGCCCGCTGCCGGTGATGAGCGACTACGACCTGTTGCTCGACGAAGTGGCGGAGGTGGCGCGATGAAGCAAGCCACGGATGCTCTGGAACATGCGAGCGTGAAGCAGTATTGCAAAGCACTGCGCGTCCCGGTGATCGGCGCTAACTTCATCCCGCTGGCGGAACAGGCGGTCAAGGAGAAGCGCAACCATATCGGCTATCTGGAGGCACTATTGGCGATGGAAGCCGAAGAGCGCGACCGGCACGCAGTGCAGGCGCGCATTCACGATGCTCGGTTGCCGCGGATGAAGACGCTGGAGGAGTTTGACTTCAACCAGGCGTCACACATCCCAGCCGCTAAGATCCGCGAACTGGCCGATGGCGGCTACATCGAACGCGCCGAGCCGGTGGTGCTGATGGGCGAATGCGGCACTGGCAAGACACACTTGGCTACCGGGTTGTGTGTGGCAGCCTGCCGCCAGAAACGGAGGGTGCGCTTCACCACAGCGGCAAACCTAGTTAACGAGTTGGTCGAGGCACAACAACAGAATGGGGTACGACGGGTGCTGGCACGATGGATGCGCTATGACGTGATCGCGCTCGATGAAGTCGGCTACGTTCCGCTGGCCGAGATCGGCGCTGAGTTTCTGTTCCAGGTCATCGCGGAAAGGGCTGAACGCGCATCCCTGATCGTGACCACCAACTTGCCATTCTCAGAATGGACGCAGGTGTTTCCAAACCCGAGGCTGTGCAAAGCCCTGCTGGATCGGATCACCGATCGCGCTCACATCATCGAGACCGGCACGGACTCGTACCGATTCCGGCGGACATTGGAGGTACGCAAGAAGAAAGGGGCCAGGGGCAGCGACAGCGTTGTTACTGCCTCCGCTACGACCTAAACGCGCTGTCCTGCGGACAGCGCAGGTCTCCGCTACGGCAGTAACAACGCTCACCCATTGCCGAGCAGAGGATCATCAACTGAGGGTGGGCCAAATGAAATGAGCACAGGTGGGCCAAGTCAGGTTGTCAAAAGCAGTTGCCGCACTCAATAACGATGCAAGACAAAGGCCCTCTTCGGAGGGCCTCTTTTCTATTGGCCGTGTGCTGTGCTTACGCCCAAACCGCCATTACAGCAGCGTCCAGAGCCTTCTGACGCGATGCAACCCACGGCGCATAGTGTTTGTAGACGATAGCAGGAGAGTTGCCCAGAATGGCCGCTACGTGCTCCACCGTGACGCCATTCTCCAGCAGTTCAATCGCCATCGTGTGCCGGAACATGTGCGGGTGTCCGTCTACCTTTGCCAGCTCCAGCAGCTTGCTGAACGCAAAGCCCCACACATTTAACGGAGCCTTCAACGTGTTCTCACCCGTCCAGAAGTAGTAGGGCGAGTCTGTCTCTATCGCCTTGAGAGCGTCCAGCAGACGCTTAGGTAATGGCAGATGGATCGGGGCTCCGGTCTTGGTGGTGTGGAGCAGCAGTCTTTCGTTGCTCATTAGTCCCTTGTGGAGCGTCACCACGTCTGACATACGGAGCCCGGTATAGCGGAGCGTCAGCACGAAGGCGAGCATTCTAGCCCGGTTGTCATGCCCGTAAGAATTCTTCTTAGGGTACTTGTCCACTGCCGCTATGATTGCTTCCACCTGTTCAGCGGTGAATGGCTGCACTGGTGCATTGGTGACCTTTGGTTTCTTGATCGAGAGAGCAGGGTTGCTCTCCGTCCAGCCCATCTCTAGGCAGTATCGGAAAAACGTCCGCAACCGTTCAATCTTCTTGCCAGCTACCAGCGTGGAATCCTGCAACTCAGAGACGAACCCCTTGACCGCTGCCAAGTCCAGAGCCCGGACGGTTGTGATTGCACGCCCAGCACAGTGCAACTTGAGCTGTTCCAAAATCTCTTTGTACTTCTTAATGCCGGATGCCTTCAACTCCCTGCGGGCGCAGTCGTCGAGGTAGTCGTCAACCGCATCCACTACGGAGCATTGTTTCCTGTCGGTCCCCGTGGTCAACTCCAGCAGCGTCTTACTCGCCTCTTCCCAGTTGAAGGTGTCCAAGCTGCGTCGGGATCGCTTACCGTCGCGCATCCCGTCAAGCCAGATCGGGCAGGCACATTTAGTGTGCTTGGAACCTTTGGCAGCGTGTTTACAGGTGGGGAGATGACGGCGGTACAGCTTGAGCACGGTGTGTACCTCAGCGGGAAATGACTACGAGATATAGTCTACGCTTTGGTACATCATTGGTACATCAGATTTAACGTTATATAAGTTGTTGATTATAAAGTACTTCAAGTGGTGCGGGGAGGGGGACTTGAACCCCCATGCCTTGCGGCGCTAGCTCCTAAGGCTAGTGTGTCTGCCATTTCACCATCCCCGCACAGACCTTCGACTGCGGCTTGATCCGGCGCGGGCGACGCATCGGAGTTGCCCAGTGTCTGGTCAATTGTGCCACAGTATGCAGGTCAACTCCAGCCATGACCAGATCTGCGCAACATTGGAGAGAAATTCCTCTCGGCATCTGTTTCATGAGGGGGCAGAGCGGGGATAATAGACGGGCGACATGGAGAGTGCACAATGAACTCGAACCCAGTACCGACGCCAGGGACATCACCGAGTAAGGCGGCAGAGCAAGTGGCAGACGCGCATCTACTCCTGAAAACCCTGCGGGAGCGGTTAGGACAGCATCCGGAACTAGATGAGGCCATCACGAAGCTGGAGCTCGCACTCAGCGCGTTGACTCTGCAGACTGGTGGTTTGCTCTAAACTTTGGTGACCCTTCAACCCAAAGGATGGGCTGAAGGGTCCAAGAGCAATGCGGGGTCAGTAGTTATCTGTGGCCACCACCGCCGTGACCGCCACCACCGCCGTGACCGCCGCCGCCGCCGCGAAATGCAGCGCCACCACCGCCGCGAGCGAAGCCACCACCACCGCGAGCGAATCCACCACCGCCGCGGGCAAATCCACCACCGCCGATGCCGCGACCGCCAAATCCACCACGACCGCCGAAGCCGCGACCGCCGAAGCCCCCGCGACCGTAGTAGCCGCGACCTCCCCAGCCCCAGCCACCCCAGCCCCAACCCCAGCCGAGATACGGCGCACCCCAATAGCCGTAGGTGCCGTAGCAGCCCGCTGGGTAGTAGTAGGGATCGCAACCATACACATATCCGCCGTACGGAACTACGGGGGCGGCGACAGGGACGCCTACGCCGATTCCAACTCCCACCTGCGCGCTTGCCGTGGGCGGCGCAGCCAAGACGAGCGCGACAACCAAGCCGAACAGCGCGACAACCAATTTTTTCGTCATGTTACAGACCTCGATGCTCTGTAATGATGCAAAACCTGCCGGCGGGAAAAAGTTTCGCGGGGAAACGCCTTGCCAAAGTCTTTCCGGTCGGCAGGGCGAAGTCGGCAAACGAAATCGTCAGGAAGGAATACAATGGAAAGGGAAGACGTATTCCATTCGAACAGGAGCTGCCGTGCCCTGGCAGGGCGCACCAGGTTCGCCTGAAGAGCGGCAGAAGGCTCACGGAAAGATTTTTCAGCTCAGGAAATCTTCTTTCGCCGTTGAGCGGTTGGCCCTGGCTTGGCCGTTGCTTTCTGCCCGTTCACGCGATTGGAACGCTGAGAAGGCAGTGAAGCCGGCAATCGATTTGGATCGACTCGAAACAGACATTTATTGATTGGAGTGTTAATGGCAGGAAACTCAAGAACTACGTTCACCAAGCGCTCGAAGGAGCGGGCCCGCCAGGAAAAGCGGGTAGAGAAGTCCCAGAAGATGGAGCAGCGCAAACAGGAAAAGCCGACCGAACCGGTGGAACGGAGCGGTGAACCGGTCATCCAGTATGACGAGGACGGGCAGCCGATCGCGCTGGATTTCAACGACTTTTAACCGGCAATTCGCGCCCGCGGCGCGAGCATGCAAAAGCCTTGAACCCGATCAGGGGTGGCACTAGAGACGTACCCTGCGGAAGCAGACATTGAAAGCTGACACAGCCCCACACTTTCTTCGCGGAATGTGGGGCTTTGTTGTGGGTGGGCGAGGAGCGATCTCGCTGCGCGGACGCCGCATCCTACCCACAAAACCCAACATCAGGAGGCCGTCATGTTTGTGGTCACGGGAACTACCGGAAACACCGGAAGCGTGGTTGCGAATCGTTTGCTTGCCGCAGGGAAAAAAGTGCGGGGAATCGGCCGGAGCGCCGCACGGATGCAGTGGCTGGCGGAACGGGGCGGCGAACCGTTCGTCGCGGAGCTAACCGACTCGAAGGCGTTGGACGGGGCATTTACCGGCGCCGAGGGAGTGTATGTGATGCTTCCGCCCGATCTGTCGGGCTCCGATTACCGTGCCCACCAGGATGCATTGACCGAATCGATTGCGGCATCGCTTGAGCGCTGCGGGGTGACCCACGCGGTGACGCTGAGCAGCGTTGGCGCCGACAAGACGGAGAAGACCGGGCCGGTGGTCGGACTGCATCGCATGGAGAAGCGGCTCAACCGGATCGCAGGCCTCACGGTGCTCCATCTGCGCGCCGGATACTTCATGGAGAACACACTGGGGCAGGTGGAGCCGATCAAGAAGCAAGGCATGGCCATGGGCCCTCTGTCGGCGGAGTTGAAGATTGCGATGATTGCGGCGCGCGACATCGGGGCGGCGGCGGCGGAGGCTCTGCTGAAACTCGATTTTCAATCGCATGAAACCCGCGAGCTACTTGGTCCGGGCGAGATCACGATGAGCGAGGCGACAACCATTATCGGCAAGGCGATCGGCCAGCCGAATCTGAAGTACGTGCGGCCGCCGGAGGAGCAGATACGCGCCGCGATGCAGCGGATGATGCCGGCGGATTTCGTGAGCCTGATCCTGGAACTGGCTGGGGCGATGGAGTCCGGCCACCTGAGGCCGCTGGAAGCCCGTAGCGCGCGCAATACCACGCCAACTACCTATGAGACGTTTGTGCGTGAGGAATTCCTGCCGGCTTACAGGAGCAGCAAAATCGCGGCATAAGGCGCTTGGTCGGAGATGGGCAGCGCGGCAGTTTACCTTGGCTCTTTACCTTGGCTCTTCACCTTGGCTCTTCACCTTGGCTCTTCACCTTGGCTCTTCCAATCGCGAGAGCGCGAGGTTTGCCGCGTTGAATCCGCACATGCCATGCACTCCACCGCCGGGTGGTGTGGACGATGAACAAATGTAGACGCTGCGATCAGGTGTCGCATACTGTCTCCAAGTTGGCCGAAAAAGGAATTGCCTCCAGTCGGCGGCTCCACCATTGATGTCTCCTCCGACCAGATTCGCATCCATGGCCTCGAGGTCGGCGGATTGAAAGGCGCGGTGCGAAAGAATGCAATCGCGAAAGCCGGGAGCAAAGCGTTCGATTTGCGCTTCGAGCCGGGGCAGCATGTCGAACGAGGATCCATTGGGAACGTGGCAATACGCCCAGACGATGTGCTTGCCTTGCGGGGCGCGGGTGAGATCGAACAGGGTGGGCTGCGAGAGCAGAACAAACGGACGTTCGGCGTGGCGGCCGTGCCGCATCGCGTCTTCCGAGGCGACGAACTCCTCAAGGCTTCCGCCGAGATGCACGGTTGCCGCACGCGCACAGTCGGGGGCTTTCCACGGAATCGGCTGCGAGAGCGCGTAATCCACCTTGAACACTCCCGGCCCGTAGCGATAACGCCCGAGCAGGCGGTTGTACTCTGGGGTGAAACGCTCTCCGGCGAGTTGCAGAAGTTGACGCGGAGTGACATCACAGAGCGCGGCGTTGAACTGTCCCAAGGAATCCAGCCTTTCCACTCGACTCGAAGTTTGAAGCGTTCCCCCGAGCCGGCTTAAATGTGCGATCAGGGCTCGCGTGATCGATTGCGCTCCGCCGCGCGGAATCGGCCACCCAACGGCGTGAGCGGTTGTGCCGAGCACGATGCCGAAGGCGGCGCTCATCGGTTCGTCCAGGGCGAGAAAGGAGTGCGCCGCGAGTCCGGCAAACAGAGCTTTTGTCCGGTGGCTGCGGAACAACCGATTCGCGAGGGAAGTGGCCGGTAGCAGAGCGTTCAATCCAAAGCTTGCCATCAAGAATGGACTGCGCGGCAGGTGTATCAGTGGACGCAGGATCTCGTGTGCGAATTCCGCCCAGTGCTCCACCAAGGGAGCGACCAGTTCCCGCCAGGCTTTGCCGTCGGGAGCAAGCACTCGCACGGCTGCATCCAAGTCGCGCTCCAGCGTAATGGCGGTGCCGTCATCGAAGGGATGAGCGAGCGGCGCGGGGGAGTGAATCCATTCGAGACCGTGAGCGTGCAACGGCAACGAGGTGAAGAAGGGTGATGCGGCGGCCATGGGGTGCACGGCGGAGCCGAAGTCGTGATGAAAACCGGGCAATGTAAGTTCCAGCGTTCTAGCTCCTCCGCCCGCTTGCTGCTCGGCTTCAAAGACCTCGACCTGCATACCCGCCTGCGCGAGCACGATGGCCGCGGCCAAGCCATTGGGGCCTGCTCCCACGACGACGGCCCTGCTGGAGTTGGCCTTCATTGCCTTGGGCTCTCCTCTTCAGGCATGGCCAGCACGCGGATCTTGCCGTTCGGTTGCACTTCCAGAACCGGCGCGTAGAGCCCCCGAAATTCGCGGCGCCACCAATTTCCTGTAGTGCGCTTCTCGCCGATGGTGGTGAACCAGTATTGCCAAAGCACGGCGCGCACCTGCCTGGGCGCAGTCTGCGCAAACGGATTGCCGGCAAAGAGACTCAGAACATCGTGATCGTTCGATAGCAGGCGAACTTCAGTGTTCAGCACGATGGCATTGTCGCGCCATGTTTCCAGTGACGCAAACCACAAATTCCAATCGAATCGCGGCTGATAGGGGGCATAGATCCCGGGCGCCTCGGACAAGGCCTGCGGCTTGTATCGGAAGGGATACGCAGTCCAGGTCTTGCCGTCTTGCGAGCCTTGGAACTCAATCTCGTAACGGCCACGGGTCATGACCGCGAAGAGCCCATACCGATCCGCGATGCGGAACGGCTCCAACATTGTCACCGGAGTGACGGGTAAGGGAGCGCGCGGCGCGAACAACCAGACAAGCTTCGCGGCCGTGGCGTAGAAAATCCAAGACAGCAAGACGGCTGAGACCGCCAGCTTGAGCGACTTATACGGGTGAAGGAACGCTCTCGGCGGGACTGGGGCTGGTTTTTGTATGGCTGATGCAGACGGCTCTGCTTCTGCATCATTGGAAACGGGATCATTGGGAACGGAGACATTGGGAAGGCGAGCAGCGGGGAGGAGCGACTTCCATGACTGAGGAATAAAATGCAGAAGCGAACGATCATCGACGAGCAGAATGCCCAGAGCGAGTACGAGGTAATTCAGAAATGCATAGTTCGCGGTGAGGATCACGGCTGCCTGCCAGCACGTGACGAAAAGGAACAGAAAGACGCGAAAGCGACGCGGAAGCAAAATCGCCCACACCAGTCCCAGTTCCATGAACAAAGTTGCAGCCACGGTTGTTGCGTGGAACCAGTGGGGTAAATGCTGCACGTACCAGCCAATCCAGGTAGGCAGGGGACCGTTCTGGTAATACTCGTCCATGGCGGTGAAGTTGCGCCACTGCGGATCACCACTCGCCAGTTTCACGACTCCGGAGCCAAAGTAAATGCAGAACCATTCCCACTGAAGCAGAAACAGGCTGAAGCGTGAAGGTGGATTGGCGTCCCCAAGTCCGGGCCGCAGGCCAGGAGGAGCGAAAAACATTGCGATGAATCCGGCTTCGAGAAGCATGCCATCGGATTGATAGCTGGAGAAGGCGTCAGCGGCGGCGACGAAGGAGAGAAAGCAGACGAAGCTGGTCATCAACATGGCTCGCGGCCAGAGGTTGAGCACCAGCAGCAGTGAGGCGAGGATGCCTACCCAGCAGAGCGCAACCAGCATTATCGAAGCCACTGGCGAAGCGCTGGAGATCCAGAGCAGCGAAGGGGCGTACCAGAAACGGAGAGCTCCCTCGGATTGAAGCGATCACTTGGAGGTAATCGCGAGCGGGAAGAATTCCACGAGGGCCAATCAGTCCTCGAATCTGAAACAGCAGGCAGTAGAAGGCTGAGAAGTAGATGAGACCAAGAGCGCGCAGGAAAATCCAACGTGGCAGCAGGCGGTCTGATGCACCGTGTTCCGAGGCGAAGAGCCTGCGGATTACGGGAGCCCGTCGAAGCGAAGCAGAGCCAATGTCGGCGCGCTCGACGGACTGGGCTCCACGGTCCATGATCGCGGGCCATTATACAAAAGAACGAGGGCTGGCCCGGAAGGGAAAAGTATCGCCGACTCATGCTGCACTCGCGCACTCCGCTCGAATCGTGTTAGCACTTCTCACCGTGACAGGAGTCACTGCGTATCCTTCCGGAGCATGTGATCTTTACCGTGGGAAAGTGTCTCCCCAAGGAGGTATCCCATGTCTAGCTCCTTACAAACTCCGGTTCTCCTAGCGGTAAAGAACATTCTTTACTCGACTGACTTCTCCCCATGTTCCCAGGCCGCTTTGCCTTATGTGCGTGCCATCGCGGAGCGCTACGGTTCAACCATTCACATGGTCCATGTTCTTACTCCTGAGCCGGTGATCGAGCTGCCGTTGGATCGCTTTCCGGATTTCAATGCAGACAAAGAGCTCGCCGAAACCACGATGAAAGTCCTGCTGGCGGGCAAGCCTTTCGGCAAGGCTCCCTACACGGCGATGGTGGAGCGAGGACTGTTGTGGGAAGTACTCGCTGCATTCATCGAGAAGAAAAACATCGATCTGATGGTGTTAGGCACGCATGGCCGACGTGGACTGAAGAAGCTGGTGCTGGGCTCCGTCGCGGAAGAGGTTTTCCGCCTTGCCTCCTGCCCGGTGCTCACGGTGGGGCCAGAGGCGATGCACGAGGGGTCGGCCGATGCGAGCTTCAAGACGATTCTGTTTGCCACAGATTTCTACTCCGGCTCGCAGCACGCGCTGGCCTATGCGGTATCGCTGGCCCGGGGTAACAACTCGCACCTCGTCTTGTTGCATGCCGTGTCGGACAGTATGGAAATTCCCGATCTCGCGCTTGCCGGGCAGAGAGTGGCAGATTTGATTTCCGCCGAGACCATGCATGAGTTAAACCCAGAAATCATTGCCGAGGCTGGTCCAGCGGCTGAGACGATTCTCAACGTTGCAAGAAATAGAAAAGCGGATCTGATCGTGATGGGCGCACGCCACGCCGGGATGCCATCGGTGGCTGCACATTTACCCTGGGCGACGACTTCCAAGGTACTGTGCGAGGCCCATTGTCCAACCCTAACCGTTCGTGGCTGAGAGAGCCGGGATGGCACGAAGAGCGCGTGGGAGGCGGGTGAAACGCCAAAGACCGGCCACCGGAATTGATCTATGACGGTTGCGGAGAGTATTGCGTCTCGGGCGAATGTGGCATCAGGTTGAAGCTCTGAGAAAGGCGCGAGATGTAAGTACAAAGCGGAAAATGGCAGGAGGATGCAACGCGCATTTCTTGGGTTGCCTGTAGCTGTCCAGAGTTATTTGATCTGTTGTTGGTCTTCTTCACACTCCCTTAACATTCCTTCACTAAAATTTACTTAGGATTTCTTCAGGTCTTTGCTGGCCGAAGAACCCGAGTAATCATGCCCGTCTGCATGAGTACACAAAATCGGCGCATCGTTTCCGTCCCTTTCCAGTGCAGGTGGACGCCTGAACCAATGGAATTTCAGCTCTCGTCTACAACCCAAGGAGATCAGCCATCATGAAGATCCGTCTCTGGAGTGCGGCTTTTGTTTTCGTGTTACTCACTGCGTTCTTGTCGTCTTGCAACAGTAAGTCCGCCGCTTCCGCCGAAGGGGTCAAACTGCAAGGAGCCGGCGCCAGCTTTCCCGCGCCTCTCTACAACAAGTGGTTTAAGAGCTATGGTGCGTCGCATCCGGACGTGCAGGTGGATTATCAGTCGGTGGGCAGCGGCAGCGGCAAGAAGAGTGTGATTGACCGCACCGTGGATTTTGGTGCGAGCGATGCCGCAATGACCGAGGAAGAGATGGCCCGCGTGCAAGGAGGAGTGCAGTTGCTGCCGATGACTGCCGGCGCCATCGTGATCACCTACAACGTGGACGGAGTGACCGGACTCAAGCTCTCGCGCAAGGCGTATACGGGGATCTTCCTGGGCAAGATCAAGAAGTGGAACGATCCGGAGATTGTGTCGACAAATCCGGGAATAAAACTGCCGGACCTGCCAGTTAACGTGGTGGTTCGCGCCGACAGCAGCGGCACCAGCTTCGTTTTCTCCAAGCACCTGAGCGCCGTCAGCGCAGACTTCAACAAAGAAGTCGGCGCCAACACGATGCCGAACTGGCCGGTGGGGACCAAGAGCAAGGGAAATGAAGGCGTGACCGCAAGCATCAAAAGCACTCCTGGCTCCATTGGCTACGTCGAGTACGGATACGCCAACAGCCAGAAGATGAATACCGCGGCTCTGGAGAACAAAGCCGGCAAGTACGTGATGGCCTCGACCGCTTCGGGTCAGGCGGCGCTGGCTTCGGCCGAACTGCCCGAGAACCTGATCGTTTGGGCCTCGGATCCGACCGCTGCCGATGCGTATCCGATCGTCACGTACACCTGGTTGATCTGCTACCGGAAGTATCCCGATGCCAAGAAAGTTGCGGCCCTACAGGATCTGTTGAAGTACGGCCTTACCGATGGACAGAAGGATGCTGAATCGCTTGGATATATTCCTCTGCCCGCCAACGTCTCCAGCAAGGCCTTGGCTGCGGTGCAGACGATCACGAACTAAGGCATTGAGGATGGCGATGGCGACTCATAGTCAGGTGACGCCCGGCTCCAGTTCGGCTCCGGACTCCATCTTCAAAGTTCGACCCGGCGAAATCACCCAGGCGCCGACGCGCGGGCAGACATTGCTGGACGTTGCATTCCGCGGTCTCAGCTTTCTGTTTGCCTGCCTCACCATTCTGCTGGTGAGCTTTATCGTGCTGAAAATCACTATGTCGGCGCTGCCCGCGATTCGGCAGAACGGACTCTCGTTTCTCACGGGGAGGGTGTGGGATCCAAACACCGGGCAACACGGAATCGCCGCGGAAATATGGGGAACGCTTTACACGTCCATCCTCGCGCTGGCGATCGGCACGGCGTTTGGTGTGGCCGCCGCTTTGTTCCTCAGCGAAGGCTATATGGGGCAGGCGATCTTCACGCTTTTACGTCACTTTAATCTACACCTTCACCCCTTCTGGTCGAAGGTTCCCGACAAGGTGGAAGACCTGCTGAAGCAGTTGATCGAACTGCTGGCCGCAATTCCCAGCGTGGTCTATGGCCTGTGGGGATTGTTCGTTGTAATACCGCTGATTCGGCCAGCCTGCAACTGGCTGCACCTGAAACTCGGCTGGCTGGCGCTGTTCTCCACGGACTTATCCGGCCCCGGCGTGCTGCCGGCAGTGATTGTACTGGCCATCATGATTCTTCCCACGATTACCGCCATCAGCTGCGACGCGCTGGTCTCGGTTCCGCCTAAGCTGCGCATGGCGGCATACGGCTTGGGAGCGACGCGCTGGGAGGCCATCTTCGCTGTAATTCTGCCGACTGCTTCGCGCGGGATCTTCGGTGGGATGGTGCTGGCCTTTGGCCGGGCTCTGGGCGAAACCATGGCGTTGGCGATGCTGGTCGGCAACTCGAACCGCATCAGCGTTTCGCTTTTCTCGCCAGCGAACACGCTTGCTGCATTACTGGCGAATAACTTTCCCGAAGCCGGCCCGAAAGAGGTTGGCATTCTGATGTACGCGGCATTGGTGCTGCTGGCAATCACCCTGATCGTCAACATTTTTGGCGCTTTAATCCTTCAGCGCGCCTCGCGCAACGCGGCGGAGTAATCGAATGGCAACGATAAAGATGACATCGAAATACGCTGCCGCTGATCCTTTTGCCGGCGTCGACTTCGGGCAACTCGAACACTCCCTACGCCGCCCTCGTACCTTAATGGATTTTCTGCTGAATGGATTGGTCACCGCCATGACCTTATCGGCGCTGGTTCCCTTGTTCAGCGTGCTTTGGATGCTGGTGTGGCGGGGCGGTAAACGCCTGAGCGCGGCCGTTTTCACCGAGTTGCCTCCTTCGGCAATGGAGTCTGGCGGCGGCTTTGGCAACGCGATCGTCGGAACGCTGCTGATGGTTGGTTTGGCGGTGGTGATTACGGTTCCCGTCGGCATTATGACCGCAATCTATCTGGCCCAGAACCGTCACAGCAAACTTGCGGAGATCGTTCGCTTCGCCGCCAAGGTACTCACCGGCTTTCCTTCGATTCTGGCCGGCGTCTTCGCCTACGGCGCCATCGTGCTGACGACCGGAGGTTACTCGGCGATTGCGGGCGCGGTTGCGCTCTCCATTCTGATGCTTCCGACCATCATTCTTACCTCGGAGGACGCCATTCGCATGGTGCCTTCGCGGATGAAAGAGGCAGCCATTGGCATGGGCGCCACCCCGACCCAGACGGTCTGGATGGTACTGATTCCGACGGCCTTTCCTGGAATTCTCACCGGAGTCATGCTGGCCATCGCGCGTGCTGCCGGAGAGACCGCGCCGCTGTTGTTCACTGCGCTGTTCAGCAACTACTGGCTCTGGTCCCATGGCCATGCGCAATTGATGCGCCCCACGGCCTCGCTCGCTGTTCTGATCTACAACTTTGCCGGAATGCCGTTTGAAAACCAAGTGGAACTGGCTTGGGCCGCCGCCCTGGTTCTCGTATTGCTTGTCCTTGCAGCCAACCTGATCGGCCGAAGCTTCTCGGGCCGCCAGGTTCAACAGTCTTAGGAGATAGGTGATGGCCACGAACTTGATTCCCGTACCTGATCCGAATTCCCCTGCGGGCTCACTGCTTGCGCACAACCCTGATGTCGTGGTCGATTGTCACATCAGCGAGCTTTATTACGGCAGCTTCAAGGCCGTGCGCGACACCGTGATTCCGGTGAAGAAGAACGCCATCACGGCGTTCATCGGACCTTCCGGCTGCGGCAAGAGCACCGTGCTGCGCTGCATCAACCGGATGAATGACCTGGTGCGCGGCTTCCGCTTTAAAGGTCACGTGCGCTATCGCGGACGCGATATATACGATTCCGCCATCGACCCGGTCGCGGTGCGCCGCTTTATTGGGATGGTCTTTCAGCAGCCCAATCCATTTGCCACCAGCATTTTTAACAACGTTGCTTTCGGCCTGCGCCTCAATGGCTATAAGGGCAACAAGACTGAGAAGGTGGAGCAGGCTCTGCGCGCCGCCGCCCTGTGGGACGAAGTAAAAGATAAGCTCAACAAGAGTGGCCTCTCGCTCTCGGGCGGACAACAGCAGCGTCTCTGCATCGCGCGCGCCATTGCCACCGAACCCGAGGTTCTGCTGATGGACGAGCCCTGCTCCGCGCTCGACCCCATCGCCACCCGCAAGATCGAGGAGCTGATGCTCGAGTTGCGCAAGCGCTTCACCATCGCAATCGTCACCCACAACCTGCAGCAGGCGCAACGGGTCGCCGACTACACCGGCTTCCTCTACGTGGACACAACCGAGGGAGGGCGTACCGGATATCTGGTCGAGTTCGGCGACTCCAAGCAGCTATTCGGCTCGCCGGTGCACAAGCATACTCAGGATTACATTCGCGGTGAGTTCAGTTAAGCCAGCCGCTTGATTATGGAGTGCTTGGGGCGGTTCCAGATGCATCGACACCCTCGGTCGCGAGTTGAATGCAGAAGACCGGGGGGCAAACTTGCGACACGTGGGAAGTTTTTTCTACTTTTTCCGCAGGCGTTTGGCGTTGGCGGTCGCTTGGTTGAGCCAAGGAGCCATCAGAGAGGTCATCGACGCTTGGCCGAAGCTGAACATCAGCGTTAGGCCAGTTGCCATCGCCGCCTCGGCCTTTTCGCTAACCATGCGCAGGTATTCGGCCTCAGAGCATTTATTTTGAGAAATCAGGAGCATGCGGCGTGCGATGGTCTCGCAGGACGCAAGCGTTAGATCGGCCATCGCACCAGGTAGCGATGCTACTTCGTTGCTGCTGCGGCTCTTCTTTTTCGCGGCCATGGTCTGTTGGATGCCCCGCGTCACCTCAACGATTCACCTCTGCTCGAATCGCCGCGAACGGGCGGGCTCGCATACGGGTGCAGAATAATTATGAGGAGCAGGAATCCGATCAAGCCCAGCATAGTGGTTAGACGAGCAACTTAGGAAAAAGTCATCGGGCTCGCTAAAGAATAGGTTCAGGGGAGGCGATGGCCTCGCAGTGGTCCCAAGGGAGAGCCAGTCGCCGCGCCGTGGCGGTCAAGACAGCTCCGCGCTGATTGGCAGCCGATATGGTAGGCTTTTTAGTGGTGCGGTGCGTGCCGGTTGGCCCCGCTATCGTGTGATTTTGACCGAGCTTTTCTGCCGGTAAGTATCTGAAGGACATACGCATTGATTAATTCTCTGATGGCCAAGGTTTTCGGGACTCACAACGAGCGCGAAGTGAAAAAGCTACTGCCGCGCGTGGCGCGCGTTAGCGCGCTGGAGCCCGAGATATGCAAGCTGACGGACGCGGAACTGCGCGCCAAGACCGATGAATTCCGGCGCAGGGTGCAGGAACGCATGGCCCTGTTGCAGGAGCCGGCGGAAGAGGAGATGGACGCGGAGCGCCGCAGGCTGTGGGAAAAAGAGCAGCAGCGCGCCATCGAAGAAGTGCTGGACACGATTCTGGAAGAGGCGTTTGCGGTGGTGCGCGAGGCAGGCCGCCGCGTTCTCAATATGCGCCACTTCGACGTGCAATTGCTGGGCGGTATGGTGCTGCACTCGGGCCGCATCGCCGAGATGAAGACCGGTGAAGGCAAAACCCTGGTGGCAACTCTGCCGGTGTATCTGAATTCGCTGGCGGGGCCGCGGCGTGCACGTGGTCACGGTGAATGACTACCTGGCAAAACGCGACTCGGAGTGGATGGGAAAGCTGTACAGCTTCCTGGGGCTGACCGTGGGAGTCATCGTCCACGACCTCGACGATGAACAGCGCAAGGCCGCCTACCGTTCCGACATAACCTACGGCACCAACAACGAGTTCGGCTTCGACTACCTGCGCGACAACATGAAGTTCGACATGAAGGACTGCGTGCAGCGCGGGCACAACTTCAGCATTGTCGACGAAGTGGATTCGATCCTGATTGACGAGGCGCGCACGCCACTGATCATCAGCGGCGCCAGCGAGGAATCGACAGACAAGTATGCGCGGATCAACGTCATCATTCCAAAGCTGGTGGCGGGTGAAGAACTGCCGGGGGCCGAGCCAAACGAGAAGATCTATACCGGCGATTTCGTGGTCGACGAAAAGCACCGGAACACGATGGTGACCGAGGCTGGCTGGGAAAAGGTCGAAAAGCTGCTCGGAATCGACAACATTGCCGACCCGGAAAACTGGGATTTGAAGCATCACGTGGAAGTTGCCGTGAAGGCACACCACCTGTACAAGCGCGACGTGGAATACGTGGTGAAGGACGGCGAAGTGCTGATCGTGGACGAGTTCACGGGACGCCTGATGCCGGGACGCCGCTGGTCCGACGGACTGCACCAAGCGGTGGAGGCCAAGGAAGGCGTAAAGATCGAGCGCGAGAACCAGACGCTGGCGACGATCACCTTCCAGAATTACTTCCGCATGTATAAGAAGCTGGCCGGCATGACCGGCACGGCAGAGACGGAAGCGGCCGAGTTCGACAAGATTTACCGACTGGAAGTCATGGTGATTCCGACCAACCGTCCGATGTCGCGCAAGGAAAACAAGGACGTGGTGTACCGCACGGAGAAGGAAAAATACTTTGCCGTGGCCGATGAGATTTCGCGCATTCACGAGGCCAATCAGCCCGTGCTGGTGGGCACCACCTCGATTGAAAAGTCGGAGCGGTTGAGCGAACTGCTGAAGAAAAAGGACATCAAGCACGTGGTGCTGAACGCCAAATACCACGAGCGCGAAGCCGAGATTGTGGCCCAGGCCGGACGCTACGGGATGGTGACGATTGCAACCAACATGGCAGGCCGCGGCACCGACATTCTGCTGGGCGGGAACCCGGAATTCATGGCCAAGCAGGAGGCGTTGAAGCGTGGACTGGCGACGGCTGTGAAAGCAGTCTCAGGCGACGTGGAAGCGCGGCCCGACGACCCTACGACGGCCTATTGGTACTACCAGGGGCAGGAGTTCAGCATTCCCGCCGAGCCGTGGGCAGAGCTGATGACGAAGTTCCGGGCAGAGACGGACGTGGAGCATGCGCAAGGTGATCGCCGCCGGCGGATTGTTCATCCTGGGCACGGAACGCCACGAGTCGCGGCGCATCGACAACCAGTTGCGCGGACGCGCCGGACGCCAGGGCGATCCCGGCGCATCGCGCTTCTATCTGTCACTGGAAGACGATTTGATGCGCATCTTTGCCAAGGAGTGGGTTTCTAACCTGCTGCGGCAGCTTGGCATGGAAGAGGGTATTCCGATTGAATCGGGCCTGATTACGCGACGCATTGAAGCGGCACAGAAGGCTGTGGAAGGCCAGAACTTTGAAGCCCGTAAGCATCTGCTTGAGTACGACGACGTGATGAACAAGCAGCGCGAGGCGGTCTATGGACTGCGCCGCCAACTGCTGGAAGGCAACGAGCAGAAGGAGTTGATCCAGCAGGATTATGTGCGCGACCTGTTGGGAGGAATTCTGGAGAAATTTGCCGGCGAGCAGGTGCGGCCGGAGAACTGGGACATCGCCGGAATGAAGGGCGAGATCTATGGCCGCTTCGGAGTGGACTTTCTGGCCGAGGGCGTGGACCCGAAGACGCTGAATCATCATGAACTGGGCGATGCGATCTTCGATCGGTTGGTCGCCCGCTACGACGCCAAGGAAAAGCTGATCGGCGCCGAGGCGATGCGACAGCACGAGCGGGTCATCATGCTAGTCTGTGCTGGACCAGCTATGGAAAGACCACCTGCTGCAGATGGACCACCTGAAGGAAGGCATTGGGCTGCGCGGTTACGGACAGCACGATCCACTGGTGGAGTACAAGCGCGAATCGTTCACCCTCTTTGAAGAGATGATGGAGCACTTCGAGGAAGAGACGGTGCGCTACCTGTACATGATGCGCGTGGTGGACGAAAACGGCGACGAGGTCAGCTACGCGGCCACGGTCGGGGGTAACTCAAGGCGTCCGGACGAGACGCTGCAGCGCTCTGCCCCGGTTTTGGACGGCATGGGCGGCACTGCGGAAGAGCTGGCACCACGCCGGATGCAGACTTCGCTCGACGACGTGGAGAAGCAGTTCCAGCGGCGCAAAGCGCGCGAGTTGGAGCAGGCGCGCCGCGCCGGAGCCGGGGTGGCTGAAGCCATTCAACAGGTGGTTCGCGGAGAGAAGGTTGGACGCAACGATCCCTGCCCATGCGGCAGCGGCAAAAATATAAGAAGTGCCACGGGGCGAATGAATAAATCCCTGGCGAATTCAGATTGGGACTCCGGAGTTTGCTTCGGAGTCCTTTTTTGCATGAGTTCGCCGCCTGTTATTACAGAACGGGCAAGTTTCTTTCGGGCTGAAAAACGAAACCAATTGCTGGGCTACGGGTTCAAGGCAGAGGAGAACAGAACACCACATGAAGGCATCGCAGCGCTTCGCACTTTTCGTTGTAATTGCCATGCTGGCTATCAGCAGTATGGCGGCCGCACAAGATGGGTCGAATGAACCCCAGGGCGATCCGCCGAGCCGGGTCGCGCGCCTGCAGTTTTTCGAGGGACAAGTTTCCCTGCAGCCCGGCGGAGTTGATGATTGGATCGATGCCAGCCTGAATCGTCCCTTGACGACAGCAGACCGGATCTGGACGGATGAGCACTCGCGCGCGGAGCTATCGATTGCTTCGGCGGCGCTGCGCCTGGGAAGCGAGACGAGCGTGACGCTCACGAATCTGGATGACAGTACGGCTCAGATCGAGTTGGACCAGGGCACTCTGAGCCTGTCGGTGCGATATCTCAATCCGGGAGATATCGTCGAGGTCGATACGCCGAACTTTGCCTATACGGTTTTCAAGCCGGGCGAGTACCGCTTTGCAGTAAAACCGGATGAGGATCGGAGCTGGATCACGGTGCAGCGTGGCGACGGAGAAGCCAGCGGGGATGCGGACAGTGCCGTGCGTGTGTTCAGTGGACAGGCCGTCCTATTCAGCCAGGGACTGTCGCTCTTCCATTCAGAACCGGGCGTGCCCGCCCATGATGGATTTGATGAGTGGTGTGAGCTGCGCGAGCAGCGGGAGACTTCGTCGGCCTCAGCCAGGTACGTGGCACCGGGAACGGTGGGCTACGAAGATCTGGACGCAAACGGCTACTGGGAGCCTTCGCCAATTTATGGAGCGGTCTGGTATCCGAATGTGCATCCGGGCTGGGCTCCTTATCACGAAGGTCACTGGGCTTGGGTGGAGCCTTGGGGATGGAGCTGGATCGATGATGCGTCCTGGGGATTTGCTCCCTTCCACTATGGCCGCTGGGCGAATGTTGGCGGTCGCTGGGGCTGGATTCCCGGACCGGTGGGAGCCCGTCCGGTATATGCTCCGGCGCTGGTGGCGTGGGTAAGCGGCGGCCCGGGCTTTGGCGCATCGTTCGGAATCGCGGGCGGCGGTGGTGTGGGCTGGGTTGCGCTGGGCTGGCACGACCCGTTCCTTCCCTCGTACCACGTGAGCGCAGTTTACGCGCAGAACGTGAACGTCTCGAACTCGCGGGTGGTCAACGTCACGGTGGTCAACAACTATTACTCGACGACCAATGTCACCGTCCGGAACACGGCGGTCACCAACATTCAATACGAAAATGTGAAAGTGAGCGGCGCTCTGACGGTGGTTCCGAGCAGCGCGCTTGCCTCAGGCAAACCGGTGGCACAGGCTGCGGTTGCGGTTCCGGCTGGTGCCGCGGCACGTGTGAGCTTTACGGCCACGGCCAGCGTGGTGCCGACCAAAGCGGCAGTTCTCGGCGGACACGCTCCGGCTGCGGCCCCGGCGCACTTGGTCGCACCCCGGCAAGTGGCCGCCAAGACGCCGCCACCGCCGCGAGCGCTGAGCTTTGAGCAGCAGCGTCCGTTGCTGGAGAAGTCCAATGGCGTTCCGCTGAGCCCGGCGGCACGGAGCGAACTGCGGAAATCAGCTCCCGCACCGGCACCCAAGGGCGGACAGCCTGCAGGAAATCAACCGGTGGGAAATCGACCGGGTGGACGCCCGGCAGTGGTCAATCAGCCGGCTGGTCGACCGGTGACTGCGCCGGCGACCTCTCCGGCAAACGCGAACCCAAAGAGCGCTCCGCCAGCGGCGAACCCGGCCGCCCCGACACAACGCCCGGTATGGACGAATGAAAATATCGGCCACGCTCCGGCTACGAATGAGGGTGGAAAGAACGAGGAAGGCGAAAAGGATAAGACGGTTGCTCCCGTGCATCCTGCGAGCCCGCCTCCTGCACCGGCATACGAAGCTGCTCCCGTTCGTCCGGCAGTCGCGCCTGCGCATGCTCCGAGCAAGGAAGCTGCTCCCGTTCACCCGGCAAGCCCACCGGTTGCACCGGCACATGCGGCGTCACCGGCTCCGCAACCCAAAAATCCGCCTCCTCCGCCGAAAGGCAAAGAGAAGAAGGATAAAGACAAGGACAAGGAACCGCCCAAGGAACACTAATCGTTTCATTTTGCGGGAAAGGCGGGCCTGGCGACAGGCCCGCTTTTTTGTGTCTATGCTCGGCGGAGATTGCGGCGAGGCCCGAATTATGGGCGCGAGGTGCCGCACTCCTCAAACGTCATATTCAGGGCAGGGCTGGCGGTACGCTCTTTCCAGTGGGAGAAGAGTTCTGCGTAGGAAGCAGTGATGTAGTCGTGGTCGCTGAGGCCGAGGACCTTCGCGGTCCGGTCGATCCACTCGGCCGCGCCTTCGATCTCCGCAATATTGCCGATGGGGGTGCGGTCGATGACGACTTCGCCCGTACCATCGGTCCACTCGGCACGATACTTTTCATAGCGGAAGGACGGGCGATAGCCGAGGGCAGTGAGGATTGCGTGCATCTCTTCGCCACTCGCAACCGTGGTCTCGTGTTCGACGCGGGTCTTGTGTTTATCCGCAGTGCCACGAGATTTATGGGTAAGCTTCCATCGGTCGCCATAAACGCGGAGGCGGAGCACCTTACCGGCGCGGCGAAGCTCGCCGGAGGCTGAGTCATAAAGCGTGTTGGCCTCGAAGGTCGAGGGCGTCTGCTGGTGGAATCCAGCGCCTTGCAGGGCGCGCACGAGAGCTTCGGCGTCATGCACCAGAAACTTTATCTCGACCTCGTTGCTATCGTGTGTGGTCATAAGGCGCGTTCCTATGCCAGAGCTGGATTGCTGCCAGTGCCGGTTAGCCCCGGCGGGCGAGCAGGATTCTGTCGGCGGTGACCGCGAATAGAATCAGCATGGAAATGAAGCCGTTGGTGGTGAAGAAGGCGGCGTTGAGTTTGCTGAGATCGTTGGCTTTGACGAGGGTGTGCTCGTAAAAGAGCGCCAGCCCGGTGATGGCTACGCCGAGGATCGCAAGGTGGCCGAGGCCGAAGCTGAAGAGCATCCAGGCGAAGAAGCCGAAGGCGATGACGTGGAAGACGCGTGCGAGGCGTAGCGCACCGGCAATCCCAAAGGCGCGCGGGACCGAGTGAAGCCCACTGGCGACGTCGTAGTGGTAATCCTGGCAACTGTAAAGAATGTCGAAGCCTCCGCCCCAGAACATGACTGCGGCGGTCACGATCAGCACGCGCACATCGAGGGTTCCGCGAACCGCGACCCAGGCGGCAGCGGGAGCGATGCCCATGGCCAAGCCGAGGAACAGGTGCGCCCATCGGGTGAAACGCTTGGTATAGGAATAGGCGCAGATGATGATCAGGGCCAACGGCGAGAGGCGAAAGGCGAGGGGGTTCAGCATCCAGGCGGCAAAGAAGAGCAGCGCCGAAGCTGCGATGGTGAAGCAGAGAACGAACTGGCGGGATAGCAACCCAGCGGGCAGGGCGCGGATCGAGGTGCGCGGATTCAGCGCGTCAATGTCGGCATCCACCAGGCGGTTGAAAGCCATGGCAGCAGAGCGCGCGGCGATCATGGCCACACAGATCCAGCCCAAGGTGCGCAGCGTTGGAATGCCGTTGGCGGCGATGACGGCGCCGGTGAGTCCGAAGGGGAGCGTGAGAAAGGAATGCTCCCACTTGATCATTTCAAGAGTTACGCGAATGTTATGAAGCACATTGTGAGGCATTTTATGAAATCCAGGGCACCGAGTTATTGTATCCGGTGCTGGGAAACTTATGCACCTCGAGGCTGCGGGCGTCATCTGTAAGGGAAAAGATTGGAGATCGGTTCATGAAGAAGCGGCAGCTTGGTCATTCTGGAATTGAAGTGCCTACGCTTTGCTTAGGCGGCAACGTGTTTGGCTGGACGGCCGACGAGCAGCGTTCCTTTGAACTGCTGGATGCGCTGCTGGGGAGCGGGTTGAACTTTGTGGATACGGCCGATTCGTACTCGCACTGGGCTCCGGGGAATCATGGCGGAGAATCGGAGACGATCCTCGGCAAGTGGTTCAAGGCGCGGGGGAATCGCAGCCAGGTGATCTTGGCGACCAAAGTTGGCTCGCCGATGGGCGAGGGCAAGCAGGGACTGTCGAGGAATTACATCCGGCAGGAGGTGGAGGATTCTCTTCGTCGGCTGCAGACCGACTATATCGATCTGTATCAATCGCACCGCGACGACGAGAGCACGCCGCAGGCCGAGACGCTGGAGATTTATGGCGAGCTCATCCAGGCGGGGAAGGTGCGCGCAATTGGAGCTTCCAACTTTACGGTCGAGCGGCTGCAGTCGGCCCTTGAAGTGAGCCGCAAGCAAAACCTTCCGCGCTACGAGACGCTGCAGCCGGAGTACAACCTCTATGATCGCAGCGGATATGAATCCGCGCTGGAAGCGGTTTGCGTGAAGAACGGACTGGGCGTGATTCCGTACTTCTCGCTGGCCAGCGGCTTCCTGAGCGGGAAGTACCGCTCGGCGGCAGAGGCGGCGAGCAGGCCGCGGGCGGGGATGCTGAAGAAATACTTCAATGAGCGGGGGATGCGAATTCTGGAGTCGCTGGACGAAGTGGCGCGCGAAGTGAAGGCGAAACCGGCGCAAGTGGCGCTGGCGTGGCTGATGGCGCGGCCCAGCGTTACGGCTCCGATTGCCAGCGCTACGACGGTAGAGCAGTTGGGTGAACTGGTGGCGGCTGCGCGGCTGGAACTGCCGCATGAGGCGGTCGAAAAATTAAATCAGGCTAGTTCGGAGACCGTTGCGGCGTAAGACGGCAGGTTGCAAAGTTTCAAAGCTTCAAGGTTAAGGGCCAAGACCGCCCCCTTTGTGGAGCACCCGAGACTCTCGCCTGTCTGAGGCAGGAGCGAGGCGGTTTGCGATATCATACGAAGATGCCGGAAGTTCAGTATCCCATCGCGACGCCGCGCCACAGCTTTTTCAGTGAGGACGCGCGGCTCAACCCAATTCACGATAAAGTCATCGCCAACGAGCGTCTCGACGAGAGCGATGCGCTGGCACTCTACCGTACTTCGGACATGCTGGCCCTGGGCTGGCTGGCCAACCACGTGCGGGAGCGGATGCACGGCAATGCCGCCTACTTCAACGTGAATCGCCACATCAACCACACCAATGTTTGCGTCGCCGCCTGCCGGCTCTGCGCCTTCGGGCGCAAGAAGGGAACCGAAGGCGCTTACACCATGGCGCTGGAGGAAGTCTTCGAGTCGGCCGCCTCCGGGTACACCGAGGCGATCACCGAGTTTCACATTGTCGGCGGACTGCACCCGGACCTTCGGCTGCAGTATTTTCTGGACATGCTGATCGGGCTGAAAGAGCGTTTTCCGCAGGTGCATTTGAAGGGCTTCACCATGGTGGAGATCTCGTTCTTCGCCAAGCTGAACAAGCTGACGACTCGCGAGGTGCTGCTCAAGTTGAAAGCCGCGGGACTGGATTCGATGCCAGGCGGCGGAGCCGAGATTTTCTCCGAGCGGGTACGGGCGATCATCTGCGATCACAAGATCGACGGCAACGAATGGCTGGATGTGGCGCGCGAGGCACACATGCTCGGGATTCCTTCTAATGCGACGATGTTGTATGGGCACATTGAAGGCGACGAGGACCGGGTCGATCATCTGCTGAAGTTGCGCGCGCTGCAGGATGAGACCAAAGGGTTCCAGACCTTCATTGGACTTTCCTTCCATCCCGATCACACCGTGCTGCAGCATTTGCCATGGACGACCGGGGTGCTGGACCTGAAGCAGATTGCGGTGGCGCGGCTGGTGCTGGATAACTTTCCCCACATCAAAGCCTATTGGCAGATGCTGACTCCCAAGATCGCGCAGATTGCGTTGCGCTTTGGCGCCGACGATATAGACGGCACCGTGGTGGAAGAAAAGATTTACCATGACGCTGGGGCGACAACTCCGCAGGGGCTAAGCCGCCATGACCTGATCCGGTTGATCGAGGCAGCAGGCCGGGTTCCCGTGGAGCGCGATACGCTTTATCGCCCGGTGACCCGAACGGCGACTTCGGTTACGGTGAGCAGAATAAGACGGCAGCTTGGTTTCGAGAACAGGCTGACTCGGTTCGTGGAGCAGGGTTCTTGCCTTAGCCAAGCAACCACGTTCTTTTCGCTTGCCTCTTTCTATAGGAGTGATACATTTCATTAGTTCTTAGGACCGTACCTGTCGAAGGCATCGATCTCACGAGGCTCGCAGATGAACGTCCATTTTACCTACAAGCTCGATAAGTCCCCCGCCAACCGAGCAGTATCTGCAAACACAGATTGAAAAACTCGGGCCCCGGCTGCACGTCTTCAACCCAGACATGATTTCCTTGCGCGGATTGTATGGAGACGGCTCCGAAGTCGGGCTTCAAGGTGGCGCTGAATCTGCGCTTACCGGCTGGACAGATGGCCGCCCAGGCGAGCGCGGAAACGCTGCACGCAGCCATTCGCATTGTCTTTGACGACCTTACCGAGCAGCTCCGCAAGCACAAGGACCACCTGCGGAGCCAGTATCGCTACCCCAGGGTGCGCGGAATAGAACGGCATCGCATCGAACCGCAGGTCCCCTTTGAGGATACGGTTGCGGCAGTGAAGCCCGAAAAGATTTCCAATCTGGACGTGACCGGATTTGTGAATGCGAACCTGGAGCGGCTGGCCCGCTATGTGGATCGCGAATTGCGCTTCCGGCGCGACAGCGGACAGCGCCGGTTAGAAGAAGTCAGCGTTGAAGAGGTCATCGACGAGGTGATTGCGAATGCTCTGGATGAGCATCTCCCGCGTCCGGAGAAAATTGCGCTGGAGCCGTGGCTGTACCGTCTATCGCGCTCTGCAATGGATAGACTTGCAAATCAGCTTGAGTCAGTGGCACACCCGGCGCGGTTGAACCATGAGGAGACGCACTCATCGTTGGACGCGCGCGACGAGGAAATGCTGCAGTTTTATCATCCCGACGAAAGCGCGGCGGGCGACGACCTGGTTGCGGACCTGCGTGGCAGCACGCCTGAGGATGACGCATCGCGACAAGAACTAATGACGATGGTGGAGCGTGCGCTACGGGGCGCAGCGCCGCGCCAGCGCGAGGCGTTTCTGCTGTTTACGCTGGAAGGATTCCGCCTGGCTGAGATCGCCGCAATCACGGAACAAAGCGTGGAGCAGGTACACGGTGAGATCACGGCTGCGCGCGAGCATCTGAGGCGTTCGCTGATTGCCGCCGGAGAGCGTCGGCAAAAGCTGGTTGTAGATCGCCAACCCCATCCACGAAGTGCATAGCAAGGCGTAAATACTTGCCGCGGTTGCCATGCAGCCGCGGCGTTCCTGTCTGCGGCGGAGCCTGTTTGCAGAGCTTGCTTGCGAAGAACGACACGCGGTGACCGACGCGAGCCGAACGGCGGCTAAAGAAGCCGGGTCATCAGTTCGCCGGCGCGATCACCGAGTGCGGCGCGAAGATGATCCACGGCTTTGCCATGAATCTGGGAGACGCGGGACTCGGTTTTGGCGATCGACCGGGCAATCCGCACCATGGTCCACCCCTTGAAATAGTAGAGAATCACGACGTTTGCTTCGTCCGGCGGGAGCTGGGCAACGAACTTGCGAAGCTCGGCGCGGGACTCATTCTGATGGCAGATGGCGTCGGGACGTTTTTCGGGGTCATCGGCCACGCTGTCCTGCACGGAGCGGTGATCGCTGTCTTCCTGCGGCTCGAAGTCGACTTCCTGATGTTCCTGCACCGCCTGAGCGAACTCGTAGAAGGTATTTAGGTCCATGCCCAGGGAATCGGCAACCTCTTCGGTGTCAGGCTTGCGTCCGAGTTTGGACTCCAGGGCGCGGGTTGCATTGTCGAGTTTCTGCTGGCGGGTGCGGAAATATCGCGAGGCCCAGTCGAGTTCGCGAAGGCTGTCAAAGATTGCGCCGGTGATGCGGATGCGAGCGTACTGGCGAAAGGGCAGATTACGGTTGGTGCCGAAGCGCCTGGCGGCGTCGATGAGGCCGATGGAGCCAGCCTGGATCAGGTCGTCGAGCTGCACCGAGGCGGGAAGGCGGCGCACGATGGAGCGTGCAACGTGTTTGACCTCCTCGATGTGGCTAAGTACAAGTTTCTCCTGCTCGTCTTCCGTCAGCAATTCAGGTGGCTGCTGAGGCAGAGGTTCTGGCGGCGGGGTTTCAATGCCCGGTGGGGGAATGAACGGGAATGGAAGCGGAGTGGAGTGGAGCGGAGCGCTGCTCATTCGCCGTCCTTTCCACCGAGCTGATCCGATTGCGTGCGCAGGAGGCGTTGGCCGGAATGTACTCTCATAGGGACTGACTCCTGGCCGAAGATCCGGAACAAGCTCGCAAGCAGGACTCCGGTCATTACGAGGTTTATCGGCATGCAGTGTCAGCAGCTTGAGGGCATGGCGGATTGCGAGTGTGGTGCGGCAGGGGATGGTATGAGGCGAGGTTCATCCAGAGTGCGGAGGATTTGCCCGAAAAAAAATCTGGAAGGCTGCGCGAGCCCTCCAGATAGGAAGCGCGGTCTTGGGGACTAGTCAGCGAACAAAGGCACCCAATTCTTGTCATGCTTCATCAGCAGCAGAGTGGCATGTGACGGCCCGCCGTGGTAGTAAGCGGCCCCGTGCTGATCGATCAACGTACCGCGATCGTAGGCCGGGAGCTCCTGGACCAATTTCCCCGGAATATCGAATAAATCGCCAGCCTTGGTGGTCTGCCACACCCATGTGTACTCGACCTGGAAGCGGCCCGGGGTTAACTTGATCACCTTATCCACGGAAACCAGCTTGCGGGAGGCCAGCGGGAGAGTGTAGATGGTGGTGTGGTCCTTGTCCGGCAGTGCTTGCACGTTGGCGAGCGAAGCCAGGAATTGCTCGCCTGCGGGAGTCAGAGAGACCTGGGCGGTGGCATATCCTTTGGCTTTTGCGATGTTGAGGATTCCGGCCTTTTCGAACAGCTTGTACTGGGGACCGCTGGGGTTGTCGGCGGCGGTGTAGCTTACCACGCCGGTATGGAAAGATACGCTGACCGGGGCTGACGATTTCAATAGGGTGTCGACTGCCGTAGTGGCCTCTTCGGGTTTGAGCGTTCGTTTGCTCTGGAAGATGACAACGCCGAAACCGCCGACAAAGAGCCCAACCAGCACGAGGATGGTCAGGACCGGAGCAAACCACGAACCTTCCTTTTTCTCCATTTCAATTGATTGTTCAAACATATGGGTACCCTCCGAAGTGGGACCGCTACGAAAGCGTTGCAACAGAGAAGAGAGCTCTGTCGCGGCCATGATATGCCTGTTTCATCCGGCGGTTGCAGAAAAATCATCGTGGAGCAGAGTTGCGGTTCCGCTTCAGGAGTGGAACAAGCCTGAGGCAGCCGAGCGGGATGGAGGTGTGCTGCGAGGAATGCAGGCGAGTTGCATTCCATTTCGCGAAGGGTTGTACTATAAACGATTCGAGTCGAACGATAGAGGAACTGCCGAGTGAATCCTTCCGATCATCGCGAGCAAGCAGGGCAGGAAGTCTTAGAGACGCGAGAATGGCTAGACTCGTTGGATTACGTTCTGGAGAATGGTGGAACAGAGCGGGCGGGGCGGTTGCTGCAGCAGTTGGAACTCCACACCGCGCGCTCCGGTTATCGCCTCCCGTTTTCCGCAACCACTCCCTACGAGAATACGATTCCATCCGCAGAGCAGCCTCCGTTCCCCGGCGACCAGGAGTTGGAGCGCCGCATCAAGAGCCTTGTCCGCTGGAACGCGCTGGCGATGGTGATGCGGGCCAACAAGCGGCAGCAAGGCATCGGTGGGCATATCTCCACTTACGCCTCGGCGGCCACTCTGTATGAGATTGCGTTCAATCATTTCTTCCGGGCGCACACTCCCGACGGAGACCGCGACTTGGTGTTCTTTCAAGGACACGCGGCGCCGGGAATCTATTCACGTGCGTTTCTGGAAGGACGGATCACCGAAAAGCAGCTTGAGAATTTCCGCCGCGAGCTGGCCGACGGCGGCGGACTGTCTTCGTATCCGCATCCCTGGCTGATGAAGGATTTCTGGGAATTTCCAACCGTCTCCATGGGGCTTGGACCAATCCAGGCAATCTACCAGGCGCGCTTCAATCGCTACCTGGAGAATCGCGGATTGAAGCACTGCAATCAAGGCAAGATCTGGGCCTTTTTGGGAGACGGCGAGACCGACGAACCGGAGTCGCTGGGCGCCATCACCCTGGCCTCGCGTGAAAAGCTCGACAATCTTATCTTTGTCATCAACTGCAACCTGCAGCGGCTGGATGGTCCGGTACGCGGCAATGGAAAGATCATCCAGGAACTGGAGGCGATCTTCCGCGGCGCGGGCTGGAACGTAATCAAGGTCATCTGGGGCACCGACTGGGATCAGTTGATTCTGCACGACCGCGACGGTCTGCTGGTGAAGCGAATGGGCGAGCTGTGCGACGGCCAATACCAGAAGCTATTCGTCGAGAGTGGAACCTATTTCCGCCAGAACTTTTTCGGCACCGATCCTCGACTGCTGAAGATGGTGGAGCACCTGAGCGACGAGCAGATTGAAAGGATGCGGCTGGGCGGCCACGATCCGATCAAGGTGTATGCCGCCTACAAGGCCGCGGTCGATCATACTGGTTCGCCGACGGTGATCCTGGCCAAGACGATCAAAGGCTACGGCTTGGGTGAGAGCGGCGAAGGCCGGAACATTACACACCAGCAGAAGAAGATCAACGACGAAGAGTTGATGACCTTCCGCTCGCGCTTCGGTATTCCGATCGAGGACGAAAATCTGCACGACGCGCCGTTCTACCGTCCCTCCGACGATACGGCGGAGATCCAGTACATGCGCGAGCGCCGCAAGCAACTCGGCGGATATCTGCCCGAGCGCAAGATGCGCGCGCCAAAGCTGGAGCCGTTGAGCGAAGAGCTATTCAAGGAGTTTTATAGCGGCACGGCAGATCATCAGGTTGCAACCACCATGGTGCTGGTGCGACTGATCGCCAAACTGCTGCGCGACCCTAAAGTTGGCAAGCTGATCGTACCAATCATTCCGGACGAAGCCCGCACCTTCGGTATGGAAGCACTGTTTCGCATGGTGGGAATTTACTCCAGCGTCGGACAGAACTACGAGCCGGTCGATATGGACACCTTGCTCTACTACAAGGAAGCCAAGGACGGACAGATTCTGGAAGAGGGAATCACGGAGGCAGGGGGGATGTCCGAGTTCATTGCCGCCGGAACCTCGCCGGCAAACCACGGTATCAACACGATTCCATTCTTCGTCTATTACTCGATGTTCGGCTTGCAGCGGGTGGGCGATTTGGTGTGGGCGGCGGGCGATCAGCGGGCCAAGGGTTTTCTTTGCGGAGGCACGGCGGGACGCACCACGCTGGCGGGTGAAGGTTTGCAGCATCAGGACGGTCACAGCCATCTGCTGGCCTATCCGGTGCCGAACCTGCTGGCCTACGATCCGGCCTTCGCCTATGAACTTGCAACTATCGTGCAGGAGGGCATTCATCGCATGTACGTGGAGCAGGAAGACATCTTCTACTACATTACGGTGATGAATGAAACATGGGCGCAGCCTGCGATGCCGGAAGGCGTTCGCGAGGGCATTCTGAAGGGTCTGTACCGCTTCCGCACTTCGGAGAAGACCGATTCGAAGCTGAAGGCGCAGTTGTTTGGCTCGGGTGCGATCATGCTGGAAGCGTTAAAGGCCGCCGAGATTCTGGAAGCCAAATACAAGGTTGCAACCGACGTGTGGAGCGTCACCAGCTACAAGGAGCTGTACCGCGACGGCAATGCCTGCGAACGCTGGAATATTCTGCATCCGGGCGCAAAAGCACGCGAGCCGTTCGTGGCCTCGCAGCTGAAGGCTACGGAGGGTGTGCTGGTGGCCGCTTCCGATTACGTGAAGGCGCTGCCAGAGTCGATCTCACAGTGGATGCCGCGTCCTTTGATTGCGCTTGGAACCGATGGCTATGGTCGATCAGAGAGCCGCGCTTCGTTGCGTGACTTCTTCGAGGTCGATGCCAAACACATAGTGCTGGCCACGCTGACCGGGCTCCTGCGCGAGGGCAAGATCAAAGCCGCCGAGGTGAAGAAGGCGATTGCCGACCTCGGAATCAATTCTGAAAAAGCGGACCCGTTTGCCGTGTGATGCTCGGCGTAGTCCAGGCGCTTGGGATGGGTGTGCTCCGGGCACGGAGATTTTCAGGCGCGCGGCAAGTGGGTCGCATCCGTTGAAAGGAACCTTGTGGCGACAGAATTCAAACTTCCGGAGCTCGGTGAGAACATCGAGTCCGGCGACGTGGTTCGAATCGCGGTCACGGCTGGTGAAACGATCCATGAAGGCCAGACCGTGATTGAGTTGGAGACCGACAAGGCTGTCATCGAAGTGCCTTCCACGGTCAGCGGCGTGATTGAACAAGTTGTCGTGACCCCCTCGCAGCGAGTGAAGGTGGGCGATGTTCTGTTCATCTACACGGCGAAGGAGCCGGCGGCAAAAGAGGCTGCCGCAAGAGAGACAACGGCGAAAGAAACCGCGGCGAAGGAGCCCGCAGCTGAAGCTTCTTTCGCCGTGCCCGAACTTCGCGCCGCTGCGGTGAACGCATCGGTTGCTGAGTTCAGGCTGCCGGAGCTGGGCGAGAATATCGAATCCGGCGATGTGGTTCGAATCGCGGTGCAACCGGGCGAGCAAGTGACTACGGGCCAGACGGTGCTCGAACTTGAGACCGACAAGGCGGTGGTAGAAGTTCCCTCGACGGTGAGCGGAATAGTCAGGCAAGTCAAAGCGCAGGTGGGGCAGAAGTTGAAGGTGGGGGAACTTATATTTACCGTCGCCGCAACGGCCGCCACCGAGCCCCCTGCTTCGGTGGCAGCACCGGCTCTGCCGGGGGCGGCAACTTCGGCTGAGGGTGAAGCAGCGCCAGCCGACAATCCCTCCGACGATGGCTACATGGCGATGACCCGCCACAGCTTCCGCACGGCACGCACGGCCGAAGGCAAGAGCGAGCAAGAGGCTTTTCCGCCCGACGCTCCGCCGGAGATGCAGTTTGAGGTTCATCCGGCGGGCCTGAGCAAGCACGCAGGACACGAGCACCGCACCGTTCCGGCAGCGCCAATTGTGCGTAAACTGGCGCGCGAAATCGGTGTGGACATCGATCTGGTGAAGGGAACCGGGCCGGGCGGACGCATCAGCGAGGCCGATGTGAAGGCTTTCGCCAAGGGTGTGTTTGTCAGAATGGCCGATCCGGAGGCTTCGGTTCGGATGGCTACGGTAGCGGGAGCCGTGGTGGTGAAACTGCCCGATTTCAGCCGCTGGGGCAAGATTGAAAAAGTCTCTCTGCGTGCCGTGCGCCGCAAGACAGCCGAGCACCTGACGCTGGCATGGAACGTCATTCCTCATGTCACCCAATTCGATAAGGCGGATGTCTCCGAACTGGAAGAGTTGCGCAAGCGCTTTGCACCCAAGGCGGAAAAGGCCGGCGGTAAAATGACCATGACCGCCATCGCGCTGAAGGTCGCGGCTTCGGCGCTTAAGGCTTTTCCGCAGTTCAACGCATCCATCGACATGGCTGGCGAGGAGATCATCTACAAGCGCTACATCAACATTGGAGTCGCCGTGGATACCGATCGCGGGCTGCTGGTTCCGGTGATTCGCGATGTGGACAAGAAGAACATCATCGAGTTGGCGGTTGAACTCTCGACCCTCTCCACCAAGGCTCGTGACAAAAAACTTGCGCCTGAAGATATGGAGGGCGGCTCATTCACCATCACCAATCTGGGCGGGATCGGCGGCACGGCGTTCACTCCCATCGTCAATCACCCGGAGGTTGCAATTCTCGGAATGTCGCGGTCGCGGGTCGAGCCGGTTTGGGTCAATGATAAGTTTGAACCGCGCACCATGATGCCGCTCTCCGTGTCGTACGATCATCGCATCATCGACGGAGCCGACGCGGCGCGGTTTACGCGCTGGATCGTAGACGCGCTGGAGCAGCCATTCCTGCTTTCCGTGCAGGGTTAGCGGCTAAACGATTGTCGATCCGGAGGGGAAGCGTTGCGGCAAATTCTTCTCCGGTGGAAGTGTTTTGAAACTTCCTGGCAGACGAAGCGCTCTTTAATAGTAGAGCTGGAAAACAAAGTTAGTTCAGAGCCGGTTGGCTCGACCATTTCAAACGGAATCTGAAAGCGAGACATGTCGAACACGAACTTAAAAGTTGCAGTGATCGGTGGCGGCCCCGGTGGTTATGCCGCTGCCTTCCTCGGCGCCGACCTCGGCCTGGACGTTACTCTTATCGATAATGAAAAGAACCCTGGCGGAGTTTGCCTGTATCGCGGCTGCATCCCTTCCAAAGCGTTGTTGCACGTATCGGCGTTGATTAACGAAGCCAAACACGCGGCGAACTGGGGCGTGGAATTCGCCGAGCCGAAGATCGACGTGGCGAAGTTGCGCGCGTTCAAGGACAGCGTGGTGAACAAACTGACCGGCGGGCTCGGCATCATGTGCAAGCAGCGCAAGGTCACCTATATCCAGGGTGAAGCCAGCTTTGTGAATTCGACTACGCTGAAGGTGAAGAAGAGCGCGGGCGGTCAGAATAGCCAGGAAGAGACGCTGCAATTCGACAAGATTATCATCGCCACCGGATCATCTCCGGCGCGCCCTGGGCCACTGGCTGCCACCGGCGCCAACATTCTGGACTCGACCGGCGCGCTCGATCTGAAGGACATTCCCAAGACTTTTCTAGTCATCGGCGGAGGCTACATCGGATTAGAGTTGGGAACCGTCTACGCCACGCTGGGATCGAAGGTGGACGTGGTCGAGATGACGCCGGGTCTGCTTCCGGGCGCTGACCGAGACCTTGTTCCACCGCTGCAGAAGCGGCTGGAGAAACTGTTCAGCAAGATCATGCTGAACACGGCAGTGACCGCGATAAAAGATGAGATCGCAAATGTGAAGGTTACCTTCAAACATCCCGACGGCAGGGTGGAGGAAACCCGTTATGACAAGGTTCTGGTCTCGGTGGGGCGGCGCCCGAATTCGAAGGTGCCGGGGCTTGAAAATACCAAGGTGAAGGTGAACGAGCGCGGATTCATCTCAATCAACAAGCAACTGCAGACCGACGACGCGTCGGTCTATGCGATTGGCGACGTGGCCGGCGATCCGATGCTGGCGCACAAAGCGTCACACGAAGGGCGTACCGCGATGGAGCACATTGCAGGGCACAAGGTGGAGTTTGCTCCGTATGCGATTCCCGCCGTGGTCTTCACCGATCCTGAAATTGCCTGGGCCGGGCTGACGCAGGCAGAGGCGGAAGCCAAGGGCCTGGAGGTCGAGATCGTCAAGTTCCCTTGGGCGGCCAGCGGGCGCGCGGTCACCTTAGATCGCACCGAGGGACTCACCAAGCTTTTGATCGACAAGAAAACCGAGCGCGTGCTGGGTGGAGCAATCGTCGGTCCGGGAGCTGGCGATATGATCGCAGAGATCGTGCTCGCCATTGAGATGGCAGCCACGGCCTACGATCTGGGGCACACCATTCATCCTCATCCCACGCTCTCTGAGACCATTATGGAGGCATCGGAGATCTTCTACGGAACCTCGACCGACCTTTACCGGCCGAAGCGCAAGTAAGCGCGGCGGCCCGTTGCCGACGTTTTGCGAGGCTGGGCAGGGCCATTTCAAAGCAGAGATGCTCTCGATTGCGAATTTGTGAGTTCCTACAACTTTGAGCTCTGTTCAGTGTTCTAAGCTGTAAGGTGAGCTGTCCAAGGCCTGCGCCGAATCTTGGGTTGCGGCAGTTCCGACACTAAGTCCGGAAATCGGTGTTACGGAAAGTCAGATCGATTTTTATACAGAGGTGAGGATTATGAAAGTCGACATTCGGAGCCGAAGTCAGGCAGCGACGCACATGGTTCTGCTCGCAGGACTTGTTTTCGCGTCATTGTTTTTGCCTTCTCGCGCTTCCGCGGCGCTGGGTGGCGACGTCACATCCGTTGAGGCCGACCAGCAGCAGATGAAGGCCAAGCGCGCTGTGCAAACGAACGCAAAATACTCGGTTCATGAAATCACTACACCCTACGGTACGGTTGTGCGGGAATACGTCTCGGCGAATGGTACGGTCTTCGGCGTGGCATGGCGGGGACCGTTTCTTCCCAACTTACAGCAGCTTCTGGGCAGTTACTATGGCGAGTTTGCGCAAGCCGCTCAAGATGCCAAAAACGCACAGCCCAGGCGCTCGCGCAATCTGCCGGTGACGGTGCAGCACCCGGACCTTATCTTGCATTCGGGAGGGCACATGCGGGCATTTGTCGGCCACGCCTATGTTCCGGGATCGATCCCGCAGGGCGTTGACGCCCAGGAAATACGGTAGGGGAGGAAACGTGCGAAGAATCGTATTTGCGTTTTTGATCTCAGCGCTGTTGTTCATTGTTGGCTGCGGAGGCGGCAGCAAAAGCAGCAACAGCAGCAGCGGCGTGGCAGGCAGCAACACGGTTGTCACCTCCGGCAACAACGTAGCGCCACTGATTGTGGATGGTGGTCCCGCATCCGTCGCCAGCAGCCCCGATCGTGACTTCAACATGGCGTTTACCACCGTCGTGCTTTGTGCGCCTGGAACTTCGAATTGCGTGACGATCGATCATGTCCTGGTAGACACCGGTTCCACTGGGCTGAGGATTCCGTATACGGCGTTCGCGACACTTACCAACGGCTCAACTGTTCTCGCCGCGTTGAAAAACGTCAATCCAAGCGCGCCAGTCGCGGAATGCTATCAATTCGTTAGCAGTTTCAACTGGGGTTCGGTCAGATCTGCCGACGTGAAAATGGGCGGAGCCAGCAACACCGGCGAGGTGGCAAGTTCGGTGCCGATACTGGTGACGGGCGACCCCTCGATCTCGGTGCCAAACGACTGTACTGGAACCGAAACGGATACCGTCGCTTTATCGGGCGCGAATGGCTTGCTGGGAGTGAATTTCCTTCAGTATGACTGCGACGCGCTCGGTTACGGCAACCCCTGCACCTCCTCCAGCACTGCGCCTCCGGGACTGTATTACACCTGTTCGGGTAAGAGTTGCACGGATTCCCCGGCGCCCTCGGTACCCGTCACTCAGCAGGTTCGTAATCCTGTATCGGGCTTCGCAGCCGACAACAATGGCGTAATCCTTGAGATGCCGGTTGTTCCTGTCGGCGGCCAGTTGAGCATCCCCGCGGGCCAAGCCTCATTGGTTTTCGGCATTGGTACGCAATCCAATAATGCACTTGGTAGCGCGGTCGTTTTGGCGATTGATTCCAACGCGACCGATCCCGCCTATGATGGAATGACCACCGTATTCAACGGTGTCTCATACCCCGATGCGAAGGCCCTCTATAGCAGCTTTATCGACAGTGGCTCGAACGGCATTTTCTTCCCGGACCCGTCGATACCGATCTGTAGCGATTGGTACTGCCCGACCAATTCCCCCGATAAACTTACCGCACAAAATCAAAGCTACAACGGCAACAGCGATACAGTTCAGTTCAATGTGAGCAACGCCAACGTGCTGTTCAGCGCGAACAGTGGGAATAACACCACCTTCAGTGATCTGGCCGGACCTACCACAGATCTCACAGCGTCGACAGAGGATGGGTTTTTCGATTGGGGACTGCCCTTCTTCTGTGGCCGGAATGTTTTCACGGCAATTTCGGGTGTGACCCCGCCGAGCGGCGTCACCGCAGGGCCGTTCTGGGCATACTAACCTTGCGCGGAGCATGAGAGCCCGGCTTAGCCATCCGGGTTCTCATGCTACATGCGCAAAACGCTAATGTGTGCGGTAGCTGCGTAGGAATTCCAGCGCCTGCGCCACGGTCATCCCGGGCACTGGGCGATAGTCCCATGCAGTTTCGGTCTCGTCTATTTTCAGTGATTTCAGAACGATGACTCGGCCTTCAAATGTCAACTGCATCCCGGTGATGGCCCAGTGCTTGCCCGCTACCTTGGATTGAGCGATTTCAATACTGCCGTGATTCAGTCTTCCCAGAAAGCCCCAGCCGAAGGTGACTTCCTTGAAGAGAGTTCCCTCAATTCTCGATATTCGCTTATCAGCGCGGTCGATGAGAATCACGCTTTTCATGCCCCCCAGCACCTGTGATTCGTAGTTCGGCGCGGAGAAATTGGGATTCGGCGAACACTCCAGGCGCAGGTTGCGGTCGTCGTGCGGGTCGGCGTACTGGCATTGAAAGGCGTCAGCAAGTGCATACAGCACGCGCTCGATGTGCTGCTGATCGTCGTGCTGCTTTTTTGCCTTTTCGCGCATCATCTCTGGATCGAGGAGGCGGTCGATGCGCGAATCGTCCTGCCGGCGCTCGTCCGGGGTCAATGCTCGGTCATTGTACGAGACGATCCTGCTGAGAATTCCCTGGGGCGTGCTCACCATCAGTTTGGTTACGCTGCCGCGCGGTTTTTGCAGCCGGTCCATCCAGGCATAATAATCTTCTCGGCCGGCAAGTTTTTCATTGGCGACGGCTTGGCGGAGCAGATCATTCGGGGTGGGCAGGACAGTATCGCCGGGGCGGGCCAGCGCCGGGGAGATCAGGGCAATGATCGTGAGGATCAAACTCACCGTGCGCAGCTTCGCGCGGTTGCTGATAAGTTGAAAATTCATCCTCTCCGATTATCGCGGATGTGGCCCGCGCCCTCAAGAAGCAGGCCGGAAAAGACAAGAATTCGATTGGCGGCAGGGTGTGTCTGGCTCGACGCGAAAGAGACTTGCTACCTTTAGAAGCTGCGTGGCTTCTGAATGAACTGCGGCGCAATCAACCGAGATGGTGTCAAGCGCGCCGGAATGCAGTGCGGTTGCAACGGGAGTGTGCGGTGAAATTGACGGGCGATGCGGTTCACGGATTTGGTGCTCCAGTGCTGGCCGTGTGCGGATTTTCGGGTTCGGGAAAGACCACTCTGCTGGAGGCGGCGATCCCACGACTGGTGGAGCGCGGGCTCGCGGTTGCGGTGGTGAAGCATGACGCTCACGGCTTCGAGGTGGACAGGCCGGGAAA
The DNA here is from genome assembly GCA_963838135.1 of uncultured Acidobacteriota bacterium. Lineage (GTDB taxonomy): Bacteria > Acidobacteriota > Terriglobia > Terriglobales > Acidobacteriaceae > TOLSYN. The sequence continues at coordinate 1,161,085 of CAWIPV010000001.1, read as the reverse complement.
AGATTCCGATCGCTTCTTCCGTGCCGGAGCCACGGTCGTGTTGAGGGGCGGGCAGCAGCAGTTCGAGCGGAGGGGATCGACGGCGACGCTCTCGCTAGAAGCCACCCTGACGAGGCTGGGCCGCGACCATGATCTTCTACTGGTGGAAGGCCATAAGGACACGCCTTTGCCGAAGTTCTGGCTGGAAAGCGCCGAAGCTCGGGATGCGATCCCCGACGCGCCGCACAACGTCGCGAACATTGTCGGTACGCTCGCCTGGGACAGTCCCCGGCTGGCCGCGTTCATGGAATATGTCGATCGCTGGCTTCCAACGGCGTGGAATGCTCGGCCACTGTATTGCGGATTGTTAATGGGTGGCACAAGTTCGCGCATGGGCTCGCCCAAGCAGGTTTTACACTTCGGCGGAAGGGCGTTGGGCGAGATCGCGGCAGAGGCTTTAGCCGCGGGCCGGGACAAGGATTCGGGTGTCACGGCACTGGGGCAGGGAGTGTTGCCCGAGGCTCTAAAGGCTCTTGTGCAATTGCCGGACCCGCCTGGCTTTTCCGGGCCAGGAGCCGGGCTGATCGCGGCTCATCGCTGGGCTCCGGAAGCGACGTGGATCGTAGCCGCCTGCGACCATCCGTGGCTGCGACCCGCGCACATTGAATGGCTCGCCGTGCAGCGGCAACCCGGACGGTGGGCGGTAATTCCGGCTCAGCCCGATGGCCACTTATGCCCGACGCTGGCGATGTACGAACCGCAGGCGCTTGAGTTTCTCGAGCGGCAGGCGCAGGCAGACCGGGAGCGCGACGTGCGTCCTTTGGCCTTGCTGGAGTCGGCGCGTACGCTGGTGTTGGCGCCGCCGTCCGAGCTTGCCGACGGATGGAAGAATGTGAACACGCCAGAGCAACTGCGCGCGGAAGAAGCGCGGATTGTGTCCGTCCGCAAACTCGCTGAAGAGTGAACGGAGTCAATGCCGCATCGACGCGGCGATTGCTCGGCTTTTTCTACTCTGGGATATCGAACGCCATGTAATAGAGTTGTCCGCCGCGCTCGATGTTCAGGGCCACTGCGCTCCCAGGCTTCAATCCCGCCAGCGCCTTGCGCAGTGTTTCCAGTGTGTCGAGCGGGATACGATTCAGGAAATGCAACACGTCGCCGGGCTGTAGACCAAAGAGCGAGGCGTTGCCTCCAGCGGTCAGCGCGGTCACTAGAATGCCTCCCGGAATGCGCGTGGGCGGAATTAACTGCGCCACCGACTCCGTGATCTGAATGCCGACGATCCCCAGCTTGGGGATGATGTTGCTGGCCGATTGCGTGGGATCGAGAATGCTCTCTGGATCGCCTTCGCGCTCGGTGACCGGGACATTCAAGGTCAAAATTGCGGTGCCGCGCAGGATTTTGAAAGTGGTCAGTTCGCCGATCTGTTTCTGAAACAGCAATGCCGAGAGGGCTCGCGGATCTTTGAAAAGCTTGCCGTCAACCGACATCAGAATGTCTCCGGGATGCAAGCCGGAGCGGTCGGCGGAGGAGTTTGGCAGCACGTCTTCCAGGATCACTCCGGACTGTTGCGCCAGGCCAAGTCCGCTTGCGAGCGTGGGCGTGATGTCACGGGCGACAATTCCGATCGACCCTCTCCGTACGTGGCCATGCTTGCGCAATTGCTCGTAGACCAGCCGAAGTGTGTTGGAGGGAATCGAAAAGCCCACACCCTCGCTCCCGCCCGACTGTGAGGCAATCATGGTGTTCATACCGATCACCTCGCCCCTGATATCGACCAGCGGTCCGCCTGAATTTCCAGGGTTGATGGCCGCGTCGGTCTGCAGGTAAACCACCGGAATAGCGCTGTTCAGTTGGCGCTGGGTTGAGCTGATAACGCCCAGTGTCACCGTGTTTTCCAAGCCCAGCGGGCTGCCAAAGGCCAGAGCAAGCTCGCCGACGTGAACCTTGTCGGAGTTGGCCAGTTTCAGCGCCGGCAACCCTTCGGCTTCCACCTTGAGCAGTGCCAGATCGGTCAGAGCGTCGCGCCCCAGAATGGTGGCGGTAAAGCGCTCGGCATCTTCGATGCCGCCCTCCTGCGGGTTGCGATGGCGGAACACGAGGACCGAAACCGAGGTCGAGTGCTCAACCACATGGGCATTGGTCAGGATGTAGCCCGAGGGATCGACGACGATGCCGGAGCCGAGGCCCTGCTCCTTTGCGATATAGGTCGTCTGCCGGGTGTTGGGATCCTGCACCGTTGCCAATCCGGTGACCTCGATCGTCACCACCGCCGGCCCCACGCGTTCAGCCAGTCCCTGTAAATCCTCATCCAGCGCCAGCAGACCGTGTCGCACCGGACTCGGAGCGGTCTTTGCCGCCGGCGCCGAAACCTGAGCAGCCGCAAACGCCACGCTTAAAATGATGACACCAAGAACCGGAAAGCCAAGGCAAGCGGAACGGCGCACGGAAACCTCTTTCTCCAACACACGATGAATCGTGCGATGCTCGTTTAATTATCGTTGAATCGCAGCTCAAATATACACATACAGCTTTCGTGGTCGAATGGCACCGGAAATTCGGATAAGTGAATACCGGAATGTGTGCGAGCGGAAGCCGGACTCGTGACGGCAGGCGAGAGTTCTTGAAATGCGATCAGTGTTGACTCCATGAACGGAACGGACTATAACCAATGCGACCATGACGCTCGGTTGCCAAATCCGGCGCACCTGCCCCTGTTGTTGTTGCGGGAAGCGGCCGTCTGGCGAAAACGAGATCGTGGAATAGCAGCTTTGCTCAAGAGGTTTCCCGAACCCGTCGCCAGTAATCCTGGCCGGCGGGTTTTTTGTTGACCAAACGCGGTTGTAACGCATCGGAGTAAATGCGGAGCTGTACAATTTCCCTGCCGTGCGGTTTGCAGCCAGATAGCCGCCTCCAGGCGCAGTGAATTTTTCGCGGTTCGCCAAGTGTGGACCGGATGGAGATGAAATGCCAATTGCAAACAGCATCACCGAGTTGATTGGAAAAACGCCCTTGCTTTACCTCAACAAGATCACCAAGGGGGCATCCGCAAAGGTAGCCGTAAAACTGGAGAGCCAGAATCCACTAGCCAGCGTCAAAGACCGTATCGGCATCGCCCTGATCGAGGCGGCCGAACGCGATGGCAAGATTCATCCCGGCAAAACCGTTCTCATCGAGCCGACCAGCGGTAATACTGGAATCGCGTTGGCTTTCGTTGCTGCGGTGAAGGGATACGAACTGATCCTCACCATGCCGGAGACGATGAGCCTGGAACGCCGCGTGCTCCTGCTGGCATTCGGCGCCAAGATCGTGCTCACCCCCGGCCCCAACGGCATGAAGGGTGCAATCGCCAAGGCCGAAGAGATTCTCGCCAACACTCCTGACGGCTACATCCTGCAGCAGTTCGACAATCCCGCCAATCCAGCGATCCATTTCGCCACCACCGGCCCCGAGATCTGGAACGACACGGATGGCAAAGTGGACATCCTGATCTCCGGCGTCGGCACCGGCGGAACCCTAACCGGAGTTGCCCGCTACATCAAGTCCAAGAAGCCATCATTCAAGGCGATTGCGGTGGAGCCGACCGACAGCCCAGTGCTCTCCGGTGGCAAGGCGGGACCGCACAAGATTCAGGGAATCGGAGCCGGCTTCGTCCCCGGCGTGCTGGATACCAAGTTGATCGATGAAATCGTCCAGGTCACCAACGATGAGGCGCTCGAGTATGCTCGTCGCCTGCCGAAGGAGGAAGGTCTGCTGGTCGGCATCTCTGCCGGAGCCGCTGTTTTTGCGGCGGTGAAGGTTGCCCAGCGTCCCGAGAACGCCGGCAAGTTGATTGTTGCCATCATTCCCAGCTTCGGCGAGCGCTACCTGAGCACGGTTCTCTTTGAGGAGTTGCGCAAGGAAGCGCAGGCGCTGCCTACCACACCAATTGGCGAGCCCGCGAAGGCCTAGCCGGGGCGAGTCAGAGCATATGACTGAAAAGACGAAGTCCCAAGGGCTGAGACCCTTGGGACTTTTTTCGTACCTTGCGCGGCCGACGTGCTCTACTCGCGCGAAATTCGCATTCCGCCCCAAGCCAGCCCCGAACCTACCACTGCCATGTGAATTACCGTATTACGCAACTCGTCCCATTTCTGCGAGAGCACGGTGGGCGCTCCCGCCGCACCGCAGTTGCCGAAGTAGGCGATGTTGGCATAGTGATCTTCCGGCGCAATGCCACAGCGCTTACAAACGTTCTCCAGCATACGCAGATTGGCCTGATGGCCGATGAACACCTGGCGCCGGGTCTCTGCCGGCGGCGCCGAGGCTTGCAGACTCTTCAGCACGTCGGTGGTTGTGCGGATGGCGAAGACTTGCACCGCGTGGCCCTCCTGCGCAAAGTGTCCACCGACGGGAATAATGATCTGGCGCTGTCCGGAGGGATCGCTGCCGAAACTGGTTTCCGTGATCACCGAAGGTGCCGGCACGCGGGTGGAGACAATCGCCGCCGCTGCTGCATCGCCAAACAGTACGGCCTGGCGCCGGTCGTTGTAATCGACGGTGCGGGTAAAGGTTTCGCTGTTGACCACCAGCACGTAATCGGGCAGAGCCTCGGGACGCATCTGGTTGAGGAAATGAATCTGCGAGGCGAAGGTCGAACACGCCGACTGCAGATCGAAGCAGGTTGCGGAGATGCCAAGCTCGCAGGCAACGCGGCTGGCGTCGGCGGGAATCTGCATCTCCGGCGAGCATCCGCCGGCGACGATCATGCCCAGTTGAGAGGCCTCTAGTCCGGCACGTTTCAACGCCATATGCGTGGCTTGCGCCGACATCTGGCTTGCCGTGGTGTGAGCCGCCCCGGTGGCGGCGCGAGGATCCTGGTTGCGCGTCTGGCGCAGATAGTCCAGCGGCAGCGTGGTACGCCGCTCAACGATGCCAACCCGGTCCTCAATCCATTTCACGTCTACCCCAATATCCAGGGATGACAGAAAGTGATTGTCGAGAACCGTCTCGGGATGAAAATGTCCAAGAGCGTGGAGGTACAGCAAAAAGCGTTCTCCTGTTTGTACCCTGCGAAGTCCTCCGCCTCAGACTCGCGCATGCAAGCCATTCTCATTCCCGAGATGTTGATTTGCGCTCGGGGTCGGAACAGGCATCGATGCTTCGAGCCGGCAGTTCGCGGCGGGTCAATGCTCCGAAGTTTAAACGCAGCGGTGGGCTTGGAGCAATGGGAGAACTCGGTTTGCGGAAGCTGTAAAGCGTTATGACAGAACTATTACCTTGGCGTGCCGCTCACCGATGTCCGGAGCTCGATTGTGCAGGAGAGTGCAACGTTTCCGGTGTCCTCTGCTGGCCACAGGGCTGCCGTACACTGTCTAGATGAAGAAACTGTTGGCGATGCTGCTGCTGTTGACCGCGATGGCGACCCTCATCTCGGCTCGCGCCCCAGTGCCAGCGGCGGGCAGCGCCGCGTTATTCGCCGCGCCATCCCTCGTGCCCGCGCCTGGCTTCCGTCCGCCTGCGGCCTACCTCGGCTTCGACCGCAACGACTATCCTGGCGACGGTAATCTCCTGGCTTTGCGCAAGCGCTTTGCCTTCACCGGCTATTGGCTGAACAATCCACCCGGCGCGAACTCCAATAGCTGGCACGGCAAGCGCGCGGCGGTCGAGCGCGCGGGCTTCGGCTTTCTCCTGATCTTCAACGGGCGCGCCTATGCACAGCTCAAGGGTGCGGCCAATCCCGGCGGTGCCGATGGCGCTCTGGCCGCGCGGGCGGCCAAGGCCGAAGGTTTCCGCCCTGGGAGTGTGATCTTTCTCGATCAGGAAGAGGGTGGGCGAATGCTCAAGGAGCAACGGCAATACGTCTTCGCCTGGGCCGATGCGGTGAAACATGCCGGTTTTCGTCCCGGAGTCTATTGCTCGGGCATACCGGTCGCAGAGCCGGGCGGAAGTGTCATCAGCACGGCGCTCGATCTGCACAATGCCGCCGCAGGCCGCGAACTTGTTTTCTGGGTCGCCAACGACGCCTGTCCGCCCTCGCCCGGTTGCGCCTTTCTTAATGCGCCACTGCCGAAGAACAGTGGTGCGCCGTTTGCCGAGGTTTGGCAGTTCGCGCAATCGCCTCGGCGTGCGCAGTTCACCGCCTCCTGCGCAGCCACCTACAATGCCGACCAGAACTGCTACGCACAAGATAAGGACGCCAGGCAGAAGCTGCACCTCGACCTTAATGCGGCTCGCACCCCCGATCCATCCCACGCTCGCGACTAGCGCGGTTGGTGAGCTAAGTGCTATCATTGGACTTCCGCCGCCACGTCGGTGTTTTGCTGGATAGACTCGGCATTCCTGCTGGAGCGAAGTAATGTCACGCGGCATCTCTATTGTCCGCTCGTTTCCCAAAGCACAGAAGGCTTGGTCAGCAAACGATTCCCCGGCTCTGGTGAATTGCGCTGGATATCTCCAAGACGGTTTTACCGATTCCATAAGAATCAATAAGTTAAGTTGGTAAAAATAATGTTGACCTTAGCCCTGCAAAGTTTTAATGTACAACCTGTCGACGGCACTTTTGAGAAGGGCGAATTCAGCCTGCCGTTCATCACAGGCCCGGATTTACATGGGCGAGGTTCTCCAAGCAAAACAGGTTCAGGCTACTGATCAGGAGGTCATAGCCTTGTTGCGTCCCGCAATTCCGGACGCATGAGAATCGGGGACCGGGACAATCAGAGACTTATGCCGGTACGGTTCCACCTCAGATTGAGCGGCGCACCATAGCTGCTTCGCATCTATTAAGAAGAATAAGGTTCGAAGTTCAACCGGGCAGAGACTGCCATTCGTACAAAGGCATTAAAGATTACAGCTAGAAACGTCGATCTTGGAACGGTGTTGGATGCCGGCAAGATCGATGCAAAAGGAGAAGTTATGCGTTCAGATAAAGTCTTTGAAGCTTTACATACCTTACAGAATCGTTATATGCTCTGCCAGATTGCTTCCAAGGCAACTCGTAAGTTTCACAAACCAAATACCCGCATTCAGGACACGACGAACGATGTTCTGAACCGCATCTCCGACAATGAGCGTGCCAACGTAATGGCCGATCCGGTGAATGCAAAAGAGGCGCAGCGTCGCGCCGCCTAGCGATTAAGTTTCCAGATTTTCACCTTGCGGCATGCCGCGTGAGCGACAGCCGCAAGGGATTAGCACTGAAATGCAAGGCAAGCAGGTAGTACGCAGGACCAGTTCGCAGCATCAGCCGTGAACCACCCATCCGGCCACCAAGGGCTTCGGTCGGTTTTCCAGCCAAATGGTTACTCGTTAGCCGAGCCCGGATTAACAGTAACCACATTCCCGGCGCTTCGCGGCGCACCCGATTCCTTCCTCTCGACAAACATTCCGTAGGTGGACATGACGATTGCTGAACTCAAAGAAAAAAACATTACCGAGCTGACCAAGATCGCTCGCGAACTCGACCTCCCCGGTTCGAGTGGCCTGCGCAAGCAGGATCTGATCTTCAAAATCCTGCAGGCGCAGAGCGAAAAAGAAGGTCACATCTTCGCCGAGGGCGTGCTGGAAATCCTTCCCGACGGCTACGGCTTTCTTCGCTCTCCGGATTACAACTATCTGCCCGGCCCCGACGACATTTATGTTTCCCCGTCGCAGATCCGCAAGTTCGACCTCAAGACCGGTGACACCGTCAGCGGCCAAGTGCGTCCTCCCCACGAAGGGGAAAAATACTTTGCGCTGGTCAAGATCGAGGCTGTCAACTTCGAGTCGCCCGACGAGGCCCGCAACAAGATCCTCTTCGACAACCTGACTCCGCTCTATCCCCAGGAGCGCCTCAAACTGGAAACCGTGCGCGACAACATGAGCGCCCGCGTCATGGACATGCTGATTCCAATCGGCAAGGGCCAGCGCGGTCTCATCGTAGCCCCGCCACGCACCGGCAAAACCATGCTGCTGCAGAACATCGCCAACTCGGTTACGGCCAACCATCCAGAAGTGGTGCTGATCGTTCTGCTCATCGATGAGCGTCCCGAAGAAGTCACCGACATGCAGCGTTCGGTCAAGGGCGAAGTCATCAGCTCGACCTTCGACGAACCGGCCGCCCGCCACGTGCAGGTTGCCGAGATGGTGATCGAGAAGGCCAAGCGCCTGGTCGAACACAAGCGCGACGTGGTGATTCTGCTGGATTCGATTACCCGCTTGGCGCGCGCATACAACACCATCGTTCCGCCTTCGGGCAAGGTGCTCTCCGGCGGCGTGGACTCCAACGCCTTGCAGCGTCCCAAACGCTTCTTCGGTGCTGCCCGTAATATTGAAGAGGGCGGCTCGCTCACTATCATCGCCACCGCGCTGATTGAAACCGGCAGCCGCATGGACGATGTGATCTTCGAAGAGTTCAAGGGCACCGGCAACATGGAAGTAATTCTCGATCGCAAACTCAGCGACAAGCGGGTCTTTCCGGCCATCGACATTCAGCGCTCGGGAACCCGTAAGGAAGAGCTGCTTCAGGCCAAGGAAGATCTGCAGCGCATCTGGGTCCTGCGCCGCGTTCTCAATCCGCTCTCGCCCGTCGAGGCCATGGAGTTGCTCATCGACAAACTTGGCAAGACGCGCATCAACGGAGACTTCCTCTCCAACATGAGTAGTCTGTAGCCGTCTTTGATACAAAGCGCCCGGCTTCGGCTGGGCGCTTTTTTCGCATAGCGAGTTGTCAATCCAGCGCAAAGCAATTTCTATGCGTTCCGTTCCTCTCAGCCTTCCCCGGTATAATCTAAAGTTACTAACATCACGGTCAGGAAGACTTCATTGCACATGCATGCACATTCAAGCGGTCCGCAGCCCGAGGGGCCGCAGGCGATTCCCGGTGTCAGCTCCATCATTGCAGTCGGTTCCGGCAAAGGCGGAGTTGGCAAAACCACGCTCTCGGTCAATCTTGCGCTGGCGCTGGCGCGTCTTGGCTTCAAGGTTGGGCTGCTCGACGCCGACATCTATGGGCCCAACGTACCGCTGATGCTGGGCGCAACCGGCGAACCTGGGCTGACGGCCGACAACAGCATCATCCCTTTCGAGGTATATGGCGTTCGCGTGATCTCGGTCGGTTATCTGAATCGCGGCGATAAGCCGCTGGTCTGGCGTGGTCCCATGTTGCACGGGGTCATCAAGCAATTTCTTCAGCAGGTGGCCTGGGGCGAACTCGACTATCTTGTCATCGACCTGCCTCCTGGCACAGGTGACGTAGTGATATCGCTGACCCAAACGGTGCCGTTGACCGGCGCCATCGTGGTCACCACGCCCTCCGACGTCTCGCTGCAGGATGCGCGCAAGGCCATTGAGATGTTCAACCAGGTGCGCGTGCAGATCCTTGGCATTGCCGAAAACATGAGCTACTTCATCTGCCCGCACTGCAATCACGAGACTGATATTTTTTCCAGCGGCGGTGGTGAGCGCACGGCCAAGCACTACAACGTGCCGTTCCTCGGACGTATTGAACTCGATCCAACCATTCGCGAGGGCGGAGATTCCGGTCATCCCGTGGTTCTGGCCGGTGAGCAGGCCAACAATGCCAAGAGCCTCTTCGCTTTTGCGCGCAAGGTCCTGGCGCGAGTGGAAGAGTTGAAGAGCAGCGGCGGCGGCAGCATTCTCAGCATCGACTAGTTCCGGCGCATTCGCGCAAGGAGAAGCATGGAGAGCATCACGCCGGGCACGGCGGGCACTTCGCTTAACGTCGCGCTGCCGCCGGAGAGCCGGCCCATTCCCTACTGGCATACCGCTGTGCTGTTGCTCGTGCTCGGCGGCTTCAGTCTATTGAACGCCAAGAGCGGTCACGGCATACACTCCGGCCATGCGCCGGTACGCATCTACCTTTCCACCATGATTTACGAATGGCTCCTCACTGGATATGTCTGGTGGGGGCTGCGCCGTTCCGGCCTCACTCTGCGCGAACTGATCGGTGGCCGTTGGAAGAGCGTCGGCAATTTTCTATTCGACATCGCGCTTGCGTTCTTCGTCTGGTTTGGAGCTCTGCTGGTGATTGCCATGGCCGCCTTTGCCATGGGCATGTCCGGCAGTATCGACGACGCCCGTAAGCAGATTGGCTTCCTTGCGCCGCAGAGCGGGCTTGAAGTGGTTTTGTGGATCTGCCTCAGTGCCACGGCTGGCTTCTGCGAGGAGGTTCTCTTTCGCGGTTATCTGCAGAAACAGTTCTCGCGCCTGCTGCGCAACCGTTGGATCGCATTGGTCATTGTGAGTATTCTCTTCGGTCTCGGCCACGGATACGAGGGGGCGCAGCGCATGCTGCTGATTGCTATGCTCGGCCTTGCCTTCGGACTCTTGAGCCTCCTGCGAAAGAGTCTGCGTCCGGCGATGATGGCGCATACCCTGCAGGACACAATCTCCGGATTGCTGCTGAGAGCTCTGCGTTAGGCGCTTCAGCGAGTCGTATTTCGAGACGCGAGCGGGTGCGTGACATAAAAGACATGCTCGCATTTTCTTTTTTTACTTGACATCGATTTGCAATCAACATATACAACTAACCAATTGCAACGTTTGCGTTGCAATTACAATCCAAGATTGTTCAAGGGAGAATAGTCATGGCTACCAAGAAAGCTGCAAAGAAGGCTGTAAAGAAGGCCGCCAAGAAGGCCGCAAAGAAGAAGTAGTAAACCACTCACAAAAAAGGCTACACAGTAGGGGAGCGCGAAAGCGTTCCCCTTAGTGTTTATGCGGGTAAAACTGGCTTCGTCATTAATCCAGAAGTGCTGCCGCGGCGGCCAGCGCGGCAATCACGGCAGTCTCGGCGCGCAGAATTGTCGAACCGAGGCTTACGCTCCGCCAGCCGGCGGCGCTGAACTGCGAGAGCTCCTCTTCGGTCCATCCGCCCTCTGGTCCCGCGGCAAAAATTACCGGTGTGGCCGCTTCCGAGAGCGCTTCGCGAATTTTTTCACTGCGCTCATTTTCATTCAGCAGCAGCCGCGTCGGAGCTTCCAGAGCCAGCGCGAATTTCAGCTTCACCGCGTCGTCGATCTGCGGCGGACGCAGACGGCGTGATTGCTGTGCCGCCTCATGCGCAATGCGCCGCCAGCGCTCCACCCGTTTAGCCGCTCCCGCTGCCAGGTGTGCATCGGTGCGCCGCGCGATTACCGGAACAATCCGCGTCGCGCCCAGTTCGGTGCATTTTTCGATTGCCCACTCCATCCGGTCGAACTTGTAGATGGCCATCACCAGCACAATCTCGGGCTCACTTCGTTCCACTACCGCCGCGCCCAGAGAAAACTCAACGCGTTCGTCGCCGACCGACTCGATGGTGCCAAGGCGCACCAGGTCGCCGCATACGATGTCGTACTCCTGTCCCACGCGCGCCCGTAGCACCTTCGCCAGATGCGCAGCGTTCTGTCCCAGCAGTTCAGCATGATCGTCGGAGAATTCGTCGGCAATCCAGCGGCGGCGCGTCATGCCTCCAGCCTAAAGCATGCGGCGGGAGCTTTCAAAACGATTGACGAATTGGAAAGAGAAAAGGCGCGGAGAAAATCCCGCGCCCTTGGACCACTCTTGCTCTTATCGAAATTAGTTGAAGATGTCTTTCATTTTGTTGAGCAGGCTGCGTTTCTGGGGCTGATTTTCCTGACCCAGCGTCTCCGCCAGTTGCTCCAGCAATTCGCGCTGCTGCCGCGTGAGCTTCTCCGGGATGGTGACCTTCACTTCCACGTGCAGGTCGCCGCGTCCGCTGCCGTTGAGCACCGGGACGCCGCGCTTGCGCACGCGGAAACTGGTTCCGCTCTGCGTTCCGGCAGGAATCTCCAGCGTGGCCTCGCCCTCCAGCGTCGGGATACTCACCCGTGCGCCAAGCGTGGCCTGAGTGATGGAGATGGGGATGGCGCAATGCAGATCCTTGCCATCGCGCTCAAAGAACGGGTGCTCGGTCACGTGCAGCACCACGTACACGTCGCCGGCGGGACCGCCGTCGAGTCCGGTATCGCCGTGCGCGGTGTACAGAATCCGGGTTCCGTCATCCACGCCCGGCGGTACTTTCACCTGCAGCGTGTGGGCGCGCGTCAGCATGCGATGGCCCTTGCACGTGGCGCACGGATTCTCAATCATGGTACCCGTGCCCTGGCAGACCGGGCAGGTGCGCGCCACGCTGAAGAATCCCTGCTGATAGCGTACCTGTCCATGGCCGTTGCACTGGCGGCATTGGCTGGGCGCTTTGCCATTGGCCGCGCCGGTGCCATGGCAGGCGTCGCACAACTCGTGGCGCCTGATATTGACTTCCTTCTCTACTCCGAAGGCTGCGTTTTCAAACGTAATGGTCAGGTCTTCGCGGATATCGGCTCCACGCTGCGCGCGCGAGCGCCGTCCCCCGCGACCGCCAGCGTTGCCGAACAGATCGCCGAAGCCGAACATCTCTCCGAACAGGTCGCTCAGATCCACCTGCTGGAAACCGCTCGCGCCCTGTCCGCCGCCTCCGTTGGTAAAGGCATCATGGCCGAAGCGGTCATAAGCGGCGCGCTTCTGCTGATCGCTGAGCACGGAATACGCTTCGCTGCACTCCTTGAAGCGCTCCTCGCACTCGTCGTCGTCAGGGTTGCGGTCTGGATGATACTGCAGCGCCAGCTTGCGATAGGCGCTCTTGATTTCGCCGTCCGCCGCCGCTCGGGTGACCCCGAGAACTTCGTAATAATCGCGTTTAACGTTGGTAGCCAGTGTTCAAAAGACCGCCGCAGCGGTCGTCCTCCGTGGCGCGAAAGCGCGCCGGGTCCAGTTTATTTGTTCGGTTTCTGAGCCACTCGCACCATCGCGGCGCGCAGTACGCGGTCACGAAGGCGGTAGCCGCGCTGCAGTTGGTCGATTACGTGATGATCCGGAACCTCGTCGGTCTCCACCATCTGGATCGCCTGATGCAAGTTGGGATCGAAGGGCTGTCCCTGGGCTGTAATCGGTTCGACCCCTAACCGCGCCAGCACGTCGTGGAATTGGCGGTCGATCAACTCCACGCCAGCGCGGAAGTCGGCATGGGAGATGCCCTCCGCATTCAACGCCCGATCCAGGCTGTCCAGAATTGGAAGCAGCTGCTTCAGGGTCTCCGTCAGCGCGTATTCGCGAAACTCCTGTTGCTCGCGCTGATTGCGTTTGCGAAAGTTGTCGAACTCCGCCTGCATGCGAGCCAGACGATCGAGATAGAGCGCGTTCTCCGATTTCAACTTATCGATCTCGGACGGCAGCGTGCTCACCGTATCGTCGCCTGCATCACCCTGTGGAAGCTCACGCTCCAAATCTACGGGAGTATTCTGAATGTCTTCTTTTGCCATGATGTTTATTTATTCCGGGTCGTTTAATAGCTTGTCGAAAAGCCGTGCGATGTAAGACACGGCGTTGATGGTGTGCTGATAATCCATTCGCGTGGGACCGATAACCGCCAGCCGCCCCAGAATCTCCTGCCCACTGCGGGCTGGCGCGCCGATGAGCACAAAACTGCTCAGATCCGGCATCGTCTCCTCCAGGCCGATGATCACGCGCACCGCTTCCTGGCGCGTATCCACATAGGATGAGAGCAACTCGACGATGCGGGTTTTCTCCTCCAGCGTCTTCAGCAACTGGCGCAACCGCTCCGTGTCATTCTCGCCGGAGACCAAATTGGCCGTGCCTTCCACAAAAACCTCTGCCGCTTCGTCCTTGGTAGCCAGCGCGCCACTCTGGTAGAGCTGAGCCACCGAGCTCATCAGCCGGTCGTACTCGCTGCGCTCCTGCTCAATGCGCCGCTCCAGTTCGCGGCGCACGTCTTCGATCATCCAGCCGCGGAAATTGTCATTGATGTAGCGCGCTGCCAAGTCGAGTTCAGGTTGATTCACATCGTGCGGCACGCGCACCATGCGGTCATGTACGACGCCACTCCCTGTCACCACCACGGCGAGCACCCGCTGATCGCCCATCCGCTGGAAGTGAACGTGCTCCAGTGCCTTGCGCGGGCCGGTTGAGGTCACAGCCACGCCCACACCTGAGGAGATCAGCGAGAGCACATGCGAGGTGCGCTCCATGAAATCCTGAACTTCGTTTACGCCCTGAAAGTAGCGCTGAATTGTCTGTTCGTCGTCCGGTTTCAGGCTCACCTCGCCGGAAAGTCTCTCGGCGTAGTAGCGGTAGCCCTCCACTGAGGGCACGCGTCCGGACGAGGTATGCGGCTGTGCCAGCAACCCGGCTTCGGCCAGATCCGCCATCACGTTGCGAATGGTTGCCGCGCTCAATCCCTCGCGGTTGCGCCGGGCCAGCGTGCGCGAGCCAACCGGTTCACCGGTCGAGATGTAGGTCTCGACGATGGCGGTTAGAATCTCTTGCTCACGTCTGCCGATGCTTGCCATTGCATATACCTCACCGTCATCCTGACGGCTGTGTTCCACCAGGAGCGGACATCTCATTTAGATGCAGCAGGTTAATCTGCGATGCGGGTGGAACGCCCGTTCCGGCTTGAAAACTGTTTCAAGTTTAGCAAAGTCAGCTCAAGTTTGCGACGACGATCTGAACACGTAGGCCCCTGTCAGGACGGACTTCGAGTCAAGCCTCTCAACCTTTTGAAGCCTTGAAACTTTGAAACCTTCAAACCAGCCCTGTGCGGCGGGTGAGACATGCCGTAGAATTACGACGAATCCCCAAAGCACCAGCGATTCGCGGGCAAGGAGCTTACGGCCTGCATGAGGGTGGCATTTTTATGCTCTTCAAGACCCTGAGCGCGGCCGTCTACGGCATCGACGCCAATCTCATCGACGTAGAAGTCGATGTCTCCGGCGTCAAGATGAACGAGGACCACTTCACCACCGTCGGCCTGCCGGATACGGCGGTGCGCGAGAGCCGCGAGCGCATTCGCGCCGCCCTGAAGAATTGCGGCTATGACATTCCTCCCACCCACATCACCATCAATCTGGCTCCGGCGGATTTGAAAAAAGAGGGCTCGGGTTTTGATCTGCCGATGGCCTTGGGAATTCTCGGTGCCTACGGTGGACTGAACAAACGCGAACTCGGCGACTTCGTAATTGTCGGCGAACTCTCGCTCGACGGTGGCCTGCGCCCGGTACGCGGCGCCCTGCCAATTGCTGTCGCCGCCCGTGCGCGCAAAATTCCGAACCTGCTGGTGCCCGAGCAGAATGCGCGCGAGGCCGCCGTGGTCGAGGGCGTCAACGTCTTCCCGATGAAGAGCCTGCTCGACGTGGTGCGGCTCATCAACACAGGAGAGGGCCCCAAGCCGCTGGTGGTGGACAGCCAGGCGCTGCTCCAACAGGTCGAGCACTATCAGGTGGACTTCAAGGATGTGCGCGGCCAGCACACCGCCAAGCGCGCCATGGAAGTTGCCTGCGCCGGCGGACACAACATCCTGATGATCGGCCCTCCCGGCGGCGGCAAGACGATGCTCACCAAGCGCATGCCGACCATCCTGCCGCCGCTGACCTTTGAGGAAGCGCTGGAGACGACCAAGATTCACAGCGTTGCCGGAGTGCTCGACGGAGGCTCGGGACTCGTAGGCGTGCGCCCCTTCCGCTCTCCGCACCACACCATCAGCGACGCCGGCTTGATCGGCGGCGGCGCGGTACCGCGTCCGGGAGAAGTTTCGCTGGCGCACAACGGCGTGCTGTTTCTAGACGAACTGCCGGAGTTTCCCCGCAACGTGCTGGAGGTGATGCGGCAGCCGCTGGAGGATGGAACGGTTTCCATCGCCCGCGCCTCCATGTCGCTGACCTTCCCCGCGCGCTTCATGCTGGCGGCGGCGATGAACCCCTGTCCATGCGGCTTCTTCAACGACCGCGCCCGCGAGTGCAAATGCACTCCGCCGATGATCCAGCGCTACATCTCCAAGATCAGCGGCCCGCTGCTGGACCGCATCGACATTCACATCGACGTTCCGGCGGTGAACTACAAGGAACTGCGCTCGACGGTGCAGACCGAGCCCTCGGCCTCGATCCGCGAGCGCGTGCTGCGGGCGCGTGACCGTCAGTTGCAGCGCTTCCGCACCGCTGGAGAAAAATTCTTCGCCAACGCCCAGATGGGCTCGCGGCAAATCCGCACCTTCTGCGATCTCTCCCCCGACTGCGAGCGCCTGCTGGAGCGTGCCATGACCCAGCAAGGACTGAGCGCCCGCGCCCACGACCGCATCCTGAAAGTATCCCGCACCGTCGCCGACCTAGAAGGCGCCGAAAACCTCGAAGCCAAACACATCGCCGAGGCAATCCAGTACCGCACGCTGGATCGAACGTACTGGGCATGAGGAGCATGGAGTGCCACGCGTTAGAATGTGCCGGGGCCTTTTCTTGCATTGCTGTGGGTTTTGGCGGATTGGAACAACGATTGGTGGAAACGGCAATCGTTTGGAGGGGTGGGGTTACCTTTTCGGCAATGGTTGCGCGAAATCTCAAAGGATTGGCGTCGGAGGAACTGGTTCTGGTGCTGTATGTACTCAGTGGTTAATAATCCTGGTCTAGACTGAATCCTTTCCGGACTCCCACGATTAAATGTCTAGTTTGTCTCCACCTCGTCCGCTGCCTCCAGTATCAACTTCCATGCCAATTCAACGTCCTGCAGGCTGGTCGCGATGTTGCCGATGGCGATGCGGATGACGAACTGGCCGTTGAGCGCCGTGTGCGAGAGAAAGGTGCTTCGGCTTGCGTTCACTCTTTCCAGCAACGCTTTGTTTCGCTCATCGCTGCCGCGCAGGCGGAAGCAGACCACCGAGAAGGGAACCGGCGCGACGCGCTCAAAGCGTTCGTCGGCATCGACCCAGCCAGCGAATTCCCGCGCCAGTTGGCAGTGTCGGCGCAGGAATTCCATTACGCCCGCCCGTCCGAAATAACGCAGGACGAACCACAACTTGAGCCCACGGAAGCGATGGCCGAGCGGCACGCCGTAATCCATCAGGTGCACGGCTCGCGGGTCATCGCTGGCACGCAGGTATTCCGGCACCAGCGAGAGCGCCTGGCGCAATATCTCCGGCTTGCGGATGTAGAAGGCGCTGAGGTCCATCGGGGTCATCAGCCACTTATGCGGGTTGGTGACCACGGAGTGGGCGCGCTCGATGCCCGCGAAGTATTCGGCGCACTCGGGCAGCAGGGCGCATGGACCGGCGTAGGCGCAATCAACGTGCAGCCACAGTCCGAACTCTTCCGCCAGTTGGGCGCATTCGGCCACCGGGTCCACGGAAGTGGTGGAGGTGGTGCCGATGGTCGCTACAACGCAGCAGGGCTGGAGACCGGCGTGCCGGTCGGCTTCGATCAGCGAGCGCAGGCTGCTGGCCTTCATGCGGAACTGCGCGTCGGTTTCGACCTTGCGCACGTTCCTCTGCCCGATTCCGACGGCCATTGCGCCCTTCTCGACCGACGAGTGCGCCTGCTCGGAGGTATAGACGACGAGGTCGCCGCGGTATCCCTGCTCGCGGCTCTCTGGCTGCGCGAATTCGCGGGCGCAGATCAGCGCGTGCATCGTGCTGGTGGAGGCGGTGTCGTAGATGATCCCGAAAAACTCCGGCGGCAAGCCGAGCCATTGCCGAAGCCAGCCCAGGGCTACCTGCTCCAACTCAGCCACCGCAGGCGAAGTCTTCCAGTGCAGGCCGTTGGTGTTCAGCGCGGCGATCAACAGCTCAGCGAGGATTCCAGGAGTGGATGCCGTGGTGCCGAAGTACGCCATGAAGCCGGGATGATTCCACTGCGTGACAGCGGGTAGAATCTTATTGCGGAAGTCGTCGAGGATTGAATCGAAGCTCTCACCCTGCTCGGGAGCCTGGACAGGAAGTGCGTCGATGAGTTCGCCGGGCTGCATGGTGGGCAGGACGGGATAGCTGCGAATGTTGCCAAGGTACTCCGCAATCCACTCCACGCTGTCGTGGGCGGATCGGCGAAAGTCTTCGACGTAGCGGACCCAGGCTTGCGGGTCGTTCGGATCAGGCAGATGATCGTGCAGAGGATGGTCCGGCATGTGCGCTCCAAGGTGAACTCCGAATTTTACCGCGCCGCAAACATCCGGCGAAGCTGTGCGCACCATCACAGCCAAGGCGTAGCTGAGAAGATGAGAATCAACACAGCGGCTGCGCTGGAGATTTTCAAAGGGCCTCGATGCACGAGCTTTCCATCGTTTCTTCGGTTCTGGACCAGCTTGACGACCTGCAGAAGGAGCATGCGGGCGCGCGTTTCTCCAAAGTCGGATTGCGTGTGGGAGAGTTGGCGGGCGTGGACGTAGACTGTCTGCGCTTTGGCTTCGAGTGCGTGGTCAAGGATACGAACTGGGAATCACTGGTGCTGGAAATCGAACAAGTGTCGCGGCGGCAACGATGTCCTGGGTGCAGCGCGGAATTCAGGGCCGAGAACTGGGCCACCGCCTGCCCTGAGTGCGGCGAGGCCGCAACCATCACCATCGCTGGAGAAGAGCTTCAGATCGCATATGTCGAGGTGGAAGAAGAATGAGCCAGATCGTGGTTGAGAAAAAAGTGCTGAATGAAAATCAGAAGCTTGCCGCCGAGTTGCGCGAGAGGTTTCGTGAGCACAAGATTTTGGTGGTGAACATCATCAGCGCTCCGGGCTCGGGCAAAACCGCGCTGCTGGAGCGCACTCTGCAGCGGCTGGACAAGAGCAAGCGCGTAGTACTGCTGACCGGCGATCTGCAAACCGAAAACGACGCCGCGCGGCTGGCGCAATGGGGCTTTCCGGTCAAGCAGATCATCACCGGAGGCACCTGCCATCTGGATGCGAAGATGATCGAACGGCATCTGGCGGAGTGGCCGCTGGAGAGCTTCGACCTGCTGATCATCGAGAACGTAGGCAACCTGGTCTGCCCGACCAGCTACGACCTCGGCGAACACTTTAAGATCGTGATGCTGAGCGTGACCGAAGGCGAAGACAAGCCGCTGAAGTATCCTGCGATCTTCGTCAAGTCCGAGCTGATGATTCTGAGCAAAGTGGACCTGCTGCCATACGTTCCATTTAGCGCCGAACTGGCCAAGAGCAACGCCAGGTCCGTGCATCCCGGCATCCGGATTATCGAAACCTCAAGCAAGGGCGATGGCCTGGACGAGTGGATGAAGTGGCTGGAGGAAAAACTGGCGGCGGTGAAATCGGGCGAATTGGTTTCGGCCTGAGCGCCAGCCCCGCCACCAATCCGCCACAACGCTATCGCCCCGCGGGTCTGAGCAGAGAGTTGCCAGCCGAAGGCCAATGCGCGTTCCATGTGCTTTGTGCCGGAAATCGGTCCAGCCAATGATGCGCTGATCGGGCGCGCTGCCTTTTAATTGGCGATGACCTGTCCGTAACCGACAACCCAATCTCCGGCTACATCTCTTTTTCTCCCGCAGCAATTACAATAGAATGCAGCGTTCCCCGAGCCCCTCTGGCGGTGAAGTTCAGAATCTTACAAGCAATCGTGCGCATCTTTCATAGCACACAGAAGAGTTACAGGAGAATCAACTGAAGATGAAACGGGTCTACATAGCTGCTTCTCACCAATCCAAGTTCGGCAAACTACTAGGCATGACGGTTCCCGATATTGCCAGGAACGCCATCGAAGGCGTCTGCAAGGAAATCAACGTTGATCCATCGCTGCTGGACGTAGGTGCGTGTGCGGCTGCGTGCAACATCTCGCTCAATGAGCAGGGTTTGGTCTCCGGCTTGGCTGCGTCGGTTCCGGGACTGGCTGGCAAGCCGATTGAGAGCGTAGAAAACGCCTGTGCTTCGGGCGGTCAAGCCGTGCTCTCCACCATTCTTAAGCTGCAGGCAGGATGGGGCGAGACCGGCTTCGCCTTTGGCTATGAGAAGATGCGCGATGCCGAGGGCAAGGTGGATGGCAAACTCATCGCCAAGGCTTTGGGAGATTATTCGCACCCCGATGAGCGTCCGGGCAGGCTCTACGTTTTCCCTCACTTGTTTGCCGAAATCATGTCCTGTTACATGAAGCGTTACAAGGTGACCGAAGCCGACCTTGCAACCATTGCCGTGGAAGAGTATGCCAACGGCAACAAGAGTCCCATCGCGCAGATGAACAAAGTGAAGGTCACGCTCGACGACGCATTGAAGATCGGGGGCATGAATCGCTACATCATCGATGGATTGCCGCTAAAGACCTACGACTGTTCGCAAATCACCGACGGCTACGCGGCACTGATTCTGGCAACCGAAGAAGGACTGAAGAAGTTGGGCGTCAGCAAAGCGGACGCTGTCGAGATCGCCGGATACGCGCAGGCCACCGACCCCTTGCTCAAGGAAGGACGTGACGTTCTGCGCCCCGCCGGAGCATACCACGCGATGCAGAAGGCCTATGAGATGGCCGGAGTCACACCGCAGGATGTGAACGTGGCCGAGGTGCATGACTGCTTTACGGTGATGGGTGCGATTGCCACCGAAGTGCTTGGCAAGGCGAAGCCTGGCGAAGGCGCAAAGTACTGGGTGGAAGGGAAGGCACGCCCGGATGGCCCGGACGGCGAGTGCGGTATCAATCTCTCCGGCGGACTGATCGCCAAGGGACACCCTATCGGAGCTACTGGCATTGCGATGCTGGCGACGTGTTACACGCAACTGATGGGTCGAGCATCGCAAGGTTTGCAGAAGAAGAACGCGAATGTAGCGGCGACGTTTAACATCGGCGGCGCGATTTGCGCATCGGTCTGCACGGTTCTGAAGCGGTAGATTTTGCGGAGCGGCGACGCTTCTCAGGTGTTTACGAAAGTCTGGGACTCTGGTGCAAGGTGGATTTAAAACAAGCCCTCGTGGAAGCGAAGGCTTTTTTTTCACAGGCAGAAGCCAAATCCGCGATTTGGGTAATGTAGTACCCGGTTCCAGTTTCCCTATTCCGTCTCCCGCGAGGGGACGATCTGCCCTTCGCCGGGTATGAAGTCGTTGGTCGAGTAATCCTGGAACTCATGGCAGTGGGGGCACTCGAAGCGTCCCACTGCGGTGTTGGGGATTAGCGAGTCCGTGCTTTTTCCGCTCACCGCCTCACGCGGCAGCAAAGGGAAGCGCACAAAGCAGACTTTACATTCAACCAGCCAGACCAGAGCCATCCTTGAATGTTACCGCGAAGCAGCGTGTATTGGGAGAGTTTGATGCACGGCGCTACTGGATGCGCTCAAACTGATAGCCCGAGCTGGCGAGCGCGGCGAGAAGATTCTCGACATGTTCGTTGCCCCGCGTTTCCATCGTCATATCAATGGCGGAGTAGCCGAGATCGACGCCGAATTTGCGGTCGTACGAGGTTTCCACGATGTTTGCCCGGTGCTCGGCCAGCACTCCAGTCAGGGTATGCAGAGCGCCGGGGTAGTCCGGCAGATGGATGCGCAACCGGATGAGGCGTCCGTCTTTGGCCAGGCCGCGCTCGATGATGCGCGAGAGAATGCCCACATCGATGTTGCCGCCGCTGATGACGGCTGCGATACGTTTGCCGGTGCAGTGAATCTTGCCATGAAGGATGGCGGCGACGGCGGCTGCGCCCGCCCCTTCGGCGACGGTTTTCTCCCGCTCCAGCAGAAGCAGAATCGCGCTGGCGATCTCTTCCTCTTCCACGGTGACGATTTCGTCCACGTACTTGCGCACCATGGGAAGCGTGCGCTCTCCGGCGCGGCGCACCGCGATCCCGTCGGCCAAGGTGGAGGCAACCGGCAGCGTGACCAGGTGTCCGGCCTCGATGGCTGCCTTCATCGAAGGCAGGCGTGAGGTTTGTACTCCGATGACCTGAATGCGCGGATTAATCTCCTTCAATGCGCAGGCCATGCCGCTGATCAGGCCGCCCCCGCCGATGGCCGTGATAACCACATCGATTTCCGGGGTCTGGCTGAGTAGTTCCAGTCCGAGCGTGCCCTGTCCGGCGATCACCGCATCATCGTCGAAGGCGTGAATGAAGGTGAGACCGGATTCGGCGGCCCGGCGCGTTGCTTCCTCGCAGGCTTCGTCGTAATTAGCGCCGTGCAGCACCACCTCTCCGCCGAAGCGGCGGGTGGCCATAACCTTATTCAGCGGCGTGGCGATCGGCATCACGATCTGGGCCGGGATGCCGCGTTTGCTGGCGTGGTAGGAGACGGCCTGGGCGTGGTTGCCTGCCGAAGCTGCGATCAATCCCCGATCGCGCTCCTCTGGAGTTAGTTCCAGAATCTTGTTAAGCGCGCCGCGCTCCTTGTAAGCGCCTGTCATCTGCAGGTTTTCCAGCTTCAGAAAAACCATGTTGCCGGAGAGCTGGGAAAAAGTCTCGGAATGCGAGCAAGGCGAAAGGAACAGCGACTCCCGGATTCGCGCGTAAGCCCGCCGCACATCGTCGATAGTAACCATTGCTGCTGTCGCGGGCATGAGATGTTTTTTCCTGAGTGCGATGAGCTTAGTCCAAAAGAATTAAGCAGTTCGCGACGAAGATGCAACCAGTATATGCGATTCGGTCTCGCCTACACCTGAATTGCTGGAAATAGGTTTTCGGGGGTCAACGTACATTCGTTTCCCCGCATCTACTTACAACAGACCAATTCGTAAGAACGCCCCCGGCTAGCGGAGGTTGTGGTCTGCCGGGTGCGAATAGGGGAAGAATACGCAATGGGAATCGTAAAGTCAGAGTTCCGGTCCATTGTTATCTTTGGAGGAGCCGGATTCATTGGCTCCAACTGGACCGAGCGGCTGCTCAAGACCACCGATGCCAAGGTACACGTCTTCGATAATCTTTCCCGGCAGGGCGCACGCCATAATCTTGAGCATCTTCAGAAGGTTGCAGGCCGTTCTGGACGGTTGCAGATCACCGTGGGAGACGTGCGCGACGCCGAAATGGTCGGCCGTGTGGTAAAGCACGCAACCGAAATCTACAATTTCGCGGCGCAAGTCGCGGTCACAACCTCATTGGCGGACCCCAGGCTGGACTTCGAGGTGAACCTCGGCGGCACCTTCAACATTCTGGAGGCGGCCCGGCAGCACGGGCGTAATCCCTACCTCCTGTTCACCTCCACCAACAAGGTTTACGGCAACTCCGGCGACTGCCAGGTTCGCGTGGAGGGCGGCCGCTACGTGGCCGACGGGCATACTGGAACCGACGAATCGCAACCGTTAGACTTCCATTCCCCCTATGGTTGCTCCAAGGGCTCTGCTGACCAGTATGTGCGTGATTACGCACGCATTTACGGTTTGCGCTCGGTGGTCTTCCGTATGTCCTGCATTGCCGGACCCCGCCAGTTCGGCAGTGAAGATCAGGGCTGGGTCGCGCATTTTCTGTACTCCGCGCTGGAGGGCAAGCCGATCACGATCTACGGCGATGGCCGCCAAGTGCGTGACATCCTTTATGTTGAGGATCTGCTCTGCGCCTTCGAGGCAGCTTACGCCAATCGCGAACGTACCGCCGGGCAGATTTATAACATTGGCGGCGGCCAGGAGAACACGATCTCATTGCTGGAACTGATGGAGCGCATGGAGCAGCTTACCGGAGCCCGGACAAGTTACAACTTCGGCGACAAGCGCGCTGGCGACCAGCTTATCTACGTCACCAATCACGGCAAGTTTTCACGCCACACCGGATGGCAGCCAAGGGTGTGTCTGGATGGCATCGTCAACGGAATCTGCAAATGGTATCGAGGTAATCACCAACTGTTTGCGCCTCCGCGCGCCGAGCGCTTGGGCCGGTTGCAGTTGCTGATTCCAGAGCGGAGGACTGCGTAGTGGCGCGGTACGCCTTGGTCAATCCCAATTGGGACTTCGCCGGCTCCACCTACTTTGGTTGCCGCGACCCGCACATCCCGCTGGAACTGCTCTTTGCCGCACAGAAAATTCAAGCCAAAGGCAATCACGCGCTGGTCATCGATGCCCAGACCGATGATCTTACCCTGTCCCAGACGCGCGAGCAGGTTGCCGCCTTCGATCCTGACTTCCTGGTAATCCCCTCGGCGCCCTCCTACCTGTTCTGGCGCTGCCCCCCGCCTGAGCTTCGTGTCCCGAGCCAGTGGATGGCCGGAATCGGAGGCCGGGCCACCAAGGTGTTGATCGGCCCACACGGCTCGGCTACGCCGCGCGCCGCCCTGCACAAGAGCGGTGCCGACATGGTCATCCGGGGCGAAAGCGAGGATGCACTTGCCGCACTCGCCTCCGAGCCCTGGGAGCTGATCGACGGCGTCTGCTTCCGAGACAGCGCCGGGCGAGAGCACTACAGCGCCGGCCTTGCCGTAGTGGACATGGCGACCCTCGGCGCACTTGACTTTGCCGACTACAACGTCGAGAAACACTGGCACCGCCATCACGTCTTCAACCAGGGGACCGGACGCGGCGCCGAGATCGAATTCGCCCGCGGCTGCCCCTGGAATTGCACTTTTTGCAACAAACAGCTCTTCCGCAACAAGTTCCGCGAGCGCGACGTGGACGCGGTGCTGCTGGAGATCGATCGCCTCATCGCCCGTGGCGTTGATTACATCTACTTCATCGACGAGATCTTCGGCGTCGGCAAGAATGTGCTGCTCCTGCTGGAAGAGATTGCCAAGCGTCCAGGTCCGCATCGGCTTCCAGACCCGCATTGACCTCTGGGACGAGGCTAAGCTCGACCTTCTCGGACGCGCCCACACCATCTCCATCGAGTGCGGTGTCGAATCCATCACCGATGCCGGGCGCGACGAACTGAACAAGAACTGCCGCATGAGTACCGCCCGCCTCGGCGAACTGCTGGTCTACGCCCGCCAGCGAATTCCCTGGGTGCAGGCAAACCTCATCCTCACCGAGCACGATGATCGCGACCAGATTCGCCGCTGGCAGGAGCAAATGAAGGCCCAAGGCGTCTGGGTCAGCGAGCCGGTGCCGATGTATCCCTTTCCCGGCTCCCCCCTCTATGTGCAAACCTTTGGTGCCCAGCCAGACGATCAGGCCTGGGAGCGGGCTCATCATTACTACACAACCATGTTCGACCCCAAGGGCTACAGTGACATCCAGGAGCAACGGCCCGCGGCGCTCGAAGAGCTGGAGAAGCGATCCTCACTGTAAAGATTCGCCCGAGTCGGGCCGATATTACCCCCAGCAGTTGGTCGAGTTCACCAAGGGAGCAGCATGCCATTACTGACCTGGGACGACAAATTCTCAGTTGATGTTCAATCCATCGACAAACAACATCAAAAGCTGTTTGCAATGCTGAATGAACTGTACGACGCCATGACACAGGGCAAGGGAAGCCAACTTGCCCCAGCTATCCTGGAGCGGCTCATAGACTACACGCAGGAACACTTTGCCGCCGAGGAAGCCTTGATGAAGCAGGCTCGCTACCCAGACTTTGCCAGCCACAAAGCCGAGCACGAGAAGCTGAAAGCTGAAATTGCAAAGATAATGACGGATGCCGAGGGGCCCGGCGGCAGGTCAGTCTTGGGCATACCCCTGCTGAATTTTCTGCGCACCTGGTTACAGACCCACATCGCCCATCGCGATAAGGCTTATACCTGTCACCTGCGTGCCGCTGGCATTCACTAAATCCGGAAAGCCCACGTTCCACCTTGCCGACAGATTTATCTGCCGCGCCCCAAAGCGCACGAGAGGGAAGCCGTGAATGCAAGCATCCTGATTTCCCGTACCGCGGTTTCTTGGCGGTTAGCGTTTGTGCATGCCGCCCAGATGTTCCACTACCTCATGCGCGCTCTTCTCTTATCGCTGGCGTCGGTGGGCTTTGGCTTCGCGTGGCTGTGCTGCTCGTCGGACCACTTCCGCTCCAGCAAAAGCACTACCGCATGGATTATCTTCCCGAACTCGTCCCCCCAATTCACCCCGGAGCATCCTTGTCCGGTCGCGCTTGAGGAAAGAGACCCGCGCACGATTGACAGCCTGATCCGAAACCGCGGGGTGCGCGCCTAATACATCAGCACCAGAGTTACTCTACCGCGTGAGAAAAGGGCCGCTCTGGCCCCCAAACAAAGGCAGTTGCCGCCCATGGAATCCGGCCGGCGCTGCCTTTCTCTATTTGCGTCGATACTGGTGCCGGTTGCAGTGTTCCCGGCGCACTCCAGTCCCTTTCAGAACCAAAGCTGAAAATAATCTCCCCAAAAGCCCGAACAGGCAAAATTTCCCCTTGACAGATAAGGGAATGCAACTAAAGTGGAATGAAGTGGATCAAATAGGACTGTAGTGGAGTAACTTTGCTATCAGCCCAGGTCCGGAATTACCTTCACCCTCCTAGCTGGACCGGCCAGCTGGAGAGCGTAGCCCACGAGAGGGCTTTCAAATGTTTCGCGGCCACTGCCCAACCCGACTGGACGACAAGGGCCGACTCAAGATGCCGGCCGATTTCAAACATGAAATCGACCGCAATAACTATGATGGCAAATTTTACATTACCAGTCTCAATGGGGCTGTTATCAAGCTGTATCCCCTCAAAGAGTGGGAATTGTATGAACAGAAGGTCATCGGTCGGGCCAACTCACACCGGGCGCTGGAGAAGTTTTCCGATGTGACCAGCTATTACGGACAGTCTGTGGAGATGGACAGTCAGGGCCGACTGACGATTGCCGAGTGGCTCCGCGATAAGTTTGGGCTGAAGGGCGAAGTCTCTGTCATTGGCAAACTGAACCACCTCGAGATCCGGCTCACAGAGGAACTCAGTAAGCAAGTCGAAGAAAATCCGCTTACGGATGACGATATGGACCAGCTTTTGGGGTCAGGGAATTAGCGGTGGATACCGAGTCGGAAGGCAGTGAAGGCGCTCTGACGGGCGCGCATGGCGGGTCCCAACGTTTCAGCCATGCACCGGTTCTTTTACAAGAGGCAATCGATTTCCTGGCCGTCAAGCGCGGCGGAACTTACATCGATGCCACTCTCGGCTTAGGCGGCCACAGTTCGGCCATCGCAACCCTGCTCGGTCCAGAGGGCAAGCTGATCGGTTTCGATAAGGACACCAAAGCGCTGGAGATGGCAGGCAAACGTCTCACGGCCCCCGAGGGGCGAGAGCACGACTGGCCCGCGATTACGCTGCACCACGCCTCTTACGCCGAAATGGCCGAGCGCGTGGCCCCTGGCAGCGCCGATGGCGTACTCGCCGATCTTGGGGTCAGCTCAATGCAGTTTGAAGACGCCAGCCGGGGATTTAGTTTTCAGGCGGAAGGTCCGCTCGATATGCGCATGAACCCGCATGGCGAGCTATCCGCCGATCAAGTGGTAAACCAGTTCGACGAGAGTGATCTCGCTGATCTGATTTACGAATTCGGTGAGGAAAGGAGGTCACGGAGAATTGCCAGAGCCATTGTACGGGCGCGGCCGATAAAATCGACCGCTCATCTAGCACAAGTTGTATCGGCCGCGGCCCGGCCAATGAATCAGCCGAGAGGCAAAGGCATTCATCCTGCGACCCTGACTTTCCAGGCAATCCGAATTTACGTGAATCGCGAACTGGAAGATTTACGGGCGCTGCTCAAGGGTGCGCCCCAGGTAGTAAAGCCCGGAGGAAGACTGGTGGTCATCAGCTTTCACTCTCTAGAAGATCGCATGGTGAAGGACGCCATGCGTGAGGGAGCCCGCGATGGAGTGTGGGAGCCATTGACCAAGAAGCCCGTGATTGCCTCCGACGATGAGATCGGGAAAAATACGCGGGCGCGTTCGGCGAAGTTGCGTGCCGCAATTCGGATGGAACTCCGAGGGCGTGCGCGAAAGAGATGAGTTTTTGGAAAGAGTTTTGAATATCATGTGCAAAAAGCTGTGCATCGTGTGGAGAACTCAAAATAAGTAGGAGTGAGATATGGCGATCTGGGCAGCGGCATTGCCGCAAAAAATGAGTGGAACAGTGCACAACACCTCTCCGGCCGCACCACGCCGGTATATGCCTGGTGCGCCGGAAATCTACTTTCACAAAGGCATCGATAACTCTCGCGTGGTGCGCTCTGATGATCCCGTGCGCAAGCGCGAAATGCGCGCCTTCACCGCGACCCTCGTGGTTTTTTTCATGATGGTGCTCGTCTATCTCGGCCAGCACTGCAACTCAATTGAGTACGGCTATAAGATTGAGGATATGCGCGCCCAGCGGGAGCAGTTAGCAGAGGTCAATCGCACGCTCAAGCTCGAAGAAGCGACTTTGAAGGAGCCAGGGCGGATTGATTTCTTCGCGCGAAAAATGGGTATGGCATTGCCGGCGGTTGGGCAGGTGCAACGGCTCGATGATGCCGGTGCTCGCGATAGCGGCGCTCCTGTGATGGCGCGTGCTAACAATATCTCAGTCATTTCCTTTCCGAACTAAGTGTGAACTCGAACCTGGGTTCAGGCGAATGACGGCCTTTGTATGGGATTTGCACAACCAGCGCCTGTACGGGCCGTCATCGCTGTATTACCTTGGAAAGGTGCGGTTTTCCGGCCTTCTTCGAGGATTCTGGCGCGTTCAGCGCTCTGCTCCAGCTCTCTGGAGTTCTCTTCGTAGTTCCGGTCTGGCCGACATTTCCAGTTGCTTTGCCGGGGAAGGTTCATCCTACCCGGCGCATAGGTGTGAATGATGGCGGCAGGCGGCAGAGCTCCAATCGACGCGAAATCTCGCCTGCTTAAGTTTGGCGGATTCCTCTTCGTGTGGGCTGTGCTGATTGTTGCGCGGCTGATGATTCTTCAGGTGCTGCACTACGGTGAATGGGTGCAGCGCGCCCAGCGCCAGCAGCAGCGCACCGTAGAGATCTCTCCACAGCGCGGCATCATCTACGACCGCAACGGGCAAGAGTTGGCCATGACCGTGCAGGTCGATTCCGTCTTCGCCGTGCCCAGCGAAGTACCCGACCAGAAAAACACCGCAACTCTGCTGGCCAAGTTGGTTGGCGACGACCCCGACATCATGCTGGAACGCATGCAGTCGCAAAAAAACTTTGCCTGGATTGCACGCAAGGTGGACAGTGAAACCGCCGAGCGTATTCGGTCGCTGGGCCTTCGCGGCGTCTATTTTCAGAAAGAGCTGAAACGCTTCTATCCAGAGAAGAAGCTGGCCGCGCAGGTATTGGGCTACGTCGGCATGGAAGACACCGGCCTGGCAGGCATCGAACATCTGTATCAGGAAAAGTTGAATGGCGTGAAGGGCCGCGTGGTCATCACCATGGACGCGCGGCGCAAATGGTTTGGACACATGGAGCATCCGCCCGAGCCGGGCGCAAACGTAGTGCTCACCATCGACGGAAATATTCAGTTCATCGCCGAGAAGGAACTGGAGCAGGCGATGGAGGAGACGCAAGCCGTCAGCGGCACCGTCGTAGTGCAGAATCCGCGCACCGGTGAAATCCTTGCCCTGGCCAACGCGCCCTCGTTCAATCCCAATCTCTCGCGTGAGATCACGCCGGAGAAACTAAAGAACCATGCCGTCAGCGATGTCTATGAACCTGGCTCGGTTTTCAAGACGGTCACATACTCCTCGGTATTCGAGGAAAAGCTGGCCCGCCCCGAAGAGGTCATCAACTGCGATCCCGGCTACATCATGGTGGGCGGAATTCGCATCCGCGATTCGCACCACATCGGTACAGTGACGCTGGAGAAAGCCTATGCCGAATCCAGCGACGTGGGCGCGGTCAAGATGGCCTTGCGTCTCGGTCCCGAGCGCTTCTACAAGCACATGCAGGAGTACGGCTTCGGACAGCTTACCAACGTGGAGTTGCCGGGTGAGACGCGCGGCCTGGTGCGAAATCCCAGTCGTTGGGCCGCATCTTCAATTGGCTCCATGGCAATCGGCCAGGAGGTTGGCGTAACTCCGCTACAGGTGGTGTCGATGATGTCTTCGATTGCCAACGACGGCCTCTATTCGCTGCCCCGCATCGTGGCCGGAGTTACCCCGCCGAATGAGGGATACCAGCGCATCGAGTTTCATCCTCAGTCCCAGCGCCGTGTCATCTCCTCCTACACTTCGGCCATCATGCGCCGCTTGACCGAAGAGGTCGTGCTGGAAGGCACGGCGCGCCGCGCCATTCTGGATGGCTACACTTCGGCCGGCAAGACCGGCACCGCGCAGAAGATCGATCCGCGCACCCATGCCTATTCCAAGACGGATTATGTTGCAAGCTTCGTAGGCTTCACCCCGGTCAACAATCCGGTGCTGACCATTGCGGTGATTCTGGATTCTCCGCGCGGCCTGCACCAAGGTGGACAGGTCTCGGCGCCGGTGTTCAAGCGCGTTGCCGAACAGGTGCTGGCCTATTACGGCGTGCCGCACGACGTGGAGCCGAAGAATAATCCAGCGCGCCATCTGCTGCAGGCGCGTGCCGCCGAAGGTGATACGGAAGATTCGCAGCCCCATGCTCCCGGTACCATGCTCGAATTGGAAGCCACAACGGCCCCGGCGCTTCCAGCGGCGAGGGGTACAGCCGCCGCGCCCTCCGCCGCGCCTATGCCCGCCGCATCCGGGGCCGCCGCCACGGAACTGCGTGCCCCGGCCGCCGCGCAAATTGATGCGCGCGGTGGCACCGTTGTACTCGATGTCGGAGGCGCTTCCACGGTACCATCGCTACTGGGCCTGTCGATGCGCGAGGCGATTGCGTTGGCGCACAAAGCTGGATTTGAATTACAGGTCGTGGGCAGCGGAACAGCACGCGAACAGCAGCCTCCGCCGGGTGCTTATTTACCGCCCGGCTCCAAGATCGCAGTCCGCTTCTCGCATTAGAATTTGCCTGCGTGCAGGCTTTTCGGACATATGAGTATGATGAGCTTCCTGGAAATTCTCGACGGTGCCGAAGTGCTCTTGCAGAGCGGCGATTGCGCCGTTAAGGGGCTCGACTACGACTCCCGCCGGGTGCGCCCCGCATGGGTGTTTGTGGCCATGCGCGGCGAGAGCACGGACGGCAATCGTTACATCGATGCAGCCATTGCCGCTGGAGCCGCGGCTGTGGTCACCGACTCGGCCAGCGAAACTCCGCGCGCTAATGTGGCCTGGGCGGTGGTGCCGCACGGGCGGCGCGCCCTGGCGCGGCTAAGCGCGAACTTCTACAAGCGGCCCGGCGAACGTCTGCGCGTAACCGGGGTCACCGGAACCAACGGCAAGACCACGACCGCTTTTATTGTCGAGGCGATTCTGCAAGCCGCCGGACGCAAGAACGTCCTGGTGGGCACCATCGAGTATCACCTGCCCGGAGAGATTCTTGCCGCGCCTCACACCACGCCTGAGTCCCTGGAACTGAATCAGATGTTTGCCCGCGCGCTCGCCCGCGGAGCCACGGAAGCGGTGATGGAGGTCTCCTCGCACGCGCTCCAACAGGCGCGCATCTTCGGCATTCCATTCGACGTTGCGATCTTCACCAACCTGACCCAGGATCACCTCGACTATCACGGAACCATGGCGGAGTATTTTGCCGCCAAACGCATTCTCTTCGAGGGCTGCGGCACCGAGCCTCCGCGCACGGCGATTGTGAATCTCGACGATGAGTACGGGTGCAATCTCGCGGAGTTGTCGCGCCGCCGCTCCCAGGTATTCACCTACGGAATCGAGCAAGGTGACTTCCACGCGGAGCATCTGGAGATGACGCCGCAGGGAAACAGTTTCGTGCTGACCACGCCCGACGGTCCCATTGAGTTGCGCTCGCCGCTAATTGGGCGAGTAAATGTGTACAACGTGCTTGCGGCCTGTGCCGCGGCGTACGCGCGTGGCTGCACGGCGGAGCAAATTGCTCGCGGCATCGCAGAAATGCATCGTGTCCCCGGACGCTTTGAGCGCGTTGACCAGGGGCAGCCCTTCGCGGTGGTGGTGGACTACGCGCACACCGACGATGCGCTGAAGAACCTGACCCGTCTGGCGCGCGACTTCGCCCAGCGCAGCAATGGCCGCGTGATTACCGTCTTCGGCTGTGGCGGCGATCGCGACCGCACCAAGCGCCCCAGGATGGGACGCGCCGCCGGAGAAGGCAGCGACTTCGTGGTCGTCACCTCGGATAATCCACGCAGCGAAGATCCAGTGGCCATCATCGAGGAAGCCGTGGCTGGCTTGCGCGAAACTCATTGCGAAAACAGGACACGTTTTACCGCCGAGCCCGACCGCCGCAAGGCCATCGCGCTAGCTCTGTCCGAGGCAAAGCCGGGAGACATTGTTCTCATCGCAGGCAAAGGTCACGAACGCACGCAGACCACCCGCGAGGGCGTTTTTCCCTTCGACGACCGCGAGGTGGCGGGCGAGGAACTGAAACGCATCGGATACAAATTGGAATATAAAAAAGGAGGCGAACGCGCATGAAGCTTCCATTAGGCAGGGTTGCGGAATTCATCCAGGGCAGCGGCAGTTTCGCACATGCCGCCATTGCCGAGGGCTACTCCATCGACACGCGCACGCTGCGTCCGGGCGAGCTCTTCTTTGCCATCAAGGGCGAGCGGCTGGATGGCCATGACTACGTTGAAGCCGCTCTGGCGGCGGGTGCGGTTGCCGCCGTGATTGAGAGCCGTCAGCTTGCCCGCTTCGCCGATCCCTCAAAGTTGATCGCTGTTGCGGACAGCACCGTGGCGCTCCAGCACCTGGGTGCGGCGGCGCGGCGGCTCTGGGGCAAAAAGCTGATCGCAATCACCGGCTCGGCCGGCAAGACCACCACCAAGGAATGCATCGCGCATGTGCTGGAGGCGCAGTTTCACGTATTAAAGTCGCTGGGAAACCTGAACAATCATTTTGGACTTCCGATGCAGTTGTTGCGCCTCGAGCCCCAGCATGACATTGCGGTGATCGAAATGGGGATGTCGCATTCCGGCGAGATTACTGCCCTGGCGCAGATTGCCGCGCCCGACGAAGGCGTGGTCACCAACGTCGGCCTGGCGCATTTGGAGAGCTTCGGCACGCAGGCCGGCATTGCGCGCGCCAAGTATGAGTTGATCGAATCGCTTCCCGCCGGAGGCCACGCGTTTCTCAATGCAGACGATCCTTACGTCTCGCAATTCGGCCGTGATTTTCACGGCAGAGTCACGCTCTTTGGCATCGAGCATCCGGCTGACTACCGCGCCGTGAGCGTTGGGTTGCGCGGAGTTCTCGGCTCGGAGTTTGACATCGTTGGTCCCGGTTTCCGGGAGCGGGCGATGATGCCGTTGATCGGACGCCACAATGTGCTGAATGCGCTGGCGGCGGTCGCGGTGGCCTCCGAGCACGGCGTCAGTCCCTCCGACGCGGTGGCGCGACTGGCTTCGCTCAGCGCCGGCGACAAGCGCGGCGAAGTGCGCCAGTTGTCGGGCGCAATCCTCATCAACGATTGCTACAATTCCAATCCACAGGCTCTGGACAGCATGGTTGAAGTCCTGGCGCAGACCCCTGCCAAGCGGCGCATCGTCATCGCCGGTGAGATGCTGGAACTGGGCCCTGCCGCGCCGGAACTGCATCGCGAGTGTGGCCGCAAGATGGCTTTGAACAAGGCGGATTATGTGGTGGGCGTGCGCGGCAACGGCGAGTTGATCTCCGAAGGCGCGGCGTCGTCCGGCGTGGCGGCTGAGTTTGTGGAAACTCCCGAGCAAGCTGGCGAGTGGCTGGCGCGCAACCTGCGCGAAGGTGATGCCGTATTGCTCAAGGCTTCCCGCGGCGTGGGTCTGGAGCGTGCGCTGGCGGTATTTGAGGCACAACGCAAAGTTTAGTTCAACGGCGGGCTTAAGCCCGCGCAAGATTGAGGACCCATTGCTCTATTGGCTGTTATACGAATACATTTTTCGCCACTTCAACGTGGGGCCATTCCGGATATTCCGCTATCTGACCTTCCGCACGGCTTTCGCCAGCCTCACGGCGCTCTTCATGGCGCTCATCATCGGGCCTGCGGTGATCCGCCGCCTGCGCGAATTCCAGATCGGCCAATATATCCGCGAAGAGGGACCGCGCTCCCACCAGAAGAAGGCGGGCACCCCGACCATGGGCGGCCTCCTGATTGTGGTCTCCATCGTCTTGCCAACCATACTCTGGTCGGACCTTTCCAACACGTTTGTCTGGCTGGTGGTGTTCTCCACCCTAGCCTTCGGTGCCATTGGCTTCGCCGATGACTACCTGAAAGTTGTACGCAAACAGAACCTGGGATTAAACGGACGCAGCAAACTGCTGCTGCAAACATTGGTTGCTTTCAGCATCGCCGTGTCGCTGATTCTGATGCAGGCGAAAGGCGAATATTCTACCCGCCTGATGGTGCCGTTCTTCAAGCGATTCCGTCCGGACCTGGTGGTAAGTTCGCTGATCGCGCATCCGCACTGGTGGCCCATCGCGTTTCTGCCGTTCGTCGTCTTTGTAATTTTCGTGCTTGTCGGCTCCACCAACGCGGTCAACCTCACCGATGGACTCGACGGACTCGCCATCGGGTGTACGCTGATTGCCGCCGGTGCTCTGACCGTGCTCACCTACGTCAGCGGACACGCTCTTTTCTCCGACTATCTCGAACTGCAAAAGATGCCGATGGTCGGCGAGTTGACCATCTTCTGCGGCGCCATGGTTGGTTCCTCGATTGGCTTTCTCTGGTACAACACCCATCCCGCCGAGGTTTTCATGGGTGACGTGGGATCGCTGGCGCTGGGCGGAGCCATTGGTACGGTTGCGGTCATCATCAAGCAGGAATTACTGTTGCCCTTCATCGGTGGAATTTTTGTCCTGGAGGCGCTCTCGGTGATCCTGCAAGTGGGCTCGTTTAAGCTGCGCGGCAAACGCATCTTTCTCATGGCGCCGCTGCATCACCACTTTGAGCAGCTTGGCTGGTCGGAGTCCAAGGTGATTGTGCGATTCTGGATTGGCTCGCTGATCTTTGCTTTGTTTGCGCTCACCACGCTGAAACTGAGATAAGTTAAAAGACAAACTGCCCGAAGGCAGGAAAAAATTATGGACGTCAAAGGCAAACGGGTTCTGGTGGTCGGACTAGGCAAGTCGGGCGTAGCCTCGGCGCTCTTCCTGGAGTCGCGCGGCGCACGCGTCACCGTAAGCGATGCCAAGAGCGAGGATCAACTTCCGAACGAGATTCCAGCGCTGCTCGACCGCGGCATTACGGTGGAAACCGGCAAGCACGGCGAGCGCACATTCCGCAATCAGGAGCTGATTGTGGTCAGCCCCGGCGTCCCCGGCGACGTCGCCCCGCTACAGCAGGCGCGGCGCCTTGGCATTCCGGTCATCGGCGAAATCGAGTTAACCGCGCGTTTCCTCCATGGCCACGTCGTGGCCATCACGGGCTCAAACGGCAAGACAACCACCACCACCTTGACCGGCGAAATCATAGCTTCGGGCGGACGCAAAACCCTGGTCGGAGGAAACATCGGCACCCCGGCAATCACCTTTGTCGAGCAGTCCTCGCCTGACACCTGGGTAGTTCTGGAGATTTCCAGCTTCCAACTGGAGTCGATCGAAACCTTCCATCCGCGGATCTCGGTCATTCTCAACATCACCCCCGATCACCTCGACCGCCACGGTTCCATGGAGAGCTACATCGCGGCCAAAGCGCGCATCTTCGAGAACCAGACTGCGGACGACTACGCGATCCTCAACGCCGACAACGAAATCACCCTCCGCCTTGCCGAAGGATTGAAGCGCCAGCCCATGAAGCCGCAATTGTTGTCCTTCAGCCGCCAGCACGCGGTGGAGCGCGGAGCGTACGTGCGAGCTGGGGCAATCGTCTATTGCGACCGCGAAGAAATTGAAATCATGCCGCTCTCCGAGATCGCGCTCAAGGGCGCGCACAATGTGGAGAACGTGCTGGCCGCCGTGGCAATCGGCATGGCCGCTGGCGTCGAGCCTTCGGCAATTCGGCGCGCGGTGAAAGATTTCCGCGCCGTCGAGCATCGCCTGGAGTACGTTGCGACGCTGCGCGGCGTGCAGTATTACAACGATTCCAAAGCGACTAACGTGGATGCGACGATCAAGGCGCTGCAATCGTTTCCCGCTAACATCCACCTCATCCTCGGCGGCAAGGACAAGGGCAGCGACTACACCGAACTCAATGCGTTGATCGCCGAGCGCGTCAAATGCGTGTACACCATCGGTGCGGCCGCAGCCAAAATCGAATCGCAGATCGGCAACTCGGCTCCGGTAATCAGCGCGCAGACCCTTGAGTCGGCCATGGTCAAGGCCGCCGACCAGGCGGTGGAAGGCGATATCGTGCTGCTGGCGCCCGCCTGCGCCAGCTTCGATCAGTTTCCCAGCTACGAGCACCGCGGACGTGTCTTCAAGGAACAGGTGCAATCACTAGCCGCCTTGCAGTCGGCTTCGCCCACGGGAGGACGCTAGTGGGCAAGCGGGTCAGCGTCGATCGATGGCTCTTTGGCGTGACCCTGTTAATGGTCTTCGCCGGCCTCGTGATGGTCTTCAGCGCCTCGGCCATCGTCGCCAAAGAAAAATTCGGCTCCGAAACCGCGTTCCTGATGAAGCAGGGCATCTACGCTGTCGTCGGCCTCGCCGCCATGTTCGGATTCATGAAGTTCGACTACCGCAAACTCAATCGCCCGGCGCTGGTCTTCACCACTCTTGGAGTTACGTCGCTGTTTTTGGCAGCGGTCTTTTTCCTGGACCGCTCCCACAACACGCACCGCTGGATCAAACTTGGCTTTCTCTCTTTCCAACCCTCCGAAATTGCCAAGCCGGCCATCATTCTCTTCATGGCGCATTTTCTGCAGAGCCGTTTGCGTTCCATCACCGACCTGCGCCATACCATCTTGCCGGCGGTTGCGCCGACCGCCGTATTCTGCGTGCTCATCGTGGCCCAACCCGACCTGGGAACGGCCATGACCTGTGCCTTTATCACCGCCGCCATTCTGTTCGTCTCCGGAATGGAATTGAAGTACTACGCCTATGCCCTCGGGATCGCGGCGGTGCCGCTTTACTTCCTTCTCTTCCGCACCGCCTGGCGCGCGCGTCGCCTCGTCGCCTTCATCAATCCATTTGCGGACCCGCAGGGCGCGGGATTCCACATTATTCAATCGATGATCGCGGTCGGCACCGGAGGCCTCACCGGGCTGGGCCTGATGGAGGGCAAGCAGAAACTTTTCTATCTGCCCGAGCCGCAGACTGACTTTATCTTCGCCGTGGTCTCTGAAGAGCTGGGACTGATCGGGGCGGTCTGCTTCGTCGCTGCATTTGCATTCTTCTGCTTCCGAGGATTGCGCGCCGCCTGGAATACGCGTGACAATTTTGCCCGCCTGCTTGCCATCGGCATCACCGCCATGATCGGCATCCAGGCCTTCTTCAACATCAGCGTGGTGCTCGGCTTGCTTCCCACCAAGGGAATTCCGTTGCCATTCATCTCCTACGGAGGCTCGTCGCTCATCGTCACCCTGGCCAGCGTCGGAGTGCTGCTCAACATCACGCAGCAGACGGACTGACATGAAAATCATTCTCGCCGGTGGCGGCACCGGAGGCCATGTCATCCCCGCCCTCGCCATTGCCGAAGAACTCCGGCGGGGCGGACACGACGCAGCTTTCGTAGGCACCAAGCGCGGCATTGAAACGCGACTGGTGCCCAACGCTGGCTTCCCCCTATATCTGGTCAAGGTTGGCGCGCTCAATCGCGTCAGTCTCGCAACCCGTCTGCGCACCTTGATAGATTTACCATTGTCGATCTTCACCGCGATCCGCATTTTGCGCGGCTTTCAAGCGCAGGTGGTCATCGGTGTCGGCGGCTACGCGGCAGGTCCGGCAACCATCGCGGCGGTGCTGTTGCGAATCCCCGTCGTGCTGTTTGAACCCAACGTAGTCCCCGGCTATGCCAATCGCGCCGTGGCCCGCTTTGCCGTCAAAGCCGCGGTTCAATTCGAGCAGACAGGACGCTTGTTCCGCGGCTTTGGGGTACCTGTTGAGGTGACCGGAGTTCCTGTGCGTCCCGCCTTCTTCGCGCTGCCCGCGCGCCGAAGCCCCCACC
This sequence comes from uncultured Acidobacteriota bacterium, assembly GCA_963838135.1. Lineage (GTDB taxonomy): Bacteria > Acidobacteriota > Terriglobia > Terriglobales > Acidobacteriaceae > TOLSYN. The sequence continues at coordinate 1,123,416 of CAWIPV010000001.1, read as the reverse complement.
CGACACTGCTCGTATTTGGCGGCAGCCAGGGGGCGCGCGCATTGAACCGCATCGTACGCGACGCCGCGGCAGAGCTGCTCCACCGCATTCCAAATCTGAGCATCGTGCATCAGACCGGAAGCCGCGAGTTCGAAGAGGTTTGCAGTTTCTACACGGAACACAAGATCACCGTCGAGGTGAGCGCATTTCTCGACGATATGCCGCAGCGCTTTGCCGATGCCGATCTGATCGTCTGCCGCTCCGGCGCGTCTACCGTGGCCGAGGTTGCGGCGGCGGGCAAGTGCGCCCTTTTCGTGCCCTTTCCCGGTGCCGCCGACGATCATCAACTGCGCAATGCCGAATTGCTCGCGCAGGCCGATGCCGCGCTACTGATTCCGGAGAGCGAACTGAGCGCCCAGCGATTTGTAAACGAAGTGACCGCCTTGCTGGCGGCGCCGGAAAGACTGGCGGAGATGAGCGGCAAAGCCCGCGCCCTGGCGCATCCCGATGCCGCCGCCCACATTGCAGCGATGGCGATCGGTGCGGCAAAAGCATCATAGGGTCAGGTATTCCCGAATATATTCGTCATTCGAGTTCGCGATTTCAGCCGCGCTGCCCTCGAATATCTTCCCGCCATCCTTCAACACCATGAAACTGGTTTTCGAGTCCCAATCCCAGCCGCGGGGAACTGCAACCATCTTGTGTTGTTCGAGATTATAGTAGTGCGTCGCCATGGTGAAGGCGTCTTGCAGGCGGTGCGTTACCAGCAGCGCGCTGGTCTTGTAATAGTCGCGCTGCTTCACCAGCAGTTCGATGATGGTGGTCGAGGTCACCGGGTCGAGTCCCGCCGTGGGTGAATCGTAGAGCAGCACCTCGGGGTTTGAAATGATGGCGCGCGCGATTGCCACTCTCCGTCTCATGCCGCCTGAGAGTTCGGCGGGAAACAGTTTTACCGTGTGCTCCAGTTCAACAAAGCGCAGTGCCTCCAGCACCCTGCGGTCGATCTCTTGCTGTGCAACCTTTTCCTCCGTGAGGCGGAAAGCGACATTGTTTTCCACCGACAGAGAATCAAACAGCGCCGACTCCTGGAAGACCATCCCCAGGCGGCGGCGCAGTTCGAACAGGTCGGTCTCGCGCATCGCCGTCACTTCCTGGCCGAGCACAAAAATGCGCCCGCTATCGGGACGCACCAACCCCAGGGTAAGTTTGAGTATGGTGGTTTTTCCGCTGCCGGCCACTCCAAGCAATACCTTGGTCGCGCCGTGCTCCAGTTCAAAGGAAAGGCCGTCGAGCACGACCAGATCATCAAAGCTCAGACTCACATTTTCAAAGACTACGGCCTTCTGTGTCCCGTTGTTCTGGGTCTCTGTGGCCGGCGTCCCTGCGTCCTGTGTCCCACCGTTCTGCGTTCCATTGCACTTGTCCTCGCTCATAGCTTAGAGAGGCCCCAGCAGCACCATCAGCAGACGGGTTACGAAGAGATCGACGGCCAGAATCAGCACGCTGGCGGCGACCACGGCCTGGGTCGTGGCGCGGCCCACGCCCTGCGTGCCACCTTTGGCGCTCATTCCGTAGTAGCAGCCAACGGTGGCGATGATAAATCCGAAGAGCACCGGCTTGATCAGGCCCATGAAGATGTCAGCGTAGCGAAGCGTCTGCCAAGCCGAGGTCCAGTACTCGTTTAGGTTAAGGCGCAGCAGCAGCAGCGCAATCACCGAGCCGCCGGCAAGTCCCACCAGGTCGGAGAGAATGGTGAGAAAGAACAGCATGAACATGGTCGCCGCCAGCCGCGGTGTTACCAGCTTGCGGCTGGGGTCGGTGCCCAGGGCACGCATTGCGTCGATCTGTTCGGTCACCTGCATCGAACCCAGTTCGCTGGCCATTCCGCTGGCGTTGCGTCCGGCCACCATCAGGCTGGTGAGCACCGGTCCCAGCTCGCGCACCATTGACATAGAAACCAGTTGCCCGGTAAAGGACAGCGCGCCGAATCGTGCCAGCGAGTTTGCGCTCTGCAAGGCCAGCACCGCGCCGGTGAAAAATCCGGTGAAGACCACAATCTGCAGCGAGCCGACGCCGATGATGTCCATCTGTTGCAAGATGTCGCCGAGATAGCGAGGCTGGCTGAAGAGATTGGCAAAGGCGCGCCAAGAGAGGATGGAATACTCCTGCACCGCCAGAACATTGCCCTTCGCGTATTCAGTAAGAGAGAATGCCATTCGGTACGGGAGGCCGCTGATTCAGGTTTGCGATGTGGCGCGCGGCTCTTAAGCGACTATATCAAAACGCAAGGTAAACACCTATGGGGTTCGGCGGCAACCGGTCGCTCGGTCCGCGCCGCATCATCTTCCGGAAACAAAAGCGCTTTTACGATTGCACTACGGCAGGGCGCGCGAGCGAAAAAAGAGGGGAGTCCATCGAGACTCCCCAACAGAGGCGACAGAAGCAAAACCGATTCATAAGATTCTGCTGTGTACAATACGGGTTGCACAGCGGAGGCAATAAAATATGCGCGAGGAAGCGGGCTCGGAATCGCCTCGTTTTCTGCAAGAACGGGAATCATGGTTCCGCTGTGGGCCGTATCGGACGCGCTATATCCACCTGCCTGCCGCCGGTCCGGCAATGCCCTCTCTGCCCGCCGTGGTATTCGTCCACGGCCTCATGGGCTACAGTTTCAGTTGGCGGCACAATCTCCATTTTTTTGCGCAGCACCGCGATGTCTATGCCGTCGACCTGCTTGGCATCGGGCACTCGGATCGTCCCCAGACCGGCGCTGCGGACTTCAGCCTCGCCGCGGCTGCCTCGCGGTTGCTGGCTCTCTTGCGCACTCTCGGCCATTCCCAACTTGATCTCGTAGGCACCTCGCATGGCGGCGCCGTTGCCATGCTGGCGGCCAGCCAGGACCAAGCCTCTCCCGCGCCTCTCATCCGCCGTCTGGTGCTGGTTGCGCCGGCCCATCCATTTATGCCCGACGCACGCCTGCGCCTGGCGTTTTTCCGCACCTCGTTCGGCCGCAAGGTCTTGCGCGGCTTAGCTTTTTGCGGATGGGCGCTGCGCGCTCAAGCGATGGGCAGAATGTATGCCGACCCGGCGCGGATCACCCTGGAAACCCGCGCCGGATACGCCCTCAATCTCGATGATCCGCGCTCCTACGAGTACGCTCTCGAGGTGGTTCGTACCTGGCGGCAGGACATGCTGCAACTCCAGGCGGCGTTGCCCTCCATTGCCAACATTCCCGTGCTCCTGCTCTGGGGTGCCGACGATCAAGCCGTCTCCCCCGCCTCGGGGCTGCTGCTGCGCAAGTCCTTTCGCCACGCCGAATATGTGGTGCTGCCGCACGCGGGTCATCTTCCTTATGAGGAAGCGCCCGAAGAATTCAACCGTAATGTGCTGCACTTTCTGGAGTCGTAAGCCTCTCGCTCGCCGTCGCCGTGTGCGCCGCCGCAGCCCCGGCAATGTCATAATGACCTCATGAGTTTGCGCCGGCAGTTCGTGGAGTCGCTTCGCGGCGTCGATCGCGGGGCCTGGGTCCGCTTCCTGATCGCACTCTTTGGACTTGTGTTGGCATTTGCCTCGGCCTTGCTCTCCACTGCCTCGAGCGAGGCAGGAGACTCGCTGGCCACCGCTGTCTTCGCCTCGTCGGCTCTGCTGCTGGCCGGGGTGGTTGCCGTCTCTACCGTTCCTTACCTGGCCCGCCGCGTGGTCGCGCGTCGCGTGCGCGATGTGCTGAGTTACGAAGTCACTCGCGAAGGCCTCTACTACCTCCTCCTCACACTTCTGATTGGCATTGCCGCGCTGAACACCGGCAACAACCTGCTGTTCATCGTGGTGGCTGCCATGCTCGCAGCCGTGCTGGTCAGCGGCATTGTTTCGGCGATTATGATCAGCGGCCTGGATACGGAACTACATCTTCCCCATCATGTCTTTGCCGGGCAGAGTTATGCCGGAGCGGTCCTGGTCCACAACCGCCGCTGGTTGCCTGCGTTCTCCATCTCCGTGGTGCCGCCAATTCAGCCAGCCGATCGTCCTGCCTGGCGCTGGCAGCGCACCGAATTCGTTTATCCCCCGGTGAGTTCGGGACGCAGGCCAATCGTTCGGTGGCCCGACTTTTCTTTCCAGAAAGTTCATCCCCCGCGCCAGTTGCCGCCTGTTTTTGAGCAGCGTGTGTATCTGCCCTATCTTCCCGGAGGCCATCGCCAGAGCGCCGAATTGAATCTGAGGTTCCCGCGGCGCGGGCTCTACGCGCAGCGCGGCGTCGGAATCTCAACCCGCTTTCCGTTCTCTTTCCTCACCAAGACGCGCATGATCGCGCTCCATCAGGAGGTGCTGGTCTTTCCTTCCGTCGAGGCCACCGACGAAATGTTTGAGGTGCTGCCGATCATCACCGGCGAGTTGGAATCCAACCAGCGCGGCCGTGGCTCCGATCTCTATCGCATCCGCGACTACGAACCCGAGGACAGCGCCCGTCACGTCGACTGGAAAGCCACCGCGAAATCCGGTGAACTCAAAGTGCGCGAGTACACCCGCGAAGATGAACGCCGCATCTGCATCATCTTTGACAATCCCGAGCCCGGAGTGCTCGATAGCAAGCATTACGAGCGCGCCATCAATCTCGCGGCCTCCCTGGCATGGCATTTTTTCGAGGAAAATACAGAACTCACTTTTGCCGCTCCAGCCCTTTACGCGGAATCGGATGTCTACGGCTTTCTTGAATATCTCGCCCTCGCCGCGCCGTGCGCAAGGGTAGGCGAAACCGAATTTCTCGCGACCCTGGCCGACTCCGGACAGTACAACATCATCATCTCCGCCTGCCCGCACGGCCAGATTCCCACCGCGCTCTGGCAATCCTCCTACGTGCTCTTCGCCCAGGAATAGAGCATTTCCAGACCCTCGCCTCTGCCGGCGCTCTTGCTCTTGGCTGATTCCAGTAGGGTCGAACGTCGTAGCAGTGGTGCGCTTAAAATCGATGGCTGGACGAGACGCTTGAAGACGCGCGGAAGCTTTGAGAAGTACTTCGCTGTGCTCAGGATGATGCTCTAAAACCAAACGGCAAGAGCAACTGCGCGAAGACAGAACTAAACAGGAGTGAGTGATGATTGGCGTTGCGGAATGGCGTTGCCCCTTCGAGTGGCCGACTGCCGTTTAACAGTTCGGTCAATCGAGGGGACAAGCGCAACCAGATTGTTTAGGCCTTTTGGATCTGGTTGCGGTTGTGATCTCTGCTATCGTTTCCAGTCGCGATGATCGCCATCTGGGTGATGCTCGTCGTGATGGTTTCCGTCCCGGTGGGCGCGGTCATGGCCCCAGTCGGAGTGGCCACCGTATGCGTGGTCATAGTGTCTGTATCCGCGAGCGTCTCGCTGGTAGCGGTAGCCATTGTCGTAGTAGTAGCCTTCATGGTAGCCACTTGTAAAAGCAACTACCGGCGTTCCAATTTGCACTCCGATACCGACCTGCGCCTCGGCTTTAGGCGGCATCGACAAGCCGACGGCAATCGCCAGACCGAATACTGCAAATACCATTTTCTTCCACATACTTTTAAACCTCTCCGTTAGTGCTTTCTGTAATCACAGGCAATCTTCCTACTCCGTGAGTAACTCATCCTAGCAATCCCACACGCCGGTGTCTGGTCAAACCAGCTCATTCTTCCCGTCCTGCAGTAATTTTGTAACGCGGTGAAAATGAGGATTTGGAGCCAGATCGCCCCGAGCAGTCTTGCGATGGCGCTTGTCACCGGTTGCGTAAACATTGAGCAGAAAGGTAATCGTTTGGGATGGGGGGAGTAGCAGGGTGAGCAATCGTTGCGCGAACTTCAAACGATTGGTTGGTTGGGTACGGGGTGGGCGGCAGGTGATTACGATAAGGTCAATCGTTAGGCGCGGAGTAACTCAACGATTAAACGTTGAGTTACTGGAGGCCGAGATTTAGTGGCAGGGAAGGTAATCCTTTGAAAGTCGAAAAGGATTGACCAGTCTGCCACTTCCCGCACCTGAAACCATTTTCAAAAGAGTCAATCGTTGGTCGTCCCTGCGCTATTTGCTCTCCGGCTTCCAGCGCAGGATTGGTTTGCGGGCGGCGGCGGTTTCGTCCAGACGCGACAGGCGAGTGGAGTGGGGAGCGTCCTTGAAGATCTCGGGGGAATCGATGACCTCCTGGGCGATGGCCTTCATGGCATCGACGAAGAGGTCGAGTTCTTCCAGTGGCTCGCTCTCGGTGGGTTCGATCATGAGCGCGCCGGAGACGACCATCGGGAAGCTGACGGTGTAGGGATGGAAGCCGTAGTCGATGAGGCGCTTGGCGATGTCTCCGGTCTTGACGCCGAGTTTGGCTTGCAGCTTGTCGCTGAAGACGACCTCGTGCATGGTGGGAGTCGCATAGGGAAGATCGTATGTGCCTTCGAGTTTTTTGCGCAGATAGTTCGCGTTGAGCACGGCGTCTTCAGTGGTCTGGCGCAGGCCGTCCGGGCCGTTGGCCATGATGTAGGCGAGGGCACGGACAAACATTCCAAAGTTGCCGAAGAAGGCGCGCACGCGTCCAATGGATTGCGGACGATCGTAGTCGAGACGCAGGATTCCTTCTGCGGTTTCCACCACGACAGGCCGGGGCAGGAATGGTTCAAGATGTTTTTTGCATGCCACCGGACCCGAGCCGGGACCGCCTCCGCCATGCGGAGTCGAGAACGTCTTGTGCAGATTGAGGTGCATGACATCGACGCCGAAGTCGCCGGGGCGCGCCTTGGCGACGAGTGCGTTCATGTTGGCACCGTCCATATAGAGCAGGCCGCCCTTGCGGTGGAGGATCTCTGCGATGCCGGCAATCTGCTCGTCGAAGATTCCGAGGGTGTTGGGATTGGTGAGCATGAGGCCCGCGACATCCTCGTTCATCTGCGCTTCCAGGGCAGCCAGATCGACCATGCCGCTCTGGTTGCTGGGGAGGTTCTCGACCTGGTAGCCGACCATGGCGGCGGTGGCAGGATTGGTGCCGTGGGCCGAGTCCGGGATGAGCACCTTTTTGCGCGGGTTCCCCTTGGATTCAAGATAGGCGCGCATGAGCAGGATTCCGGTAAGTTCGCCGTGGGCTCCGGCGGCGGGCTGGAGGGTGATGGCATCCATGCCGGTGATTTCGATGAGCTGATCGGCGAGCGCCTTCATGATGCGGAGCGCGCCCTGGGAGTTCTGCTCGGGCTGATAGGGATGGGCACCGGCGATGCCATCGAGGCGTGCGACTACTTCGTTGACCCGCGGGTTGTACTTCATCGTGCAGGAGCCGAGCGGGTACATGCCGTGATCGACGGCGTAGTTCCAGGTGGAGAGGCGGGTGAAGTGGCGGATGATTTCAAGCTCGCTGACCTCGGGGAGCGCGGCGGGAAAGGCGCGCAGCGCGGAGCCGAGTTCGGCGGCGGCGTCGACTTCGCGCACGTCGAGTTTGGCAAGTCGATAGGCTTTCTTGCCGGGCGAGGAGTGCTCGAAGATGAGACCTTCGTTCTGCGAAATGTGGTTGCTGACCTTGCGGATATTTTTGTCGCTCATGCATTCACCTCGCTGGCAGCGGCGTCGATAGCGGCGCGGGATGTTAGTTCGGTGGCGCACCAGACGGCGGCGTTGCCAAGTTCGGGATAGAACTTGCGCAGCGGAAAGCCGCCGATGATTTTGTTCTTGGTGGCGAGGCGGTGAGAGATCTCGTATGCGTCGCGGCTGGTCTGGAGAACGAACTCGTTGAAGCGCGGCGCTCCGTCGAAGAGAACTTTCGCTTTGGTGCCGAGCGCCATGCGGGCATAGGCGGCCTTGGCGAGATTCTGCTCGGCCAGTTCGCGGATTCCGTTGCGGCCATAGACATCCATAAAGATATTGACCATGAGCGCGACCAGCGCCTGGTTGGTGCAGATGTTGGAGGTCGCCTTCTCGCGGCGGATGTGTTGCTCGCGGGTGGAGAGGGTGAGCACGAAGCCGCGCTTGCCATTGCGGTCGGTGGTCTGGCCGACGAGACGGCCGGGAATCTGACGGACGAACTTTTCGCGGGTGGCGATGACTCCGGCATAGGGGCCGCCGTAGCTGAGCGGGACGCCGAAGGATTGGGTTTCCAGCGAGACGATGTCGGCCTCCGAGGGTGGACGCACGATGCCGAGCGAAAGCGCCTCGGCGATGGCGACGACCAGCAGCGCACCCTTGGCGTGAACCAGATCGGCGATGGCGGCAACGTCCTCGATCGTTCCGAAGAAGTTGGGCGACTGGATGAGTACGCAGGCGGTCTGCGGAGTAATGGCGGCGTCGAGGACGTTGAGATCGACGCGCCCGTTGCTGATGAAAGGAACCTCGGTGAGCGGAAGACCCTGGTATTTCGCGTAGGTGGCAATGACCTCGCGATACTCGGGGTGGACGCTGCGGGCGAGGATGGCGGAGTTGCGCCCGGTGATTCGCATGGCCATCATGACGGCTTCGGCTGCGCCGGTGGAGCCGTCATAGGTGGAAGCGTTGGCGACCTCCATGCCGGTCAGTTCGCAGATCATGGTCTGGAATTCGAAGATGGCTTGCAGGGTGCCCTGCGCGATTTCGGGCTGATACGGCGTGTAGGCGGTGAACCACTCGCCGCGCGAGACGAGCGCATCGATAACGACCGGGCGGTAGTGATGATAGGCTCCGGCGCCGAGAAGGATGTCATAGCCCTTGCCGTTCTCATCGGCGCGGGCGCGGAACCAGTCCACAATCTCGCTCTCGGCCATCTGGGGCGGAATCGCGAGGTCGCGTTTGAGGCGGAACTCGGCTGGGATGTGGGCAAAGAGTTCATCGATGGATGAGACGCCGATCTCGCGCAGCATGTGCTCGCGTTCGGCGGAAGACTTGGGAAGATAACGCATGACGGTCTATGTCCTGAATGCGGCCGGTAAAGGCCGCGACTAGCGAACGGCTGCGTGCAATGCAGCCGACGGAGTGCGAGTACAAGCATCACTCATAAACATAAAGTCCCACATCTGCTAATTGCGGCAGACGACATGCAGCCTACTGCTCCTCGGCGATGAACTTCTCGTAGTCGGCGACGGAGAGAAGGGCGTTGGCTTCGGCGGGGTTGGTGAGGGTGATCTTCACCATCCAGGCTGCGTGGGGGTTGCTGTTGACCTTCTCGGGCGACGTGGCCAGCTCTTCGTTGATTGCCGTAACGGTGCCCGAGACCGGGGCGTAAAGATCGCTTACGGCCTTGACCGACTCGACGGTGCCGAAGGCTTTGCCTGCGACCAGTTCGGCGCCGACCTTTGGCAACTCGACAAAGACGATGTCGCCGAGGGAGTTCTGCGCATAGTCGGTGATGCCAATGGTTCCGGTGGTGCCGTCAACGGCAAGCCATTCATGCTCTTTGGTGTACTTGAAATCCGGGGGATAGGCCATCGTGATCTCTCCAGGGTGAACTTTGAAATTGTACAACTGCAAGAGCAACAGCGGTGCGGTACGAAAGAACGTTGCCCACCTTGTCGCCGCACCCGAGCGTTTCGGCTATTGCGCCGCCTTCACAGGTCTCGGACGTTTGTAAAACGGAGTCGGCACCACCTTGCACTTCACGGTTTGACTGCGAACTTCGACGCCTAGCTCGGTGCCTTCGGCGGAATGCTCGATAGGGACGTAGGCGAGGGCGATGTTCTTCTTGAGGAAAGGCGCGGGCGAGCCGCTGGTGACGCAGCCGATCTCGCGGCCATCGGAGGCGGTGACCTTGTAGCCATCGCGGGGAATGCCTCGCTCGATGGCCTCAAGGCCGACGAGGATGCGCTCGAGGCCGCGCTGCTTCTGAGCGGCGAGGGCGGCGTGGCCGATGAACTCGCCTTTGTCCATCTTGAGGAAGCGGTCCAGACGCGCCTCCCATGGTGTGATGGTATCGGAAATTTCATGACCGTAGAGCGAGAGCGCGCCTTCCAGGCGAAGGGTGTTGCGCGCGCCCAGGCCACAGGGCAGGATGCCGAATTCCTCACCGGCGGCGAGCAACTCGTTCCAGACGCGGACGCTGGTGGCCTCGTCGCTGGGGATGTAAATCTCAAAGCCGTCTTCGGCGGTGTAGCCGGTGCGGGCGATGAGGGTGTTGGGTAATCCGCAGACGGTGCCGTGGGTGAACCAGTAGAACTTTACCTTGGTGAGATCGGCGTCGGTGAGCTTTTGCAGGGTGCGCCAGCCGTTGGGACCCTGGATTGCGATTTGAGTGTAGCGGTCGCTGAGGTCTTCGACCGTGCAGTTGAAGGACTTGGCGGCATCGCGAACCCAGTTGACATCCTTCTCGCGGGTTCCGGCGTTGATGACGAGCAGGAACTCCTCTTCGGCGAGGCGGTGCACGATCACGTCATCGACGAAGGTTCCGTTGGGATAGAGCAGGGCGGAGTACTGGGCTTGGCCGATGGCCAGGTGCGCGGCGTCGTTGAAGGTCATGTGCTGGACGGCCGGGAGGGCCGCAGGGCCGTGGAGGCGGATGTCTCCCATGTGGCTGACGTCGAAGAGGCCGACCGAGGTGCGGACGATCAAGTGCTCGGCGATGAGGCCACCGGGGCGCTTCACGGCGGGCGCTCCGGTGGCGGGCGCTGGGCAATACTCGACCGGCATATCCCATCCGTTGAAGTCGACCATGCGGGCGCCGAGACGGCGATGCGCGGAGTTGAGAGCAGTCTTACGGACAAGGGCGGATTCGGCGTTCGTCGGCAATGACGGAACCTCTGGTAGAAGGGAATCAGCGGCCACAAGCGAGCCGGTGCGACCCTAAAAGTTAGCACGCGGCAGGCAGGGAGGCAAAGCGCGGCTCGGCCATGGGACGAAAGAGTTGCACGTCGAGTCAATGAGAGTTAGAGTGCGCGCATGGCCAAACGATTCCAGTGTTACGTTTGCGAGCGGGTGGAAGAAAAATGCACCTGCCAAAGATACTGCTTTCTCTGCATGAGCGAACACGAGGTGCGCCTGGTGGAGGACGGCTGCTACTACTGCATCGAGTGCCGTGAGGCGTGCGATTATCTGCCGGAGCCAAAGGGCGTTGGGCGAGAGAGCTAAGAACGCGTGTGGGGCCGGCCCAGGTGCGGGGCTCGGGGTTGGACTGACGCTGCGCGCGCTGGCGGCGCTGGCGCTGCCACTCACGTATATCGTGGGGTTGCCGTGGTTTCTGCTGAAGCATCCGGCGGAGGTGGCCACCGGGGCGCAGAGGGCCTTGGGCGTTGGAGTGCTAGCCGTGGGAGCGGCGGTGATGCTCTCGTGCGTCATTCGCTTTGCGTGGGAAGGGAAGGGAACGCTGGCAGTGGTGGACCCTCCGAAGAAACTGGTGAGAGGCGGGCTGTACCAGTACTCGCGAAACCCGATGTACCTGGGCGGGTTGCTGATTCTGCTGGGCGAGGCAGCGCTGTTCGCCTCATGGAAGCTGGTGATTTGTGCCGCGATACTGATCACGGCGGCCCGGATGTTCGTGGTGTTCTATGAGGAACCGAAGCTGCTGTCCCTGTTTGGCAGCGACTACGCGGAGTACAAGCGCAGGGTGGGACGGTGGTGGACGTTTCGGCGGTAGAGACTTCTGCCCATAAACCAGACGAGCTGCGCCCGATTTGAGATAGGTGGATACTAGGCCTGCTTGCGCCAACTGGGAAGCAACGGCACAGAAAATTCACTTATAAAGTTAAGGATTACGGTCGCGACAGACTAGGCGGAGGCTGCGATGGCTTATGAGGGCGTCCATTCCCGCTGTGCGTCGACGCTCACACAGCGCGTGGGATCCCAATGAATATTCGCCACAAAGCGAGACAGATTCGATTTGTATGGGCCAAGGAAGAGAGCGGATTGCGACGCGATCCGGACCTCAGCAAGTAAGCTCTCAACGGATTGAATCCGTTTTGCACGTGCCATTTGGTAAAACTGGCCATTGCGATACCCTGAGGCGTTTTTTGGGCATAACGTGCGTACTTGCAGTGGTGGAACTAAATCGCGGAATTCCTCCACCGCCCCGTAATCATCCGTCATGACGAATATCGTGCTCACTTCGCTCGCGCGTTGCCGAATCAAATCGATATAAGTCGAAAGCGGCGTCATTTCGCCTTCTGGATCTCCATGAACTTTCTTCCCTGAAGCGTTGATGTAATCCTCGCCCTCGACCTTGTCTCCCCGGCGGACATGAATAGCGGCAAATTCTCTCGATTGAAGGCCGAGCGCACCCCATTGCTCCGCCACTGGGCCGGCAAAAGTTCGTGTGGGCCGGATTGAGCGGCCGAAGATTCGACGTTGTCGCTGACCACAAAAAGCGTAGGCCAGCATTCTCCGCAGCTGGAAAATGTCCACATCCCGCAGCCCGAGCGAAGGAATATCCAATCTGTCTCCCCTCTCCCACAATTTAGTTATTTCGCCGCGGATCGTTTCGAAGTGTCTGGAGAAGACACTGGTAATTACCCACTCGGGGTCGATGGGAACGCCGCCCCGCCGTTTCTGCCGGGGAAGATCTGCATCAAAGAAGTCGCTCCACTTTATGCCCTTAGACCTCTCCCGAACTACTGAGAGGCGACGCCTTATGATCAGGCCGAACGCAATTGCATTCAGCAGGTTGTTCACCTCAGAGAAGAATCCCCGATTTGTGAGCGTGAAAATGAACGGGTTGTCCGAGCGATCGTTTATTTCCAGGTATCGCTCGATATCGAAGGCCGGAACGGGCGGAGGTGTCATCGAAAGTAAACCTATGTAAATAGTAACGCGACCTGGGTGAGGGAGCCGCCGCGAGAGGATTGGGCTCGCGGCGTTTCTTTGTCTGGTTAGTCGTGGTGTTCTATGAGGAACCGAAGCTGCTCTCACTGTTTGGCAGCGACTACGCGGAGTACAAGCGCAGGGTGGGACGGTGGTGGACGTTTGGGGTGGTAGGGAAGTAATGCGCCGCGAGAGGATTGGGCCCGCGGCGTTTTTTGGGCTGGTTAGTATGCGCTTAGCTTGTGGATGGCGGCGTAGATGTCGGCGACCTGGGGGAGAACGATGTCTTCCAACTGCGGCTGGTAGGGGACGAAGACGTCTTTGGCGGCGAGGCGCTGCACTGGGGCGTCGAGTTTGTCGAAGAGTTCGCTGGCGATGCGGGCGGCGATCTCGGCTCCGTATCCCCAACTCAGCATATCTTCGTGAACGATGAGCACGCGGTTGGTCTTGCCGACCGAGGCGGCGATAGCCTCGAAGTCATAGGGATTGAGGGTGCGTAGATCGAGCACTTCCACGCTGATTCCATGCTCGCGCTCCAGGCGGTGAGCGGCCTGCAGGGTGCGTGGAACGGTGGCGCCGTAGGTGACCACGGTGACATCGCTTCCCTCTTTCCAGATGCGGGCCTTGCCGAAGGGAATCATGTACTCGGGGCCGGGATATGGGGCGCGTCCGAAGGGCTCGCGATAGAGACGCTTGTGCTCGAGGAAAAGCACCGGATCGTCGCAACGGATGGCGGTGTGCAGCAGGCCCGCGGCATCGAGCGCGTTGGAGGGGAAGACCACGTGCATGCCGGGAGTGTGGGTGAAGATGCTCTCTCCGCTTTGGGAGTGATAGACCGCGCCGCCGTTGAGATAGCCGCCAATGGCGACGCGGATCACGACCGGGCAGGAGAATGTGTCGTTGGAGCGCCAGCGGATCAGCGGCAGCTCATTGCGAAGCTGGTGCATGGCGGGCCAGATGTAATCGAAGAACTGAATCTCCACCACCGGCTTGAGTCCGCGCACGGCCATGCCCAGGGCGCGGCCGACGATGCCGGCCTCTGCGATGGGGGAGTTGAAGACACGCTGAGGGCCAAAGCTGCGTTGCAGGCCGCTGGTGAGCTTGAAAACTCCGCCCTTGCCCTTCAGCTTCTTGTCTTCCAGGTATTCGTGGTTGGAGCAGTCGGCCACATCTTCGCCAAAGATGATGACGCGTTCGTCGCGCTGCATTTCATCGTGCAGGCATTTGTTGATGAGATCGGCCATGGTGCGGTCGCCGCCCTCGGAGACGGGGGCGGATTCGAAGCGCTGTGAGGTGGGCTTCAGATGCTCCGAATAGACGTGGCGGGCGTAGCTGTCGATTCGCGGAAAGGGGGCGATGAGCGCGGCCTCGACGGCGACATGCACCTCGGCATCCACGTCATGGTGCAACTTCTGGTCTAAGGCGGGGTCGAGGATGCCTTCGGCGAGCAGAAACTTCTGGAAGCGTGCGATGGGATCGCGTCCTGCGTCCTGCTTGCGCTCGCTCTCGGGACGATAGAGCTTGTCGTCGTCGGAGAGCGAGTGGGAATAGGCGCGGATGACGTGGCCATGCACCAGCGCCGGTCCATTGCCGGCGCGGATGTGCTCGACGGCGCGGCGCATGGCGACAAAACTCTCCAGCAGGTCCGTGCCGTCGCATTCTTCAATGTGAAAGTTGGGGAAATTCGCCAGCAGGCGGCTGATGTTGCCGCCCGGAGTCTGGTACTTAACCGGAACCGAGATGGCATAGCCGTTGTCTTCCACCACGTAGAGGACCGGCAGCTTTTCCATGGAAGCGGTGTTCAGCGACTCCCAGAATTCACCCTCCGAGGTTGCGCCGTCTCCAGTGGAGACAAAGGTGACTTCGTCGGGGTGATGCTGCACGTTCTTGAACTCGCGATAATCGCCGGGCACCTTAGCGTCGGCCGCCGGATGACGGGTGAAGTATCGCCCAGCCTCGGCGCAGCCCACGGCTTGGAGAAACTGACTTCCGGTGGGCGACGAGGTGGAGAAGATGTTGTGTTCGCGGCTACCCCAGTGCGAGGGCATCTGGCGGCCGCCGGAGGCTGGGTCGGCGGCCGCGCCGATGGCCTGCAAAAACTGGGCGGCCGGACTGACACCGAGGGCCAGGCACAAGGCACGATCGCGATAGTAGGGGAAAAACCAGTCGTAGCCAGTGCGCAGGTTGGCAGCGGCGGCGAGGAGCAGGGCTTCATGCCCGGCGCAGGAGATCTGAAAGTGAATTTTTTGCTGGCGCTTGAGCAGTATCTCGCGGTCGTCGATGCGCCGCGACAGAATCATGAGCCGGTAGATATCCAGCAACTGCTGAGGCAGCAGGCCTTCATAAGTCTTTTCCGACATACCTGCGGGCACGCTCTGCACAACTTTCGACGACATTCGCGTTTCCTTCGCTGATGGTGCCGACGGTTTCCGGCGGATGCCGAGGTGACCGCCAGACCCATATTGTAAATGAAACCGCTGCGGCTTCCGACGAGGTGGCCGCTCGACGAATATACTGAGTCTAAGATGATTCAGACCAAGCGGCCGATTCCTGCTGCACAGATAAAACTGCTTCTCTGGGACTTGGACGGCACGCTGGTGGACAGCGAGTTGGATCTCGCCCACGCCATCAACGCGATGCTACGTCACTGGAAGCGTCCCGAGCTACCGCTGGAGGTTGTGGCCAGCTATATTGGCGACGGTGCTCCGATGCTGGTGCGCCGCGCCCTGGGCGATCCGCAGGACGAAGTCTTCGTCAAAAGCGCGCTCGAATATTTCATGCACTATTATCGCGAGCACAAGCTGGACAATACCTACGCTTATCCCGGCGTGCTGGATACGTTGAAGGCGATTCGCGAGCGCAGCAATCTGCAGATGGCGGTGTTGACCAACAAGCCTATCAACCCTTCGCGGGGAATTTGCGATGGCCTCCAAATCTCCGGCTTCATGTCGCAGATTTATGGCGGTAACAGCTTTCCGACCAAGAAACCCGATCCGCACGGGGCGCGCATACTGCTGGCGGAACACGGTGTCACGCCCGGCGAGGCGATCATGATCGGCGACTCGCAAAATGACGTGCTGACGGCCAACAACGCGGGAATGTTCTCCATCGGCGTCACCTACGGCTTTTCGCCGGAGTCGCTGAGTATTCATCCGCCCGACGCACTGATCGACCAACCTGGGGAGTTGCTGGAAGTTCTGGGGCTAAGTGACGGCGCGAACGCCGAGCGGCAGGCATGTTCCTGATTATTGTCGTTCAGTGGAATATCCTTCCTTGTTTCTCAGCAGCTTAAAATCACTGCTGGACGAATGGCGAAAATTTCAGTATTCTTTTCTATCTCTTGCCAACAGGGTCACCGCGTCGAAACGCATGCTCCAGTTTGCTGCGCTCTAGATTCTAAGTTGACTATATCGAGGTTGCACTTATGTATAAAATCGTGGAAGCCCGCAGTGTGGGTTTCAAAATCAAACAGTTTGTCATCGAGGCACCGCGCATTGCGCGCAAGCAGAAGCCCGGCCAATTCATCATCTTACGGCTGCATGACGCGGGCGAACGCATTCCACTCACAATCAAAAGCTCCGACCCTGAGGCGGGTACGGTGACGATCGTGGTGCAGTCGATCGGCAAAACCACATCGCTGCTGAACTGTTTGGAGACAGGCGACTACATTCTGGACATTGTTGGTCCTCTGGGAAAGCCCTCGGACATTGAGAAGTTTGGCACGGTTGCGATTCTGGCCGGCAGCGTGGGCACGGCGATGGCACTGCCGACGGCGCACGCGCTCAAGGCTACAGGGAACGATGTGATCTTCATCGAAGGCGCTCGGAACACCGAGATGGTGATCTTTGAAGATGAAGTTCGCCAAGCCAGCACCGAAGCCTACATCATGACCGATGACGGCACCTACGGGGAAAAAGGCCTGGTCACGAAGAAGCTTACCGAACTGCTGGACGCGGGACGCAAGATCGACTTCGTGCTCGCGGTTGGTCCGGTGCCGATGATGCGCGCCGTTGCCCAGATGACCGCGCCGCTTGGCATTAAGACCATGGTGAGCCTGAATTCAATCATGGTGGACGGTACGGGAATGTGCGGGGGCTGTCGCGTTCTGATGGGCGAGCAGAGCAAGTTTGCCTGCGTGGATGGACCGGAGTTTGATGCCTCCATGGTGAACTTTGAGGTGCTGATGCAGCGCAATACGATGTATCGCGAGAATGAAAAGGAGTCGCTGCAGCGCTTCGAAGAGAACAAGGAAAAAGAACTTGCCCAGGTCCGGGCACAGTATGCCAAGCAGGAGGCTGCGCACAATGGTTGAGAAAAATACCATACCCAACAAGGAACGGATGAAGATTGAGCGCCGGCCGATGCCGGAGCAAAATCCGGAATTGCGCAGCCACAACTTCAAAGAGGTGAACCTGGGGTTGTCGGCCGAGGATGCGAAAATTGAGGCGTCGCGTTGCATTGCCTGCGGTAAGCCCGGTTGCGTAACGGACTGTCCGGTAGGGGTCAAGATTCGCGAAGTGGTGGACCTGATTTACGCTGGCGAATATCTGGCGGCGGCGGCGAAGATGCGCGAAGACAATGCGCTGCCGGCCATCACCGGCCGCGTCTGTCCGCAGGAAGACCAGTGCGAGGGCGGATGCGTTGTCGGCAATAAGGGCAAACCAGTCGCCATCGGCAACCTGGAGCGCTTCATCGCAGACTATGAGCGCGAAAGCGGACAGCTTGGTCTGCCCACGAATGATCCGCCCTCGGGAAAGAGCGTCGCGATCGTCGGCAGCGGCCCGGCAGGGCTGAGCGCCGCCGGAGACTTGATCCAGAAGGGTCACAAGGTTACTGTCTTTGAGGCACTGCACGAACTCGGTGGCGTGCTCATCTATGGCATCCCGGAGTTTCGTCTGCCTAAGGACATCGTGCGCGGCGAGGTGAACAACCTGCGCAAGATGGGAGTGGTGTTCGAAACCAACGTAGTCGTCGGCAAGAGCGTGACCGTTGACGAACTGCTGCAGGACGAGCACTACGACGCCATTTTTGTGGCTACCGGCGCCGGACTTCCGAAGTTCCTCGGAATTCCGGGAGAGCACCTCAACGGGGTGTACTCGGCCAACGAATTCCTGACCCGCGTGAACCTGATGCGTGCCTACCGCTTCCCTGAGTACGACGAGCCCGTGTATGACTGCCGCGATCGCGACGTTGTCGTGGTGGGTGGCGGTAACACCGCCATGGACGCGGTGCGCACGGCGAAGCGACTGGGCGCAAAGAGTGCGACCCTGGTCTACCGCCGCTCCGAGAAAGAAATGCCGGCGCGCAAGGAAGAAGTGCATCACGCCAAGGAAGAGGGCGTGGAGTTCCGCATGTTGACCAACCCGATTGAACTGGTAGGAGACGAAAAGGGCTGGCTGACCGGAGCAAAGTGCATGAAAATGGAACTGGGCGAGCCGGACGAAAGCGGTCGCCGCAGCCCGGTAGAAATCAAGGGCTCGGAGTATATTCTGCCCGCGAGCCTGGTCATCATCGGAGCCGGCACCTCGGCCAACCCGCTGATCCAGGGCTCTACGCCGGACCTGAAGACCAATAAGAAAAACTACATCGTGATCGACGAGGAAACCACGCGTACTTCCAAGCGCGGTGTCTTCGCCGGAGGCGACATCGTCACCGGCGGCGCCACGGTAATTCTGGCGATGGGAGCGGGCCGCAAGGCCGCCGTCTCCATCCACGATTACCTGACCACCGGGGTTTGGGAGACCGAACCGAAGGCAGAGACGACGAAGGCGTAAAAAGTAAAACAGCACAGAAGTAAAAGCGCCGCACACTCGATACGAGGTGCGGCGCTTTTCTTGCTTTCCTGTTGAAAGCGGAGCCAGTACGCATTCGTACTCTGGCCGCGCGATATAATCAAGAGTTACGCAGTGCCCGCCGCTGCTTTCCGAGAGACGGGCTTTGCGCGGAGTGGGGACTCCTGGCGAATGGAATTGAAGGTTCATAGCAGCTACAAGCCGCAGGGCGATCAGGCCAGCGCCATCGCGCAGCTTACGCGCGGGCTGAGCGAAGGCGAGAAGCATCAGGTGCTGCTCGGCGTTACCGGCTCGGGCAAGACGTTTACGATGGCCAAGGTTATCGAGGCGTGCCAGCGCCCGGCGCTGGTGATGGCGCACAACAAGACCCTGGCGGCGCAGCTTTATCACGAGTTCAAGAGTTTCTTTCCGAACAACGCGGTCGAGTACTTCGTCTCCTACTACGACTACTACCAGCCGGAGGCCTACATTCCCGCGGGCGACATTTACATCGAGAAGGAATCGACGGTCAACGATGAGTTGGACAAGCTGCGGCTGTCTGCCACGCGCTCGCTCTTCGAGCGCCGCGACTGCATCATCGTCGCCTCGGTGAGCTGCATCTACGGCCTGGGCTCGCCGGAGGCTTACTACGGAATGCTGCTCTTCCTGGAAAAGGGACAAAAGATCAAGCGCAAGGAGATCACCAGCAAGCTGGTCGAGATTCTCTACGAGCGCACGGACGCCGACTTCAAGCGCGGGACGTTCCGCGTGCGCGGCGACGTCATCGAGGTCTATCCGACGTACGAGGACAATGCCTACCGCATCGAACTCTGGGGCGACGAGGTTGAGTCGCTCTCGCAGATCGATCCGCTCTTCGGCACAGTGAAGCAGAAGTACCAGCGCTTGCCGATCTATCCGAAGTCGCACTACGTGATGCGCCCCGAGACCAGGAGCGCGGCGGTGGATTCGATTGTGCAGGAGATGCTGTGGTGGGAGAAGGAGTTGGAAAACCAGGGGCGCATCGTGGAAGCACAACGCATCCACCAGCGCACGCGCTTTGACCTGGAGATGATCAAGGAGATGGGATTCTGCCACGGGATTGAGAACTACTCGCGCCACTTTACCGGGCGACTGCCGGGCGAGCCTCCGCCGACGTTGCTGGACTATGTGCCGCGCGACTACCTGCTATTCATGGACGAGTCTCACCAGACGGCGCCGCAGGTGCGCGGGATGTGGCACGGCGACCGCTCGCGCAAGCAGAACCTGATCGAGTACGGCTTTCGCCTGCCCAGCGCGCTGGACAACCGCCCGCTCACCTTCGAGGAATTCGAGGCGCGGGTGAACCAGGCGATCTACGTGAGCGCCACGCCGGGCCCGTACGAGCTGACCAAATCGGCCGGCGTCATCGTGGAGCAGATTATTCGGCCCACGGGGCTGGTTGATCCGCAGGTCGAGGTGCGCCCGGTGAAGGGGCAGATCGACGATCTGCTGGCTGAGATTCGACTGCGCGCCGAAAAGGGCGAGCGGGTGCTGGTGACCACGCTGACGAAGCGAATGTCCGAGGACTTGGCCGAGTACTACAGCGAGGTCGGGGTGCGCTGCCGCTACATGCATTCCGAGATCGAGACCTTGGAGCGGATCAACATTCTGCGCGATCTGCGCAAGGGCGAGTTCGATGTATTGATCGGTATCAATCTATTGCGCGAGGGGCTGGACCTGCCCGAGGTTTCGCTGGTGGCGATTCTGGACGCGGACAAGGAAGGCTTTTTGCGCTCGGCCGGATCGCTGATTCAGACGATTGGCCGCTGCGCCCGCCACGTCGAAGGGCGCGCGATTCTCTACGCCGACCGCATGACCGACTCGATGCGCAAGGCCATCGGCGAGACCAACCGCCGCCGCGCGATTCAAGAGGCCTACAACGAGGAGAACGGGATCACGCCACAGTCGGTGGGGCGCTCGGCCGATATGTCGCTGGCGCACGTGATCGCCGCCGACTACGCGGAGATTCCGGTGGAGAACGATGGCTTGCCGGAGTTCAAGTCGCAAGAACAGCTCGATGCGTTCATCGTCAAGATGGAAGAAGATATGCGCGAGGCCGCCAAGAGGTTCGAGTTTGAGCGCGCGGCGAAGCTGCGGGATCTGGTGAAGGAACTGAGGACGAAGGAGTTTTTGTTCACGTAAGAGACGCAGCAGACAAGCCCGGAGCGATCCGGGCTTGTCTGCGTATAAGAGCGGAGCTAGTCGTATTCCTGCAAAGTGGTGACGTGTTGCTCGAGGGCTTTGGAGTATTCGCGTTCGGCGAGTAATTCGCTCTCGAGTTTTTTGATCTGGCTGTGCAGGCGAAGCATCTCCAGCCGCAATTTACCGGCATCGGAGGAGTTGCCGGGCATGGGCGGGGGAGGCACGCGGCCGGGCTGGGGCGGTGGCACCTGAAGCTGCGCCGAACCGGTGATCTGGGCGCCGGGAATAGAGACCGGAGGCGCCACCACGGTCGGAGCAAGCGCAGCCGCTACGGTGGCGGCGATGGAGGGGGATGGGATACGCGGTGAGACTCGCGGCGGCACCGGCACCGGACCGGTGATGCGCGACGCGGCATGACCGGTGCGCGAGGGCATGGGACCGCTGAAGATGCTGCTCAGCACCGCGGTAGCATCATCCTGCGATTGATGGTTCTCCGGTTCGGGCTCCACCGGGCCTGCAAGGAGATGGCGTACGCGCGCGATCAGATCCTGGGGTTGGAAGGGCTTGCGAATCAATTCGTTGGCATGCACGGCGAAGGCGCGTTCAGCGACTCCTTTGTTGACCACGCCCGACATCAGGATCACCGGGGTTTGCGAGAAGCGTGGGTGCTGCTTGATGTACTGGCAGACCTCGTAGCCATCGCGGCCGGGCATGATCACGTCGGAGATCACCACGTTGGGCGCGCTGTGGTCCATAAGATCCAGGGCGCTGCTGGCGTCATGGCAGGTGATGACATCCAGATCTTCGCGGTGGAAGGCGATTTTAATCACCTCGCGCATGGTTGCGCTGTCGTCGATAAAATAAACTACCGGCTTTGCGCTCATTTGTAGCCTCCATCGTTGGCGGCGCGTTCTTCGTCGACTTCGCGCATCGCTTCCAGCATCAACTCGGTCGCGGTGCGGAAGACGGTCCGTGTCGCGGGCAGTAAGCCGGGAACGAATTTGTAAACGCCGCGCTCCACACCATTACAATTTTTGATGATTCGGATGACCGCATCATTGCCGATGGTCTCGCCCACTTCGGCATGCAGCACCTCGCCGCGGTTGAAAAAGACGGTTCCATCGAGGGACTCCGCATTGATGTGGAGCACGCCGGACTGACGCGAGTGGGAGAGCATCTGAATGACGCCGGGCAGGTCGAGATGGGAAAGACTGCCTTCGAGCACGGTCTGCTCCGACTCCAGCATCTGGGTGGGATGGAATCCCTCCTGGCGGCTGAGCAGGAACGTGCGCACCTGGGCGGCGATATTTTCCGGCCCGCGGCGGCGGTCGATGTAATCGTCGCAACCGGCGCGGAACGCCTCCATCAGCGACTGGTCGCCGCCATCGCCCATGGCAAGGATAGGAATATTGGTGGTGGCGGCATCGTTATGCAGGATCTTGGGGAGGTCGAAGACAGAGATTTCGCGCAGATTGGTGGCGCACAGAATCGCGGTCGGCGCCTGCCACTCCAGCATGGTGAGGGCGTAGCTGGCCTGGGTGCTGTGGATCACGTCAAATCCAAGCGCCTTGAGCGCTTCGGTCAGGCGGCGGGCAAAGAATACGTTACTGTCAATCACCAGGATTCGCTGATGGAGAATCTCAGTGTTGTTGGTCATCACTTCGCCTCCCCGGCCGACGCAATGGCGGGTTGAATGCAGTGTGCCACAACCTGATCCAGATCCAAAAGAGGAACGGTCGTGCCTCCGGTACACAATAGACCCGCGCCGAACGGCACCTCTTCCGGTGCCTCGATTCGCTTGCCCCGCACCAGTTCGCAGCCGCCACTGACGGGAATCGCCACGGTTTCGGCGCGTCCTGCGTAGTTGCACCGGGCCACCATGTAGAGAGTGCGTTGGGTGTCATGGCCAAAGGCTTTGCCCAGATCGCAGACCGGAATCGCACTGCCGCGCCGAACCAGCACCCCTTCCAGCGCCTGCATGGTGTGCGGGAAGGAGTGAACGCGGCTAGGCATGAGTAGTTCCTTCACCTGGCTGGAGTCCAGCGCATAGCGCTCCTCGCCGAGAGGAAACGTCACGAATCGCGTGGTGTCATTCATACGCCGTTACCGATCCCTTTCGCCAGCGGCGGGAGCTTACGCCAATACTCCGCTCTTACGAGCGGAACAACCTCATTTTCAAGCAACAACAGTCCGCGATACCAGTAGCGCTCAGCGCCGCGGAACAAGGTCGGGAGGGGCACCATTTTGGGCGAGGTCGCCATTCGCTCGACCTCTGTCACGCCCAAAGTCACGCCTAGCGAAGATTCGTCCGTCTTCAGTACCACATAACGTTCCAGTATTCCGGCCCCAAGCCCGACTTGCAAGGCGAAATCGATCGGCTCGGTACCCTTTAGTTTTCGAATTGAGGTACGATCGTCACGATCACGAATCTCCTCGACCTCGCTGGACGGAATCGCAAATCGCACTCCGCCCGCAGTGAACACGATTACCGGACCCGCCGTTGCCGCGACCGGTTTGGCCGGACGCGAGATAAACAGGGGACGCCGTTCGAGTTCTTTCACTGCGTCCGCCGTAAACACCGGGGCTGCCATGAAGTACCGCCAAGGCTCTGCGTGGTCATAAAGCGGCGGCCTGCGCAGTTCCGCTGTGACCCGCTACCCGGCGGCAGATGGCGGCTGCGATTTGCTGCAACGGCAGAACGTGTTGCACTGCGCCAGTCTTGATGGCCTCGGCGGGCATTCCAAAGATCACCGAAGTGGATTCGTCCTGAGCCAGTACCAGTCCGCCGTTCTGCTGAATTGCAATCACGCCGCGCGCGCCGTCGTTTCCCATTCCGGTTAGGATGGCAACCACCGCATGGGAGCCAGCCAGGGCTGCCACCGACTCCAGGGTTACGTCGATGCTGGGGCGGTAGCCGGCAATGCGTGGGCCGCTATCGAGGGCGACGCGTCCGGGTGGAAGCACCCGCAAATGGCAGTCGCCGGGACATACATAGACTTGTCCAGCGAGCAAAACCTCGCCGTTCTCGGCTTGCTTCACCGGAAGATGCGAGACGGATGCAAGCTGTTCGGCAAATTGGGAGGTAAAGGTTCCGGGCATGTGCTGCACCACCAGCACCGCTCCGGGAAAGCCCACCGCAAATTGGGGCAGCAGCCTCATTAGCGTTGCCGGCCCGCCAGTGGAGGCGGCCAGTACCGCGAGCGGCAATCCGGCTCCGCGCAATCCACTCCCTGCGAATCCAAGCCCACGCCCAGTAGTGACCGAGGCCAAGTCCAGCTTCGCGCTTTCCGGCTGCGTAATTCTGGCGGGCTCGGAGCGCAAGAGGTTGCGGATGACGCGAACTTTGGAGGCGGTGCGCAGTTTACGCACCAATTCGTCGCGCACGCTGGACATATCAAGGTCGATTGCGCTGGTGGGTTTGGCCAGGAAATCTATGGCTCCCAACTCCAGCGCGCGCAGGGTGGACTTGGCCCCTTCTTTCGATTCCGAGCTGACGATCAGGATTGGCCGCGGCTCGGTGGACATGATGATCTCGGTTGCCTGCAGGCCGTCCATGTGGGGCATGTTGATGTCCATGGTGATGACGTGCGGCTTGAGTTTGGCCGACTTCTCCACCGCCTCGCGCCCGTCACGCGCTTCGCCTACCACCTCGAACGAGCCGTCGGTGTCAAGAATGCTGACCAGCACCTTGCGCATGAACGCCGAATCGTCGGCGACCAACACCCGGATTTTTTCAATGCTCGTCATTCGCTGTCTCTCACTGAACCAGGGGCGGAGCGGTCGTCGCCTGTCCCGATGTTCCAATCAACTCCACCACTTGGGCGATAAACGATTCTTCCTGCACCGGCTTCACCATGAAGGCCGCCGCGCCTTCCTTGATTGCGCGATCGCGATGCTTGGCACCGGCGCGCGAGGTTACCACCATCACCGGAACCTTGCTGGTGGACGGGGTCTGGCGCAGATGCAGGATCAACTCATAACCGTTGGTGCGCGGCATCTCCAGATCGGTGATCACCAAGTCGCAGTTGTTGGTGGTCGCAATCTCCAGGGCCTCCAGGCCGTCGCAGGCGAGTTTGACGCGATAGCCTGCCTTCTCCAACATGCGTCCCACGAACTTGCGTACGCTGATTGAATCGTCGGCCAGCACGACCAGCTTTTCCTTCTCCACGGCGTCGACAGCAGCGGCGGGAATCTCACCGCGCGCCACGGCGATTGCGCCCGGCAGGAAGAGCCGGGCCGCGCTCAGCGCAGTGGTCAAGGGACGCCGCTCAATGGATTCGCCCATGATGAGACGGTTGAGGTCGACCAGCAGAATCAGGCTGCCATCGGGGGCAATGGTTGCGCCGGGAAACATCTTCACATGGCGCAGATATTCGCCCAGATTCTTGATTACGATTTCATCCTTGCGCAGAACTTCCTCGACGACGACGCCCACCTGCCGGCCGCCTACGTTGACCAGCACCAGGCGGAGATATCCATTGACCGGCTCCAGGCGCGGCAATTGCAGTGCCTCGTCGAAGCGCACCACCTCGGTGACGACGTCGCGCACCTTGGCGATGAGCTTGCCGCCGACCTCTTCGATGTCTGCGGGACGAATGCGGCGGATCTCCTCGACAAAGCCCAAGGGGAATGCGAAGGTCTGCCCACCGCACTGCACAAACAAGGCTTGCGAGATGATCAGCGTGAGTGGAACTTTGAGGGTGAAACGCGAGCCGATTCCTTTCTCGGTCTCGATTTCGACCTCGCCATTGAGATTGTTGACGTTGGCGCGTACCACATCCAGCCCCACCCCGCGGCCTGCCAGTTCGGTGCGGCGCGGCGCGGTGGAGAAGCCGGGGCGGAAGAGCAACTCCAGCACTTCGCGGCGGTTGAGGCGCTCGGCGTCGTCGGCGGAGAGCAACCCGCTCTCGACCGCTGTGGCCTTGACGCGGTCAAAGTCGATGCCGCGGCCATCGTCCTCCACCTCGACGTAGATGTGATTTCCCTTGTGGTAGGCGCGAACCGCGATGTTGCCCTGGTCGGGCTTGCCCGCCTCGTAGCGCTCATCGGCGCGCTCGATGCCGTGGGCCACGGCGTTGCGAACCAGGTGCAGCAAGGGATCGGCAATCTGCTGAATGATGTTGTTGTCGAGCTCGGTTTCGGCTCCGCCAAGGACCAACTCCACCTGCTTGTTGCTGGCCTTGGCGGCGTCGCGAACAGTGCGGGCGATGCGCGTAAACAGGTTGCCGATGGGAACCATGCGCGCTTGCGTGATTTCATCCTGCAGGCGATGCGCCAGCTTGGTGAACTCGTCGATATCGCCGTCGACGCGGCGCACAAAGCCATCCAGTTGCGTGAGCACTTCCGTGATGTCGGCGGAAATTTCAGTGAGCGAGCGCGAGAGGATGCCGAAATCGTCGTAGCGATCCATCTCCAGTTCGCTGAACTCGGAATGGCCGCCGCCATTCGGAGTGCCGTAGCCGGAACTCCCATAGCCTGAATTTCCGAAGCTTGAGCTTCCAAAGCTTGAGTTTCCAAAACCCGGCGGATTAAAGCTGCCTCCGCCGAAGCCACCATAGACGGGCGGGGCGCCATAGCCGCCGTGAGCCTCCAGCGACGAGCCCGGCCAGGACATGGAGGAGAGCGCGGGCGCAGCGTTGAGGCGGATGAACTCGTACTTATCCTGAAACTCCCAGATCTTGTCGGTCATGCGGCCCTTGGAGAAGTTCAGCACTTCGGCCAACCTCTCCAGCTCCGCCAATCGGCCTAACATGCGGGTGCGATTGATGACCAACTCGCCTACCGCGTTCATCATTCGGTCCAGCCGCTCCAGCCCGATGCGGACGGACTTGGACTGCGCCATGCCAACCGGCATGCTGAGCGCGGCCACCGGCTCGGGCGTCTCCACCTTCGGATCTTCCTTGGGCTGTTCGTTCGGCAGTTCCGCGCGCTCGTCTCCGAGGGTGGGCGGCAAGCTTTGGACGCTTTGAGCGCTCACCTCGGCGACCAGGGACGCAAGCGACGACTCCAGCGGACTCTCTTCCGCAACCTCTTCCGCAACGGCCGGAACGACCGGAACTGCCGGCGGCTCGGTCTCGGTTGCAATGGCGACGGTGGCGGCAACGGCAGTCGCCGGGAGATCCTCTACCGTCTCGGCAGGGGCGATGTGTTCCAGCCGAGCCATCAGAGTGCGCGCTGCAAGCTGGAAGCTGGCCTCATCCTGCCACTGGTGGTAGATCACTCTCTTGAGCACATCGACGGATTCCAGACAGAGGTCGATGATGGTTACGCTCGGCTTCAACTCGCCGTCGCGCAGCCGTCCGATCAGGTCTTCGGCGCGATGGGCAATGGTGGCAATGCGCTGCCAGCCTACCTGTGCGGCCGAACCTTTGATGGTATGCATTGCGCGGAAGAGACGGTGAATGTCCTCGGTGTTCGGATTCGCCTCCAGCGCCAGCAGGCAATCGGTGATCGCCTGCAGATGCTCCTCGACCTCGGGAACGAAGAACTCGAGCACCTCGGCGGGGATTGCGTCGTCGGGCTCCAGTTCCGGAACATTCTCGATGGAAAGTTTTGCGGCTGCCGGTGGTTTGGGTGCTGCCACGGGCTGCGCGGAGATCGTGTGTGGTGCGGGCGCAACCGGCGGGGCTGCGTCGGTGCGCGGCGCGGGTGCGACCGGGTTGGCGGCAATCGGAACACAGGAAGCAGTGGGTTGGGGGGCAGGCGGAGTCGCAGAGGTCTCCGGAGCCGGGGACGCTGCGGTCGCTGACTCGACCGGCGTAGGCGATTCGGGTTCGGGCTCGGGCGCGTGCGGTTGCTCGGTGGGAGCGTCCATGGCAGGCGGCGGCGGGGCCTGGAAAGCAAAGGGATAGCGCTGCTTGAAGGCGACGATGTCGTCGATGGACTCAGTGCCACCGGCACTGATCATGATGAGGTCGCTCTCCAGCACCGCAATCGCTTCGTAGATGAACTCGACGAGCGGTGCCGTGGCCTCGGGGCTGACTGTGGCGTTCATGGCGTACTGGAAAATGTGTGCCAGTTTACCGGCAACCTCATTGAAGAGTTCGTAGCCATACGTTCCGCCGGTGCCGGCTACGCCGTGAGCCGAAATGTAGAGCCGCTCGATGTCCTCGTAGAGCGGGTAGGGGTCCTGCAGAATGCCCGAGTACTCGCGAAGGAACTGGAGATGCTCGCTGGCTTCGGTCAGGAAGAGTTCGATCATTTCCGGGCTGGCGCCGTTCATAGTTCTTCCCCCGCAGCCCGTGCCATGCGATCCAGCGGCTTCTGGAGGAGACGAGTTCCATTCATGATTGTTTGGTTGAACTTGACCGGAGCGTTTGCCGCGGATTCGGCGTGACCCAGAAAGAGATAGCCGCCCGGCTCAAGATACTCGTAAAAGCGCTGGATCAGCCGGTTCCGCAACTCCTCGCTGAAATAAATCAACACGTTCATGCAGAAGATGCAGTCGAATCGTCCCAAGTAGAGCGGCTCGGCCAGGTTCATGGGCGCAAACGTCACCATCTCGCGAAGCACCGGCTTCACCTTGTAGCCGTCACCGCTGTGCGTAAAGTAGTTTTCGATCTGGAGCGGGGAAAGATTTTCCAGCACGCGCTTGCCATACACTCCGCGGTCGGCCCGCTCCAGGGCTTCGCGGCTGATGTCGGTAGCCATGATGCTGGCCTCCAGTGGCGTGCCGCAGTCGGCGGCCTCGCGGATGCTGAGTGCTATGGAATACGGCTCTTCGCCGCTGGCACAGCCGGCGCTCCAGACGCGCAACACCGGTTGCTTTTCCCAGAACTTGCGCGCGTGCATGTCTGGCACCACGTGCTGCCGGAATGCGGAAAACAGTCCCGGATAACGCAGGAAGCTGGTTTCCTGGGTCAGCAGCCGCTCCAGCATGGTGTCGTATTCCACGTTGGAATTGCGTACCAGGCGCAACAACTCCATGCCATAGCTGAGGCGCTTGCGGTGCATGTGCTCGACCACTCGCGAGGTCAGGAAGCGCTCGCGCGACTCGTCGAAGACCACGCCGGAGCGCTGCTCGATGAGCAACTGCAGCTCTCGCACTTCGTGCCCGGTCAGCACCGGATTGTTGCCCGCGTTGTTCATCGCCGCCTGTTACCTGTCCTTGCAAAGTCCCTTGTCGAGCGAATTGCCTAGTTACGCGCCGCGCCTGCCTGCAACTCTTTGCGTGGCGTTAATTGCTGTGCGGCCGTCTGCTGGACGCGGAACTGCGACAGCGCCTCGTTCAACTGTTCGCTCATTTTCACCATTAACTCAGTGCTGTGCGCCGTCTGCCGCGCGCCCTGCGAGGTCTGGTGGGTAATGTTGGAGATGATCTGCATGGCGTTGGCCACGCCTTCGGTGCCGCGCACCTGCTGCTTGCTGGCCAGGGAGATTTCCTGCACCAGCTCTGCCGACTGCCGCACCACGGCGGAAATTGCCTCCAGTGCTTTGCCTGCCTGATCGGCAAGCCGCGCGCCCACTTCGACCTCGCGCGTTCCCTCTTCCATCACCACCACGGCCTCGTTGGTTTCGGCCTGGATGGCCTTGATCAATGCGGCGATGTCTTTGGTTGCGGTGCGCGAGTGTTCGGCCAGTTTGCGGACTTCGTCGGCGACCACAGCGAAGCCGCGGCCTGCCTCGCCGGCGCGTGCGGCTTCAATCGCGGCGTTGAGTGCCAACAGGTTGGTCTGTTCGGTGATGTCGTTAATCACGTTGATGATCTCGCTGATTTCCAGCGAGCGGTCGCCGAGCGACTTGATCTTCTTGGCGGTGGCCTGCACGCTGGAGCGGATGCGCTGCATTCCCTCCAGGGTGTCGCGCACGGAGCGGTTGCCCTGCTCGGCGGCATCCAGGGCGCGGCGGGCGGCCTCGGCGCTGGCTTCGGCGTTGTTGCTCACCTGCTTCATGGAAACCGTCAGCTCTTCGACGGCCGAGGAAGTGTTGGTAATCTCGTGATCCTGCTGGGTGGCGCCCTTGGCCATGGCCTCGGAAGCATTCAGGATCTGATTGGCGCTGGTCGAGACGTCATTGGCAGCATCGCGCACCCGGCGCAGCACCTGGGTAAAGTTGTCGAGCATATAGTTGACCGAGTCAACCACGTTGCCCAGGGCATCGCTGGTAACGGTGCCGCGCAGGGTCAGGTCGCCGCGCGCAATCTGGCTGACTACGGTCAGGAACTCGGTCACCGAGCGCTGCAGATCGCGCTGCGCTTCTTCGTCCTGCATCGCCTGGGCAGCCCGCTCCGCCGCCAGATTCAAGTGCACCGCGATGTAGGCGAAGTCGTCGCCTCCATCCTCGGAGAGGCGGGCGCTGAACTCGCCTGCGCCCACTTCATCGGCAAACGCGGCCAGTGCCTTCACCGGTTCGGAAACCTTGTTGGAGAGCCGGAAGAGCACGAACAACGAGCCGATCACCAAAAAGCCAACCGCGCCAAGCAGCGGAATCAACGCGTCCGACGGCAGCGCTGTGACATTGTGAAGCGACTTGCCCCCGGACTTAGCGCCAGCCGCGTAGGCTAGCCCAAGCACCGCAAGGGTGGCTAGAAGATTGACCGCCACCAAGGCGATGATTGTCGAATTCAGACGACCTTTCATAAGACCTCCAAGACAACGCGACCGACACGCGCACTGACGCGCCGCCTTTACACACGATCTAAAAACCAGCAGCGAAAGCTACGAAAACAGTTCCTTCCGCCTTAAATCCCAGCGCTTAAAAAATCGCAGCGCCTATATCGCACCCACCGGAAACGACTCCAGCACGCGCTTCAAGTCCAAGCCCAGCGCCAGCCGGTCTCCGTGACGCAGCATTCCGCCACAATGCGGAACATCCCGCGGCGCTTCGTCCCTCAGCAATGGTTCGCTGGTGCTATGGGTCCCAATCACCTCATCCACCGCCAGTCCCAACCGCACGTCGGGTCCAGCTGCGCCGCCACGCAGGCAGGCCACCACTACTTGCCGGGGCGGCAGGTCGGCTCGGCGTCCCTCGGTAAACGCAATGTCCACCACCGGCACGATGGTTCCGCGCAAATTGAAGACGCCCATCAGGAACGGCGGCGACAGCGGCAGATTGGTCAACCGTGGCCACTCGACCACCTCATCCACTTCCAGCACATGCAGGCAATAGCGTTCGCGTCCGGAGCGGAAGATGCAGTACTGCTCCTCGGGCAACGCGGGTTGAGCGGTTAATGCCTCTTCCTCGCTCTCGAACTCGGGATCGAGTGGAAAAGGCCCCTGCTCCTGCGTATTGTTTGGCGGCACGGCCATGGCTTAACCGATCACCCTTTGCACTTCATCCACTAGTTGTGCACCGGTGAACGGCTTGACAACGTAGCCGTCGGCACCCTGCTGCATGCCCCAGAACTTGTCGCTCTCACCGTTCTTCGAGGTCACCAGCACGATCGGAATGTCGCCGAATTCCTGGCTTCGCTTCAGATCGCGGCAGGCCTGGAACCCGTTTCTGCCCGGCATCACCACATCCAGAAGAATCAGGTTCGGATGCTCGGAGGCCAGGGTCTGCTCGATGCGCAGCGGATCGCTCAATGCAACGGCGGAGTATCCAGCGCCCTGCAAAAGGGACTGCATCAATCGGCTCTCGGCTTGGGAGTCGTCTACGATCAAAATCTTTTTCAGCACGACGCACCTCGATTCTTTCGCATTTCGATATCCAGCGACGAGAGACGCTGCAACGTCTCGTGGATTCTCAGCGACATCGCGTGGATGGTCTCAAGTTGACCGCGTACTTCAGCCCGCAGTTCCGCGCCGGAATCCAGCAATACCAGCTCGGAATTTCCCATCACGCTGGTCAGCGCATTTGCCAACCCATGCCGTTCGTCGACGATAAACCGTCCAATCGCGGCAAAACGCTCTGACTCGCCGACCCGCCGTTCCGCTTCGACCGCTTGCTGCACGGCTTTCGCCCGCAGCATGGCCTCTTGCGCCAGCGCGGCCGCGATATCCGCCCAGGCCTCGCCACGCCCGATTCGCACCAGTCGGGGCTGCGAACTTGCGATCCCGGCCGCAGGCTGGTCAGCCGTGATTACAATCGCCAGCAAGGCTTGGCCGCTCAGACAAGCCAGCGCCGCCTGACCATCGGCCACTACGACCGCGCCGGCAGGGAACTCCGCGGGGCCATGATTCGACACCGTAAATTCCGGCTCATAGTGCAACCGCAGCCAGCTCTGCATTAACGAATTTACGAACTCCGGGTCATCGGAGACGATTAAAAGTCTGCACTGCTCCACGCACATCTCCACCGAATCTAATTCAACAGCCAACTCAACAACCAACGTCGTGCACAGTCAACACCGCACGCGCAGAGCGCAGCTCTTTTACTGCGTCTAATGTCTCATCTTTGAGACAAGAGTACCATTCGCTCCGCCGTCCGGCGAGTCTCTTCTTCTTGCCGTGACTGCCGTGTCTGAATCCCGTAGCGCTTGATTTTGCGGTACAGCGTAGCCCGCGAAATCCCCAACAACTTCTGCGCCTGCTCTTTGTCTCCGTCCACCTGCTCAAAGACTCGCTGCATGGTGAACCTCTCCAGCTCTTCCAAGTCAGTGCAGTGGAGCGGTGCCGACGGCGCAACTTGCGTCTTGCTCTGTGGCTGGCGCTGCCATTGGTTCTCCCGCGCGCTCTGAACTTTTTCCACCATGCGCTCTAGAACCAGTTGCAACTCCGCTACCCGGAACGGCTTGACAACAAAATCGTAAGCGCCCAGGCGCATTGCCTGGACGGCGCTGGCAATGGTTCCGTTGGCGCTCATCAGCGCTACTTCGGTGAGCGGCGAGCGTTTCTTCACCTCGGCCAGCAACTCCAGGCCGGAACGATCGCCTACCAGCAAATCGGCCAGCATCACATCCGGGGCATGGAGGTCCACCTGCTCCAGCGCCTCGTCGGCGCTCTGTGCCTGGAAGCACAGCAATCCCATCCTTTGCCCCAAGGTCGCGCACAAACTGCCGATGCTCTGCTGATCGTCCACAATCAGCAGACGGAGTGGACGTGGATCAGACATGGGTCTGCCCCCGTGGCGACGTAATCTTGCCGATCATCTCAAGCAGTAGTCCAATGCGGAAAGGCTTTTCGATAAACAGTGCCCCGGTTCGCTCCCGGATCTCGATCGCATAAGGATCGCTGATATTGCCGGTGATGAACAGGAAGCAAGAGGATAACTCCGGACGATTCACCTTGACCCAGTCAAAGATTTCCGCACCACCGATCTGGCCGGGCATTCTCAGGTCGGAGATTACGCCCGCGTACGCCCCGCGTTCCAGCAAACCTAGCGCCTCGCTGCCCGATGCCGCGCCGGCGACCTTCACTCCGCCGCGCTCCAAAGCTGTCATCAAGAAAGAGAGCAAGAGCTCTTCGTCTTCGACCAGCAGCACCGGCAGTGATTCGCTCATATCTTCTCGCTTCGCTCGCTCGTGTTCGCACGCCGTACCGAGGACTGGAGCCCGGTCAGCTCTTATGTAGACACCGGTCAAAAGCTACCGGGGTTACGCGTTTCTCTGGGGGAGATTGGAATGAGAGTAGGCTATGTCTCAATATGAGTCAAGCCGATTCTGAGATTCGCTCCGTTCTCAGTCAGGTTCTCAATGTGATACTCTCCGCCACAGCGACATGCGGCAACATTTTTAGGCGAGGCAATGCCCGTTCGCCAGTAAAATGAAGAAATATCGCGAAAACTTTAGTGCTACACCTTTTGCCGCTTCCGTAATGTGCAAAAGGTTGCTATCAATGAGATAACAACTCACGGGATTCGTGTCTTAACGGCTGAGGGCGATAGCTCTGTCTTGTCCTCGTCTGCGGATGATCCGGTTCACATAGTTACGCCGGGTCAGGAGAGCTCGTGTAGTTACTTGCGTGCACCGGTCGCAAGTGGTCATCTTTCTTTCCGTGCGCGTGAGGCGGCGGGCGAGTTGACCGATCCGTTTGAAAGAGTGGTTCAAGTTCAAGCTGTTCAGGTTGACGTGACCGGCAAGGCGCGGCGAACCGAGGTCCACGGTTCGGGAGGCGAGAATGAAGATCCGTAGTAAGCTGCTCCTGAGTTTCGCAATGTTGCTTCTTCTCATGCTGGGGGGATTCATCTTCAGCCTCGGCGCCAGATGGCGTGAGCACGAGACGAGGGTTGAGGTCAGCAACGCTTATGAACTCTTCCTTTCGACCGAAAACGTTCGCCACCAGATGGTGGAGAACCACCTGTCGCTCAGCAACTACCTGATCACCGCTACCCCTGCCGAACTGGACCGCCTCCGTGATGGCAATAACCGCATCTTCGAGCTTCTGCGCGACGCCGAGACCGAAACCAGCGACCCCAATCTGCGAGCCGGACTGAACCGCATCGCAGCCGTCGAGCACGAGTGGTACTCGAGCACCGCCGAGCGCTTCATCCAGGCACACAGGAATCTTGTCGAAAGCGGGCAGATCAAGCCCATGGACTTGCTGGATCAATACACCGAGACAGCACCGACCGAGCAGCTCAGAAGCTCCAGCGCAGTCATTGATGAGGTGCAGAGCGACGCCCGCGCCCTGCTCAAGAAAACCAACGAGGAGGGCGACAAAACATCTCGTTGGACCACCGGGATAGATGTCATGGGCTTCGTGTGCGCGCTGTGTCTGGGCGTATTCATCTCCTTCCGCACAGCCAAGACCATCACCCAGCCGCTCGATCATCTCATCAACGTGGCGCGCGAACTTGGCGACAAGGGTGACCTGGATCAGGTCGTCGATGTCGACAGCAAGGACGAGATCGGAACCCTGGCTCAGACCTACCGCAACATGGTGATCTACTTCAAAGAGATTGCCGAGGTTTCCCAAGCCATCGCTGGAGGCGATCTCTCCGTCGAGGTTTCGCCGCGCTCGAACCGCGATACCCTGTCCATGGCTTTTTCGCAGATGACCGGCGGCCTGCGCACCCTGGTGCGCTCGGTGCGCGACGCCGCGGCGCAGGTTGCTGCCGGCTCCAATCAGGTTGCCGACGCCTCAGAGGACTCGGCCAAGGTCAGCGTGCAGTCTGCCTCGGCCATCGATGAGGTCACCAGCACCATGCACGAGATGAGCATCAACGTGCAGAACATGGTGAAGAACACGCAGATGCAGGCCTCCAGCGTCAGCGAGACTTCAGCCTCCATCGATGAAATGGTCGCCAGCATTCAACGCGTAGCCGACACAGCCCGAGTGCTGCTGGATATCTCCAGCCGCTCCCGCGATGAAGTGCAGAGCGGCATTGGCACCATGCAGAAGACCACCGATGGCCTGAACCGCATCAATGGTTCGATCGGATCTTCGGCGGTCATCATCAGCAGCCTCGGCGAGCGCGCCGACAACATCGGCAAAATCATCGAAGTCATCGACGACATCTCCGAGCAAACCAACCTGCTGGCGCTCAACGCTGCGATTGAAGCGGCCCGCGCCGGTGAACATGGCCTCGGCTTTGCCGTGGTCGCCGATGAAGTCCGCAAACTGGCCGAAAAGTCGGCGACCTCCACCAAGGAGATCGGCGATCTGATCCGGAGTATTCAGACCGAAGCCCGCCGCGCAGTGGATAACATGGAAAAGAGCACGGCGATCGTCAACGAGGGGCTGGAACTGGGCAACGATCTGAGTCTCGCCCTGCGCAAGATTTCCAATGTTGTCACCGAGGTCTTCAAGTTTGCCCAGGAGATCGGCGCCGCCACCAACGAGCAGTCGAACGGCTCCTCGCAAATTGCCAAGGCCACCTCGCGCCTGAACGAAATTACGTACGAAATCAATTCTTCGGTCGAAGAGCAGGCTGGCGGCGCACAGGCTGTCGTCCGCGCCATGGAGCGCATGCGCGAAATGGTTCAGATGTCCACCTCGAGTTCCACTGAGTTGGCCGCCTCGGCCGAGCAGATGTCCAAGATGGCCCGCTCGTTGCTGGAGTCTATGGACCGGTTTGTCCTCGACGATCATCAAGAGGATGCGCATGCGCGTCGGCTGGCGGGTGGAACCAAGTTTGCGTTGGCAGGAAGCAATCGCTAGAAGGTTCTGGAGAAAATGCAGATGGCGAAAGTTCAGCAAATCGTCGGTTTCCGCGTAGGCAAGGAAAATTTCGGCGTGCCCATTGGCATCGTTCATGAGATCGTGCGCATGATGGACATTACCGAAATTCCCGATTCACCTACCTACATCGAGGGTGTCATTAACCTGCGCGGCAAGATCATTCCCGTGGTGGACCTGAGAAAGCGCTTTGCCGAAGAGATTGAACCCAATCGCCGCAACCGTATCATGGTTGCCGAACTGGACGGTCATCAGGTTGGCTTGGTGGTCGATGCCGCCAACGAAGTGATGAAGGTGAACTCCGAACTCATTGAGCCGCCTCCCAACATCTTCGAGCAGGGCGAACTGAACTATGTGACCGGTGTCGGCAAGCTGGGCGGCAAGCTGGTTATTATGATCGATCTGGCGAAGATCATGCAGAGGGGCGAGTTGCGACGTCTCACTGACATTGCCGAAGCTGCGGGCGCGATGTCGCCGGCACAACCGTAGGGCGTGAGCATATTCAATGTCGTCTCCATCGTCACCGATTGCTTTTAGCGAGTCCGAACTCAAGTTGCTGCAGACGCTGATCTATCAGGAATGCGGCATGTTTTTCGATGACCGCCGGGCTCACTTTTTGCAGGACCGTCTGCAGCGCCGACTGCGCGCATGCAGTGCCAACTCCTTCTACGATTACTACCGCCTGCTCACCAGCCGTGAGGGCAAGGCAGAGCTGTCAGCGCTGCTGGAAAACCTCACCGTCAATGAGACCAGCTTCTTCCGTAACCGCCCGCAACTGGAGCTCTTCCAGAAGACTGTGCTGGAGGACATGCTGCGCCGCAAGCAGGAGCGTCGCGACTGGAACCTGCGCCTCTGGAGCGCCGGCTGTTCCACCGGCCAGGAGCCGTTCACTCTGGCGATGATGATTGCCGACGCTCTCGCCTACTACTATCTGCGCAATCCGATTCCCTTTGGAATGCCGTCGCCCAAACCGCTGATTCCGCCGCCGTGGAAGGTGGAGATCCTGGCCTCGGATATCAACTACTCCGTGCTGCGCGCCGGGCAGGAAGGGATTTATCTCGAACATCACATGGACAACGTGGACTATCCCTACCGCCTGCGTTATTTCGACAAGGTCGGCCCGGAGCGCTATGCCATCAAGCCGGCGGTCAAGGAACTGGTCCACTTCGACTTTCACAATCTGAAGACGGAGTATCTGCCGCAACACAATGACTTTATCTTTTGCCGCAACGTCATGATCTATTTTGACGCTGCCGAGCAGAAGCGGCTGATTCAAAAATTCTGGCGCTGCCTGAACCCGGAGGGATATCTGTTCGTGGGGCACGCCGAAAGCTTGTTCGGGCTGACCGATCAATTTCGTATGGTTCACCAGGACAACGGCACCGCATACAGCAAGATCGAGGGATAACGGTGGGCATTTTTTCCGATGATCGCGCGAACGAACTTCGTAACATTTTCTTCGAAAGTTCGCAGGAAATTCTCCAGGCCTTGAATGAGGACGCCCTGTTGCTGGAGAAATCTCCGCGTGACCCCGACATCATTCGCGACCTGAGGCGCAGCGTTCACACACTCAAGGGCGATGCCGCCGCCTGCGGTTACAAGGATCTCAGCGAAGTGGCACATGCCGTGGAGGATGTGCTCACCCCTGAGACCGCGGCTCGCGACGGCGAAGCCCTTGCCGACCTAGTGATGGTCTGCGCCGATCTGTTTGACAATTTGCTCTCAGCCTATCGCAATGAACTGCAGCCTCCCGACACCACAGATGTGTACGCGTTGATCGAGGCGATCCGCAATCCACACCCGGAAGCCGCCTTCGCGCCGCAGTTCAACTGGACGCGAGTACGAGCAATTGCGGA
This sequence comes from uncultured Acidobacteriota bacterium, assembly GCA_963838135.1. Taxonomy (GTDB): domain Bacteria; phylum Acidobacteriota; class Terriglobia; order Terriglobales; family Acidobacteriaceae; genus TOLSYN. The sequence continues at coordinate 1,085,959 of CAWIPV010000001.1, read as the reverse complement.
TTGCCCGGATGACCGTGCCCGGCCAGCAGGTCTATAACGTTGCGCTCGCCATTGATCCGTCATGCCCCATGCGAACCGCTGCCGTGCAACTGGTCCGCAATGTCTTGTCCGAGGCCGGCACCATCTTGGTGATGCGGCCCGAAGAAAACACAGCCGAGATTCCTGACGTCATTGAGGTCGTCCTGTGCAGCGATCACGAACTCGACTGGGTGGAGCGCAAGGGCAAGATCCCGACCGTAGTTTCAAGGGTCTATGTAGAGGCGGTGCCCGGCACCGCGGATGAGTTAATCTCGGCACCGTTTTTTGGGTCAGCACCGACTGTTGCCGACCCGCTTCCGGAGCCGCCCCCGCTCATCCGGGAGACACCAGCGCCGCCGGCCCCAACGTCGTTCTCCGCGCAACCGGAGAAGGACAAGGCTCGCGCCATTCAGACCGTGCGCCATGCGCCGGAGCGTTCCAAGGTGCGCGAAGAGCGCCTTCTCGCAGCCACCGAGAACGTAATTCGGGTGGACGCCGAACGCATCGACGTGGTTCTGGACTTGGTGGGCGAACTGATTATTGCCAAGAGCATGATGCAGGAGCTGCTGGCAGAGATGAATCGCACTCTGGCCAGCGTGCCGCTGCGAGCCAGAACCGCCGACCTGGTTGTCTTCCAGGCGCAGATTCTCAAGAAGTTGCAGCGCGCGGTGATGAAGATCCGCATGGTGCCCGTGGAGCAGATGTTCCGCCGCCTACCGCGCGTGGTGCGAGACACCGCCAAGCAGCTCGGGCGTGAGGTTGAAATCGTCATTGCCGGCGAGAATACCGACCTCGACAAGAGCATTCTGGACGCGCTCGCCGAGCCCATGATGCACCTGCTGCGCAACGCCGTCGATCACGGCATTGAGCCGCCGCTGGAGCGCGCCGCCGCCGGCAAATCGCCGGTGGGAACGATCCGCCTAAATGCCTATCACCAGGGCAATCAAGTGGTGATCGAGATCAGCGATGACGGCAGGGGCATCCATTTCGAAAAGGTCATAGCCGCCGCCGTCGCCCGCGGCGTTATAACCGCCGAACAGGCCATGCGCCTGAGCGACAACGATGCCCTGGATCTAATCTTTCATGCCGGCCTCAGCACTGCCAGCGAGGTAACCGAAGTCAGCGGCCGCGGCATTGGTATGGATGTGGTCAAGGCGGTGATGGACCGGCTGAAGGGCTCTATTGCGGTGCGTAGCATTCCCGGCGAAGGCACAACCTTCCGCCTCATGGTGCCGCTCACGCTGGCCATCATCAAGGCCCTTCTGTTCCGCGTGTGTGAGCGTCTTTACGCCGTGCCGCTGTGCAATGTGCTGGAAATTCTGCGCTCGCGCGAGAGCGAAGTTCACGTCGTGGATGGGCAGGAGGTTCTGCGAATCCGTGAAGAAGTGGTGCCGCTGATACGGCTCAGCCGGATTCATTCTGGCAGCGTGCGCACGGGTAAGTTGTATGTGATCGTGGTCAGCCACGGCGATCGCAAGATCGGCCTGGTGGTCGATCGTCTGATCGGCGAGCAGGAACTGGTCATCAAGGGCCTCGATGAGTCCCTGATCAGCACGGAACTGGTTAGCGGCGCCAGCATCCTCGGCGACGGGCGAGTAGTGTTGATCCTCAGCATCTCTGACGTGGTGGCCAAACTGGGCGGCAGCTATAACCGCAATGTTAGTGAATCCCAGGAAGTGAGGGCGCGCTCGTGACGGTACACCCACAGATGATTCGCGTCCTGGTGGTGGATGACTCCGCGCTGATGCGCAAACTCATTCCGCAACTGCTCGAGCGTGACAATTCCATTCACGTGGTGGGCACTGCGATGGATGGCGCATTCGCGCTGAAGAAAATCGAAGAACTCAAGCCGGACGCAATCACTCTGGATCTTGAGATGCCGCGTATGGATGGCATTGAGACTTTGCGCCAGATCATGCGCCAGTTGCAGGTCCCGGTCGTGGTCGTCAGCGCTCATACCCGCGAGGGCGCCAGCACCACTTTCAAGGCTTTGCACATGGGAGCCTTCGACTTTGTTGCCAAGCCGGAGAACGTCCTCGGCGAGGGCATGAATGAAATCGCCTCCGAGATGATTGCCAAGATCAAAGCGGCGGTTAAGAGTCCGTTTGTGCGCCGCCCCTTACCCACGGCGGGAGGCCGCGCGGGAGCTGGATACATCGCCAAGCCCAAGCGCCCCAATGTTGTCACTCCTGCCTCCAAAGTGGTTGCGCTCGGCATCTCCACCGGCGGCCCCAATGCTCTGGAATATATGCTCAGCCAACTTCCCGGGGACTTTCCCGCGGCTATCCTTGTGGTGCAGCACATGCCTGCCGGCTTCACTGAAACTTTCGCGCGGCGCTTGAATGAAGCGTGCAACGTGGAAGTCAAGGAAGCGCAATCGGGCGATTTGATCGCCGCCGGACGTGTGCTAGTCTGCCCAGGCGACCGCCATATGCAGGTTCGGCGAATGCCGCTGGGAGATGTTGTCGTACTCTCCGACGGTCCTAAGGTTAGCGGCCATCGTCCGTCCGTCGATGTCTTGTTCCGCTCCGTTGCCCAGGAGTTCGGAGCCGATGCGGTGGGCTTGCTGATGACGGGCATGGGGGAGGATGGCGCCGAGGGCCTGGGAGTCATGAAGGCCGCCGGTGCGCTTACCATCGCCCAGGACGAGGCGTCATCAGTTGTTTTCGGTATGCCACGTGCAGCTATTGAGCGTGGCTATGCGAATCGTGTTGTTTCTTTAGAAGCTTTGTCTAATACTTTGATCGCGCATTGCGGCAGTTTCCGCGCGGTGCCGGTCAAGGAACAGTGCCCAGTCCGCACAACCGGACAGATGTGAGGAATTTATGGAGCAATTTCCCGCTCTACTGCGTGCTATTGATCGCCAGCCCGTTCGCTACCTCGTCGTAGATGACTCGATCTTCGCGCGTAAGAACCTCGCGCGTATCATCGACTCTTACGGTGGGCTGCTGGCTGCAGAGGCCGGCGACGGCGGCGCTGCCATCGTCGAGTATGACCGTACCCGTGCCGATATTGTGCTGATGGACATCACCATGCCGCAGATGGAAGGCATTGAAGCTGCCGAGCACATCGTGCGCCAGCATCCCGATGCCCGCATCATCATGGTCTCCAGCGTCGGCTACCAGGAGAACATCGTCGCCGCCTTGCAGAAGGGCGCGCGCCACTTTGTACAGAAGCCGGTTAAGCCCGAGCTGCTGTACGACGTCATTAAATATGTGCTGGGCGATGCCGCCGTGACCGCGCCCAGCGCCGGCACAGGAGAATAGCTATGAAGATGGAGCTGATTCAGCCATTCATCAACGCTGCCGACGCGGTACTCTCCCAGGCACTCGCCTGCTCGTTCTCGGTTGCCGATATTTCAATGGGCGAAGAGGCGTACCAGCGCCACGCCACGGCCGCCATGGTGGAAATCACAGGCGACATCGAAGGCCGGGTAATCCTTGACGTGGAGGACAGCGCGGCTATGAAGATTGCCAGCTTTAGCGCAGGAATGGAAATGGAAACCGATCCGGAGATCATTCGCGAGGCCGTTGCCGAGTTAGCCAATCTCGTGATCGGAAACGCCGTGACCACCCTCAACGATCAGGGATTCAGCTTCAGAGTGCATCCTCCCGTCAATCACGCCTGCCAGCAAGGCTTTAGCGGCTCGGAGGACATGGAAGCGTTGGTTATGGATTTTACCTCCCCAATGGGGAGCGTTTTCATGAACGTTGCCATGCGCTACAATCACCGCCGCCGCGACGACGACCGTTAGAAGCGGCACACTACTGCAGGCATCATGTCTTAAAGAGTGAGAGATAAGAACAAGGGCGAGCCCAATCAGGCTCGCCCTTTGTTCTTGTGCTGCTGCAAGTTAGCTGCGGCCCAGTACCATCACCGGAGTGGTCGCCGGACAGTTTTTCTGTCCGTCATATTCTCCCGTCGCCGGATTGCCCGAACTGCAGTAGGTAACCTGCGAGGGTGACAGAATGGTTGTCACATAAGTATTGATCGGCGTCGACCCGTTGGCTGCCGCCGTGACCACGGCGGTACCGTTGTACAGGTTGGGGCAGCTCGTCATGTTCCCGCTATCAGTACAGCCCGGAGGTGCCGCTGGGGCGCTGGTAGGATTCCCGTTCGCGTCGTAGTAGTAATAAGTGGTCGCCGTCGTAGTGGTCGCGTACGCCTTCGCAAGCTCCGCGGAGGCGCCTCCCCGTGAAACCGCAACGTTGTTCACCGTTGGTGTCGTTGTTTCCAATAGCACGTTTTGGCCATTGATGGTCTGAGTGATCGAGCGGTGCACTCCTACCGTGATCGCGGTGGTTGCATTCGTCGTGATCGCGCCGGTGGCCAATGCGCTGGTGTTGATGCCGATGATCTGGTCCGTACCGCTGACACCGACATAGGCTTGGGTTCCGTCCCGCATCAACGCCAGGTTGGTCGGAGTGGCCGTTGGCGATACCTTTGCCGTCGTCGAGAGCGAGGTGATCCAGGTCAACTGCCCTGGGGTTGTTCCATCGTACACGCTCACCGTGCCATTGGCGTGGAGCAGCCAGACGTGGTTGATCTGCGTGTTGGCCGAGGTATCGTTAAAATTTGTGTCCTGCGCAATGTCGATGAGTGGCGAGTCGCAGATCGCACCGCACGAGGCATTGAGAGTGGGGAAAACCGTATTCACCACCGACTCCGGCAGCCCGTCGGTCCCCTGTCCGTCGATAATCGAAATCGACCCAGGGGTCGACGTGTTGCCGCTGTTGAGCACGTAAATGTAGTTACCATCGTTGCTCTGTGCAGCCTTGATTGGGGCAGTGCCAACCGCGATTGCATTTGTCACCTGGTACTTGCTGGCGCTCACCACGTAAACATTTCCGATGCCAACCGCTTGATTATCCAAAACAAAGACCTTTGATTGGTCTTTGTAAATCCAGGCAAACACCGGGTTCGCCGGGGCCGTGCTGGTGCCGATGCAGATTGTTGCCTTCAACTGGGCGGCGGGCTGAGTGATGACTCCCAGCGAGCCGGTTCCGGAACAGGTTGCCGTCGTGGTCCCTGAGTTCACCACGTAATCCTGCGCATAGGTGCTGCCGAAATATTCGAAGCTCATGCCAATCGGCGCCGAGCCCGGCTCCAGGGAGATCGTGGTGGTGTTGGCCGAAAATCCCGCGGTCGAACTGTTCAGCAGAAGCTGTGTCACCGAATCGGTGGTCGTATTCGCCGTGAATACCGAGGTGCGGGCGTAGTCGAACGCCATGGGAGCCGATGAGGGAGTCACGGGCAATGGCACGTTGCTCACCACGTTGCCCACCACATTGGCCAGTACTTTGTTGCCCGTGTTGCTGTCGCCACTGACGTTCACGAGGCTAAGTACGCTGCTGGGGTTGGGGCCGATGGCATTGGGGCTGGTGGGGCTCAGGCAGCAGGAGAGCACGACTTCGGTCTCCGGACCCGACGGATTGCCGGTCTCGGTCGGGAGCGGCGATGCGATCGGGCGATAGACGTTGCCGCATCCAATTTCGATCGTAGTTGCCGCTATTAGAAGGACGACCGCACACGCGGTTTTCCACATCACTCTCATTCGCACTCCGGCCTACCGATGCAATTTCATCTGCTCTGTTCGGGTGCGACTATTGTAAAGGATGCGAGTACCTCCGGGCCAATGTCTTCTGGCTCACGCAAGAACGAATACTGGTGCCAGGCCGCGACGTCATGCCGCGCGTCCCCGCTTCGCCTTATGCCGTGCCGGCGGTCTCCGGGCGGCAGACGCAGCAACCGCCTCAACCTCGGATGCCTTGCGCGATTGGCTGGCTACGTCCGCGGCTTTCTTTCCATCCATCTTCGCCACGCTCTGCCGCAGTGCGTCCATCAGGTCCACCACGGGAGCCAACTTGCCTGGCCGCGCCACCGCGGAAACCTCCTTGCCCTCCAGCCGAGCTTCGATCAGCTTGCGAACGTTCTCCTCGTAGGTGTCATGGAAGCGCTCGGGATCGAACTTGTCGGCCAGCGCGTCGATCAACTGATGAGCTACTTTCAGCTCCGCTTCCTTCACCTCGGCGACTTCGGCGCCAAAGTGTTCCATCGATCGCACCTCGTCGGCATAGTACATGGTATGCAGCGCCAGCCCACTCTTGAATGGCCTCAGAAACACCGTGTACTCGCGATTGTGCATCGTCAGTTGCGCCAGCGCCATGTAGCCGCTCTCGCGCATCGCCCGCGCCAGCAGCGCATAGGGACGCTTGCCCGCATCCTCGGCGGCGACGTAGTAGCTCGACTCGAAGTAAATGGGATCGACCTCCTCAGCCTTCACGAATTGCACAATCTCCATCGCCTTGGCTGTTTTGGGTTCAATCCGCTTCAACTCCTCCGGCTCCACCACCACGTACTCGCCCTTGCGATACTCGTAGCCCTTGACGATCTCGCTGCGCTCCAGCACCTGCCCGTCCTCCGGACACCAGAGCTGCTGCTTCACCCTCGCCAAGTCCGGCTTGTGCAGCATGTGGAAGGCGATGCGGCTGCCGCGCGCGCCGCTGTACAGCCGCACCGGCAGCGAGATTAAACCGAACGTCAAATACCCGGACCAGACTGATGCCGCCATAACTTCTCCTCCCGCTGCTCCGCCCAGAGCACCCCTTGCGCAATCGAATCTGTTAGGATGCGCACTTCAGGAGGCTTCGCTGCCACCGGGCCGCCTGCCGTAAACAGGTCATTCGGAGTACGATAGTTTGCGCATGAATCTTCTCCAGAGCTGGCAGTTCGCCATCCCTCAACTACTCCCGGCCATCGGCATGTGTGCGGCTTTTGCCTTTCTTGCATGGGGATTGCGCGCCGTAACTGCTGGTGCCGCGTTCACCGGAGTAGTTCTCAGCGTGGTTCTCTGCCTAGCAGCCGGTCCGGCGGCGCTGATCCCAGTTGTAACCGTCTTCCTGCTGACGCTGTTCACCACCCGAATCGGCCGTCGCAAGAAGGAGCGACTGGGGGTTGCCGGGAGCGCCGCCGAACGCCGCCGCGGGCGCGGTGCCCTGCAGATTTTGGCTAACGTCGGGGTCGCGGCCATCTGCGCGGCTCCGATTCTGTTCGCGGGTCACGCCCACCACATCCTTCTCGCCGGAGCCTCGGCCGCTCTGGCCGAAGCCGCCGGAGACACCGTAAGCAGTGAGTTGGGACAAACCTTCGGCGGTATTCCCCGGCTGATCTCCACCGGGCGCCGAACTACTCCCGGTCAGGACGGCGGCATCACCGTGGCCGGCACCGTCTTTGCACTCTGCGCCATGATCATGGTCTGCGTTGCCTGCGAGTGGGCCAATCTGCTGCTTCCCCAGTTCTATTGGACCGTGCTCGGCGCCGCCTTCCTGGGAACCATCGTGGATAGCCTGCTCGGCGCCACACTGGAGCGCCCCGGACGCCTCGGCAACAACTCTGTCAACTTCTCTAGCACCGCCTTTTCCGCTATCTTCGCCATGGGCGTGTTATTTCTGCAGGGCTGGCGGTAAATTCATGATGACCAACCATACCGCTCCACTAATCGAACTCCGCAACGTCTCGATCGTCCGCAATGGCCGCGTGGTGCTGCATGACCTCAACTTGCGAATCGAATCCGGCGAGCATGTCGCGATCATGGGTCCGAACGGCTCGGGTAAATCGACGCTGATCAAAACCATCACGCGTGAGCTGTACCCGCTTTATGCCCCGCGTTCTTCGATGACGCTTTTCGGACAGGAATCCTGGAACGTCTCGGAACTGCGCTCGATGCTGGGAATCGTAACCAACGACGTCGCTCCTTTCTACTCGCGTCCGATTACTGGACACGACGCCGTTCTCTCCGGTTTCTTCAGCAGCGTTGGCCTGTCGCGGCATCAGGAACTCATCCCCGAGATGAGTGAGAAGACCGACGAATTGCTGAAATTGCTGGAGGTAAGCCATTTGGCCGACCGTGTGATCGCCGAGATGTCGTCGGGCGAGGTCCGGCGAGTAATGATCGCCCGCGCACTGGTTCACGATCCGAAGGCATTATTGTTTGACGAACCGAGCAACAGCCTCGACGTCTTCGCGCAAATCGAGTTGCGGCGCATCATGAGCAAACTGGCGCAATCCGGCATCGCGCTGCTGTTGATCACGCATCACCTGCCTGACGTTGTTCCCGAGATCGAGCGCGTTATCTTCATGCGCGATGGCCGCATCGTTGGCGATGGCGCAAAGCCGGAGCTACTGACTGCGGAGTGCCTCGGCTCACTGTTCGGATGTCCGGTGCAGGTCACCCAGCAGGACGGACACTACCACCTGCTCTCATGAGGGCCGAGCCCATGCGCACAAACGAAAAGCCGGAGCTCTCGGCCCCGGCCTGTATTCGATGCTGATCTGCCTGCCTTTACTTCTCCGCCCGGACGAACTCCCATTTTCCTCTGGCGCAAAGATTCTTGCACGTAGGCATTGTCTCGCCCGCCTTGAACTGCACCGGCAGCTTACACACGCTGCACCAGTAAATACCCGTCTGCGGAGCTTCGCTCCCCGGTTGATACGCCATTTCAAACCCTCCGTGGTTGATGTCTCTTATCGTACTACCAGTGGGTCGGCTACCAGTGAACCACGTGCAGCAGCCGCCACACGGTGAAGCTTGCCGCCTCGCGCGCCACATTCAGCGCCTGCGCCGCTATTGCCGGATCCACCTCCGGGCGGCGAGGCGATGCGTACACCATCCGTCCCTGGGCCTCCAGCAATCGCTTGATCCGGAAGACGTGATAGGGATCGCTGACCGCGATGCAAGAGCGCATTTGGTTCGCCTCCATGATGATGGCGATGCGCTCGGCGCTCTCGGCGCTGTTGTCGCTCTGGGTCTCGGCGATCAAATGCCTGTCGCCGATGCCGCGCTCGATCAGGTAGTCGCGTCCTACCGAGCCCTCGGTGAACTGCTGTTCGCCGCCGCTGCCCCCGGTAGTAATCACCACCGGAGCCAGTTGGCGCTGGTAGAGATCGAAGGCATGATCCAGCCGTGCGCGATAGACCGGCGAAGGCTTGCCGAAATATTCCGCTGCGCCGAAGACCACGATGGCGTCGGCTGGCTGCGCCTCATCCCGCCCCGACTGCGCCACGATCCTCGCGCAGTTCCAGGCGAAATAGCAGGCGCAAGCGGCCACTAGCACGGCGGCAATCCTGCTTGGCCTCAGCCATCCCCGGCGCGCCCCAGCCGTCATTGATCGCCCAGTAGGTCCTCGATCTCGGCCAGCGTAATGGCTCCCTCGCGCATCAGGGACCATTGTCCGTTGCTAAGATCCACAATGCTTGTCGGCACGGTGCGCGGCGTTGTGCCGCCATCCACCAGGAGTTGCACGCGCTCGCCCATCTGCTCTACCACGGCAGCGGCGGTGGTGCACTCCAGGGCTCCGGCCAGGTTCGCCGAGGTCGCGGTGATCGGGCACTTCAGGGCCCGAACCACGGCTAGCGCCACTGGAGAATCCGGCATGCGCACCGCAATGTTGCCGGAGTTCGCCGTCACTTTCAGGGGCAGCCGCGGCGCCGCGCGCACAATGATCGTCAGCGGGCCGGGCCAGAATTTTTCTGCCAGCAGATAGAACTCGTCCGGCAACTCGTTGGCCAGTTCCTCGGCCTGCTCCGAACTCTCGATCAGCAGCGAGAGAGGTTTGTGGCGGCCGCGCTCTTTGATTTCGTACACGCGCTCGACTGCGTGCAGGTTATAGGGGTCGACCGCAAGGCCATAGAACGTATCGGTCGGCATCCCGACCACGCTGCCGTGGCGAATCCTGTCCGCTACATAGCTCACCAGCGACGGCTCAGGCTCAACTGCATGTATTCGAATAATTTCCGGGCGCACCCGTTTTACCTCTTCTTCCAGGCTCGAAAACCAGCGAACCTTAACGCAAACCGAAGGCGATGGATTAGGTTAACTCACAACCTCCACCTTGCGGGAGATTATCATGCCTATACAGGCACTTGAGCATTCTACAATGCTTGAGCTAGAGTGAGCGACCGGGGGGCCATCCGCTGGCCCGTACCCCTTGCGAAGCTGTCCCCGCCTCACCGGAGGAAGATGTCCCAGGCTTATTCCAACCCGCCGCACGAACGCCTCCGCCTCATCGCCAGCCGCCAGAATGCGCTCGTCAAGGACCTCCGCAAAGCCTTCACCCAAGCCACCCCGGCCGACGACGGCACGGTGGCCATCGAGGGCGTCAAACTGGTCGAGGAGGCCATCCGCAGCGGCCTGCGCCTGCGTGCCGTCTTCTTCGCCGAGTCGGCCCGCGAGCGCGCCAACCGCCTGCTCCCGCAACTCGGCCACGCTACGGAAACCATCCTGCTCCCCGACGATATCTTCCAAAGTGCCGTCGCCACGGAAACTCCGCAGGGTGTCGCTGCCCTGGTTCAGCCCCTGGATGCCACTCTGGAAGACCTCTTTCGCCCCGCCAATCCGTTAATCCTGGGCTGCGCCGGATTGCAGGACCCCGGCAACCTCGGCACGATCCTGCGCAGCGCCGAAGCCTTCGGAGCCAGCGGCGTGCTCACCACGGATGGCACTGTCTCGGCTGCCAATCCGAAGGTCGCCCGCGCCTCTGCCGGCTCGGTCTTCCGCCTCCCGGTGGTCAAACTTTCCACCGCGCAGGCGCTGGCCGCGCTTGAGGAGAACAGCATCCGCCTCGCCGTAACCAGCTCCCACAAAGGCCGCCCCGTGCACGAGATCGACCTCACCCTGCGCACCGCCATCTTCATCGGCAGCGAAGGCCAGGGAGTCCCTCGAGCGCTGCTCGATGCCGCAGACGACGTGATCCTCATCCCGCACTCCCCCAAGGTCGAGAGCCTAAACGCCGCCATCGCCGCCAGCATTTTGCTGTATGAGGCGCAGCGGCAGAGGAGCAAATAAATTGTGTAGGGACTCGGCTGGAAGCTAGAATCCAGCCATGGCGAACATTCCGGGTTTCGCTAAGAACGCGAGATTCAGGAGTACGCCGCGAGACTTTACATAGCCGAGCGGTAGCCTCCTACTCACGCATCCGTTCCTTCTTAGCCTTCAACGCCGCCAGCCGCTCGCGGATGCGTTTCTCCACGCCTTCTTCGGTAGGGAAGTACCACTGCTTGCCCTTGAGGTTTTCCGGCAGGCACTCCATGTCGGTGACCTTTTCTTCGAAGTTGTGCGCGTACTTGTATCCCTCGCCGTAGCCAAGCTCTTTCATCAGCCGCGTCGGAGCGTTTCTCAGATGCAGCGGCACGGGGTCTGCGGCGGTTTCTTCTACGTCGCGCTTCACCATGCCATAGGCCTTGTAGAGCGCGTTCGACTTGGGCGCAATCGCCAGATACACCGCTGCGTGCGCCAGCGCCAGCCCGCCCTCGGGCAGTCCCATAAAGTCCAGCGCATCGCGCGCCGCAATGCAGATTTCCAGCGCGTGCGGGTCGGCCAGCGAGATATCCTCCACCGCCATGCGCACAATGCGCCGCGCCAGGTACATCGGGTCTTCGCCGCTCTCCAGCATCCGCACCAGCCAATAGAGTGTCGCGTCGGGATCGCTGTTGCGCACCGACTTGTGCAGCGCCGAGATCAGGTTGTAATGCTCCTCGCCCGCCTTGTCATAGCGCAATACACGGCGTTGCAGCGCGTCCTCTACCTGCGATGGCCCGATTTCCCCGCCAGCGTCAGCAGCCGGAGGAATTTCCGATGGCGGGTACGCGGCCAAGGACGCCGCTCCGGTCGCGGACGCTAAGGTCGCGGCAATCTCCAGCACGTTGTACGCCGAGCGCGCATCGCCGCTGGAATAGGCCGCGATACGCGCCAGCGCCTCAGGCTTTGCCGTCAGTTTCAGCGCGCCCAGTCCTCGCTCCTCGTCGGCCAGGGCTCGCTCCAGGAGCGTCACAATCTGCTCCTCGGTCAGCGGGTTCAGCGTGTACACCCGCGAGCGCGAAAGCAGCGCCGAGTTCACCTCGAACGAAGGATTCTCCGTCGTCGCCCCGATCAGCCTGATATTTCCGCGCTCTACGTGGGGCAGAAATGCGTCCTGCTGGGCGCGATTGAAGCGGTGAATCTCGTCGATGAAGACAATGGTGCGCGTGCCGTATTGCCGCGCCCGCTCGGCCTCCACCATCACCTGCTTGATCTCTTTGATCCCTGCCATCACCGCCGAATATTCGACGAACTCCGCCTTGGTGCGGCGCGCGATGATCTTGGCCAACGTCGTCTTTCCCACACCCGGCGGTCCCCAGAAAAGGATCGAGCCAATGTCATCGCGTTCGATCTGCACCCGCAGCGCCTTGCCCGGCCCAAGAATATGCTCCTGCCCTACGAACTCATCCAGGTCGCGCGGACGCATCCGGTCGGCCAGCGGACGAGTTGGGTCGGAGGCATGGTCAATCGGATTGGAAAACAAATTCATCGCAGCAAGCCTATCACTGAAAGCGAGATTTAAAAGCTTCAGAGATTTCGAGGTAGTCAGGCTGCTGGAAGCGGTTACATCATGCGAGAAGCGCAGATTGGGGAGGGAGCGCGACCGGGGCTTGTCTATCCGAAAATTGCGCCACCAACTGCGCGGTAGAAGACGAGAGCAACAAGCACGAGCGTCACAACCGCATAAGCAGTAAAGATGAATTTCTGGTGGAGTTTCATGCAAACAGAGTAGCTGGATGACTGTGTTCGTACGGTGACCGCAATCACGCCAGGATGGTCAAGCAAGCATCCAGCCTAATTCCTGTACTCACACGAGGTTCGAAACCTTGAAGCCTACGCCTTCGCCCGCGCCGTCTTCTCGTCGCTGGCAACCTTACCGTCGCGAATGTGAATGATGCGATGCGCGTACTCCGCGACGTCATGTTCGTGCGTAACCAGCACAATCGTATTTCCTTTTGTGTGCAGATCGTCAAACAGCGCCATGATTTCATTTCCTGTTTTCGAGTCCAGGTTGCCGGTTGGCTCGTCGGCCAGGATGATCGAAGGCCGGTTCACCAGTGCGCGCGCGATGGCCACACGCTGTCTCTGTCCGCCGGAGAGTTCGTTCGGCTTATGATTCATGCGCGAGGCCATGCCGACGCTTTCGAGGGTTTGCCTCGCCCGCTCCAGGCGCTCTTCGGAGGCGACGCCGGCGTAAATCAACGGCAGCTCCACATTATGCAAGGCCGAAGCCCGCGCCAGCAGATTGAAGGTCTGGAAGACGAAGCCGATCTCACGGTTACGAATGCGCGCCAGTTCGTCGTCGTCGAGTTCGCTGACCAGGTGACCGTTGAGCCAGTACACGCCTCCGGTCGGAGTGTCCAGGCAGCCAATCAGATTCATCAGCGTCGATTTGCCCGAGCCCGACGGTCCCATGATCGCAACATACTCATTGCGGCGGATGCAGATGTCCACGCCGCTCAGCGCGTCTACCGCCTGCTCGCTGCCCATGTCGTAGGTCTTCCACAGGTCTTGCGTGCAAATGATGCACTCCGGCGACGGTGCTTTCAATTTCTGGCCGATGGTAGCGGTTTGCGTTGCCATTGTTTCTCCCTACTACTTTTCGTCTTCTTTCGCCGGGGTGCTGTTGTCAATCTTCACCTTGGTATCCGGTTTCAGCGTGCGCAGCACCTTGTAACTTCCGGTTACGATTTCGTCGCCAGGATTCAATCCGTCGAGCACCTCGATGTCCGTGGTGCCGGTGATTCCCGTTTGCACCGGCGCAAACTGCGCCCGGCCGTTGCGGATCACGAATACGCCCTGAATCTCTTGCTTGGCGGCTCTTGCGTCCTCTGGTTTTTCTGCCGCCTGCACCGCGCTCTTGTCCTTCTTCTTCGGCGCCAGATCGCCTTTCTGCCGGATCGTCAGAGCCTGGATTGGAATCGACAGCACGCCGCTTTTGTTCGCGGTCGTAATCTTCGCCGTGGTCGAAAGGCCCGGTCTTAGATTGTCCGGCATCTCGTTCAGGGTGACCACCACCTTAAAGTCCTTCGCCTCCTGCGTACTGCCGGTGGATTGCGATGTGGCCACGCCGGTGGAGCGCAGCAGAGCGTTGTTGCCAATCTCGGTCACCGTGCCCTTGAAGGTTTTCTTCGGGATGGCGTCGATGCTGACCTCTGCCGCCTGGCCCAGCTTTACGTACACGATGTCGGTCTCATCCACCTTCACCTCGGCGGTGATCACCGAGACATCGGCCAGCGTCATCAGGGTTGAACCCGGCGAGTTCTGAATCCCCATCACCACCGTTTCGCCCTCGCGCACCGGAAGGTTGGTCACCACGCCGTCAAACGGGGCGCGGTACTCGGTCTTGCTCAGCACGTCGGTGTTGTGGACCAGATTCGCCTTCTGCACCGCGATACGGCGCTTATAAGCTTCTGCCGCAGCCTTGGACTGGGCAATGCGTGCCCTCGCCATGCTCAATCCGGAGACCGCCGATTCATAGGTATTCTTCGCCGCGTCGTAATCTTTTTTCGCGATCAACTGATCGTTGTAGAGTTCCTCGGCGCGCTTCCAGTCGTAGAGTTTCTGCTCCAGGTCGGACTTGGCGCGGTCCAGGTCGGCGATATTAGTGTTCAACGTCTCCACGCCTGCCGCGTAGTCGGCTTCCGCAGCCGTCAAGGATGCCTGGGTTGCGCTCACGTCGGCGGCGGACTGCACATTCTCAAGTTGCGCCACCAACTGGCCCTTGGTCACCCGATCGCCTTCTTTCACATACAGGCGTACGATCTTGCCGAAGGCATTGGCGCCAACGTTGACAAACGTCTTTGGCCGTATCTCGCCAGAGGCCGTAACCTGCGACGTCAGATCCTGACGCGACACCCAGCCGGTCTGCACGTCAATCACGCCTTTGCGGCTCTCATGAATGGCAAAGAACGTAATCCCCGCCACCAAAGCCACTCCAGCGAGAACAAGCCAAGCTTTTTTCCAAGTCTTCATCAATCCTCATCAATTGCCCAACGGGGGGCAGAACGCCAAGCACTCCGTTCGCGGCACCATTTTCATCTGCTCTTGGCTGCACCGCCCGTGCAATGCCCTCTTATCGATTGTAAACCGTCGTTCCATCGCATAGCTCAGTCTCATATTCCGGCTTGCCATCCTCTTTCTCGCCGGAGGTAGCCGACTATGTGCCTCCTTGCCTTGATTCCTGCGAATACTTACAATCGCTCCAGCCCAAAAGTTCTCCAGGAGCGAGACTCTCCATGCGGTTTGTTTCCCTACGTCACTTGGCTTTGCTCATAACGGCAGCCGCCATGCTGGTTCTACCCGCCCTCGCGCAGGATTCTGCCAACAGTGATCGGGACACCGGTACTTCGCTCAAGGATCTGAAACAGGCCAAGAAGGACGCTCCGGAGCAGAAAGAGCTTACCGACGAGGAGCGCAAGGAACGTCTGCGCAGCTTCAAGAAAGAAGTCGGCAAGAGCTACCAGACCTGGCTCGACGAGGACGTGCGCTACATCATCGGCCCGGAAGAAGAACAGGCGTTCAAACTTCTTGGCACCGATGAAGAGCGGGACCAGTTCATCGAGCAATTCTGGCTCCGCCGCGACCCCACGCCGGACACCGAGGAAAACGAATTCCGCGAAGAGCACTACCGCCGCATTCAGTACGCCAATGAGCACTTCGCCGCCGGCATCCCTGGCTGGAGGACCGATCGCGGCCACATGTACATCGTCTGGGGCGCGCCAGACGAAATCGAGTCGCATCCCTCTGGCGGCCAGTATCAGCGCGACACCTCCGAAGGCAGTGGGTCCACTTCCACCGTTCCCTTCGAGCGCTGGCGCTATCGTTACCTTGAAGGCATCGGCAACGAAATCATCATCGAATTCGTTGACACGTGCATGTGCAACGACTACCACATCTCCACCGATCCCAACGAAAAAGACGCACTGCTCCATACTCCCAACGGGGGAGCCACGCTCCAGGAACAGATGGGCCAGGGAAGTCGCGGAGACCGCATGACGGGTGTTCCCGGGGGAGTTGGAATGAACGGCGCCAACAAACAGTTTGACGCCATCGAGCGCTTCGCCAAACTCACCGCCCCGCCGCCCATCAAGTTCAAGGATCTGGAAGAGAAGGTCAATACCAAGATCCGCTACAACCTCATGCCCTTCGATATGCGCTCTGACTTTGTGAAGATCACATCGGATACGGTTCTTGTCCCGATCACAATTCAGATCAAGACCAAGGACATGACGTTTGTTCAAAAGGAAGGCATTCAGCGCGCCTCCGTTAATATCTTCGGACGCATCTCCACCCTCACCGGCCGCGTCGCTTCCACGTTTGAGGACACCGTCGGCGTTGACGAGCCCAACGAACTGCTGGAAAAAGCCCTGCTCACCTCCCAGATTTACTGGAAAGCCGTGCCGCTTAAACCAGGAATGTACAAGATCGATATTGCGGTAAAAGACGTGAATGGCGACCGCGTCGGAACCCTCGTACGCTCCATCCGGGTGCCCGAGTTCGACGATGAGAAACTCGCTGCCTCCTCGCTGATCCTCGCCGATATCATGGAGCACGTCCCGGCCAAGAGCATCGGCGCCGGCAGTTTCATCATCGGTGACACCAAGGTACGCCCCCGGTTGGATGCCTCCGACGGCAAGCCTGCCAGCTTCAGGCGCGACCAGCGCCTCAATATATGGCTCCAGGTCTACAATTTGCAGCAGGATCAGCAGAGCAAAAAGACCCGCGCCAACATCAGCTACGACATCGTCAATTTGCAGACGAATAAATCCGTGGTGCACGCAGATGAATCGGCGGCCGCATACGGCAACACCGGCGACCAGATCACCATCGAGAAATCGGTGAAGTTGGCCAACCTGGAACCCGGTTTATACAATGTGAAGGTCACTATCAACGACGATGTAAGCAAGCAGACAATCAATCCATCCGCCCGTTTTCAGGTCGAATAGAAGAGAAAGTTTCGCGGCCGCGCAGGCGCGCCAGCCGTTTAGAACACCTCGCTCAATAACTGAAAGCGCTCCAGCGTCAGCAATTTCTGCGGCTCCGGCGCGATGCACAGCTCGGCGTGCTCCAGAATCCATGTGTCGGCGTGCGGAATAAACACTGCGTTCAATCCCGCGGCGATGGCCGGATTGATGTCCGACTTGGGGCTGTTGCCGACCATCCAGGTTGTGCTGCGCTCCAATCCATATTTGCCGACAATGGCGTGATAACTCTCCGCGTTCTTCTCTGCCACCACTTCCACGGCCTCGAAGTACGGCTTTAGCCCTGAGCGCTCCACCTTGCCCGTCTGCTCGGTCACATTGCCCTTGGTCACCAGCAGTAGCCGATGGCGGCTGCGCAGCGCATCCAGCGTTGGCCCAACGTGTTTCAGCAGTTCGAGCGGCTGCTCGGCGATGGCCGCCGCAATGCCGTGAATAGCCTCATGCAAGGCGGGTGTCGGCGGCTCCACGGAGAGCCGCTCAAAGGTCGCCACCAGCGCCGCCGCAAAGCTGTGCAGCCCGTAGCCCAGCTTCGCGATGCTTTCCTGTTCTACCTCGTTCAGCTTCTGCCGCACCTGGGCGGCGCTGAAGCGCCGGTGATTAAGGAACGAGATAAAGTTTGCAATCGCGCGCTCGAAGTAAATGTTGTTTTCCCACAGCGTATCGTCGGCGTCGATCATCAACGTCTGGCGCGAGGTTTTCAGTGCATCGCTCATCGGCATACCCAAACAGTGTAGCGGATGAGTGGTCGCGCGAGGTCAATGTGAGCGGCAAAAAGCCACGGCTTCAACCCGTGGCTTTTACATCCTTGAGTGACCCTGCTCTACTGCTTCTTCACTCGCAGATCGCGCCCTGTCATCTCCGTCGGCTGCGGCACCCCGAGAATCCCCAGCACGGTCGGCGAGATATCCTGCAGTGCGCCGTCTGGCCGCAGCGTGTACTGGCTGGCTGCCTCGGCAACGTAGAGAAACGGCACCGGGTTGGTGGTGTGCGCCGTGAATGGCCCACCCGTGATCGGATCAATCATCTCTTCGGCGTTGCCGTGGTCGGCCGTCACCAGCATTACGCCGCCACAGCGCTTCACCGCCGCATAGATCTCCCCCAGCCCCGCGTCCACCGTCTCTACCGCCTTCACCGTCGGCGCGATCAGGCCCGAGTGTCCCACCATGTCCGCGTTAGCAAAGTTGACCACCATCACGTCAAAGGTGTTGTCTTCGATGTGCTTTACCACCTGCTGAGCTACCTCGGCCGCGCTCATCTGCGGCATCAGGTCGTAGGTGGCAACCTTCGGAGACTGCACCAGCACGCGGTCCTCACCCGGAAACGGCTTCTCCACTCCGCCGTTGAAGAAGAACGTGACGTGCGCATACTTTTCCGTCTCGGCCACCCGCAGATTGCGCATATTCTGCGCTGCCATCACGTTGGCCAGAATGTTGTGCAGCCGCTCCGGAGGAATCACCGTCGGCAGCTTGAAGCGCTGGTCGTACTCGGTCATGCAGAGATAGTGCAGATTTTTCGGCACCTCGTGCGCCGGAATCTCTGCTTCAAGCTTCTCCGCGTCCGGCAGGTCGCCACCCGCCTGCGCGGTGATGCCGCTCTGCCGCGTCAAGACCTGCGTAATCTGACGTGCGCGATCAGCCCGGAAGTTGAAGTTGATGATTACGTCCTCGTCGCGAATCGTTCCCACCGGTTCGTGAGTATCGTCCACGCAAACGAATGGAATGACAAACTCGTCATAGACGCCGCGGCTGTAGGATTCCTTCAACGCCTTCACCGGATCGGTTGTCACTCCGCCCTCGGCCTTGCCGTGCACCATCGCGTCGAACGCCTTGCGCTCACGCTCCCACTTCTTGTCGCGATCCATGGCGTAATAGCGGCCGCTTACCGTGGCCACCTTGCCCAGTCCGTACTCGCGCATCTTCTGCTGCAGCTTTTCCAGATACCCCGCACCGGAGTCCGGCGGTGTGTCGCGTCCATCCAGGAAGGCATGAACAAACGCGCGCTCCACGCCGTTCTGTTTTGCCATCCGCAGCAGCGCATAGAGGTGATTTTCATGCGAGTGCACGCCGCCATCGCTGAGCAGTCCGATGAAGTGCAACCGCCGCCCGTTCTTCTGCGCCTGCTTCATCGCCTCCAGCAGTTGCGGATGCTTGAACAGTTCGCCGTTCTCGATCATCAGGTCCAGTCGCGAAATATCCATGTACACGATGCGGCCGGCGCCAATGTTCAGGTGTCCCACTTCGCTGTTGCCCATCTGTCCTTTCGGCAACCCGACAAAGCGCCCGCTGGTATGCACCAGAGTGTTGGGAAACTCGCGTAGCAATTTGTCATACGTTGGCTTGCGCGCCAGCGAAATTGCATTCGATTTCGAGGGTGGAGCATAGCCCCAACCATCCAGGATGATGAGAACCAGCGGTTTCGGTCGAGCCATGATCGTTGGAAAACTCCCCAGAGTTCGACAGCGCGCGCTATTGAATGCTGTTGCGTGTTTTGAATCGTCGTGCTTACTTCGCGCGTCCCGTCCAGTTCGCCTGTCTTAGTGTTCACTCTTCGCTTCGCTGTCGTTCTGCCGGACCATCGTCCCCCGTTCTCGTTTTCCCTGTGTCGGCAACTTTTCCAGCAGCCGCTTTCCAGCCTCCGAAGAGTAGAAATCGATTCCGGCCTGCACATCCGCGGCGCTCAGATTCTTTTGGTAGGCCGGGATCAGCGACTCGGAAAGCGCCTCAAAGCTGAATATTGGCGCACTATCGAATACCTCGTCGAGCTTCTTCATCGTCGCCGCATCGGCCTCGGGATGCTGTTTTAGAAACGATGCGCGAGCCGCCGTCTTCAACTTGTTCTGAGCGGTTTGCAACGAGGAATCAATGTTCTGCTGAACCCCCATCGCCGACATCAGTTGCAGCACCTGTGCCCGCGTGGGTTCAGTACTCTCCTTTGCGGCTTGCTGCCCTACCCCCGCTCCCAACATCGCCACCGTCAGAAGCACCAACCATCCCACACGACGCATCATCAGCCTTCTCCTTGAAGAAAACCTTCCTTGCCTCGTTCTGCGCTCACATAGGAGCTCAGCATATTCGCAACTCCGGACCCTCCGCCCGCTCTGCCATCGAAGAGTCCGGAAGCCGGAAGCGTTACTGCTCGTTGCCTGCCGTCTCCAGCAGGTCACCACCGTAGTTGAGCGCGCTAAAGCCCAGGAAATTCGCTCCCGAGCCAAGCTCTTCTTCGATTCGCAGCAACTGATTGTATTTTGCAATGCGGTCGGTGCGGCTGGCCGAGCCGGTCTTGATCTGGGCTGCGCCGGTCGCCACGGCAAGGTCCGCGATGAACGTGTCCTCGCTCTCACCGGAGCGGTGCGAGATCACCGCCGTATAGCCATTGCGCCGCGCCATCTCAATCGCTTCCAGTGTCTCCGTGATGGTTCCAATCTGGTTCAACTTGATCAGAATCGAGTTCGCCACACCGCTGTCGATGCCGCGCGCCAACAGCGCCGTGTTAGTCACAAAGATGTCGTCGCCCACCAACTGAATCGTGCCCCCCAGTTCGTCGGTCAGGATCTTCCAGCCATCCCAGTCGTTCTCCGCCAAGCCGTCTTCCAACGATACGATCGGATACTGCCTCGCCCAGTTGGCGTAGAACTTCACCATATCTTCCGAACTCTTCACCGACTTGTCGCTCTTCTTGAAAACGTACTTGCCATTCTCGAAAAATTCGCTCGACGCCGGGTCCAGCGCAATCGCGATGTCCTGGCCCGGCCTGTATCCGGCCAGCGTAATCGCTTCCAGAATCACTTCGATGGCTTCGTCGTTGGACTTCAGAGAGGGAGCAAATCCGCCCTCATCGCCCACCGCCGTACTGTAGCCCCGCTTCTTCAGCACGCTCTTCAGGCTGTGGAATGTCTCCGCACCCCAGCGCAGCGCCTCGGAGAACGAAGGGGCGCCGACCGGCATCGCCATAAATTCCTGGAAGTCCACACTGGAGTCCGCGTGCGCGCCGCCGTTGATGATGTTCATCATCGGCACCGGCAAAATGCTCGCGTTCACTCCACCCAGGTAGCGGTACAGCGGAATGTCGTAGTGTGCCGCCACGGCGCGCGCCGCCGCCATGCTCACCGCCAGGATTGCGTTGGCTCCCAGCTTTTCCTTATTCTCGGTGCCGTCCAGCTCGATCATCTCGGCATCCAGTTCAGCCTGGTGCGAGGCATCCAGGCCTTCCAGATGCGGACCGATCACGGTGTTCACGTTCTCCACCGCCTTCAGCACACCCTTGCCCATGTAGCGGGACTTATCGCCGTCGCGCAATTCCACTGCTTCATGTTCGCCCGTCGAGGCGCCACTGGGAACTATCGCGCGCCCCTTGGCGCCGCTACCCAGCGTGACTTCCGCCTCTACCGTAGGATTGCCGCGTGAATCAAGCACTTCCCGTGCATGTACCAGATCGATATCGGTCATAGGGTTCCTCTTCGCTTTAGTTTTGGGGAGTTTCAGAAAATAAATGCGATCGTGCGCCGGACGGCCTGCGCGCGGGCGGCGTCGATGAAACAGCGAAATCTAGAGAGTTCGCCAAACCTAGAGAATTATATGCTAGTCGCTGCTGATTCCAGACTTGTTCGAATCGGGTTACTCACGAAACCGCGCCCTCCTCCGCTCATCGCGGGATGTGAGTTCAAAATGGAGCGAGGCGCAATCCTCCGCTCCGTGATCTCTGCTTCTTGGCTTCCGTCCCGGGGTTTCCGCCCCCGGGGTGTTTGGTCCCAAGATGCGAGCCGACCGGCAAACCGCAGGCCCGACCCAGTGTGCAACTCCGACGACCGGTCTGCGGCTTGCCTGGAGCGTTCGCCTTACTCGCCAAGGCACCTCAGAAGCGAATTGTGGGGCCCGCCGTCACGCGCAGGTTATTATTCGCGCCGCTATCGAAGTAAATTTCATCACCGGCTTCGACGCGCAGCCCAAGCCAGCCCGCGAATAACTCAATTCCAGCCGCCGGATACAACACTCCGTCCGTAGAGCCACTTGGAATCGTGTTGATCTGCGCGGGAAAGCTTTTAAGGGTTGAAAAGTCAATCAATCCACCTTTCACCGTCACAAAAACGTGAATCGGACCCGACCCGCCGAACTGGAACTTGGGACCAGCCAGGAAGTGAGCCATGCGCAATCCGCTGGTAAAGACAGTGGCGCTGCCACTGCTCCCACCCGGGCCCACATTCACGGCGACACTCACATCGCGTGAGAAGTCGTAGGCTGCCTCGGCCTCCAACTGAACACCCGAAGATAAGTTAAAGCCGATGCGCCCGCCCGCGCCATAGAAATTTGTATTGTTTGCGCTACTCAGGCGCGTGTAGTTCACAAATGCGCCGATCTCTCCGTGATTGTACGTGCTCTGGGCATACGCCGAAGTCGCCAGCATACCCAGCGCCAAGGCCGTTCCCAGAAGGATGCGTTTCATCATATTTGATCTCTCCCATTCCAACTCCATTCCACTTCGTGCCGGAGTCTCTCGGTTCCAAGCGACTGCCCCGGACAAATCGACCGGACAGATCGCCGCAGAGTGGAATGCTTTTGTTTGAGATGGCTGCGGCCCACTCTGGGGTGGGCCGCCGTACCGCGATCGAATTCTGCCTAATACTTGTAAAGAACGCCAATTTCGCTGCTCTTACCGCTACTCTACGACTTTGCCCAGCGCCTCGAAAAACTCCGGAAACGACACGGCGACCGCTTCTGCATTCTTGATCGTGGTCTCACCCTCGGCACGCAGCGCGGCCACGGCAAACGCCATTGCGATGCGATGATCATCAAAGCTCTCGACCTCGGCTCCGTGTAGTTTTTGTCCGCCCGGAATCAGCATTCCATCGGGAAACTCTTCCACCTCCGCGCCCATCGCGCGCAAGTTGCGAACCACGGCGTCGATGCGATCACTTTCCTTCACCCGCAACTCGGCCGCATCGCGTATTTCCACGCCCTTGGCGCTGTACGGAGCCACGGCGGCAATCGCCGGCAACTCGTCGATCAGTGCCGCGCTCTGGGCGCCGCGAATCACTCCGCCCTGGAAGACTCCGCCCTCGGCCTGCATCGTTCCGATCAACTCGCCATATTGCTCTTCCACCTTGATGAAGTTGATCTGCATCCCCATGCCCGCGAGCACATCCAACACCACCGAGCGCGTCGGATTCAGCAGCACCGAATCCACCACCAGGTTCGATCCCGGAAACAGCGCCGCCGCGCACAGAAAGAACGTAACCGAGGAGAGGTCGCCGGGCACGTAGCCCTTGACCGCCCGCAGCTTCTGTCCTCCGCGTATGCTCACGCGCTGGCCGTCGCGCACTACCTCGCCGCCGAATGCCTTTACCGCCAGTTCCGTATGGTCGCGCGTGCGCACCGGTTCGATCACCGTGGTCTCGCCCTCGGCAAACAGTCCGGCCAGCAGCACGCAGCTCTTCACCTGTGCGCTGGCCACTGGCGGCTGATACTCCATCGCCTTCAGCTTCGCCCCGTGAATCGTCAGCGGCGCGCAGCCATCGTGCGACTCGATCCGCGCTCCCATCTTTTGCAACGGGTCGATCACACGCCGCATCGGACGTTTACTCAGCGACGCATCTCCGCTCATTACGCTGGTAAACGGATGCGCCGCCACTATGCCGCTCAACATGCGCATCGTCGAACCGCTATTGCCGCAGTCCAACTCGCGCGACGGAGCCGACAGCGCGCCGCCCACTCCATCCACCTCTACGTGATTGCCATTGCGCCGCACCTTCGCGCCCAACGCTACCATGCATCCCAGCGTGCTGGCGCAATCGGCCGAGGAGGAAAAATTTTCAAACTCCGACGTGCCCTCGGCAATTCCGGCCAGCATCGCATAGCGGTGCGAAACCGACTTGTCGCCCGCGGTGCGAACGCTGCCCCGAATCTGTTTTGCCGCGCTTACTTTTACATCCATTGAGTTATCCTCATCTTCGCTCCCGCATAAATGAAATATAAATCCTGCTCGTGCCTAGCGCCCGTTGCGCTCCAGGAATTCGCGCACCATCGGCCCCACTTCGTCAGGCTGCTCGAAGGCGGCAAAATGTCCTGCCCGGCCCACAATCTTCAGTTCGGCCCCGCGAATCCCTCGCGCGATCCGTTCCATCTCGCTCACCGGAGTAAGCACATCGTCCTCGCCTCCCACCACCAGCGTAGGCACGTCAATCCCGGCCAGTGTGGCTACACTGTCGGCGCGCTCGGCCATGCCGCGCTGCAATGCGGCGATGCCGGCCGCGGTTGCCAGCCGCATGGTTGCCTTCGCTTGCTCCACCACATCCAGCCGCGAGCTCATCGTCACCGGCCCCAGCAGCTTCGGCATCAACTGCTCGACCGCCCACTCCGGCCCCTTCTGCAATACATCTTCCGCGTTTTTCAGCCGCCCGGCGCGAGCCTCATCGCTGTCCGCCACAGCTTTGGTATCAGTCAGCACCAAGGCCTTGACCCGCTCGTGCGAGCGGCGCCAGAACTCGAACAGGACGTATCCTCCCACCGAGCATCCCACGAACGCGGCGCGCCCAATCTTCAACTCGTCGCACAGCCGCAGCAAATCCGCAGCCAGCTTGGGCATCGTGCTGGCGCCCGTGCCAACGCCCGAGCGCCCCAGCCCCCGCAGATCCGGCAGCACCAGCCGGAAGCGCGACTCCAAATGCCGCGTCAACGGCAGCCAGTAGCCGTGGTCCGAGGGAAACGGATGCACCATCACGACATCCGGTCCCTCACCCCTTAGTTCATAAAATAAATCCGCGTCATCGCTCTTTAGAATCATGCTGCACATTCTAACCTGCCGTGCCAGTACGCGCTGCTAACTTAAAAAATGAGCAAAGGCGTTCTCATCACGGGCGGGGCCGGATTCATCGGATAAAAGCTAGCCGACTCCTTGCTTCGCCAGCGCGCCCAGGTGCGTCGCGCTCGGCGATCTCTCCGTGGCGGGCATGACGGGCCCGTGGATAATGAGGCATATTTAGTTTCACGCGCGTGCCAAAGCGGAATGCCTCTCAAAATGGCTTCCGAAGCGACGAGACTTCTCGCTTGCCCACACAAATTGATTCGCCGCCGCCCAAAGGCGTGGTACATATGGCATGTGAGCACCTCTCCACAATCCGGCGATCTTCCGCGACCGCCCAATGCTCTCATCGGCGCAGAATGCACGCGCTACATTGCGCGGCAGCCGATCCTGAATCGCGACCAGGATACCCATGGTTACGAATTGCTGTTCCGCTCCGGTCCCGAGGACTTCTTCAACAGCAACGATCCTGACCTGGCTACCTGCCAAACTATCGACCTCTCCCTGTTCTCTGATTCCATGACGCTCACCGGCGCATACCCGGCCTTCATCAACTGCACCCGCAACATCCTGGTGCACGATGTCATCACCCTGCTGCCCCGCGACCGCGTGGTGATCGAGGTGCTTGAGGATGTGATCGCCGACGAAGAGGTGATCGCGGCCTGCGACCGCCTGCGCCGTGCCGGCTATCTCATCGCCCTCGATGACTATGTTCCCACCCCTGACACCATGCGCCTGTTACCCTTCGCCAACATCGTCAAGGTGGACTTTCTGGCCAGTGACGCGGCGCGCCAGGCCGGGGTCGCCGCCGACATGCGCCGTCGTGGTATCCGGTTGCTGGCGGAAAAGGTCGAGACCCGCGAGCAATTCCAGTTTGCCATGCGCCTCGGCTATCACTACTTTCAGGGATATTTCTTCTGCAGGCCGCAATCTCTCAAGATGCAGGACATCCCCTGTTCCAAGCTTTCCTATATCCACGTGCTTAGTATCGCCAACAACGAAGCCTTCGAGGTGAACGAGTTGGAGCGGGCCATTCTGCGGGAGCCCTCGCTCTGTTACCGCCTGCTGCGTTATTTGAACTCGGCTGCATTCGGTCTTTTCCCTATCCGTTCGATTCGGCACGCGCTCTCGCTATTGGGCCAGCGCGAAATCCAGAAGTGGGTTTCCATTGTGGTGGCAATCTCCATCTCCGAGGATTGTCCCGGCGAATTGATTTCCAGCGCGCTCAGCCGCGCGCGGGTTTGTGAAGCTCTCGCCACCGCCACAGGAGATGATTCCAGCGGTGCATTCATGGTCGGAATCATGTCGCTGATGGATGCAATTCTCGACTGCTCGATGGAAGCGGTGATCGCGCGGCTGCCGCTCACCGCGCAGTGCAAGGACGCGCTCCGCGGTTTAGAGAACGGCCTTGGCAAACTGCTGCGGCTCTCCGTCTGCTGCGAGCGCGGCGCGTGGCAGGAAATTTCCGACATCGCCGCCGAGCGCGGGCTGCCGGAAGATATGGTCTGGGAGCGTCATCGCGAAGCTTGCCACTGGAGCAGTGAAGTTCTGAAGGAGAACAGTCGCAGGCAGTAGAGGTCCAGCAGTCGCGGTACAGGTTAGGTGCCGGGCTCGCGCTTTGCCCGCGGCTCTTTGCCCGGCAGCGCTGCCGGATTTTCATGCGTACGCTCGCGGAATCGCGCACTCATTCCACTGGCCAGTGAAACTGCTGACTCGCCAAAGCGGTCGCGGAGCGCGTCGACTGCATTCATCGCATGTTTCAGGCGCGTCTCCTGCTCGCTGGCCAGCAAATCCATTTGGCCGCTTCCGGCTTCCAGCGCGCTCGCCTGCACCCCGATCAGGCGCACCGTGCGCCCCCGCTCCCAGTTGGCGCCGAACAACTCGCGCACAATCTCCAGCACCTCGGCGTCGAGTTGGGTTGCGCGCTCCAGTGTATGTCCGCGCGTGTAGGTGGTGAAGTCCGAGTAGCGCAACTTGATCTGCACCTTGCGCGCGTGCAGTTGATGTTCGCGCAAGCGGCGGCAGACCATCTCGGTGAGCCGCGCAAGCATTGATGCCAGTGCCGCCGGATCACGCTCATCGCGGTTGAAGGTGTGTTCGTGGCTGATCGACTTCGGCTCGTCATTGCCGCCCACCTCCTCGTCATACCAGCCGCCCGCGTCGCGTCCCCGCGCCTTTTCGATCAGCGCGGCCAGGCCCTCGCCGATCCTGGTGCCTAGCGCCGATTCGGTGAGTCTAGCCAGTTCGCCGATGGTTCGCACACCGCACTTGTGCAAGCGTTCCTCGGTGACCTTGCCCACACCGGGCAGTCGCCGCACATCGAGCGGGGCCAAGAAGCTGGCTTCCAGGCCGGGAAGGATCTGCAGCACACCGTTGGGCTTGGCCTGATCGCTGGCAACCTTGGCCACCACTCGGGTGGTGGCGATGCCGACCGAGCAATTCAGCCGCGTCTCGCGCTTCATCGTTTGGTGCAGTAAATCCGCGGACTTCATTGCGGGTCCGTGCAGCCGCTCAGTGCCCGTCATGTCGAGATAGGCTTCGTCGATGGAGGCCATCTCCACTACCGGGGTGAACTGCAGGAGCACGCGCCGAACCGCCGCCGACGATTCGCGATAGCGTTCCGGATGGCCTTCCAGAAAGACCGCTTGCGGACAAAGCCGCGCGGCAGTGCGGAGCGGCATCGCCGAGTGCACGCCGAACTTGCGCGCTGCGTAGGATGCGGCTGCAACCACTCCGCGCTGATCGGCGCGTCCGCCCACGACCACGGGCTTGCCCTTCAGCGAAGGATCGTAGAGCTCCTCCACCGAGACAAAAAAGGCGTCCATATCGACATGAAAGTAGGTGCGCGGCATATTCGGGGCTGTCACCGATTGTAGACCGGAGCGGAGCAAACGATTGACCAAAATGATAATCGTTTTCCGAGGCGGAGTAACCGTTTGAGCAATCGTTGCGCGGAATTGGGAACGATTGACCGCGTGGTAACTCCACCGCCGGAAACGATTGCCTAAATGGTGAATGGTTGAAAAAAAAACGGGCCGCCCGGTATGGATTCCGGGCGGCCTCGTCTGAAGGCGGACTGCTTGGCAGCCGAATCTACTTTGCGGCCGAGGCGCCCTTGGTCTGGTGACCGTTCACCAGTTCCTCGGCGAGCGAGTCGGCGTGATAAATTTTGCGAATCGCTTCCAGGATGGCGCGCGAGTCCACGGAGACGGCTCGGCCCTGCCGGTCATCGTAGGCGAAATCCCAGGGCAGCGACTCGATGTTGCCGTCGAAGATGATGCCCACCACTTCGCCCTTCCTGTCCACGGTGGGCGAACCCGAGTTGCCACCGATGATGTCCGAGGTGTGGACAAAATTGAGCGGCGTCTCCAGATTGAGTTTGCTCTTGGCGGCATTCCAGCTCTCAGGCAATTCGAAGTCGCCTTTGTTGCCGTTGGCGGCGGCGTGTTCAAAGGCTCCGCCCATGGTGGTGTAGGGTGCTATGTGTTTGCCGTTCGCCTCGTAGCCCTTGATGGCTCCGTAGCTGAGACGCAGGGTGAAGGTAGCATCGGGATAGCTGTTGGTGCCGAGAACGGCGAAGCGCGCTTTCGCGATCTTGGTCGAGTTCAGGCGAAGGACCGCGTCCACTTTGTCGTCATACTGCTTGCGCAGTTCGCGGGCGCGAGGATCGATGTCGCGCATCAGCACGATGAGCGGATCGGTGCTCTGCGCGACGGCGTTGGCTCCGCCTTCGTAGAGTTGCTTGCGCACCGCGGGGTCGTCGAGCTTGCTGCCGTAAATGTAGGCCTTGGCGGCTTCGGCTGCGCTCTTGCCGTTGAGCGCGCGCTGCACCGTCGGGTCATCGGCGCCGAGTTTGTCCCGCATCAGTTCCAGCGACTCGGCGAGCGTGGCCACCTCCAGCGAGCGGTAGATGGGAGCGGTAGAGAACAACTGCTGTTCGAGCGAGGGCAGCCGCGCCTCGCTGTATTCACGCAGACGCTGCGGATTTGGCTTCTGCTTCTCGGCCGTGACTCGTACCAGAGTGCGGGCATATTGCGCGAGCGCGGCATCGAAGGCGACGCCGCGCTCGATGAACGTGAACGGGAAGTAGAGTTGCTTGCGGGTCTCCACAGCCTTGGCAACCTCGTCCCACGCCGCGCCGTAGGCGGCCTTGAGTTTGGGGTCGGCATCGACGGCGGCGCGCAACCTCTGCTCGGCGGCTGCCTTCTTCCCCATCAGTTCTTTGTCATCGAGCCCGCTGCGCCGGCCCTTGTAAGCCTTCAGCGAATTCTCCACGCTGAAGATGTCGTCGCCGGCTACGCGGAGGTTTTCCGCCGACTGCGCGGCATACTCATTCAGAACTTTGTCGCGGCGGGTAAGCAGGTCGATCACGTATGGGGTTTGCACGTCTTTCAGGAAGTTGAGCTCGGCCATGGTGAGCAGGCGCTCGGTGCCGCCGGGATGTCCGGAGACAAAGACCAGATCGCCGTCCTTGGTTCCGGTAGGCGACCAATGCAGGTAGTCGGCCAGGTGCACCGGCTTATCGTGCTCGTAGACGCGGAAGTAAGTCACGTCAAGGTCGTAGCGCGGATACTCGAAGTTGTCGTGGTCGCCGCCGAAGAATGCCATCTGCGCCTCGGGTGCGAAGACGACGCGAACGTCGGTGTACTTTTTGTACTTGTACAGGTCATACATTCCGCCGGCATAGAGGGTCACAACGTCGCAACGCATTCCGCTCTTCTCAGCGCACTGCTTCTCGATGGCCGACATCTTCTCGCGCTGCTTCTGGGCGCCTTCGGCGTCGCTCATGCCGGGCTTGGCGGCAGCCTGTACTTCGGCGGTCACATCCTCGATAGCGACCAGAACGTTGAGTTCGAGGTTGGGACACTTGCCTTCCTCGGCCTGGGTTTTGGCGTAGAAGCCGTCCTTGATGTAGTCCTTTTTTTCGGTGGAGAGCTGCTGCAGGCATTCGCGGCCGACGTGATGATTGGTGAAGGTGAGGCCGTCCGCCGAGACAAAGGAGCCCGAACCACCATTGTTGAAACGCACCGAGCCGAGACGGAGATGATCGAGCCAGGGATTGGTGATGGTGAAGCCGTAGTCTTTCTTAAGCTGCTCTTTGGGTGGTTTGTTGAAGAGCCACATGCCTTCATCGGCGACGGAAAATGTGGCAAGAGCGCAGAGCAACGCAATGAGGACGAGAATGCGACGAGTCATAAGGCTAACTCCTGGGTGAATCGGCAAACTGGAAATCATATCAGGAGCGAAGAGAGGACGGAATTCCAAGGCAAATCCGAGGATGGTGCAGGCTGCTTGGAAAATAAGCCCGGAAAAGAAGATTGGAAGAATAAGAGCAACTGCGGAGGCTTGGAGAGGTGCCGCTTGGTCTCCCGCATTCGCCAACTGCGGCGGACGCGGGAGACCGGGACAGGTTCGGTTGACAACCGGGTATTACCAATTCGTGCTTGATGGGTCGGCGGCCATTGGGAATGGCGAGCCGGTGTCGGCCTTATGGCGCCGCTCCTCTACGAAGGGTGCCTGGATAGGCGTGCCCTGCGAGGGGTTGGCAGCCGTCGGAAATGGCGACCCAGTGTCGATCTTATTGGTCTGATACGCCGTCCCCACCGCCGCGCCACCTACGTTGGACGCCATGGCGGATGGAGAGTTCGCATAGATAGCAGCGGGTACCCATGGGCCGTTTTCCAGCGCTGGGTTAGCCCCCTGCGGAAATGGCAATTGCGAATTCTGGGCCATCGCCATCGTGGTCATGAATAACAGCACTGCGAGCATTGTCACCGTACTCTTCATAAACTACTCCTTCTGGTTTTCACCAACGATGCCTCGGATAATCCAGAAGCGAAGCTGCCTCTTGATGTAGGTACTTTGGGTGAGGCCGTACCTCTCCATATGGATGACAGAGGCGCTGGCGAGGATGCATGTGGGCCGGAGCAACGAAACGCGAGTTCCCGTACGTGAACGGGAATCGCGCGAGACTAGCGTGGCCGGCAGCAGCCGTGGTGTAAGTAGCTCATTGACGAGCGGTGTTGCTGGTGTGGAGTGCGAGACAAAAATAAGGGAGCGGCAGTGAGCCGCTCCCGGGTTCATCGAAGTGTTACGGCCTGCTTCAACGCGTCCTACTTCAAGGCGTAGCTGGAGAGCACCTTCATGTAGTTAGCGCGCTGGAAGGCTTTGGGGTTGGGAACGTTCTTCTGGCTCATGCTGCCCTGCATCTGCTTGATGCTCTCGTATTCGTGCAGTTCGAGCCAGGATTCGAGCTGATTGCGAAGCGGACGCAGATAACCGATGCCATTCTGAAGCAGAGCCGAAGCAAGCATGGTGACCTTGGCGCCGGCCATGATCGACTTGACTACATCCTCCACCGTGTGGACGCCGCCGGTAACGGCGATGTCGGCGTGGAGATGACCGTGCAGGATCGCTGTCCAATGCAAGCGCAGCAACAGTTCGTCGCTGTGAGAGAGGGTGAGCGAGGGCTTGACCTCAAGCGCATCGAGATCGAAGTCCGGCTGGTAGAAGCGGTTGAAGATGACGAT
The DNA here is from genome assembly GCA_963838135.1 of uncultured Acidobacteriota bacterium. Lineage (GTDB taxonomy): Bacteria > Acidobacteriota > Terriglobia > Terriglobales > Acidobacteriaceae > TOLSYN. The sequence goes on along the minus strand of CAWIPV010000001.1, from coordinate 1,054,778 downwards.
GGCATTGGCGCCGGCCGCCTCCAGCCGCAGCGCCATGTTGGCGAAGGAGCTGAAGTACGGACCGACCTTTACGGCCACCGGGATCGAGACGGTGCGGCGGACCTCAGTGACGAGGTCGATATAAAGCTTTTCCACGTCGTCGGCCGTGGATCGGGGATCGGCGGCGACGAAATAGACGTTTAGCTCGATGGCATCGGCTCCGGCCTGCTCTGCCTCGCGGGCGTAGCTGACCCAGCCTCCGCGCGAGACACCGTTGAGCGAAGCGATGATTGGAATCGAAACCGCCTGCTTTGCCTGACGAATGTGTTCGAGGTAGGCGTCAGGACCGATGTTGTAGTTGGCGAGATCGGGAAACATCGAGGTGCTCTCGGCACTGACATCGCTGCCGTCCCAAAGATAGCGATCGAGTTCATTGGACTCGATGTTGATCTGCTCCTCGAAGAGCGAGTAGAGAACGATGGCGGCGGCGCCGGCGTCCTCCATGTGTCGCAGATTCGCTATCTCCTTGGACAGAGGCGAGGCGGAGACGACGAGCGGATTGCGAAGATCCATTCCAAGGTATTTTGTGGATAGATCGATCATTACTTAGCGTCCTTTCCAACCGCGGCTAGTTCAGCGGCGGCAGCGGCAGCGGAGGTTTGCGCCAAAGCCTCGTAACCCTTCCAACGAGCGACGGCATCCTGCTGAGCTTCAGCGAGAAGATGCTTTGCCGACTCGGGACTGGCTTGGCGAAGCATGGTATAGCGAGTCTCATTGTAGACGTACTGCTCAAGCGGAATGCTGGGCGCACGGCTATCAAGGACGAAGTCCGGTTGGCCTGGCGCGGCATCCGGGTTAAAGCGGAACAGCGGCCAGTGTCCACTCTGCACAGCAAGCTTCTGCTGTTCGAGCCCGTCGACCAGATCATAGCCGTGAGCGATGCAATGGCTGTAGGCAAGAATGAGCGACGGACCATCGAAGGCTTCGGCTTCGTTGAATGCCTTGAGGGTCTGGGCGTCACTGAAGCCCATGGCGACACGCGCCACGTACGCCGGATAGCTGGCGGCAATGAGCGCAAGATCCTTCTTGGGACCCGGCTTGCCGCCGGCGGCGAACTTGGCGACGGCGGCGCGCGGAGTCGCCTTCGACGCCTGACCGCCGGTGTTGGAGTACACCTCGGTATCGAGAACGAGGATGTTGACGTTGCGTCCGGAGGCAATGACGTGATCGAGACCACCGAAGCCAATGTCATAGGCCCAGCCATCGCCACCGACGATCCAGACCGACTTGTCCACCAGGTTATCGGCCACATCAAGCAGGGCGCGGGCTTCGACTAGATCGAGCTTTGCCAATGCCTGCTTGAGCTGGACGACGCGCTGGCGTTGCGCGCCAATTGAGGCTTCGCCACGATCGGATTTCGCGAGCAGCGCTTTCACCAGTTCTTCGGGCAGCTTTGCGGCCAGGCGAACGAGCAACTCGCGGGCGTAATCGCGATTCTTGTCGATCGAGAGCCGGATACCAAGGCCGAATTCGGCGTTGTCCTCAAAGAGCGAGTTGGACCATGCGACGCCGCGGCCCTGGTTGTTTTGGGAGTAGGGGGTGGTGGGCAGATTGCCGCCGTAGATCGAGGAGCAACCGGTGGCGTTTGCGATGACGGCGCGATCTCCGAAAAGCTGGGTGAGCAGCTTGATGTACGGAGTTTCGCCGCAACCACCGCAGGCGCCGGAGAACTCGAAGAGCGGCTGGAGGAGTTGCACGTCTTTGACCTGGCTGAGCGCAAGCTGCTCGCGCCCAATCTCGGGCAGGGTGAGGAAGAAATCCCAGTTGCGTGCTTCGCGTTCGCGAATCTCAGGCTGGGGGACCATGTTGATGGCCCGATGCTTGGCTTCACTCTTGGACTTTACCGGGCAAGCCTCGATGCAGAGAGCGCAGCCGGTACAATCTTCCGGCGCAACCTGCAGGGAGTATTTGTAGTTTGCAAACTGCTTCCACTTGGGCTCGGCGGACTTGAAACCCTGTGGCGCCGAGGCCAGCAGATCGCTGGGATAAACCTTGGCGCGGATGACGGCGTGCGGGCAGACGAGCACGCACTTGCCGCACTGGATGCAGAGTGCCTCGTCCCACTCGGGAACTTCCAGGGCGATGTTGCGCTTCTCCCACTGCGCGGTGCCGGTGGGATAGGTTCCATCGGCGGGAAGCATGCTGACCGGAACATTGTCGCCGTCGCCGAGGATCATGGTCGCCAGAACATTCTGCACGAACGCAGGAGCCTGGGCGGGAACCGGGGGACGGAGCTCGACCGTGCTGGTGGTCTTGGCCGGAACGTCGACCTGGAAGAGATTGGCAAGAGTGCTGTCGACGGCGGCGAAGTTCTTCTGCACGACGTCCTCTCCACGCTTGCCGTAGGTCTTCTTGATCGCCTTCTTGATGGCATCGATCGCCTCGTCGCGCGGGAGCACGCCGGAGATGGCGAAGAAGCAGGTCTGCATGATGGTGTTGATGCGCTGGCCCATGCCGGTTTCCTTGGCCACGGTGTAACCATCGATGATGTAGAACTTGAGCTTCTTGCTGATGATCTGCTGCTGCACGGGACGGGGAAGTTGATCCCAGACTTCATCCTTGCCGAACGGGCTGTTGAGGAGGAAAACGGCGCCTTCGGCTGCACCCCTGAGCACGTCAATGCGCTCGAGGAAGTTGAACTGGTGACAGGCGACAAAGCTGGCGCTGGTAATCAGGTAGCTGGAGCGAATCGGCTTGGGGCCAAAGCGCAGGTGCGAGGTGGTGACGGAGCCGGACTTCTTCGAGTCATAAACGAAGTAGCCCTGAGCATAGTTATCCGTGTCTTCGCCGATGATCTTGATGGAGTTCTTGTTGGCACCGACGGTGCCATCGGCGCCGAGTCCGAAGAAGAGAGCACGAACGGTGCGGGGATCCTCGGCAGAGAACTTCGGATCATAGGCAAGCGAGGTGTGGGTCACATCGTCATTGATTCCGACGGTGAAGTGATTGTGCGGGACGGGCTGGGAAAGATTGTCCAGCACAGCCTTGACCATGGCGGGGGTGAACTCTTTGGAAGAGAGACCATAACGACCGCCGACGATGCGCGGCATGGCAGCGAGGGTTCCGGCAGCAACGCTCTCGGCCAGGGCGGTCAGGACTTCCTGATAGAGCGGCTCGCCGAGGGAACCGGGCTCCTTGGTGCGGTCGAGTACGGCAATGCTGCGCACCGTGGCCGGTAGCGCGGCGAGGAAGTGCTCGGTGGAGAAAGGACGGAATAGGCGAATCTTGAGGACGCCGACCTTTTCTCCCTGGGCTAGCAGGTAGTTCACGGTCTCTTCTGCGACATCGCAGCCCGAGCCCATGAGAATGACGACGCGGTCGGCATCGGCTGCACCGACGTATTCAAAGAGTTTGTACTGGCGTCCGGCGATCCCGGCGAAGCGGTCCATCGCATTTTGCAGAATGGTGGGCACGGCGAGGTAGTAGGGATTGACGGTCTCGCGCGCCTGGAAGTACACATCCGGATTCTGGGCGGTGCCGCGGAGAACTGGATGGTCGGGCGAGAGCGAACGAAGACGCTGCTGACGGATGGGTTCCTCGGGCAACATGGCGAGCATGTCTTCCTTGGTAAGTTGCTCGACCTTGCCAACTTCGTGCGAGGTACGGAAGCCGTCAAAGAAATGTACGAAGGGAACGCGCGCCTCGAGGGTTGCGGCCTGGGCGATGAGGGCGGTGTCCATTACCTCCTGGACATTGTTGGCAGCCAGCAGCGCCCATCCGGTCTGGCGGACGGCCATGACATCCTGGTGATCGCCGAAGATGGAAAGTCCCTGGGCGGCGATGGAGCGGGCCGCGACATGGATGACGCACGGGGTAAGTTCGCCGGCGATCTTATACATGTTGGGGATCATGAGCAGCAAGCCTTGCGACGAGGTGAAGGTGGTGGCGAGACTGCCACCCTGCAGGGCACCGTGGAGGGCTCCCGAGGCACCGCCCTCGCTCTGCATCTCGACCACCTGAGGAATGGAGCCCCAGATGTTGGTCTGGCCGTCGGAGGACCATTGATCACTGAGTTCGCCCATGCCGGACGAAGGAGTGATGGGGTAGATGGCGATGACTTCGTTTGTCTTATGTGCGACGTAAGCGGCGGCTTCGTTGCCGTCGATGGTCACTTTGGTCCGACTCATGAAACGGTCCTCCAGGGAATATGCGGAAATGCGCGCCAGAACCGTTTCCGGATCTCATCAGAGCTGGTTTTGCGCTTATTTGCCGCATGCGTCTTGATTCGCAACGGTCATTCGACTACGGCGGGACCACATTAGGCTGTGACCTATCTCACAACCTGAAAGAGAATTTCTGGAAAGTTCCATCGCCGAGCTCGAAAGCAGTGGCCAGCCAGACATGTTTGGCCCGAAGTGTTCCGTAGTGGAGCAGAGTTACCGTCTGGAGGGGAAAAGCAAGTGGGGACAAGTCGCGCCGGGTACGCGGCGGGAGATGCCGCTCCGGCTGCGGCGCTGGCGAGAGATGCTGCTCCGGCTGCTGGCGCTGGGAGACACACAAAATGAGCGGCCCGGCTGCAAAGGTGGGGGGCGATTCGGGTACAATCAACTTTTCCGGGATATTATGGCATCCGGCCTAATCCAGCTCTTTCGGGATACTCGTTGATCACTCACTTTGCGTCCATGATCGCGCTGGCACCGCGGCCAAACCCGGTTGTCCAGTTCTTGCAGAAGCAGACCAACCCCGCATTCAAGGGGCTGTACCATGTTAACGGCTTCGACCTGGCGCTGCTGATTCCGTACTTTATCGTGCTGGTGATTCTGGCCGCCTATGGCTTCCATCGCTATCAACTGGTGTGGTTGTACTACAGGTATCGCAAGAACAAGACGACGGCACCGAAATCGACGTTCGCCCAACTGCCTCGGGTGACCATCCAGTTGCCCATCTTTAACGAGCAGTTTGTGGTGGACCGGCTGGTGGAGTCGATCTGCAAGCTGGATTATCCATGCGATCGGCTGGACATCCAGTTGCTGGATGATTCGACCGACGAGACGGTGGGCGTGGCCGCAGACGTGGTGGCCCGCTATCGCGCACTGGGACACGACATTGTTCACATCCATCGCACCGACCGTACCGGCTTTAAGGCAGGTGCGCTGGAGCATGGATTGAAGAGCGCCAAGGGCGAGTTCGTCGCCATCTTCGACGCCGACTTTACTCCGCACAGCGACTGGCTGATGAAGGTGATTCACCACTTTGCCGAGCCTGGCATTGGGATGGTGCAGACGCGTTGGACCCACATCAACCGGCATTACTCGTTCCTGACCGAAGTAGAAGCGATTCTGCTGGATGGGCACTTTGTGCTGGAGCACGGCGGGCGCTCGCGCGCGGGAGTTTTCTTCAACTTCAACGGTACGGCGGGAATGTGGCGCATCCAGGCCATTGAAGAGGCGGGTGGTTGGCAGCACGACACACTGACCGAAGACACCGACCTGAGCTATCGCAGCCAGTTGAAGGGCTGGCAATTCCTGTACCTGCAGGACGTGGAGTGCCCGGCGGAGCTGCCGATTGAGATGACGGCCTTCAAGACGCAGCAGGTGCGCTGGGCCAAGGGATTGATTCAGTGCGCGATCAAGGATCTGCCCAAGTTGATGAAGTCGCCGGTGAGCCGAAGAGAGAAGATCGAGGCGTGGTACCACTTGACGGCGAATCTGAGCTACCCGCTGATGATTATGCTCTCGGTGCTGCTGCTGCCGGCGATGATCATTCGTTTTTATCAGGGCTGGTTTCAGATGATGTACATCGACATCCCACTGTTTCTGGCTTCGACGTTTTCCATCTCGAGCTTCTATCTGGTTTCGCAGAAGGAACTGTATCCGACACGCTGGTGGAGGACGATTTTTTACCTGCCGTTCCTGATGGCGCTGGGAATCGGGTTGACGATCACCAACTCCAAGGGAGTGATTGAGGCGCTGGTAGGGAAGCAGTCGGCGTTTGCCCGCACCCCGAAGTACAGCGTGCAGAGCAAGGGACAAAAGAGCGCGGCGGTGGCGGCGGCGCGGAAATATCGCAAGCGGCTGGGGGCGATCCCTTGGATCGAACTGGCGGTGGGCTGCTACTTTGCGATGACGGTGTGGTATGCGATTGCCAACGAGAACTACATTACGGTTCCGTTCCTGGTTCTGTTTGTGTACGGCTACTGGTACACAGGATTGATGTCGCTGTTGCAAGGGCGCTTTGAGCTGTTTGGGCAGGCCGACAGCAGTAATGAGGCGGAGCACGTCAAGCCGTTTCCGGTGGGCGTTTAAGAGAGCGGGTCGGCTCCCAGCGGCGCACGTCTAGCCCTGGTGAGGCTCGCGGTTTATACTCGGCATCCATGAAGTTCCGCGCAAGGTTGCTGCTTCTCCTGTTCTGCGCTTTGTTGAGCGCCTCTGTACTCACAACCAGGCTGTTTGCACTCGACCGTCAGGCGGGCGCGGACTACCGCGCGCGAAGGGTTGCGCTCTCCAAGAAGCTGGATGGAGGGGTGGCGGTGCTGTTTGCTGCGACCGAATCCGAGGGGCCGAGTGCGATCTATGGCTTCCGGCAGGACAATAATTTCTTTTATCTGACGGGCTGGGCCGAGCCAGGTGGCGCGGTGGTGATCGCACCGGCGATGGAAGCCAAGGGCGACGCTCCGGCACGCCCGTACACCGAGATTCTCTTTCTGCCGCCACATAACCCGACACAGGAAAAATGGACCGGGCCAAAGCTGGCGGCCGACGATGCGAATGCGGCTGCGATCACTGGCTTTGACCGGGTGGCGAGCCTGGATCAGATGCGCGAACTGCTGCGCCGGATTGTGCCGCAGCCGCGAGTGGTGATTTATTCCGCGATAGCCGAGGCACCGGAGGCAACTCCCTCAACGGCTCCGCTGGAATGGCTGAAGCGGAGCAATGCGTTTCCTAATTACGTGACCTACGTGGGCGTCGAGGACAAGATCGCGGAGCTGCGCAAGCACAAGGATGGGGGAGAGATCGAACGGATTCGCCACGCTACCCAGGCTTCCATTGCAGGACATCGGGCGGCGATGCAGGCGATGAGGCCGGGATTGTTTGAATATCAGATCGCGGCACTGATGCAGTACAAGTTTCAGGACGGAGGCTGCGAGCGTCCGGCGTATGCGCCGATTGTGGGAGCTGGATTGGATTCGACGGTGCTGCACTACTCGGAAAATTCTCACGAAATTCACAACGGCGAGGTGGTGCTGATGGACGTGGCGGGCGAGTATGCGATGTATGCCAGCGACATCACGCGCACCCTGCCGGCCAATGGACACTTTACGGCCCGCCAGCGCGAGATCTACAACGTGGTGCTGGGTGCGCAACGGGCGGTGATGCAGGCAGTGGTGGCGGGCAAAAGCACGCTGAGCGGAGCAGGGCCGGAGTCGCTCTATCAGGTCGCCTACGACTACATCAACGGCCATGGCAAGGACCTGCACGGCGAGCCACTGGGCAAATACTTCATTCACGGGCTCGGGCATCGCGTGGGCCTGGAGGTGCATGACGTGGGCGCAGGTCCGGTGGACAAAGGGGACGTGTTCACGGTGGAGCCGGGAATTTATATTCCGGAAGAAAAAATTGGGGTGAGGATCGAAGACATCGTGATGCTGGATGAGAGCGGCAGGCTGGTGAATCTGACCGCTGAGTTGCCGCACACGGCTGAGGAAGTGGAAGCGGCGATGCATAAGTAGGGAGCTGGACCGTGCAGAGTAGAACAGCCGGCTCCCGAAGCGGTATTAACTGGGGAAGTGGAAGTGCACTTTCTGACGCGAGGCGACAGCAACCCCATTAATTTTGGCGGGAATGTAAATCCAGCGCCGAAGCGTTTGCACGACCGAGCTCTCAATCTCGTATCCAACCCCTTGCAGGACTTGGGCCGTAACAATTGAACCCTGATCATCGATCAACACTTCCATAACGAGGTCTTTTCCGCGAGCAGACTCGGGGACTTTGCCGTGCAGGATTGGCGGCTCGGGGGTGAAGACCGGCATGGCATTCTTGATCTGGTGGTGCATGCCTGCGAAGCCGGTGGGGGTGGCGTTCATACGCCAGCTTGGAAATGGCGCCAAGCCCTGTCCTTCACCATCGCCAGAGCTGTCGCCTGCGGTGCTGTCCGCTGTGGTTTCGGCTTCGGCATTCGCTTCCGGCGCGGTCTTTGGCGTCGATGCACTGGGCAGCTCAGGAGCAGGCTGCGCCGTAAGCGGGGCAGGTTCCGGGGCTGGTGCGACGGTGACTGCGTCTTTATGGAAATAAATTGGTGTGATCGAGGATGAACGTGCGACGTTTGAGCGCAAGGACGGGCCGTACATCTGCGAAACAGGAATGCAACAGAGAGCCGCGAGCAGCGCAAATTGCAGGGAGAGAGAGGCAAGAAACGGAAGCGACTGTTTTGCTTTGAAGTCGAGGGAGTCAGGATGCGAGTACATGAACATAGGAATCAATGCGATAATCAGCCTGCCGGCGAGGCGAAAATCGTTGCACTCCGAGCAAGCCGTGACTTTTGTGTATACAAGATAATACCACGTATTTGGGCTCCCTGAGTTTCGAGACGGCCGGCCGCACGCCATCCGGTCGCACTGGGTACGATCGTGCGGAAATCTACGAGGGTGGGGACGGGGATAGTCGCACTACTCTGTTATGCTAGAACCCTGTGATCATCAAGGTTCTTTTTGCGATTCTGGCATTGTCGGTAGCTGCTCTTACCGGAGTGGCGATTGCAGTGTTTGTTCGCGTCCGGTGGCAGTTAAAGTCGCGACGGGCACAGGCCAGGAATTCCGCAGAAGCCTCGCAGGAAAGCAGACATGGGAGCTTGCCGTAATGGCTCCCGACGGTGATTTGCGGCGGACCCGAAGCGGGTCCGTAGGATTGAAGTATTACGCCGCGCGGGTAAACCAGGGCGGCACATCATTGGCACTCCATGGGCGGGCCTTTTAGGCTCCCGGAAAAATAAGGGTTATGAGCTCCAGCGCTTCTCAAGCGATCGAAATCAAAATTGCGCACAGTCCGGATTCGGACGACGCGTTCATGTTCTACGGCCTGGCAACCAACAAGGTTCGGGTGCCCGGGCTCAAGTTCACCCACGTTCTCTGCGACATTGAGACGCTGAACCATAAGGCGATCGCGGAGGCCTACTTCGAGGTGACGGCGATCTCGTTCCACGCCTATCCGTACCTGCAGGACCGGTATGCGCTGATGCCAAGCGGCGGCAGCGTAGGCGATGGCTACGGCCCGATGATCGTCGCTCCCAAGGCCTACACGCTGGACGAGGTGAAGAAGCTGAAGATCGCCATCCCTGGCACGCTGACGACTGCCGTGCTGGCGCTGAAGCTCTTCGCACCCGGAATTCAGACCGAGGTGGTCCCCTTCGACAAGATCATGCCCGCAGTGCTGGAAGGCAAGTACGACGCCGGGCTGATTATCCACGAAGGCCAGCTTACCTACGACAAGTGCGGACTGAACCGCATTGTCGATCTGGGCAAGTGGTGGCGCGAGTTGACCGGATTGCCGCTGCCGCTGGGCGCCAACGCCATTCGCAAGGACTTGGGAGCGGAGACGATCGCCAAGGTTTGCAAGGCGCTGCGCGACAGCATTCAGCACGCGCTGGATAACCGCGAGCAGGCGCTGGAGTACGCGATGCAGTTTGCCCGCGATCTGGACGCCAGAGACGCCGACAAGTTCGTAGGCATGTATGTGAACGAGCGCACCCTGGACTACGGTGACGATGGCCGTGAAGCGGTGGCCAAACTGCTCAACATGGGTCACGAAAAAGGCATCATTCCGCAGGAAGTCAAGCTGGAGTGGGTGAGCGAAACGGCTTCTGCAAACAAGGTATAGGGGAACTGGTAACAGCTCTCTGATGGGAAAGGCTCCGCGCCATGCGGAGCCCTTTTTTTGTGCGATTGCTTAGCTGTCTCAGGCCGCGTTTTTCAGGTCCCGCGCTGCTTCGGCTTGAAGGTTGCCACGCACGGCGTGATGATATTCCGGAGCCGGGAAGCCAGCCTTGCCGAAGGTGTTGCGGATCATCCGGTTGGTGTCGAAATAAACCTGCCAGTAATGCTCGTTGGCGCAAAATGGGCGAACCACGAGTTGGGGCCCGGCCAAGGTGAACTCAAAGACCTCGATTACGGGGACTGGGGTGGAAAGTACGTTCGCAATGCCGGCAATTCCATCCTGCAGCAGCGCGATAGCCTGACTTGGATCAACGTCATGGGAGAGTCCGACGGTAAGGTCTACGCGGCGATAGTCATTGCGCGTGTAATTCTGGATTGTGTCTCCGAAGACCTTTGCGTTACCGACGATGGCCACCACGTTCGCGGGAGTGTTGAGGGTTGTGGTGAAGAGGCCGATTGCCTCGACAGTACCGGTCACACCCCCGGCCTCCACATAGTCGCCCGCCTTGAAAGGCCGCAGAACCAGGAGAAAGAATCCGGCTGCGAAATTTGCGAGAAGGCCGCTCCACGCCGCCCCGATGGCGAGTCCCACGCCTACCAGCAGCGCCGCAAAGGACGCCGTCTCAACGCCGAAGAAGCCGAGTAAGGCAACGACGAGGACGACATTCAGCAGGATGCCAAGCGCGGACTCGATGTAGGCCACAAGCGTTCGGTCAAGGTTCTGCCGATTCAGCGCTCGCCCCATGACGTTGATGGCGAAGCGGATTAAAAATCGTCCGACGAACCAAATAACGATTGCTCCCAACACTTTAAGGGCGACCGCAGTTAGAAGAGCAAGGCCTGTTTGAATGGTTGTATTCATGCCGAACCTCCCATGGCGGGATTGCAGGTTGCGCCGTGCGGAGAGCACCTGCTGAGCCACTTTGTCTTTGATACGACGAGAGGAGGGAAGGTTTCCAGCCGGAAGACGGCATAGAGGCCGAGGAGCAAAGTCAACGACTCGGCGTTTCCTGGCGACTGCGGACACGGCGCCGGGAGGTGGCGTTGCTACCTGACGGTCTCGGTGGCGCGCAGGGAGATGTGTTCGGTGATCTCGATATCGAAGCCCTCGAGGGCGGCGACGCGGCGGGGATGATTGGTGAGCAGACGGATGCGGCGAAGTTTGAGGTCGGCCAGGATCTGAGCGCCGATGCCGACGTCGCGCTGGCGGGTGCGCTGGTTTTCGGGCAGGGTGGGCAGAGCGCGGTCATGATGGAACTGCAAGCTGGGCTTGCCGGCCAGCGGCACAACGGTGAAGCCAAGCGAGGTTTGGTGAAAGTAGATGACGGCGCCGCGGTTCTCCTGAGCAATGCGGCGCAGCGACTGGTCAAGGACGGCACCACACTCGCACCAGGTGGCTCCGAAGACGTCGCCTACGAGGCAATGGGAGTGCATGCGGACCAGTGCCGGTGAGTCTCCATCGGCTTCGAGATCGCCGCGCACGAGAGCGACGTGGGAGTGGCCGTCGAGGGCGGAGCGATAGGCGATCATGCGGAAGTCGCCGTAGCGGGTTGGGACGATGGCTTCGCCCTGACGCTCGACGAGACGCTCGTTGGCCATGCGGTAGCGGATGACCTCGGCGGTGGTGATCATCTTGAGCTGGTGCTGGCGGCAGAAATCGGCAAGCTCGGGGACGCGCGCCATGCTTCCGTCCTCACTCATGATCTCGCAGATGACGCCTGAGGGGTCGAGTCCAGCCATGCGGGCCAAGTCGACGGAGGCTTCAGTCTGTCCGGCGCGGACCAGGACGCCGCCTTTACGAGCCCGCAGGGGAAAGATGTGGCCGGGGCGCACCAAGTCGGAAGGACGCGAGGCGGGATCGACGGCAACTTGGATGGTGCGGGCACGGTCGGCGGCACTGATGCCGGTGGTGACGCCGTCGCGGGCTTCGATGGATTCGGTGAAAGCGGTGCCGAAGGGCGACTCGTTGGCGTTGGTCATGGGGCCGAGGCGCAGGTAGTCACAGCGCTCCTCGGTGAGGGAGAGGCAGATGAGTCCGCGGCCGAAGCGGGCCATGAAGTTGATGGCCTCGGGAGTAACTTTTTCGGCGGCCATGGTGAGGTCGCCTTCGTTCTCGCGATCCTCGTCATCGACGACGATGACCATGCGTCCAGCGCGCATCTCTTCCAGCGCGGCAGGAACATTACAGAAAGGTGGGTTTGGACTCATACACTCCGGATTCTAGCACCTGCGCCAGAGTTGCTGGATGTTGGCTGGGGTAAAACCGGGGTCACATTCCTGCTTTTGGGGGAGGCGAAGCGTCGCGGGAAAAAATCAGGCGGCGAAATAAGGGGGCACCCCAGGTTCCGATCGCGAGCAAGGCCCCAAAAAGTACGATGGCATCGATGCTCTCCCGACCCTGCCGTGACCAGTAGGCCGCCGCGTCCAGGTTCAGCCAGAGTGCAAATTCATCCAGCGTCAGCGCTGCGCCCACGCCGTAGGCCAAGGCCAGCAACCGGCTCATGAGGATCGAGAGCGCACTGCTGCCCGTGCCCACTTCCGCCAGTTCGGCATAGCCGCAAATGAGGAGGATAAAAATTCCCCAAACCAAGTGGTGGATGTGCCGACCCCCCATCTCAACATAGCCGAATGGGCCGATGTGATGAGTGATGGAGGCCACCAACAGCCGCACCGCAAGGAACGTAATGAAGAAACTGACCGATGCGAGAAAAAGGCGGCGGTGCGGACGCTCCGGAATATGCTGATGGATCAGCAAGCCGAGCTTGGTGAGGTGCAATACCAGAAGGATCAGGGCGGTTGACAGGGTGATAAAGATCAACAGAATCCAAGATCCGGAAATATGCATAGGAAAGTATAAGTCAGGCGCCGGAATCGATGTTTGGCGGTGGAACGGGCAAGAGAAAGGCCGCCATGAAGGCGGCCTGATCAAGGCTATGCTCTCTGGGGATACAAGCGTTACAGCGTGGATTCGATTTCAAAGCCCCAGGCTTCAAGCAGCGGCTCGGGAATGTACTTGGAATTTTTGTTTCGGCGTGCCCATTCGCGCAGACGGGTAGAACGAAGGTACTGATCCGGGGTCAGCTTGAATTCGCGGACGACCTGTTCAAACTCGGTGATAGTGGGAGTTACGGGGCCGATTGGTTCCGGCTTGCCCCAGTTGGGATTACCACGTCTCTTAGCCATGGAAGTTGTCCTTATCTCTGCGATGGAATGTTCGAGTGGGATATCAAATTTATGAGGGCGTTGGAATCAATCCACAGCACAGCCCTTCAAGTTGGCGGATATGGCGCGGACCTGATGACAGCCTTGCGCGCCTCCGCACGTCCGTCTCGCTATAAACCCACTCGGTCTAACGAGTTCGACTGAATCACAATATCAACTCATCATACTACGATTTTGAAAAGAATTTCCACTATCTGATGCGGTACAAACCAGAAAGTCTTTGGTGAAAATTACGTAAAGGTATTTGTTTCTGTTGGTTAGTTGTGATTTCGAACATGGCGGTTAGGAAGTGGTGATACGTGAGAAGCTGAATTCAAAAATGGGAAATTGTGACAATGCAGGCTGATCATTGTGAGTATGCAGAGAAGCCGTTGTGACGACGTCGGGAAAGTTTGTGACATTTTGCGGCATGGCAGGTAGGAAAAGCTGGCTCAGGCGCTCTCGCTGCTGGCGGCGGGGCTGACGGCGCGCAGCCGCTTCCAGAGTTCGTCCTGCCCGAGGCCGCTCTTCGCCGAGTAAGGGAGGACGAAATCGACGCCATGGGCTCGGGCAAGGGCATTGAGCGAGGCGTGAATGCGGGTTCCGACGCGGTCGGCTTTGGTGGCGACCACGAGCAGAGGTCGCTGGGTCTGGCGCAAGTAGTCGATCATGTGGGTGTCTGAGGGCTGCGGCGGAATATTGGCGTCCACCAGGCAGAGGCAGAGGCTGAGGGTGCGGCGCTCGGCGAGGTAGGGCTCGATAAACTCGGGCCAGCTACGGGAGATCTCGCGGGGCACGCGAGCGTATCCGTAGCCGGGAAGATCGGCAAAGATAAGTTCGGGACGAGGACGGCCAGGCCAGCGAATCTCGAAGAAATTGATTGCCTGGGTGCGTCCGGGAGTGTTGCTGGTCTTGGCGATCTTGGCGCTCACCAGGGAATTGATCAGGCTGGACTTACCGACATTGGAGCGGCCAAGAAAAGCGATCTCCGGCAACTCGGCGGGAGGAAAGTGTTGGGGCGCGTAGGCCGAGAGCAGGAATTTGGTAAGAACCTTCATCTATGTATCTTAGCCTGAAAGCTCATTCGGATGGCTGGACAAAGCGAGTGGAGCGGATTCGCGTCGCTGGATTTGGGATTCAGACGCCGGATTGGGAGTAAATCCTGCGGGGGTTCGATGGTTTGGAAAGCGGCATTCGGCAACATGGCCCGGGAACATGGGTGCGGATGGTATTCTTGCAGCGAATGTGGCGCGGTCGTGTAAATTGGATTTAGTCCCCGATTGGCAATTTTCAGGTGAAGTGCGGCGAATGGCGAAGATGAGCCACAAATATGGCTTGCGGATGGTGGCGGTCATAGAGGCGCTGAAAGGCGTGGCGGTGATTGCGCTCTGCGTGGTATTGCTGTCGCTGCTGCACAAAGACCTGGATTCGGTGGTGGATCACCTGACGGGATGGTTAAGGCTGAATCCAGACTCTCGGGTTGCGGACTGGTTCTATGACTTGGCCGACCGCACGACGGGACGCGGCATCTGGACCGCAGTGTCGGTGGGGCTGGCCTATGCGGCGTGCCGCATTGTGGAGGCGTACGGACTGTGGAATGAGCGGCGCTGGGCGGAGTGGTTTGCCGTGATTTCAGGCGGGGTGTATATTCCGGTCGAATTATTTGCACTGATCGTGCATCCGCACTGGATCCGGTTCGGGGTGCTGGCGGGCAATACCGTGGTTGTGCTGTATATCCTGCGCATCTTGATTGAAAACCGCCGCGAGCGTTTGGAGAAGAAGCAGGACTGTCAGTCGGGTGGTATTAGTTAGAAAAGTTTCGTAGTGGACGGAAGCGCAGAAGAAAAAGTCCCCCGAATGACTGGGGGACTTTTCTTTCATCTGATGCGGCCGGCGATTACACCGAGGAGGCGACTGGCTCAGTACCCTTGCGGGGGCGGCGGCCAGCTTGCAGAATCTTCTTTCGCAGACGGAGCGACTTGGGGGTGACTTCGACCAACTCGTCGTCGGCGATGAATTCCAGACTCTGTTCGAGATTGAGGGTGCGGTAGGGGATGAGGCGAACGCCTTCGTCGGAGGTGGAGGCTCGCATGTTGGTGAGCTTCTTCTCGCGCACAGCGTTGACGTCGAGATCGTTCTCGCGCGAGTGCTGACCGACGATCATGCCTTCGTAGACTTCCACACCGGGGGCGACAAACAGCTCGCCGCGCTCCTGCAGCGCGTTGAGGGCGTAGGTGGTGGTTGAGCCGGTGCGATCCGAGGTGAGAACGCCGGCGGCGCGATGAGGAATGCTTCCCTGCCATTCGGTGTAGCCATCGAAGAGTGAATTCATGACGATGGTTCCGCGGGTTTCGGTCAGCATCTCGCTGCGCAGGCCGATGAGGCCGCGGCTGGGGACACGGAATTCGATGCGCACGCGGCCATAGCCGTGGTTGTGCATCTTGCGCATCTCGGCCTTGCGGGCTCCGAGCTTTTCGATGACGACGCCGATGTACTCCTCGGGGATGTCAACGGTGAGCATCTCGACCGGCTCCATGAGCTTGCCGCCGATGGTGCGGGTGACAATCTCAGGCTTGCCGACGGCGAGTTCGAAACCTTCGCGCCGCATCATTTCGATGAGGATGGCGAGCTGCAACTCACCGCGACCCATGACCGTGAAGGTATCCGGCGCGGTCTGATCTACGCGAATAGAAACGTTGGTGAGCAATTCCTTCTCCAGGCGCTCACCGAGATTGCGCGAGGTAACGTACTGGCCTTCGCGTCCGCAGAACGGCGAGGTGTTGACGACGAACTGCATTGCAATGGTGGGCTCGTCGATGAGGATAGGGGGCAGGGGATCGGGCGTCTCGAAATTGGTGATGGTTTCGCCGATGGTGATGCCGGTGACGCCAGCGATGGCGACGATGTCGCCGAGATCGGTTTCAGTGATGTCGGTGCGCTTGAGTCCGCTGAAGCTGAAGAGCTTTGTGATCTTGACCTTCTCGATTTCACCGTTCAGCTTGGCGATGCCGACCTCTTCGCCCGTACGCAAGGTGCCGTTGAAGACGCGCGCGATGGCGAGGCGGCCGAGGTAATCGCTGTAGTCGAGATTGGCGACTAGAATTTGCAGGATCGCGGCACTGTCTCCGGCGGGGGCGGGGATGGTCTTGGCGATGGCTTCAAAGAGCGGCTGAAGATCGGTGCCGGGTACGGCGAGGTCGGTGGTTGCGGTGCCAAGTTTGCCGTTGGTGTAGAGCACGGGGAAATCAAGCTGCGACTCTTCGGCGTCGAGATCGATGAACAAGTCATAGACCTCGTTGAGCACTTCCGCGGCGCGGGCGTCGGGACGGTCAATCTTGTTGATGACAACGATGGGCTGGAGGTGGGCTTCCAGGGCCTTGGCGAGCACGTAGCGGGTCTGGGGAAGCGGGCCTTCGCTGGCATCGACCAGCAGCATGACGCCATCGACCATCTTCAGAGCGCGCTCGACCTCTCCACCGAAATCGCTGTGGCCGGGAGTGTCCACAATGTTGATTTTGAAGTCGTGGTAAATCACGGCTGTGTTTTTTGCGAGAATGGTGATTCCGCGCTCGCGTTCGAGATCGTTGGAATCCATGACGCGATCCACCATCTCCTGGTTGGCGCGAAATACGCCGCTCTGGCGTAGCATGGAGTCAACGAGCGTGGTCTTACCGTGATCAACGTGGGCGATGATGGCGATGTTGCGAATCTGGGTGGTCAAACTGTTTATCCTTAAATGTGTGGCGAACTGGTTGCGTGGCGCTGCGCTGGCGGCGCGCGAGTAAGGCAGGGGAACTCTGAACTCTGCCGCGAGTCCGTTGCACGATTCGGTTAGGAAGCGAGGGAACGAAAACTCAGGAATGCTACTATGCTGCATTGATTATATCGCGAACTGCGATGTGCCGCAGCTTTGGTAATGCAGGAATGGCTCGGCGACCGGGAATCTGCTTCGGAAATCGGGCTGGCCTGAGCTAGACTTCATCTAAAATCATGTCCATCGAAAAGCTTTCAGCAGAGCCGAACTCGGCCCGCGCTGCGACTGGTGAGGCGGAGCGGAGCGGGGATGTTTCCGCCCTCTGCGATGGGTCGCGCTGGTCGAGAATCGCCGCTACGCTGCTCAGCGTACGCTGGTTGAGCCGGATTGGGCTGCTTCTAGTCTTGGGGCTCTACGCGCGCGCAATTGGATTCGCGCCGGTCTATGACGACAACGTGATCACTCCGTGGACTTCGCTGCGCGATGTGCCAAAATTTTTCACCCACGACATTTTTGGCTACGACGGAAGCGCGCACTCGGTTTATTACCGTCCGCTGGCACAGACGTGGGGATTGCTGGTGTATGTGGGCGGCAGCGCGGCACCCGCGTGGATGCACCTGAGCGCGATTTTGCTGCATGTAATCGTGATTGTGCTTGCGTATCTGTTCGGACGGCGGCTGTTCGGCGACGAGCGGTGGGCGATGTTGACGGCAGTGTTGTTCGGGCTGCATCCCTCCAAGGTGGAGAGCGTTGCCTGGATCGGTTCCAGCTGTGTGGATGGACTGGGCGCGGTATTTTTCTTTGCGTCCCTGATCGCGTTTTTGAAGTGGTACGAGAGCGCGGCCACGGGCTGGCGGGCCGCTTCGGTGGCCCTGTTTGCGGCCGCGATGTTCACCAAAGAGACGATGGTGTTCATCCCTGTGCTGATCGCGGTTTATCTCTGGTTGAACTTGCCGCGGGCAGAACGGATTTCGCGGATACTGCGTACGTTGGTGCCGTACGGGGCGGTGTGGGTGGTGTATATGGCGATCCGGCATCAGGTGATTAAGCCAGCCGGTGCGAGCGCCGAATATATTCATCCAACTTTCACGCTCAGCAATGTCTGGACGGCTCCCTTTGCGATCTGGTGGTACCTCCGGCACCTGGTATTGCCCTGGGGATTGAGCGTGGAGTATGCGGAAAAGACTCTGGATCGCCCGACTCTGTTTGGGTTCGTTCTGCCTGGAGCCGGGATACTTTTGTTGGTGGCGGCGGCCGTGTGGCTGTGGAGGTTCCGGCGTTCGAAGACTGCCGCTTTCCTGATGTTCTGGTTTGTGCTCACGCTGGCGCCGGCAGTGATTGTTGCTCCCATGGTGCTGCAGCACGACCGTTATTTGTACCTTCCGTCGTTTGCGTTTTGCGCGCTGATTGCGTGGGCGGTGTTGCATCTGGGAAAGCTTCCGCCGCAGGCGAGATTGGTGGCGGCTATGTGTGTTGTGGCTCTGTGGGCTGGGCTGACCTGGCACGAGATGGGCTACTGGGATTGCGACCGAACGCTGTGGAGCCGGGTGCATGAGATTTCTCCGTTGGAAGTGGCTGGGCAAATATACGCGGCCGGGTACTGCGTTGAGGACGGAGACACTCCCAAGGCTCTCAGCATTTTGGACGAGGGATTGCGCTACCATCCGAATTCTCCGAACCTGTGGATGACGCGCGCGGGCATTTTTTATGGCGAAAATCAGTTGGATGAGGCGCGGGCAGCTTATCTGAAGGTGATGCAGGTTACGGAGCCTGCGGCTGGGCAAGCGGTCCAAGCCGGAGCGCCGAGGCGTTTGCGCGGCGCTGCCGCGTATCAACTGGCGCTGATGGATATTAAGGCGAAGAATTTTGTGGAGGCCGAGAGCTATGCTCGAAGCGCGATCAGCCTGAACTTCAACGGGACCGGCTATCACGTTCTGCTGTCGCGATGCTTGCTCGGTGAAGGGCGGGCCGAGGAGGCCAAGGCCGAAAGCGCGCTCGAGTTGCAGCTAAGGCTGGCGCAACAGGCGAACCAACCTAGCCATCCGTGAGAGAATGAGAAGATAACTCACAGTGCGGTTCACTTCTGAATGATTCAGCTTACAGATGCCGGTAAACGCTACGGCCACAAACTACTTTTTGAAAACTTGAACTGGTTGATCACCCCCCAGGATCGGATCGGACTGGTGGGGGCCAACGGAACAGGGAAATCCACCCTGCTCAAAGTGCTGGCCGAGATCGAATCGCTCGACTACGGCAACATCACTCGCGGCAAAGGCGTGAGCGCGGGATATTTGCCGCAGGACGGACTGAACCTGAGCGGACGCTCGGTGTTCGCCGAATGCCTCTCGGTCTTTGACGACGTTCATGCGATGGAGCGCGAGCTGGAAGCGCTGACGCGGCGGATGAGCGAAATCGATCCGGCAGGCGTCGAGTACGAACAGGTGAGCGACAGGTTTCACCGGGTGCAAAGCGAGTTTCTGCACCGCGACGGGTACACCTTGGAATCGCAGGTTGGGAGCGTGCTGACCGGCCTGGGATTCAGCAAAGAAGATTGGCTGCGGCAGACCGAAGAGTTCAGCGGCGGCTGGCAGATGCGAATTTCGCTGGCCAAGCTGCTGCTGGAAAAACCGAACATGCTGCTGCTCGACGAGCCTACGAACCACCTCGACCTTGAAACGCGCAACTGGCTTGAAGATTATCTGAACAACTATCCGTACGCTTACGTTCTCATCTCGCACGACCGCTACTTCCTTGACGTGACGGTGAAGAAGATTGTGGAGATATGGAACAAGGGCGTGCACTTCTACAGCGGCAACTATGACAAGTATCTGCGCGACAAGCAGCAGCGGCGCGATTCGCTGGCCGCGGCTTACCGCAATCAGCGCGAGCGCATCGAGCAGTTGGAGGCGTTCATCAACCGCTTCCGCGCGCAGGCGACCAAGGCCAAGCAGGTACAGAGCCGCATCAAGGAGTTGGAGAAGATCGAGCGCATCGAAGTGCCCGAGGATGAGAAGACGATTCACTTCACCTTCCCGCAGCCCAAGCCCAGCGGGCGCATCGTCGCGGAGTTCAAGAACGTCAGCAAGAGCTACGGCGAAAAGCACGTGCTGCGCAATGTGAACTTCACTATCGAGCGCGGCGAGCGCATTGCGCTGGTGGGGGTGAACGGCGCGGGAAAATCCACGATGATCAAGATGCTGGCGCAGACCGAGCAGGCGACCGGCGGTGAGTACGCGCTTGGCCACAACGTTGACGTCGATTACTTCGCGCAGGATCAGTACAAGGAGTTGGATACCGAGGCGCGGATGCTGGACGACCTGAACTTGGTTGCACCGCGCTCGCAGACCGAGTTGCGCAGTTTGCTCGGCAGCTTTCTGTTCAGTGCCGACGATGTGTTTAAGAAGATTGGCGTGCTCAGCGGCGGCGAACGCAATCGGTATGCGCTGGCAAGGATGTTGCTGCACCCTTCCAACTTTCTGCTGCTGGATGAGCCTACGAATCACCTGGACCTGCGAGCTAAGGATGTGCTGCTGGAGTCGCTGCAGAGGTTTACCGGCACCTGCGTTTTTGTCTCGCACGACCGCTATTTCATTGACCGGTTGGCGACACGCGTTTTCGAGGTTGCCGACGGCGCGGTGAACATCTATGCGGGAAACTACGAGGATTACTTGTGGCGCAAGCAGAACGGCGCACAGGTGATGGAGGAATCATTGCGCGCTTCGATGCGCGCGGCTTCCGCATCGGTCTCCTTTGCCGTCGCAGCGGAGGAGCAGGTTGCCGAATCGGCATCTGAACCAAGGCGGCGGGTGAATCCGATGAAGCGCAAGCAGATGGCCGAGCGGTTGGCGAAGGTGGAGGCCGAGGTGAGCCAGACCGAGGCGGTGATTGCCGAGTCCGAGCAGTCGCTGAGCAACTACGTCAGCGCCGAGGAGACGCAACGCGTTTCATCGCTACTGGAAGAAAAGCGGCACAGCCTTGCGGCTCTGGAGAGCGAATGGGCCGAACTGAGCGAGGCGCTGGAAGAGCCCGAGTAAGTAACGTTTCTCGCCTGGCTAATGTCCGAACACGGCGTGGGCTGCGCCTGGAAGTTTGTCGGCGTGAGCCACTAACATCGTGACCTGCCAGCGTTGGGTATCCGATAGCGTACCGGCGAAGCCCGGCATACCGGACAGTCGAATGCCGTGTGTCACCTTCCAATACGTCACGCCCTCCGGATCATCGGTCACCATGTCTGACGGTACGAAGAGCTGAGGCGCCGGAGGAAACATTCCTTTCGATATCGCTGTGCGCGGCCGTTCTGGGGCACCGTGGCAGATGGCGCAGTGTTCTTTGTATACGTTCACGCCCGCCAGCATATTGCTGTCATCGAATGGAAGCGGATCTTTCTGATCCGCCGCTTTCCCAATACTTGCGCGTAGCGCCATGTTGGCGAGCGTTTGCTCCAATGGAAGGAGCGGGCCGGTTGTTGCGAGGGAAACTCCTCCGCCACGCACGTAGAGTCCGACGCCGACCACGAGTATCACGATGGTTGTGAAGACTCCGAGAATAAAACCACGCATAGGTTACAGCCTTTCCTATTCTTCTTGGCTCTTGGCCTTCGGTTGAGCATACACCCATCCGATGCTGCTGATCGCGACGGCGAATCTGCTCAACGGTAGGGATAGAAGACAAAAAAGAGCAGCGATAATGCCGCCAGCATCCATAGGCCCGCGTGAATCTGGCGGGCTTTGCCTTGCACCAATTTGCAGAAGGGATAGAGCAGGAATCCGGCGGTGATGCCGACGGCGATGTTGTAGGTGAAGCACATCAGCGAGACGACGGCGAAGGCGGGAATCGACTCAGTGTAATCGGTGAAGTCGATGCGCGCGATGGGCGCGAGCATGAAGAGGCCGACGATGATGAGCGCAGGGCCGTATGCCTGCGGCGGAATGGCGGAGACAAAGGGCGCGGTAAAGGCGGAGAGCGCGAATCCGATGGCGACGACGACGGCGGTCAGTCCGGTGCGTCCGCCAGCTTCGATGCCGGTAGCGGATTCGACGAAAGCGCCGCAGGTGGTGGTGCCGAACAGAGGCGCGAGGACGGTGGCGATGGCGTCGGCCATCATGGGCCGCTCGATCTGCGGCAGGTTGCCGCGCTGGTCGAGAAATCCGGCACGGGCGGAGAGGCCGATGAGAGTGCCCATGGTGTCCACAAAGGCCATGATGAAAATAGTGAGCGCGATGGGCAGGGCTTTGGGCGAGAGCGCTCCGCGCAGGTCGATTTGCGCAAAGATGGGCGCAATGGATGCGGGGGCTCCGACGAGCGCGGAGGGCCACGGTGCAACGCGGGTGGCAAAGGCGAGGAGTGAGGTGGTGACGATTCCGATCAGGATTGCGCCGGGAACCTTGCGGATCACCAGAGCTCCGATGAGGAGGAATCCGAAGATGGCCACCAGAACCGGAGCGGCAGTGAGCGCGCCGGCTTTGACCGGTGCACCGGCTACGCCGAGCACGACGATGCCAGTCTGGTTCAATCCGATGAAGGTGAGAAAGAGTCCAATGCCGACGGCGAAGCTGTAGCGCAGCGAGGTAGGGATGGATTCGACCAGCCACTGGCGCAGGCGCAAGACGGTGAGCAGGATGAAGGCGAGACCGGCGAGAAAGATGGCGCCCAAAGCGGTCTGCCAGCGAACGCCGAGGCCGAGGCAGACGGTGAAGGCGATGAATGCGTTTTCGCCCATGTAGGGCGCGATGGCGAAAGGGCGGTTGGCGTAGAGGCCCATCAGCAGGCAGCCGCACACGGAGGCCAGAATCGTCGCGGTCATCGATGGGCCGGCGGGGATGCCTGCGGTCTTGAGGATTGCCGGGTTGACCACGATGATGTAGGACATGGTGGTGAAGGTGGTAAGGCCGGCGAGAATCTCGCGACGGAAGCTGCTGCCGCGGGCTTCGATCTGGAAGAACTGGCGAAGAGCGTTCAAATGAAATTGTCCTGAAAGCGTTTCGCGACGCCTCGTGCTGAAGTTTCGTTGCTGAATGTTCTCGCCCAGCCTACATTTCCCGTCCGGTGCGGTCAATCGCAATGCGAAGTCAGAGGCCCCATATCTGCTGGCGGCGACAGATGTGGGGCACCGGAAAAGACAACCCGGATTGCGCGACAACTTGGTTGCGCGATAACGTGAGAGATCATGTTTGCACGCAGAACCGAGTGGAATCTTTCGGTGAACCGTTACTCGCTGGCCGTGGAACGGGCGCGGCAAGGCGGGCGCGCACTGCTGGACCTGACGGCTGGAAACCCAACCACCGTGGGTTTGCACTATGAGCGCGAACGCATTCTGCAGGCGTTGCAGCATCCTCGGGCGCTTGAATACGAGCCCGCTTGCAAAGGCATTCTGCCGGCGCGCGAGGCGGTGGCGGCTTACTACGCAGAGCGCGGGGTTGCGCTTTCGGCGGAGCGGATCATTCTCACCGTCAGCACCAGCGAGGCTTACTCGTACTGCTTTCGGCTGCTGTGCGATCCGGGCGATGAAGTGCTGGTGCCTTCGCCAAGCTATCCGCTCTTTGAGTTTCTGGCCGACATTCAGGATGTAAAGCTGGTTCCGTACGAGTTGGTGTATGACCACGGCTGGCAGATCGAGTTCGAGTCGCTGCGGCGAGCGATTACGGGGCGCTCGCGGGCGATTATGGTGGTGCACCCCAACAATCCTACGGGGCACTTTACGCGGAACTGGGAGCTGGAGCGGCTGAACGCGCTCTGCGGCGAGCGCGAGCTGGCACTGGTGGCCGACGAGGTTTTTCTCGACTACGGACTGAACGGCGAGGCTTTGGAAAGCGAGCCGCCGCTGAGCTTTGCGGCCAACGATGGCGCGCTGACGTTGACCTTGAGCGGGCTTTCGAAGATCTGCGCGCTGCCGCAGATGAAGGTGGCGTGGATTGCCGCCAGCGGGCCGCCGGAGCTGGTGGGCACGGCGCTGGACCGTCTGGAAGTCATCGCCGACACGTATCTTTCGCCGAATGCGCCGGTGCAGTGGGCGGTTGCCGAACTGCTTGGCACGCGCGAGGGAATTCAGCGGCAGTTGTGCGAGAGGGTGGGGCGCAACCTGCGCGATCTCGACGCGCAGCTTGCGAAGGCGAAGATGACGACTCGGCTTGAGTTCGATGCGGGATGGTATGCGGTGCTACGCACCCCGGCGACGCGTAGCGATGAGGATGTGGCGACCGCGCTGCTTGAGCAGGAGGGAGTGCTGATTCATCCGGGACACTTCTTTGACTTTCCGGGGGCGGGGTATTTGGTTGCTAGTTTGATTGCGCCGGAGGAGGAGTTTCGCGAGGGGATGAGAAGGGTGGTAAGGGCGCTGGATGGGGCGGGGTGAAATTCTGGTTGCCCCGTTGACATTATTTCACGCGGAGCTAGCCGACAAATACGCATGGTTGCTGCTTTGAAACCTTATCTTGCTGCGTCTATCATCACAGCATGATTCACGAGATTATTGCGGTTGGGCCGCTGCAGTGCAATTGCTCCATTGTGGGCGACGAGGTGTCGCATGAGGCGATGGTGATCGATCCGGGGGCGGATGTTTCCGGGATACTGGCCATCGTGGCGCGGCATGGGTTGAAGGTGAAGCAGATCGTGGTGACTCATGCGCACATGGACCACGTCGGCGGGGCGATGGAGCTGAAGAAGGCAACCGGGGCGCCGATTCTGCTGAACGAAAACGACGCGGCGCTGGTGGCCATGCTGCCGGTGCAGGCGCAATGGCTGGGGATGCGCGATCCGGGGAAGGTCGAGATCGATGGGAGTCCGAAGAGCGGAGACAAGGTGACGGCGGGCGGGCTGAGCGGGGAGATAATGCTGACTCCGGGGCATACCGAGGGCTCACTTTGCCTGTACTTTGCTCCGGAGAAGACGCTGATTGCGGGCGACACGCTGTTTGCGGGATCGATTGGGCGCACCGATCTGCCCGGTGGGAGTTATGAGAAGATTCTGCGCTCGCTGCACACCGAAGTGCTGGCGCTGCCCGACGATGTGGTTGTGGTTCCGGGGCACGGGCCGCTGACTACGATTGGGGAAGAGCGCGAGGAGAATCCGTTTTTGAAGAAGTAGGAGCAAGGGCAAGGGCAAGGTCAACTACCCCAGCCGCGCAAAAGGCGCGCGTCGAAGATGGGGCACCCTGAAGGTTTTCGAAACGCTGAAGTTGCTGGAGGCAAAGAAAAATCCCCGCCGCGGCGGGGATTTTTGCGGAGAAGAGAAATCTACTTTGCCGGGACGGTTTTGACCGGAGCGGACTTATCAAGTACAGAGCCGCTGCCGCCGCCGTGGCGGGCGGAGATGATGGCAAGGGTGAACGAGGTGAGCATGAAGATGATGGCGCAGTAAGTGGTGAGCTTGGTGAGGAGGTTGGCTCCCGCACGCGGTCCGAAGGCCGTCTGGCTGCCCAGTCCTCCGCCGAAGGCACCCGCAAGGTCGGCGCTGGCGCCGCTCTGCAACAGAACGACGGCGATCAGGAAGAGGCACACAATAACGTGAACGATGGTGACCAGAACGACAATCATGCTTATCCTTCCCGGCGGTTAGACACACCGGATATTGCTGAACTTTTACCTGCTGGGGACGCTTTGGAACGTACAACCTAACGGCTGGATTCGCCGAAGGGGGACGTATGGTGCGGAAGGCGGGACTTGAACCCGCATGCCTCTCGGCGCCACCCCCTCAAGATGGTGTGTCTGCCAATTCCACCACTTCCGCACTGCTATCGCTGCGCACGCCGGGCATCGAATATGAAATCCGGCGCTCGGGGGGCAACGACTCATCAGCTTCCAAAGAACGTATACAGAGGCAAATCGAGTATAACAAACTCAGCGCGGTTGGGAAGCCTTGGGCGGCCGGGATTGCACATTACTGTGGAATTCCGGCTGGTTTGATCGCAAATTGCGCAGCTTCGCGGCCGGGTACGCGGCAACAGCTTAGCGACGGGTATGGGCCACCCAAAGACGGCCCTCCGGTCGTGACGCCGGATCGCTCCGGCCGCGAAGCTGGGCTACCACTTTACGATTTTCGCGAACGCGTCTGCCTTGAGGCTGGCACCGCCAACCAGCGCGCCGTCGATCTCCTCTTGCGAGAGCAGTTGGTGGGCGTTTTCCGGCTTGACGCTGCCGCCGTAGAGGATGCGAAGCTGGCGCGCGAAATCGTCGCCGAAAACAATGGCTGCTTCCTGGCGGATGAGTTGGTGGGCTTCGTTGGCCATCTCGGGAGTTGCGGTCAGCCCGGTGCCGATGGCCCAGACCGGTTCGTAGGCGATAGCCAACTTGGCGGCCTTGCGGGCAGAGAAACCGCTGAAGGCGCGCGAGCACTGGCGGCGCAGCACGTCTCCGGTGACTCCGGCTTCGCGTTCTTCCTGAACTTCGCCAACGCAGACGATGGGGGCAAGTCCAGCTTCGAGGGCAGCTTTCAGGCGGCGGTTGACCGTGTCATCGGTTTCGGCAAAGTACTGGCGACGTTCGGAGTGGCCGATGATGACCCACTTGCAGCGAGCTCCCAGCAGCATTTCGCCGCTGATCTCGGCGGTGAATGCGCCTTCTTTTTCCCAGAAGATATTCTGTGCGCCGACTTCGATGTTGGTGCCATCAGCGCTTTCGACCACGGCGGCGATATCGACGAAGGGGGGACAGATTACGATCTTATCGCGGGTGTGGCCGGCCACCAGGGGCACGAACTCTTCCATGAACTGACGCGCCTGCTCCGGGGTTTTGTACATCTTCCAATTGGCTGCAATGATCTTCTGGCGGCTCATAGTTCCTCACATATTGGTTGAAGGATTGGAGGGCATGGTCACGAAGCTCCAGCCGGTGGCTTTGCGCCGCCGCTGTTCGTCTTTCGCAGCCTGCAAAAAAACCGACAACATCTCAGGACTGTATAACACGAAGCGCGCCTGGTGCACGCTACGTGCGTTGCCCAACTCATCGACGACGGTACAGACCGCTACGGCGGCGGCAGCCTCGGGCGGGTATCCGTAGACGCCGGTGGAGATTGCCGGAAAGGCCAGCGAGTGCAATCCCAGGCGGTCGGCCAGGCGCAGAGAGTTGCGGTAGGCGTTGGCCAGGATGCCGCTTTCGCCCTGCATGCCGTCGCGCCAGATGGGGCCCACGGTGTGAATCACAAAGGCAGCCGGCAGCTTTCCGCCGGTGGTCTGGACGGCCTCGCCGGGGGGCAGGTGGCCTTGGAGGGCGACGATTTTGCGGCACTCCTCGAGGATGGCCGGCCCGCCGGCGCGATGGATCGCTCCATCAACCCCGCCGCCGCCCATGAGTCCGGAATTTGCCGCGTTGACAATGGCGTCGGTGGCCTGCCCGGTGATGTCGCCGGCCTCGAAGAAGACCTGCGCAGCTTCTCCGAGATCCAGCCGAACGATGTTTTTCACCATCTATTTGTTAGTCAGCGCTTCTACGCCGGGCAGCTTTTTGCCTTCGAGAAACTCCAGCGAGGCACCGCCGCCGGTGGAGATGTGAGTAATTTTATCGGCCACTCCGGCTTTGTGTACGGCCGCCACGCTGTCGCCGCCGCCCACGATCGAGGTCGCTCCGGGATTGTCGGCCACGGCTTCCGCAATCTTGGTGGTGCCCTTGCTGAACTGATCAAACTCAAAGACGCCCATGGGGCCGTTCCAGACGATGGTGCGGGCGCGGGCGATCTCCTCGGAGAAGAGTTCAATGGTTGCCGGACCGATGTCGAGCGCCATCTTATCGGCGGGGATCGGCTGGCCTTGGGGGATGATGGTGGCCGCGGCGGCAGCCTCGAACTTATCGGCCACCACGTGATCGACCGGCAGCAGCAGGCGGACGTGTTTGGCCTTTGCTTCGGTGAGCAGTTCGGCCGCCAACTCGATCTTGTCGGCCTCCAGCAGAGACTTGCCGACCTCCTGGCCTTGGGCCTTGAGGAAGGTGTAGGCCATGCCGCCACCGATGATGAGTGCATCCACCTTGGGCAGCAGATTGCGAATGACGCCAATCTTATCGCTGACCTTGGCCCCGCCCAGGATCGCCAGGAAGGGCTTGGCCGGGTTCTCGGTTGCCTTGCCCAGATATTCGAGCTCGCGTTCCATGAGCAGGCCGGCAGCGCTCTTGGAGATGAAGTGGGTGACGCCCTCGGTGCTGGCGTGGGCCCGGTGCGCGGAGCCGAAGGCATCATTGACGTAGATCTCGGCGAGGCTGGCGAGTTGCTTGGCAAAGGCCGGATCGTTCTTCTCTTCTTCGGGGTGAAAGCGGACGTTTTCCAGCAGCAGGGTCTGTCCGCGTTCCAACTGGCTGGCCATTTCACAGGCTTGCAGGCCGACACAGTCGGGCGAGAAGCCGACGTTCTGACCCCGTCCCATGCACTCATCCAGCAGGATGCGCAGGCGCTCGGCGACCGGCTTCAGACTGTATGCCGGATCGGGCTTTCCCTTGGGGCGGCCGAGGTGCGAGCAAAGAATCAGTTTGGCGCCGTGGCGCAGCGCGTACTCAATGGTGGGCAGCGTCTCCCGGATGCGGGTGTCATCCGTAACGCGGCCGTTATCGAGAGGAACGTTGAAGTCCACTCGCATCAGAACTCTGTGATTGTTCAGTTGCAGGTCGCGGATCGAAAGCTTGGGCATGGCGTGCCTACCTGGGTGATTCGTTACTGCTGACGGTTTGCAGTGCGCGGTTGCAAATTCTGGTTTCGAATTATAGCAACGGGTCAGAGGCGATTACCTCCGACCCGTTGCGGTTTTCTACAGTCCCTTTTCACCAAAGAAAGTGATCAGATCTTTTACGCGGCAGCTATATCCCCACTCGTTGTCATACCAGGCGAAGGTCTTGACCAGGTTGCCGCCGATGACGCGGGTCAGCTTTGCGTCCAACGTCGAGGAGGCCGGATCGCCCTTGAAGTCGGAGGAGACCAACTCCTCTTCCGTGTAGGCCAAGTAGCCCTTGAGGGAACCGGTCTGGCTGGCGGCCTTGAGGGCGGCGTTGACCTCTTCCACGGTGGTGTTGCGGCCTACCACGGTCACCAGATCCACGGCCGAGACATTCGGGGTCGGGACGCGCACGGCGAAGCCATCCAACTTGCCCTTTAGTTCGGGGATTGCCAGGTAGACCGCCTTGGCAGCGCCGGTCGAGGTGGGAATCATCGACAGGGCGGCAGCGCGAGCGCGGCGCAGATCCGAGTGCGGGAAGTCGAGGATCACCTGATCGTTGGTGTAGCTGTGAATGGTGGTCATGGTACCGCTGACGATGCCAAAGGTGTCCTGCAGGACCTTGGCCACGGGAGCCAGACAATTGGTAGTGCAGGATGCGTTGGAGACGATATGGTGCTTGGCCGGATCGTACTTGTCCTGGTTGACGCCGAGGACGATGGTGATGTCCTCATTCTTCGCCGGAGCCGAGATGATGACTTTTTTTACCGTACCGCGCAGATGCTTTCTGGCATCCTCGGCGTTGGTGAAGCGGCCGGTCGATTCCACTACAACCTGAACCCCCAACGATGCCCAGTCCAACAGAGCGGGGTCTTTCTGTGCAAAAACTTTCACCTTCTTGCCGTCGACCACAATAAATTCGCCGTCAGCTTGAATATCGGACTTAAGATTTCCGAGGATCGAGTCGTACTTGAGAAGGTGGGCCAGAGTCTTCGGGCTGGTCAGATCGTTTACGGCGACGATATCGATGTTGGCATCGTTCAGCGATGCGCGGAAAACGTTGCGGCCAATACGGCCAAAGCCGTTAATCCCAACTTTAATTGCCATTCTTGCCTCCAGGCAGTAGTAGCAGCAGAGACGCTGTGTGGATGGCGCAGCTACGGCCGCGCTCTTCATAACCGAAAGAAATGCTAGCACCGCCCTCCTACCCGGAGCAAACTGTAACAGCGGGAAGTTTGCGCGGGTGATTTCGATACGGGTACTGCAATCGATAACGGGAAGCCTTCTCTTAAATTTAACCTGTAAATTTAATCAGCGGGACTCGCCCGAATTCGCCGGACGTGGTATAAGTCCCTTATGCGCAGATGGATGCGCGATCGCGTGATGCGTCGCAATCAGAAGAACAAGAATCCGCAGCAGTCCTCCGATCCACAGCAGGGGCCAGCCCCTCTGCAACCGACATTTCTTGACCGTGCGACTTCATGGACTGAGCCTGGCGAAGGACGCGCGGATGCTCCGGCCGAAAGCTCGTCACAGAGCGCACCCCAGAGCGCACCCCAGCCGGTGTACGAGGCTCAGCCCGAGAAAGACCCGTTTGATAGCGATGCGGAGAGCGCTTCGGGTGATCGTTCAACGGGCCGCAGAGACCGCTCGCGTCGCAGAAGTCGCGGCGGACGTGGGCGCAATCGCACCGACCAGCAGCAGAAGGCCGCACAGTCATCGGGCAGTATGCCGGGGCTGCCGATTGCGCCTGGTCAAGCCACCGGCGAAGCTGCCGAAATCGACGAACCAGAGGCGGGTGCGGACGCGCATGAACTGGAAGGCACCGGGGCCGAGCCGCGAAAAGCCTCTTCAGTGAAGGGCAAGAAGGGCGCGGTGGTTCTGGCGATTGGCCTTCCTGGCTCGGGCAAGAGTTCGTGGTTCAAGCGTCACAACATCATTCCTCTCTCCAGCGATCTGGTGCGCGGATTGCTGTTCGATGACGCCACCGAACAGCGCTTTCAGGACCTGGTTTTTTCGTCGCTGCGTTCGCTGTTACGTGCGCGTCTGATCGCGGGGCGGCCCATGAATTTCATCGACGCCACCAATCTCTCGCCCAAAGAGCGCCATAGCTGGATCAAGATGGCGCAGGATTTCGGCTATGAGGCTCATGCGGTGTTCTTTGACGTGCCCACCGAGGTCTGCATGGAACGTAACCGTAAGCGTCTTCGCAACGTTCCTGACGAAGTGATGCTGCGCATGGCGCAAAAGCTAAGGCCACCCAAGTTCGACGAGGGCTTCGCCAAGGTGATTGTGGTTCGCCTGAAGAGCAAAAAGGATTCCGAAGCTGCGGCTGAATCGCCTTCATCTGACGAGGACGGCGGCGACCAGTAGGACGGAAACTGCTGGATAGATAAAAGAGCGCGGACTCCATGTCCGCGCTCTTTTGTTTCGCTTGATACAGACTGCTGATACAGACTGCGAAGCCTTTACGAAACCAGGCGAATGTTGGTCTGAGTTGCGCGCGCCGGTGTGGCTGCGGGAAGACAGATCGTAAAGTGAGTGCCGTGGCCGATTTCGGAGATGGTGCTGCGCACGTGAATCGAGCCGCCCAGTTTCTCCACGATATTGCGCGAGATCCAGAGTCCGATTCCCAGTCCCTTTTCGCCCTTGGTGGTGACGAACGGCTCGAAGATCTCGTCGAGCTTTTCCGGTGCGATGCCGCTGCCTGTATCGGAGAAAATCAGCTTCACATCCTGGCCGTCGGCAAAAACCTCCAGATCCAGAGAACCGCCCTGGGGCATGGCGTCGATTGCGTTGGAGATGAGGTTGGTGAAGACCTGGCGCAGTTCTCCGGGAGTCACGTCGATCATGGCGTCCGTGTTGTAGTGGCGCTCAATATGAACCTTTCCCTCCTCAAGCTGGCGATGGAAGGACTCAAGCGAGGCATCTACCAAGTCGGAGGCCTTGATCCTGGCCCGTTCTCCGGAGGTGCGATGTGGAGCCAGGGTCTCTTTGGCAATCGTGGAAAGGCGATCGACTTCCTTTTTTGCCGAATGGAGCATTGCCTTGCAATCATCCGACTGTCCCTCTTGCGAGGCGAGCACGTAGAGAATGTCATTGAGGGCCGACAATGGATTGTTGATCTCGTGCGCGAGGCTGGCGGAGAGGCGTCCGGTTGCGGCCAGCCGTTCGGAGCGGCGCAGAGCTTCTTCTAATTGCCCGTTCAACTTTTTGATCTCCGCCTCGGCCTTCTTACGCTCAGAGACGTCGCGAATAGCCGCAGTGACGACCATTCCCTCCGGCGTCTTCATCGGGCTCAGACTGATCTCCACCGGAAACTCCGAGCCATCCTTGCGCATGCCGAATAATTCCAATCCCACTCCCATTGGGCGCACCCGCGGACCTCCGAAAAAATCATCGCGGTGTGCGGGGTGAAATTGGCGGTAGCGTTCAGGGACGAGGGTTTCGATTCGTTTACCAACTAGCTCAGAGCGCTGAAAGCCAAAGAGGCGCTCGCTCTCATTGTTGACAAAGAGGATGGTTCCTTGCCGGTCAATAATTGCCATGCCGTCGGGCGCGGACTCCAATAGACCGCGGAAATACGCTTCGCTACGCCGCACTGCGTCCTCGTCAAACTTACGCTGCATGGCCATCGCGATGATGCCAGCGACGGAACGCAGGAAGGCAACGTCGTCGGGAGTGAAGCTCCGCATCGCAGAACTGTAGGCACCGAGCACCCCATAGGGTGTCTTGTTTCCGGGGACGTGAACGGTGACACCGCTGCGGATGTTGTGTTTTTCCAATAGAGGGGACAGAGCAAAAGGCGTATCCGCGTTGTAGTCCTCAACTACGACCCGGCGCTGGGTGAGGAAGGTGTAACCCGCCTGGAAATCGCGAGTCACTGGAATTGTAGTCTCGCCGACATTCCCGGCTTTCCAGCCGAGTCCGGCGACCAATATAAATTCATTTGCTGAAGGCTTGAACTCCAGCACCTCACAAAAACGGAGCTGCAGGATCTCGGCGACGAGCCCCATGGAATTTTCAAGCAAACCCGCCAATTCGCCGCTTTGAAGCGCCAGCTGACTTAATTCTGCGAGAGCTGACTGTTGTTTTGCCCTACTGTCCGTAGCTTCCTCCGGCCCTGGCAAATCGTTCTCTGCGTCCGATATGCCCATCGAATCGTGATCTCCAGTGTTCCCAATTGTGCGTTCGGTATGTACAAATAGATGCCGAAACTTGGGGCGGGGATGCCCGATTCGCACACACACTAACCCCGACCTCTCACAGCTGCCCGTTCAGGGGCGGGCTGATTACTTGCCCTGAAAATCCGGTTTGCGCTTCTCTAGAAACGCCCGAATGCCTTCCTGGTAATCTTCGCTGTCGTAGACCTCGCGCCGGAGCGACTGGATACGTTCATAAGCCTCGGGAGTAATGCTATGGGCCGCAGCCAGCACTCGCAACTGTTCCTTTAGGATGCGATGCACGAGCGGCGAGGTTTCCACGATTGGAGTTGCGAGTTTGTGGGTGAAACTCTCCAGTTCATCACGGGGAACGACGTGGTTGACGACTCCACACTCCATCAGGCGCCGGGCCGCGATCGGTTGTGCGGTAAACATCATCTCCTTGATGAAGTGCATGTCGGAAACTTTCATGAAATTGAGAATGCCGGCGAGGTTATAGGGGACGCCGAGCTTGGCCGGAGTAATTGCCAGCGTGGTGTCTTCTCCGGCGACAATCAGGTCGCAACTCATGACGATTTCGCAGGCGCCGCCCCAGACCGAGCCTTCTACCATCGCGACGATTGGGCAGGGATGCCGCTGGATGGCGCGCACCAGTTGGGAGAGAGGATCGTTGTAGGTGAGTGGATCGCGGCCGTTGGTCGGCAGTTCGCTGATGTCGTGTCCGGCCGAAAAGACTTTGGCGCCGCGCTTGGCCCGGAGAATGACCAGGCGCAGGTTCAGTTCGTTCATTGACTCCAGCGCCGAAGTAATCTCCTCGATCAGTTCTCTACTCAGTGCGTTGACCTTGGGGCGGTTCAGCGTAATCGTTCCGATTGCGCTGCTGACTTCGACGATGATGTGGGACATGGCTCTCCTTGTTGGAATCTAACAGATAGTGCCACAGCGCCTCCCCGACGGAGAAATCGACGCTGTCACCGACGCTTTGTCCGGTTCGGTGCCACGCATGGTCGAGTTAGCGAATGCGCCGAGCTGACGGCACGAATCATCAGAATCGCAGTTCTTGAGGTGATCACGATGCGCGCATTTCTGGCACTCCTGTTGCTTTCGATTTTTGCCGCAGCCCAGCAAACTCCCCCGACCGATGTGACTGTACCCCAGACCGCGCCCTGCGCTCCAGCACTGATCGATCCGAATGCAACGCCGATTCCCGCGCACGCCGCAGGTTCCATTTCGACATCCTCACTCACCATCGACACATACACTCTGCCGGCGGGGACTCGGGTTGCGGTGACGCTCAAGCACGCCATCTCCACCAGGAACGCGCGGAGGGATGATCCGGTGTATGCCGAAACGTCATTCCCGGTGGTTTCGAATGATCACATCGTGATTCCAGCCGGAACCTACGTGCAAGGAGTGATTCAGCGTTCGCAGCGGGCGGGCCGGATCAAGGGACGCGGGGAACTGGTCATTCGTTTCAACAGCCTGATCTTTTCCTCTGGCTATACTTTGCCGCTGCCCGGCGCGATTGACCGTGTTCCGGGCTCGGAAAGGACGGAAGTGAGGGATGCTGGAACCATCGCAGCCAGCGCGGGTATCGGAGCGGCCCTGGGTGGGCTAGCTGCCCGCAGCGCCGGAGCCGCCGACG
This sequence comes from uncultured Acidobacteriota bacterium, assembly GCA_963838135.1. Taxonomy (GTDB): domain Bacteria; phylum Acidobacteriota; class Terriglobia; order Terriglobales; family Acidobacteriaceae; genus TOLSYN. The sequence goes on along the minus strand of CAWIPV010000001.1, from coordinate 1,020,479 downwards.
TGGGCGGATTGCTGGGTGCAGGCATTGGGCTGGCGTCGATCCTGCTGACTCGCGGGCCGGACTTGCGCATTGAGAGCGGCACGCTGGTGGAGATGGTGCTGGAGCGCCCGATCATCGTGGAGCATGAGCGCGTGACCAGAAACTAGCGCGATTTTTCTTACTGGGTCAGGGAGTCGATGCGGTGCGCCATCTGAAAATCCTTCTGGGTGAGTCCGCCCGCGTCGTGGGTGGTGAGGGCGAGGGTGACGCGGTTGTAGACGATGCGGATATCGGGGTGATGTCCTTCCTCTTCGGCGATTTCGGCGACCTTGTTCACGAAAATCATGGCATCGACGAAATTTTCAAAGATTATGAGGCGCTCGATCTGATCCCCTTGCAGGGTCCACTGACTGAGCTTCTGCAGCCCCATAGCGACCTGTTGTCTTTCCAATTTCACTGCCATCTTCGAGTTCCTTCTGGCTAACCATGCTGCTGCTTGGAAAGTTGGTCGTAGCAGAAGCGGTTATTTTGAGAGTTGATTTCCTCGTGCAGACGTTCCCACACAGAGCTGGGAATCGAGAGAAAAACGCCGACGACGGCGGGATCAAACTGGCGGCCCGCCCAACTGGCGATCTCGTTGCGCGCTTCCTGCACGCTGCGCGCAGAGCGGTACGGGCGGTCCGAGGTAATTGCGTCCAAGGTATCGGCAACAGCGAAGATTCGTGCTCCTAGTGGAATCTCGTCACCCCTGAGCCCGCGCGGATATCCGCTCCCGTCCCAATGTTCTTGATGAGCGTACACGACTTCGGCGGATTCGGCGAGAAATGGAATCTTTCTGAGGATTCGATAGCCGAGGTAGCTGTGCTCCTGCATGATGGTCTTTTCGTCTTTATTCAGATCACGCGGCTTGCGCAGAATGGCGTCTGGGATTGCCATCTTCCCGATATCATGCAGGAAAGCACCGCGGGCCAGGATGTGAATGGCTTGCGGCGCCAGCCCCATGGCGCGGGCAATTTGGATGGTGAAGGCGGTGACACGCTTGGAGTGACCCTCGGTTTCGGCGTCCTTCAGATCGAGCGCATCACCCAGGGCTTCCAGGGTTACGTCGTAGGATCGCTCCAGTTCAGCAATGGTTTCGCGAAGTTCGGTGGTTCGCTGGTACACCAACGTCTCCAGACTGGACTGATAGGTGCGATTCTGCACCCGCAGGCGATTGGTTTCCAGAGCGCGCCGGACGACGGCGAGCAATTGCTCGCGTTCGAAGGGCTTCAGGAGATAATCGTAGGCGCCGTTGCGGATTGCCGCCAGTGCCACGGAAATGTCGTTTATGGCCGTGACCATCACCACCGGCAGGTCCTGGTGTTGCTGTCTAACGATTTCCAGCAGCCCGGTGCCATCCAACGCCGGCATCATCATATCGGTCAGCACGAGCTGGAAGTTATTGTCATCACGAAGGATACGCAGCGCCTCAGCTCCTGAACAGGCCTGCTCACAACTGTAGGAAGCATTTTGCAGCATGGCGCAGACGACTTCGCGGATCGACTCTTCGTCATCGACAACAAGGATTCGCTCAACCGACATGGGGGTGTTTCGCCTCGTGAAGTTCGCACTACCTGGAGCAATCGCCGGTCAAATCTTTATTTGGGAACAGAGGACATTGTACTCTGAAAATTCAGCAACTCACATACGCCAAGGGTAACCAGAAACGGACGCAAAGGGCCAATACATGCGGGGAGAAGATATAGAAGTCGCGCACCCGGGGCTGGCCCGATCCATCCCCTGATTGCGGCATGTGCGTCTGGAGCCGGGGGCGGAGATGCCAATTTACGTAACCCAGCACTATTTCCAGATCCGAACGCACGTTGGTTGCTGTCCAAAATCCAAGTTAGTGTCGTCCACACGGGCACAAAATGAGTACCGAGATGCCACTATTTAAGCCCCAAGTGCCACGAAATATTTATGAATAGTACCGAGTAAGGTGAATAAACTACTTCGATACGGTTTCGGCGGAAATTATCTTAGACCTGTAAAGTGGTTGATTAAGTATGGGTTGTATCCTTTTCCACAAAAGTTGAGGTTTCGTGGAGAAGATTGGGCAGGGCGATTGCACTAGATGGGATGCCTAGATTTAAAGTTTTTTCTCTTTCATTCCAACTTCGGCAGAGCTATTGTGAGCAGTACTGAATACTAGGCGAACTTCCGATAGCGATGAGTTGCTCCGTAGGGCCTAGCGTTGTGAGGAGGCATCCAGTGTCAAATTCATTCGAGAGTATACTGCCAACGGCAATCGTGCAATTTCTTCCGAGTGCCAAGAGTAAGCTCTTGAAGCATCACCGGGCAATCTACGAAGCGAACCGGCACCGCGTCTTCTCGTTTGCATTCTGGATGACGGATAGTGAGCCGATGGCGGAACAGGTCTCCGAGCGGACATTCTTGCGGGCATTTTCGCTAAATGACCGCCCTGGCGACGAACTGATTGACCGTGCGCTGCTGCGCGAATTGCGGAACGTAGCTTCGGTTTCGATGGAGCCGCTGCAGTTGCGCTGTGCTGTGGTGAATGAGGTCAGCAGCGTCCGCAGGAACACCAAGCGAGTAGAGTTGGAACGGGCGATCGTACAGTTGCCGCACACCGAACGCATGATCTTCTGCATGCACGATGGAGACGCCTACGATCACGCTCGCATCGCGCGTACGCTCGGCATCAGTGAGGACGAGTCGCGGCAGGGACTGCATCAGGCTCGGCTGCGCATCCGCGAGCTGGTGAGTTCCAAGGCCGCACAGGCTGCGGCATAGCTTAGCTCGGCATAGCTTGGCTCGACATGGCTTAGCTACACAGATTTCAGAAACCACAACGCCCCTCATCAACGGAGGGGCGTTTGATTTGAGCGCATGTTGACCGGCGCGGGTTACTTCTTGTCGAGCGCAATCTGCGAGAGTGCAAGATCCCAGTGAGCTTCCAGGATTTCAAAGCGATGCTGCTCTTCTCGTTTGAAGGTCGCCTGGTCGGGGAAGAGTTGAAGCTGGATGGCGTGCTCATCTGCCGGGGTATAGGCGGCTTGGGCATTCTTGAAGACGATTGTGACCCGGTAATCCCAACGCTCCTGCTCGGGCATGTGAAAGGCGGGAGTGTCCATGCGCACGGATAAGATGCGTCCCAGCGCGATCTCGTTCTGCAGCAGGGGATAGTGATTCTTCTTGAAGAGTTCGAGGAACTCCTCCTGATGGCCCCAGTGGGTTTTGTAGTAGTACTCCATTACGTAAGGTTTATCGGGATCGGGGGCGGGAGGAGCCTGCGCCACGCCGACGGCGGGGAGCAGGAGCAGCGAAGCCAAAAGCAGAGCGGCGGAAAGAAGTTTGTGCACGAAGGCCTCCAGTGAGTTTGTGGCATTGTAGCCCCATCCGAGGGAGCCCGGCGGTGCAGTGAGGCGGCCGGAACAGACCGATACGGGACGCTGTGAGAAAATCGCAGAATTTCTCATGGACAACGGCACGTTTGGGAGTACTATTCACGCGGACGTCCACTGGGGTCGGAGCGCACTCGCCGCCAGCCCTCATGTCCCGCAAGTCCACGCAACCCCGCGCGCAACGGGGTCTGGCGGGGATAAAAGGCGGTTTGAGGCTGCGCTCCGGTTCCGGGAGTTTGTCTGCGTTGCATCAGGACACTCATCTGTTCAAGCCCGCCTAAAAGCACACTGAGGGTGCCCCGCAAATACCCAATCCAGTGCGAAATAGTTATGATATAAGAAAGGTTCGTTGCGATCATCGAGCGCCTCCGGATGACGGTAGCTGGCGGGTGAAAGCGGGTTCATTCGGAATCTTTTGGATTACTCAATGCATGAGGGGAGCACGATGTCCACGGGTATTAATGATGCGGTAAGTCGGGGTTACGAAGGTGTGATCGCAGGCGCGTCGTCCATTTGTTACATCGACGCCGAAAATGGAATTCTGGCATACCGAGGGATCGACATTCATGAACTCGCGGATAACGCCACGTTTGAGGAAGTCACCTATCTTCTATGGCACGGCAAGCTGCCGATGCGAGCGGAATTGGCGGAGTTCAGCAAGGAACTTGCACGGGAGCGCAAGCTGGACGCGCAGATCATCAGTTTCTTGAGGCAAATCCCGAAGCACGCGCTGCCGATGGATGTGCTACGCACGATTGTGAGCGCGCTTTGCTTCTTCGACCCCGAAGAGACGGTGAACACCAAGGATGCGAACTACCACAAAGCGCAGCGACTGTTCTCACAGCTTGCGATGGTGGTGGCGGCCTACGACCGGATTCGCAAGGGACTGCCAGTAATCGAACCGGACCGCTCACTGTCGCACGCGGGAAACTTCCTGCTGATGCTGACCGGCGAGAGGCCGAGCGAGACGGCAATCCGGGCGCTTGATATAGCGTTGACCCTTCATGCGGATCACGAATGGAACTCCTCGACTTTTGCGGCGCGCGTAACGGCGTCCACGCAAAGCGATATGCATTCGGCGGTGACCGCAGCCATCGGCGCCCTGAAAGGATCTCTGCATGGCGGCGCTAATGAGGCGGTGGTCAAGCTGCTGAAGGAGATCGATGTGAACGGCGCAGATCCGGTGAGCTACATCAAGGGCCTGCTGGCGCAGAAGGCAAAGATTCCCGGCTTTGGACATCGTGTATACCCGACGGAAGATCCTCGGGCGGCGCATCTGCGGCGCATGTCGCATGAACTGGGCCTATCGAGCGGGCAGATTAAGTGGTTCCAATACTCGAAGGCAATCGAGGAGTTTGTGAATACCGAGATGAAGCTGAACGCGAACGTGGATTTCTATTCAGCTTCGACCTATCACACGCTGGGAATCGACGTGGATCTGTTTACGCCGATCTTTGCGGTGTCGCGCGTTGCGGGTTGGACGGCACACGTTATGGAACAGTTTGCCGATAATCGGGTGATCCGTCCGCGAGCCGAGTACCAGGGACCGGCGTATCCGGCGAAGTGGATTCCGATCGACGAGCGCCACTAAGTCAGATAGCGAGAAGACAGGTTCAGTAGCCCGGACGTGCTGCTTCGCGATGCGGAGTTGCACGACTGGGCTTTTTCGCTTTCAGTGGGGCGCGGGGCTGGGCCCGCGTAGGCGAGGGTGTTGGTACTGAAGTTGCGCTGCCAAAGGTTGGAATTCCGGCTGGAAGCAAGCAGCCACAGAAAGACGATGCCGGTAATCCAGAGCAGAAGCACTACCCAGAAGCAGAGCGTTGCGGCGCGTGGCGGGGTTGGGCGGACGAGCGGACGCGGAGGTAAAACCGGAGACGGCAGTGGCAACTGACCCGGCATACCCATTCGATGCACCGCAGAGAAAGTGGTTGGCACGGAAGCGGAGATAGAATAAGCATAGCGATGCGACGAATTTATTTTGACAATAATGCGACAACACCTTTGCTGGCAAAGGTCTTCGCGGCGATGCAGCCGTATCTGCTGGAGAGCTTCGGCAATGCCAGCTCAATCCACCAGCAGGGCCAGCAGGCCAGGGCGGCAGTGGAAGGCGCGCGCGAACAGGTGGCCGAACTGCTGGGTGCGCGATCGAGCGAAATTGTATTCACAAGCGGCGGCACGGAGGGCGATAACCTGGCGCTGTTCGGACTGGTGGCGGCGGGCGATCATGTGATCAGCTCGACCATTGAGCACCACGCGGTGCTGAACGGCTGCAAGCGGCTGGAGGAGATGGGCGCGGCCGTAACCTACGTTGCTTGCGGCGGAGATGGAGTGGTGCGTCCCGAGGATGTGCGGGCGGCGCTGAGGCCGGAGACGAAGCTGATTTCCGTGATGATGGCCAACAACGAGACGGGGGCGCTGCAGAAGGTGCAGGAGATTGGAGCGATTGCGCGGGAGGCCGACGTGTACTTTCACACCGACGCGGTGCAAGCGGCGGGTAAGGTTCCGATTGACGTGGAACGGATTGGCTGCGACCTGCTGACCGTTGCGGCGCACAAGATGCATGGACCGCAGGGGGTGGGCGCGCTGTTTGTGCGGCGAGCAACTCTGCTGCGCGCAACCCAGTTGGGGGGACGGCATGAACGCGGACGGCGCGCGGGAACGGAAAACCTGGCGGGCATTGTCGGCATGGGCAAGGCCGCCGAACTTTCGGTGGAATGGCTGGCCAGCGGCGGGGCGGAAAGCATGAGCTCGCTGCGCGACCGGATGGAGCAGACGATCCTCGGCGCGGTCCCAGGAACACGGGTGAATTCTGCCGCAGCCGAGCGGGTTCCGAATACTTCCAGCATCGTCATTGAAGGAATTGAGGGCGAGGGATTTGTGATTGCCATGGACCTGAAGGGGATCTCGGTCTCGACCGGAGCGGCTTGTTCTTCCGGGGCGATTGAGCCTTCGCACGTGCTGACCGCGATGGGACTGACTCCGGAAGAGGCGCGTGGTTCGATTCGCTTCAGCCTGGGAAAACAGAATACGGAAGAGGAAGTGGAGTACGTGCTGGCGAGGGTTCCAGAGGTAGTGGGAAAGCTGCGGGAGCTGAGTCCGGCATGGGTGGGAAAGCAGTAGGCAGTGGGATTAGTGGGGCATAGTTTGGAAGAGCAGAGGACGGTTGCGGTAGCGATGAGCGGCGGGGTGGACTCCTCGACAGTGGCGGCGCTGATGGTGCGCTCGGGGCACAAAGTCATCGGGCTGACGCTGCAGTTATGGAATCAGCGGCGGCTTCCGCAGGCAAATCCGCGGATGGAAGCCACGAGCCGCAGGCGGGCCGATGCTGCTCGCTCGACGATGTGTATGACGCGCGCTCGGTGGCCGGGCGGCTGGGGATTCCGTATTACGTGGTGAACCAGGAAGATCGCTTTGAGCGCGACGTGGTGCGTCCGTTCGTGGATGACTACCTTTCGGGGCGGACGCCGATTCCGTGCTCGCTCTGCAACAATCACCTGAAGTTCGATCAACTGCTGCGGACGGCGCGCTCGGTGGGAGCCGACGTGATCGCCACCGGGCACTATGCGCGCAATGAGTGGAACGCGGCGCGAGGGCGCTGGATATTGAAGCGTCCGGCGGACCGGGCCAAGGACCAGACGTACTTTTTATTTGGGCTGACGCAGGAGCAGTTGAGCCGGACGTTGTTTCCGCTGGGCGAGATGTGCAAGCCCGAGGTGCGCGAAGAGGCGCGGCAGCAGGGGTTGACCATGCTGGCCGAAAAGCCGGACTCGCAGGAGATCTGCTTTGTGCCGGGCGGCAATTACAAGGCCTTCCTCGAAGCCTACATGGAAGAGCAGGGCGAGCGGTTGCCCGATCTCTCCGGCGAGTTGGTGACCGTGGACGGCGAGGTGCTTGGGCGACACGAGGGGATTCACAACTTCACCATCGGGCAGCGCAAGGGACTGGGCGTGGCTACGGGCTCGCCGCTTTACGTGGTGGAGATTCGCGGCGACCGCAAGGAAGTAGTGGTGGGCGGCGCGGAGGCGCTGCTCTCAAAGACCTTGCGGGCGAAGGATATGAATTGGATCTCTATCGCCAAACTCGACGGGCCGATGCGGGTGGAGGCGAAGATTCGGCATCGCCATCCGGCAGCGGCAGCAACCGTGGAATCCGTGAGCGAGGACGAAGTGTTGGTCACCTTCGATGAGGCGCAGAGGAGTGTGACTCCGGGGCAGGCGGTGGTGATGTATTGCGGGGATGAGGTGGTGGGGGGCGGGTGGATAGAGTGATACGGGCAAGCTGCACTGGTACGGGCGAGAAACTACAGCAAGTGAGAAATTCATCGACCGAGAGACCGGCCGCGCGGATCAGGGCACGGAGCGTGCCGACGGACAGTTCTTTGTGTTGAGGGACAGAGAGATTGGCACGCTCACCAGGATTCGTCATTACCAGATGGCTACCCACTTGACCCATCGTCTGCCATCCAGCTTTGGCGAATGCATTCGAGGCTTCTTTGCCGGAGATATTTCCGAGCTTGCCCATCAGACGGCTACGACGAGAGGAGTTTTCTGCGGCGGCATGGATTTGACGGCCTTCTGATCTTCGGCCCACATCCAGGCGGTGATGGCTTCCTTGATGTTTTCTAGAGCCTCCTTCTCGTCGCGACCCTGCGAGACGCAGCCGGGAAGAGCCGGACATTCGGCTACAATCCAGCCATCTTCGGCTTGCTCCAATGCAACATGGAAAAGCATCGCTTCCGCCTCCTTCCCCGAGTATAGCGCAATCATTTGACAGGTATACCATTTGCCAAGCCCTATCGCTTGGAACTACGATTTTTCGTTGCGCTTTCCTGACAGAAAGCGCGTGAGGCACTCTTATGGCAATTGAAGTGGAACAGGCGGTGCGGCACTTACACTCCGATTAAGGCGGCGCGGGGGTTGGAGCTCTCCTGCAAGGGGTGGGCGCAGGAGGCGGCGCTGCGGATGCTGATGAACAACCTCGACGAAGAGGTGGCCGAGCGTCCGCGCGACTTGGTGGTGTATGGCGGCACGGGACGGGCGGCGCGCAACTGGGAGTGCTTCGACGCGATTGTGCGCTCGCTGAAGGGGTTGGAAAACGATGAGACGCTGCTGGTGCAGTCGGGCAAGCCGGTGGGGATTATGCGCACGCATGACTATGCGCCGCGAGTGTTGCTGTGCAACTCGAACCTGGTGGGGCACTGGTCGAACTGGGAAAAGTTCAACGAGCTGGAGCGCGCGGGGCTGATGGCCTATGGGCAGATGACCGCCGGGTCGTGGATTTATATCGGCTCGCAGGGAATTATTCAGGGGACGTATGAGACGTTTATGGCGGCGGGCGAGCGGAGCTTCGGCATACAGATGGGCGGCGACCTGAGCGGGAAGCTGATCGTCTCCGGCGGCATGGGCGGGATGGGCGGAGCACAGCCGCTGGCGGCGACGATGACGGGCGCGGCGTTTCTTGGCATTGAGGTCGATCCCGAACGCATCAAGAAGCGGCTGAAGAGCGGGTACTGCGACTTCATGGTGAACTCGCTGGACGAGGCGCTGCGGATTCTGAAGAACGCGTTGCGCAAGAAAGAAAACATCTCGGTTGGGCTGGTGGGGAATTGCGCGGACGTGATTCCGGAGCTGGCCGAGCGCGGCGTGGTGCCTGACATTTTGACCGATCAGACCTCGGCGCACGATCCGCTGAATGGATATGTGCCGAACGGGATGACGCTTGGAGGCGGCGCTGGAGTTGCGCGCGCGCGATCCGAAGACGTATGAGCAGCGCTCGCTGGAGTCGATGGCGCGGCACGTGGAAGGAATGCTGCGGCTGCAGAAGATGGGCGCGGTGACCTTCGACTACGGCAACAACATCCGGACGTTTGCCTTCCAACAGGGAGTGAAGAACGCCTACGATTTTCCGGGGTTTGTGCCGGAGTACATCCGGCCGCTGTTCTGCGAGGGCAAGGGGCCGTTCCGCTGGGTTGCGCTTTCGGGCGATGCGAGGGACATCGCGGTGACCGACGAGCTGGTGCTGGAGCTGTTTCCGGAGAATCGCAAGCTGGCCCGCTGGATCGATCTGGCACGCAAGCGGATTCGCTTCCAGGGACTGCCGGCGCGAATCTGCTGGCTGGGTATGGCGAGCGGGCGGAGTTCGGGCTGGCGATCAACAAGCTGGTGAAGCAGGGAAAGATCAAGGCTCCGATTGTGATCGGGCGCGATCATCTGGATTGCGGCTCGGTGGCTTCGCCCTTCCGCGAAACCGAGTCGATGAAGGACGGAGCGACGCGGTGGCCGACTGGCCGCTGCTGAACGCGCTGGTGAATACGGCTTCGGGTGCGTCGTGGGTTTCGATCCACAACGGCGGCGGCGTGGGGATTGGATACTCGCAGCACGCAGGGCAGGTGACGGTGGCCGACGGCAGGATGAGATGGCGCGGCGCATCGAGCGGGTGCTGACGAACGATCCGGGAATGGGCGTGATACGGCACGTGGACGCGGGCTACGACGAGGCGAAAAGCTTTGCCGAAAAGGCCGGCGTGCAGATTCCGATGGACGGAGAAGTAAAAGAGCACGAGGCAAGCCATGGCAAGAGCGAAGATCGCAGAAGAAGCGGTGAGCACAGGAAGCCGGCGGTGCTGCTGCATCGCATCTCTCAACTGGTGACGATGAACGGCGAGCCGGGAGCCGCGGCGCGGGCGGCAGATGCGCGAGATCGGCGTGCTGGAGGATGCGGCAGTGCTGATCTGCGGCGGACAGATCGCGGCGGTGGGCAAGCAGCGCGAGGTGCTGCGCAACCCATGGCTGCGGGAACATCGCGCCGAGGTGATCGAACTGGATTGCCGCGGCAAGGTGGTGCTGCCGGGCTTTGTGGATTCGCACACGCATCCGGTATTTGTGGCGCCGCGGCTGATCGACTTTGAAAAACGGGTGGCCGGTGCGAGCTACGAGGAGATTGCGGCGGCGGGCGGCGGCATCGGCTGCCAGCATCGAGGGCGTGCGCGCGGCGAGCGAAGCCACGCTGGCGGACCATGTGTACTCCGCGCTGCGGCAGGCGCAGTCGCAGGGAACGACCACGGTGGAGGCGAAGTCCGGCTATGGGCTGGATGCGGCGTCGGAGATCAAAAGCCTGAAGGCGATCCGGCGCGCGGCCCAGCAGTGGCAGGGAACGGTGGTGGCAACTTTTCTCGGCGCGCACGTGCCTCCGCCGGAGTTCAAAGAAAAGCCAGACAAGTATGTGGAGCTGTTGTGCGCGGAAATTCTGCCGAAGGTTGCGCGCCAGAAGCTGGCGCAGTATGTGGATGTTTTCTGCGAGCGCGGCGCGTTTACGCTGGAGCAGACGGAGCGGATTCTGCGCGAGGCCCAGCGGCATGGACTGCGCTCGCGGGTACACGTGGGACAGTTGACGAACACTCCGCTGGCGACGATTCTGGCGCACAATCCGCTGTCGGCCGATCATCTGGATTGCTTGGAGAAGGCCGACGTGGCAGCGCTGGCGGCAGGCGAAACCGTGGCGACGCTGCTTCCGGGAGCGAATTACTTTCTGGCGACGAAGAAGTATCCGCCGGCGCGCAAACTGATTGACGCCGGCGCGCCGGTGGCGCTGGCGACCGACTACAATCCGGGAACCTCGCCGACGATCAGCATGCCGATGGTGCTGTCGCTGGCGTGCACGCAGATGCGGATGACTGTGGAGGAGTCGCTGACGGCGGCGACCATCAACGGCGCGCACGCCCTGGAACTGGGCGAGCGGAAGGGAAGTGTGGAGGCGGGCAAGGACGCCGATCTCGCGTTCTTTGAGCTGGATGATTATCGCGAACTGGCGTACTGGTTCGGCGGAAATCACTGCGCGGCGGTGATGATGGCGGGGCGCTTTGCGGACCTGTTCTGAAGCGACGCGCCGCAGCCGTTTATCCACAGTTCAGGTTTGCGAACGGTTAGGCGGGCTGCTATAATCAAACTCGTTCCAGCAAGCAATGTTGCGCTTCTGTAATCCCTTCCGTAAGCACTTTTATCCAGTGCATTCAGGATGGCCAGGTAGCTCAGTTGGTAGAGCAGCGGACTGAAAATCCGCGTGTCGGGGGTTCAACTCCCTCCCTGGCCACCACTTATTCAATGACTTACAGCGGCATCAGTAGGGTAAAAAGACCTCATTTGGGCGCAGTCGGCAAGGTTTTGGGCAACGATTTGGGCAACAAAACCCCCTGCAAAACCAGACCCGTCCTGGCCCGCAGAACCACAGCAGCCAAACCCTTGCCGCCGCATCTATTTTCCGCTCTGCATATTGCATATTCGTGACCGCACGGCAGTCTCGCTTCTCCCTGCAGATCCCGTTACCAGCCCACACCCCGCCCAGTCAGCCTTTGCAAATTCGTGACCGCCAATACCGGCCATGCTATATACCCCGCATGACCCACGCGACCGAACCAGCAGACGCACGACCCCGCTCGCCTATTAAGCCGCCCGAGCGCTGCCCGTCTTGCAACAGCTCGAGCGTCGCTCCGAAGGGACGTCGAACCAAGAAGCTCGAAACCATCCGGCTCTATCGCTGCGGGTCGTGCCGCCGCACTTTCACGCCGGGCCCGCGTGCCATCAGGAACAAGACCTATCCGCTCCACGAAATCCTCGACGCGCTTTCGACTTACAATCGCGGCTATACCCTCGAAGAAACCAGCCGCCGCCTCTCCTCGCGTAGCGGCCACGTCGTCAGTCCGGCCACGATCTCCCGGTGGCTTGCCGCTCATCCAAGGCTCACAACGTACCGCAGGTTGCGCGATCGCGGTCTCAAACTTTTCGCGCCGCCGCAACTCACCCGAACATTCAAGCTGTACCACCGCCAAGTCTACGAATTCTCAATCCACAGAGCTAAGCTCGCCTTCGTCAGGGCCGGCACTCTCGACGACCGACGCCGAGGCGACACACGATTTGCTGCGCTTGCAAATTTTCTGGAACGCGCGCATCGCAACTGCCCGCACGAGTATTTTCGCCGCGAAGACGGCGCGCGCGGCTCGCAGCTCTCACCCGAGTTTCTGAAACTCGATCGCCTGACCGTCCTTGAAAAGCAGAACACCGCGACCGACACGGCCGCGCTCATTATTCCGGGCGTTGGATCGAATTACGACCGACATCCCAAGCTGCAACGCTTCATGCTCATTAACGACAGCACGACCGTCGCCGTGGAAGTGCCGATCCATCTGCTCGAAGACGATATCGCCGCGCTTGAGAACTACCACGGCGTAGAGATCGTTCCCAAAGAGCCGATCCACCGCTCCCGTCCGGGGCTTGGCCATAAGCCGCGATTCATCACTGGCCACATCGATTTCCTTCAGGTGCGAAACGGCGCGATCCATATCCTCGACTACAAGCCCGACGCCCGCACGAACAAGCCCATTGCGCAGCTCGCGTGTTATGCCCTCGCCCTCACGCGCCTCGTGCCCGGTATTGCTCTCTCAGATATCCGCTGCTCGTGGTTTGATGAGGCCCGTTTCAACGAGTTCGCTCCGGGGCCTTTGCTGCCCAGCCGCTCAGAGAAAAGATTCTTCGCCGACGATTTCTAATTCGACCCTGTGTAGCAAGACCAACGCCAGATGCCAGTTTCCTAGAAGCAGGAATTCACTCCATGACGCTTCGAAAACCAGCGCCCGCCCTCAGCAAGAAGGCCGAAGAAGAAGCGCAAGAACTCATTGCCGACGCTTGGGAGGCTCCCACGCTTGATAAAAGGACAGCGCTTGTACGCAAAGCGCTTACCCTTAACCCGCTTGCGGCGGACGCTTACGTCATCCTCGCATCAGATGCCGAACCCGGCTCCCACGAACAACTCGAACTGTACCGTCTCGCCTACCACCTAGCAGACGCTGCCATCCAGCATTGCCGGGAAGACGACGATTGCGATGCCAATAGCTGTGGCTCCCTCGACGCCCGCCCATACCACCGCGCCCGATACGGTCTTGCTTTGACGCTCCACCGGCGCAGCGACTACACGGCGATCTCGCATTTCAGGGACCTGCTCTGCCTTGACCCACGCGATCCGCAAGGTGTCCGATATTCCTTGGCGGTCTGCTTCCTCGAAAACAACCGCGACCGCGACCTCGCGACCCTTCTCAAACAATACAAAGACGACTCCTCATCCGCTTGGGCATACACTACCGCCCTCGCCAGCTTCCGTAAGTGCGGCGAGACAAGCCGAAGCCGCGAACTTCTTGCAGCCGCCACGAATACAAATCAACATGTCGTCGCTTATCTCGTAGGGAAAAGGAAAATTCCAGTTTCCCTGCCTCCATTTGTCAGAATAGGAAGCGAAGGGGAGGCGCAGTGGTATGCCGCAGACAACAAACACATCTGGCACGTTACGCCTGGCGCCAAGCAATGGCTCCAGCGAAACAGCAAAATCTAAAATATTTGCCCCGGCGCTCTCCGCTTATTCCCCCATCTCCAAATACCCCGCCTTCATCTCGAAACCGCAACTCCGGCCAGTTCTGGCACCGAATTCGGCCAGCGTTACACTGCCGCTCTGAGTGGCGCGTCGGTCCTCTTCGGCCTATGACAGCTCCGGACACGATCCTCCGCATCACAAAACCATCTCATTTGAGGGGATACGCCGAACAGCCATGGCGGAACCGCACTATCTAACGCTCGCCCGTCTTGAGGATGATCCTCACAACATCTTGGAATTTCCTCTCCCTCCCGATGCAAATCCTGAATTGCTCCATACGGCGAGAGCTGCTGCAGTCTCTTATGTGAATGACCTCCGGCTATTTGCCCTTCCTGCTCCCGTGGAGAAGGAGGTCTTCCAAGCTATCCAGGACCGTCTTACCGACATCAGCAGTAGACTCGGAGATCCAGAGCCTTCTCGAAACCCCGAATCCCCCGCCGCTTCTGTTGCAAAGCTCGATCCGGATTCTTATCTGAATCCGGAACTCCTCGAAGATCCGGAGAACGTCTTAGAATTTCCTTTGCCGCCTAATGCGAGTGTTGCTCTGCTCAAAGCGGCACGCGACACAGCGCTTTCCTATCCCGTCGCCGACGAAATACCAAGCTTCGTCCGGAACAAGCTTGAGCTAGCTCTCGAACAGCGACTAACCGAAATTCGCCAGCGGCTCGGAGATCCCGAGCCGGAGCCAAAGCCGCTAGAGCCCGGAATCAAAACCACATTGGATAAGCTTGAGAAAAAATGGAAGGCTGACGGACCATCAGATCGCCGCAGCGACCTCGACGAACTCATCAAACAGCAGGACGATAAACAGAAGGCGAAGGAGCGGCAGCACAATGATCCGGACCGCCAAGCCCAAAAGGATCGAGATCGCGAACGATGATTAGCGATGATACGTTGGTGCACACCCCGCAGATTGCAAATGCTACCCTTTCGCCCATGACAGAGATCAACCTTCAGCCGTATCTCCGGCCACGCCTGGACATTTTGTTCGTGGCGCTCAATCCGCCCACACAATCCAACGATAATCGCCATTATTTCTCTGGTAGCGGTTCCCGCTTCTTCCATCTGCTGTACTTGAGCGGGCTGATCACCGAGGAACCTCCCAAGGCAACCGGCGATCGGATCGTGTTTGGCTCAACCAGCGTCAACTATAAGCAGTGTGCGTTTGGCGTGGTCGATCTCGTTGACGATCTTGTCGAGACCGACAGCGGCAACGTACGGCCCACGCCTCGGCATGTTGACTTACTGTTCGCCCGCATCCGCGAATTTAGCCCTCGTTTTGTCTGTGTGATCCATTCCAAAGTCCGTGATGTGCTGAACAAGAATCCAGTGTCTATGAACCGGCTCGATTATGGTATTTGTGGTCCGCTGCTTCGCGGCAGTGAGTGTGTTTTCGTCCTGAATTACTTCCCGAACGGGAACAACGTTGCAGACGACAGGAAACTTACAATATTTCGCGCCCTGCGCGACGAACTGTGAACAATAAGCCGCTATTCCTGTTTTCTCTTTCCTGGCCGCCGCCGTTTGCCTTGCCACCAGCGACGATGCGGATTGAAGGAGTCGAAGTAGTCCTGAATAACGGCACGAATTTCCTGAACCTCTTCCTTGATCTGCCCGATCCCGCAGCCTCTCAGCTGTTGTTGCTCCACCAATCTGTTATGAATCTTGTTCACGTCATCAAGTTCAGTAAAAGGCGCATGCTTGCCCTTCGCTAGATCGTTCGAGTACTTCTCGAACTCGGCAGAATAAAGGCCCCGCAGCACTTGAATGCGATTATCCAGGAGATCAACTACCGCGCCGCGAATCTCATCGGGAATAAATGGGTCTGAGATCACGGGATCGAGAAGTCGGCTCAGCCGCTGGACATCGTTCGTGACTATGCTGCCATAGCAGTATTTCCGCTCTGCGAGGATTTCACCTCGGTTTCGTTCGAATACATCATTGATCTCCTCGATCGCCTCATGCACCACGCGCGCTTTCGGCCAGTACGTATCCGACGACGGATCGAACTCGCTATATAGGTCCTCCGACAACTTTTGCAGGCGATCCATCACGCGCTTCTGGTACTCGGTATTGACTGTGTTCAGGAGCCCGCGCTTGGCAGCCCGGTACGTCAGAATCGCAATGAGCGCGGCCACGATATAAAAGCCGATCTGGACGATCTTCAGGGCATCGCCGTACTTGTCTGCTGCTGGTGGCACGTTGGACTCCATGGTAGCGGTGGTTGTCACTGGCGATTGTAACTCAGGGTTCTTGCCTTGATATCGCCTCCAGGTACGACGGAACCAGCTCGAACCGCAATTCCGGCCAGCGCTCGCGCATTCGCAAAAGCGCGATCCACGGCGACCAGTCCTCGCTGACGAAGCGAAACACCGCGAGCGACATCAGATCGCGGCGCTGGCGCTCCATCGCGAAGGTGACGCGCCGAATCGGCCAGCGCACGCCCCAATTCGCCCACATCCAGTCCTGCCCGGCTTCGACGAAGCCTTTGCGCAGCACGCGCCGGGGAATCGGAATGAGCGCATTAAGATCGAGCGCAACCCGATGCGAATCCAGCTCCGCACATGTGCGCTCCTCCTCATGCCTGCGCCAGAGAATATCCCGCAGCTTGCGGGCAAGATGCTCGGCGGCATCGCGCGTGGGCGCACCTCCCTTGAGCACGCCGAAGTAAATCTGCTCATAGACGCTGTACCACTCCGGCCGCCAATCAACGAAGCCCGGCCCGGATGCCGCGCCGATAAAATCGTAGAGGCGCTCACGCGGTCCTGAAACTTCGAGCCGGTTCCAGATGAACTCAGGCCTGTAGTCGTCGATGCTGCCAGCAAGATCCCTGCTGCAAGTTTGGCGCGGGTCTCTCCCGTCAAACTGCCCGTGCGACAAGCCCCGGCCGGCGCTCACAATCCGATCCTCGACGAACTGTTGTTGGCGGCGAGATTGGCTTCGCGGGCATAGCGGTCGAGCATGGCGTCGCTGCGATGGCCGGTCTGACGCTTGACTGCCGCGCGATCGGCCCCACGCGCGAGCGCCTCCGTCACATGGCCCGCGCGCAGACTATGCGCTGAGTAGCTCTCTTTCAGCCCTGCCGCGCGCGCCGCGCACTTGACGATGCGATCAACCGTCTTGTCCGAGAGGCGAGTGAACTCGGCGCCGCGCTTTCCGACACCGCGGAATACAGGCATGTCGCCTTCATGCTCGATGTCGGCTGCTTTGAGCCAGGCCAGCAAGGAAGCGATGGCGCAGGTCGCCGGAGTCTCGCCCGGCATGATCACAATCGTTCGCCCCTCCCCGGCTTGATCGGTCTTCGATCGCCGCAGCGTTACGCGCAGAATTCCATTATCAACTTTGAGATCCTCGACGTTCAGCCCGACAATCTCCGAACGTCGGAAGCCACCCGCAAATCCGAGCAGAATGATCGCCTTGTTGCGCAGCTCGCGCAAATCGGACCTGAAGGTCGCGCAGATAGCAACAATGTCGCCCGCGCGCAGCGCGCGCGCTCCCTCCGCTCGCGCACCAAACGTCCGGAGGATTCCGTCCATGGTTCGCTTGAGGATCGGATGCCGCACGTCGAACGCGTGATCTTTCGCGCGGTGCACAGCGGCGATTGCGGCCAGGTGTCTTTGCGCTGTCTTCGGCCTGAGTTTCGCGCCTTTGCGCCCGCCGACCGCTCCCAACTGCGTCAGATAGCGGCGCACATCGCGGACATCCGCCGGAAGCGGATTGATCCGGTGGCGCGCGCAAAAGCTTAGCCAGCTCCTCCAGTCCGAGCGGTAAGACCTTTGCGTACTTTCCGCGATGGAGTTCAGGTCGAGCGAATCGGCGAGACGATCAAGGTCGGCGAGCGTTGCGTCCGGAAGGCCGAGGTACGAGGCTCTGCGCGATGGCACCAGCGCCCTCATGCCCTTCCGCATGGGACGGCGCTCTTGGCTCGTCTCGTCGCCCTGGCGCTTGTCCCCGATCCGCTGCATTCAGAGTGCCTTCGACAAGATTGTTTCGGATACGAAACGATACTCTTTGTCCGATAACCATCAATAATCGGACATCTCGCATACCTGCCACAATCCCATGTAACGCCCTGTTCGACAAGGCAGAATCTTTTTCAGTGGCACCCCTCAGTGAGGCTAAGCACATCCGCAAACTGCGCCAAGTAGCCCCTAAAAAAGAAACGCCAAATAACGCGCCCAAAGTCATGCAAAAGCCTGACGCGCGCAAAACCTCAGAAGGAGCCGACATCAAACCTCGCGCACACTAGAAACCAAGGCCAGCTTAAAGGCAGCTTTCCGATAGCTACTTGGTAGCTTTCTGACAGCTGATAGCGCACCAAAAACTCAGCGCGAGATCGTGACTATGATGGCAGCCACAGGCTTGCTCACTGACTCGAATCAGCCCACGCTTTCGGATAGCTACTTGGTAGCTACCGGAAAGCTTTCCGAATCCAGATAGCTCCCCGATACCAGATAGCTTTCGGTTGACCGTCTGGTAACTCTGCGGTCAACTATTAGATATCCCTGCAACTCCCACCATGGGGAACGCTCATGCCCGTCATCGTCTTCGCAAGCCCGAAGGGAGGTGCGGGAAAGTCCACCTCCGCCGTTGTACTTGCAACACAGCTCGCTCTCAAGGGAGCGAGCGTCACTGCAATTGACGCGGACCCGAACAGACCTGTTTCCCAATGGGCGCAAAGGCCGGGCTGTCCCAAGAATATGACCGTTCTTGCCGACATCTCAGAGGCAACGATCATCGAAACCATCGAAGATGCGGCGCGGCGCACGACGTTCGTGGTGGTCGATCTGGAAGGCACGGCTTCGATGACGGTGGCCTACGCGATCAGCAGAGCCGATCTTGTTATCGTGCCGACTCAGGGCTCTCAGCTCGACGCCTTCGAAGCCGCCAAGGCCGTCAAGCTGATCCGACAGCAGGAAAAGGCTTTTGGGCGATCCATACCCTATTCGTTGTTGTTCACCCGCACGAACGCGGCAATTCGTCCTCGCACGCTGCAGCATATTCGAGAAGAATTCAAAAAACATAATGTTCCGGCGCTTCGCACTCAGATGCAAGAACGCGAAGCGTACCGCGCCATCTTCTCTTTTGGCGGCACGCTCGAATCGCTTGACGCGAGCCAGGTCAGTAACCGGGACGCCGCTATAAAAAATGCTCGCGAATTCGCTGGCGAGGTACTCGCCTTGTTGCGCGCCGATGCGGATGCGGAGTCCTCAGCAGAACCCTCATTAGCCCAGGAGGTTGCATGATGAGCACGGAGCGCGCCAGTGTGTTCGATCAAGGGCCGGACCTCGACATCTCCGGATTCAAGCCGAGAACGGCAGCGAAGCCTGCCGCTCAACCAGATCAGGTAAAGGCAATCTCGGAGACTGCCAATTTCGTGAGCCGCGAGCCAGCCCCTTCAACTCCTCAGGCCGCGCACGATTTTGCTACGCGAGTCCCGGTTGCGCGTAGCGCAGAGAAAACCATACCGCGAGAAGCGCGGAAGGAACCAACACTGCGCGAGCCAAGGCGGCACCGTACAGGTCGAAATATCCAGCTCAACATCAAAGCACGGGCCGAAACTATCGAGCGGTTCTATGCGATTGCCGATCGCCATGGTTGGGTTCTGGGCGAAACCTTCGAGCGCGCAATCGCAGCGCTTGAGCACAGTGGTGCGAACTGAGCTTCCGGTTCCGGCTGGCGACCAGGCAATCTGCCGGGTATCGGCAACAATCACAACTACGGATTCGGGTATTGTTTAAGAAAAGTCCCTTTGTGTAATAAGCTGGACTCAATGGATAAGAATTCATGGGACGATTTTCAAGTCTGAAGTACGTTCCTGCCGAGACTCGCCGCCTCTTGCGGGATCGGTTCGCAAGATATCTCCCGTCGCGGCAGAGCGCATCCATCCGCACAGCTAAGGGTGTTACGCTCGCTGACGAATCGCTGCTTCACCTTCTGCTGAACCTGAACATTGACTTCGAGAGCGACTTGGAGAGAGCGAAGGCCGCGTATAAGGCAGCTCTTCCACCTAATTCCGGGGAACCAAGTCTGGAAGACTTGGTCGCGGCCGGAGGGGCTCGCGTGGTATGGGGACGGATCTCAACACCGTTCGAGGTTGCCCAGGCGGTTCGCTCTGCGCCCGCCGGGACAATGACTGCGTTCGCTTCGCTGCTGGCAAAACGGCACGAGCGAGTTTATCGCCTGACCGAAGAGGCGCGAGGGAGAGCCGACCTCGCCGCTGTGGTCGCGGCAATCGACCAGGGCGGACAAGCGCCACGCGATATAGGGTGTCAGACTCCGGAATGGGTTGCCGCTCGTCTTTGGGACCGGCCGCCCCTAGCGACCGATCCTTCTGCAGCGCTGCGGGTCTGGGTAGATCGCTGGAATCAATTAGAATGTCCGTCGCTGGTTCCCAGCCGCGCGTGGAACGAGACCGCAGCCAATGCCTTTCGCGAGGCTGCGCTGAACGTGCTTGGATCTGACCCAAGCATCGTTGGCTGGCACGAAATGCGAGCAGCTTTTGTTAAGCAAGTGGCTCTGACGAGCAAACAGCCGCCGTCAAGCATGGAGGACTACGTTCCGCTCGTGCCCGCCACTCTGGTCAATCGCGCCCTCTGGCTTGATGACCATAGGATCGAACAGCTCCTAATGGGGACGTTCGACGCTTGCGGCGACATCTTCGGTCTTGCCCGATTGCTGCTGGCCGAAGTCCGGGAGGAAGACCACGCATCCGCCCCCCATATGATTGCGAGCAGGCTGTTTGCGGCAGCAATCGAACGGCCCGAACTTCTCCTCATCGTACTCACCTCGATTCGCTATAGCCCTGTGCTACTCGCAGACTTGCTGCTCTACCCCGCGACATCGGCTCTCGCCTGCTTGTTGATCGCGCAATGGCAGCCGCCATCCAGCGCTTGGGATCGCGAACTGAGCACTCGCGACGATCAAACCACGAAAGCTATCGCGTTTGCCGACGCCGTATCGGTAATGGGGCATTTTCTGAAACTGGGCTCTGTGAGTCCGGAAGATGCGGCATCGCTGCTGGAGTGGGTTCATAAAAGCGCGCGGCCTGGCTTCATCGGCGATCCGGGGAATAGCGAATCGATGCTCGCCATCCTACGCAGCGAATTCGCGGGTCAATCGCCAGAAACACTGCGGAAGATGATTGTGGCATTGACCGCGTCCATGCCGAAGTCAGGACTCGGCACGTCAACTTTCGCGGCTGCGTTGGACATTGTTGACGCTGGAAAGCTAGCCGGTGACATCGATCCAACGCCGCTGGTTACCGCTTACATCCAATCTGTTGCGGCCGGCGACTACAGCTTGTCCGCAAACAGAGTGAGTCCCAGCGGTGCTGCAACCTTGTTCGAGCTGGCGATGCGCACACCTGTTGAGATTCGCCGGGAATTCCTCTTGCCGGTGGATATCAAGGCTCGTATCGCCGCCGTTGCCGCCGATGAGAACCCATACGCGGTCGGCGACACTCTCGCTCGGTCGATCCGGGCGCATGTCCGCGTAATGAGTCGCGCATTGGCCAGTTGGATTGAAGAACCGCCAAACGATCTGGTGGATGCACTCATCGCCGCCGTGCGAGTTGGTGCCCTAAAGCATGACGAAAAGGGCCGCATCGCTGCATTCTCCGCTCGGTATGAATCTGACCCATTTCGCGGACCACTTGATCGTCCCATCGCTTCTGACCTCGGTGCAGCACTGGCGGCGCTTGCCGAGTCCCACAGGGAACGGCTGCTATCGGCGATTCTGGAGATCGATGAGCCAATGGTGCTCGCACAGATGTTATCCTTTGCTCCCCACGCGGCGAGGGGCCGACTTGAGCATCGCATTACCGAACTTACCCCTTCCGAAGCCGGTACGGTCTACTCCCTTACCGAGGCGCAGGCCCGTATCGAAGTGCTGTTATCGGCGGGCCTTGTGGATGCCGCTGCGCGGTTTATGGAGGATGAGCGGAACCTCAAGACTCTGGGTACTGTTCCTGGGCGCGTGATGACGCGTCTGCGGGCCACGTTGCGACTACAACTGTTGCGCCGCGACTGGCCTGCGATCGCGAAGACCGAGCCGCCATCAGGCCTTTCTCCCGGCGAGCAGTCTTCAGCGGTTGAAACAATACAGTTCTACAAGGCTGTCGCGGCGCTCATAAACCCCGACGGCGACCGGCATGTGGCTGAGCAGATGTTCGCACAGCTTCAACACCGTCATTCCGACGTGGCCGCCTACGCCACAAATCTCTTTGCCGCACGCATCAGTCTTCTTCTTGGAGGCAATTTATTCGCTCAGCTTCATGGCGCGGCATTGGTCCGTGGACGGCAAGTGTTGGTTGAATCCGAGCAAATGATGCTACAAGTGCGGTCTATAGGCGATTCCGATTCTGAAATTTTCGCTTGCAATAAGGCGCTGCTACTTCTCGCGCTGGGACAGCCGGAACAGGCAAACGAACTGCTCACGTCGCTGCACACGAGCCGCCTTGGCGACGGGGCAGCAGCTTATGCCGCAGTCGCTCTCGCCAGGATGGGGCGTGTTCCCGAAGCGATGGCCATCCTAGACCAGGCGGAACAGGCGCTCGGAGCTACTGATGTGTTGCAGGCCGCGCGCGCGCATATCAGAACCGGAAAACCTTTCTTCGCAATCGCCAATCTTTCGTCAGAGGACGATCCGTTGCCGCGCGTCAAGGCCGCGCTTTTCGATCTCCTGCAAATGGATCATATGCGACAGGCGGAGGTGTTGGCTTCGCCGCCAGAACCGTTCGATTCGTTTGTGATCGACCATGTGCGGTCAGCCGCAGCGAGCGTAACTTCGTTGGTGCCAATGATGAAGGGAGTGGACTTCACTTCCTGCGAGGATGATCTCACCGCGCTCATTCGTGAGTTCTTAGTTTCTCGCTTCCAATTCCTGGGGTGGTCAGTGCCGGACCAGTCGAAGGGAGGGTTCACAGCTAAGGGCAATCCGGGTGAGCGCGATTTACTGCTCCAGAAAGATAGCACCACACTAGCGGTCATCGAAGCGGTTGTCTGCGAGGGGTCTGTGCCTAAACACAACCTTACGAGCCATTTCCAAAAGCTTTTCGGGTACTCGACATGCTGTCTGTTCTTTCATCTCACCTATGCGTACAGCGAGAATGCCTCATCCATCATGGACCACCTAAGGCATACAGCTGAACATGACGCCCCTGCTGGATTCAAGTATCTGAGGCACGAAGACATCACCCTCACTGACTCCAGGCCCATAGGTTTTGTTGCGCGATATGCCGGACAGTCCGGCGACGTTAAAGTATGTTTTCTGATATTGGACATGAGCCAATATCCTCAAAAAGGCGCGGCGAAAACCGCTGCGAAGTAGGATCTCCTGCGCAGCACGCGTCACTCCGTCATCGAGAAAGGAAAACCTGCAACGGTCTGAACTTGCATGTCACAACCATTCGATCAAGCGATGAGCGATGATCTCGACAAGCTGATTCTCGCTGATCCCAAAACGGCGCTCGTCAACATCAGAAAACTAGCTGCTAAGTTTAGCGACCAGCCGTTTTTTCGTCAGAACTACGGCAGCCGCCTAATCGATATTGGCAGAGATCTTCGAAGTCCAGAGCTGCTCCGAGAAGGAATTTGCGAAACAGAGAAAGTGCTCGACCAAGCACCAACGCTGCGGCATCAATTCCTAATCAACATGGCAAGTGCACATCGACATCTTCATCTCTACACCTCAAATGGTGCGGCATTGGACCACGCCGATTCCGATGAGTTGTCGGCCGCCAAATCGATATTCAATAGCCTGAAGCAGACAGAACAAGCCTTCGACGGCGATACAAGGCATCGCTATTTGGTGGAATTCGCGAACTGCCTCTCGGATATGGGCCGCTTCTTCGAAGCAACACGGCTTTACGAACACGCTCTCCAAATCAAACCTGGAGACCCCATTGCAATCGCCAATCTGGCATTGTCATTCCGCGAAATTGCTCTAATCGCCGACGATCCAGAGAACTTAAGGGAAGCCTCAGGTGTGTTCGGGCAGGCTTTAGCCACAGACGCATTGGACGGATTGGGAGGGATGGGGACCGCAGACCGTATCCGAGAACTCAAAGAGGAGATAGATTCCCTGTTGAGGTTACGGCCACAAACGCCTTCGGCAAAGATGGGTGTAGATCCCAAAACATATCAAGGCTTTTGCAAACGTAGTCAGTTATTTCTCAATTTTTGTTTCCACCCAGATGACTGTCCTCATATTCCGGCGGATACTCTTACGTTCGCGTTTGCTGACGTAGCAGATGAGAACCGGCTTATACGATGTGCGCGAACAATCAACGAAATAAAACAACAATTTGCGGTCGCGCGGCTCCTTGTATTCGAATCTTTTTGCCACCCTCCTTATGCCGGTAAAGCAGACGAATTAACCGTTTACCTCGATCTGACTGACGAGTCTGTCTACGGAGTGCGATCGGGGAAGCTGAAAGTCGCTTATGAAACCATTTTCAATCTGCTGGATAAAATCGCTTTTTTCTTGAACGACTATTTGCAGTTGGGAATGCCTGACAAGGACATTAGCTTCCGAAGCATATGGAAGGACAACCAAAAAAACATACGTCCTCCGTTTCTTGCCCATCCGAGCAAATACCTTCGGGCGTTGTATGAACTTAAAAAAGAACTTCCTCACGAGGAGCATCTCGGAGTGTTTACTGACATCCGCAATTTGCTCACTCACCGATATTTTGTTTTACATGCCAAAGATGGAGATTGGAAGAACGCAGCCGATGGAGATCAATATCATGCTGGGTATAGAGAATTCTTGGACCTCGCAGTACAGCTATTGGGTCTAGCCAAATCGGCAACTATCTATTTGATCGCTTTCATTCGCACTACAGAGTCGAAAAATCTTGGGACGAAATCGCATTATGTAAGGCCTGTCAAGTGTACCCGGAAGGACTCCGGGCCTCTCGAATCCATGCGGTAGCTGGTGCCCACCCGCCAAGGCGCAGCCAAGTTTCATCATGTAGTGGCATGAAGCTCCTGTCTTCTCTTTTCCCGCATTGAGTGAGCGCGCGGATACATCCGCGCTGCACCGGGCGGCAAAACGCTTATGGCAGCCTCAACTGCCCCTTCACCCACGCCGCCGCAATCGTTGCAAGCAACCCGGCACTAAAGCCGAGAACGTACTTTTCTCTATGTACCTGCGCCAGCGGGTTTCCTGACGCCTTGTGCGTCGGCGCGCAAGGCCAAAACGAATAGTTGCGATCCCCAACCACGTAACCAATTGATGAATCACGCATTTTTAATCAACATTTTTGCAGATCCGTGACCGCACTCTCCTTGCAAATTCGTCACCGCCTATTTCTTCTTACTCCGTCCCAATCCCCGACCTCGCCCGCGGCGGAGTGCGCCATCCATCCAAGGCCAAGCTGTCCGACGTCTCGGCTTTGTGTTTGCGCATCTGCTTGCGCTCTTCTTGCTCGGCCAGAAACAGGCCCTGGCCATGCCCGGCGTGTCTGTGTCCGTCCTCGGTCGCGGCTAAACGAAAATAGTCGAGGATAAAAACGCGGATCGATGAGGCCAGCGACCCGCGCGGCTTATGTCCGGCCACATAGCTGCAAACATCGTGCGGCGTGCAATATTCGCGGCGGCAAATTTCGGCCAACCGGTCCCATATCTCCGGCTCCAACCGGATGCTTGTACGGTGTCCGCGCACGCTTACATTGCGCATCACGAGCGCGCTGTGCTTATGAGGATGCGAATCCTCGTTCGAACCGACGAGGTCGGGAAGGGCTGCAATCGTAGGATCAGGCTGCAAACTTGTCATCCATGCGCAGGTGCGAATACGAAACCACTGCCGCGCCAGATTCCGAACCGCAATTCAGAATCGGCTCTCTAATTCCTGTCGCTTCGCGAACTTTAGCGTTCACTCGTTCATTGACCGGCATCCATGCGGCGCGGACAATATCTTCCGTTCCCGGCAATGCGGTCTCCGGGCCTAGCCAATCGACATCCCATCCTGCTCTTAAGAATGTGCTCTCCCAGATTCGGGGCAGCATGAAGCCCACATAGGCGTCGATATTTCTCTGCAGGCCGCGTTCCATGTAAGCCACGATTAACTCATCGACGACCGGCCGTCTTGCTTCTTTGGTGAGTAGCGAGCGATCAAGCACCAAGCGGCTTGCTTCATGGATTCTGTGACTCGAAGGCAGGTCTTGCGAAGAGAGGAAGGAAAACACATCGGAGAGCATGTAAGGGATCGTCGTCGGATAGGACCGGGAAACTCCGACAACGTTTCCCGCTGAATCGCGAGAGATGAAATACTCCGTCGCAACGTTATCGTACCGGTCGAATTCCATCTCGTCGGCGACGTAGATATTGCTCCAGTCCTCTTTTGCGATGACC
This sequence comes from uncultured Acidobacteriota bacterium, assembly GCA_963838135.1. GTDB lineage: Bacteria > Acidobacteriota > Terriglobia > Terriglobales > Acidobacteriaceae > TOLSYN. Next base: position 994,325 of record CAWIPV010000001.1, on the reverse strand, counting down.
TCCTGATAGCGCAGCCGATGCTGCGCGGCGATAAGATTGCCTGGAAAGCAATGCGCCGTGGCGATGGTCACGCAATCAATCATCCAATAATTGAATGCGTCTTCGTGCCGCGCCGTATACTGGCACTTTTGTTAGGGGGTACCCACGGATGCCGGGGTAATGATCTGCTGCCGGAGAGCCTTCGTGATCGCATAGGTCCGGCCGTTCGCTCGCAGTTTCTTGAATATATTCTGCCAATGAAACCGAACCGTGCCGAAGGCGATATTCAATATCATGCTGATTTCCTCGTCAGTCTTGCCTTCGGCGGCCCAGCATAGGACATCGTGTTCGCGCCTGCTCAATACGGCCCTTGCGGCTTTGATGACTAAGTCGCGGTAGGTCTCATGCAGGCAGGTGCTGAGCAAGTACGCTCCGCCCAACACATTGTAATCTTGCGGCTTGTTCCGCTCCGACTCAGGCGATGGCGCTCGCGCTATTCCAACCCCCACCAGTTCTGGACCGTCGCCGCGCAATGAAATACCTATCCCGTCGCCAAGCCCGGCGTCGGCGGCTTCATTCATCATCTGACGCGAATGCGAGAGCCGATCGAGCTTGGCGGTTACATCGGACCAAAAGAATGGCGTGCGCTTCGTCAGCACCCGCCGCGTTACCGGGTCGATCAGTGCGAAATTATGCGCCGCATAATGTTTCATCCAGTCTTCTGGATAGCTGGTCGCGAGTCCATGCTGACTGCGAAGATCCAGGGAGGGATGGTCGTTGACCAGGCTATAGGCTATCCGGTCATAGCCATGTTGGCGCATGGCGGCGCAGAAATGATCGAACGCCTCCTGTGTCGTCCGAGACGTTACGATCAGTTCGACATAGCGCTCCAAGTCTTTCATGGAGGCGCACCTCAGTCCCGATAGGCAGGAGCCATGGGAGCCATCCGTGCATGCGCCAGATTCACCACCGTGGAAACCACACTATAAACCAGGAGTTGTTAATATCCGGTTTGCAGACGGAATGATTTGTAATCCTTAGAGAAACGACGAGCGCCGCCCGGTTTCCCCCCGACCGATTCGGCTGCCAAGCGCGGGGGGACGAGAGAACATTGCTTTTGCCTCACCGCCGTGGTGTAAAGTGGTGAATACAAAAAAGGACGCCATTCATGAACCGGAAAAAGGCCGATGGAGCCGAAGACGCCAGAGCACAGCTTTGGTGCGTGCGTCGATCAGCTTTCCGCCCGATCTCTACCAGACTCTCGAAGAGATCGCGAAGCAGAAAAAAGTATCCTTGGCCTGGGTCGTGCGTGACGCGGCCGAGAAGTACATCGAGCGGGAATAACGGCAATGCGAGGACGCCTGCCGAATCCAGCGCAACGGACCGCGCGGCGGACCGATAAATGAAACTCATCAAGAACACAGGCAGCGACCGCGTGATCGACGAACTGCGCCAGACCTTAGCGCCCCCGTCGTCGCTCGACTTGGCCTCTCCCGCGTTTTCCCTCTTCGCGTTCGCGGAGCTGCGTGATCTGCTGGAGAAACTCGACGCCTGCCGCGTGGTGCTCCCGGCAACCAACGGAGATGAACTCGGGCTGACGGGCTCGGAAACGGACCGTGCTTTTCGGAATCGCCTCCAACTCCGCTGGCTCGCCCGCGAATGTGCCGCCTGGATCAAGAAGAAGGTGGAACTGCGCAGCGCTCCGGCCTTGCTGCCGCAATCCATCCTCATCGCTGGCAAACCGGATTCAGAGCTTCATCGTGTCATCACCGGCAACTGTGCTTTCACAACGGAAGGTTTGGGCATCACGCCCGGCAATCAATTCAGTCTGATCCAGTGTTCCGAGAAACCCGAGGAATCCGCCATCCTCGGCTCTTGGTTCACGAGCCTCTGGAATTCGCTGCCCGCCTCCGATCAGCAGAAGGCCGCTTTCCTCTCGCGTCTTCAGGAACTCGCCGATCCGAAAGCCCCGTCGCTCATCTACTACCTGACCCTCTTCCACATTTTCAAAGACCTGGGCGACGAACTGGACGAAGAGCGCATCGTCAAATCCGCCACCGGCATCCGCAACACCACCGTCTGGAAGAAGCTATACAAGTTTCAGCGGGACGGCGTCGTCGGGGCCATCGACAAGCTGGAGCGGCTCGGCGGCTGCATCATTGCCGACAGCGTCGGCCTCGGCAAGACGTTCGAGGCGCTCGCCATCATCAAATACTACGAGCTGCGCAACGACCGCGTGCTGGTGCTCGTGCCGAAGCGCCTGCGCGACAACTGGACACTCTATAAGGCCAATGACCGCCGCAACTTCCTCGCCTCCGACCGCTTCAACTACGACGTTCTCAACCACACCGACCTTTCCCGCGACGGCGGCCTTCCGGCGACATCGACCTTGCCCATGTCAACTGGGGCAACTACGACCTCGTCGTCATCGACGAGTCCCACAACTTCCGCAACAAGGCGACGCACAATAGCCGCGAGACCCGCTACGACCGCCTCATGCGGCGCATCATCAAGGAGGGCGTGAAGACCCGCGTCCTCATGCTCTCCGCCACGCCGGTCAACAACCGCCTGGCGGACCTCAAGAACCAGATCGCCTTCGTGACCGAGGCGGACGATATGGCGCTGGCACGACCACGGCATTCCGAGTATCGAGGCAACGGTTCGGCAGGCGCAGCTCCAGTTCAATCGCTGGCTCGCCCTGGAGGACGCCGAGCGCAAGCCGCCGCATCTCCTGGACATGCTCGGGTTTCGACTACTTCAAGCTGCTCGACCTGCTGACCATCGCCCGTTCCCGCAAGCACATCGAGAAATACTACGGCACCAAGGAGACCGGCCGCTTCCCCGAGCGGCTGAAGCCCATCAACATCAAGCCCGACGTGGACCTTGCCGGTGAGTTCCGCTCCATCCGGGACATCAACAACGAAATCCGCCGCCTGACGCTCGCGGCCTACGCGCCGCTGCGCTACGTGCTGCCGCACAAGCAGGCGGCCTATGACGCCAAGTACAGCACGCAGATTCGCGGCGGCGAGAGCTTCTTCCGGCAGGTGGACCGCGAAGAGAGCCTTGTCCACCTGCTGCGGGTGAACGTCCTGAAGCGGATGGAAAGCTCGGTCACTTCTTTTGTCCTCACGCTCAAGCGCCAGCTCGCGGACGTGGAAGCCACGCTGGCGAAAATTGAAGCCCAGGCGGAGGCGGTTGAAGAAATCGACATCGCGGACGTGGACGCGGAAGATCCCGGCTTTCGAGAGCCTGCTGGTCGGGCGCAAGGTGAAGGTGCTGCTCCAGGACGTGGACCGCGTCCGCTGGCGGCAGGACCTCATCGAGGACCGCAACCGGCTTGCCACGCTGCTTTCGGCGGCGAAGCAGGTGAGCGCGGCGCGTGACGCCAAGCTCAAGGCTCTCCGCGAAGTCATCGAGCGCAAGTGCCGCGCAGCCGCTCAATCCCGACAACCGCAAGCTGCTCGTCTTCACTGCGTTCGCCGACACCGCCCAGTATCTCTATCAGCGAGCTTTCGGGTTGGGCGCAGAAGGAACTCGGCCTGCACTCGGCCCTTGTCACCGGCGCCGGCCACAACCAGACCACGCTGCCCAACCTCCGCAAGGATTTTGCCAGCATCATCACGGCCTTCTCGCCGCGCTCCAAGGAACGCCCCGAAGACCTCGCCACCGACGGCGAAATCGACCTGCTCATCGCCACGGACTGCATCAGCGAAGGGCAGAACCTCCAGGACTGCGACACCGTCATCAACTACGACATCCACTGGAACCCGGTGCGCATCATCCAGCGTTTCGGCCGCATTGACCGCATCGGCTCGCCCAACGAGCGCATCCAGCTCATCAACTTCTGGCCCAACATGGAGCTGGAGGAATACATCAACCTGGAACAGCGCGTCAGCGGGCGCATGGTGCTGCTCGATATTTCCGCCACCGGCGAAGAAAACATCATCGAGCACCAGTCCGGCGACCAGATGAACGATCTGGAATACCGCCGCAAGCAGCTCCTCAAGCTCCAGGACGCCGTCATCGACCTCGAAGACCTGAGCAGCGGCGTCTCCATCGCCGACCTCACCCTGAACGATTTCCGCATCGACCTCGCGGGCTTCCTCAAGGAACACGCCGGGAAACTGGAGAGCCTGCCATTCGGCACCTTTGCCGTCACAACCACGCAGAGCAACGGCGAAGCCGCTATCCCGCCCGGTGTCATCTTCTGCCTGCGTGCGGTGGGAGAGGCGGCGCTCAAGGCCATCGAGCCGGGCTATCCGCTCGCTCCGCACTACGTTGTGCATGTGGGCGACGACGGCGCGGTGCTGCTGCCGTTCACCCAGGCCAAGCAGGCGCTCGACCGCCTGAAGCGGCTCTGCATCGGGCGCGACCTGCCCGACGCTGGAGCCTGCGCGCGCTTCGACAAGACGACCAAGAACGGCAAGGACATGAGCGCGGTTCAAGACCTGCTCGCCAAGGCCGTCGCCTCCATTGTCGGCAAGAAAGAAGAACGCGCCGTCGCCAGCCTGTTCACGCCGGGCGGCACCCATGCCATGAAGGGCGAGTTCCAGGGCATCAACGACTTCGAGGTCGTGGCTTTCCTTGTTGTGCTGCCGGAGCCGGCAAACGCATGAGCTTCGCCCCGGTCATCGACGCGCTGGCCATTCCCGATGAAGCGCGCGTGGATCAGCGGGTTCCCAAGAAGCTGCTGCTGGAGCAGGGCGCGCCGACCGCCGCCGACAAGCGCCAGATTCAAGACGGCATCGAGGAAATGATCTGGGTCGCCGCGCTCAAGCCCACCAATATCGGTGTCCCGGCTTTCCAGGACGACGTGCGCGAGTATCTGGAGATCGCCGTCCTCACCGTCGCGCTCCGCTCCGCGGCAAAGCCGCCGCGCCTCATCGAACTGATTCATCGGGCTATTCCTTATCCCCTCGTGCTCGTGGCAGAGCACGGCGATGCCGTTAACCTGTCGCTGGCACATAAACGCTGGTCGCAGGGCGAAGCGGGCAAGGTGGTCATCGAAGATGTGCGCGCACAGTCCGCGTTAAATCCGGATACGCCATCGGCAGAAGAAGCCTCGTTCCTTGCCAGCCTTGCGGTCTCGCGCCTGCCTGCACCGCGATCTGTTTGCGCTTTATGAGGGATTGGCTCGACCGCGTCGCGGCACTGGAAGCGGCCCGGATCACCGGGGCCTTTGTCCCGCCGGAGTCCGCCGATCGCGCCTCGGCCTTGCGCGACGGCCTCGACACCCACGCCCGGCTCCAGCGCGACCTCGCCGTTTTGCGTGCCCAGGCGAAAAAGGAAAAGCAGCTCAATCGCCGGGTGGAACTGAACCTTGAAATCAAGCGCTTGGAAGCTAAACTGACCGAGACAGAAAAAGCTCTCTGAAGGACACATGCAGATGAACCCTCTCACCGCCGAAGACGCCGAAACCAAATCCCCGGATATTGTTGCGGACAATATCGAGCAGCTCAAGGGTCTTTTCCCCGAAGCCTTCACCGAAGGGAAGGTGGACTTCGAGGTGCTGAAGCAACTTCTCGGCGGCACTGTGGAGGAGCGGGAGGAGAAATACGGCCTCAACTGGCACGGCAAGCGCCGCGCCCGCCAGATCGCGCTCACGCCGTCGACCGGCACGCTGCGCCCCAGCCCGGAAGATAGCGTGGATTGGGACACCACCCGCAACCTCATGGTCGAGGGCGACAACCTCGAAGTCCTGAAGCTCCTCCAGAAAAGCTACGCTGGAAAAGTCAAGCTCATCTACATCGACCCGCCTTATAACACCGGCAATGATTTCGTCTATCCGGACAATTTCCAGGACAACATCAAGAACTACCTTGAACTCACCGGCCAAGTGGACGGCAGCGGCAACAAAATCTCCTCCAACACCGAAGCTTCCGGTCGTTTCCACACCGACTGGTTGAACATGATGTATCCCCGCCTCAAGCTGGCACGAAATCTACTCCGGAAGGATGGGGTGATCTTTGTCAGCATCGCAGATCATGAAATACACAATCTCCGCGCGGCGATGGATGAGGTCTTTGGACCGGAGAACTTCATAGCCACAATCATTTGGCACAAAATGGATAGCCCCAAAAACACGGCCATGCATTTCAGCGAAGACCACGATTATGTCCTCGTTTTCGCGAGAGAAGCAGAGTCTTGGAGGCCCAATGGGTTGGAGCGCACTGAGGAGATGATTGCCCGCTACAAGAACCCAGACAACGACCCACGAGGTGTTTGGCTTCTTAGTGATTTGGCGGCTCGGAACTTCTACGCCCAAGGTCGCTACCCAATCACAACAAAGACCGGCAGAGTCATTCCTGGGCCGCCCGCAGGAAGCTACTGGCGCGTCAGCAAAGACAAGTTCGACGAGCTAGAGCGGGACAATCGCATTTGGTGGGGTGAGTCCGGAGACAATCGCCCCGGAATGAAACGTTTTCTGACAGAGGTCCGGCAGGGGGTGGTTCCGCAGACCTATTGGTCTTGGAAGGATGTCGGCAGCACCCGCAATGCGAAGCAAGAACTTAGCCAAGTCATGGGCGCTGCAAGTGGTGAAGATCTTTTCATTACACCGAAGCCAACCAAACTTGTTGAAAGAATGCTCCAGATCGGCACTGAGCTAGGCGGCGACGACATTGTGCTCGATTTCTTCGGCGGCTCGGGAACCACGGGCCACGCCGTTTTGCTTGCTAATGCGAAGGATAACGGGAATAGACGATTCGTTCTCGTCCAACTTCCCGAACCGACCGGAGATCGGAAGCTTCCGACCATCGCCGAACTTACCAAAGAGCGCCTTCGGCGCGCTGGAAAGAAGATTCGTGAGGAGAGCCCGATGTTTGCGGGCGACCTCGGCTTTCGCGTTTTCAAGCTGGCCTCCAGTAACATTCGGGCCTGGGAACCAAACCGCCGACGACCTGCCCAAGACCTTGGAAGAATCCATCGATCACCTGAAGACCGACCGTACGGAGCAGGACATTCTCTTCGAGTTGCTGCTGAAACTCGGCCTTGACCTGACCGTTCCCATCGAGCAGAAGACCATCGCCGGAAAGGCCGTGCACAACATCGGCGCGGGTACGCTTGCTGGTCTGCCTCGCCGAGAAAATCGCCGCCGCCGAAGTTGAGCCGCTGGCACTGGGCATCGTCGCCTGGCACAAGGAACTTGATCCTGCGGGCGAGACGAGCGTCGTCTTCCGCGACAGCGCCTTTGCCGACGACGTTGCCAAAACCAATCTCACCGCGATTCTCCAGCAGCACGGGCTGGATAACGTGCGCAGCCTGTAAGACGGGACAGCGATGAAACTGCACTTTGAGCCAAACCTGGATTACCAGCACACCGCCATCGAGTCGGTATGCGACCTGTTCCGTGGGCAGGAAACCTGCCGCACCGAGTTCACTGTCACTCGTGACGCGATGGCGGCACAGCAAACCATGGCGTTTGCGCAGAGCGATCTCGGCATCGGCAACCGCCTGCAACTGCTGGACGATGAACTCCTGGCCAATCTCGGCGACATCCAGATCCGCAATGGCCTGCGTCCTTCAGCCTCGCTGGCCTCGGGCGATTTCACTGTGGAGATGGAAACCGGCACGGGGAAGACCTACGTGTACCTGCGCACGATCTTCGAGCTGAACCGCCGCTATGGTTTCACCAAGTTCGTCATTGTCGTCCCGTCCGTGGCGATCAAGGAGGGCGTTTACAAGACGCTCCAGATCACCGAAGAGCACTTCCGCTCCCTCTATGCCAACACGCCGTTCGAATACTTCCTTTACGACTCCAGCAAGCTCGGCCAGGTGCGCAATTTCGCCACCAGCCCCAACATTCAGATCATGGTGGTGACGGTCGGCGCGATCAACAAAAAGGACGTAAATAACCTTTATAAAGACACGGAAAAGACCGGCGGCGAAAAGCCCATCGACCTGATCCGGGCCACACGGCCCATCCTGATCGTGGACGAGCCGCAGAGCGTGGACGGCGGCCTGGAAGGCCAGGGCAAAGCAGCGCTCGGCGCCATGAATCCGCTCTGCACGCTGCGCTACTCCGCCACACATGCGGATAAACACCACATGCTCTATCGCCTCGACGCGGTTGATGCCTACGAGCGCAAGCTGGTGAAGCAGATCGAAGTGGCTTCGCTCGAAGTGGAAGGCGGTCACAACAAGTGCTACGTCAAACTGCTCTCGACCAGCAACAAGAAGGGCACTTTCACCGCCAAGGTTGAGCTGGACGTGCAGCGCGGCACCGCCCGTGAGCCGCGAGCCGGTCAACGTGCACCCCGGCGACGATCTCCAGCAGTTCACCGGGCGCGCCGTTTATGCCGACTGTCTCGTGCAGAATATCGGCTGCAAAGCCGGTGAGGAGTTTCTCGAACTGAGCAATCTGGAAAAGCCATTGCGTCCGGGGGAGTCTATCGGCGATGTGGACGGCGACGCGCTAAAACGGCTCATGATCCGCCGGACCATCGAGGAACATCTCGACAAGGAACTTCGGCTGCGCCCGCAGGGCATCAAGGTGCTGAGCCTGTTTTTCATCGATGTCGTTGAGCATTACCGCAGCTACGCCGCCGACGGAACCCAGGTAAAGGGCAAGTATGCGGTGATGTTCGAGGAGGAGTACCGCAAGGCCGCCAAAAAGCCGAAATACCACACCCTCTTCAATGAGGTGGATTTGGAATCCGATGCCACGGAAGTCCATGACGGCTATTTCTCCATCGACAAAAAGGGAGCCTGGACCGACACCGCCGAAAACAACCAGGGCAATCGCGAAAACGCCGAGCGCGCCTACAACCTCATCATGAAGGACAAGGAGAAGCTGCTGAGCTTTGAGACGAAGCTGAAGTTCATCTTCTCCCACTCCGCGTTGCGCGAAGGCTGGGACAATCCGAACGTCTTCCAGATTTGCGCCATCCGCGAGATGGGCACCGAGCGCGAGCGCCGCCAGACCATCGGGCGCGGCCTGCGTCTCTGCGTGAATCAGGAGGGCGAGCGCCTGCGGGGCTTCGATGTCAATACGCTGACTGTCATCGCCACGGAAGGCTATGAGCAGTTTGCCGAAAACCTTCAAAAGGAAATCGAGGAGGACACCGGCATCCGCTTCGGCATCGTGGAGAAGCACCAGTTTGCCGCCATTCCGGTGACGGATGCCTCCGGCCGGACGACGGCCTTGGGCGTGGCCCAATCGGAAGCGATCTGGGCGCACCTCAAGGATGCGGGCTATGTGGATGCCAAGGGCAAGGTGCAGGACCAGTTGCGGAAGGCGCTCAAGGACGACACGCTGCAACTTCCGGAGCCGTTCCAGGCTCAGCTTCCGCAGGTGAAGGAAGTGCTCCGCAAACTCGCCGGGAAACTGGACATCAAGAACGCCGACGAGCGTAGGTCAATCAAGACCCGGCAGGCGGTGCTGCACAGCGAGGAGTTTCAGGCGCTCTGGGAGCGCATCAAGCACAAGACCACCTACCGCGTGCAGTTTGATAACGAGAAGCTGCTGACGGAGTGCGCCGAGGCCATTCGCGAATGCCCGCCGATCACCAAGACGCGCGTGCAGATTCGCAAAGCCGACCTCGCCATCGGTCGCGGCGGTGTCTCGTCGGAAGAAACCACCGTTGCCGCGCCGATCATCATCGAAGAAACCGACATCGAACTGCCCGACTTGCTAACCGACCTTCAGGACAAAACCCAACTCACCCGCCGCAGTCTCGTGCGCATTCTGACGGACAGCGTCCGTCTCGATGATTTCAAGCGCAACCCGCAGCAGTTCATTGAGCTGGCGACCGAGTCCATCAACCGCACCAAGCGCCTCGCGATTGTGGACGGCATCCGGTATCAGCGCATCGGCGACGAATGCCTACTACGCCCAGGAACTCTTCGAGCTGGAGGAGCTGACGGGATATCTCAAGAACATGCTCGATGCGACCAAGTCCGTTTACGAACAGGTTGTTTACGATTCATCGGGCGTCGAGCGCACCTTTGCCGAACAGTTGGAAAAGAACGAAGCCGTGAAGGTCTATGCCAAACTCCCCGGCTGGTTCAAGGTTCCGACTCCGCTCGGCACCTATAACCCGGACTGGGCCGTGCTGGTTGAAAAGGACGGTGCGGAGCGGCTCTACTTTGTCGTCGAAACAAAGAGCAGCCTCTTCACCGACGATCTGCGCGACAAGGAAAGCGCGAAGATCGAGTGCGGGAAAGCGCACTTCAAGGCGCTGGCTCTTGGAGAAAACCCTGCGGAGTTTATTCAAGCCAGGAACATTGATGACCTAATGGCGCATGACTAAGAGTGTCACTTTGCCGCCGCTCATGGGTTCAACTTGTGAAGCGCTAGCGTTATGAACTTGGAATCCTTTCGCCAGGCCGTTGATAGCTGTCCAGACGAGATCACATCGCGCCTTGGCGACTTGCCGATGTTGTACGCATATGTCGGTCTTCCTGTGGAGTCGAACTTCGCCAGAGGCAACGTTACCACCGAACTTTATAAGAAGATCGCAGGTGCCTTCACTTCAGGACATCAGTCCGTGTGGCATCACTGCCGGAACCTCCGCGACGAACTGATACAGGCACATGTCATCGACGGCACGCCACTCGACCCTTACTTCTCGATCCTCGATAACTTGCAGGACGCCATAAAATCTAACCCTCAAATTAAAGGCGATATCCAGGGAGACTGGTCTGCGGCAATTCGACACGCCTACGATAACGTCAGGATTCATGACTGGAGCGCAGACGCTATCCGTAAAAAGCTTCATTCGCGTGCCTTCGCGGTAGCCAATGCTGCGAAAGGCTTGCAGGCTCGCGGCGTCCGCCTATTGAGAAATGGCGGAACCATTACCATCGAGCCCGAGTCAGAGGCAACGCTTGTCGACGAAATCGAAAAGGTGATAGCCACAATCGGCGGACTCAACGTAGCACGCCGTATCTTCCAACAGATCACCCCGGGAACATATGACGTAGTCCAGGAGCGATATCATTTAGTTAGGCACGCGAGTCAGACCGGCGAAGGATCGCCACAAATTCCTTTTGGATATTTGCTTCTGCTGGCGGCAAAACACTTCGCTGGAACGAGGCCACTCCGGGATACACAGGAAAATTGGGTTAAGCTTTGCCTTCTCGCAACTGACTACGCCGCCGTTCTGGACGTGCAGGGATACAACCCGTTTGTTTGGGGTTCCATGGACGCGCATGCGCTGCTGCCGTACCTCCAGGAGTTGGCTCTCTACGACACGCTGTTTCGCATTCCCCAAGTCAGGGCCGGGGATATAGAGAAACTCGCACGCGGTATTCTATGTGACTATGATTTTGACCAGCAGCACGGCTGCGGTTGGTCACTCAATAATGTTCTCTCCGTCATCGCGGCGCTTCTCGAAATGTCTAGACAACATTGCGGCCCGATGCGCTTTGATCTCCGAACACTTATGGGAGCCTGTACCGGGCTACCTCGCAATATTATTGTTGGCGTCTTAGAGGAGGTGTTATGCCATCCACCAAAGGGGCCTAATCAGAACTTCTCAAAACCTACTGATGCTCCCACCAAGTCACCAGGCGGGAACGTGGGAGGACACGACTTCTTTCTGTATCCGCTCATCAGCGTGGACCGAAAAAGCTTCTGGTTGCTGGACCGCTCTATGTGTGCTCCGGCCTGTCTGGAAGCGCTGCTGTCCGTTTTGCGCGCGTCCGACAAGAAGTTTGACGCACGGCTCGGAATACCGATCGAACACTTCCTTAGAGAGGAATTTCACGCACATCAAGTTCCAACGTTATCAGGCAAGTACGTCGTAGACAGCGAGGACGGGGAGTGCGACATCGTCATCGAAACCGCGCAAACGATAATGTTCCTAGAGATCAAGAAAAAGCCGCTAACCCGCCGCGCGCAAGCGGGCTCGAACGCGCACGTGTTGCTGGACCTAGCCAACAGCCTCCTTGCGGCACAAGTGCAGTCCGGCTGGCACGAAGTCAGATTGAGAAGAAAGGGCTTCATCGATCTCACCGAGAACGGAGTTACGAGGAGACTTGAACTCAAAGGGCGTCAGATAGAGCGCATTGCGGTCTCTCTAATGCAGTTCGGAAGTTTTCAGGATCGCATTTTTCTGAAGCAATTCTTGGAGGGAACGCTTCACTCCGACTTTTCAGTCAGCGACGCATCTCTAAAGGAAGGATTTGCCAAACTCAATGCGCTTCTCGCGGAAGTGCGGCAGCAGGTAAATGTTCTCCACCCAGGCGAGAAGGAACTGAATCAACCGTTTTTCCATTGCTGGTTTTTGAGCCTGCCCCAGTTGCTGGTGTTGCTGGATGGCGTGCAGGGCGAAGAGGTGTTCAAAAAAGCCCTCTGGAAGACACGGCATATGACAATGGGAAGCTCCGACTTTTATTTTGACCTTTCCTACATGCGGAAACTTTCGGCAAGCGCGACCGACAACCCAACCGTGTAGGGGACCCTTGGAGCTGTCAGTTACTTCTCCCATGACGGAGTTTGCATCGTCCCTTCGGGCATCCTTGCCCCCTGCCATTCACGGTCGCTCCCCGCGTCAACAGGAAGCCTCGGTTCACCGAAGAACGCCGCCTATGTGTGCTCGCTGACTCCTAAGAGCATTGGCAACGCCAAAAACAATCAGTGCTTTGAAGGGATTACAAAAGACCGCCCAGGGCCGCCCGGTCCATTTCAGTTCTCCGCCCGAACCACCAAGAGTACGAAATGGACTAAATATTAAAAACGAGTTGCCAAATAGTCCGGTTCAATGCTAGATTTATTTCGTGAAGAAACAGGGGAAAAAGCAGTCAATGGGCGACAACGACTTAAGAAATGAGGATATAGTCCAAATTGCGCGTCTGGCGCTGGCTGGCCGTCCGCAGGACGTTCAAACGTATATCCGCCGCCTCGCTAAACGATACCAGGGCGCACTTCCCGCAATGGCATCGCAGTTAAACGAGCTATTGCAAGAATCCCCAACACGTCAGTCTCCGCTCCGTCGTGAAGCCACGGCGCCGATTCCCGTTGACTTGGAATCCCGCCTTCAATTGCTCCGCGTGGAAAACACCCCGGTACTGGAGGCTGAGCCGATTTGGGATGATGGGGTTCGACAAGCGCTAGAGCAAATTCTCGCTGAACGTCGACACGACAATGAATTGATTAAGCAGGGCTTATCGCCCACGCGTTCGATTATTTTCACGGGGCCGCCTGGTGTAGGGAAAACTCTAGCCGCTCGCTGGGTTGCTCGCGAGCTGGGAAGGCCGCTGCTCACGCTGGATCTTTCTGCCGTCATGAGTAGTTTTCTTGGACGCACTGGAGCCAATGTCCGCCACGTCCTGGACTACGCAAAGGGCGTTGAGGGTGTGCTGCTACTCGATGAATTAGATTCGATCGCAAAGCGGCGGGACGACGCGACCGATGTTGGTGAGCTCAAACGATTGGTAACTGTCCTTCTTCAGGAGATTGACGACTGGCCGCCGACTGGTTTGCTCATAGCTGCCACGAATCACTCCGACCTTCTCGATCCAGCAGTATGGCGTCGCTTTGAGATGCGAGTCGATTTTCCGATGCCAACGGATGATTCCGTTCGCCGGGCCGTTGAAATATTCCTTGGCTTAAACAAGGCTTCCGGCGCGTGGCATGAGGTGCTCGCTGTCGCTCTTCGCGGGCTCTCCTTCAGCGACATCGAGCGTGAAGTCATGCTTGCCCGCCGTTCAGCTGTTATCCGAGGCGTTCCGCTCGAAGATGCATTGAGTCGAATAGTTCAAAATCGCGTCGAGCCCCTGCCCCGACGGGACCGAGGCCAGATGGCTATGTGGCTGACCGAGGCCGGGATTTCGCAGCGGCAAGTCCACGAGTTGACCGGCGTCAGTCGCGACACGATTCGTAAGAAGACCAAGCCCGCCATCTCAGGCGTGGAAACACACGAAAATCACGAAAGGCAGGAGTGAACTGATGGCCGAGCGCAGCAATTTTCTGATTGGATACGGGGAGCGACTTGCTTCGGACTTGGCCGCACCGGTAGGTGGCGCGCCCAAACAACACCCCTACACATTCGCGGAAGCCCGGAAGCTTCTGGCACCGAAAGTGAAGATCGTGGCGGCAGAGATGGCCAGACTTTCTCCCCAGCTCTGCCCTAGGGACCAGACTGTGGCTCTCGTTACCTTGCATCCCACGTACCTTGCGAAGTCCTACTATCCGGCCGAACTGCTTCATACCTACGGACTGGAAACTGTCGGCAGCCGCTCCCGTGAAGTGTCGCCGAAAAAGTGGACCAAAAAGAAGCCGCCTGCTACAGCAGTCACCTCCGAACTGTTCGTCGCTGGAACCCGTTCCCACTTTCAGCGACTTGCTTCCGATATCGATACCCTCCGCGAGACTGCATCTGGGGCCGATGACCTGATCAAAATCGAAGACTTCCGCACGCAGCCCGCAGATGAAAAGCTGAAGCCTTTTCGGTCAGACGCTGAGGAACCGCTGCTCGAAGTCGTCCTGCACGCGCAACCAGTTGCGGAAGATGCGTTCATTCTGGAGGGCTTTGAAGCTTATCTCGACACTCTGGACCTCAAGCTGAACCTCGACAAGCGCCGGTTCTTCGCCGAAGGACTCTGTTTTCTGCCGCTTCGCGTCCCGCGTGAACTCGCGGAAGAGGTGGTGAAGTATTCATTTCTGCGCCTCGCACGGGAGATGCCACGGCTCCGTCAGTTTCGACCTGTCGCCCGCGCTACGCCTGGCTTCTCGCCATTTGCCTGTCGCTTACCGCAGCAAGGGCCGATTGACAGCGACATCAGGGTCGCGGTATTTGACGGTGGCATCAAGGCGGACGGCAAGCTCGATCCTTGGGTATCGAGAAAAAAGACTAAGGGCATTGGCGATCCCGTGCCGGAATTCCAGAATCACGGGACAGCCGTAACTTCAGCACTTCTTTTCGGACCGCTCCAGGACGGAATCACCGCCGACCGGCCATACGCGAGCGTTGACCACTATCGGGTACTCGACGCCAAGACCTTAGTGGATGACCAGCAGGAGCTGTACAGCGTCCTGGAACGAATTCAAGATGTGCTCGAATCCAGGCCCAAATACGATTTTATAAACCTGAGCCTGGGTCCGGATCTGCCGATCGAGGACAACGACGTCCATGCCTGGACGGCCGTGCTGGATCAGTTGTTCTCTGATGGTTTGACCCTGCCGACCGTCGCCGTTGGGAATACTGGCGAGCTGGATTGGGCTTCGGGTAATGCGCGGATTCAGACGCCAGCTGACTGCGTCAACGCCCTATCCGTCGGCGGCTGTGACAGGGTTGGCGATGGCTGGAAGCGTGCAAGCTACAGTTCTATCGGTCCGGGTCGGAGCCCTGGCATTATGAAGCCTGACGGGCTTGCGTTCGGCGGTTCTAGCCGTGAGCCCTATTGGGTATTAAATGCCGAGAACTCCGGAGCGGCGATGCCGATTACCGGCACGAGCTTTGCCGCACCGACTGCGCTGCGCACGGCCATCGGGCTGAGGGCACATTTCGGGAAACTGCTAACGCCGCTAGCCATTAAGGCGCTGCTCCTGCATTCGTGCGACGACGGAGGCCACGACAAAACCGAGGTGGGTTGGGGCCGAATTCCTGCCGACGTAAACAGTATCGTACTGACCGATCAGCATGCAGCGCACATCGTTTATCAAGGAGAACTCCGTCCGGCGAGCTGGGTGCGGATGCAAATCCCCATTCCAAGCGAACCGATGTCCGGGCTGGTCGAAGTTTCGGCCACTTTCTGCTTCGCCACCTCTACCGATCCGCAGGACCCAGTGAACTATACGCGCAGCGGCTTGGAAGTGCGCTTCCGTCCGCATGACCAAAAGCGCAAAGATCCGAATCAGTTGCACGCGGATTCAAGTTACTTTTTTCAGGCAAAGGATGTTTCGCTCGACGAGATCGATTTGCGGGCCGACGCACACAAGTGGGAGACCACGCTGCACAAGAGCCGCTCGATGCGGGCGGCTGGCCTCCGCAATCCCATCTTCGACGTGCATTACAACGCACGGATCGCGGGGCGAAATGCAAAAGGCGCGGACAAGATCCCGTACGCACTGGTGATCACGGTCGCTTCCAAGAATACGCGCAACCTTTACGACAAAATCCTCCAGCGTTACCCGACGATCTTGGAGCCCCTGAAGCCTGTCGTCGAAATCCCAATCCGTACCTGATCGGTCAGCAGGGTAGGGCAGTGAACCTTTTTCTATAGGAGAACCATAATGAGCGAAGAAAAGAAGCATCACGAAAACGAGGCTGAGAGAGTTATTGAACTTGCGGAAGAAATTCTCATTCTCGAATTCATCGACCTGGAAGAATGGGCCAAGGCGGGCAAGAAGCCTCAGCACGCCAAGCGCTATCGAATTCGGATCGACAGGGAATACAAGGAAGTCTCGGTACACGAGATGACCGGACGAGAAATATTGGCCCTCGTCGGGAAGACTCCTGAAAAGTACATGCTTTCTGAGAAGTTTCACGGCGGTGTTGTCGATCCAGTCAATCCCGAGCAGGTAGTGAAATTTCATCACCACGCTGTTGAACGGTTCCAGACCCTGGCCTTGGACCCAACGGAGGGATAATCAGCCAAATGCGGCGCAACTTTCAATTAATAGAGGAGGACGAGGAATGCCTCGCCGCCCGTGGCCTGACGTGGGAAGCTGTCGTCGAAAATAACACGAAATGGCTTATCGTTCAGGGGTACCCTATTCCGGAAGGGTACAACCATCGCTTGGCGTTTGCGGCTCTCAGGATTCCGCCTTCGTATCCTGACGACCAGATAGATATGGTGTACTTCTCTCCGGCGCTCGCGCTTATTAACGGCAGGACGATCACGCAACTCACTCCGCATCCGCTCGATGGAAAACAGTATCAGCAGTGGTCGCGACATCGGACACCCGCGAACCCATGGCGCCCAGGCCTCGACAATGTCTGCACGCATCTTCTTCAGGTTGACACGTGGCTGGAACGGGAACTCAAGCGATGACGGAGAATTCTACTAAATGAAGATTAAGCTAAGACTCACCCAGAAGGACCACGCTCTGCTCAAGAGTCACCTCCTCCCCGGTGATGGCCTTGAGGCGGTGGCGGTGGCTCTCTGTGGTCGGCGCCGAGGCTTCGCCCACCACTGTCTTACCGTTCGTTCGGTAGTGACTATTCCTTATAATGAGTGTAAAGAGCGAACACCGGACCGCGTGACGTGGTCCACGCAACGTCTCCTTCCGCTCCTTAAAGAGGCAGAACGCCGCGATCTTGCAATCTTGAAAATACATAGCCACCCTGGCGGCTATTCCCAGTTTTCCTCCGTGGACGACGAGTCTGACATCGATCTATTCAATTCCGTATTCGGATGGACCGACAGCGCATTTCCGCACGCTAGCGCCGTCATGCTGCCTGGTGGCCGCATGTTTGGCCGTGCCATCCTCCCGGACGGCTCCTTTCAGGCTCTCGACTCGATACTTGTTCCGGGAAGTGACCTGCACTTCTGGATTCCGGAGCACGGCGGGGCGCTTCCCTCATTCGCCCAGAGACACACCCAGCTATTCGGAGCAGGGACAACGCGTCGGCTCCGCGAGATCTCCGTGGCTGTGGTTGGGTGCTCCGGAACCGGAAGCCCGGTTATTGAACAACTCGCACGTCTCGGGGTCGGGCGACTTGTACTGGTCGATCCAGACCGCGTTGAAGAGAAGAACCTAAATCGAATTCTGAACGCCTCGCGTGAAGATGCCTATCTCAGACGTCCCAAGGTAGAAGTCATGGCGAGAGCCATAGCATCTATGGGATTCGCGACCGAACTGGAAATCATTCCAGAGGATCTTGCGACACCGCGGGCCGTCAAGGCTGTCGCTGAATGTGACGTCGTGTTTGGGTGCATGGATGGAGTTGAAGGTCGCCATCTGTTGAATCGCCTTGCTGCCTTTTATGTGTTGCCGTACTTCGATGTAGGAGTAAAACTTGAGGCGGACGGGCATGGCGGGGTGGACGAAGCGTGCGGCGCCGTCCATTACGTTCGACCTGACGGATCAACCCTTCAGGACCGCAAGGTGTATTCGGCAGCACAGCTTAAGGCCGCCGGGCTTCGACGCACCGATCCAACAGCTTATCGTGAGCAGATCAAAGCCGGATATATTCACGGCGTCGATGAAGATCGGCCAGCCGTCATCAGTATTAACATGCAGATGGCAAGCACCGCAGTAAACGAGTTTCTGGCGCGCCTTCATCCATATAGGTACGACGACAACACCGACTTTGCCGTCGTCAGGACGAGTTTTATTCAGGGAACTGATTACTGCGAGCCCGAAGGATTGTCATCCGGAGCCTTCGTCCCTCACATTGGCAAGGGAGATGTGCGCCCGCTACTTTCGATGCCCGAGCTTAGTGAGCCGGAGAAAGCATCTTGAGATGGCTTGTCTCGCTCTGGCTTCGGGTTTCGCAGGTTGTCTCATTCCTGCTCCGGTGGCTGCTTTCTCAGCGGGACTTGCGGCTCTTTCGACGAAAACCTCAACTTTACCGCTTCGTACACGTCGATGAGTTTCCGGATTCTCTCGAATCTTCCAGGATCTATCTCGCCGGTGAAGGCGAACATATTTGGGCCGCAGCCATGCTGTGTCCTTGCGGATGCGGTGAAGTAATAGAGTTGAACCTTTTAAAGCAGGCCAGACCATGCTGGAGCGTGAAACAGCATCCGAACGGTTCGGCAAGTCTCATGCCATCGATATGGCGACAGAAGGGCTGCAGGAGTCATTTCTTTGTTCGCCAGGGACAGATTGACTGGTGCTGATCTTTCCCTCGCTCGTGCTGTCCAGGGCTGCTCCACTTTTAACGTAGCCGTATACGCGGGAGAATCCCACCCCCTCACCGCCATCACCGTGATCCGCCCCCCAGGGCCTCGAACTCTCGCCGCTTTTACATCCGCCGCGCTGCCTCTCTCGGTGATTCTGTTGCCCTCCGGTCCCCCGCGATCCTGATGAACTTGCCCCGCCGCTCATCACCCTTCCTATGTCCGCCGCCAGCGGGCGGTCGCCCCGGTTGCGCGAGCACCTGCGGAGCGCAGAGAAAACGAAAATTGCGCGAGGCCCCCTTTCAACCCTGTCCACCGGCCCGCCGCCATGGGGCCGTGCTTCGGCGAGGCCCCATGTCGGCGGCCTCCGAACATGAAAGGAACACGATGATGACCGATTCCACCGATGACGAGCACAGCGCCAGCGCGCTGGACCTTCTGCCTCCAGACATCAAGGCGCGTCTGCTCGAAAACGGCAGGTGCAACGCCGAGCGCATCGCCAAGGACGGCAACACCATCGATTTCCATCCTGTCGTGAAGCTGTTCACGCCGGACGCGGGATGCACCTGGCTGCTCACCGAGATTGATCCGGAGAATAACGACCTTGCGTTCGGCCTTTGCGATTTGGGTATGGGATGTCCCGAGATAGGCTCCGTCAGCCTCGCCGAAATCGCCGCCCTGCGCGGGAAGCTCGGGCTTCCGGTCGAGCGCGATCTCCACTTCGAAGCCACGAAATCTCTTGCCGCCTATGCGGACGAGGCCCGCCTGTTGGGGCGGATCAAAGCATGACGAATCTCACCTTTTTCCGTTGACGGCGGCACAAGGCTCCGCTATCCCGTAACTCGCCAGGTGGGCGATAAAGGCACACCTGCACCCTCCGTAAAGGAATCACATGGCACCGCAAACCGCCAACGAAAAGCCCCGCTGGATTTACCGGTTCGACAACTATACGCGCGCGCTCGCTCTGCTGCGTGAAGCGGTGGACGCGATGCAAGCCAGGCATATGAGCGATCTCGAAAAACAGGGTCTCATCCAGCGGTTCGAGTTTACCTGCGAGCTTGCCTGGAAACTTCTGAAAGACTATCTCGAACACACTGCCGTGCGTCTTGAAACCGTCACCCCTGCCACCGTGGTCAGGGAGGCTTTCGCCGCCCGGCTCATCGAGAATGGCGATCTCTGGATGCAGTCCCTCGACGCAAGGAACCGAACCTCCCACATCTACGACCTGAAGACCTTCGAAAAGATCCTGGCCGACATCGCGCGCGATTACCTTCCGCTGTTCGAGGCGTTGCAACGCAAACTTCTTCCCAGCGCGCCGCCCAGCACCCCGGAGGACTGACGCGATGCCCGTCCACGGCCTCACCGAACGTCATATCGGTATCATCCGCGCTATTCTCGCTCCCTATGCGGATCGCGTCACACGCGTCGATCTTTTCGGATCGCGCGCCACCGGCTCTTATCGGCCCGAGTCGGACATCGACATGGTCTTGCGCGGGACGCTGGACGAAGCGGCCATAGCGCGCATCAGGAGGCTCCTCGACGATAGCCTCCTGCCTTACAAGATCGACGTTTGCGCCTACGACCTTATCGGCTATCCGCCATTCCGCGCCCGTATCGACCTTGTCGCCAAGACGCTCCTGACCCAGGCCGATCTCCGGGCAGCGCAACAGGACCAGAGCTTCAACCCGAGGACTCCGCCATGACCGAGCCCGTCGAGCCCAACCCGGAATTGTGCTCACTAACCGAGGATGCCGTGATCGCGGCCCTCCAGGACCCGAACCCCGAGAACCCCATCGCCGTCGAAGTTGCCAGGCTCATTGACGGCTACACAAGAAATTTCGCTGCCCATGTCCGACGGCTGAAACGCATTCCTGAGCATATCTTGCACATCACCCCGCGCTGGCCGATTGAGGCCGTCGCCATGCGCCTCGTCAGGGACACCGTCCGCGAGACTTTCGCGCAGACCACGGCAGGCGAGGAATCCTAAACGAGATTTCCCACCCTTTGGAAACAGGGTAGAGTATTGGCATGGAGGGACGCGCGCGATCGTGGACCTGAGAAGGATTTGCATACACGAGGCCGGTCATTTCTACTTGGCCTATAAATACCGCAAGCTTAGAGCCGTCAGCATACGCATCTCCCGGCAGATCCAGACGGACCCGCTTACTGGAGAAGAGTATGTATCTGTCGGTCAGGCCGTTACGTTTGATCCCAACGATGGCCTGCCAAGGGTTCAGGTGAGCATTCGCGCCGCCGGGCTCGCCGCCGAGAGTCTCGTTTATAACGAATCCTTATACGACCTCATGCGAAATCCGGCAGTACGATTCTGGATTAAGACGGATACCGACAATGCCAAACGCGACCTGGAGAAAGCAGGGCTCCCAACATCTTCCGAAGCGGAGTTTTTAAATTTTTGGAATATGGGATTCGACGATGCTGTGATTATCATGAAGAATCATCAAGACAAGCTGCACTGCATTGCGGATTACTGCCTTGCTAACCTTGATAGGGAAATTCCGCAGTCAGAGCTAGTCGCCAACTGCCATCTTTAGCTTTCGCAAACAACTACCCGCGAAGATCCCGAATTCACTAATCCTCAAAATCCATACCGCGCCCACCATACCCAAGTATGCAGGATTCACCAACTGGTAAATCTTTACGCGTAGAGTAGGAGCCGGAAACCACAGAACACGGGCGGCCATGCACGACGAGATCGCCGAAGCCCTGAGAATGCTGGATGTGTTCGCGAGCGTAGGCGTGCGGCACTTCGATATCGAGCATATCGACCTCGACCAGCAGCACCGGGGATTTCGCCGCGCCCAGACATTGGAGCAGACGCGCACCAGTATGCCGTTTCTGGTCGAGAGCGCCGCCCACCGTCACAACAACGTGATCGTGCGCCCCCATGCCGACGACGCAACCCTTATCCAGCTTGACGATCTGCCCGCGGCCACGCTCGATCGCGTGCGGCCGGTTGCGTTTCTGATTGTGACCACCAGCCCCGGAAATTTTCAGGCATGGGTTGCCGTGCATGACGCGGGCGACGCCGCCGATCTGCGCCGCCGTGTTAAGAAAGCCGCAGGCGCCGACCCAAGCGCGAGCGGCACCGTGCGAGTTGCCGGAACTATGAATTTCAAGCGGAAATACGAGCCGGATTTTCCGACTGTGGCCATTGAGGCGGCGCAACCGGGAAAGATGGTGACGCAAGCCGAGCTGGAGGCGTTGGGGCTGGTAGCAGCACCCGATCCTCCCCGGCCGGCAACCGTCTTTAGAAACTCGAAGGGTGACAAATGGCCGAGCTACGACCAATGCCTTGCCGCGGCCCCTCCCAATCATGGCGGCGATGCCCCTGATGTGAGCAGAGCCGATTTTACCTTTGCGTTGATTGCGAGCGATTGGGGGCATCCGCCCGAGCAGGTGGCGGCCCGATTGATGGAGTATTCCACCAAGGCCAGTGAGAACGGCCAGCGTTACGCCGATCTAACGGCCGGAAAAGCCGCCGCTGTCGTGGCCGCGAGGAAGCCCAAAGGACCGGCCCTCTAACACTTTTCTAGCATTTCTCGGTCAATCCAACTCTGTAGCTCCGGCCACCAAATGTTATCGACATCCACGTCGGACGGCAGCGCCGCTCCATGTTCCTCACGCAAACGTCGGTCATCGGGTACCTCGGTAATCGGCCCCCAATAGGGCGCTGCCGAGACGGTCTTCGGCACGAGCGGGTTTTCGGCGAGACAATCCACATTGCCGTCGATAACCTCGCTGCCGATCCGCACCCAAGAATGCCTCCAGCGCCAGATCTCCTTGCCATTGGTTCCGTAGTAGATCGCAGTGCCAACGACCGCCCGCGACGGAAACTTCAAATGCGACAGCGCGCGGTTCAGCAGACCCGTAAATTGCAAGCACATCTCCGCGCGTCCCGCGTAGTTTTCATCTACCAGCATCGCAACGGCATCGAGCAGCTTATCCCGCATCGGCTTCGTCATGATCGCCGAGCGGTCTCTCAGCGTTGCGGACGGCAATGGTCGTGCACCTGCCCGCTTCTGTCGGCGAATTTCTTCGACGATACGTTTTGCATCAGCGGGAAGCAGCTGAAGCCAATCTTCGACGGACACTCCTACGGCCGGTGAAATCTCTCTCATTCTCTTATCCGGTTCAGATCGGGGCGAAAACTTGGCTGCCGCCCGCCGCGACCAAACGCTGTCAAAAGCAAAGTGGATGTAATTCGCTATCGTCTTTGCCCACGAAAAAAGCTCGCTTGAAGGCTGTTAGCGGAAGGGGGCCTAAATGCGCCGCCTCGATGTCGGGCATGATGTTGTGTCCGTAAGCGTCGTCGGCTTTCCACTTGGCCAGTAGTTCTGCACAAGAGATGAATTGATGCGCGACTTGCTCGCGGTCGATTTCGATCCAGACCGAACAACTCCAATCTGTTCGGTAAGGAACGAACGTGGCCCAGGTGGAAGAGGGATACTCTTTCGTGTAAGCGTTGGTGTCGAACCCGGTAAAGTCGAAAAGACTAACGCCGCCAAGGGTGCGAGCGTAAGGGTAGTGATCTTTGCCTCCACCGGTGCAATAACGCTCACTATCCGGAATGTCTGGCTCGGGCAAGATCGCGCCGCCCGCCAAAATGGCCTTGAATCTGTCCGGATGAGTCGTGTGCCATAGCCCGCCGCGAAGCTCAGGCAAGATGAGTTTTTGCAGCGATTCTATCTTCGCAGCCGATTTAGCGAACCGCGCCTCGCGTGCAAGCGCCCATCTCCTACTCGCCAAGTCATCTTCTTCCGGCATCACAGAACAAATTATATTCTCGGCGAGTGCCATGGGATTATGCTCCATGCAAGAGTTCACGCTCGGCCCTTGCCTGCTCCTCATGCCATTTCTGCCATTGCTCTTTTTCATGCCGAACGATATCGGCGTTTACGATCCGCGGGCGCAGTTTGGGAATTTCGGCATCCTCAAAGGACGAGAAAATGTACCGGTGCGCATGTTCGGCGATGACTCGGCGAATAAGCTCGGCGTGAGCCCGAGGCACAACCGATCCGCGTACAGGCGTATGCTCACCAATTTTGGTATAGAGAAGATGTTGCGGATCGAGCGGAAGGAATATTTCCGTGCCAGGACTTCCCCAGCCGCCATTGAAGTCATATTTTTGATCGCTGTAATAGTTCAGCCGGATGACAGGGTTATCACTGGTGAACCAGCTCATGCCATCAGGGGGCCTAAGGATTGTCCATTCGTGCTCTTGTAAAACATTAGCAGTGTGCGAGAGCAAGTGTTTGATACTGAAAAGCCAGGAACTTCGACCGATTACGGTCTCAGCTTTGATTGTCCCGAACTCCTGCCCCGGCTTGATCTCGGTCGTTACGCGAACGGGCAGGATCTCGCTGTTGGGAAAATTCGATTGTTTGATCGGCTTGCCTGACCTATGCGCTTCTTCAAGTTTCTGAACTGCTTCTTCGACACATTCTTGCAGAACGGTGGGCATTGTCTCGTTGGAGTGCGAGAGGATTTCAGTGAGGCGTGCAGGAGTGCGCACGTCCT
Organism: uncultured Acidobacteriota bacterium; assembly: GCA_963838135.1. GTDB lineage: Bacteria > Acidobacteriota > Terriglobia > Terriglobales > Acidobacteriaceae > TOLSYN. The sequence goes on along the minus strand of CAWIPV010000001.1, from coordinate 970,076 downwards.
GCGCGGCGAGAAAGCGAACTAAGTTGTACCAGTCTCTTGGGGTGAGTTGTAAGCCCGCCGTGGCCTTCCTAAGTGCCTCTCCCGCAGGCGCTTCGAACTCACGGTCCAGCCATGTCTCAATCTCGTCAGATTCAACGCCGGAGACGATGCGGGTGTATAGATGCTTGTGGTAAGCCACTCCTTTGATAGAACCATGCTTCCACAGGTTGACACTGGGATGCGCGACAAGAATACGATAGGTGAAAATGTGCCCAGGCTGAGACTGAAAATGCTTGAGATATAGGCACGCCACATAGTGATTGTCTCGATGAAACGCCATCATTTGCTCCAGGCTGATTCTAGGCTCTTGGTGTGTCGCCGCCCCCCTGCAATCTTGCCCGGATGTCGAGCATCGAAGGTTTTCCCACGAAAAACCTAGCGAAATCTAGTCGCCCAGGCGAACGTTAAGTCCACGGGCCTCGATTACCGCCGTCGTCTCGGAAAGTTTCTTCGTCCTCCGGGCGTTCGCCAACTGTTCGCGCGCGATGTTCCTCATATCCTTCGAGAGTTCCTCGACCAATACCGGGCGCGAAGGATTGGAGTTGATGCAGTTCGCCGCCATCTTGTCCTGCGCGCCCTCTCCGACCAATAGATGAAAGGCGATCCCCGGTATGTAGAAAACAAAGTTTCGGAAGTCAGGATTCGATCCGCGGTACGGCTCGATCACGGCAGGAAAGATCACTTGCGACGAATCGACCGCGATGCAGAGCGCCACGTGCCCCGGCAAGTTGGCTTGCCCGAGAAGGTAGCGGCGCAGCGCCTCGGTGTCATCGTCGCCGAGAGAAATGCGCGGTTCAGTGCTGCCACCAATCCACGAATGCACCGCAGCCTTATAGAAGATACCAGCCGCAAAGTGCATGAGCCTCGACGCGTCAATTTCGGGATTCGCGGCCGTCGCATAGAGCGCTTTCTCCGCATCCTGATAGATCGGCGCCTGTTTCAACAGGCGCTCCCGCAGCGGAAAAGGCCCGCCGAGCGTTGGCAGGAGCGGCAGAACCCAGCTCTCGCCCCCCCGGCTCAGGAGTTGTTCGCAGTCTCCGCAGAAGAGAGGATGCGTCGTTTGACGGGACGTGGGGTATACGGCCTCCCTTGAGATGCGAACCGGCTCGTATTCGTCAGTCCGGCAGAGCGCATAGAGCGAACGGGACATGAAGTGACTGACGCGGAGATCCTTCGTTTCGAGACAAAGCTTGCACATACCTTTCGGCATAATTGTCGATTATACGAGCAGGCGCGCCGTAGAATGGAGAGCGCGAATCTCCAGCGATGCCAAAGGATATGCATGAGCCACGGGAAGCCAGACGTGATGGTGCCGGAAGAAGCTGCCAAGAGAGGCCCCATAATCAAAGGTGAACTCCGGTCGTCCGAAATCAAAATCCCGGAACTTCTCGCCCAATTCTCGAACATCACGCCGCATAGCAAGAAAGCCAAGATTTACCTTTATCCCACACTGCAGCAGGCAAAGCTGCTCTTGCAGCAACGATCCCCCTTCGCATTCACTGGATCGTTCGTCTCTCGTGAGGGCGTCGAGGAGGAATGGTCGTCGACAGAGATCTGGATCGAGCCGGTAGTCACGATCACTCATCGCGAGATGCACTGTCTTACCTACACGTCCGGGAGGCTTGTTGACTTGCACGTCAAGGTCACCCACCAAAACATACCGAAACAGGAGAGACCACGGACGGCTTGGTTCGTGATGAACGGGTGCTTCCTGCTGCAAATCCTTGCGACGCAGGAGGCGGACGAACTCCGCCAGGCAAAAGAGCACGGGTTCGAGCGACCGGTTCACAGCTTCGCACTTTCCGACGGCGCGACGGCAGAGATTCGACAGACCATTGTTCAGCACAGCTTTGAAGGGGAGAGTGAGATAAAAAAACGGGGCTTCTCAATCCAGGTTGATGGCTTTAAGGACGGCGAAACGGTTAAGAGAGACATCGACCGTCTGCTCATTCTCGCGTCTCTCGCCTCCAGGGAACAATCCGTCTGTTGGCACTGGAGCACAAATGAAAGTGCCAGCGTACAAAACAGGCATTGGCGTTTTGGGTTCCGCGAATTGCCCAAAAGACCCGACCATGAGGAGCCTCTCGTCTTGAGAGACCCCGTCGCCTTCAGCGAGTTTCTGTCCCTTGCATCAAAGCAGTACCTCAGTTCGGCCAACGGCGAACTCGTGAACACCGCAGTGCACGCGCTGTTAGCGCGCGAACTACCGCTACAAATAACGATCGTAAGACTGCTGACAGGAGTGCAGAGCGCCTTGCGCTTTGCGGTTTCGGCACCCAAGAAAGCCGACAGCATCGGCGACTTATACAGGAAGTTCGCGAAACAATACACGATTGACCTCAGCGACCTCTGGCCCCTTTATGACAAGAGTTCCGGATTTTCCCTGAGTGCGATCCGAAATGCTGCTGCGCATGGCGACGTTTTCATAGAGAGCGATTGGAAGGCATGGAGCTATGCGGAAGAAAATTTGCGATGGACGTTGGAAAGAATCCTGCTGGTCTCTTTAGGGTGGGACATAAATCGGTCCTTGGTTTCTCCTGAAAACCTTCGGCGATACTGCGCATACGATTGGAAGGGGCAGCAGCAGCGCCTCAAATTGTGATGTCCGGCCTCAACCGCTCTCCCGCGCCGCTTGCCGCAACGCCCGCACGGCGCGGCTCTACCGGTTCACATGCCTCACCCCTCACGATCTCATCGCTGCGCACGATCGTGCGACCGCCGACGTGCGCATCTTCGGCGATCACGGCAAGATCCCAGATCTGCGCCTCGCCATCGACCCGGCCCAGAACCCACGCCTCCCCTTTGATTCGCGCATTCTCCCCGACGCTGCCGTTCGCATACACCTGGGCCACGTCATGAACCCAACACTCGCCATCCTGCGACAGCGCAAATTCGCTCTCTATGTAGCCGCCAAGATCGCCGCGCCTGACATCGCCGAAATCCCGGAGCGCCCGGATTCGAAACACCGTCCGATCTCCTGCCTTCAAGACATCGTCAGCCAGCAATTCGTACTTCTTCGTCATGGCCGCCTCCTACAACTCAAGGCACCGCGCCGGAACCCGGCGGCGGATGACGGCGGACAGCATGACGGCGACATCGGCCTCTACTTCCTCATCGAGTCCGGCCACGACACCGCCGGTTCTCATGACACGCATGGCCATGACACCCTCAATCCGTCCGACCAGGCAGTGCACCACGCTTCCCAACAACTGACTCAATACACCCTCCTAACAAGTTTCATATTCACAACGACCGTTCAACCTATGCCGGACGATGTCTTAAGAAACAGTTAACAAATCAAAATAAAGTGCCGGACATACCGGGGTATGCCCGAAATATGACCGTTCTCGTTTTGGAGCATCGGAAGCGCATATAGGCGCGGCTGGACAGGATAGAAAGCGAACTTTTGACCGGCCTGAAAGCGGCGGTCATGTCGTTGGACGGGATTTTACATCCGCTTCCTCCCGCACTAACCAGTTGATGAATCGTGCATTCTTCGTCACGATTGTTGCGAATCTGTGACCGCCCTGGTGGCCGCCGCCTCCTTTGCGAATCGCGCTACCTCTCACACTCAATTTAACGACTTCGAAATAGATGCCTTGGTAGGATGCACGAGGGGTGAAACGAAACAGCCATCGATGGGCGAGAACCATGACGGTAATGTCGCATGTAACGGTCGTAGCCAAGGGCGAGGATGAACACGGGGCCATTCGTATCAATGAGGATGAAGAATATTTTTTCTGCGATGACCTGTTGCACCGAGAGGACGGCCCGGCCGTCATCAAGCACCACTACGGGTTCGGCACGGCAGAGGAATATTATTACCGCCGCGGCAAGCTCGACCGCAAGAACGGCCCGGCGGTTGTCCAGCACAACACCGGAGGTTCGACGCTGGAGATGTATTACCGCGATGGCAAGCTGGACCGCAAGAACGGTCCCGCAGTCATCAGCCGCGACGCCTACAACTCGACGGAAGAGAAATATTATCGCGACGGCGAACTGCACCGCGGGGACGGCCCGGCATGGGTTCAGCGCGACGTCTCCGGCAAACCGACATTCGAGGCCTATTTTCGCGATGGCCAGTTGCACCGCGAAGGCGGGCCGGCATCGGTCGCGCACCGCGCCAACGGCTCGATGGAGGAGAAATATTGCTGCAATGGCAGGCTGCACCGCGAGGACGGTCCTGCGATTGTCCTGCATGGCGCCGACGGCTCGACGGAAGAGAAATATTACCGGAATGGCGCGTTGCACCGCGAGGACGGTCCGGCCTTTGTCCGGCGCAACGCCGAAGGTGTGGCGACACACGAGCAATATCGCCGCAACGGCATGCTCGACCGCGATGACGGCCCGGCATGGATCTGGCGCAACGCAGACGGTTTGACGGCGGAGGAGGAGTATTTCCGTGACGGCAAGCTTCACCGCGTGGATGGTCCCGCTCGTATCGTGCGCAACCCCAATGGCTCGACGTGGGAGATGTATTGCCGCGATGGCAAGTGTCACCGCGATGACGGCCCGGCAATTATCCTACGCAACGCCGATGGCTCGACGGAGCAGAAATATTATCGCAACGGCCAGCTCATTAAGACAGAGCGCCTCACCAATGAGGGCGCGATTGTTCAGCAAAACCGACTCACCGCGCCTTCCGTCCGTTCCGGGCCGAACCGCTATGCGGAGCTGAAAAATGCGACACCCACACAGAGCGCCCTGCGTGAGCAGACGAAACCGCCCGCACCTGGCATTGCGCCTTAATCAATACTCCGGCCTTTTCCATTTAATGATTTCGCGCCCGCCGCCCGATCCTTGTCGCGGACATGATCCGCCTACGATAACCCATTGATGAATCGCGCTTTCTTCTTCACGATTTTTGCAAATCCGTGACCGCCCCTGTGGCTGCCGTTCTTTGCAGATTCGTGACTCGCCGCACCAACGAAAAAACATGCCGATGCCATACCCGAGTAACCGCCCCCGAAACCATTCCTGAAAGCCTTTCCCCTCATAATCGGCCTGTTCGGAGCACCCGGTTGCGCGAGCTGTTGCGAGCGCAGAGGAAACCGGAACAGGCGGATTTCGCGCTCGGCTCCGCTTGCTCCGAACACCCAGGGAGCGAAGCATGGCTTCGAGAGTCTACGTCAACGGTCGCTTCCGCAAACCGGTACGGAACTATTCTCAGCTCGACCTTTTTACAGACCTTCTCGGCGCAGAAGCGGTGCTAGCGGCTTCGCAGCCGCCCAGCCCGCGCGGTCCGATCGCCGCCATACTCGATGGCGGCGTGAATCGGCCCGCTCCCACTTCGCCAAGCGCAGAGACAATCCAAAAACTTGAAACGGGGACAACAGATGAACGACATGACCCGCTTGGGCAGCCTGATTCTGAACCATTGGAAAATTCACCGGCCCGAGGCGATCAAGGAACTGGAGAGGACGAACCAGTTGGAGCCCGTTCTCCGCCAGGCTCAGGAACAGACGGGCGATCTTCTTTACCATCTGACGGTCGTGCAGAAGATGGAGTACCAGGCGGCCTGGGAATTGGCGACGAGGGAATGGGCGTTCCTTCCGGAAGAGCCGGAACCGCCATCATTCGCGAAGCCGACCCCGAGCCAGACCCAGCCCCGTCCCGCGATTTCCGAATAACCGACGCGCTCCGGATTGGCGAAGGCAGCCTCCGCGACAAGGCTTTCGACAATATCGAAGCCATCCGCACGCTGAAGCGCATCGAAGCCGAAAGCCGCGCGGCGACCGACGCGGAAAAATCCCTGCTCGTGAAATACACCGGCTGGGGCGCGATGGCGAATGCCTTCCGCCCCTACCCGCCGCCCGAATGGGAGCAGACCGCCGAGGAACTCCGCGAGCTGCTGACGGACGCCGAATATGAATCCGCCCGCGCCTCGACTCCCAATGCTCACTACACCTCGCCCGCCGTAATCGCGAGCATCTGGCAAGCCATGCAGCGCTTTGGCCTTCGGCCAGGCGCGCAGATTCTCGAACCCTCCATGGGAGTGGGCCACTTCTTCGGACTTATGCCGGACGAGCTTCTCCCCGGCGCGCGCCGAACCGGCGTCGAACTCGACGACATCACCGCGCGCATTGCCAAATGCCTCTATCCCGACGCGACCTTGTTCGCCAAGGGCTTCGAGGATACGCCGCTTCCGGACAATTTCTTCGACGCCGTGATCGGCAATATCCCGTTCGGCAATTACGCGGTCTACGATCCCGCCTACCGGCGCACGCCCGCTCTCACCCGCGCGATTCACGATTACTTTCTTGGCGAAGTCTCTGGACAAGACCCGGCCCGGAGGCGTCCTGGCACTCATCACCAGCCGCTACACCATGGACAAGCAGGACGCGACGATCCGGCGTTATCTGGCCGAGCGCGCCGATCTCGTGGGCGCGATCCGGCTGCCCGACACAGCCTTCAAAGCGAACGCGGGAACGGAAGTCACGACCGACATTCTGTTTCTGCAAAAGCGCGCCGCACCCGGGCGCGCCCGCCAACGGCGAATCCTGGGAGGAGTTGGCCCCCGTCGCGACTCCCGACGGGCCGGTCTCCATTAACGAGTATTTCGCGCGCCACCCCGAGATGATGCTCGGCGAGATGCGCTTTGTAGCGCGGAATGTACAACGCGCGCGAGCCGACGCTTGCGGGCGAATTCTCGCCTGAGCGCCTTGCAGCCGCCATCGCTTCGCTCCCGTCCGGCATTTATCCCCGCACCGAAGCACGCCCGCCGCCACGCGTCAGCCCAGCCAGGACAGCGCCGCAATCGAGACCGTCAAGGACGGAGCCTTTGCCGAGCGTGACGGCGTCATTGTGGTGCGCAACGGCGCGGAATTCGAGCCGCTCCATCTGTCCGAATCCGTCGCGGCGCGCGTGCGCGGCATGATGATGGTGCGAGACGCCGTCCGGCTCGTCTTTCAGACCCAGCTCAACGACGAGCCCGAAGCCAGCATTCTGGACGCCCGCCAGTTACTCAACCGCAGCTATGATTCTTTCGTCCGCAGGCATGGGCCGCTATCCTCGAAAGAGAACGTTAAGGCTTTCGCGGGCGACCCCGATCACCCGCTCCTGCTCTCGCTCGAAACCTACGATCCCGACACCAAACGCGCCGCCAAAACCGCCATCTTCGAGCGCCGGACGCTGGAACATTACCGCCCGGTCGACCATGTCGAGACGGCCGCCGAGGCCCTCGCCATTTCGCTGAACGAAACCGGCGAGATCAACTGGCCGCGCATGGAACAGGTGACGGGCCGGGCGTCACGGCTCCTGCAGCACGAGCTTGGCAGCCTCGTCTATCGCAATCCCGAAGGCGGGAACTGGGAGACCGCCGACTGCTATCTCAGCGGCAATGTCCGGGCGAAACTCTCGGTCGCGCGCGACGCCGCCGACCTGGACCCCTTCTATCAGCGCAACATCGCGGCCCTGGAAGCCGTGCAGCCCGCCGACCTTCAGCCGGGCGACATCGAGGCGCGCCTGGGCTCATCCTGGATTCCGACGACCGACATCCGGGATTTCGTGGCCGAGCTGCTCGACATTCAGCAAGAGCAACGTGCGCATCGCGCACGCTGACGCGATCGCCACCTGGACCGTCGAACTCGACTACGGCGTGCAGATCGAGCGTCAGCAACACCACGACCCACGGCACCGAGCGCTTTTCCGCCGCCAGCCTCATCGAGCACGCCCTCAACGGACGCACGCCGACCGCCTATGACGAACATGCCCGACGGAACGCGCACCCTCAACCAGCAGGAGACTATCGCGGCGCGCGAGAAGCAGCAGCAACTGAAAGACCGCTTCCGCGAATGGATCTGGCAGGACGGCGCGCGCGCCGCGCGTCTGGCCCGCGATTATAACGACCGCTTCAACAATCTGCGTCTGCGCACCTTCGACGGCTCGCACCTGACGCTGCCGGGCATGGCGCGCGAACTTCTGCGCGACCGCGACCTGGCCCGCCATCAGAAAAACGCGGTCTGGCGCATTCTGCAAAGCGGCAGCACGCTGCTCGCCCATGTCGTCGGCGCGGGCAAGACCTGGACCATGGCGGCCGCCGCCATGGAACTGCGCCGCATGGGGCTTGCGAAAAAGCCGATGTTCGTGGTGCCCAATCATCTCGTCGAGCAATGGGGCGCGGCCTTTCTCCAGCTTTATCCGCAGGCGAGGCTCTTCGTCGCCACCAAAGACCATTTCGCGACCGGCAACCGCCAGCGCGCCATGGCCCGCATCGCGACCGGCAACTACGACGCCGTGATCGTCTCGCACCGCTCGTTCGAGTTTCTGCCGGTCTCCGACAAGCTGTTCAACCGCTTCATGACGAACAGGTGCAGCAACTCGAAAACGCGATCCTCGAAGCCAAGGCGGAAAACGGCGACGACCGGCGCATCGTGAAGGAACTGGAAAAGGCCAAGAAGCGTCTGGTCGCCAAACTCAAAAAGCGCGCCGACCGCGAGAGCAAGGACGACACGCTGACCTTCGAGGAACTCGGCGTCGATCAAATCTTCGTCGATGAGGCCGACCTCTACAAGAACCTGTTCTACACCACGAAAATGAACCGCATCGCGGGCCTGCCCAACAGCGACAGCAACCGCGCCTTCGATATGTTCATGAAGACCCGCTACATCCGCGAATTGACCGGCGGCCGCGTCGTCTTCGCGACCGGCACGCCGATTTCGAACACCATGGCCGAGATGTACACCATGCTCCGCTATCTGGCGCCGGACCTTCTCAAGGAGCGCGGCGTCGAGCATTTCGACGCCTGGGCCGCGAATTTCGCCGAAGCGGTGACGGCCCTGGAACTGGCTCCGGACGGCTCCGGCTACCGGATGCACACGCGCTTTGCCAAATTCATCAACCTGCCTGAACTGCTCTCGATGTTCCATGCCTTCTCCGACGTGCAGACCGCCGACATGCTGAACCTGCCACGCCCGCAGATCGCGGGCGGCAAGCCGCAGGTTGCGGCAGCCCCGACCGGCGAAGAGCTGAAGCGCTACATCAAGACGCTGACCGAGCGCGCCGAACGGCTCCGCACCCAGCGCGTCGATCCGTCCGTGGACAACATGCTGAAGATCACGGGCGACGGCCGCAAAGCGGCGCTCGATATGCGTCTGGTCGATCCCTTCGCCGATCCCGCGCCCGACACCAAAATCACCCGCGCGGTTTACCGCATCGCCGCCAAGTGGCGCGATACGCGGGACACCAGGCTGACCCAGCTTGTGTTCTGCGACCTTTCGACGCCCGATCCCAAGCGCTTCAACGTCTATGACGAACTCCGCAGCCGCCTGATTGCCAGCGGCATTCCGGACAAGGAAATCGCCTTCATCCACGACGCCGAGAGCGATGCCGAAAAAATGAAGCTCTTCACCGACGTGAACGCCGGGCGGGTGCGCATCCTGATCGGCTCGACCGAAAAGATGGGCGCGGGCACCAACGTCCAGAAGCGCCTGGCCGCGCTGCACCATCTGGATGCGCCCTGGCGGCCGCGCGACATCGAGCAGCGCGAGGGCAGGATTCTGCGCCAGGGCAACACCAACGCCGAAGTCGAAATCCATCGCTACGTCACGGAAGGCTCGTTCGACGCCTATATGTGGCAGACGCTCGAAACCAAGGCCCGCTTCATCCAGCAGGTGATGAGCGGGCAGACCTCCGTCCGCACCGCCGAAGACCTCGAAGGCGGCGCTCTCACCTACGCCGAAATCAAGGCCATCGCATCCGGCAATCCCGCCGTCATGGAGAAAGTGAAGATCGATACCGAGATCCGCAAGCTCGACCAGCTTCGCTGCCGCGCATCTCAACCAGCAGCACAATATCCGCTGGCAAATCCGCAACCTTCCGGAGAAGATCGCCGAGGTTCATAAGACCCTCGCCCATGTGCGCGACGACATCGCCACCCGCGATGCCCATGAGGGCGGGATTTTTCGATGATCGTGGGCGCGAAGGAATTCTCGGGCAAAGGCGCGCGCGAGGAAGCGGCCAAAGCTCTGACCTATGCCGTGCTGTCATGGCGCGACGATCCCACCCTTCAGCCGCGCGCCTCGTTCCGGGGCTTTGAAATCCTGAGCCGGGGCAAGCGGCTGACCGGCCTTGCGCTCGATGGCGAGCCGGTGCCGGATCTCTTTATCAGGGGCAGCGGTCTCTATTCGGCGAACCTGAACGCCGAAAATCCGCTCGGCACCATGCAAAGCATCGAGCACGTGCTGCGCTCGCTCGACAAGCTCGCCGACCAGGAACAGGAGCATGGGAGCGCGCTTGGAGAAATCCCTTGCCGAGTATCAGGCCCAAGCCGACAAGCCTTTCGATCACGAGGCGCGCATGAAGGAACTGCTCCTGCGCCAGGCGGAACTGAATGCCGCGCTCGATCTCGACAAGAACGAAACGCAAGTTGCGCCACCGGCGAAGGATGACGTGGAGCCGGCGGGTGATGGTCTCCAAGGTCCGCCGATCCATCCGAGAGTCCAGCGGAGTTCCGCACCGAGCATGAGCCCTTAAACCCTGCATCTCGGGGGGCGAGACGCGCGTCTAAAGGTTTAAGTTTCGCACCGGGGCGAGATTCGTGCGTGATCCTCGGGCTATGGCGTAATCTCCGAGGACAGTATCAACTTTACGACAGACGATATAGCGCATCGTCTTCAGGGTACTCATCGAATGCCTCCGTCAGTTTTGAATACCGACCTCTCAACGCGCTCACCGGGTTTAGTCGCAGAAGCGCTTTCATGGTACCTGCATCCCCTTCGCGCGGGCTTACGGGATAGCAAGCCAGAATTGAAACTTCTGCCGCCTCCCCCGGATTACCGGGGTCTCGTATTTTCCAACGCTTCCAAATCTACCGTGCTAACCGACCTTGAGCCGATGGGGCCACCCATCATTAGCCAAGAACCTTTTCTGATCGAACAAAAGACACGTTACGACATCGAGAGAAACTTAGACTTCCTTGTCTACAAGCGCTACCGCAATTCCGTCATGATCTTTCTGAATGAACATGATGAAGCCCTGATTCGGTCCAAATATCATCTCAAGGAAATTGAGGTCGCTGATTTCTCACTTGACGAAATCGCGGGGGAGAGGAAAAGGTGTAGTGAGGCCTTCTCCGCTTACCGGGAGAAGTACGAATTAGCCAGTCGCCAGGCGGAGCAATACATGAAGGACATTGTAGACGACCTTGTTACCCCTAAGTTTCTGGAACTGAGCCAACAGGTCACCGGCCAATTCGCTCGCCAGAAAGATGAGATGACAGAGGAGATCAGAACCAGAACCAAAGAAATTCCAGAAATGAACCGCAAGCTCGATGACTTGATAGCGAAGCTAAAACTCTAGGCTGCAAGTATCTCTCTGTAGCCGGGCACAAGACGACTGAAATTATATGGCTTCCGAGTTGCCAAAAGATTGTCGCAGGCTTCATTGGCCGGAGGACCTAGACCATTTTGCGGTCAACGAGAAAACAGGCGAACTCTATTGGGACGGCAAGAGAATCAAGGCGGAAATTGCGCTTAATCGTTGGCAGTGGATTGTTACCGCAATTACGGCTGGCGTCCTTTTTCTCAGCCAGGCAACTACTACCATCAAAAATTGTATCGACATATGGCATTCGCAACGCGGCACCGCCAATTCCCATTCGCATAAAATTTGTTCTCCCAAAGAGGCGTCGGTACGGATGGTCGATCTAGGATGTGTCGGGCCGTTTCTACCCGCAAGCGACTCGCCGCCCGTGACCTCGCGGTATCCCTGCATCACCATCAGCGAGTTGCAGCGCAAGATCAAATCCCAATCTGGTCAAGGTGTATTTTTTGTCTTCCTCGGATCGTCAGACAAGTTCGGGCTTGGTATTTCTGCGCTTCGCACCTACGGATCGAATGAAGGCCTTGCCCAAGCACGTGCCGAATCTGTCGTGAGGGAATTGCGCATTGATGCGCGCCATGTCCCAGACAAGAGTCCAACTGTCTTAAAGTTGATGCGCGGGCCGACTCTAAAGGGGAGCCTACCTGAACAGACAGCTCCCGACCGTTCGGTTACTGTTTATGGACTGTGGTCCTCAGCTTCTCCATAAAATTCCATCTATAACGCAAATACTTCGCTAGCCGAGACGTGAAGATCCCCCACGCACTGAGTTCAGGCGCGCATCGTCCCGCCATTCATCTCCGGGTCATGGAAGAGTACGGGGATGGCTGCTGTTCCAGCGGCTCCATCCGCCCCCAAGGGATGCGAAACACGCTTCTCCTGTCTTTGTGGTGCGCACGCCTGTTTAATAACAGCGATGAAAAAGTCGCTCTAAACTGCGCAGCAAGCTCGCAGTTTCTGAATTGCAAGACACCATCAAGGTCTGCGTCGTATCGGAGAAGTTGTAGTGCTTCTGGCCGACAAAACTTTCCCCTGTTAGGTGAACCCTAACAATCATCTTCCTAGGTCCCTTCACATGTACGAACCATTTCATGTTTCCATCGATTTCGGAAGTTCCCGAAGTCAATGGAAGCGTGCGAAACTCGAACGGGGAATACCCTTTTCCGTTCACCGTTAGGTCGGCGCGGTAGTACACAGAATCCGTATCCGAGAGAACGAGAATCCCAGTCGCCACAAAGGGAACCTTAGTGTTTTTCGTTACACTTGCTCCATTATTTGGCGTGAAATCAAGTAAGTGAAAATCCGTTCGATCTTGTATGACCTGAGCACGTATCTGACCTACCGCAGCCGTGAGGCACAGAACCACCATTCGCAAGATTGCTGAGCGAGTCATTTATCTCCTGAAGTGTGCTTTGACCCCTTGTGACGCACTAGAGCCAAAGCACACACTCCTCAGTAGAACTTGCCGATTACCGGCCTACCTTCTCCTGACGGGCTTTGGAATTGGGGCTGCGGCGCTAAGAGTCGCACCTGGTTGCTCGATCCACCCTGTGCAATCGTTGCATCCATCACGATTCCAAACACATTTCCCGAAACTGAATAATCATAATCCTGGTTATAGATGGGTCCATCGAAACCAAAGTCCGAAGTCTTTTGGCTCAGATCCATCATGGCCTTCACGATTGTTTGCTGGTTTGCCTCGCTCAATCCCCATGAATCCATCGTGTGCTTGGTGTCGCTGTAAGACGCGGACACGCCGCCGCCGAAGAACCCGAAGAAGCTGAGGCCGCCACTCACATCTGTCTTCTGAAGATCGTCATAGACGTGCTGATGCGATGCGTCAAGAAGGCTTCGGATCAGACTGTCAAGAGCCTTCACATCATCGGGGGTAACGCAAATCATGTGAAAGTCGATGTGGATATTAAGCTCTGAGTGAGCAGGCACCGTGTACATAACACCACTGACCTGCCCGAGTCCAAAAGCGCTAATCGACACTCCGTCCGTTGCCTCTCCGGTAGGTCCGACAGGTTGATCAAACGTGAATAGGCGTGGCAGCTTAGCTGCAGTTCTGCGAACGTAAGGTGGCTTAATCGGCTTACGTGCCTTGGTATCCACTAATTGGCTTGTACTCATTTGGTAGATTTCCTTTCTCTAGCAAGGGAAAATGCTTGTGGTTTTGGGGGCACACCAGACGCGGTAGGATGGGGGAAAGTTGAGAACGGGATGGCCGCAACCGTCTAGCGGCTCTTGGAGTCCCATTTTGGGTCGCGCGGCTCGTTCGTTCCTTGGCCGTCTCCCTTTGGCGGGCTTACACTTTCGTATGGCTGAATCCAGAGAAGCTGCGTCGAGGGAACTCATACTAATGCTTCGCGCTCCGGCACTTGGGGGACGTGCGAGAACTCCTCATCGTGAAGGTGAAGGGAAACAATTTCTACTTGTTCCTGGCCTCTGCGATTGATAGTCCCGTTGACGCGCACAATTCTTGGCACGCATCGGGTGAGTTCCACGCCGCTTTCAAGATCCACGGTAAGCGTGGGCAACCGAAGCCCGTGCGGCGGGTGTACATACCCACGCCGGACGGAAAGCAGCCGAAGATAGAGGACGAGAGATTCCCGATCTATCCGAAGCAAAACAGGGTGCGGCCTTCGGAACTCAAGGGCGTGGGCCGACTCCTGCAATCCGGTCTCTTTCTCGGTCAATTCCCGGAACTCCCCCCGGTCGGAGCCCACGAAGGGGAGTCAATCGTTCTCGATGCTGACGCCGAGAATTTCAGGAATGACGCCATCTTCGCGAATGTGTATCTGGTGGAACCAGGCGCGGAAGATTGCATTCCGATCTTTCCATGCATCGGCGCTCGCATCTTGCACCTGGAAAAGCGGACAACGCCGTGGCTGGCCGTCGAACTGTTCCAACAAGCGGAGAATGTGGATTGGGGCAGAGCAATGGAGCCGCTCCGGGAGTGGGAACGACAAATGGCTTTATGCTCCGGCGCATCAGTTGACCCAAAATAATCAGGCACGCATCGGCAGCCCGTGACCCGGACGAACGACGTAACGCCGCGCTTGATCTCGGCAAGAACGAAACGCAAGTTGCGCCATCGGCGGAGGATGATGTGGAGCCTGCGGATGATGGTCTCAAAGGTCCGACACTCCCGCCGAGAGTACCCAGGACAGATTTGGGAAATCATGCTCGCTTTTTCTGATCACCCTTAGCCTTGCTCCTGGCCTCGCGGATCTGCGACATTGGATCGGCTTCGCCCTTAATCATCACTGCACGTAGATTGCTCTTTCGGTCTTCCGTTGTGGTGATCTGCTCCGGCGTCAAATCGTCGCCCCAGCAGGTATTCTCAATGAAATGATCGATCTGCTGCGCTTGGGTTCTTTTGGATTCGGATTCGGCTTCGAGGGAGGCAATATCGCTAGGATCGTCGGCGAAAATAAGTAAACAGTCGTCATAGACATGCTCGCGCATCTCGTCAGTGACTTTGATAATGCCGTTTGTTTTTCTGTTTACCAATGTCCTCAAAGTGTTTGCCCATTCCTCTTCCTTGCGCTGTTCGGCCTCTGGTGTTGTCTTCTTCCAGGCGCAATAAAATCGGATGGCGTGTTGCGCAACCTGCATCAGGTCAGGCTGCTCCAATCGATTAAAGGGCGCGTTCTGACATACGACCCCGTAGCATAAAAATTTGCCGTCGGCGTCAAGATCGGTGGCGATCAAGAATTTCAGCTTTGTCGGTTGATGCTGGAGGATTTGCAATTCTTTTCCGTCAGCATCCAGGTCGATGTGCGCCGTCCAGTCGCGCATATGCAGCACGCCGTGCACGTACGGATCGAAAGCAATAAATGCGGACATGATGGCTTTTAAGATTATGGCGAGAAATTTAAGGTTTGCCGGGCAAGGGGGATTGCTCCCTTGCGGCCTATCGATCCCGGTCCGGCGTGTGCCGCTCCGGAACTCTCTCCTCCTCCTTCGCCTTCTGCTTTTCGTCCTGCTGCTTGATGAGGTCGTCTAACTCGCGGGCGCGGTCGCGCCGCGTGTCGCGTTGCGGCATGTCCGCTCGGGCTTCGGACTTGCCCCGTTCCGCTCCGGCCTCTTTTGTCTGAGCTGGCGGGGTGCCCTCCCTGCCAGTTACCTCCTGATACCGCTCTATATTATTGATCTCGAAAGGCGGCGTCCTCCATTTGACTTCCGCTTCGGGGATTAAGAAATAACGCGCCGCATGCGTTCGCGCCGGGTCCATGTTCGACTCCAGAAAGGCCTTGCCCGGATATGCGGCAACGCCGACCATGCCCTCCGGGACCCAGGAGTTCTCCGGGGAGGATCTCCAGATGGTTCCGGCCAGCAAATCGTCACCGCGCTCAAGTGCAATGTCCCGGCCCACCTCGCGACTATAGCTCTCGTCTAGCCTTATCTCGCGACCCGTCATCTGCTCCCACTCGTCCGGAAACCAATCGCGCGCCGTGTCATGCGCCCGCTCAAGAAGATAGTCTTCCTCGTCTGAAAGCGAGTCGTGTGGCCGCTGTGAAAGCAAATAAACAACGGGCAACGACCACGCGCTATCTTCTTCCCACCATATCCGCTCCGTATCGGAGCTATGCGGTTTGATCAGATCCGGAATGTCTTTGCGCTGCTCGGGCGTGAGATAAATACCGCCATGGCGGGGCGTGCTCACCCACGAAAATCCGGCCACTTCCCACTCCTCCTGCTTCGGACCCCATGGCGTCATCTCGGGCGGATGCTTGTCATTATCTGCCATCGCATTTATGCTCCCGCGCATTGATTGACCTGAAATAATCAGGCGCGCATGGGCCTATCGATCCCGGTCCGGCATGTGTCGCTCCGGAACTCTCTCCTGCTCCTTCGCCTTCTGCTTCTCGTCCTGCTGCTTGATGAGCTCGTCTAACTCGCGGTCGCGGGCGCGACGCGTGTCACGTTGCGGTATCTCCGCTCGGGATTCGGCCGTGACCCGTTCCGCTTCAGCCTCTTTCGTCTGAACTGCCCTCACCACCCGCTCGCCATGCAGGAAATACTCTTCAAGGACGACAGAACCATCGCTGCCGCGCTCGATCTGGGCCGGAGCGCCTTCGCGGTGCATTTTCCCGTCCCGCCGATATTCCTCATAGGTCGAGCCGTCGGCCCTGTGCTCGACCACGGCCGGTCCGGTCGAACAGTCCAGCTTGCAATCGCGATCCAGAAGTAATTGGTTCAACTCCCTGCCCGTCAGAAATTCTTTATAGGGGATCTTCCGATCCTCCCGCACCAGATCCATACCGATCGCATATATCCTGGTCACGTTGTCCCCCTCGGGGGACTTGTAGTTGACTGTCATATGCGCAGCGTCTCCGTCCGTCAGACCAGGCGACCGCTCGTCATCTGCCATCGCACCCCCCGCTACCGCACATACCTGCTATGCGCATCGCTTGATACGGCCGTCATTCTTTTGGGAAAGGATTCCCTCAAGCTCGGCCGTCATGACTAAGACTCCGGCCCTGATTGAAACCCAGCAAGCGCTGTCATGGATGAGTTCGGGCATGGCCGCTGTTCCCGCACTGGCGATAGAGAGCGTCGCCGGCACCAGGGCGGCGGCGCTCGCAAGGCAGATTGCGGCAGCGGCAAAAAACCTTGCGCCATGCCAGCTCACAAGCCATTCGTGAACGTGGCGCACGGGACCGGTATTTAGCTCGCAAATGAAATCCGTGGCCTCGCTCAGAAGATGCCTGAGAGTCGGGAGAGTTTCAAGGCCCTGCATAAACCAAGGCGATGATGGGAGCCTATTGAGACTCATCGATTCCAAACCTGCCGAATATCCGCGCGTCGGCCTCGATCAGCTCCGAAACGCCGACCGACACTTCGTCTTGTCTCCGATGGCCGCCGGAACCCGCGCCCGCATCGCGGATATCATTCCAAAACGGCTCATTGGCTTTTGCCAGCCCCCGCAGTTCCTCGGCCAGGATCTTTGCCGCAAGGCGCGGGGCCTTGTCTTCGTCCAGAGCTTTTCGGACTCTGCGGTGCGCATCGACCAGCCGCTGCACTCTCTCCGCTTTTGGCGCGCGTCCTCGCGCGTGCGACTCTCTTATTGCCGTGCTCCCGTTGCTGCTCATGCGACCGCCTCACCTTGAGACATTGAGACGCCGGGAGACTCAGCCGCGGTTGCGTGGCACGTTGCTCGAATCGAGCAGCGGCATATGAATGTGGATTGCAATTCTGGAGGGGGAGGCGACACCAACCGCGCTGGCTATTTCGCGGCGTTTTAGGTTATTGCAAGGCACAAAAAGTAGTGCCTTAATCCCAGATTTCCGACTCTCTGCCGTAAAGACCAAAACCCCATTGAGGTCTATTGTCGAGGTGCAATTTTCGGATCTCTTCAAGTTCCTGAACGATGACAGAGGGATGCAACATTTCCATTTTCATCTTCATTATGTGACCCGGAGAAATAGCGAGTCTCAATCCATCTTTCTCGACTTCACCTATAGTGTCGGCAGCAGTCGCAAACCCGCCACTTCCAGCTTCGATCTGGGCTCCGGTACGTTTAAATTTCCAGCCGTGCTCTTCAATCTCCCTAAAAAACGCCGATACATTGAAACACGATTTATAGGATGCAACGCCGGTCATGAGTTCGATGCAACGCTTCGCCGGAAAAGGGAAAATAGAAAAGGGCACGCAATTGGGGGTGAAAGCCAGAACATCGAGGCTGGTCATCTCGCTTACCTCATCTCCCTCTGCAATGAAATTTACGGTCTGAGCCTCTCTCGATGTATTTAAGCCGCTGATCGCATCCTTGAAACTTTTTCCTGCGGCCATATTTATGCATTCGACGTAACAACATCTATTTATGCGTCCTGAGCTCCAACCCTCTCTGCTGGCACGATCCAGAAGGTCAAGCAATGTATTCAAATCGTTCCCAGGAAGTATATCCAAGCCGAGGATCGTTATTTCCTTCTCCTCTATCTCTCCATGCCCGGCATCCAGCAACCGGACGACATCGCGCATTTGCTGCTTCTGCCGAGTAATTCTCCGAGATTTTGTCTTGCTGGTCTTGACCTCGATGATTTCCCCGCTGCCATCGGGTTTGGCAACTGTAATATCGCCTAGCGCGAGTGCATTGGTAACCGCATTCAGGATTGCGATGCCTTGGGTGTCGTTGAAAGTCTTCGCCCACTCATGTATCTCTGCCGCAGTCCCTTCTGCCGATGTTTGCTGTTTTACGGCTCTTTGGGAGAGGAGCCGCATCACCGCGCGATCGTAACCAAAGCAACGCCAGGCTATGCCGTCCCCGATCTGGCGAATGCAGTTGGCATGAAGACGGTGAAATTGCAGTCCGTTGTCGACGGCACTTCTCAGCTTCTTGGTTGGTTCATCTAATGAGGAAACGTCACGACCGAGGTCTAGGCCTTCCTTCTGAGCTAAACTCTTGAGCCCTTTAATTGCGTTCTCGTCTTCAGTGATTTCGGAGAGCAACAACAGTTGCAGGTTTCTTAGTACCGCGCTATTCCTCCGCCGGCTCCTGCTAATTGAAAGTAGATCCTCCAGCCACTCCAGATATTCGGGTAGAGCAAGTCTGCGGATTGCGAAAGTGGCGGCCGCCATGGACACATTGCCAGGTACGGCAAGTCGCCAATCAAAGCCGCGGCGGTACTGCCCCCCAATCGTCATGAGCCCAAAATAGCATATTTGCGGTTCATAAGAGGGCGCGGCTCGGATGCGAAGAGCTTAGGATGCCCAGATTGCCACGACCCTCCGCCAGTACCTCTCCCGCACCCCCGCTACTTCCCAGCAGAGCTGCCGATGACATCATAGGCACGATGGCGAACGCAAGACCCAGGACGCAACGCTAGGTCCATTACCCAATTCCCCCTTATTCTCCAACTCTGCCCACCGATCCCGTGCTTCTGCTGGTCCGGTTATTTTTTCGCGTTAGACCTCTGCACTCCCGACGGCTGAATGAAGGACCTTGAACTCTCATCTGCTCCAATTCCGTTTGCCTTTCTGTTTGCGTTCAGCGTGCCGCGCTCAATGCACCCACGCCCTGCGGACGCACGCTCTCGCTCCAGAGATTCGAGCCTTCGGTGCGGACTCCTCCCCCGAGGCAAGCTCAGGTCCCCTTTCCGCAAATCTCCTCCGCTCGCCTTGGGAGTGGGCAGCTACGGCACACCCTCCGGGCAAGCACGTACCGCAACCAGCGGGCAAAACTTCAAAAAGGAGCAATACACCATGTTCAACAAAGTCACACTTATCGGCCGTCTCGGAAAGAATGCAGAAGTCAGAACGGCGCAGAACAAGAAGGACTACGCCATCCTCAGCATCGCCACCAGCGAGAGTTGGAAGAACGATAAGGGCGAATACGAAACGCGCACCGAATGGCACCGCGTCTACGCCTGGAGCAATCTATCCAACTTCGCCAAGAACCTGCACAAGGGGCAGCTCGTCAGTCTGGAAGGGAAGATCAAATACCGGACGGTCGACGAAGATATCGCGGGTCAGTCATTCAAGCACACGATCGCCGAGATCCACGCTTCAAGCATGAGGCGCCTCTCAAAGGTCGCAGCCGCCGACGACAGCGCGGACGAGCAGTAACCCTCGCCCGTGAAGCCCAATCGAACTCTGTCCAGCGGCCGCCTCTCATGGGGCCGCTGCCCCGGTTGCGCGAGCACTGCGAGCGCAGAGAAAACGAAAACTGGGTGAGGCCCCATAGTGGCGGCCACAATTAGAAAGGAAACCGCATGATTACTTATCTCGACCGCGCCAACTGGGCCGACAAGGCCATCCGCACCTTTCGCGAGCAGACGGGCTGCGACCAGGAAGACAGTTTGGCCGACCTGCTCTGCGACTTGATGCACTGGGCGAACGTCCGAAACTTCGATTTCGACGTTGCCCTTGCCATTGCCCGCATGCACTACCAGGCGGAATGCGACGAAGAAAGTTCCACCGATCGTCTTCCGGAATCCGTCCAGGACCTCATCGAGGCCCTCGAAGACCAAACCGCGCGGCCGCCCGCGCACTGATCGGGTCCTGGGAGCATGGCGATCTCGCTGGCGCGGTCCACGGCCTCGAACTATCGCTTGATGGCGCGCTCGCCGCTCTTGCAAAGGCGAAAGGCTGTGCCGCATGAAGCGCCACCAGAAAAGGCCGACCTCTAACGCACCAGCCCGAAGTTTAACCGGACTCATGTCGATTTATAGGTACTGATTCACGTTGGCGACGGTCTCCAGCATGGGCCAGTGCGGATGAAAGGCCGGGCCGCACTGGCTTCCTTCCTCCTCAGGTGCATCTTCCTCCTGAGGCGCATTGTGATAGCCGCGCCTCAAGGGTCTTTAACGCCGATGCTGCAGTTTAGCTCTTTGCTCCTGGTGAAGGCCTTCCTCCCGCCGACGGCTAGTCCGTGAAGCGACGTGAGAGCGCTGCCACCAACACTGTGGCCTGGACCCAACCGGAGAGAATCAGAAACCAACGACAGAACACCAAAAAACCGTAGTAGTTGACCCTTTTGAGCCTGGGGGGATTCGGAAACCAGGGTTTTGTGAATTTGTCATCCTTGCTGGGCATCCATCGATCATCCATGCCAAGCTTTACCATTGGGAGACAATTCTCCAGACTGTACACGATGGGGTTGAAAGGCGGGTAGTGTACAGATATGGGGTTGGCCATGCACCAATCCAGACGATTGTTTTTGTCCTTCTGCCCGCTCGTATTCTGTTGGGCGCATCTATTCTCATCTACTGCCGCCGTAGGAAGGATTCGAACGGTCTCCATCATTGCCTGTTTGCTATCGGCCACCCAAAAGATAATTGTGCCCAAAACTACGACTATCGCAATCGGCAAAAGGATGCGCAGAGGACTCTCCTGCAGCCACGCAAAATATTTCTTCACCCATCGCCGGAGAATCCAGTTCTTCTGCGCCTTCAGGCAGTGGAAGCGGAAGAGAACGTACTTCGCCCCCTTGCGGTCGCCCTTTTTCTCCAGCAATTCTCGAAGTTGCATCCAGGGCTGCGGCTCGGAGCGACGTTCAGGCTTCTGAAGCATGATCCAATCAACCCGCTCCTTAGCGACCAGCGGCAACTCGTCCGCCCAATGGCGTTCCTTGATCTG
Organism: uncultured Acidobacteriota bacterium; assembly: GCA_963838135.1. Lineage (GTDB taxonomy): Bacteria > Acidobacteriota > Terriglobia > Terriglobales > Acidobacteriaceae > TOLSYN. The sequence goes on along the minus strand of CAWIPV010000001.1, from coordinate 948,632 downwards.
CTCGGGCAATGGCCGCTTATTAAGAGTGACTTCTTCGTATACCAGTCCGTCTAATTCGAGATTTCCCTCCTGCGGCCAGCTTTTTCTGTCGTCGCGCAGCCTCTTGATCCTGGCGCCCACGAGGTCGAGAGAGGTCTTATCCGTCACTTCAATTGCAACCCACGCCAAATCTCCGGACAGACGCAGATTTCTGCAGCTAATCTCAGCGACCTTCGCGCCTGCGAAACTGAGTTGCCCGCCTATCTTTGTGCTGTGCAGGGAAATTCTCTTAGATGACTCAAACTCTTGGCGCAGGAAGAGGTTCCCGCCTATTTCGGCGCGATTTGCATTCAAGGCAACATCCCCTGCTGCCCCCAGCTTTGCTCTGGAGCAGTTCAAATCGCCCATGATCCGTGCGCCACGCAGATTGATCAGGCCGGAGGACGTGAAGGCTTCGCGCAGGAAGGCGTTGCCGCCAATCTCAGCGCAGTCCGCAGACAACGCTTCACCTTCTTTTACTTGCAGCGATGCGCCGGAGCAGTCCAGATTTCCACTAATTCGCGCATTATCCAAATCAATTCTGCCAGAAGAGGTGAAATCACCTCTCAGAAAGACATTGCCGCCAATTTCAGCGCCTTCAGCAATCAATGCTTCTTGATTTTCTACTTTCAGCTTTGCTCCGGTGCAATCCAAATCTTTTCTGATCCGCACTCCGGGCATCCTTACTGCGCCCATAGAAATGAAACATTTGCGATCAACAGAATCGGCCTTTATTTCTGCATTCAGCGGCGAACTGCTGACCGTTTGTAAACCGCGCGTTCCAGTCTCTTCCTGAAGGCGGAGAAAGACATTGCCGCCTATGCTGGCGCCATCCAAAATCAGCGCATATCCATGATGCGAACAAAGCATTGAACCAGCACATGACAAGTTACTCCTGATTCGAGCGCCTCTAAAGCTAACCTCTCCAGAGAAGCCACTCCTGAGAAGGAGGATAGAACCGTGTGCTTCGATGCGATCGGCTCTGAATCTACCTTCCACCATGGAGTCCTTTAGCGAAATCCCTCTGACCTCTGCTTGCCGTAAATCGATATCTTTTTCAAAGGCGCAACGACTAAAGTCGAGAGAACAGTCAATCCGGCATTTCCTAAGATCGAGAGCTTCGCCCAGGGTGATTCCGTAAACGCGCAGGCCCTTGGGGTCAATGAATGACACGGCCTCTGGATCGGTTGCCAGCCAGCGTACAAAATCCGAACGGATGGACAAGCGTTGTGCATCGGCCTTGGGTGCCTCTGGGTCAGCGGAGCTGGCCGAGTCGTTCAGGATCTTTATCTCAGCTTCTGTAAGTCTTGTGTCGTAATGTTTTCTTGCAAGTTGCCTCAGATTCCGAGCGCGGATGTGGTCAAGTAATGGCATCAGACGAGCACCTTTCCATGGAGGCTTTGAGAGATAATGTACAGTCTGTGGGCGGGTGCCCGTACAATGAATCGCCGCTTGGTCCCCTCAACGATCCGAGCGCGGTACTCCGGTGAGAGGTCCCGTTTCTTCTTCGCTTTCGCGGTTTTCGTCATGGCTGTCGGCAAGGCGTCTTCGGCTTTGCGAGGCCGACCGGCTTTCCGTCAAGGGTCATGCTTCAGGATAGGCTCAACAGAGCCGCTTTGTTAACCTCATTTTCGGGCGGCTTCACGCGCGTCCGTTTTTTTGTCCAGGAGAACGGTCGATGCAACAGATTCAATCTGACGACCTCAAGGGCGTCTCAGAAACACTGCTCGTCCCTCTGCATTATCGCGCGGTGGCGAGCAAAAGCGATTCCAGCGGCTTCAAGGATGAGATTGCCGAGAGATTCCACGATGCCATCGCTTACGACTGGGGCAAGTTCGATGCTGCGTCATCTCAGAACCGAATGACGGCATGGAAAGCCGCCACCTTTGACATAAGAAGAGCCATTTTTGACAAACAGGTAAGGAACTTTCTGGAAAAGGCGCCGGACGGACTGGTGGTGAACCTGGGCGCAGGGCTGGATACGCGCTTCCATCGTCTTGATAACGGCCGGGTCGAATGGATTGAACTCGACCTGCCGGGCGTGATTGCTTTTAGGCAAAAGCTCCACGAGCCGGAAAGTCAGCGGCACAGGATGATCGCAGCGTCAGTTCTTGACGACGACTGGATTGTGGAGGTCAAACGGTACGCGAGAAGTCGAGTCCTGTTTGTCGCGGAGGGACTGTTACCGTACTTTACGGAGGAAGAGCACAGGAGGATCTTTACCGGCCTCGCCGAGAATTTTCCCGGACAGGAGATGCTCTTTCAGACGATGGCTCCGTCCCTGATTCAGGCGCTCGTTCAATACTCTGAACTGTCGAAGATGAGCGAGAAGGTGGAGGCGCAATGGGGATTGGACGAAAGCAAGCAAGTATCGGCTCTGAATCCGAAGGTGGAATTTGTTAACGAATTTTCACTGCTGGAGGGATGCTACGACCAGTTACCCGAATCTATCCGTCAGAAATTGTCTCCTGCTCAGGCAAAGCGGGTCACAAAGATCGTCCATGTGCGATTCCGTGAATAAGCTCATTGATTCCGAGTGGCCGATACTCGACGGCCCGTTTCTGGGAGTTCAGCCTTACAATCCTCTCAAACAAAACGCGCAGGCATCGACCTCCGTTTTGAAAGATTCCTGCCTGCTCTGACGCTGTCTATTCCTGCTGCCTGGATCTCTACCTCCTCCACAGCCCCTGCCGCTTGTCATTCAGCGTTGCTCATTTTCCTCTGTGCATGCACCAGACGTCCGCCTGCGAGGCCAGGGGCGAAAATCGCTCGCTTCCTGGACACGCAGGTGGGGAAAGCCCTCGCCGACTGCGTTTCTTTTCATCCTGTCTGGTTAACACTAGTTGCACGCTCTCCGGTATTCATCTGAAACTCCTAACGGATTACCTTCACAGTACGCACCCCAGGGCGACTTCCAGCCCAGAGAGACAGTCATCGTTGCCCCTCCTTATTTGGTCGCGTGGAGAATCTTTTCCAATGCGAGAGCTTGGTATCACATCGGCTTTAGTTCTCACTGTTCAGCAGTCCCAAGAAAAACGGTTGTGCCCACACATCTCAGCTGCTAGCTAACAAATTTCCGCGCCCTTAGTTTGTGCAGCGGCCCACCGACCGGCCTCGCAATAAGCGCTAGTCACGACCCTGCGCGGCAACTCAATGAATAGAGCGCAATCGGAGATTGAGACATGTTGAACGCCGCGAAGAACCAGGACGCATCGCGCAAGAGGGTCAAGTGAAGCAATGATCTCTTGCGGATCGAGCAACCGCAAAGTCTTGATCTCCTCCTCTGTGAGCAGCTTCTGATCTGAATCTCCACAGGGCGCAAACGCGTAACGGCTTGCAGCCTTGGTGATCTGTTCGCGAACCTCCGCTATCGCTATCCGCGCCGTTGCAGACCGCGCCCATCGCACGAGCCAATCGCGAAAGACTCCGGAGTTCTTTGAACACAGCCCCGTTGCATTTACGATTGAGCGCGAAGCCGATTCCGTATCTCCGGTGATCAGGAGTGCGATCCAATGGAGATAACCACCATGGTCCGCAAACGCTTCCTCAATCTCATAGCTAGAGGCAAACTGGTTACGATACTGTTGTAGTTCATTTTGCTCTCTTGATTGGAACCACTTCATGAATGCCCCCTATCTGATACGGCAAACGCCCGCTGCGCACCCTGCGTATGGCGTTCCCGGGAAGGTCAGCGTTGAATCTCGATAAGAAGGACCCAAGATTCATAGACACCTGCGACGAGCGAGAGTAATGTTCCGGGTACGACCCAATACACTCCTTTGGCGTGGCCGGCCATGAGCAACACTCCAGCGACAATGAACGGCAGGGATGGAATCTGGTTCATAAATACCCGTACCGCGAACTTGTAGCGAGGTGCTCCTCGAGTTCGGACCAACGCTAGCGTGTGCACCACCCATGCGATGACTCCTGTTGCCGCAAGTTCCATTCCGTACATAACTGCAGGTTGTCCTGGTATCAAAGACCAAGTGGAGACGATTAGTACTGAAAGGAGAGCAGTGAGCGCTTCCAGCGCCCGCGTGGGAAGGTGCTGAAAGCTAAGGATGCGTGTTAGATTGATCGAAACCGCAACAAACAGGAGACCCGACAGCGCCGCGGCTGCACCGGCCTCGGCCACAAAGAAGTTTCCCCATCCCTGCATAAAGTCAACTGTCATGTGTTTCTCCTCCGTGCTGCGGGCATAGCAAAATGCTCAATTCAGATCCACAAGCTACCCGCATTCCCTAGTGGGCCGCGGCCCCACGTTGACCGGGAGTATTGCGTCGAGCAAGGAATGCCAACGGAATCATGAGCAAGCATATAATCGCAAGTATCTCGAAGGTGTCGATGTATCCCAGGGCCTGTGCTTGTACGACCAATGAGTGATACAGCCTCGCGTGCGCCTGTTGATTTGCTCCATAGTCACTCAAACCCGCGTGCTTCAGTGCTGCGCGCAAGGAGTAAACGCGGTCGCTGAAAATGGAGCCCGCGTTGCCAACATGCGCTACCAAGTAACGTTGATGCACCTGAGCGCGCCGATCAATCAGAGTTGTGACTGCGGAGATTCCAATGCCTCCGCCCAGGTTCCTGGCGAGATTCAAAATCGCTGAAACTTGGTTACTGTCTTTAGGTGCATTGCCAACGTAAGAAATGGTTTGGATGGGAACGAACAGAAACGCTATTCCCGCGGCTTGGTATACGCGCAACAGCGACGCCTGTGTGAAGTCGATCCCAAGATAGATGCCAGTCATGTGATACAAGGCAAGACCGGAAATTCCAAACCCGATTCCAATAAGAATGCGAGCATCAACTTTGGCGACGAGCCTGCCCACTAAGGGAAGAAGACACAGTGTCATAAGTCCGCCAGCAGACATAGCCATTCCAGAGCGCTCGGCGGTGTAGCGCATCAGCACCTGCAGGTATTGGGGAATCAGCACCGTCGAACCAAACAGCATGACGCCAAGGAAGAGCATCAGGGTGCATGCTACGGCAAAACTCCTATTTTTGAGGAGCGTGATCTTTAAGATCGGCTCCGGATTCCTCCATTCCCAAAACACAAAACACAGCAAGCTGATCGCTGAAATGATGCTGAGTGAAGTGATGAAGCTTGAGCCGAACCAGTCGTCGATCTGCCCCTTGTCCAACACCACTTGAAGAGAGGCCAATCCGATTGCGACCAGAGCAAGTCCGAGGAAGTCAACGGGTACGTGACGAGCTTGCTCTCGTATCTCTTTCTGGTTGGGAGAGTCCTCTACGATTCTGCTCGTAAGCAAAAGAGAGAGAATGCCAAACGGAACATTGATATAGAAGATCCATCGCCAGCTGTAGTGGTCCGCGATCAGGCCTCCGAGTGTGGGGCCAATCGCAGGAGCCAGCACAACAGCCATGCCGTACACAGCAAACGCCATACCCCGCTTGCTGGGTTCAAAGGTATCCGTCAGGATGGCTTGTTCGCTCGGGGCCAGTCCACCACCCCCTACACCTTGCAGGACACGGAAGAAGATGAGCATTCCAAGCGAGGGTGCCAAGCCGCAGAGAAACGAACTGACGGTGAAAATGGCCACGCATCCCATATAGAATCGCTTGCGCCCGACACGGTCAGAGAGCCAACCAGAGATCGGAAGAATCACAGCATTCGAAACCAGATAGCTCGTGAGCACCCATGTGCTCTCTTCCAGCCCAGCCGAGAGGCCACCGGCAATATGCGGGAGTGCAACATTGGCAATGGAGGTGTCGAGCACTTCCATGAACGTTGCAATGGTTACCGTCAAGGCGATAACCCACGGGTTATGTCTCGGGCGCCAAGCCAAGGATTCGTTCATTGGATTCGCACCTCGGGAACGACCGACATGCCAGGCCGCAAACCGAGATCTGGGTTCTCGCCTTGCTCCAGATCGATCCGAACCGGGATGCGCTGCACTACCTTCACGTAGTTTCCGGTCGCATTCTCAGGTGGAAGCAGACTGAACTTTTCGCCGCTCGCACCACCGATGTAGGTTACGTGTCCCTTGTACTTGCGCCCTCCGAAGGTATCAACTTGAATCTCTACGGCTTGTCCACTTCGGACTTGGCGTAGCTGCGTCTCTTTGAAGTTCGCCGTCACCCAGACGTCTCGTAAAGGAACAATCGACATAAGGTCTTGTCCGACCGATACGTTCTGTCCAACTTGAGCGCGCTTTTGACCAATCACTCCGCTGGAAGGGGCACGAATGACCGTGTAAGACAGATTTAGTTCTGCCTGCCGTAATTGCGCTTCCCGCAATGCAAGTTGAGCTAGCGCCGATTGTTCCTTCGTGAGTTGCAGTTCCACTTGCTGTGGTGCCGTCTGTGCCGTTCGCAATTCGGTCTCAGCCTGATTTCGTCTGTCTCTGGACTGGTTCAACATTTGTTCAGCCGCAAGCTGAGAGGCTTGTGCCTGTTCCACCGCTGCCCGGTTACTCTTTGCCGCGGCCAGCGCCTGATCATATTGCTGTTGCGACACGTTTCCGTGCTTCAATAAATCGGCGTAACGCACGAGATCCGCGTCGGTCTTGGCTGCATTCGCCTGGGCCTGGGCCACAACTGCGACTGCCGCAGCTAAACTGTGCTGCGCTCCCTGGACTCCTGCTGCGCTATTACTGGTGCCGGCCTTTGCGAAATCGAGTGTCTGATGTGTGGTTATCTTTGTGAGCGGCACACTCACATGGGAACCAGCTGCCTGTGCGCGGGCGTCAGCCAGAGCGGCCTTTGCCTGATCAACAGCTACTTCATAGTCGCGAGGATCGATCACTGCCAGGACGTCGCCTTCCTTTACCTGCTGCCCCTCCACGACTCTTACTTCAGCAACATGACCGCTGACACGGGCACTGATCGGCATGATGTTCCCATCGACATAGGCGTCGTCTGTTTCAACGTAGTGATAAGAGTGAATGAGCATGCCACTACCGATAGCAACGGCAAGAAATGCCGCCGCGCCGATTAAGACCTTGCGCTTCTGCCCAGACTTGGACTGCGGCGCTTTCGTGCTGTTCATCGCTGATGCGACCGTTGTGGTTGAGTTCGATGAAATCATTACTTCCCCCCGAGAAGGAACTTCCAGTCGGTGCGGACCGAGCCGGTTGCACGAGCCAGATTGAGCTTCGCGACGTTTAGTGAATATGTGCTGGAGATCAGCTGGTCGTTTGCGGCGGCTAGCGACTGTTCGGCTTGAACCACCTCGACACTGTCTGCGACACCATTTTCAAAGCGGTTGCGCGAACGAAGGAGGTTTTCGCTTGCCAACTCAACATTGTGACGGGCGACTTTAACCTGATCGCCAGATGCATTCAAATTGAGGTAAGCGGCACGAACCTCGAAGTCTATTTGGGCAGCCATGTTGGCGAACTCCGCCTGTCGTTGTGCAAGCGTTGCCTTGGCCTCTTCAATTTCGCCTTTTATCCTGCCGCCGGTAAACACCGGGACGTTGATGCCAACTTGGAAGTCGAAGGTTCCGTGGGAACGCCCGAAAGTGGTTCCATTCGCGCCATAGTCGGCGGCCGTGTTCAATTCGGGCAACCTTTGATCTTTGACGGCTGCAAGGGACCGGCTAGCCGCGCGAACTGCCCGCTCTTCTGCCGCCAAATCTGCCCGCCCCGCAGTTGCGTGCTTCAGCAACGTTTGTAGCGTCGGCGTAGATCGGTCTACGAGTTGGCAAGCGTCAGAAAGATCGAAGTCTTGCCCTACTGGCAATCCAATAATCCGCGCCAAAGTGAGTTTCGCGATGTCCAGCGCATTGTGCGCCGAGCGTAAATTGTACTGCTCGGTTTCAAGCTGCACCTCGGTGCGAGTGACGTCTATGCGTGCGCCAGCTCCAGCATTGAGAGCATTGAGAGCCTGTTTGTACAACGCTTCAGCATTCTCCACCTGTGCGGTCGATGCCTGTACATGCGATTCAGCTTGAATGACAGCGAGATACGAGACGCCTGTGGTGAGGACAATGATCTCTTGTGCGTCGGTAACGCTCAGGGAGGCCGCCTCTTCCGCGTTCTTGGCCGAGCGCAGGCGCTGAAACGAGGCTGCGCTCAGTAGCGTCTGCGAGTAGCTACCTCTCACATCCTCGTATTGATAGGGTCCCTGATCGGAGACACGCCTGGAATGTGGATGCCGTAAGTGACCAAGTTCTCCTGAACGACGTGCTCTGTCACTCCAGCGTTCACCGAAGGAAGCATGCTGCTGAGGGCAATCAGACGCTGTCCGCGGCTTATGCGGTGATTCGCGGAGCTTTCAAGAATGGCTAGGTTGTTGTGCAGGGCCATCTGGATTGAGGTCTCAAGTGACAGAGACACTGGTGCAGAGCTCGCCTGACCGGACGGGACGCTTCCCATCGCGAACGATGCTGTTGACGACTGCCCGCATGCGAAGGGAATCGGGAGAAGAAAATACACCCAGGCGAAGAGGCGCAGTGCCAGCGAGACATGAAGACGCCGCCACCATTGAAGCCCGGGAAGAGCCACGAACGACATAAAAACTCCTTCAGCATGAAACCGGCATGAGAGCTTCGATCCTTACCGGCCGTTGCTTTAAACAGTATGCGAACAGTCGTTCGTATTTGTCAAGTGTTCGTAACGATCGTTCGTATTATTCGCACGTACGTGCGAGTGCGGTGCTATACTTGCCCGGGAGCGTATATGCCTGACATCAAGACACTTGCGCAGCAGAAGATACCCAATGCGCCGGAACCGGCTGGAACTAAGACTCGTATTCTGGATGCGGCCAGCCGACTTTTCGCCCGGAAGGGCTTCTCGAACGTTGGCATACGCGAGATCGCGCAGGCGGCCGGAGTGCACCTCGCTGCTGTGAACTACCACTTTCAAACCAAAGAAAATCTTTGGGATGAGGCGCTGCGCCACAGCTTCGCATACACCAGTGCTCTGACGGAGAACATGCGTATTGTTCTGGAGAATGCAAAGAAGGCCGGGACTATTGAAGCGGCGGAACTGGCTCTCAAGCAGTTCATCGAGCGAATTCTGCACGAATTCCTCCTATCCGATTGGGACAGTGGAGCCATGCTGCTTTGGGAACTCATGGGCGACCGCCCTGGCCTTGATTCGATCATTAAAGATTTTCTGTTACCGCCGCGGTTAGTATTGCGTGAGATTCTTCGGCTCCTGATGCCCAAGGCAAGAGAGGTCACTCTGGACCTTTGGGCCGCAAGCATTGTGGGGCAGTGTGTTTATGGCAGACATGGGCTTCCCGTAACCAAAATGTTGATGAAGTGGAATTCGCATGAGGAATGCTTACGCGGCACTGTTAGGCAGGTAACCGAGTTTTGCATAAGTGCTGTCCGGCAATACCGGGCACAGCGAGAGTCGGTGTAACGCCTCCGAGCGAGGATCTCTCGATCTCCGCGCGGTCAGAATTCAGCCTTGCTACGCATGACACATCAATGGACCGGTGCTGGAGTCTCTGTCGGCCTCCCGTTACATCGTTCGCTCAATGTGCAGCCCAGCAGGCAGGATCGGGTCACCCGATAAACGCCGATCTCACCCGCGATGCGGACCGGCCCGACAGTCCGTTTCTGGGAGTTCAGCCCTTATAATCCTCTCAAAACGCCCAGGCATCGACAATTCACGCCTGCTCTGACGCCGCCTACTCTTCCGACCGCCCTACTGTTTGTCATTCCAGCGTTGCTCATGTTCCACCCGTGCGCCAGCCGGCCGCCGCCAGGAGCCGTTGCTCCGCGCGGTCCGATCGCTGCGCCACTCCTTGGGGCTGCGTGAATCGGCCCGCTTCTACTACGCGATCCCTTGCGCCCGGTTGCGCGAACCTTGGTGAGCGCAGAGGAAACGAAGAACCCAGAGAAAACGAAAACCTGCGCTAGGCCCCATTCAATTCTGTCCATTGGCCGCCACCACGGGGCCCGCTGCGCTGTGAGGCCCCGTGGTGGCGGCCTCGATCCACAACGAAAGGCTGTCGCATGACCGGGAAACTCGAACCCATCAACACAACGGGCGCATCGCCGCCCACAGATGCCTTGCAAGCCGACGACATCATCACGCCGGAGGAACTGGCAAGCAGGCTGAAGGTGCCTGAATCCTGGGTTTATGAAAAAACCCGCGGCCGTTGCCGCAACCCGATCCCGTGCCTTCGCTTGGGTCGATACATCCGATTCCGGTGGCGAGATGTGGCGGCATGGCTGACTGCACCCGCGCCGCTGGATACGCGTCCCTCAAGACCGGCACTTGCCAATCGTCCGAAACCCGCAACGCCCTCCCGCTAGCCCAGAAAGGAAATCGCATGACGAACTCCTTTAACCTGTGCTGCCCCAAGTGCGGAAACACCGACGACATCGATGTCAGCGCACGCATCTGGGCGCGACTCACCGAAGAGGGAACCGATACTGATTTGGCGAAAGACGTCAGTCACGAATGGGATGACGACAGTCCCGCCCGCTGCGCCGCCTGCTCCCACTCCGGCAAAGTGACCGACTTCCGGCAGAACGAATATATGGCCTATTTCTGCACCACGGCGGGTCCGACCGATGACATCTTCGCGGCCGACACGCCGGAGCAAGCGCTCGAACTCGCGCGCAAAGCCTTCACCGAAGATCCGCGCAAATTCGGCTTTTCTCCGGCCGATTGCGGCTTTCTCGAACTTCAGGAAATACGCATCGTCAATGACAGCGGCGAGGAAGTCCTCATCTGGATGAGCGACCAATACCGGCTACAGCTTTACGCGCCCGAACTCTTGAAAGCCCTCGAAAAGCAGACCGAGCTAACCCAGGACACCATCGACGCATGGGACAACATGGATTGCCTCGTAGGAGCCGTCCAGGATCTCATCGAGGATCTCGAACGCCAAAGCGAGTCCGCGCGCGCAATACTGCATGCCTGCGAAAAAGGCGAACTCGCCGGGGCAGTCGCCGGCCTCGAAAACTCGTTGACGGCCGCTCTCAAAGCCATAGCCGGCGCGAAAGGCGGTGCGGAATGAAAATCTACACAGTTCTTTTCGCGCAGGACATTCCGCACTACGGCTCCGTCCAAATCGAAGCCAAGGACGATGCGGACGCTTTGCGCCAGGCCAAGAGATATTGGCGCGATGTGCAGATGGGAGCCGAGCCGTGGCCCTTGCATGACGCTCAATACGACAGCGCCGTATCGGCGCGAATCGTGCTGATTTACGACGAAGCGAACGACCATCGGGAGATAGCCCACGATGTCCGCCTCGATGAGTACATATTGTTGCGCGCTCGCACGGCCCGCCATGAGCGAACGCTCCACAACGCCCAGCGCATTTTCAATACTCTCGAACGCGTCATGCAGTGGTGGCAGAACACACCCCACACCGACGATGACGAGATGCCTGCACAGCTCTTCGACAAGGCCCAAGCCCTCATTGCGAAGGTCAAAGGCGGTGCCGCATGAACCGCTTTCCTCACGAGAAGCTCGCGGAGATTGCGCGACAGCATCTGCGCATCATCCTCGACACCCGCGGATCTGACCGTCTCGATTTTCACGATGTCAGCGTCTGGAGCGTTAAAGCCGCTCTCCAAGCGGCCTATGAATGCGGCCGCAAAGCTTCTCTAATAACGAAAGGAGATTGCAACATGATCCGCACCGTCTACCTACCGGCGATCGGCAAGCGTGTCTCGCTTGCCGCCTACATTCGCGCCGTGAAATTGGCGCTCGCGAATCCGGACCGGACCTTCTCCCATGGCCTCACCTGCTGGTGGTCCTGCACCGGCGCGGAGATCGTCGATGAATTCCGCCAGGGCATGCATGAGATGCCGTGATTCCAGCAGCGTTTCCCAACGGCCTCTCGCCAGGGGCCGTCCCTTCGGTGAGGCCCCGTGGCGGGGGCCTCGCTGCAACATGAAAAGTCATTCTCTTTCGGAAATGTTTGTATACGAGCAATTTTCTTGCTCTTTTGACCGATATCGCTGAATTGGTTTGATTCCTCTTCGGTATTGCTCTACGAAATCGAAATTCAAACAACCAACAACCAACGGGGGCGCAACCATGACCGACAGCCAGACTTTCCACGTCACAGTGTCCTACCAAGACGGCCCGTACACACATGTCACTAAGGTTTACGCGATTGACGAAAAGACTTCGAGAAAATTGCATGCGAAAAGAAACTGGCTGGGTTGCAAGAGACAGGAACCGACCGGCGAAAAACTGGTGGGCTGGCTCCAACGCCACGGGTGCAAACTCGACTCTTCCACTGGCCCGGCGCTGACGGTGCGCTATGATAGCGGCACCACGGTCGAAACATACTTCTCCGATGGACTGGAACACCGTGAGGGCGGTCCGTCGTCGGTTATTCGCCGAACCGACGGCTCGCGTCATGAGGCCTATTACACCCGTGGCGAATTCTGCAGGGCTGTTGAGTGTAGTCCGAATGGTGTTATCACACACTTTGGGCTCAGAGGAAGGCTCCCACCGTTTCCCCACTTCTAACGCCGAAGTGCGGGAATCGCTTTTCAAGCAGCTTTAGGACGTATTTTCTTGTTTACAAACTTTGTGAAGGATTTGGAGTATATGCCTTTAGTTTCCTTTTCATCCCAGACCTCTTGAGCGATCCTGCTGTTACTAAAAAGGTCTCTCATAAACTCCTTCCACGACTTCCATGCCTGCCGATCAGGACTTGGCCATGGTCTTAACCACATCAGAATCCTCCTTCCATAGAAGCCGTACACGAACTCAAACATATTAAGATAAGTGTAGACGAGTGCTTTCTTCTTCCCTTTAAGTTCCGAATCGCTCAAATTGACTTGGTTTTGTAGCACTTTCCTAAGCGAGGGCAGTTGCATCGTCAGGTCTTCTAGCGCTGTTGCCAACGTCTCCAGCGGCTGTGATGCCAATGCTGCCTTCAGCGAGCCCACTGGCCTCGTCAGGGTTTCTAGTGCTGTTGCCAGCGTATATGGCGCAAACTCTCGCAGACCGTCCTTCGCCGATGCCAATGCTTCGCTGAGCGCTTGTAGGTCACTTGCCAAGGGCGGCGCTGTTTGTAATGCTGCCTTCAGCGAAGCCAGTGGCTCCGTTAGGTTTTCTAGGGCTGTTATCACCGTTTGTGGTGCAGGCGTTTGCGTTTGTGTTGTTATGGCTGCCGGACTTGGCTTGGTGCCTTGTGGATTTGGCTCGTCGTATATTCCCCATAGCTGGGGACAAGCGATAAGTTCTTTGTCTATTTCCAGGACCATTCTGATCTGCTCGTGAATGCGTTGACCTTTGACGGTGTTCACGTTTATTCGAAGGGCCATAATTCCTATGAAAGCCGCCGAGAGCGCTCCAGCTATTGCTGCTATAGCGCTATACGCTGACGGCTCCCCACTCTTAAGGTGCGGCAAGAATCCAGTTAATGAGCCTCGCACTGCGCAAAGCAAGGATTGCGGCGGAGGCGCTCCATCAGACGGCCTCCCTGGAGCCGGAAGCGCGGCATCTTGTGATTTCGCCCAAAGACCATAAATGTCCACTTGCCGGTCGTCCGACAAGTCGCGAACAGGTACTGACGCTCCAATTGTGAAAGGCCCGCGAGTCGTCGCTACTACGTGATTTGCTGGAACTGACGCTGACACAATCTGGCCGCGCACCCAATCAGTTCGCGCTCCGGCGAGCCCATCGTTTGAACCATAAATTGCAGCAAGTCGACCGGCCAGTGGCCTCTTGTCGGCCGATCCAACGAGAAAGAGACCGATCAGATTCCCGTGCTTTTGATTATCCGTGATCGACCGGCTGACTGCCTTCAACGAACACTGACCGGCAGCATCGAACGTCGTGTGGTCTCCAGTCGCGAACGGACCGACCGATCCGTGAGAAATCATTGTGACGGCTTGGCTCGGTGGCGATCCCGCGCCTTCGCCGCGTTGCCATACCAGTTGAACATTCGGGAGCTTGAGTAAAGCAATACCGACAACGCTACATAGAGTTCCCACGCCGAGCAGCATGACGACGCGCAGGATCTTCTGGCCAATAGCGGACTCTTCGTCGTCGCGAAACGCCAACACAAGCGCACAGACGCACGCTGCGGCCCCAATTAAAAGCAAGATGCAGCCTATAACGAAGCGCGTAGGATCATCCTCCTTGTATTGGCCACCTCGACAGACTCCACGAATTGAAAATGTAGCAATCTACGCCGCCGGATTGAGCGCCAACCGACCGTCCAACGCTGTGCCTGACCAGCTCGTAAGCCCACCGCCAGAGATCATGACCGCTGGAGGTGTGAGCGCCTTTCCCGCCGCGCACTTCGTATCGTCCGCCCCTATGAGCCTTGACAGTCGTACCTGTAGTCGCGCGACCGAACCCATTTCATGCGACGATCCGGCGGCTCCAGTGCCATCGCGTCTCTGATTGCACACGCAATTCCGATTCCGGCAGGTTGAGCAACCGTGCATCAGGCCAAACGATGCCGCATCCCGGTATTCCGTCGTTGCAGTTCTCCGCCGTATGATGCACCTCAGATACCGAGGTATGTATGTCGCCGGATTTACCTTCCCCCGCGTAAGTGCCTTAACCCACATCGACATTCCACGACCACCGCGTTCCACGGCCGCCACATGGGGGCCGCTTCGCTGTGAGGCCCCATGTGGCGGCCTCATGCAAACAGAAAGGGAACGCACATGGGTCTCGCCATGTATCTGACCGGCCGGAAATTCGTCATGCCTATGCTGCTCGATCTCAAGGAAGACGGTTTTCCCCTCCGCTCCAAGAGTTTCGAGCTGGGTTACTGGAGGAAGCACCCCAACCTCCATGGCTACATCGTCCAGACTTTCGCCGGAGGCAAGGACGACTGTCAGGACATCGACCTGACCAGTCCCAATCGCATTCGCACGATCATCTCAGCCGTGAAGGCGAGGAAACTTCCGTACACAGAGGGATGTTTCTTCGGCATCAGCGACGCGTCGCCGGAGCGCGTGGCCGAAGACATCCGCATCTTCGAGAGCGCGCTGGCATGGTGCGAGGCCGCAGAGCCCGGCATCGTTCGCACTCTCACCTATCGCGCTTCATGGTAGGCGCGCAACGTCTCCCCTCCACAACCGCAAAAGGATTCCAAAATGGACGCCCTACCCAGAAACACCGCCAACATCACCCAAGCCGCGATCTACGCCAATCGTTTCCGGCAGTGGGCCAGAAGCTCAGAGCAAAAAAAGATCCTCGCCCACCGAGCGAGCTAACATGACCGGTTTTTCCGGAAGTGAATACTTCGTTAAAAGGGGCGTAAAGCTGAAAGCTTGTAACTCCCGTGCCGTCCCTCTGGCTGTGACATGCGTGTCAGCAGTGGCAACTTCTCCGTTTCCTTTCCCATCCTAAGTGCGTCCGCGACTAACGCCGCCTTAACGAAAGAGGTCTTGGCCAAGATGGCAGTCACCAGAATTGTCGTACTCGGAGATTCAGTTCCCTGGGGCCAGGGGCTGCTCGACCACCACAAGTATGCGCATCTTGTCGCCGCAGGCTTGTCAGCGGGCACGACGCCCGCGGTAGAAATGTACGCGCACTCAGGCGCGATAATCGATTCTTCGGGGAAGCTCGGCGGCGAGGTTGATCCATGCGATTCCTGCAGCCATGAGATTCCTCTTCCGGCCCCGACCATCCGCGCGCAAATTCGCAAAGTGCCGAGCCCTGCAAGCGCCGATTTTGTTCTTTTGAACGGCGGCATCAATGATGTAGATATCCACCGCGTCCTGAATCCCCTAACGCGAACTCAGGATCTGTCCCGTTATGTTCAAGACGCCTGCTACGCGGGAATGAAGCTCCTCCTCGCAGAGGCGTCTGCCGCCTTCGTAAATGCCGAATGGGTCGTAATAACCGGTTATTATCCGTACCTCAGCGATAAGAGCGATCAATCCCTGATTCAAGACTTGTTGAGCATTATCGGCATTTCTTTGCCTGAACATTTGCCCGCCGATCCGCTCTTACGACAGGTGACACGGCTCGCCATGCAATTCTGGAAAGAGTCGGATGCCGCAATCGCCCAAGCCGTCGCGGAAACGGCGGCGCGTCCTCCACGCAAGCTCGTCTACGTTCCCGGACCGCTACAGGAAGAAAACTCTCTTTTTGCAGCTGACCCCTGGCTGTTTGGGCTGGCGAACGGGATTAATCCACAAGATGAAGTGGCGCAGCCGAGAAAAGCGGCGTGCGACTCCTGCTACAAAACCCCGCCTGAACTTATGCAGCATGAACAATGC
Source organism: uncultured Acidobacteriota bacterium (assembly GCA_963838135.1). Taxonomy (GTDB): domain Bacteria; phylum Acidobacteriota; class Terriglobia; order Terriglobales; family Acidobacteriaceae; genus TOLSYN. The sequence continues at coordinate 932,476 of CAWIPV010000001.1, read as the reverse complement.
AGGATCGCTTCCGTGGGCCACCCAAATGTCACGGGCGCTCAGAAGTACGCGGACGCAATTCTTGCCGCATGCACTTAGAGGACTTGCCGGACAATTTGCCAGAGTTCAGGCCGGGCCAGCTCGCCTTTCTCACCTTGCGAGACAACCCGCGGCAAAGTCTTACATTCTCACTGGGCGAATTCGTGCGAAGGCCGTGAATGCCAGCCACCACCGTAGGAATCAGCAAGTCACATGAAAGTCACGATCGATCCTGTCATCTCCTCCCGCATCAAGCAGGCTTGGAGCAAACTTTCGGACGACCAGCGCAAGCGCATTGCGCCGCTGCTCGCTAAAGCCAACCAGCAGGCGGTAATCGCTAGCCAGACTCAGACTGCGCCGCCTACTGACCCCACTGTCCCGCACCAGGCTCTTCTCGCTCACAGCGCGCTGACTAACGATGAGGACGCCGTGCTCAGCAACCTTCAAGCCGGTGTCGTGCTCGATATCGGGCCGGAAGGCGAGTTTTGGGGTACGGGGAAATACGAACAGCTCGATCCAGGTTGGGCCGAAGCCGTCGCGGTCTGGATGGAGCATCTCATCGTCGGCAAGCATCCGTTCAACAGTTCGATACCCGTCAGCACAATCCAGATACCGGATGACGTGGAGATCGCAATCGCCGGAGATTGGGGAACCGGCGACTGGAGAACCAATGCAAACCCGGCTCCGAGCACCGATGTCCGGAACCATATCGCATTCCTGCAGCCGCACATAACGATTCATCTCGGCGACGTCTATTATGGCGGCACCGACGCCGAGGAGCAGCACCTTCTCGTGAATATCTGGCCAAAAGGTCCGCTCGGCTCTTTCACCCTGAACTCCAACCATGAAATGTATTCGGGTGCAAAGCCTTATTTCCAGGATGCCCTGGGCAGCGACGTCTTTAAGCTCCAGCAGCAACGCAGTTTCTTTGCGCTGGAGAATACCGACTGGATCATTGTCGGGCTTGATTCGGCCTATTACTCCGACTCCGAAAAGCTCTTCATGGATGGTTCGCTGCATCCGCCCGGCGGCCCGACAATTCAGGTCGATTTTCTTAAGATGCTGGCCGCGAAAGGGAAGAAGATCATCGTGCTAACTCATCACAACGGTATTTCGTACGACGGCTCTGCGACCACGACCCTGTGGTCGCAAGTGATGAGCGCGTTTCCTTCAGGCGTGGGACCCGCTTACTGGTATTGGGGCCATGTGCACATAGGAGCGGTCTATAAGCCATACGGACCGGCGAATATCCTATGCCGCTGTTGCGGCCATAGCGCCTTGCCTTGGGGGGAGGCTTCGGGACTTGCGAGTAGCCAGCATGTCGAATGGTATGAAAAACGATTGGCCCGCGATCCCGATATTCCCAAGAGAGTCTTTAACGGATTTGCGATCCTGCAGCTAAACGGTCCGAATATCAAGGAAATTTTCTGTGACGAGAATGGCGGGATCGCGTGGCAAAAGTAACTGACTGCGACGCTACAGGTTGCTTCGATTAAGATTACAGTGGTAGCGGGAGAGGTTGACTGCTGTGTTTCTATCAGCAGCGGGGCACGTGCGAGCAGCCGTGTCCCTTGCTCGCAGTGCGGGTACGAGGGGAAAACCATTTTCAGATTGCTAACAACTCGATGGAGAGAAGCAGATGGAGCTATCAACTTCGCGGTCCATTTGGATTCTGATCGGTGTGCTTGTCTTGGCACTGGACACGTCAGTGGCACAACAGCTATCTTGCCCGATGGTGCCGGACATCGCCGGCATGTCGCACGATATCCACTCCGACATTGAGACAAGAGTCGGCTCTTTGGGCAAAATAACGGGGGCCGACCTCAAGGTGAAAACGGACGTAGTTGCAAAGAGCATATACGAGAAGTCCCCGAACCTGGACAGAATCGCGGTCGCTCAGATGATGACTGCGGTGTACTGCTCCTCACTTGCAGGCGATAACAAACATGAGGCCCAGCTCCGCTTGGCGGAGTTCTCTCAACAAGTTTTCAGGTTTGTCAATTCCGATTATCACCCCTTCCCGCCGCACCCTGCAGTAAAATCCCCGGCTCAATCTGACGCCATTCCCAACCTCCTCAACGGCATTAAACAGTTCAACGAGAAGAAGCCAGTCGACGCTGGCGCGTATGGATGGGGGCAGTACGTGGTTGATGTCGATACTCTCTACCGTCGTGCCATGGACTTCTATGACCTCCTGGGTTACTCAACTCCAAAATACTCTGACGTCAATTCAATTTATGCTGCGTTGGATGAGGCGGGCGATGAGCTGAGTATGAGGGGAAAACTGATGCACGACTCCGGCATCCTCAATAGCGAAAACTACGACCGGCACATTTTTGTGGGTCCGGGGTGGTTTCGTGTAAGTCTTCAGACGCTGCGTAGAGAACACGAGGGGCACACAACTCTTAGCAAGGACCAGGTTGCTGCATTCGGATCGGACATGGAGTATTGGAAACTCTGTTGGTCGGGTACCGGACAAAACACCTCCAATTGCAAGTAAGTCGTGTTGACGGAACGTACCCCTCGCCGCGACGATGTATTCACAAAGGGTTCGATACCGCGCAACGTGCGGCGTGACCTTGTCAACGGTGACGTCAGGCAAAAGGCGGGGCAGTCGATTCGACCACTTATGACGCCGTCACAATCGGCTGGCGACCCGCTTTCGCAATCGCGTAAATCGCAGCCGCAATGACCCAAGGATAATCGCTTTGGGTATTGAACGTGACAGACTCTCGGCCATCTTTGAAGAGAATGACAATGTGACGAGACTGTGGCGTCCAATATGCCGTGTCCACATCCGCAGCCTTGAATATCTTGGCGCCAGCCCTTGACACGAACCGCACCTCGTCGTCATAGACGAATAGCGTACCGGCGACCAGATCGTCGTGAAACTCTACGTTCTCTTGTTCCGAAACCCTTGCCAGTTTGGTCCCGAATTCAATCGGCTTGAGTTTCACCGCAGCTTTGCCCTCCACCGTTCTTTTCACTGTCTCTGTGCTTAAATGTCCCGGAAGCACATTGAGACCGACCCAATAACATCTCTTCGATGACACGCCGCCATACGGGTCCGTGTTAATTTGCGGGAATCGCGATGTTGCCCCCGAAAGAAACGTGAAGTACCAGTACCGAGCTTTATCAAGGTTGAATTGTCTCTCCGCTTGGCTGATGTAAGTCCAGCCCCCTATAAGCAGTGAGGCCGCGATCATTCCTAGTACCGCACCCCATGTGAGATCAGACCAACCGAAACCGAGCATCTCTACAACGAAAAACGAAAGCATCCCAAACACAATGGCACTAGACAGAAGAAATAATGCCAAGTGTTTCAGAACAAATTTAAGTATTGCTATGTCTTCTGCAGACATCGTGTCCTCCGCATGGCGAGTCGGTGGAACGCAATATAACCCGATGTGAGCACCCGGAATAACCAACTGCCGCTCTGGGTCTTGAGTAGCCGCGCGTAATTGCTGAGATGCCCAGTTCCAAAAACTTCCTCGGTCATACGCCGACTCCATCCCTTCCCACGCCCTGCCCGGTCCGATCGCCGCCCCCGCTTCCCCGGGGCGGCGTGAATCGGCCCGGCTCTACCATGCGAGCACTTTGCGCCCGGTTGCGCGAACCTTGTGGTGAGCGCAGTTCGCCCGCTTTTGCGAATACGCGAGATCCAGAAAAGTTGATCGAGATCCTACAGCCCCTGCCCAAGGCCCCCGCCAGGGGCCGTGCTTCGGCGAGGCCCCATGTCGGCGGCCTCATGCAAACAGAAAGGGAACGCCCATGGCTCTCGACATGTATCTGAGCGGCAAGAAATTCATCATGTACCGGACGCTGCAAGAACGCACGCTGCAGGAGGACGGTTTTCCGCTCACCTGCAAGTATTTTGAATTGGGGTATTGGCGCAAACACCCGAACCTCCATGGCTACATCGTTCAGACCTTTGCCGGGGGCATGGACAAATGTCAGGATATCGACCTGACCTGTCCCAATCGCATCCGCGCGATCATCGCCGCCGTGAAGGCGAGGAAACTTCCGCACACCGAGGGATGTTTTTTCGGCGCGAGCGACCATTCGCAGGAGCAGATGGCCCACGATATCGGCATCTTCGAACGTGCGCTCGCATGGCTTGATACCGGCGAGCCCGGCATCGTTCGGACACTCACCTATCGCGCCTCTTGGTAGCAAGCCGATCATTTTCCCCACAACACCCTACGAAAGGAACAGTGTCATGAACGAATTTCCAGACCGATACAAGCTTTACCTCGAAACAATAGCCGAGGCAACCAAACTCAATAAACCCATCGTCTTCGACGCGCTTGCCGCCGCGAACCTGACACTCGTAACGGTCAATTTTGATGGCGAGGGCGATAGCGGGCAGATCAACACTATAACCGCGTATACCAAAGGCGACGTGCCCGCCGACGTGCCAAAAACGGAGCTTGTCCTGCACCGGGCAACGCCGATTGAAGGCGATCGAACCGTCGAAGTAACCCCCCTCAATGCGATTGAAACCCTCTGCTACGACTACCTGTCCCAATGTCATGGCGGCTGGGAGAACGACGGCGGCACCTATGGCACATTCGAGTTCGATGTCGTAAAGCGCACCATCCGCCTCGATTGCAATGTGCGGTTCGTCGATTCCACCCATCACTTGCACAATCTATGAGGGAGGCGACCATGGCGCATCCCTATCATCACTCGTTGTCCAGCTTGAAGCTCTGGGGCGGCACGGTTGAAGACTATGCTCGAATCCATGACTGGTTCGACGCGTCGAAACAAATCATTGCGGATTTTCGTCATCGTTGCTTGCGTCATCACGCAGAGGGGGTATTCATGGCCGAGACGATTTTCGGGACCACGATCACGCTCTCGACCGGCCGCGTGATACCTGTCCGCTGGATCGGCGAACAGCATGTGCGCGAGGATCTCGGCTTTATCCCGTCCTTTGCCGATTGGGTTCGTGCCATCCGCCCGGAGCCCTGGATGGGCCGCGCTATCAAACTCCACCAGGATGTTCTGGAAGGCGGTGCGGCATGACAACGCCTCGCACTGCGCTTGATGTCATCCATCAAGCCTACAAGGAGCAACCCAATCTGCGTCTCGCCGTCAATTCCAATCGGACACTCATCGGCGCTTGGGACGCGCAGCAGAGCCGTTACGCTCTCGTTGCAGCGCTACTTATAACCGGCGGATGGGTGTCATGTTCTTATGAAATCCTTGTCAACGGCCAACCCATCTGCGCCGACTGGCGTGAAGTTCCATCACCCCGCCAGCAAAGGGTGATGCCATGAAAACCGCCAACACCGTGATGCTCGGCGATTGCATCGGCCTTATGCGCGGGCTCAAAGCCGACAGCGTCGATTTCGTCCTGACCGATCCGCCTTACATCATCCGCTATCGCGGCCGCGACGGCCGCACCGTGAGGAACGACGATAACAAAAGCTGGCTCGCTCCCGCCTTCGTAGAAACATTCCGCTTGATGAAGCCGGACAGCTTCTGCGTCAGCTTCTACGGCTGGAACACGATTGATCTCTTCATGGCGGCATGGCGCGCGGCAGGATTTCGCATCGCGGGCCACATCGTCTTTCGCAAGCGCTATGCGTCATCGGTCCGGTATATGCGCTATGAGCATGAGCAAGCCTATCTGCTGGTAAAGGGCGATCCCGCTCCGCCGTCCCTGCCGATTGCGGATGTGATTGACTGGACGTATACAGGCAACCGGCTTCATCCGACCCAAAAGCCTATCTCCGTGCTCGAACCGCTGATCGACGCCTTTTGCGAGCCGTGTGGCCTTGTTCTTGATCCCTTTTGTGGTTCTGGCTCCACCCTGGTCGCGGCGCGCCGAGCGGACCGGAACTTCATCGGCATGGAGCTGGATGGAGAGCATTTCCTGACCGCGTGCCGCCGCGTGCAGTAGTAAGCCAGCATCGGCGCGGCTATATTCCGACTCTTGAGACGGCGGAAAGCCATGTGATAATCGCATCGTGGATTCGACGCTCAATTTCCGTTGCCGCGCATTTGACACCCGCCATTTTCCACCGGAGATCCGTCTCGACGCGCCCGCTACCTTTTTCGATGGCTCCGGACCTGAGTCAATAGAGAAGGTCACCGGCTGGAGCGAGTGCCGGATTGTCGATTGGCTCGTTGCGGAACGGTCTGCGCGCGGGCTCCTGCTGGAAGAGCTCGGGCTTCCTGTAGATACCTACATCCAGACAAACGTGAGAAGACCGTTGATCGAGAGGAATCGGAGCAACCCTCCGGGAGACATTGATTTGGTGCTGGTCCCGCACCCGCGGCGCGCGATCGCGATCCAGGTTAAGCGCGTCAGGGTGATAGCCGATACGATGGACAGCGACATTACGCTTGGCGACTACGAAGGCGACATCGCGCGCTTGATTCAACAGGCCAACGGTAGCGTAGAGATCGGCTTCCACGCGGATTATGCGATGGTTTTGGTCGAATGCTGCGGTGTTCGGCGTTCAGAGAATAATTTCCTATTCCGAAACGCGACCCAAGACGTTTTTAGGAAGAGGGTCTACCACGTCACGAAATGCCAACCGATCCACCCCAATGTCGGCATTATCTTTTTTGAGGTGACACAGCCGACAAAGGCCGGGCATGGAGAGGCGGGGATGGTCTCCGTGTGCGAAGATAAGCGCGCCGCGCGCCGCGAGCAAAAAACCGAGTTGACCGAACGCGTCTATCGGCTGATGCAATACAAACCCTCAATCTGATGAGCTCGCTCACGCCGTTGCTCGCGCCTGATCTTCGTCCCGTCCAGGCAAGAACGGCACCGCCTGCCGGTGTGGCCCCGATAAGCTCGGAGTTTGTTTGCCTCCGGCTTTTGCTTCGCCCCGATATACTTGCGAGAGGTCGCCTAATATGATCGATCAGCTTGAGCCCCACTGGAAAACGGTCGAGTACGTGGTTGCGCTGCTGGAGAAGACTTTGACTCCGGAAGCCACGGTCGAACACGACGTAAAACTTCCGGAACTGACGACCGGCACGCTCCGGCAATGCGATGTCGTCATTCGCACCGGAGCGCCGCCGCGCAACACTCTGACGATTGTGGAGGTGCAGGATCGCGCTAGAAAAGTCGAAGTGAGCGACTATGAGGGCTGGTGTCAGAAGCGTATCAAGGTTGGCGCGCAGCACTTGATCTGCGTCTCGCTCCGGGTTCCCCGAATCCGTGACTCGCGATGCGCTCGCCCAGGGCGATTTTGTGCGTCTCATGACCTTGTGCCAGGCCGAAGAGTTTCCCGCCTTTCTGCAGTGCCGCAGCTTTATCTTCGATGTCCAGTATCGCTACGCGCGAGAGGCACGAATTATCTGGTCCGATCATCCCGCGCTTTACGATGCTTCGGTCGGCGCGGCGACTTGGAAAACGGACGCATCGAACAATCCCGTTTCGCTGGACTCATTGATAAGTGCGGCTTGGGAAGCCCGCTCAATAACCGACCTGGACGAGCTGGCGCGTGGCTCCGGCCTGCGCATCCGCACCTTCCGCGTGCCGTTCCGGCCGCCAAATGCCCGCGTCTGGTCCGAGTCCCACAAAGGACGCTTGTATGTCTCCGAGGCGATCGTGCGCGAAACTATCAAGGCCGTTAACGAGCGCAGGGAAGTGAAGGTGCTCGCCTACGAACAGAAGTTCTTCGATGGCGTCGTGGGATGGCTTGTGACTGCCGAGTCGAACTTCGACGGCAGGCCCATGTGCGTGCAGATGGCCTGCGTTCCAAATTCCGACGGAACAACGCGAATCTCTATGGGTGAAGATCCTGGTTCCGGGAGTTCGACTTGAGAAGTGCGAATTTCATGCCGACATCGGCGGACTCGAAAAAGACACGCAAACTGAATAAAGCCTACCCGCAGCCTGGCGCGCGAGCTTTCCGCGCCATTGCCAAGTTATTCTGTGCGCCCGCATCTTGGTTGTATTTTCCCTCGCGCGTTGCTTGGGCAATTGGGACGACAACGGCAAGGCTGCGCTCGATCTGCGCAATTCCCGCAGTGCCGCCCAATCCGATCCTTACGCCAATCTTTACGCCGATCTCGCGCGGACCGGCTTCGATGAGCGCATTGACGGTTTCGGCATGGCCCATCGCCTTCGCCACCGCCAGCGCGCTTCCGGTCACATGGGCGCGCGCATCCAGCAGAAGCCTGACCGCGTCAAGATGGCCCCGCTGCGCCGCCGCCGCAAGCGCCGTGTCGCCATAGCGGTCCGTCGCGTTCACGTCGGCCTTGGCCTCCAGCAGAATCGTCATCGCCTCGATATTGCCGTCGAACGCTGCGTGGAGCAGCGGCCGCCCATGGCAGGCGTTCACATCGGCGCCCGCTTTCAGCAGACGCTTCATGGCCTCGGTATTGCCGAGATATGTCGATTGACACAGCGCGTAATCCTCTTGCGCAGTCGCATCGGCTCCTGCCGCCAGCGCCTGCTCGATTTTGGCGGTATCGCCCATGCGGGCAGCATCGAGCAGCGCCACGTCCAGCTCCTCCTGGGACTTTGCGCAGTTTTCGTTTTCTCTGCGCTCACGTTTTCGTTCTCTCGGCCCTCGCAAGTGCTCGGGCAACCGGGGTTCGCGCAACCAGGGCGACATTCCATCCTCCACCGCTGCAAGGTGTCGTCGCCCTACTCTGCCCAGAAATCCATTTTGATTCCGTTTAGGTGCTTCCTACCGGGATATGCAATCGTACTGTTCAGCGCAAAAGCCGGACGGATCACATACGATCCACCGTTTTTGTCGGAGACTTTTGGGCGAAAATAGATTCAACCTGTGCAGTCCGAAGGGTAATTTCTGCTTGGATCGGAAATCGCGATGTCAGATGAAATAATGGTCACCTGCCAAATCAACCCATTGGCTTTTCTAGAAGCTGATGAGCCATGGGCTTCATCGTCCGGAGACAAACCTACATTCGAATCTGTCCTGCGTTTCCTGTGCCCGGTAGGCGAGAGTGCGGATATCGATAGGCTTCTGGCTAGATACCGAGAAATCAGCACTGAGCCCGTGCGTCTGTTCCTGGCGCCTGCCGAGCAGCGGATTATGGACAAACTGATTTCGCCGCTGCGGAATGCAAAGGCTTCCTTTATGGTGGGCAACTATCTCGGAACGATCTCACTTTCAGGAATGGTGGCCGAGATGGTAGCCATGCTTCTTTGGGAAATCACGGATGCTCAGATTAATGGGCGACCGATGACCAAGGCCGACGAGACGCTGCTTTTCGGAAGCAAGTTCGAGAAGCTTGGGCAAGAGAGAAGGGTTGCAGTGCTTGCAGCATACGGCATCATTGACGATAAAACGAAATTGGACTTCGAGAAAATCCGCCAGATTAGGCGTCGCTACCTTCATCTGTGGTCTGAGGATCACGATCGACTTCCGACCGATGGCGTTCAATCGTTTCATGCTGCGGTTTCGCTGGTTGTGACCGCAATCGGCCAAGATGTGGATAAGCAGACAGGGAGGTTTGTGCTGACTCCGCGTCTAATGCGCTATCTTCAACGCCACCAACACCCAACAGATAGCGACCCAAAGCAGCACGGGTAAGGCTGATCTCCGTTGGACAAAACTGGCCCATTATCCCAACCCTGCACCCCATTGACGAACCACACTATTCTTGGCGGAATTCTTGCAAATCTGCAACCGCGCTGTTCTTCCAGATTCGACAGCGGGGCTCAACCCCGGCCCGGACCGGAGAAGGGCGAGTGGAGTGTGGCTCCAGGGACTCAAGTTATTCTGACCGAGCAGAACGGGGCCGGCCTTGACCCATCATGCGTAACCCCGGTTGCGCGACCAACACGCAGCCGCAGCCAAACGCCAGTGCTGGCGCAACGCTCTAACCATCCCTCTACCCGCCCGCATGGCCATGGTTCAGCCTAATCCCCGTGAATACGGGCGTATGTACAAGGGTATGAAACTACTCATATTCCGGCTCGACTAATCCCCAGAATCCCGGCACGATTTGACGTTGCGGGGCCGAATCTCCCCGCATGACCAACCAGTCACGGAGTTATCGAACCCCACAAATAAACAACCCGCCTGGGAGGCGGGCTGCATATCGGCCGAAGCCGGAATTTCTCGTGACATCGCAATCACGAGATTCCTCCAAAATCGCCGCTTTTGCAAGAGCTTTTCTTGCAACGGGCGAACTCGCGCCGATTTTCGGCCCTTCCGGGCGGTTGTTTTGCAACCGAGAAGGAGAGAATCATCATGCTGTTCGACTCATCTTCCACCCGTCACGCCCGAATCACTCCGCCCTTCGCGCGAGAAAGTCTTCCGCCGCGTTCTCGGATCGCCTATGGGCCGCAAGGCCAAGAAGGCCATCATTCGCAGCGTCGAGCTGTACAACGCGAAGAACAAGAAGCCGGGCCAGCACCACGGCCCGATCACGCCCGCCTTCCAGCGGGTGCTGAGCGCCCTGCTCTGGAAGTTCCACAACAGCAAGACCGGCTATTGCTTTCCGAGCTACGAGACGATCGCTGCGGCCGCCAAATGCTGCCGCGACACCGTGTATGAGGCCATCAAGGCGTTGGAGGCGGCCGACATCCTGACCTGGGTGAACCGCTTCGACAAAATCCCCATCCAGTGCCGTGGCGCGTTCGGTCGCGAGTTCACGTTCTGGAAATACATCACCCTTAGCAACGCCTACTGCTTTCGCGATCCTCTGCCATGCGCAACGGAGTTTGACTCACTATGCGTCGGAAAATCCCCCTGGAACCCTGAATCAAGAGGATTCTTACTACTAAGGATTCTATGAAAATTGTGGTTTTAGATCCCGCAAACTCCTGGCAAAGCGCCCTGATCGACCTTGGCAGGGCATGCGGGGCAATTCCGGCGGCGCCCGCCGTCTAAAACACCGTCATGCCGAGCCTGAAAGCCCTATCCGGGAACCGGACACGGACCCAGGGCGGAGAAGCACGGCCTGAGCGCGGAAAAAGCGGCCCTACGGGCCGCAGTAAGAGGCTATTGCCGGCTAACGGGGGCCTCTCCAGCGCCTCAATAACTCTCGGCTGGATACAACGAGCGCGGCTAATGCACAGCCGACTCCAAGTGCAAGAAACACACCCGGTGGGCCGCCAACCAAGCCGCACAGAGCGCACCCGACAAGGCCGCCGAGTGTCGCCACGCTCACGTGGAACAAAGTCTTGTTCTCGGTCATCGAAACACCATTGCTATAGTTCATTCGCGACATAAAGTAATAGACATTTAGCTCACAGGCGCAAGCCCTCTCGCATAGCTGCTCATTTTATTTCTATGATGTCATGGCTCTTCGCAGCAATATCAATAGGTTTTCCTTCGCCTCTGCGGACGTTATCTTAAAATCTACGTCGGGTTTTCCCGGAATGCTGACTTTAATCTCCAACACGCCGTCAGGTACGGCTGCCAATTTCGAGTATATTATTGAGGCCTCTATTGCAATTCTCTGATCGATCTTAGCGTCGATGTTTCGAATGTCTTCGGGGAGCAGTCTAATATGGTGGACAAAAGCTGCTAAAGTTCGCCCTGTGTACACGAATGCAGGCTTTGTCGCGTCATGTATCTCTTTCTGATAGGCACCACCAAATACTCCTCCGATGCAGAGTACGATTGCCATTCCATTTCTTTTCCAGAATTTGCTCCCGTGGACCTCAGATAGAAACAACGTCGGAAGCGCTTCGAATCGCAAGTCTGGGAATAAGAATTCTGGACGCACGTATTCCGCAAGACCTGAAACCGCGCTCATTGCTGTTTGGATGTCGTTGAAGTCCTCTCGACCTATCAATTCCACCGCCATTGACTCTCCGGAGCGCAGAAGGCTCATCAGCCATAGCTGGAACCACCGATTAAGACTTTGTTCCATTCCAAGTCTGGAGTCCTCCAAAATCCAATTGGTGTAACTGATGCTGATGGTGAGCGTTTCGCGTTCCCCTTCGGGAATGGCTTGTGGGCGAGTTGCATCCATATAGAAAACTGCCATAACGGCGCTCTATCCTCCTGTCCCGCTTTCGTCGAACTTCGCCACAATATGATCCGGAGGTTTCCCGCCGTGCTATGCCGCCCGATCCAAGGCAAATTCCTGCCCTATGCTGCTCATGGCCAGGACATAGGTCCACTTCCAAATCTCGTCGCGGTTGGCAAAGACGCGCGTCCTTCCGTCCGCGGCTTTCACTTCGTATCGCCCCCCTCTCAGCGCCTTGACCTCGTAACCGTATTCCTTGAGTAGTCTGGCGACCGACCCCATTTCGTGGAGCCGTCTCTGCAACGCTTGCCAGCGCACATCCTCGGTGCGGGGATGGTACGGATCTTGGCGCGCAACGTGCAGGAGATCCCAATCCTGCTGGTAGACGATCCTGCGGCTCATGATCGGAGGGAAGTGTCCCATGATGAGGCAACGATCCCCGCCCAAGCGGCAGACCTCGTCCGGATTCAAGAGCGAGCGGCTCATGGTCTGTGTCGCGGTCGTGGTCGAGACCGATGTTCTCTCTTTAACCGTCCATGCCTTCTCGCTGCGTGGCGCAACCGAGGTGCCATAGGAAGTGTTTACCTGTTCGATGGTCTGGGTGCCCAGCATCTTGCTGACATACTCCGCCGTGAAATTGTCCATGCACGTTGAAGCAGGTCACGGCCTGCGAATTTCCGATGAACGTCTCCCATTCCTCCGGATAGTCGCGCTTCAATTGATTGAGATCCTGCGAGAAGGTCCACATAATCATCCCTCGCCCCGCCGCAAGGCCGTAGGCTTGCGCGACCATGTTCAGCTTTCCGATGGTCCCGAACTCGTCGAGCATGAAGAGCACTGGAAGCCCGAGCGGGCTTTGGGAGCCTTTGCTCGTGACCGCGCGGATGGCGATCGAGACCATCATCCTGAGCCAGCGCGCCTGCGTTTGCAGCTTGTCCGGCGGCAGCACCAGATAGATGGAGGCGTTTCCGCCGCATAACTCGTCAAAGCTGAAATCGGAATTCTCTGTGCTGGGCAAGAAATCCAGAAAGGCGGTCTGGGTTCTGGCGGCCTGAATGACAGATGCGATCGAACTGGTCTTTTCCGGATTCTCGAACTGCCCGAGCTTCATCGCCGCCACGCTGTCCGAACCGAGACCGATCGCCGTCTTGATTGTCCGCTGCAATTCCTCGTTCGGCCGCATGAGCAGCTTGCGCACGAGGCCGAGCGATGCGCCGGGCGCAAAGGCCGGGCTCTCGACCACATAGGCCATGAGTCCGGCGCAGAGCTCGCGGGCGGAATCGTCCCAAAATGGGTCCTTCGTGCTCTGAGTGATGATAAGTGCGTCGGCCAGATAGGCCAGGCTTTCGACAAAATCGTCGGCTCCGGGCTTCAGAATCGAGAGCGGGTTGAAACTCGCAATCGATCTTTCCTCCCTGCCCGGTCCCGCTTTCGATCCATAGATGTTGTTGACCTCGTTCCAGGGATCGAGGATGTACGGTTTTCTGCCCGAGCGCACGCCGGCGGGCGGCCGTGATCCAGGCATTCTCGCCTTTGGGATCGATCACAAGAACGGATCCCCTGATAGGTGAGCAGGTTCGGGATGATAAGCGAGACGCCCTTGCCCGAGCGCGTCGGCGCAATCGAGAGGACGTGCTGCATAGGCCCGCGAATGTGGAGAAATCCACCGGCGTTCGGATTCTCGCCCAGAATCAAGAAATGCCCGTCCAAAGGAGAACCGTCCGCGCCCAGCGGAGCATAACGCCAATGTCCGGGGTCCATGCTCCAAGCTGCAGAGCCGAGCAGAGTGGACATAAATTTTCCTCCTTTACACCCATCTGTTAAATGCGTGAGTGCGCTTCTGCCCGGCCTTAAGTTTCCTCTGCGCTTCGCTATTCGCTCGCGCGACTTTTAGTTCCCTCTGCGCTTTCGCGCAACCGGGCGGGCGCATTCAGTGAATCGGAAACTTCAGCCCCTTGATGCAGGTGAGGTTCCCAATGGCCTTGGGATCTTGGGCTCCGGTTTTCGGGTCGAGGACTTTCACATAAACGCACGTGGTGGGGATTATCCCCTGATACTTGACGTCTGCCCTGACAATCTGGAGGTTGCGCTGTCCGCCGTGGATCCAGACGGGAAGGAGCATTCCTTTTTTCGCCACATGCGCGACCATGACCCGCGTCATGACGGGGTCGATCTGGTTCTTGTCAAAGTCGGAATACGAAACCGCCATCCGAAGCAGTACCCCCAACACAATAAGGGCGAAGAAAAGAATGAGCGCGATCGGCAAACGCCTCGCGGCTTTGGCAGCCTCCCCCGGCATGATCGGGATGTCCGCAGGAAGTTGCGGGACCATCCACCGTTGCGGCATGGGCGTGAGTAGCTCTCCAGCCAAGTTCTCCCAAGAATCAAAGAACGAATGACGCCGCGTGGAAAAGGCGGGTTGCCGCCCGTGAGCTGGAATTACTTACGCCGGAGCGGGACGAGTTCCCGCTCTCGTAGGAACTTCGCCGGAACTGAGCTGCACGGCTAGGACGCGAGGCATATGCGACCGATCAGAAGACCTTCGCCCGCTGCTGTGGGCCGGAGGCCTGAAGCGGGGCCGGTCCCAGAGCAGGACTGCGATTGCCTCCGCAAGCATTCACGGGGATGCAGGAGATGGGTGCTAGCAAGGAGAGCGAATGTCCTGCTTTTCCGTTCCGCAGGTCTCGTAAGAACGGTCCCGTTTCCAGTCCGCCCCTTCCCGCTGGCAGCTTGTCCGTTCGGGCCAGCTCGCAGGCATGAGCCGAAAGAAGAACCGTCGCGCAATGGATGACATCGGGATCTTTCCGGATGCCGCCTGGAGTTTTGCTTCACGGCATCGTGGCCGCCATGACAATTCCTTTCAGAGGTAATCATGAGCCCGCCCATCAATTGCATCCTCGCCAAGTTGAACCTTATTTCAAGGGACCAGGTTGCATGAGCTATTGACTGAAGAAGTTTTACGTTTCCATGCAATGCCGCATGTCAACGAGAATTTTCCGCCGGCGCTTGCGTAGCGGAACGGAAAATTATTGTTGACCGCCTTCGTCCAGAGGACTCGCCCGTCAACAACAATTTTCTCTTTGGCAAGCGCAGTTGCATCGCGAAACAAAATTCACGTTGACATGCGCCAGTCCGTGAAATCGCGGTTCTTTGTCGAGGACGCATTGGGCGGCCTCCTGAACTGAAAGGAAAAACATCATGGCTACGATTGCAAATCTCGCGAAGCAAAAAGACGGCAGCTTGTCCGGCACCCTCATCATCCCCTCGCACGTCGGTCAAAAGATCGTGCTCACGCCGGTCGAGCAAAAAGGCAAAGGCCCCAACTTCCGCGTCACCATCGGCGCATATGAAGCGGGGGCGGCCTGGAAGCGGGAAACCGAAACCAAGACCTACTACTCGGTCTCGCTGGACGAACCGGCTCTCGCCCGGCCCATCTACTGCGCCTTGTTCAAGACTCCGGACGGCTACGTCCTGCTCTGGGACCGTCCCAAGGCCAAGAAGACCGGCGGCCGCACCAGCGACAGCGGCGAATTTTAGGCCCCAAAGCATACGGCCCCGGCATTTCGCCGGGGCCGCCCTCTTATCCAGAAGGAGATTTCACATGTCCGACATCGCCACCATCGAAGAGATCATCGCCGACTCCGAACCGCTCGAATCCTTCGAGCTGGACGACTACACGGACCAGGAGGAGATCGCGCACGCGATGCAGGAAATGCTCGACCGCGAACTTTACTGACCAGCATATATGCCGGAGCCTCACCGGATGCTCCGGCATTCCGGCATATCCGAAACACCAACCGATGGAGATCACAATGACCAAGTTCTACTTCGCCTACGACCTTCTCATCTGCATTCAC
Source organism: uncultured Acidobacteriota bacterium (assembly GCA_963838135.1). Classification (GTDB taxonomy): domain Bacteria; phylum Acidobacteriota; class Terriglobia; order Terriglobales; family Acidobacteriaceae; genus TOLSYN. The sequence continues at coordinate 916,679 of CAWIPV010000001.1, read as the reverse complement.
GCAGAGACGCAAGCACAAGCCGAAGCAAAGCTCCTGGCCCGGTTCGATCTTCTTGGCATAGACACATCGATGATTTCGATCTGTCTTTCCGCGCACCCGAAGTGTCAGACCGTTACTTCCGCCTCCGCGCGGACGACAGCATAGAGTGGTTGACCGTTACTCAGGTCATTTTGACCGAGCGGAAACTACAAGGCGGAGCTTGATCGATTTCGACAACATGGGCGGGACCGGTCCGACGGTTTCCCGCAGACGATAGCTCGTGCCGCCATCGCCAAGGCGTGAGGCGGCGACTAGAAGCTCCGGCATATTTCTGGCATATCTAATCACTCAAACCGAAAGGACAATGAGCATGAGCAATCCTACATTCGTCAAAATTGACGACACCACTTCTTTTCGTGACCACGACAGCTATGTCGTGGACCAGGATGCCCTCAGACACCTCTACAGCTGTGACGGAGATCGGATCACCATATTCGCGGCAACCGTGACCAACGATGAGATCTTCTTCTTTCTCCAGGGACTCGACCGCGGACAAAGGATAGGCCGAACCTTGGGCGAACGGGATGCGCAGGAACGCATACAAACTGCGCTCGGCCTCTCGAAAGCGGAGTGACGCATGACCCTCGCATGTCGCAGCGTGCCGACGACGACATTCCTTACGCCGCAGGCGGTTCTTTCGCGTCCGGGCCGCCCTTGCCCGGCTGGGTCGGATGTGTCGGCTGCTGCGGTTCGCTTGCCGTTCCGGTCACGCTCTCGGGTGATTTCTTAACCGCCGCACCGAGTTGCGCCTCCTTAGTAACTACAGTAACTACGTCTGCCGCCTGATGGGCGGCCCCGGCTGCTTCAGCCGCTTCCTTTGCTTCAGCCGCTTCTTTCTTGGCTGCCGCTCTCAACGCCTGTTGAAAAGCGTGCTCGTCGAGCAGATCCGGGATGACGTTTCGGTGTTTGGGATCGGTCACGGCTTTATTCAAGGCGTCCCGCACGTCCTTGCGAAAATGTCCGTCGATTTTGATGTGCGCCATGATGGCGGCGCCGACCACGATCTTGCGGTGACTATCGCGCTTACGTTCCTCGACCTTCTGCCTCGCCTTGAGTTCGGCCATTCTGGCCTTGATCTGCTCGCTCTTTTTTTCCTCCTCGGCGATGAGCTCTTCGGTCGTTTTGCGGGTCGTCATATCCGCCTCCTCATTCGGCCCCTTTGCTCGTGCGAGTCGCTGACCGAATCGTTTTCGCGTGTGATGCAGTTGCGAATACTCCGGTATGTCTGTGTCCAAACGCCGACATAGACGGAACCGCAAACCCGCAGCTTTGTTTGTTCGTTATCTCTGCGCTCACCGCTCCGATGTCACGCACGGGAACACAACCTGGGCGCAACCGGGGCAAGTGAAATCGGACTTGCAGAATCGTGCTTTCGTGTTTTCGTGCTCGCCCGGTTGCGCGCAGCGCAGAGGAAAGAGTGTCTTGAGCGGCTGCATACAGGGATATGCAGAGCAGCTTTATGGGGCCGGACGCGCGGCCGTCGCAGGCCGGACGGTCGAGTCCCGATTCGGAAGCGCAGCTTGAGCAGGCTGCTCTGGCGGCTGGGGCGGGCGTCCAGGGGGCTGAGGCTGCGGCCGAGGCTGCGACTCGGACGGCTCGAAAAACTCCGGCAGAACCGACATGTCCTGCGGGCGGTTGACGGCTGCCAGTACCGCTCGTCGCAGTTCCTCGCGAAAGCGGCTATTCACTTTGGCATGGGCTTGAACGGCGGCGCCCAGAATGATTTTGCGTCGCACGTCGAGCCTGCGGTCCAGTTCCCTGGCGCGGGCTTTCAGATCGGCGAGAGTAGCCTTGGATTGCTCCTGCAGTTTGAGCTCCTCGGCGATTCTCTCGTGGAGAGTTTTACGCAGCCCGCTCATGACAGCCCGTGTTTTGTTGCAACAACGAAATACTACCCGGATGACTTTGACATTTGGCTAACGGGGATACTACCGGGGTATGTATTTGCATGAGGGCCGGGGGCGAACGAAAGCTGGAGTCCACCACAATGGTTGCTGGGCGAGTCTCACGAGCGAAGCGAAGTGCGCGGCGCGTCCCCGTACTTACCTCGCGCCGCTGTTAGCCTTCGCGAACCATACCCGGCTATGTCTGGCGTTTGCCGGATAGCAACGCGGCTCGGGTAGGATTCATCGAATATGGCCGGGCCGGAGACGCTTGGAGCAATAGGGATGCTACGCGGCGGGAGTCATGAGCGAAGCGAATGCGCACTTATACATTGCTTCGCAATGTGTGCGGCAGAGACTCCGCCTCTGCACTCCGGCGGGGCTATCGTGCCCCTGCACCCACGACGATGGGCGTCCCTGCCCCTCGACCCAGGCCAACCCTGCGTGGATTGGATGCCGCCAGAGCCTTCCCGCCCTGGACCTGGACTCAGAAGGGCCTTGCCCCTCCGAGACCTCCCGCGTCAGGACTTCCGCGTCCCGACCCCCACGGCCAGCGCATCCCCGCTGGATCAGGACGAGCGTTTCGCCGCTCGATCGCGACGCATTAGACGGTGACTCATGGCCGATTATCGCCTCCATGCCCAAATAATCAGTCGCTCTGGTGGGAAGTCGGCGGTAGCGGCTGCGGCTTACCGGGCCAGTGAGCGAATCCTCGACGAGCGCACCGGCGACATTAAAGACTTTACCCGCAAGCGTGGCGTCCTCTATACCGAAATACTCACTCCTGGAAATGCGCCCGAGTGGATGCGAGAACGCGCCCGACTTTGGAACGCCGTCGAACACCGCGAAGACAAGAGCACCCGCCGCAGCGCCGCGCAGCTCGCCCGTGAAATCCAGCTTTCTCTCCCGCACGAATTGACCCTTGAGCAGAACCTCGACTTAGTCCGCGATTTTGTAAAAAAGGAATTCGTCGAGCACGGAATCGTCGCCGACGTTGCCATCCACGCCCCATCCCGCCATGGCGATGGCCGCAATTATCACGCCCACGTTCTCTTGACGCTTCGCGAGATACGTCCCGAAGGCTTTGGCAAGAAAGCCCGGCTCTGGGAGCGGCCGGAACTCAACACCAAACGAAAATCTTGGGAGCAGTTCGAAACGGAGCGATTGGTGGAATGGCGGCGGCTCTGGGCCGTCTACGAAAACCGTGCCCTCGTCCGCTATGGCCACGGACAACGCGTCGATCATCGCAGCCTAGAGGATCAGGGCATCGACCGCGAGCCGACCTCCCATATCGGACCGGATGCCAGCGAAATGGAGCGGCGAGGAATCGACACCGACCGGGGTCACCAGAATCGACGCATCAAGGCCGCAAACGACGATCTGGCTCTCCTCAAGAAAGAACTCACCGAATCCGAAAAGCGACTAGCGGAACTAAGGCAGCAGCTCGCGGCCGGACGGATGGAACAAATCCAGAACACTGTCCGGGCCGCAGATGACGTATGGCAAAAGGCCGAAGCGCGTCGGCCCCCGGAACCGGAGCCCGCAGATCATCTCGCGCAAGAGGTGCAACCTCAAGGTCCGTCAGCTCATCCCCCAGATTCTGCACCGGTCCCACCCGGCGCCAAGGCGGCCTCAATGCCAGATAATGTCTCTGAACTTTCCGAAAACGAGAAACGCACAGGCGAACAAGAAGCGGCGCGGCAAAAGCAAGCCCAAGAAACCGAACAAACCCGTCAGAAACAAGCCGTCGACGATCAGGAGAAAACGACGGCGGATCTCAAGCAACAGGAAAAACAGAGTCAGGAACAAAGACAGCAGGACCAGGATCGACTTAAGCAGCTTGCCGACGCCGAGAACAAGCAAATCGAACAACTCGCAAAACGAAATGCGGAGCAGATTACTGCCAGGGCCGAACAGATGCGCCAAGAATATCCGCTCTTGCAGACCGACATGGTCAGGCGCGCGCAGTTCGACTCCTACAATGCAGAGCTGTACCGCCGGGCGGAAGAGCAGAAGCGCGAAGAGGAAATCGAACGGCAGGCGAAACTCGAAGAGCAAGCCAAGGAAGGCCCGATCCGCAATGCCAGCTACCGCTATAACCAGGCCCTCGGTCAGCACTACGATCTTCGCGACCCTTACGCCTCTTTCGCAAAATCCGCAATGGCCGAATACGCCGCGTTCCACCGCGACCAAGAGGCCTACGACCGGCAAATCGCCAAAACTGCCGACCCGTTAGAACGTCAAGCGCTCGACCTCCGCAAGCGTATCGAAGGAGCGGACTATCTTGCTTTGACCGGCGATCGCATTGCCGTAATGTCCGAGGTCATAACCGGGCGGCGCAACAGCCAGGAGGCCGTAAAGGAACGCCAGAAAGCAGCCAACTGGCGCATCAAAGGCCAGGATTTGCGCCAGCAACTTCGCGACCTGCAACGGGAGCGTGCTCCAGAGAAAGACCGCCAGCATGAACCTACTCCGGACCAAGACCCGGAGCACGAACGCGCCACTGCTCAGCCGCGACCCGCGGAAGCGTCCCGGCCGCTAAGTCGCCCAGCCAGCCGCTCCACCCAGGACGACGATCTCATCAAGAAGCAGGACGAGCTGCAGAAGGAGAAGGATCGGCAGGAAAGGGAAAACGATCCGGAGCGGCAGATGCAGCAGGAGCGCGAGCGCGAACTCCAGCGGAAACGAGACCGGGAACGATAGCCCGCCCTGGCGTCGCGGGACAGCCAGGGCGTACGAAATCAGAACCCCGCAGATATCGCGCGCTCAGACAAAGCTGGGCTGGGCTCCTTTTCGTATTCCGGCAGGTTGGCTGGCTCTTGACGGCCTCCAACCTGCCATCGAAATTGCGAACCCTTTGGCGCTTGATCGCGCGCGAAATTACAGAGCCAAGGCTTCACCACAAGCGACCACGCAAAAACAAATCTCCTCGCCCGTTTTAAGCAAACCAGAGGTGACGTATGACCGAACCTGTTTTCTCCGCCCGCGAAATCGCCGAGTTCCTTCTCGACTCTGGCTTAATCGACAAGGGAACGGCTGACCGTCTGGAGAAAAGGATCACCGCTTACGGCCATGGCCGGGCGAGCGAGGGACGCAAAGAGGGAATAGCGACTGCGGCGCGAAAGGCGGCCGCGGCTGCGGCCTCAGTGAAAGGCGTCAATCAACGCACCGCCGCGGAGAAAGTTTGGCGCGCAGTGGAAACTCTATTGCCCAATCATGGACGCGAAGCCGAGAAGGAAGCCTATGCGCGCGGCTTCAAGGACGGGGTCGAACTCCAGCAGAAGCGCCAGCAGCACAGACCGGGTTGCAAGTAGTGATTCTCGATCAGCAAACGTCGTCCACGGCATGTTGAGCATCCAATGGATTCAAATTGGCGCTGGAGATCAATATGCAACAAGGACAAGTGTTCCGCAGACATGGAAGCTGGTACGTCAGGTATTACCAAGACGAACTCCAGGAAGGCCAGCCGGTGCGCCGCCGCATCTGCTCGCGCCTTGCCCACTATTCCGACGAGTACAGGTCGAAAAAGGATGTGCTCCCGCTTGTCCAGGACATCCTTTACCCCGTTAATAGCGGCTCCGCGCAGCCGGAAAGTTCACTGACACTCTCCGAATTCATTGAAAAGCGCTTCTTTCCTGCCCGCGAGAAGAAACTGCGGGCGAGCACAATCAAGGGCTACCGCGACAACTTCAAGTTTCATATAGAGGAAAGCGTTGGCGACATTCGCATGCGCGACTTTCATACCAAGGACGGGCAGCATCTGTTCGATGCGATGGCCGAAGAGACGACGCCCGTGCTTTCGCACCAGACGCTCCTGCGCGTGAAGGCGTTTCTGTCGGCCGTGTTCACCTACGCAAAGCAGGAGGATGTGCTGCGCGGCGTGAACCCGATGCAAGGCGTCAAGGTCGCAGGAAGGCGCTACAAGCCTGAACGTATCGCCTACACGCTCGAAGATATTTACGCGATGCTGGCCAAGCTCGACGAACCGGCCAAGACGGTGGTGACGGTTGCGGCCTTCACCGGCTTGCGCGCTTCCGAGATTCGCGGCCTTCGCTGGGACGACTACAGCGGCGATGAGGTACGTGTCGTGCGCAGCGTCTGGCGCACCAATGTCGGTCCGACCAAAACCGAAGAGAGCGGCGAAAATCCCGTCCCTGTCATTCCCATTCTCCGGCGCGCCCTCGATCAGCATCGAAAGCTCCATCCCGGAGACGGCTACATCTTCGCTGGCGAGCGTCGCGGCTTTTCTGTGAATCTCGACAACCTCTCGCGCCGCGTGCTCACGCCCAAACTTAAAGACGCGTGGCAGGGATGGCACGGTTTCCGCCGCGGCCTCGGAACGAATCTCTATCGCCTGGGCGTGCCGCCCAAGGTCATCCAGGAGATCCTGCGGCACGCCAATGTCTCCACCACCGAGACCCATTACATTGTGGTCGATCGCAGCGAAACCAAGAACGCGATGAAGAAACTGGAGAAGGCCGTGGGCAACGAATGGGCAAAAGCCAAGCGCCGCGCCGCTGTTAAGTCTAAGAAAAAACAGCAGATGGCCAGGTAGCTCAGTTGGTAGAGCAGCGGACTGAAAATCCGCGTGTCGGGGGTTCAACTCCCTCCCTGGCCACCACTAAGACGGACAAAACAAAAGATTTGCATAGAGGCTACTACCCGGTAGCCTCTATGCTTTGCCAGAATTGTCCGTGTTCTCTTTAAAAGCGATATCTGAAGCTTTCAGCCGCACGCACTGTGTGTCCGCAGGATCTTCGGTCGGATAACAACTTTCCAGGAGCGAAGCTGAGCCTCGTTTTTGCTTTTGGTTTTGGTGATAATAAAGATCTATGTCGAAACGTGAATTTCAGACCGAAGTCAGTCAGCTGTTGCAACTGATCATCCACTCGCTCTATTCGCATCCTGAAATCTTCCTGCGCGAGCTCATTTCCAACTCCTCCGACGCGCTTGATAAGCTCCGTCACCTGACTGTCACCGACGATACCTATCGGGCTCTTCCTTTCAATCCTCGAATCGATCTGGAACTGGACGAAGAGAACAACACCCTCACCATCAGCGACACTGGCATCGGGATGAATGAGGAGGATCTAGTCTCGCATCTTGGCACCATCGCGCGCTCTGGCACCAAGGACTTCCTCTCGCAGCTCTCCGGGGATGCCAAGAAAGACTCAAATCTCATCGGTCAGTTCGGTGTCGGTTTCTACAGCGCCTTCATGGTCTCCGACCGCATAGAAGTCGTGTCCCGTAAAGCTGGCGAAGAAAAAGCCTGGCGTTGGGTCAGCGATGGCACGACTGGCTTTGACATCGAACCCGCAGAGCGCTCGGTTGCCGGCACCACTGTACTTCTTCATTTCAACGAGGAAGGCAAGCAGTACGCCGATAGCTTGGCGCTTGCGGCAGATCGTGAAGAAGTATTCCAACCACATTGCCTTTCCGATCTTTCTCACCTACGACAAGAGCGAGTGGAACGAGATCGAGAAGAAGTTGGCGAAAACCCGTACCACCGAACAGGTCAATGCCGCCAGCGCTCTCTGGCGTCGTCCCAAGAGTGAGATCACGGAAGAGGACTACAAGGAACTCTATAAATCCATCGCGGGCGATTGGACAGATCCTCTCTTCTGGTTCCACACCAAAGCCGAAGGGAGCCTTGAATACACCACGCTCTTTTACGTGCCGTCGAAGGCTCCACTTGATCTCTACCAGGCGGAATACAAGGTCGGCGTGAAGCTCTACGTGAAACGCGTCTTCATCATGGACGATGCCAAAGAACTTCTGCCACAGTATCTGCGATTCGTTCGCGGCATCATCGACAGCGAAGATCTTCCGCTCAACGTCAGCCGCGAAATCCTGCAACAGAATCGCGTACTCACCAGTATCCGCACCGCCAGCGTCAAGAAGATCCTTTCCGAGCTGAAGAACATCGCGGCCAAGCAGCCCGAACAGTATCTGACTTTCATCACCGAGTACAACCGCCCCTTGAAAGAAGGTCTGTACAGCGACTTTGCCAATCGCGAAACGCTGCTCGATCTCGTCCGCTTCAAATCCACCAAAGTGGAAGGCCTCACCAGCCTTGCCGACGTGAAGTCGCGCATGAAGGAAGGACAGAAGAGCATCTACTACATCACCGGCGGTGCCGAATCCCTACTCCGCACATCGCCGCTGCTCGAGATCTACAAAAGGAAGGATCTTGAAGTTCTCATCCTCGATGACGATGTCGACGAAATCGTCTTCTCCGGCATCGATAAATATGGTGACATCGACCTCAAGGCCGTTAACAAAGCCTGCAACCAGCGAAGACCTGAAAGACGAGGCTGAGCCCGACAAGGCCGAAACGCTCAAGCCGCTGCTCGACAAGCTGAAGGCCACCCTCGGCGACCGGGTGAAAGATGTGCGCGCCTCCGTGCGGCTTGCAGATAGCCCCTCCTGCATCGTCTCTGACGAAGAGGAACCCTCCATGAAAATGCAGCAGATGCTGCGTGCGATGGGCCAAAAAGATATTCCTGCGCCTTTGCCCACGCTCGAGATCAATCCTGATCACGAGATCGTCAAGAAACTGCTCGCACGTTCCGATGATCCCATCCTTCAGGACGCCGCTTGGCTGCTTTTTGATCAGGCTCTTCTTATGGAAGGCGTACCGCTCCAGGACCCTGCCACCTTTGTTCAACGTCTCAACCGAATTCTGAACCTTTCCATTTAGACTCCGATCGGTCCGGCTGCGTGTGCGCGCAGCCGCCGCTCCCTGCCTTCAACGGTGCCTCTCACTTCAGCTCCGTAATGATTGCGCGCTGTTTTCCTCTGACCAGCGTTTCGGTGTGCGTGCGGTTGCGAAGGTTGAACCTGACCGCACCGAACGCATATGGATTTACGACAATCTCCTTTCGTTCCGCGACCCGGCTGTGCCCAAAGCCGTAAGGACCGACGATGACGACCACCCCCGCCTTTACATCTTCTTCAGCAATGACACCCAGCGCTGCCAAGCCTCGTCATGGGCTTTTTTGTTGGCGTCGACAGTATTGGTTGGGTCCTCGCCTGCGCGCATGAAGCCGTGCCCTGCGCCCTCGTAGATCACGGGTTCAAAGATCTTACCGGCCCGCTTCATGGCGGCTCGGGTGTCGGGCAGGGTGGCATCGATACGGCTATCATTGCCAGCATAAAACGCGTAGACAGGAGCAGTGATGGTGCTGAACTCATCCGGAGGAGGCCCATAGAACACAAACGCAGCCTTCAGGTCAGGACGATTGGTAGCAAAACGGAATGACTGGCCTCCACCCCAGCAGAATCCGGCGACCACAAGTTTGCCGTTGGCGGAGGGGCGTTTTTCCGCATAGTCGGCAACTGCGTTGAGGTCGGCGGTAACGGTTTCGGGGTCGAGTCCCGAAACAGCCCTCATACTGTCCTGCGTGCTGGCAAAACCTTCGCTTCCTTTGCCGTCAGGGCCAAAGCCCGAGAGCAGGTCTGGGGCGATTGCGATATACCCCTGAGCTGCGAGCTTGTCAGCCACACTGCGCACCCAATCGGTCAGCCCAAAAATCTCGTGGATTACAAGCACTGCCGGCGCCTTCTGCTTGATCTCCGGATAGACGATGAATGCGTGAACCACGCGACTGCCGTGCTTTACTTCAACCCACTCCTGGTGGCGGGGAGATTTCTCCAGCATCGGCTTGGCCCAATCCTGGGCTGAAGCCGAGACGCAGATAGCGAACAAAGCGGCGGCAACAACGAGCAGACGTTTCATGGCCATAGAGTCTACTACCGGTGGACTGGCACGACCGACGAAATGCAGTGCTCCCGCATTCCAGTCTGCTGCTTCGTCGGCGAGCATAAATAATAAAGGCGCTAGTAGATTAGGTTGGAGAGCTCATTGGGCAAAGCCGACCGAGCCTGTAACTTTTCAACGGCGCACGCGTCCAAGGGTTGAGGCGCCGATATGAAGTCTTCTCCGCTCGTCACTAAGATTGCAGCTCTGATCGCAATCCTGATTCTGGCAGGTACAGTGGCATGGAACAGGGCTGGTGCCGCCGGGGCCAGCACCGTTCTGCCGGATCCTTCTGTTGATTCCTCTCTGGCCGCAAAGTCAGACGAGCAAACGGCGGTTGTGGCTGGTGGCTGCTTTTGGGGAATCCAAGCCGTTTTCCAGCATGTCAAGGGCGTCAAAGATGTCACCTCGGGATATTCGGGAGGTTCGGCTGCAACAGCCGAGTATGAACGAGTGAGCACCGGAGAGACTGGGCACGCCGAGTCCGTGAAGATTACTTTTGACCCGGCGCAAATTTCCTACGGTCAACTTCTTAAAGTGTTCTTCTCTGTGGCGCACAACCCGACAGAACTTAATCGGCAAGGGCCGGATACCGGCAGCCAGTACCGCTCGGTGATTTTCTACTCCAGTGAAGAACAAAGACACATTGCGGAGACATACATCTCCCAACTCGAACGGGCAAAATCCTTCCCTCGTGCAATTGTGACGCAGGTGGTCGCGCTGAAGGCGTTCTATCCAGCTGAGGCATATCACCAGAATTACGCCACGCTGCATCCTGACAATCCATACATAGCGATCAACGACGCGCCAAAGGTGGAGCATCTGCGTCAGCAGTTCCCTGATCTGTACAGGAAGTAAGTGGATACGAGGTGCGTGGAAGGATCGATAAGAGCCGATTGAACGGATACTATGCTTATTTACTTGCTTGCTTTTGTAGGCGGTGTACTGACGATTCTGAGTCCGTGCATCCTCCCTGTCCTCCCGTTCGTGTTTGCCCGTGCGGACCAGCCGTTTCGGCGCTCCGGCTTGCCTCTGCTTGTCGGCATGGCGCTTACGTTTTCAGCGGTGGCGATTGCAGCCGCATTCGGCGGAAATTGGGTGGTACGTCTGAATCTGGGCGGGCGCTATGCGGCGATGGTCGTGTTTCTGGTATTAGGACTGACCCTGCTTTTTCCATCGCTTGCCGAGATATTGACCCGGCCACTGGTACGCGCAGGCAGTCGGCTCCAGGGCCGGCCTTCGACAGAGATCAGTATCGGTAAATCGTTTGTGCCGGGAATCTCTACCGGACTACTTTGGGCTCCTTGCGCGGGACCGATCTTGGGTTTGATCTTGACGGGAGCGGCTATCCAGGGCCCCGGTGTCCGTTCATCGTTCTTACTGTTGTCTTTTGCGTTGGGCGCAGCGGCTTCTTTGGGGATTGCACTTTTTGCGGGGAACAAGGTTTTTTCCGCCATGAAGAGGTCTCTGTCTTTTGAAGTCTGGATACGTCGCGCCCTGGGCGCTGCTGTAATTATGGGAGTGGCTGCCATCGCATTGGGCTGGGACACGAACCTGCTGACGAAGTTTTCTTTCGTGAACACTTCCAAGGCCGAAGCACGTTTGATCAGCGCACTCGGTCCAGAGAAATCGGCAACTCTGGCGGTGAATGCAACCAAGGTACAGCCGGTCCTCGCTGACGAAGGGCCAATGCCAGAACTGAACGGCGCAGTAGCGTGGCTAAACTCTCCGCCATTATCCAGCGATTCTCTTCGCGGCAAAGTTGTGCTGATCGATTTCTGGACCTACTCCTGCATCAACTGCCTGCGCGCATTGCCATACGTGGAAGGATGGGCTACGAAATATAAAGATGCCGGCCTGGTTGTCATCGGCGTACACACGCCAGAGTTCGCGTTCGAGAGAAACCAGGCCAACGTGGAAAAGGCCGTCCGGGATCTGAAGGTTGACTACCCCGTTGCCATAGACAGCAATCGCAAGATTTGGCAGGCCTTCAACAATGAGTACTGGCCAGCGCACTATTTCATCGACGGGAAAGGACAAATTCGATATCACCACTTCGGAGAAGGCGAATACGACGAGTCCGAGCGGGTGATTCAGCAACTTCTCAAGGAGAACGGCTCAACTTCTCTCTCTAGCGGAGCAATCGATGTCTCTGCTACCGGCGCTCAAGCGGCTCCGGACAATAGAGACGTGGGTTCGCCGGAAACCTACATCGGTTACCAACGTGCCGAGCACTTTGCCTCCGCCGAGCCAGTAGCTCAGGATGCAGGCAGAGCCTATACCCAGCGCCCGAGACTTTCCCTCAATCAGTGGTCCTTAATCGGAACCTGGAGAGTAGGTCCAGAAAGCGCTGTGCTCCAGACATCACCCGGCAAAATTGTGTTTCGGTTTCATGCGCGCGACCTTCACTTGGTACTAGGACCTGCGAAGGACGGCAAGCCGGTCCGTTTCACCGCCAAACTTGATGGGACCCCGCCTGGTGAAGATCACGGCAGCGACACCGATGCGAGCGGAACCGGCACGGTTCAAGGTCATCGTCTATATCAACTGATTCGACAAAAAGGAACAGTGGAAGACAGAACGTTTGAAATCGAGTTTCTCGACCCCGATGTGCAGGCGTTTGCGTTCACATTTGGTTAGTACTGGAGAACAGGAGACAAGCATATTTAGTCGCAGAAGTGTTGTAATCTCAGCTAAGAAATGCAGTTAACAGGGGCTTGCGATGAATGATGACTTACACGGATACTATTCCGCATCCGGCATTGGGTCCTCTTCGCAATCGGAAAGCATAAGCCTGAGGTTACCCTCATTGGTTGCGTACTGGAGTGCTGTCCGCAATCCAATTGTTCCGTCCCGAACCAATTTTTCCAGCTCTCCATCGAAGCACTGCATTCCATCCTGGTTCCCGTCTCGAATCGCATCCAACAGACTTTTTCCTTCTTTTTCCCCTTGTTCGATATAGGAGCGGGTTCGCAGCGTGGATTTCAAGATCTCAAAAATGGCGGTCCGGCCTTCATGATTCTTTCTTGGAAGCAATCTCTGTGCGACAAAGTAGCGGAACGTAGCAGCCAAACGCGTGCGAATGGCTCCCTGTTCGGCGAGGGGAAATGCGCCGACAATCCGCTCCACGGTCTTTGAGGCATCAATGGTATGCAGCGTTGAAAGCACGAGGTGTCCAGTTTCCGCCGCGGTCAGCGCAATCTCTATGGTTTCTTTATCCCTCATTTCACCGACCAAGATCACCTTGGGGGCCTGCCGCATGGCCGCCCGCAAAGCCGAGGCAAAACTGACCGTATCAGTGTGGAGTTCGCGCTGGTGGATCGTCGCTTTCTTGTGAGGATGCATGAACTCAATGGGATCCTCGATGGTGATGACGTGCTCGGCCCGCGTGGAGTTGATCAAGTCGATAAGAGCGGCCAGCGTCGAGGACTTCCCCGAACCGGTGGGACCGGTCACCAGCACGGCACCCGTTCTGAGCATTGCTATTTTCTTCAACTCCTCCGGCAACTGTAGTTCCTGAAATGTTGGGATGCTGCTCGCAATGATCCGCATCACAATCGCATAGCTTCCGCGCTGCCGGAAAATGTTTGCGCGAAAACGGCTTACTTGAGGAATGCTGTAGGAAAGGTCGGCGGAGCCTTCGTCTTTCAGCGATTGCGCCGCGACACGGTTGTCTCCGATCAAGTCGGCGGCGATTCTCGCCGTATCAGTTGGCGTGAGCACATTCATTTCGGCGATGGCGGGCGCCACCAACCGGCCGCTTACTTCTACCTGCGGCATGCGCCCCGGGGAGAGGATCAAATCGCTTAATCCCGGGCAACTGTTCACCAATGCGGTGATCAGCGCCGAGGTCGCCATGGGCACGCGGGGTACCACAGGTTGCGAAGTGCTCGTGAGCGCTAGGGTCGAAGCTGTACTCATTTAGTACTCCTGATTCTGGCTGCACTGAGGCGGCGGGGTGGGATGGTTTCTCCCCCGCCAGCAAAATTAATTTCAGCGTGATAGCACTTCAAGACTGGCCTGTCTTCCCATATGCAGATCGATAATATGCTGGAAGCTAAATATGGCTTGATCGTTCCCGACAGGCTTCGCTTTATTACATACGGCGCATGAGCGGTCACACAAAGTGCCTTGACCGTTTTCAGTGAGAGACGGAATTGAGAGCTGATGGTCCGCATCCCTCTGGGTTAAGCAAAGTTGGAAGATAGTCAGGATCGACCTCGATTCGGTTTCGCCCATTTTCTTTTGCCCTATAGAGAGCGGAGTCGGCGATCCTAACCAGCGCCTCTGGGGTCGGAGACATGTTTGAGTGACTGTTCGCAATTCCGATACTAATGGCCAGGGAAATCGTCAAATCCCCGGAGATGAATGGGTTGTCGGTCACGGCGAGGCGAAGCCGCTCTGCTACTCGAATCGCATCATTGCCGGGAGACTCTGAGGCAACGACAAGAAACTCTTCTCCACCGTATCGGCCTAACCAGTCTGAAGCACGAATGCTCGAATTCATTAGTCGCGCAATGTGAATCAAAACGGAATCTCCAACGGAGTGCCCGTACGTGTCATTGATTTTTTTGAAGTGATCAACATCCACCATCATGAGCGCAAGATTTGTGGCGTGGCGAGCCGCGATGGCGAGTTGAGCGCGGAGAAATTCCAGAATCGCACCGCGATTCCAAATCCCTGTGAGCGAATCGTGCGTAGCCTTGAACTGCGACAGTTCACAGGTTTGAATGAGCTTCTCCTGAAGGTCAATGATTCGCCTGCCGACGAGAAGGCGTGCGTTCAATTCCGCAGACTGCACGGGCTTTGTGAGGAAGTCGTCGAAACCAGCTTCCAATGCACAGACAATGTCCTGCTTCTCACTTCTGGCTGTAACAGAAATCATATAGGTGTAAGCACGATCAGGAATAGCTCGCAGTTGTCGGCAGACCTCAATGCCGTCGAGTCCCGGCATCATCCAGTCCACTAAGGCAAGAGATATGCCGGTGTCGGACCGCAGAGCTTCCAATGCCTCGACGCCGTTTTGCGCCGATACGACGTCGTGTCCTGATGCGCGAAGGAAAGCGCAGATCACGTGGCGCGACACTCCACTATCGTCAGCTACCAGAATTCGCACTTTGATTACATCTCCGGCAATCCTCGATTCGATTGCATGCAAACGTACAGTTGAACCGCAGCTTCGGCTCCGTTCATGTTTCCGTCTTTTCTAGGTGCCCAGGCCACCACGCAGAGCTGTGGGCGAATACTCAATGGGTGGCCGCTTCAGCCCTCATTGCCTTTTCATTGTTCGCTCATTCACGCTTCTCATCGAGTTGAGGATTGCTAAGATTTCAGTGTCGAATGCGGCGAAAGCCTCTGCTGACCGTTCGAGATCGCGGCTCCTGCCCATCCCCTCCAGTTCACCAGCCTTCCGTGAGACTGTAGGAATTCCCAGATATCCCAACTCACCTTTTAGACTGTGGGCAGTTTTCTCTATATCGGCTGCATTACCGTCTGCTATCGCAAGCCTCAGGCTTGTTATCTGCTTTGGGCCCTCTTCCAGGAAAATCTCCATGACTTCAGAAAGGAGCTTTGTATCGCCACCCAATCTTTCCAGTGTCTGCGCCATATCCCAAGTGGGCGCGCTGTCGAGTGCGCCATCCTGTTCCGGGGGCTTAGAACTTTCGCCGAAGCTCCTGTCATGCCACCCGGGAACGACGGCGGCAATAGCCTCTTCCAGTGCTCGAGCGTTTATTGGCTTGGTGATATAAGCGTCCATTCCAGCGCTGAGACAGCGCTCTCGGTCTCCTGTCATCGCATGAGCGGTCACGGCGATGATTGGTATACGAGAACGGCCCTGCGCCTTACTCTCTCGAATCTTTTGGGTCGCAGTTAGACCGTCCATTTCAGGCATCTGGATATCCATCAGCACAACATCAAACTTCTGCTGAGCCAGCAACGAGATGGCCTCGTGACCGTTGTTAGCTACGACAATCGAGTGCCCCATCTTTCCCAACATGCGAGTGGCAACGGTCTGGTTGACGCGGTTATCTTCGGCCAACAGAATATGGAGGCTTCCGGCAGTTGAGGTTGATCGCAGGGATGTTATCGACTGAGGACTCGGATTGACTCGGCCGAGAACATTCAGAATGGCTGCAAGTAACTCCCATTTTTGGACCGGTTTAAGGAGACAGGTGATTCCAAGCTGGCTACAACGGTCCGCATCTCCTCGATACCCAGCGGACGTCAGCATCATAATGGCTGCCGTGGATAACCCTGGCGTGTCACGGATCTTTTCAACTAGCCTAATGCCGTCCATGTTGGGCATATGCATGTCGGTCAAGATCAACTGATAAGGATCTGCCGCCGCCCTTGCGGCTATCAGCTCCGCCACCGCCTGCTCCCCGCTCTCGACAGCACAAGTCCTCAGTTCCCAGCGCTTCAATGATTCCTGTAGTACTCTCCGATTGGTGGCATTGTCGTCTACAACTAGAACTCTCACGCCGCGTAATTCGCCGTCACGGATGACTACCCTGTGCTCCGCTTTGCTCTCAAGAATCTTCAACCGCACAAGGAAGTGGAATTGGCTCCCGCGTCCCAGTTCGCTCTCGAACCAAACATTCCCCCCCATCATCGATACCAGACGGGTGCAAATTGTCAATCCCAACCCGGTCCCGCCGTAATTGCGTGTGGTCGATGTATCCGCCTGAATAAAGGGACTAAAAATCGCGTCTCGCTTATCGGGTGCAATTCCAATGCCGGTATCAGTGACAGTAAAATGCAGATTTCCAAGATCATTGTCGCAGCCTTCCATTTCTACTCGTACGCCCACTTCGCCGGCGGGCGTGAACTTAATAGCGTTACTCACCAGATTGACGATGACTTGGCGGAGCCGTGTGGAATCTCCTTGAATCATTTCAGGCACGTCAGGAGCTATGTCACACACCAGCTCAATCCCTTTTTCGTCCGCGCGTAACGCTAGTGGTTTCAACGCCTCTTCCAAACAGTCTCGAAGACAGAAGTCGACCGCCTCTAATTCCATCTTTCCAGCTTCGATCTTAGAAAAGTCGAGGATGTCGTTGACGACTGTGAGCAGAGAATCGGCCGACGATTTGATCGTCTCCAGGTATTCACGCTGTTCTGGCTCTGGTTGCGAGTCGAGTGCCAGATCGGTCATGCCGATCACGCCGTTCAGAGGGGTACGGATCTCGTGGCTCATATTTGCCAGAAACTCGCTCTTGGCACGATTGGCGACTTCGGCCGCTTCTTTCGCGCAGCGTAGTGCATCCTCGTTTCGTCTCCGCTCGGTGATGTCGCGGAAGGCCCAGATTCGGCCGTAGCGTTCGCCCTTTTTCCCCAGCACTGGAGCCGAGTACGCATCCAGAACGGTCTCATCTCTAAGCTCGACCTCATAGCGACCTGTTTCGTCCGGATGATCGTAGAGGTACCGAACTCTTTCTATATATCTGTCCGGATACTTAGTCAGGCTCACGGCGTAGTCCAGTCGCGATATCTCGCTCCTCTCATCCGCTATGTGCTGGGGGATCTTCCACAAACTGAGAAATTGCTCGTTCCGGAAGATCTTCACGCCCTTGCTGTCCACCACCAGGATGCCGTCTACGGTTGCATCGCCTTGCGCTTCCAGAAAGGCCGTCTTCCAATGCAACTCTGCCTCGGCTTGTTTGCGCTCGACGATCTCAGATTCGAGTTCCGCTGTGCGCTGCTGGACGCGCGTTTCGAGTTCGTCATTCGCTTGCTGCAGCGCCAGATCTCTCCGCTGAATCCTATTCAGCATTTTGTTGAATGCTCCGATAAGTATTCCAACTTCATCGTTGCCACTGACTGTCGCGCGTAGGGAGTAGTCGTGTTCGGTTGAAACGGTGGCAGCGACCGCCGATAGGTGCAGAATTGGGTCGGTAATAATTCGAAGAAGCCGGGTGGCAACTAAGAACGTTGCGAGCAGCGAGGTGATCAACACTAGAAATACGATTTTTGCATAGCTCAGCATCTGATCGCGGAAGCCGGTGAGGTCGGAAACGATGGCGATGGAGCCAGTTCTGTCGCCATCGAGGAAAACATTCCGATACAGGACTAACGACTGAGCGCCGAATTCATGTCGCTGTTCACGCCGCGCAGGCATTTGGAAGTTGGAAGGGATGCCGGAGCGGCGATACTCTGCAAAGATGACTCCCTGTTCGTCATACAAGCACGCCGCCAACACATGAGGCTCGGTGCGGAGAGCACTCAGCATCTCCTGGGCGGTTTTCTGATCATTGAACGCGAGTGACGCCGCGCTATTTGCTCCTAACATGTCAGCAAGGGTCGTCAGTTCGCTCACGGCACCTGTGCGGAAGCGCGCCCGTTCGAAAATGGCAAAGCCTGCACAGGCCAGAAGGAGTGCCATTACCGTTGCGGTGAGGACTAGCAACGCCAATTTTCGACGAATCGGAAGGTCTTTGAACTGCATATTCTTACTTCCTTCCATTGCCCCCAACAACGTTTCTGGCTAGGAACAACAGCTGCGAACTGATTCTGAGCTTTGCCGCTTCCGCGGCTTGTCGATTGATTTCAAATCGGACCTTATTTCCATCGAGAAACCATCGGATCATTCCGCCAGCCCCAAGAAAATCATCTGAGTCGCCTACGGTGAGGACTGGCGCGTTTCGGAGACTCGCTAATAGCGATGGAATACGATTGCCTTCACTCTTGCTGATAAAGAGCACGTTGCAACCGCTCGTCTCTTGCATTGGCCTGACATGCCGAATGCGAAGAAATCGAGATCCAATTTGTTTTCCAGCGACGGTGTTTTCCAACTCTCCGTGAAACGGATCATCTCCGAGGGTGCATACGAGAAGAGAATTGCCGCCTTCGTTCAGAGAATCCGCCGGCCACTCCACGAGTTGGGCGAAATGATAAAGAAACGCGGCCTTCATGTGATACTCATCGACCGTTGACTGTGCCCACGCTGTTCCCGAACAAACATGAAATGCCACGGCGACCAGAACAACAGACCACAGCGGGAGCCGGCTAATCCGCAGGCTCGCAAGAGACCCGTTAATCGCCTTCTTAGCCATCTGTCCAGAGCCCGTGTTGGCCATGCTGTTCAATTGCATGTCGCCTTCTCAGAACTGCCAGATGAATTTGGTGTAGAAACTGCGTTTGACCATGCTGGGCAGGACAGTTAGGTCTGTGCCCGCGTATTCCATGTGATGGTCTTTCAGCAGATTCTCTCCGGCTAAAATGATGGAGAATCTTTCTGCAGGCTGCCACGTAAAGTTCGAATCCAGACGTGTGTAGGAAGGAACCGCTTGGGCGGGGAGACGTCCCACAAAATAGGCAGAGGAGTTCCACCCCCAATGGTTCGGCAAATCTACATGGGAGCGCAACTGAACCTGATGGTTTGGGCTGTTGCCCTGGGCCGCGCGGGCAGTGGTCAGATCATCGCTCGATGGATCGCGGTGGATGTGCATTGTCAAGAATGTATAGCCGGGACTCAGGCTCCAATGATTAGATAGCCTCCAGTTCGCGAACAGTTCGAGTCCGTGAGTCTCACCGTGTGTCAAGTTGTAAAACGTATTCGGAATCACGAGGTACGAGGGTGAAGGACCGCTCTCAAGGAAGGGCGTTCCTGACTCCACGGATGCCAAGTCACGGTAGTTGTTGAAGAACACAGTGCCAGAAAGCGTGGCCCGGGGCGTAAGTTGGGCGCGATAACCGGTTTCGACGGCGCGCAAGACCTCGTTCTTGAACTTCGGGTTACCGTAGATGCTGACTAGAACCGGAAGACCGCTCGGTCCCGGCAGGACGGCGGAGTTGAATCGAAGGTCTGTGTCGGTCCGCGCTGGCGTTCGGTCGGCTTGGGAAACTGCCGTCCAGAGCATGTTTCGACTGCTTGGCGTCCAGCTGATTCTGGCACTCGGCTCCAATCCGAAACCCGTATAGTCGTTATGCTCGAGTTTGGTGCCGAGACTGAGGTAGAGGCGGTCGGGCAGGATGGATATTTCGTCTTGAACAAAGGAGCTAAATAGCTGAGTATTTCGCGCCGCGGGATTGAATGAGAACCGCGGCGTAGCCAGAGTCTCGTCGGAACTCACTCGGTAGCCGAGTCCCCAGACAAAATCCTGGTGCTCACCCCAGCCCACATGATGCTGAAAATCCAGGTCGAATGTGTCCAATCCTATACCGTAAGTGCCGTCGCCCCGTGAGCTGCGATCGAAGTAGACTTGCAGGGATGTCGCCGAGTGGGGCGAGGCCACATGATCCCATCTGGACAACAAGTTCCAGCCGGAAAAACGGTCGTTATGAGGAGAGGTTCCGTACACAAGCGGAAAGATGGAGACCACGGAAGTAGCTATCTCTCCCGCATTTCCAGTTTCAGCGTCGCCCTCTAATGTGATCGAATCCTGAGCCGAGGCATTGGCATCAACACGAAATCCCCCGTGAGCAACCTCCCAGTCATCGTTGCCGCCTTGGCCTGCTGTGCCGGGAAAGTGGTTGACAGCGAAGCCGTCGGCAGAGACACGATACGATGCGTTGTTGCTAAGCTGGCCCCCGTAACGGGCAGTGCCGAGCCCACGGTCGTATGTTCCTCCTCCTGCGGTTATCAATCCGCCTTGAGTGTTGCTGGCCTTCTTTGTAATGATATTGATGACACCATTGACGGCATTCGCCCCCCACACAGTAGCGCCGGGGCCACGTATGACCTCGATTCGATCGATGCTGTCCAGAGGCACATCCTGTGCGTCCCAGAAGACTCCAGAGAACATGGGAGAGTAGACCGAGCGACCGTCGATCAGGACCAGGAGCTTGTTCGAATTCTGCCCGTTGAATCCTCGGGCGCTAATAGCCCATTTGTTCGCGCTGATCTGAGCCACATCCAGTCCCGGCACCATTCGCAGCAGGTCTGGTATGTTCGTTGCGCCGGAGTGGCGGATGTCCTCCTGGGCGATAACAAAGACCGCCGAAGCGGTCCGCGACAATTTCTGCTCTTTCTTGGCGACCGAAGTCACCTCGATGTTCATCAGGTCTTCGAGGTTTACCTTCGTAAGATCAGGCTGTGTTATCTGTCCGAGCGCCGCATGGCACATCAAAAGGAACAGCGCCAGGTTTGCATTTCTTCTGAATACTAACTGCACAGCTTCCTCATTACTTTCCACAACTTTCTTGCGCGCCAACGAGTTCTCTGTCGCGGGATTTACGGACATATTTCCGGAAGTTATAGGCGGAAAGGTCAATCATTCAATGGAGCTTAAGGGTACTTAACGGCACATACAGAAGTAATCTTTAGCTTCTCCGGTGATTTATTTCGTTCTGCGTGGTCACTGTGGAGTAGAGTCAGACTCGGGAAGATACGAACGTATTTCCCTCGCTCGGCCGTGCATTGCTCGCTGAAAATCCTTTTGAGCTTGATCTAAATGCAAGGCTGCTTGCGTGTGAGGCTGCGCGACCTCCCTCAAGACAGTCCGTGCTCCTCAACAAAACAGCGGGCGGGGCAGCCTGCATCCGGGCCAATCACATGAAAGAGTGTCCGCGTGGTCAGTGTTCTGTCCCTATTCGTCCCTTTTTCCGGCATAATGGTAGTAGGTCTGTTCAGACCATGACGGCGGATGCATGCCGCGAGTTTGACCGAGCGTTGGAATACAGATTTTCGTCCCTCTGATATCTCCCCGACCTCAAAACAATTTGAGAAGACGGCCCGCCGGGCTGAGGGAATTCCCCCGGCCATTTAACTGAAAAAGGATGTTTTGAAATGCCATTGAACTGCGGAATTGTAGGCCTGCCCAATGTTGGCAAGAGCACCATCTTCAATGCCCTCACGGCGGCCGAGGTACAGGCGGCCAACTACCCGTTTTGCACCATCGATCCCAACGTCGGCGTCGTCAGCGTTCCCGACGAGCGGATGGATCAGATCACCGAGTTCGTCAAACCGAAGAGCATCGTTCCGACAACGATGGAGTTCGTCGACATTGCCGGCTTGGTCGAAGGCGCAAGCAAGGGTGAGGGCCTCGGCAATCAATTTCTTGGACACATTCGCTCGACCGACGCGACCTGCCACGTTGTGCGCTGCTTTGCCGATCCGAATGTGATTCACGTGGCTGGCGGCGTGAATCCGCTGCATGACATCGACATCATCAACACCGAACTGCTGTTAGCTGACCTTGAGACGGTCGAAAAGCGCTGGGCCAAGACCGAAAGAGCTGCACGCAACACCACGGACGTCGGTGTCAAGTGCGAGGCAGAGGCTCTGAAGAAGCTTCTGGCGGGCCTTCAGGCTGGCCGACCTGCCCGCGTTATTGAACTCACCGCAGAGGAACTGATTGCCGCGTACGATCTCCATCTGATCACCGCCAAGCCGGTGCTGTTTGTGGCCAACGTGGATGAAGCGGGCCTCAAGGATGGCAACGAGTGGGTGGCCTCCGTGGAAAAACGCGCTGCGGAAGAAGGCGCTGAGGTGGTGCGCATCTGCGGCGCGATGGAGGCCGAGATCGCTCTGCTCGAACCGGCCGAACGGGCGGAGTTTCTGGCCGACATGGGCCTGGCTGAGCCAGGGTTGAACCGGTTGATTCACGCCGCTTATCGACTGCTCGGGCTCATCACCTACTTCACCGCCGGAGTGCAAGAGGTGCGTGCCTGGACTATTCCAGACGGCGCCAAAGCTCCGCAGGCGGCGGGCGTAATTCACTCAGACTTTGAGCGCGGCTTCATTCGCGCCGACGCCTACCATTGCGAAAATCTCTTTGCCTTGGGCAGCGAACAGGCCGTCAAGGAAAAAGGCCTTTACCGCTCGGAAGGGAAAGATTATGTCGTTAAAGATGGCGACATTATGTTTTTCAAGTTCAACGTGTAAGGGAGAGCGTGACGTCTGCAGTAGGTTTTCAGAAACATGAGAACGTTGCGGTACTAAAGCAGGCTGATAATGCAGCTAGTCGGCCCGCTTGCTGCTCGCTCGCCGGGGCTTCGGCTTGCTCTTTCCCTTGAGATTGAGCGCCACGGCGGCGCGGGTGAGGTCCGTCAAGGCCGCCTCGTCGACCTTGTCGCCTTCGTGGATATCGATAGCGCGCCTTACATTCCCGTCGAGGCTGGAGTTGAATAGACCTGAAGGGTCCTTCAACGCAGCTCCCTTGGCAAATGTCATCTTGACGACGTTCTTGTACGTCTCTCCCGTGCAGACGATGCCGCCGTGGGACCAGACGGGAGTCCCCATCCACTTCCACTCTTCGAGGATCTCAGGGTCTGCGTCGTGTACGATTTCGCGCAGTTTCGCGAGCGTCTCCCCGCGCCAGTCCCCAAGTTCCTTGATCTTCTCGTCGATTAATGCAGAGGCAGATTCCACCGGGATGGGCCTTTTCATCTACACCTCCAACTCTCGCACCTAATTTAGCTGCTCTCAGCGTAACCTGCAACATTCGCGAGTGGAAGCCCCTTCTGGTTCGATAGCAGTTCGGAAAGATGGCGGAAACCGCAGGTCGCGCTCTGTTTTACCAACTAGCTGCCTGTTTTTCCCAAAGCGAGTGCAATGCACTCAGCTAACTTCAGGTTACGTCCGTGTTCATACGCAGCGGCAAAGCTGCCTTCGGAGAGTGTTGCGCGCACGGGAACCAGGTACCTTTCACGGAAACGTCGCTCGGCGGCTTCAAAAGTCACATGCATGGATTCAAGAAGGTGCGCAGCCGCACCCGCAAGTGTTGCCGCCAGTTTCGTTTCCCCGCGCTGCGCGGCGAGTGCCGCAAAACCATCGAGTGAAACCGAGATGGATAATTTGTCCCCGACGATCTGTCCATCTAGCGTTTGAGCAATGGTCAAGCATTCGGCGAAGTGTAAGCGCGCTGCCGTGTGATCTCCGTCCCCATATTCGGCTGCAGCCAGATTGTTTAGCATGGTGCCGATCGCATACCTATTATCTAGCCCCCTGCAGATCGCCAATGCTTCCTCGAAAAATGGGCGAGCCGCCGCATCATCTCCTACGGACCGCGCCAGATCTCCGAACATACTGAGCGCGCGAGCGATTCCGAACTTGTCGTTCGAGTCACGTGCGATCGCCAGTGCCCGGTCGATGAACATGCGTGCAGTGGGATGGTCGCCTTGCTCACTAGCCAACCCCCCTAACCCCCTGTACGAAGCGGAGACCTGCTGCGGGTCCTTCGCGGCTTCCCCCTCTTCCAAGCCTTTTTCATACATCTCTCGCGCCGTCTGGCAGTCGCCTTGAAAGCGAGCCATGTTTCCGGCCATGATTAATAGCTTCCAACGTGGCTTTGCAGGCACTGGCTCGCGCAGCCTCAGTATGGCTCGGATGATTTGTAATCCTTCCGTAGAATCCCCGCTAAAATGCCAAAAGTATCGAATCGCCGCTCCGAGTCGTGCCGCGGTTGCGGCGTCGTGCGCGATTGACCACCACAGTGCTCCGCGAATATTGTCGTATTCCTGTTCCAGGCGGTTTAGCCACTCCGCCGGTTGCGCACCGTGCAGGTGCGGCTCGGCCTCTTCAGCCAGGGCAAGAAAGTGAGCAGCATGATTGCGTTGCATCGAATCCAACTCAGCGCTTGCCTGCAGACGTTCCAGTGCGTAATCGCGAACCACCTCCAACATTCGAAAGCGCACCGCACCATTCCATCTCTCTTTGGCGACGAGCAGGCTCTTATCCATCAGCGAAGTGACACCGTCGAGCACGTCAGCTATTTGTTCTTCGCCGGCGCTCTGCGTACCTCCAACGGCGACTCCTTCTGTAGCTGCGGATGCCGATTGACACGCCGCTTCAGCAGCCTCAATGGTGAAGCCGCCTGCAAACACCGCGAGGCGGCGGAATAGCTGCTTTTCAGCCTCGCTCAAAAGGTTGTAGCTCCACTCAACGGTTCCGCTCATCGTGCGTTGACGCGCCGGCAGATCACGCGCTCCGCCTGTCAGCAGCTTCAACCGATGCTTCAATCTCGTGAGAATCGCCTCCGGTGAGAGGAGCTTCACACGTGCCGCGGCCAGCTCGATCGCCAACGGAAGTCCGTCCAGCCCTGCACAGATTGCCGCCACGCTCTGCGCGTTCGCTTCTGTCAACGTGAAATTCGCCTTCACTTCGCGCGCACGCTCAACGAAGAGTCGGATCGCATCGTACCGGCTCAACTCTTCTGGCGAGGCCTCCTTGGGATTTTCAGGCGTGGCGAGCGGCGGGACCATGTACTCGCATTCCATAGTTAAATGCAACACCTCTCGACTCGTTACCAGCATCTTCATTCCCGGTGCCGAGGCAAGTATCTCCGCAAGGATCGAAGCTGCGGGCGAGACTTGCTCGAAGTTGTCGATCACAAGCAGGATGCTTTTTCCGCGCAGATGATCGATGAGCGTCTCCCCGATGGTTTTCCCCTCGGCTTCCTTCACGCCGAGGGACTGCGCGATCACGGATGCGACCAATTCGGGCTGCCCAATAGACGCGAGCTCGATGAAGTAGATTCCATCTGAGAAGTCTCGCGGCGACCGCCTAGCGACTGCCTGCGCCAACGCCGTCTTACCCGTGCCGCCGACGCCCGTTAGCGTTAACAACCGCGCTCCGTCGACCCGCAACTGACCATAGATCTCTTCAATCTCCCGTTCGCGACCCACCATGCTCTTACGCCGCGCCGGGAGATTGCATGGGGGAAGGCCCTGAACCACATCTGTCTCCTCGGCCAGCCTTGTCACTCCTGACGGACCTCCCTCCGCCGCCATTGACCGGTGAGAGCCGGACCGCTGTGCCGTGCGCTCTTCAGTTTCAAACTCCACTTGCCTCTTCAGCTTCCGAATGTCTCCAAGAAGATCCTTAATGCCCTGGTAGCGCTCGTCCTTGTCCTTCGCGAGAGCCCTACCAACAATCTCTTCCAGCTTCGCCGGCGCGTCGGCGATGGAGTGTCTCAACGGCTCGGGATTCGCTTTGATGATCGACGCCAGTACGTCGGCGGCTGTTGCGCCCCTAAATGGTTGAGAGCCAGCGATCATTTCGTACAGCACGCAGCCAAGGCTCCAGACGTCTGTGCGCTCGTCGGTCTGGAGCCCTCTGACCTGTTCCGGTGACATATAGTGCAGAGAGCCCATCACCATGCCCGGGTTTGTGCTGAAGTTGCCGCTTGAGTGCACTTCAGGGTCAGCGCTTGCAGTCTGGCGCTCCGTCATCTTTGCCAAGCCAAAATCGAGAATCTTCATCCGCCCATTGCGGGTGAGGAAAACGTTCTCGGGCTTCAGATCGCGATGCACGATTCCCTTGGCGTGTGTCGCACTGAGCCCGCGCGCGATCTGCTGCGCGTAACCGATGGCTTTGCGAATCGGCAACGAACCGCGGCGCAAGCGCTCGCGCAGTGTCTCGCCTTCCAAGAATTCGCTGACGATGTAAGGTGTGCCATCCAGGGTGGCGATGTCATGAACCGCAAGGATCATGGGGTGATTGAGTGCTGAGGTTGCGCGTGCTTCCCTGCGAAAGCGCTCCAGCGCCTGCGCGTCCTGAGCAACGTCATCGAGCAAGAACTTCAGGGCGACAAAGCGGCCGAGTTCGATGTCCTCGGCCTTATAGACCACCCCCATACCTCCTCCGCCAATTCTTTCGAGAACGTGGTAATGCGAGATGGTCCGGCCGATGAGCGGGGTCGAGCCGCTCCCGAGTGCGCGGATGATATCGATACGCTGCACAATCTCGTCTCCCGCTCCAAGCAAGCCGTCATCCTCCATAAAGGCGATCACTGGATGGAGCAGGAATGTGCCCATGCGCTCTTCCCACTCCACAGCTTCAGCCACTTCCTGGTAGAGTTCTGGATCCCCTTCGCAGGCGAGGCGCAGGCAAGATTGGCGCTCTCCAGGCGGCAACCGGAGAGCCGTCGCAACAATCGTTGCTATCTGTTGGTCGCGTTCCGTCGGGCTTTCCACGATTCTGTACTCAATCGTTCAAATAACCACTTGCGCGCCCGGTACCACTCGCGCTGCAGGGTATGCAGTGTCAGACCCAGCGCACCCGCGGCCTCTTCATCGGTCAGGCCAAGAAAGAATTTCAATTCCACCACAGCGCGCTGCTGGTGCGATTCGTCTTCCAATTCATCGAGCAAACTATCGACGGCCACGGCTAGTTCCAATCGAGTGTGCCTGCCGAGGACGCCTTCTGGAAGACCATCAAAAGGTAGGAGTTCTACCCCAGGCTGCGAGCGTGCGTGATCGATTAGATACCGGCGCATGACTCTCGCGGCGATGGCGAAAAAATGGCCTCGGTCTTGCCAATCAATATTCCTGGCGGCCGCCAATCGAAAAAAGGCTTCGTTAACAAGCGCTGTCGGCTGAAGCGTATGATCCGATCTCTCCCCGCGAAAGCAGCGTCGCGCAATCCTGCGTAAATCCGGCATGAGCAAATCGAATAGTCTGGACTCAGCTTGCCGGTCCCCGGCCCGCCATTGCTGCAGCAGTTGGGTGATTTCGCCAGGGTCGCTGGTCATGCTCTTCCCCGCTTTCAGGTATGCGAAGTTAGATTCCAAGCTCATGAACGAGGATGGCCCTATCGACGCGAGAATCACATCAACAAACAAAGCAAATACAAACGACGAAAAGTGGCCGCCTTCAGGCGACCACTACGTCAGGCCGAGCACTCTCGTCAGATTGCAATTCCCTCCTACCCGATCAAGAAAATTGCCGGTACGTCGTCTCCCCTCAATGGTGGACCAAGGCGACTGCGGTTTCTCGGTTGCCCCCATTGCTGGCCTCGATCTGACGATTCTCCTTCGATGGGATTTCGCGACCGTCTTGATGGCTCGGAATCCAGACCTGGCTAAGGTGGTACGCGGAGCCGAGGAGGAGGAAGACAAGCCGCGGAGCTTCTTGTCCGGGATGCGCTGAACCGATGCTGTTGGTCAGTACAAAGGCCCCATCCGCCGTGTTCAAGCCCCGGATCGTCAACAAACCATCGCTGGAAATCCCCACTGCATATCGCCCTGCGGCCATGTGCTGGGCACCAACCTGGAAATCAAATGGGACTGAGGCTATCGAGTGCTGCGCCTGCGAAGTCGCAACACCAAGCAGCAGAACAAAGGCAACGGCCGTCAAGTTGAGCATTCGCGCTTTCATGGCATTCCCTCCTGAACTAAACAACTCCGCCCTTCGAATTGGGCGCGATCCGGGGTTGCTGGTTAGCAGCTCCATTGATTACGGATCTGCTCGAATTTCGCTTACATAATGGGAAGCGACGGTCCGGCCAAAACCCCGCCACCGAAAACAGAAAAACTTTTTGGTCTCCCATTCGCGACATCTCAATGAGCGCTTTGGTTGACAGCGCCAATTGAGAAAGCGATGCCTCATTGGCTCAATTTAGAATCGAGACCAGGTATGCTTCCTTCTTGGGGTGAACGGGGTTTATCGCGCCCTTACCTAAGCAGAGGTCCTATTTATGAATCAGACTTTTGCCGCAATTATCCTCGGCGGTACTGGGCAAGTCGGCGGTGCAGCCGTCGCGGAGCTGCTAGCGATTCCGGAATGCCGGGAAGTGGTGATGGTCACCAGAAAACCCATTGCGGCGCGGTCGCGGGTGCGCAACGTCGTTCTTGATACAGGCACTGCCGACTTTGCCGAGCGCACTGCGGACATTGCCCGCGAAGTTCTAAGCCAAGGTCCAGTCAGCGCCGTGAGCTGTGTGGGTGTCGGTTCTGGATCAATGCGCTGGAGCGAAGAAGAATTGCAGCGACTTGAGGTCGGCGTCGTGGGCGCCTTTGCGCGTGGCTGCCATGGCGGCGGAATCGCTCAGTTTTGCCTACTTTCTGCGGTAGGAAGCACAGCCCGCAGCCGGTTTCGCTATGTCCGCGTCATGGGCATGAAGGAAGACACCGTGCGCAACATCGGTTTTACCCGCCTCGCCATCTTTCGCCCCGGCATCATTGTTGGCAACGCTCACACGCCGGCTTGGGCCGGTTGGTTGGGAAGCCTCGTGCCTGGGCCGTTTGGCAATATTGATCAGCAAACTCTCGGTTCCTCAATCGCCGCAGAGATAGCTTTGCACAGTCGAGAGGCTGGCGAAGTTATCCGCGAAAATGCCGCGATGAAGGAACTCGCTGCGCAGTTTCAATAGCGTGACTTGTTTGGTGCCGGGAGGGGGAATCGAACCCCCATGAAGTTGCCCTCGGCGGATTTTGAGTCCGCTGCGTCTGCCAGTTCCGCCATCCCGGCTAGGGAGGGTATCAACAATTTAGCACAGGATTCGGATCAGCCCAAATCCCTCTGGTAACCAGATAGCGCTTACGACTTGATCGTTGATCACTCAGCGATAGATTCTGAGAGCATGTTCAGCCGTAATCCTGCGCGCTATTGAAATAAGCCAACGTCATCGCACAGAAGTGAACAGACGCGCGAAAGTATGAGATCGGCTACCCTGGGGCGAGCCGTAAGATTGCAACAAGACCGCAGGGTAGCGTAGCCAGACTGG
Source organism: uncultured Acidobacteriota bacterium (assembly GCA_963838135.1). GTDB lineage: Bacteria > Acidobacteriota > Terriglobia > Terriglobales > Acidobacteriaceae > TOLSYN. The sequence goes on along the minus strand of CAWIPV010000001.1, from coordinate 887,611 downwards.
ATGGTTTACCTCCGTTTATGCTTTGGCGGCGCTTTGCTGTCTCGCTTTTTGCCTGGATCGATCGGCGGTCGCTTGGCACCAAACTTCTTCTTGCTAGACCCGTAACTTTTCTTTTTTGACGGCGCTGGTTTCCTGTATGTGCCGGGATCCTCCAACACCTCGGGCGCAGGCAACCGTTCGCGGCGAATGCGGACCAGAACGGCAGTAAGGTGTTCGGCGCTCATCTCCCCGAGCAGGAGTCTTGCGGCTGCCAAATCCTCTTCTGCCGGAGCGTCCGCCATGGCAACGATTTCCCGCACCAGGTTTTCCTCGTCACGGGCAAGAATCGAATCAGCCGAAGGGGCCGGTGTCCAGACCGCTTTGATCTTTGCCGACGCCAGCAACCGTTCGCCGGCTCCCCGATGCTGTGCGGGCACGATCATCACCGACAATCCCTTGCGTCCCGCGCGCCCCGTGCGGCCGCTACGATGCAACAGCGCCTGCTTGTTCTGCGGCAGGTCGGCGTGGATTACCAAACCAAGATCAGGCATATCCAATCCGCGCGCGGCCACATCGGTTGCCACGCACACGCGCGCCCGCCCGTCGCGCAAGGCTTGCAGCGCGGTTGTACGTTCGTGCTGCTTGAGTTCTCCTGAAAGCGCCACCGCGGAGAATCCTCGCTCCCGCAGATTTGCGTGCAGATGTCGCACGGACTTCGCGCGTTGAACAGAACACCAGCGCGCCGTGCACATCGAAGTAGCGCAGCGAATTTACGACGGCGTGTTCCGTATCCCGTGGACCGACCAAAAAAGCGCGGTATTCAATATCGGCGTGAGGTTCGTTCTCCGACGATAAGGCCATGCGCAGAGCATCGCGCTGATATAGCTTGGCCAGCCCTAAAATCGCCTTCGGCAGCGTGGCTGAAAACATCATGGTGCGCCGCTCCGGTGGAGTGGCATTCATCAGTAGCTCAAGTTCTTCGCGAAAGCCGAAATCAAGCATTTCATCGGCCTCATCCAGCACGACGGCACGGATGTCGGACAGGTTTAAGTACCCACGATCAAGGTGGTCGGCCAGGCGTCCCGGCGTACCGACTACGACATGGGCTCCCGCCCCCAGTGCGCGTTGCTCGCGACGAATGTCCATGCCGCCCACGCAAGAGATCACTCGCCCGCCTGCGTCGGCCAGTAACCACGCCAGTTCTTGCTGCACCTGTAGCGCAAGTTCACGGGTCGGTGCGACAACCAAGGCAAGCGGCTGCTTTGGGCGATCAAGCCGTTGAGCCTCGCCAAGCAGAGCTGCTCCTAACGAAGGCCATATGCCGCAGTTTTCCCTGAGCCAGTCTGTGCTGAGACCAGCAGGTCGCGCCCCGCTGCTTGGGGGCGAAGTACGGCTTGTTGAACCGGTGTAGGTTCGGTGTAATTTCGTGCGGCAAGTGCACGAAGGAGACTGGGATGAAGTTCAGGAAAAGCCATAGATTCAAGTATAAGGCGGCGGCCGCTGTTCTTGTTCGACTTTGCCGTCGTCATTTGTCGCCGCTCTTCACGGGCGATTCAATGCTGTGCACAGTTCCACCGTGGATACGCACATCGCCGTGTCCACCTCTCGAGCGCGTCCTACGTCGCTTTGGTTGGCATGGTGGTGGCATCCAGCGCCTGTTGCAGATCATCCAGGAGGTCGCGAACGTCTTCAATTCCGACCGAGATCCGGATCAGGCCGTCGGTAATTCCCGCCTGGCGCCTGCGGGCGGGTGACATCTCCCGGTGCGACGAACTCGCCGGATGCAGAACTCCGGTGAAGACATCGCCCAGGCTCGTCGCGCGCACGCAGAGGCGCAGCGCATCCATGAACCGGAAAGCCGCGTCTCGGGAATCCTCCGCTAACTGAATGGAAATCATCGCTCCCGCATAGCCGGGGGCGAGGATGCGCGCCAATGCCTCCGTGCCTGCGAGCGCGGGGTAGTAGACCCGGCCCACACGCGGGTCCGCCGCGAGTGTGTCGGCAATGCGCAGCGCGTTGGCGCACTGCCGTTCCAAGCGCAGCCCAAGGGTCTTGATGCCCCGCAGTATCTCATGTGCTTCCCACGGCCCCAGCACGCCACCTGCGAGTTTCATGATGCTGATCAGCGCGGCGTCGTCCGGATGTTCTTTGGCCACCACCGCGCCTCCCATCGCGTCGGCGTGGCCGCTCAGATACTTGGTAGCGCTGTGTACCACGAAATCGGCTCCGTGCTCCAGCGGACGACAGAGATAGGGAGTTGCAAAGGTGTTGTCCACGATCAGCCTGGCATGATGGATTTTGGCAATGGCGGCGCAGGCGTCGATATCGCAGATTTTCAGCAGCGGATTGGAGATGGTCTCTGCAACCAGGATGCGTGGGCGCACCTCCTCTGCCTTGGCTGCCAGGGACTGCAGATCGGAAAAATCGGCGGTAACGGTCTTGATGTCAAACTGTCCGAAGAGCAGGACGAGCAGATCCAGGGTTGCGCCATAAAGATCCTGCGATGCAAGAATGGTCGAGCCCGGCGAAGGCTCGCAGGCCAGCACGGCAGCGTGCAGTGCGGCCATGCCGGAGGCGTAGGCAATGGCGGCAACCCCGCCCTCCAGCGACAGAATTGCCTGCTCCAAGGCAGCAACCGTGGGGTTGCCATAGCGGGTGTAAATGTATCCGGGCTTTTCACCGCCCAGCACGGCGTCGGCGTCAGCCATGGAGCCGTACGTGAACGTGGTCGATGCATAGATTGGTGTGGCGACCGGCTGTCCCGTCGGCGTGCCTGATCTTTCGCCGGCATGAACCAATCGGGTCGCGATATCAAGCCGAGGATAAGTCATTTGCACCTCACAGCATCACAGAGATGAAAGCTTGAAAGTCTGTCCCTTTATATCGGAACTCTCGTCCCCAAAGATATTCTCCAACAGCGACACATCTTTCCGGTTTGGTGGAGGCATCTTTCCAACATACCCTTGCTGTTTAGGGTTGTTTGGTGCTATGGTAGCAGACATGAAGTTTAACGCCATGAAGGCCGCGACGTGTTGTATGTGTATGTGTTGCGCACCCGTGTCTTCTGGCGTGAGGAAAACGCAAGGCTAAGGTAAATTACAAGCCGGCACCTCATATAGACCCACCGCCAGAAGTTCAATGGCAGGTGGGTTTTGTGTTTTTAGGCCGAAAACGAAGTAGGCATTCTTAATAGGCATCAAGGTTCCTGGTGAGGAGAAAAACAAATGGCCGTTCCTGAGATTAAAGCGGAAGAACTGAAGCAGAGGCTGGACGCCGGTGAGGACCTCTTTCTACTCGACGTGCGCAGCGAGAATGAGTACGACACCTCCAACATCGGTGGGCACCTTATTCCGCTTCCCGAGCTGCCCAAACGAGTGCACGAGCTCGATTCCAGCCGCAAGATCATAGCCATCTGCAAAATGGGACCGCGTGGCGCCAAGGCAGTGCAGCTCCTGCATCTGGCCGGCTTCACCCAGGTCTGGAATCTCACCGGCGGGATTCACGCCTGGTCTGATCGCGTCGACCGCAGCGTGCGGAAATATTAGATTGCAGCCGACGGTGCTATCGGCAGTGCTGGCTGCCACCTGATCTGTATGCGTTGTTTCGGACGTTTGTTGTAAGAGCGGTTACTTGCTAGACGAGGCCAGAACGTGCTGCGAACGATCCGCGAAGACATTCAATTCGTACTGAAGGAAGACCCGGCGGCAACCGGCTGGTTCTCCGTGCTGCTCAACTATGCAGGGCTGCACGCGGTGTGGGCGCATCGCATCAATCACTGGCTCTGGGTACATGGCTTCCGCCTGCTGGCGCGCTGGCTGTCGCAGGTCTCGCGCTTCTGGACCGGGGTTGAGATTCATCCCGGCGCCACCATCGGGCGACGGCTCTTTATCGATCACGGCATGGGCGTAGTGATCGGCGAGACGGCGATCATCGGCGACGACGTGACCCTCTACCACGGCGTGACCCTGGGCGGTACCAGCCTGATGAAGAAGAAGCGCCACCCCACGCTCGGCAACGGCGTAGCCGTCGGCAACACCTCCAGCATCTTGGGAGACATCGTCATTGGAGACAACTCGCGCGTCGGCGCCGGCTCGGTGGTGTTGCGCGATGTGCCTCCCAACTCGACCGTCGTGGGAGTGCCCGCACACATCGTCTATCGCGACGGTAAGCGGGTTCTCATCACCGATCCGCGCGAGATCAAGGACCCGCTCAGCGATGCTCTAATTGCACTGGCAAAAGACGTCAACGGACTGCGCTCGCGCCTGGACAAACTGGCTCACTTGGAGACTGCAGCCGCGCCGGTCAATGGCACGGCGGGCGGGTTGGCCAATGAGGACAAGGAGCGCCGCGACTACCGCAGCGAATTCGAGAAGAGCAACTTTGCCGATTACGGCGCGGGAATTTAGGCGGATCGGTGGCGCTCAATTCTGGTTCGCGATAGTTTTTAGGTTTTGCAATTGGGTTGCAACCCTGGTCGAAGCGGCAGCATCTCATTCGCGGCTGCTCTGAATAGCTCCGTCCCGGATTCGCAACCTTAATTGACAATCAACTTTTGCATGCTTGCGCAGGAAATAACATCTGCGGTTTTGTTTAATTAAAAGGAGGCAACACAGTGCCAGATGAGGTCAACCGTATTGCTCTAGGCGAGGAAGCAGCATTTCAACTCGCGAACGTTACCAAAACTGCTCCGCAGTACGGGGCCATCACCCCACGCTGGCTTGTCCGTTTGCTGGACTGGAAGCCGCTTGAGGCCGGAACATTCCGCGTCAATCGCGTCGATGAAGGCAAGGCGATCGAATCGACATGCGGCCAGACCGAAGCGACGGAACTGGTTCCGACTTATGTCGAGTATCAGGAGAAGCCCAGAGAATACCGCTTAAGTAGCATCAGCGCTGTACTCAACGTCCACACCCGAATTTCCGATATTTTCAGCAATCCATACGATCAAGTTCGAGAGCAGTTACGGATTCTTATCGAGACCGTGAAAGAGAAGCAGGAGAGCGAGCTTCTCAATAACTCCGAATACGGACTTCTGAACAACGTCCCCGACGCTCAGAAGCTGAAGACGCGCAAGGGCGCGCCAACGCCCGACGATCTGGACGAACTGCTGACGAAGGTCTGGAAGGAACCGTCCTTTTTCCTTGCTCATCCTCGCGCTATCGCCGCCTTCGGACGGGAATGCACCCGTCGCGGCGTTCCGCCTCCTACCGTCACGCTGTTCGGCACTCCGTTCCTCACCTGGCGCGGCATCCCGCTGATTCCCACCAATAAGATCGACGTCAGAAACAAGGACTCCAAGTCCAAAATCCTGTTGGTGCGCGTTGGTGAAAGAAAACAGGGTATCGTCGGCCTCTTTCAACCGGGGCTGCCCGGAGAGCAGAGTCCTGGCTTGTCGGTTCGCTTCATGGGAATCGACCAGAAAGCTCTGGCCTCATACCTGATTGCGCTGTACTGCTCCGCCGCCGTGCTTACCGATGACGCCATTGCCCTGCTCGAAGACGTAGACGTGGGACAGTACCATGAGTACAAGTGACGCGAGTCGAACCTCGGCAGTAATTCCGGGAAGTGGAGACTTGGCGAAAGGGTCGCATGGGACGCCGCAGGGGACAGAAGGCCTAACTGCTGGTGTTCTCGATCCTGTAGAGTTGGCGCGCATGGCTAACGCGTTCTTTACCGCGTTGCCCGAAGCGCTCCAGCCGCCTTTGTCCGTTGCTCCGGCAGCGCCGGTGCCGCCGGGGTCTCCGGTTAACGTGAATCCATATGCAGCGGTGCCGGGCCCAACCGTGCCAGCATTTCCCGGGCTGTTTTCAAGCTTGGCGGCGGAGCAGCCCGTTGTGCTCCCCGCCCGCGACCGCGGCGCGCTACCGGCCGGGAACCCGCCTGCTCCGTCGTCAACCGCCCCGGTAGTTCCCGGCGGCATCAGTGCGGCTGTCCCGTCGCCAGTGCCGGCGTTTTCCTTTTTGCAGGGTGCGCGACCTTTGTTCTTGGAGCCTACAGCGGAACCAGCGATCCTGAATGCGCCTTCAGGCGCGTTTCAGCAGAGCACTCCGACCGACGCCGGATTCGCCGCGATTCCGTCCTCGTTGATCGCAGATGTTCCGCCGTCCCAACTCGCCGAGTCTCCGCGACCTCCCGCGCCGCCGATTCCTGGTGCTTTGGTCGGGTTGGAGTCGCCGGGCATTTCCAACGAGTTCTTCACGGCGTTGCCCGAAGCATTCCAGCCGCCTCTGTCGGCCGCGCCGGCGGCGCCGGTGCCGCCAGGCTCTCCGGTCAACGTGAATCCGCATGCGGCTGTGCCGGGTCCGACAGCGCCCGCATTTCCCGGGCTGTTCTCAAACTTGGCGTCGCAGCAACCTGTCCTGCTCCCTGTCCGCGATACTGGCGCGGCACCGTCCGGTAACCCGCCTGCTGCTTCGGCGACAGCTCCGGCACCAACTCCGGCAGTTCCCGGCGGCGTTAATGCGGCCGACTCAGCGGTCGATCCATCGGCTGTGCCAGCGTTCTCCTTTCTGCAAGACGCTCGCCCGTTGTTCACGGAGCCTGCAGCGGAGCCGGCGATTCTAAATACGCCCTCGGGCGCTTTTCAGCAGAGCACTCCAAGCGATGCCGGATTCGCCGCGATTCCGTCGTCGTTATTCACCGACGTTTCGCCATCTCAACTCAGCGAGTCGGCGCAGCCTCCCACGCCGACGGTACCCGGTTCCTTTGGTAAGGTTGATTCGTCGGCGTTCCCGGCTTTTTCCTTCATGGAAGAGGCACGGCCACTGTTTTCGACTCCGCCGACCGTGCCCGGTCCGGTTCCGGCACTTCCACCGGCCCCGGCGCAGTTGGACAAGTCGTTGCGTGCGGAAGACCGTTCCGCAATCGCCGCCAATCCATTTGCATCGCCTCTCGACCTGACCGCGCCTCAGCTCTCTGGAGCCGTGGCGCATGAGCCGGATTATCGCGCACCGGCCTCCTACGATCCGCTGAACCAGCCTCGCCCGCTTTCGCCTGAAAACACCGTGCCCGCGCAGGCTCCGGTGGGCGCGCGGTCGGGTCTGCCCGACGACCTCAACCTCTCTTCCTATTCTTTTGACGTGGAGGCGATTCGCCGCGATTTTCCGATCCTGCGGGAGCGCGTGAATGGGCGTCCTCTCATCTGGTTCGACAACGCGGCCACCACACAAAAGCCGCAGAGCGTCATCGACCGTCTCAAGTTTTTCTACGAACACGAAAACTCCAACGTGCATCGCGCCGCGCACGAACTGGCGGCACGTGCCACCGATGCTTACGAGTCGGCGCGTGAGAAGACGCGCCGCTTCCTCAACGCCGGCTCGGCACGCGAAATCATCTTTGTTCGCGGAGCCACCGAGGCCATCAATCTGGTTGCCCAGAGTTGGGGACGCCGCTACGTTCAGAAGGACGACGAAATCGTCATCACCTGGCTGGAGCATCACGCCAACATCGTTCCCTGGCAGATGTTGTGCGCTGAAAAGGGTGCGCGTCTGCGCGTCGCTCCGGTGGACGATACCGGTCAGATAGTGCTCGAAGAGTACGAAAAGCTACTCGGCCCAAAGACCCGGCTGGTCTCAATTTCGCAGGTCTCCAACGCTCTCGGTACCGTTACACCCGTCAGCGCGATGATCGAAGCCGCTCACCGCCACGGGGCGCGGGTGCTGATTGACGGCGCCCAAGCCGTCTCCCACATGGGCGTGGATGTGCAGGCCTTGAACTGCGACTTCTACGTCTTCTCCGGACATAAAGTGTTTGCACCCACCGGTATCGGCGTGGTGTATGGCAAGTCGGAAGTTCTGGATAACACGCCTCCCTGGCAAGGTGGCGGCAACATGATCCAGGATGTGACGTTCGAAAAGACGCTTTACCAGCCGCCGCCACAACGCTTTGAGGCCGGCACCGGTAGTATCGCCGACGCGGTTGGGCTGGGCGCTGCGATCGATTATGTCGAACGAGTGGGCATGGAAAACATATCGCGTTACGAACACATGCTGCTCGTCTATGCCACGGAAGCCTTGCAGCGCATTCCGGGGCTGCGCATCATCGGCACCGCGAAAGAGAAAGCTGGCGTTCTTTCGTTCGTGATGGACGGCTTCCGCACGGAAGAAATCGGCGACTTTCTAAATCGCAAAGGCATTGCCGTTCGCGGGGGGCACCACTGCGCCCAGCCGATCCTTCGCCGCTTTGGCGTGGAGAGCACGCTTCGCGCCTCGCTGGCGCTCTACAACACCTGCGAGGAAGTGGATGCGCTGGTCGCTGCGTTGTGGGATCTGCGGCAGGGGCGCAATCCGGGGATTGTTTGACAGGAAGTGAATTGGAAAGAGAAAGGCCAGCCGCTCACAAGAGGCTGGCCTTTTTTCATCCGTGTTTCTTCATCAGTACTTCGGGAGCGAAGGGTCAATTTTCGTGGCCCACGCCAGAATTCCGCCGGTCAGGTTGGAGGCGCGTTTGAACCCTGACTGGCGCAGGAAGTCTACCGCTTTGGCGCTGCGGCCGCCGCTCTTGCAGTGCACAACAATTTCGCGGCTCGAGTCGAGTTCATGGACGCGCTTGGGCAGGTCGCCCAGCGGAATGAGATGGCCGCCGATGTTACATATCTGGTATTCATGCGGCTCGCGAACGTCAAGAACGTAAATATCCTCGCCCGCATCGAGACGACGTTTGAGTTCCTCAACCGGAATCTCCGGAGTCTTGGCGCTGACGGGTGCCTCTGCCTCTTCTCCGCGAATCCCGCAGAACTGGTTGTAGTCAATCAACGCTTTCACGGTTGGATTCGTGCCGCACACCGGGCACTCCGGATTCTTGCGAACGCGCAGTTCGCGGAAGCGCATGGCCAACGCATCCACCAGCAACAGGCGGCCAATCAAAGATTCGCCGGAGCCAAGTATCAGCTTGATGACCTCGGTTGCCTGGATCACGCCGAGCAGCCCCGGAAGCACTCCAAGCACTCCGCCCTCGGCGCAGGAAGGCACCAGCCCCGGCGGCGGTGGCTCTGGATACAAACAGCGGTAACATGGGCCATTCTCCGTAGCGAAAATACTGGCTTGCCCTTCGAAGCGGAAGATGGATGCATAGACGTTCGGCTTGCCGCTGAGCACGCAGGCGTCGTTGACCAGATAGCGGGTGGCGAAGTTATCCGTGCCATCGGCGATGATGTCGAAGCCGCGGAAGATCTCCAGCGCGTTCTGGCTGTTGAGCAGCGTATCGAAGCGCTCGGTCTGCACAAAGGGATTGATCGCGTTCAACTTGTCGATGGCTGAGTCGAGTTTGGAGCGCCCTACGTCGGCGGTAAAGTGGAGCACCTGCCGTTGCAGATTCGTGTAATCCACCACGTCGAAATCTACAAGTCCCAGGGTTCCAACGCCAGCCGCAGCCAGATACAAGGCTAGAGGCGAGCCAAGCCCACCGGCGCCGATGCACAGCACGCGTGCAGCCTTTAGCTTCTGCTGGCCCTCCATGGCGACCTCGGGCATGATCAGGTGCCGCGAGTAACGCAGAATTTCATCGTTGCTTAAAGTTGCTGGAATGCTTTCGTTCAATGTGGCCACTGCCATCTCCGATACCGCGGTTTGTTAGATTCCTCTGCAAGTGGAGGCGATTCAGCCCTGCACGCCTCCGGCAACTGAGGGCACGATCGTGATCGTGTCGCTCTCTTTGGCCGGCGTAGCGTCCTTTGCCAGGTAGCGGATGTCTTCGTCATTCAGGTATACATTCACAAACGAACGCAGCTTACCGTCTTCCGAAAACAGATGTTTACGCAGGTCAGGGTGCTCGGCTACGAGGTTGCTCAAGGCTTCGCCTACGGTCTTGCCCGCCACTTCAACCGTAGACTGTTTGCCGGTATAGGGACGGAGCGGGGTTGGAACCAGAACTTTGATCGGCATGTTATTCCTTTTCAAATAACTCGGTTTGTCTTGGCTTACATTCTTACTTTAAAAAACTTCGATTGCTTCATCCTCAAAGTGCTTGGCTTCTTCTGCGCCCTGCAACAAAAAGGAGTTGGTGAGATCGGCCTTCTTCTTTTCGACGTTGGTAATCACGTACGAGCATCCGGTCCAATGCGCCTCGGCCAAATCAGTACTCGACGCCAGGGCGGGGCAATCGGGATGCGAGTGATAAAAGCCCACAATATCATGGCCCACCATCGCGGCTTCGCGCTGCACCCGTACCAGTTCGGCAGGGCTGATGTTATAGCGGTTCTCTGGCGAGTCGGTACGCGTGTTGCCACACTTCACCACGCTTCTTACTGTCCTGCTGCCGGCCTCGTCAAACTCGCCCACCAGTACGCCGCAGCACTCGTGCGGATACGTTTCTTCTCCATGCTGCCGCAGTTGTTCGAAATGCGTTCTCTGAATTCTCAGCGCCATGCGTACTTAGCTCCCTTGCTTCGTTGTGCTCTCTTCCCAGAAATGTTCGCTCAAATACTTGTCGCCCGAGTCGGGGAAAATTGTAACAACTACCGAATCCGGAGCAGCGGTTCTCGCAACTTCCAAGGCACCCACCAGCGCGCCTGCTCCGGAGACACCAACCAGCAACCCCTCTTTGAGCGCCAGTTGCCTGCACATCTCGTGAGCCGCTTCCGTGCTGATGCCCAGGTTCCCGTCCGCGATCGTTGGATCGTAGATCTTCGGAACGATCGAGGTCTCCATGTGCTTCGCGCCTTCGATGCCATGAAACGGCGAGTCCGGTTGCAGCGAGATACAGACGATCGTCGGCTTCAGTTCCTTCAGTCTTCGAGACGTACCCACAAACGTTCCGCTGGTTCCCAGCATGGCGACGAAGTGCGTCACCCGGCCTTCGGTCTGCCGCCAGATTTCGTCGGCGGTTCCGTTAGCGTAATGTGCGCGCCAGTTGGCCTCATTGGAATACTGATCGGCGTAGTAATACCGTTCGGGATCGTTGGCAGCCATCTCCCGCGCTTTCAGGATCGCACCGTCGGAGCCTTCGCCGGGATCGGTATAGACGATTTTCGCGCCATAAGCCTTAAGAATCCGCTTCCGCTGCGTCGAAACGTTGGATGGCATGCAAAGTGTTACCGGAATGCCGTACGCCGCGCCCAACATGGCATAGGCAATCCCGGTATTGCCGCTGGTGGAGTCGAGCAGAGTCTTGCCCGCTCCCAGCTTCCCTGACCGCAAAGCCTCGGCCACAATATTCGAAGCCGCACGATCCTTGACCGAGCCTCCGGGATTATCCCACTCTGCCTTTGCGAGCACCAGCACGCCATTCAGCCCTGTGGCCAAACGCTCAAAGCGCAGCAACGGCGTGTTGCCGATGCGCTCCTTCAGACTCGTGCCCAATAAACTATTCATGCTCGCCGATTGAAGCTTCGTAAGTATCCCGTTCTAAGCCTTCTCGATCAATACTGCCCAATGATCGCCGACCTTTGTTTGCTCCAGCACTTTATGGCCTTCCTCAGTAACCGAACGCGGAACGTTCTCGATCGGTGCGCCATCATCGAGAAGCACTTTTACACGCTCGCCTTTTTGCATCTTTGCCAAATTGAGCTTCAATTTGATGAAGTTCATCGGGCACGCCACGCCGCGATAATCCCGCTCCTTGTAAACAACACTCGACGCGGCACACTCGGTCTTCGACGCAGTCTCTGCCGGGAAGCGCAGAGAGTTGTCCATGCTGGTGTATAGCTCCTTTATCTCCTGAGCCAGGGCGAGAATATCGGTTGCGTCCGTGCGGAGCGCGTCGAGGTTATTGGATTGCGCAGCGTTAATTATTTTTTGAAAGCGCGCGTCCACCAGGCCAGCTTCAATGAAGTGTTTGCTGAAGTTGGCGAAGGTCGCCGTGTCGGAATTCGCTTCGATGCCGCGCGTTACCAGCAACATTCGGGCCGACGAAAGCGTGATTTGATAGAGAACATCGACTCGATCTTCTTCGGACAAGTCACCCGAGAGCTTCTTCTCCAACTCATGAATCCGCTTCTGGTCAACTTCAATCAGATCGAAGAGTCCCGCCGAGCATTCGCCCAGACCTTTGCCAACCAACGAGAAGGCCGCATCGGCTCCCCAGTCGAAGTAGTAGCTCTTGTCGTCCTCGAACTTGGGGATCTCGCGGTAGCGATCACAAATGGAGCGAATGTCCTGCGCACCCTCGGCAGCTACGTACTCGTCAAACGTGGCAAAGCGCGATCGCTTTTCGAGATAGATTTTGAGTAGATCAACCACAAAGTCCGGCAGATCTCGCGAACTGATACGGTCAATGTGCTTTGCCAGACGTGCTTTGCCATCGCCGATTACGGCTCCGGCGACGACGCCATATGCGGGCAACATGAGTTGGTCTTTCCGTGCGACCTGGCCATAGAAGCCCAGGTCGGCAAGCATGTGCTGACCGCACGTGTTAGGACAGCCCGACAGGTTGATCTTGAAATCGGCAAGCTGATCGAGGTCAAGCCCGGATTGCGCCAGTTTGCGCGCGATGGCTCGAAGAGCTCCCTTCGACAAGCAGATGCCTAGCTTACAGGTGTCGGCACCGGTACACGCGATGGAATTGGCTAGCAACGCCGGAGCCGAGGAAAGCTCCGAAAAGGCGCTGACAAGTTGGTACACGTTCCCGAGATACGCCTCGGGAATATTCCGGAGACGAAGGTTCTGGCCAAAGGTAGCGCGCACGACGTCGGTGCCGAATCCCGCCAAAAAGTCCGACAGAGCGATCGCATCTTTCGTCCGCAAGTTGCCGAGGAATACCGGTATCAAAACTGAGCGGAGGCCGGGTTGGCGCTGCACAGTCGTGTAACGCAGCTTCCACGTCTCGAACTCCGGGGTTTGAACCTCTACTGGCGCCATCGAAGGCGTCGTGAGTGGCGTGTCGCCTTTCTCCACGGTGAATGCTGCTGGCTGCTGGCGGAAGACCTCTTCCAACTGACTTTGGTAAAGTTCGCGGAAGCGGGCCTCACCCAATTGATTCCATAGAAAGCGCAGCCGCGCCGCGTGTTTGTTCTTGCGATTACCGTGCTTGTCGAAGACGCGCTTAGCCGCCTCAGCCACAATGTAAGTGTCGCTCCATGGGATGAACGCGTGCAGTAAATGCGCCACTTCCGGCTTCGAGCCCATGCCGCCGGCAACATATACCTTGAAGCCTTTCACCCCGTCTTTGATCTTTGCCACAAAGCCGAGATCATTGAACTGGGCGTAGGCGGTGTCGTTGTCTGAGTTGGAGAAGGTGATCTTAAACTTGCGCGGCAGCACCCAGGAATCGGCCTCGGAGATGAGGCGGCTGGTCAAAGCAAAAGCGTACGGACTAGGATCGAAAACTTCTTCGGGAGAGACGCCGGCATCGGGCGAGATCATGACGTTCCGCACGGTGTTGCCCCCGCCGCCACGCGAGGACAGGCCCGCGGAGAGCAACTCCCGCATCACCGCGATAACGTTCTCAATCGCAACCTCATGAACCTGGAATTCCTGGCGCGTGGTGATATGAATCGTATCGCTGCCGTACTTGTCGCAAACCACGGCGAGCGCCCGCAATTGTGTGGGCGTAAGTGCTCCCCCGGTGGTGCGGACTCGAACCATATAGGCACCGTCTTTGCGCTGCTCGTAACAGCCAAAGGGAACGCGCCGGGCTTTTAGCGATGCCGCATCGAGGGCGCCCGTGCGGTATTTCGCAATCAACGACTCTAACTCGTCAATTTCTCCCGGCAATGAGGCCGGAATTTCATACGACATCTGACTCTCTCCCTCAGAATTCCGTGTGTGACTGTGCAAATTGCAAAACAAAAACCCACTCAGCGCGTCTGGTGAGTGGGTTTCAACCTTTGGATAAGATGATGACTTAGGTCGATCAATCCGATCTACTCGCCAGAACATGCCTGTGCGCAAAGCCGACAACAGCACATGTTCCGGGTAAAAATTATCATAGCTCGAATGTACCTTGGGGTAATCAGAAAGTCAACGTCTTGTCCATCGGCGATTAAGGATGTCAAAAGGGCTTCGTGGCGGCGGATTCATAGGTTATCCGGCCAGATTGGAAAGTCGCAAAAAGAACATGGGCGAAACTACTGCCGCATGACAGTGTTTTGTTCAAGCATGGGGATGAGTTACGGCCTCAAACAGACAGTGGAGAGAAATGACAATGCGTAGAATTTGGATTAAGAATGCGGTGCTGATGGTGGGAATGACCCTGGGCAGTGCCGCTCTACTGGCACAGCAGGCAACTGCACCATCGCCGGCGACGCCGAACCAGAGCGCCGCCAGCGCAACCGGGAATGGGAGCAGCGTTACGGGGAAAACGCAACTGACCGCGGAGCAGAAGAAGCAACTGAAGGATCTGCGCAACTCTGCGCGAGATCAGGCCGCCATCATCCGCAACGACCAGACGCTGACCGCGGAGCAGAAGCAGGTCAAACTGAAGGCGCTACGCGCCAGTACGCGGGAGCAAATGAAGTCCGTACTGACACCCGAGCAGCAGAAGGTGATGGCCGATCGCCGCGCCACGGCCAAAGCTAAATTCGCGGAGAAGCTTGGCCTGACGACAGATCAGCAGAGCAAACTCCAAGCCCTCCGCAGTTCGACTCGCCAGCAGCGGCAGGCGGTGCTCAAAAATGCTTCCTTGAGCAACGAGCAGAAGCAGGCTCAGCTCAGCCAAATTCGTCAGGCAACGCAGGCGCAATTGGCAACGATTCTGACCCCGGAGCAACTGGAGAAGTTCCACCAGACCCGCAGGCCCGGGAAGCAGGGGTAAGCGTTGTCGCCGAGTGTTTAGTGGTAAGTGATCGATGTTGCGCTTTCCGGTCGGATGCAAAGACATCGGGAAGCAAAGGCCGCCTGCGCTTGGGGCGGCCTGTTTGTATTGCTGAAAGCGAGTCAGAAGATTGAGCAGATGAGGCACTTCAAATAGTGCGTTTCCGGCACGTTGAGCAGCACCGGATGATCCGCCGACTGCGTCCGTTTTTCAATCACGTGGAGATTGCGGCGGGCGTCGAGGGCGGCGCTGGAGAGCATGGATAAAAAATCCTGCTCGCTGACGTGGAAGGAACACGAACAGGTCACCAGCACTCCGCCGTTTCGCACCATTTTAAGCGCGCGCAAATTCAACTCCTTGTAGCCGCGGAGCGCATCCTCGGCGCTCTTCTTTGACTTGGCGAAAGCCGGCGGATCGAGCACGATGGTCTCATATCGCCGCTCGGAGTCCGCGTATTGCCGCATCAGTTCGAAGGCGTCGGCCTGGATGAATTCGATTGGCTTCTGTGCATTCAGTTCGCGGTTGCGCTCGGCTACGGCCAAGGCCTCGGCGGAGATGTCAACTGCGGTGATCTGCTCGCAGACGCGGTTCAGATGCAGCGAAAAGCCGCCCTGGTAGGTGCAAATTTCCAGCGCACGGCCCCGGCCATAGCGCTCGGCGGCGGAGTAGTTTTCGCGCTGATCGAGAAAGGCTCCGGTCTTTTGTCCCGCGCTGCCATCGTAGTGGAATGCGATCCCGTTCATATGGAACAAGGTCGCGGTCTTGGGCTTCTTCAGCCGCGAATACGCCGCTTGATCCTCGCGCGGGGGCAGCCCTTCGAGTTCCCGAATACGCGGGTCTACTCTCTCCAGAATCGTCTGAGGCTTGTATGCTGCCTTCAACTCTTCGATCAGAATCTCGCGCGCGAAGGGCGCGTCCATGGCCTGGGTCATCATCTGGAAACTGATTACGTCGTTGTACTTGTCCACGATTAAGCCGGGAGTAATGTCGGCTTCGCTGAAGAGCACTCGGAAGGCGTCTGAGTCGCGCACCACGCGCTGGCGGTAGGCGATGGCCTGTCGGATGCGGTAGCGTAGCAACTCGGGGTATTTCTCCGCCTCGACCGGATTCGGCGCAACCATGCGGAGCGCGATCTGCGAGTTGGAGCTATAGAGCGCGGAGCCGTAAGGCTTGCCGCGCTGGTCTTCCACACGCACCAGCGCGCCAGGCGCGGCCTGATCGATGCGCTCGATATCGGATTTAAAAATCCAGGGATGGCCGCCGCGCAACCGTGCCACCGCATGTGCATTGACAATCACGCGCGCAACCGGAGCCGATGATGTTTTCTTTTGAGCTTTCATGCGGAGAGGTGCGCACTCGACGATTGGATTCGAGTGCGCGCGGGTTACGCCTTGGGAAGCTGATGCCGGAGGTCGTCAAGCACCTCGGGCGGCAACTGTTCTTTGTATTTTTCTTCGAGGTTTGGCTCGTCCACGAAGAGATTGCGGGCGCCGCGGAACTCCTCGGCAAAGATCGTCTGGCAGATTGCGTTCTTTTCCACCCGGCGCGCGATGGCCTCGCCGGTCACGGCATCGTAGGCCTTCATGGTGGCGTTGCCTTTGTGGTTGATGAAAACCACAAACGCGCCACTGCTGCCCATCGAGGGGACGAACATCCATTCGCGTTCGGCCTGGTGGGCGATTCCCGTGGCGTTGGCTCCAACGGTTTTCACGTTGTGTTCCGGCAGGTAGTAGAGCATCCGTCCGCAGGAGTCGCAATGCACCACCTCGAGCGCGGCGCGGATATTAGATAGCACCTGTGGACGCAACGATACATGGCAGGCCGTGCAGCGATGTTCCAGAACTTCGGCCACGGCATAGCCACGCGATTTCAAAATGCGGTCATAGGTTGCCAATAGCGTGTCGTCGACGTCCTTGCGGAGTTTCTCACTCGTCGCTTGGGCCAGGGCGGCGGCAGCCCGGTCGGCATCGCCTGCTTTTGCGGCTTCGGTCTTTTGGCGTTCCACTTCGACGGTCTCAGCTTGGAGCGCCGCTTCGGCGGCAGCCCGCTGCGACTGCAAGGCGTCGGCTTTCATCATAACTTCGAGAATCTTCTCCTCGTAGCTAGCGATCTCGCCTTCGGCGTGCGCGATCTCTGAAAGCAGTGCCTTGTACTGTTCGTTGTTCTTGATGCTGGAGGACTGGCCGCGGAACTTGGAGATCTTCTCGTTGAGAGATTGGATCTCCTGTTCGAATTGGCGCTTGGCTGTCTCTCCGGCTTTGATGGCGGCGCGTGCATCTTCAACGCGTTTGATGGCGTTGGCCAGTTGGGCCTCAATGCGCGCAATGGTTTTGGGTATGGCCGCGAGTTGCGCGTTGAGGCGCGCAAGTTCGAGGTCAACCCGCTGCAGTTCGACGAGCTTTTCAAGATCAGTTGGCATGAATTCCCGCGAAGCTCATATCTGCGAATTTTAACACGGCAGGGAGGACCAAGGTGTTTTGCCGTGGTACCTAAGAAGTTTGCCGGATGGCTGAAAGGCGTGTGGCCGCCTAATTTTGTACCATGCTACTCGAATTTACACGCGTCCTGATTGGCTTGGCCATTGCGCTGTTTCACGTTCCAGTGGCAGACTTCCTCCGCAAACAGGATCGCGCGCTGGGCGCCGCGTTCCGCGATCGCGGCGTCCCGATTCCTGGCCCGCTGCCCAAACAAGCGGCCCATAACCTGTTTTTCATGTTTGGCGTTCTAATTGCGTTGGTCAGTCTGTCGCGCATCTGGATGACCATTCGCTGAGGATTTGCTCTTCCGGCAGCGCTCCTCCTTGCAAATTCCACCAACTCAGATTTACCTTCGCGACAGGGGCATTGCTCCGGCGGAGGAACTGCTTTGAAGACCAGTAGATGGCTTGCAGCGCTGTGCGCTCTGGCAAGCGTAGCGGCGATGGCGCAACAATCCGCTCCGGCGCAAGTGGCGAAGAAGCAGTACACGGTGGAGGCAATCTATGCGCCATCGGCTGGGAGCGACCGCCCGCCCGCCGGAGTACAGTGGAGCCCGGACGGAAGCAAACTCACCTACATTCAGCCGGGAGCCGGCGGCGAGCAGGAATCGCTCTACTACTTCGATCCCGCCAGCGGCAAGAGCGCGCAACTGATTGCAGCCGACAGACTGGAGGCGCTGACGCCTTCGACCAGCAATCTGAAGGACGACCGCCAGCGTGAGAACCGCGCCCGCTTCGGCGTGGCTGACTATCAGTGGTCGCCCGATTCCAGAAGCCTGCTGTTCGACGCGTTAGGGCAGCTCTGGATCTTCGATGTGGCCGCCGCGAAGGGGCGCCAGTTGACCGACGCCGGTGAGCCGTCGAGTGATCCCAAGTTCTCGCCGGATGGAAAGTTTCTGAGTTATCTGCGCGCTCATAATCTGTACGTGCGGCCCGTTGCGGGGGGCGCTGAAATTGCGCTCACAAATGAGAGGGACCCGAACCTGCTGAACGGTGAGGTGGACTGGCTTTACTCGGAGGAGTTGGACGTACGCTCGAACTATTTCTGGTCGCCCGACGCAAAGCAGATTCTCTATCTTCAGATGAATGAAGCTCCGGTGCCGCAGTATCCCATCGTGAACTGGCTGCCCACTCATCCCGAGACCGACCAGGAACGCTATCCGAATGCCGGCGACCCGAATCCCACGGTGAAACTGATGCTCACCGGCCTGGACGGTAGAGCGGAGCAGATCGACCTCGGGGTGAAGGGAGACTTCTATGTTCCTCGCTTTGGATGGGTACGCCCGGGGCTTGCCTGGGCGATGGTGCTCAACCGTTTGCAGAACGAGCAGGACTTGTACTTCATCGACGTCCGCAGCGGAAGATCTCGACGTGTGCTGCGTGAGCGTGATCCCAACTACATCGAACTCCACGATTCGATGGGGCGGGGCGAACATCAGGGGCTGCGCTTTCTCGACTCCAGCAGCGAGTTTCTATGGCTGAGCTGGCGCGATGGATTCACACATGTCTATCTTTACGGCTTCGACGGCGCGCGGCCGCTGGCTGCGGGCGCAACACTGGAGCGGCAGTTGGAGAGCGGCGATTACGAGGTGAGCAAGCTGCTGGAAGTGGATGAAGCCAAGGGCACGGTTTACCTGGAAGCGAATAAGGGGGACGATCGCCAGGAGCATCTGTTTGCCGCGCCACTGGTGGGCGGGGAAGCCGTGCCGGTGACTCGCCAGCCCGGCGTACACGACGTCTCGATGAGCCGCGACGCCAAGTATTTTGTGGACACGTACAGCGCGCTTAACGAGCCGGCGAAGATGCAGATCTGCGCCGTTGGCGGCGCGTGCAGCCAGGTGTGGGCCTCGCATGCGTGGGATGGCTACGACACACTGCCGCCGTTCTTTATGGATTTCCGCGCCGAAGACGGAGAGTTGCTGCGCGGAGTAATTCTGCTGCCTCCTGCTGGAGCGCCTACCGTGTTCAATGGCAAAGTTCCGTTGATCCTCAATCCCTATGGCGGGCCGCAAGGACAGATTGTGCGCGATGCCGCGCACACCGTGGATGCATTCGACCAGGTGCTCGCACATCGCGGCTACGCCGTGCTCAAGGTGGATAATCGCGGGACGAGCAATCGTGGGCGCAAGTTTGCGATGGCCAGCTTCCATCATCTTGGCGAGGTGGAGCTGCGCGACAATCTTGCCGCGCTGGATCAGGCGCTAGAGAGATTTCCGCAACTGGACGGCAAGCGCCTTGGCTGGTGGGGCTGGAGCTATGGGGGAACGATGACCGCATACGCGCTGACTCACTCGGATCGCTTCAAGGCCGGAATCAGCGTGGCGCCGGTGACCGACTGGCGCAACTACGACACCACCTACACCGAACGCTACATGGGGCTGCCCAAGGACAATACGGCGGAGTACGACGCGCGCAGCGTTGTGAAGTCGGCGGCCAAGCTGAACGGGCGTCTGCTGCTGGTGCACGGAACCAGCGACGACAATGTGCACATGCAGAACTCGATTCAGTTCATCGATGCAATGATTAACGCCGGGCGCGCCTTCGATCTACAACTCTATCCCGGCAAAACCCATGGCATCGCCGGTCAGCAGGCGCGCACGCATCTGTTCAACCGGATGCTGTGGCAGTGGGACCAATACCTGGCAAAGTAGCCGGATCGTAAAACGGGAGCCCGCTGCGCGCTGGCCCCCGTTTGTAATTGTGTTGATGTTTGCGAGTCTCAGCGCGCCTTCCACTTGGAAGAGAGCATGGAAAGTTTCTGCTCCACTGAAAGCGGTGGCCTCTCGGCTGGCTTGGGCGGTTGCGCCTTCTTTGGCTGCGGAGCGGCTTCCAACAGAGCTTTGATGGAGAGCGCGATGCGTTTGGTTTTCACGTCCGCGCTGAGCACTTTCACCTTCACGATCTGGCCCACCTTCACGGCTTCGCTGGGGTCTTTGATGTAGCGATTGGAAAGTTCACTGATGTGAACCAATCCGTCCTGGTGTACGCCGATATCGACAAAGGCGCCGAACTTGGTCACGTTGGTTACGACCCCTTCGAGAATCATTCCTGGCTGGGCGTCGGCGATTTCGCGGACGCCTTCGGCGAAGCTGGGTGCAACGAATTTATCGCGTGGATCACGGCCCGGCTTCTTTAGCTCATCAAGAATGTCGTTGAGGGTGAACGTGCCGGCGGAGAGTTGAGTGCGATCGACTTTCTCCAGCAACTCGGGACGTGCGATCAACTCGCTGACTGGAGTCTTAAGCGACTCTGCAATCTGCTCCACCACGGAATAGGACTCGGGATGCACGGCGGTGCGGTCGAGCGGATTTTCGCCGTCGCGAATGCGCAGGAAACCGGCGGCCTGCTCAAATGTTTTTGGCCCGACACCGGGAACTTTCATCAGTTGCGTGCGGGAGCGGAAGCGGCCGTTTTCGTCGCGATACTTCACGATGTTGACGGCGGTGCGCTCGGTGACTCCGGCGACGTAGCGCAGCAGCGTCCACGATGAGGTGTTGAGATCGACGCCGACGCGATTGACGCAGCTTTCGATCACGGTCTCAAGCGATTGCTGCAGGTTGCGCTGATCAACATCATGCTGATATTGGCCGACGCCAATCGATTTGGGATCGACCTTCACCAGTTCGGAGAGCGGGTCTTGCAGACGGCGCGCGATGCTGATGGCGCCGCGCACGGTGAGGTCAAGATCGGGGAACTCCTGGCGAGCGACATCAGAGGCAGAGTAGACGCTGGCGCCGCTCTCGCTGACGGTGACGGCGAAGATGTTGTCCAGCTTGCGCTCGTGCAGGAACTCTCGCACGAACTGATCGGTCTCGCGTCCGGCGGTTCCGTTGCCGATGGCGATGGCGCGAACATTGTGTTGCGCCATCAACTTCTCCATGACCTTTGCGGATTGCTCAAGGCCGCTCTTCGAGGTGAAGGGATACATGACGTCATGGGCGAGAAACTTTCCGGTTTCATCGACAATCGCGAGCTTGCATCCGGTGCGCAGGCCGGGGTCAACGCCGAGGACGGAGATGGGGCCTGCGGGTGGCGAGAGCAGCAGATTGTGCAGATTTTCGCGGAAGACAGCGATGGCATCGGAGTCGGAACGCTTCTTCAGTTCGAGGCGAATCTCACCCTGGATGGATGAATTCAGCAGGCGCTGCCAGGCGTCTTCGATGGCGAGGATGAGATGGGGAGTCCAGTCACCGGAGGTGCGTAGAATGCGGGTTTGCAGCGTAGTGATGGCGCGCTGCGGCTCGAGTTCCATGAGGAAGAAGAGGACGTTCTCAGCCTCGCCGCGGCGGATGGCCAACATGCGATGCGAGGGGATGGTTTTCACCGGCTCGCGATAGTCGTAATACATCTTGAACTTTTCCTGCTCATCGACGGCATCGGTGGCTTTGCGGCTGGTGATGACGCCTTCGTCGAAGAGAAGCTGGCGGAGAGCCTTGCGCAGATCGGCGTCTTCGCTGATGGTTTCGGCGACGATGTGGCGCGCGCCTTCGAGGGCTTCGTCGATGGTGGCGACGGCTTTTTCTTCGCTGACGAAAGTTGCAGCGAAGTCGGCGAGAGGCTGCGCAGAGGGCTGCTGTGCCCATAGATACTGGGCCAAGGGCTCCAATCCTTTTTCGCGCGCGATGGTGGCCTTGGTGCGGCGCTTGGGTTTGTAGGGAAGGTACAGATCTTCGAGCTCGCTCTTGTCGAGACAGCGCTCGATGCGGGCCTTGAGCTCATCACTTAACTTGCCCTGCTCGGCGATGGAGTGAAGGATGGTTTCGCGGCGGGAGACGAGATCGCGGAAGTAGGCGAGCTGCTCTTCGATTTCGCGGACCTTCACTTCGTCGAGATTGCCGGTGGCTTCCTTGCGATAGCGAGCAATGAAGGGGACGGTGCCACCGCCATCGAGGAGTTCGATGACCGAGGTGAGACCGCGCAGAGGAACGTCGATGGTCTGCGAAATGTGCAGCAGAAGTTCGGGAGAAAGAGTTTTCAATTCAGACATGGCTTGAGGTCAATTCTACTTGCGCGGGTTGAGGAAAAGCTCTGTTTTCGCGCGCTCGGCGAAATGGGCAGTTTTGCACCAGAGGTGGTGCGAAAAAGCAGCAACGATTGGCGAAATGGTGAATCGTTGGAAATGACAAATTTACTTAGTGGGCAATGGTTTACCAAGTTCTCAACGATTGGCGGAGTGATTATGGGCTGGCGTTGGAGTAGTTACTGCGTCGATACTGGAGGCTGGATCGGGGAAATTTTACTGCTTCTCGCGGCGGACCAGATCGGGAAATCTCCACAAAAATTTCGGCGTGGGGGTGAGGGGATTGAGCCCACTCAAGACGAATTGGCTTGCCTAGCATCACCACAGAGGGTTCTACTGAGACCTTCATAAAATAGCCAAGCAGGTTTTCAATCGTGTCCGTCACGGATGTAAGGGAGGAGAGGGATTGGAGATGGAGGGCTACCACTCAAGAGTACTTCTCTATCATTGTAAAACTTACGGGATGGCGCTCGTAGTGCTTGCGGTTATCGCGTTGTGTTGCCTCCGCAATCCTTTATTCATCATCCCCGGTTTGGTGATGATCGCCGCATTTCTCGTTTATCGTCATGGGCCCAAACTTGCGGGATGCAAGCGTCGTTGGCGTATGCAGTTTTACGATGATGTTCAACTCGCTATCGAATTGGAACGGGCTGAAGAAGAAAGACAAGCCAAAGCGGAGAGGGCAAGACAAAAGATTGCTCAGAATGCCAGCATAGTCAGCGATTTGTACTGGTGCCTTACTTGCGGATACCCGTACTATCCGTCGCCCAGAGAAATCATCTTTGCTCCGGTGATTAGTTTTTATTGGCATGCGGGCGGATCTCCGATACCTCCAAAGGCTTGCTCGAATTGCGATGTTCCGCAACACAATGTATTCGATAAGCCTCCGTCGCCTAATCCATACGAATGGTGGTGGTTTCAAATCAATGGATATCCGCCGCCGGACTTTCATCCTGAAGCGACACGCCACCCGTTCGTACATGAAGCATGGGGAGCGGAAAATGAGGTTGAGGCGATGAGAAAAGCGGGCCGAGAATATTACTCGAAGCACGCCAATGATGCGTGGGATATGGGATGCCATGGCAGCAGTGAGATTCCGGACTGGTATATCAACCGGAATTGCGAAAGCACTCTGGCTCCGTCACCGCAAATCGCCGCTTGTTCTTCTCAAACTGATGCCACACCCGCACACCTACGAGACAGCGTTGTTGTGGAATTGCCTCCAAGCCTACAGCGTAGCGTAAGAGACTCACCTTCCTATGAACGCAGGAGACGGGACACCGAGCGAGCAGATTGAATCCCGCGCGATGTTAGTCGAAGGCGCTGCCCGCCCGGCGCCGGTTACAACCTGGTTCTGCTGCTCGGCTTCAAAATCCTTCATTTATGATGTTTCAGACTCAGGCGCCGGGAGATCGGCGACAGCACGATCCGGAGTTGGAGGGTCGCTACCAGAGCGGACAGCCGAAGTGCGAAGACGCTGGCGATGTTTGCGGCGGCGATTGGATTGGTGATTACGTGGGTGAAGTAAGAGCAAGGGCAAAGGTAGCCACAAGCGTGGCTTGGGGCGACAGTGCGATTTCCGGCGTGGTCATTGGGTTGAGGAGCTTTCTTGTTTTGGGGCTGTGTATTGTGCTGGGCACAGGAGCGCACGCGGTTCAACATCCTGTGCCATTGAAAAAAGACGTGAATTCGGCTGAATGCATCGGGTGCCACGGCGACAAGAGCAAGGGAAAGCATGTGCATTCGGCAATCGCAATGGGGTGCACCACCTGCCACGTTGTGACCAGCGTGAAAGGCGCGACGCTGGTTAGCCTGGTCTCTCCTGCCGACCAACTTTGCTTCACTTGCCACGAGAAGTCAGGCGATAAGGTTTTGCATGGTCCGTATGCGCAAGGGAAGTGCACGGTCTGTCACTCGCCGCACGCCAGCGCCTGGCCGAATCAGCTGCGGGCGCCGACGCAGGACCTTTGCATGGGATGTCACGTCCGCGCGCGGCTGAAGATCAATGCACAAAAGCGGATCGCGACGCTTCCGTGGGGAGCGAAGGTGACGTTCGACCAGTTGCAGGGGGCGCAATCGCTCGGTTTGAACAAGGCGCTCACGGCCAATCACCCGGTTGAAGGGCATCCGGTGACGGGGCCGAACACGGAATTGGGGAAAGGGGCGGCCGCGATCACTTGCCTCAGCTGTCATCAGGCCCATCACTCCAAGCAGGCGAATCTGCTGCCTGCGAATTTGTCCAGCGCGACGGCGTTGTGCGAGTCATGCCACAGGAACCCGATACCAAACCCAACCCAGTGAGGCGATGAGGCTTGCTGGTTGAAGTCCCTCTGGGACAGCGCCGGAGATTTAAGCGGTGCAGGGTCCGTTCCCTTCGTTCAGGGTGACACTGCGATGGCGAAACTGTGCATGGCGAGCAGACGGGGCGAGAGTCTTGTACTGTAGGGAGTGGTGATCCCTATGGGATGGAAGAGGTTGCGGTATGAAGTATCACTCTGATGTTTTGATTCTGGGGGCGGGCGCGGCGGGGCTGATGTGCGCCATCGAGGCAGGGAAGCGCGGGCGCTCGGTTACGGTGCTGGAGAGCTCGAACCGGGCAGGACAGAAGGTACTGATTTCGGGCGGAGGGCGCTGCAACTTTACCAATCTGGAGAGCGAGGCTGCCGATTACGTCTCGGGCAACCCGCACTTTGCCAAGTCGGCGCTGGCACGGTATCCGCCGGAAAACTTTATCGCCATGGTGGAGCGTCACCGCATCGCCTGGCACGAGAAAAAGCTGGGACAGTTGTTCTGCGACCGCAGCGCGCAGGACATTATGACGATGCTGGAAGAGGAGTGCGTGCGGGTGGGAGTGCGGGTGAAGCTCTCGACGCAGGTGCGGGAGGTGCGGCAGGCCAGTGGAGGCGACGGTCGACAACCAGGGCAATTTACGGCGGTGACCGGGGAGCATGAGTTCAGCTGCAATGCGCTGGTGGTTGCGACCGGTGGGCTGTCGATTCCGAAGATGGGGGCGACGGCGTTTGGCTATGAGCTGGCACGGCAGTTCGGACTGAAGATCGTGGAGCCGAGGCCGGCGCTGGTGGCGTTTACGCTGAACCCGGTGGATGCGAAGCGCTTTTGCGATCTGACGGGAGTTGCAACCGAAGTGGTGGCGAGTATCGGGAAGCAGAGTTTCCGGGAGAATCTGCTGATTACGCATTACGGATTTAGCGGGCCGGCGATCCTGCAGATTTCGTTGTACTGGAAGCCGGGGGAT
Source organism: uncultured Acidobacteriota bacterium (assembly GCA_963838135.1). Taxonomy (GTDB): domain Bacteria; phylum Acidobacteriota; class Terriglobia; order Terriglobales; family Acidobacteriaceae; genus TOLSYN. The sequence goes on along the minus strand of CAWIPV010000001.1, from coordinate 862,192 downwards.
AAAGTCATGCTGGATCTGGCTCCGAAGGGGCCGGTGTTTGCGCATCTGCTGGAGTCGGGCGCACGGCGCGACGCGGTAGCGGCAGGGGCTGCGCTGCGGGAGGTGCTGCCGATCCGGCTGGCCGAGCGCTGGTTGGAACTGCATCCGCTGAAGAAGTGGACGAATGCGGCGTTTGAAGAGGCCGAGCGGCTGCTGCATCACTTTGAATTTGTGCCGGCGGGGACGGAAGGGTTCGCCAAGGCCGAGGTTACGGCGGGGGGAGTGGACACCGACGAGCTTTCAGCACAGACAATGGAAGCGAAGAAGGTTCCGGGGCTGTATTTTGTGGGCGAGGTGGTGGATGTGACGGGGCATCTGGGAGGGTATAACTTCCAGTGGGCCTGGGCTTCGGGGTGGAGCGCGGGACAGGCGGTGTGAGGCGGAGTTAGAGGAGTTAGTTTGGATAGAAGGGGCTGGGGTGCATGGTACATTCCTCTCTAAGGGAGAAGAAGATGTCATTCTTGAAATTGAACGGCAGCGCGGGCGTAGCACTCGTTATGGCATTCGTGGCTTTCGCGATGATCATGGCTAGTTCGCAGACAGCGCGGGCTGACACGATCACGCTTGTCTGCCCCTACCCTAGCCAGCCGAGCGCTCCACCAATCACCTTCGATCTGGACCAGACCCACAGCACGGTGACGGAAAGCGTTCCAGGGTACCCCCCGGTGAAATACACAGCGACATTCGACGCCAGAGAAATCAAGTGGATACTCAACAACAACATGATCGATAAGATAGATCGCGTAACTGGCACCTACACGACAAGTTTTGGGGCAGGCACGGCCGCGAGCATTCCTTGTCATGTCGGGCAAGCACAGTTCTGATCAATTTTTATGCTCGCGGGCATCACGATTGGCCGGTTATGGCGATGTATCGACGTGGGCCGCGATAAGGCCACAAGCGGCCGGGAGAGCGTGACTGACCATAATCTCAGGTCCAAAAAACCGCAATAGCGAACGGTAACAGGGCAAGTATTCACCTATCGCGTGTGTTGATCTGGAGACCTGAAGAAAAGGCGTCCGCTGGGGGGACGCCTTTGGTTTGGGTTGACTGGTTGAGGTGCCTCTGTGGCGGCACTGGATATTTGAGCGGCGCGGGGATCCTTCACTTCGTTCAGGATGACACCCTCAAGGCTTAGGACATATCTACCTAGATACCGAGTTTCTTGACCTCTTCGTTGTAGTACTTGTGGTAGAGGATGTTCCACTCGGGAGTGCCTTCGGGGATGCTGCGGCGCTGGCTTTCAATTTTCATGCGGGCGGCTTTGTCGAGTTTTTCTTCGCCGGCGAGCAGGTCTTCGAGGATGCGGCGCACTTCAAGGCGGATGTCGTCGTAGCCCTCGAGGAACTCGACGTTCTTGAGGGCGGCGAGCTGTTCGGTGGAGGCGGAGGCGAGCTTGTTAAGTTTTTCGCGAGACAGTCTCATAGCACCGCCTTGTATTTCTTCACCAGTTCGTTCTTCACCCTTTTGAACATCTCCTGGTAATTGGCCGCGGTTTGGCGCATTTCGTCGGAGTAGGCTTCGAGGATGACGCGGACTTCGTCGTTGATGCGGTCCTCGAGGCTGAGCTCCTCGACCATGGAGGATTGGACGCGCTCGATGACCTTCTCGAGCTCGTGCGTTTGAATGAATTGTTTGTCTTGCAGCCGTTTGACGACTTGCCGGGCTAAGTAGCCCACGTATTCCTTCGATAAGAGCATGATTGTGTGTCAGACCTGGCAGTGGGAACACCAAATTTTAGCACAGGCGGGAGGGGCGTTGGCGAAGGGACGTTTGCCGTCGATGGGAGGGCAAGGGCAAAATCGATCGCGGGTTGGGGTGCCTAATGGACGGCGCGGGAGATTTGAGCGGAGCGGGGATGCTTCACTTCGTTCAGCATGACATCTTAAGAACAAGGGCAAGACAGAAAGAACAAGGACAAGACAGAAGCAAGGCAAAAGCTGATTGCGGCGTGAGACGACGGGAGTATGATGGTCGGACGGGGGGCGAGTTGCAGCGACAGGGGTTGCAGCCAGGCCAGCCATTTGTTACAACAGCAAAGCCATGCTTGAAGATCTGACCAATATTCACGACGACATGCACGCCTTTGCCCAAGGGCTTGGACTGCGGCGCTTCTACGGATACATTCCGGACGAGATGCCCAGCGTGCTATGGGACGGCGAGGATTTGAACGAGAGCTGGAAGGACTTTATGGAGCTGGCGCGCGCTTCGGGAGCCCCGTTTCTCACGATGAACACGGTGCGACTGGAGGCCGACGACATGGACATTTTGCTGTCGGAGCTGCGCCGCTCAAGCTACAGCCGCGAGGAAGACCTGGAGACGGCGCGGCAATTGCGCGCGCACTTCGGGCAGATCGGCTTCATCCAGCTCGGCTTTCCTTATCAGGGAGTGATGTTTCTTTGCGAGCTCTCTACCGAGTGGTATGAGGGCTACAAGGCGCTCCAGGAGATGGCCGACGACCTGGGCAGCATCATGATCGATGGCTCCGGGGATGGTTCCGAGGAAGACGAGCGCTGAGGGTGCGCTGGATTCGGCGGAGCCAGGAAAGAGCGAACGGCGATACCCAGGAGATCGCACGGCGGCTGGCGACGGCGATGGAGCTGCCCGAAATTGTGGCCGCAGTGCTGGCAGCGCGCGGCATCAGCTCGGTGGACGAGGCTCGCCGATTTCTTCATCCCTCCTTGGATCAACTGCACTCCCCAATGGAAATGCTGGGTATGCGCGCGGCCGTAGAGCGGCTGGAGCGCGCCATTGCGCAACGCGAGGCGATGCTGATTTACGGCGACTACGACGTGGACGGCACCATGGCGACGGTGATTCTGAAGACGGTGGTGGAACTGCTCGGCGGGCAGTGCGACTTCCACGTTCCGCACCGCTTGCTGGAGGGGTACGGGATGCGCGACGAGGTGATCGAGCGCGCGGCGGCCAATGGGGTTCGGCTGATTATCAGCGTGGACACCGGGATTCGCGCCTTTGCCGCCGCCGAGACCGCCGAACGCGCTGGGGTGGACTTGATTGTGACCGATCACCACCTGGTGGCTCAGGACAAGGGTGAATACCAGGGCGTTCCGAAGGCACTGGCGGTGCTGAATCCAAATCAACCCGATTGCGGCTATCCGTGCAAGTATCTTTGCGGCGCGGGCGTGGCGTTCAAGGTAGCGCAGGCGCTGCTGGAGCGTTCAGGTCGGGAACGGCTGATTCCATCCTTTCTGAAAATTGTGGCGATTGCGACGATTGCGGACTCGGTGCCGCTGCTGGGCGAGAATCGGGTGCTGGTCTCGCTGGGGCTGGCGGGCATGAGCAGGGTGGTGAATCCGGGGCTGAAGGCGCTGATGGAAATTTGCCAACTGGGAGCCTCCGAATTTCCGCATGGGCACGCTCCGAGCAGCACGGAGGTGGCCTTCCGGATTGCGCCGAGGATGAACGCGGCGGGGCGGATGGATGTGGCCAAGGACGTGGTGGAGCTGTTTACGGTGAAGGACGCGGGGCGGGCAAAGGAGCTTGCCGAACGGCTGGATCAACTGAATTCGGCGCGGCAGCAGGAAGAGCAACGGATCTCCGAGGCGGTGCTGCGGCAGGTGGAAGAGAACGCCGAACTGCGGGACGCGGCCTGCATGGTGGTGGAGGGCGAAGGATGGCATCGGGGAGTGATCGGCATCTGCGCGGCGCGGCTGGCGGAGCGGTTTGGGCGTCCGGCGGTGGTGATTGCACTGGATGGCGAGGTGGCGCATGGCTCGGGGCGCTCGATTCCGGGCTTTCATCTGCTGGATGCGCTGGAGAGCGCGCCGGAGTTGTTTCTGCGGTTTGGGGGACATGCGGCAGCAGTGGGGTTTGCGATGCGCTCGGAAAAAGTAGCGGAGCTGCGGCGGCGGCTCAATGAGTGTGTGAGTACGAAGCTGGCCGGCGAGGAGTTGGAGCCAGTGAAAGAGTTTGACGGCGAGCTGATGCTGGAACAGGTGACGCCGCGACTGTGGGAGCAACTGCGCGCGTTGCAGCCGTTTGGGATGGGGAATCCCGAGCCGGTGTTTCTGGCGCGAGGGGCGATCCTGATGGGCGAACCGAAGGTGATGCGGGAGAAGCATTTGAAGCTGAAGCTGCGGCGGTATGCGAGTGCAACCGTGAGTTCAGAACTGCGCGCAATGAACCGCGGGCTGGATGGATTGGGCTGGCGGATGGCGCACAGGCTGGAAGCGGAACCGCTCTCGGGGGGCGATGCGGTGGATGTTCTGTTCCGCATTGAACAGAACACGCATAAGGATTTTGGAGGCGGCTTGCAACTGGTGCTGTCGGACTTCCGACGGGCGGTGGGAGCGGCGGCAGGGAGCCAGGCGTGAGCGCTGGAGGCGGAAGCAGGAGCGAAGCATGGACCTAAAACTCAGTGGAAAGCGTGCGCTGGTGACGGGCTCGACGGCAGGGATTGGATTTTCAATTGCAAAGCTGCTGGCCCGCGAGGGTGCTTTCGTCTATATCAACGGACGCACGGAAGAGCGGGTCAGCAGAGCCGTCGGCGAGATTGAGGGCAAGGTTGATGGCGTGGCGGCAGACCTGACGACAGAGCCGGGTGCGGAAAAGCTCTTTGCCCGGGTGGAGAAGCTCGACATTTTGGTGAACAACCTCGGAATCTTTGAGGCGAAGCCGTTTCTTGAAATTGAGGACGCGGAATGGCGGAGGTATTTCGAAGCGAATGTACTTTCCGGCGTTCGTATGACTCGCCACTACTTGCCGCAGATGCTGGAGAAGAAGTGGGGGCGCATCCTCTTCATTTCGAGCGAGTCCGCGTTGCAGATTCCAGCGGAGATGGTGCACTACGGCATGACCAAGACGGCTCAGCTAGCGGTGGCACGTGGGGTTGCTGAGTCCTTTCCGGCGAGCGGCGTTACGGTGAACTCCGTGTTAGCGGGCCCGACGGAGAGCGAAGGCGTATCGACATTCGTGGCGGGACTGGCGAAGCAGCAGGGCAAGACGAAGGAAGAAGTGGAGCGAGAATTCTTTGAACGCGCGCGGCCCAGCAGTTTGATCAAGCGGTTTGCGACGACCGATGAAGTTGCTGCGATGGTGGTTTATCTGTGCAGCGAAGCAGCTTCGGCGACGACAGGTGCGTCGGTACGGGTGGATGGGGGAGTCATTAAGTCGATTGCATAGGTCATTGAAGCGCGGGGAAGCGCGGGCGAATTCGTAACTGGGGAATGGTTTGGGGATGGGCGGCTCGCGTACACTGGTTTAGTAATGCCTGTCTCAATCCCTCGACTACGAATCTGGTTTGCCGTGCTGGCCTTGGTGGCTGTGGCGGTGGTGGCGGGATTCTATGTTCGTGCGCGAATGGAGTTTCGGAACACGCTGAAAAATCTTCCGGGAAGACTTGGGATCGAGATTCAGCAGACGAGCGAGGGATTTTCGCTCTCCAAGAGCGAGGGCGGACGCACGTTGTTCACGATTCATGCCTCCAAAGCAACGCAATTCAAGGAAGGCGGGCGGGCCGAACTGCACGATGTAAACATCGTGGTTTACGGACGGCAGTCGGATCGGTTTGACCAGATCTATGGCAAGGATTTTGAGTATGACCAGCAGGCGGGGACGGTAGTTTCCAAGGGCGAGGTTTTCATCGACCTGCAGGGCAATACCGGAGGTCAGAAGCTGGACGACCAGGCGCTGCCAAGCGCGACGCAGAACCCTATCCATCTTCGGACGCAGGGGATGATCTTCCATCAGCAGAGTGGGCTGGCCGAGAGCGACGGGCTGGTCGATTTCCGAGTGCCGCAGGCCAGTGGAACGGCACTGGGCGCGACCTATGATTCGAAAAAGAACGAATTGACGCTGCATTCAGCGGTGGATATTCAGACCTCGGGCACGGAACCGACGCACATTCAGGCGGCGCACGGAACGATTACCAAGGAACCGCATGTGGTGATTATGGAGTCGGCGCAGTTGGAGGGGAAAGATCGGAAGGTTCTGGCCGACCATGCGGTGGTGGATTTAGCGGCCGACAATTCGATCCAGCAGGTACATGCCACGGGCAATGTGCGGCTGAGCGAAGCGGGTGGGATGCGGTTGCGGTCGCCGGCGGCCGAGATGAAGGTGGGCGCGAACAATATTGTGGAATCGGCGCTGTTCACCGGCGGAGTGGATTTCGAGTCGGAGACGCAGGGTGCGGGCGGCCACTCGGGCGAGATGCTGCTGCACTTTGTCCAGGGGAAGAGCGCGGGCGGGAGCAGGAAGCCGGGCTCGGGCCACATCCAGAGCGCAAATCAGAGTACCAATGACGCTGGCCGTTCCGGGGGAAGCGGCAGTACGGCGCTGCTGAAGACCATATATGCCAGCCGGGGGGTTGTGCTGCAGCAGGCACCGAGGGCGACGAGCCAGAATCCGCAGGCGATGGCGATGACCTCCAACGCGATGACGTTTGTGCTTAGCGACGGGCGGCTGTTGGACTCGGCACGGACCGAAGCGGCGGGGCAGTTGGTAGTCAGCGGTGCGGGGGCCAAGAATGCAGGGGAGCAGACGGTGATCGACGCTCAGCATTTCACGGCGGAGTTCGGCGATGAGAACCGTTTGCGCACAGCACATGGCACGGGCGCGGTACACGTTACCAGCCGCAGTCCGGGAGTGCCCGACAAGGTGAGCACGAGCGACACGTTGGTGGCGCAGTTTGCGCCGGGAGGCGAGGTATCACGGGTGGTGCAGGAGGGCAATTTCCGTTATCGGGAGGCAGCGGGTCCTAAGGGCGAGCTGGGTGGCAGGACCAGCTTTGCCGACGTCGCCACGTATTCTCCTCCTGAGGATGCACTGGACCTGCAAGGCCATCCGCGGATCGTCGATGGAGGGATGACGGTGACGGCCGACAGCATTCGCCTGCTGCGGCGGAGCGGCGAGGCTTTTGCGCAGGGCAATGTGAAAACCACTTACAGCGAGTTGAAGGTGCAGCCTAACGGCGCACTGCTGGCGACGGCAGAGCCGATCCATGTGACCGCCCGGGCGATGAACGCGCTGCAATCCTCTGGACTGGCGCACTATACCGGCGGGGCGCGGCTGTGGCAGGGATCGAACATTGTGGAGGCGCCGACGATCGACTTCGACCAGAAGTTGCGCACCCTGGTGGCGCAGGGGGACCGCAAGCGCCCGGTGAATAGCGTGTTTCTGCAGGTGGACGACAAGGGCAAGGCTTCAACCATGCTGGTGACCGCGCCGAACTTGAACTATGCCGATAACGAGCGCGAGGCACGCTACTCGGGCGGAGTGACCGCACACGGGCAGGACGGGGTGATGACGGCCGAGCGCGCCGACGTTTTCTTGAACGCGGCGAGCACTGGGCCGCACGGCGGAGTAGCAACGCCGGGAGGGAAGCCGGGGCCGAAGCCAGGGCTGGGGCTGGGGCTGACCACGCCAGGGCTGGGGTTAGGACTGCCGAGCCAATTGGATCACATTATCGCCAACACGCACGTGCTGGTGCAGCAGCAGGATAGGCGCGCCGAGGGGGAAAAGCTGGTGTACACGGCGGCCAGTGGGAGCTATGTGATCTCGGGAGGAGCGCCGATGCTGAGCGATCCGGTCAACGGCACGGTGCGGGGCAATTCGTTGACCTTCTTTAGCCACGATGATAGGGTGATCGTCGAGGGCGACGGTTCATCGCGAGCCGTGACGCACACCCACGCTTCCCACTAATGCAGACGCTTTTCACCGAAGAAATCGGCAAATCGTACCGCGGCCGCCGCGTCGTCAATGGGGTTTCCCTGGCGGTGAATCGCGGCGAGGTGGTGGGACTGCTTGGTCCCAATGGCGCGGGAAAGACCACTAGCTTTTACATCATCGTCGGGCTGATTCCACCCGATACGGGACGGGTAATGATCGGGGACGTGGAGATCACCGACGTTCCGATGTACCTGCGCGCGCGCAATCACGGCATCAGCTATCTTCCGCAGGAGGCTTCGGTATTCCGCAAGCTGAGCGTGGAGGAGAACATTATGGCGGTGCTGGAGACGCAACGCTCGACCGGGGAGGAGCGCTGCGCCAAGATGGAAGGCTTGCTCGACCAGTTAGGCTTGGTTCACATCCGCAAGAACAAGGGCTATGCGCTGAGCGGCGGCGAACGGCGCCGAGTGGAGATTGCCCGCGCGTTGTCGATTAACCCCTCCTTCATTCTGCTGGATGAGCCGTTCAGCGGGATCGACCCGATTGCGGTGCTGGATCTGCAGAAGATCATCTTCACCCTGAAGGAAAGCGGGATCGGAGTTCTGATCACGGATCACAACGTCCGCGAAACGCTTTCGGTGGTGGACCGGGCCTACATCATCAACGAAGGCCGCATCTTCCGCACTGGGACTCCAGAGCAACTCGGCAACGATCCGGAAGTGAAACGAGTCTATCTAGGTGAGAGTTTCACTTTGGTCTAAGTGTGGTTAAGGGTTTTTTGTAGCACTTTGATTGCCTAACATCCGCATGCAACCGAACTTTCTGGTTTAGAATCAGCTTGGGGACACCTCCCCTAATCGCTGGCGCATGGTATCTCTGCAAACACGGCTGAATCTTAAGGTCACGCAACGCCAGATTCTGACTCCCGGACTGGTGCAGATGGTCAGCGTCCTGGCGCTCAATAAGCTTGAGCTGAAGGACATGATCAACGAAGAGATGGTCGAGAATCCGGTGCTGGACGAATACTTGGAATCGGTGCCGACCATTGATGAGATCGCCGCCCGCGAGGAGCAGCGCGAGCGCGAAAGCGCCGCCGCGACCGTGGAAGAGCCCAAGACAACTCCGGAGGAGCGCGACCCGTTCGAGGAAGTCGATTTTGGCTCATTCTTCAACGACTACCTGGACCCTGGGTACCGCAGCAACAACGAGCTGGAGTCGATTGAGAAGCCGTCGTTTGAGAACTTTCTCTCCAAGCCAACGACCTTGACCGATCACCTGATGTGGCAGCTTGGCGCGATGCATGTGAAGGACGACGTGCTGGCGGCGGCAGAGCTGATTATTGGAAACCTGGGCGACGACGGCTACCTGTTGTCCAGCGACGAGGAGCTGCTGGAGCAGGGTGCTGGTTCGTTAAGTGCACTGCAGGGCGGGGCACTGCTGGAACAGGAGATTGACGCAGTCGAATCGGTGGCGGTGGATGTGGGCTCGGTGGAGCGTCCCAAGCTGGTTCCCAAGCCGAATCCTCCGAGCAAGGCGCTGTTTGGCCGCGATGCGCTGCACGAGGCGCTGGATATGGTTCGGCAGATGGACCCGGTTGGGGTTGCGGCGCGCGATCTGCGCGAGTGCCTGATGGCCCAACTGAAGGATCTGATGCGGGTGCACGATGAGCGCGGCGGCGAACTGGATATGCCCGAGCTGCTGGAAGACGCCATGGTGATTGCAGATAAGCATCTCCACGCGCTGCAGAACAAGCAGATTCGCGAGATTGGCCGGGCGATGGGCAAGAGCATGGAAAGGGTGGAGCGCTGCGTGGACTTGATCCGCACGCTGGACCCGAAGCCGGGACTTCGCTACAACATCCCGGAGACGCGGCTGATCGAGCCCGACGTAGCGATCATCAAGCAGGGGGACGAATACCTGGTGGTGATGAACGACGAAGACATGCCGCAGCTTAGGCTGAACCCGACTTACAAGAAGATGCTGAGCAAGGACGGCAACGAGAAGGACGTGCGCACCTATGTGAAGGAGCGCTACAAGTCGGCGATGCAGCTGATCAAGAACATCGAACAACGCAAGCAGACGATCATGAAGGTATGCTACGCGATCGTGGGGCGGCAGACGGAGTTTCTGGATTTTGGCATCGACTATCTGAAGCCGATGATGATCAAGGAAGTGGCTGAGGAGATCGGGGTGCACCCGTCGACGGTGAGCCGGGCGGTGGCCAGCAAGTACGCACATACGCCGCAGGGAGTGTTCGAGCTGCGGTATTTCTTCAGCGAAAGCGTGAACGGACCCGAGGGCGGAGCGACGTCGCTGCTGATTCTGAAGCGCAGGGTGAAGAAGCTGATCGAGGAAGAGGATTCCACGCGGCCGCTGACCGATGAGCAGATTACCCGTATTCTGCAGTCCCAGGGAATCCAGGTGACGCGGCGGACGGTGGCAAAATACCGCGAGGATATGAAGATTCCCTCGACCCATCAGCGGCGGACAAAAAAGTAAATTCCTTGCTTCCTCAGGTCCGCAAGACTGGCAGTGCCTTTCCGCATCTGATATAACCAAACGCCCACGGTAATTTTTTCCGTGGCGCGAGCCTAGGGGCGAAATGCTCCGGGTTCGCCTATCGTTGACGGTTGATGGAGCCGTTGGTTCTGTTGATTTCGGCTCTGGACGAAGTGGCCTCCGGGACCGAAAAGGGCTGGAGGACAAGTTGGGGTTTGGTAAGAAGGAGGAGAAATCGAATGATTGTGGATTACACCGGTAGGCAATTCGACATCACTCCCAAGATTCGCAAGGAAGTAGAGGCGGGACTGGCGAAGCTTGCAAAGATAGTGGGCGACAACTGCAGCAGCAAGGTGATTTTGACGGCGGAGAAACAGCGCCGCATCGCCGAGATCACATTGACGCGACGGACCAAGAAGCTGGTGGGGCACGGCGAAGCCACCGACATTCTGGTTGCCATTGACGAGGCTCTGGAGCACATTGAAAAGCAATACGTGAAGTCGGCCACGCGCAAGCGCGACACGAAGCGGGCAGAGAAGCCAACCTGGAAGCGCGAGGCTCCGGAGGTGGAACTGCCGATTGCGATTGGCGCCGCGGCGGTGGCGGCGGTTCCGGTGGTGGTGCACAAATTTCCCTCCAAGCCCAAGATGACGGAAGCTCATCTGGTGAGGAGCCAGGAATCGGTGGCGCTGCAGCCGATGACGATTGAAGAGGCGGTAAAGGAGTGCGAATTCCGCGACCTGGAAGTCTTCATCTTCCGCGATAAGAAGAGCATTGCGCGCGTACTGCATCGCCGCAAGGATGGGAAGTTGGAGCTAATCGTAGTGCCGTAGGAATGGCGCGGGAATCATGGATTCGGGGTGAGCGTGCGTAGCGGCGAAGATGGCCGTGGCGCACGCTCATCTGCGTTATGGTTGAAAGATAGATAGAACCGGGCCAAAAGATAGGGCGCGTTATACATGTAACCTCGTATGTAACCGCCTATTTAGGCCTTAGGACGAGTATGAGCTTTGTCCCGATTGCCTTGTGCTGCTAAATTACGTTCATGGCACGTAAGGATCGCAAAGCTGGTTCTGTCCAACCTGTAGACCAGGTTGACCAGGCGGAAGCAGAGCTGGAGCGCAAGAGCGAAGGACCAAGGGCCAAGCTGGTGATGATCACTGGCTTGAGCGGCTCGGGGAAGATCACCGCCCTGAAGGTCTTCGAGGACATGGGGTACTACTGCGTGGACAATCTGCCGGCGGAGTTGATCCCCAGCTTTGCACAGCTGATTGAGGACACCCGCGACAACAAGAATGCCGCCATCGTAGTGGATATTCGCGAGGGCAGCCGGCTGGAACAGCTTCCGGCGATCATCGGCGATCTGAAGAAGCGGATGGACGTGAAACTGATCTATCTGGACACCAGCGACAAGGTGCTGGTGCGGCGCTTCAGCGAAACCCGGCGGCCACATCCACTGGGTTCGGCGGCGTCGGTGCCGAGTTCGATTACGAGTGAGCGGCGCAGGCTGGGGCCGATCCGCAACATTGCCGATCTGGAGATCGACACTTCGAAGTTCAACGTGCATGAGTTGCGCACGCATCTGGTGGAGCTATTCAAAGCGAGCGGGGACGAACGGCAGCCGCTGCTGGTTTCGATGCTGAGCTTCGGATTCAAGAGCGGCGTGCCGGAGAGCGCAGACATGGTGTTCGACGTGCGCTTTCTGCCGAATCCGCACTTTATCCCTGAGTTTCGTCCCTATACAGGCAGGCACCCGCAGGTGGCGAAGTACATTCGATCGTTTCCGCAGACCCAGGAATTTATCACGAAGGTGATGGATCTGTTGCTGTTTCTGCTGCCGCACTATCTAGCGGAAGGGAAGAGCTACCTGACCGTGGGGTTTGGCTGCACCGGAGGCCAGCATCGCTCGGTGTTCATGGCCGAGGAGATCAAGAAGCGGCTGGCCAAGGCGGGCTACCGGGTTAAGGCGGAGCATCGGGACAGCCCGCGATAGAGGCGTTGAAGCGATGTCCTGTTTTCAGTACGTTTTAGGCACCCCGCTTCCAGTAGAATCGAAGTTTGCACCGCAAATCCTGAGAATGCCAGATGAGCCGCCCATCTAAAATGCCGAATGGGCCGCCATCTCAATGAGTAGTTCATGCGCCGACTGATTCGCTTGATGTGGTACGTCCGGCCGTACTGGCCGCAGTTGATTGCCAGCGTCGGGCTGTTTTCGCTGGTCGGACTGCTGGAAGCGTTTCGGGTGGCGCTGTTCCGTCCCATCTTCGATCGCGTCCTGACGCCGGAGATTCCGGGGCGTTCGATGGCGCTGTTTACGATTCCGCACACTCAACACACGATTTATCTGGAACAGCTTGTTCCCAGCCATTTTCACAATCCATGGACGGTGGTTGCAATTGCGCTGATTTTCTCGGTGCTGTTCAAGGGGATCTTCGACTACGCGGGTACATACCTGGTGAACTACGCCGGCTTTGGGCTGGTGACCGACCTGCGCAATGAGATTTACGGCAGCGTGCTGCGGCGCTCGGCGGCATTTTTTCACAAGCATCCGACTGGGACGCTGGTTTCGGCGATCATCAACGACATCGACAAGGTGCAGTTTGCGATGTCGAGCGTGCTGGCGGAATTTCTACAGCAGTTTTTTATCTTTGTGTTTACCGCCGCGCTGGTAATTGTTGCGGGTGGAAAACTGGCGTGGATTCTGCTTCTGTTTGTGCCGGTGATTCTGGTTAGTTCGCGCAAGATTGGGCGACAGGTTCGGCACACGACGCGGCGCGGACAGGACAAGCTGGCCGAGATTCAGAACATTCTGCACGAGACCATCACCGGCAACCGCATCGTCAAGGCGTTCAGCATGGAACTCTGGGAGACGACCCGCTTTAAAGCGGCGGCCAAGCGGCTATTCTCGGCGAACATGCGCTATGTCAAGGCGATGGCGGTGAGCTCTCCTCTGATGGATCTGCTGGGGGCCGTGGCCATTGCGCTGCTGGTGAAGCTTGGGCGCGACAGCATTAATCGCGGAACCATGAGCCTAGGCGGGTTCATGGTGTTTATCACAGCGACGATCAGTTTGTATCAGCCGGTGCGCAAGTTTGCGATGTTCTATAACAGTTTTCAGCAGGCGCTGGGGGCTTCGGAATCGGTCTTCAAGTTTATGGACGCCAAGGACGAGGTGCGGGAGAAGACGCATCCACGCAAGCTGCCAGGGTTTCACGATTCGATCCGCTTTGAAAACGTGCGCTTTTCCTACGGTGACGGGGAAGATTCACGCGAGGTGCTGAAGGGTATCAACCTGGAGGTGAAGCGGGGCGAGATGCTGGCGATTGTGGGCGGAAGCGGGGCTGGAAAGTCTACGATGGTGCATCTGATTCCGCGCTTCTTCGATGTGACGGATGGGCGGATTCTGGTGGATGGCGTCGATATTCGCGATGTGTCGCTGGCTTCGCTGCGCGGGCAGATCGGCATTGTGGCGCAGGAGACGATGCTGTTCAACGACACGGTGCGGAACAACATTGCGTACGGGCAGCCGAATGTTTCGCAGCACGATGTGGAGCGGGCAGCAAAGGCGGCGCTGGCGCACGACTTTATTCTGCGGATGCCGGAAGGCTATGAGACGGTGATCGGCGAGCGCGGCTTCAGGCTCTCGGGCGGGGAGCGGCAGCGGTTGAGCATTGCGCGGGCACTGCTGAAGAATGCGCCGGTGCTCATCCTGGACGAAGCCACGTCGGCGCTGGATTCGGAGAGCGAGGCGCTGGTGCAGACCGCACTGCAGAACTTGATGGCGGGGCGTACAGTGTTTGTGATCGCGCATCGTCTCTCGACGGTTCGGCGGGCGGATCGTATTCTTGTGCTGGAGAACGGCACGATTGCCGACGAGGGTTCGCATGACGACCTGCTGACGCGGTTGGGAACCTATCGACGGCTGTATGAGTTGCAGTTTATCGATTTGGACGCGCCCAAGCAGGACGCGGAGGGAGTCAGGGAATAATCATGGCGATCCGCTCAATGACCGGCTTTGCCCAGATCAAGGGGCAGCAGGGTAAGACCGCTTATACGTTCAGCGCCAAGTCGGTGAACCATCGCTTCCTGGATCTGCATCTGCGCCTGCCGGGGAAGTCGGAACTTTTTGAACAACAGCTGCGCAAGCTTTTCAAAGAGAAGATGCACCGCGGACATGTGGAAGTGTCACTAAGCCTGGAGTATGCGGGGGCTTGCGGCATGAGCGTCAACCACGAATTGGTCGCCGGGTATGTGAAGGCATTTCGCGAGTTGCGGGATGAGCTCGACCTGCACGGGGAAGTGGATTTGAATGCGGTCTTTCGTGTGAATGGAGTGCTTTCGGCCTCCAGCGAGATGCCGGATGAGGCGGAGTTGCAGGCGGCACTGCTGCCGGCTGCCTCCGAACTGATCGACCAACTGAATGCCAACCGCCGCATGGAGGGTGACCATACGCGCACCGAACTGGAGGCGCGGATGGATCTGTTGGAGCGCAATACCGGCGAAGTGGAAAAGCTGCGGGGGACGGTTCTGCAGGCGCATCTGGAGCGCATTCGCGCACGCATGGCGGAGCTGCTGGAAGGCAAGGCAGATCCCGACCGCATTTTGCAGGAGGCGGCGCTGCTGGCCGAGCGCAGCGACGTGCAGGAAGAGATTGTGCGGCTGCTGACCCACATCAGGCACTTCCGGGGCTTGCTGGAAGAGGGCGAGGATGTTGGCAAGAAGCTCGACTTTTTGCTGCAGGAGATGAATCGGGAGGCAAATACGATGCTCTCGAAGACGACCGGGCTGGCAGGCGATGCGATGCGGATCACCGAACTGGGGCTGGCGCTGAAGAGTGATATTGAAAAATCCCGCGAACAGGTGCAGAACGTTGAATGAGAAACGTGGAATGAAAAACCTAGCGCGACCTAGAATGAGAAACGCGGAATGAGCCTCGTCTTTATAATTTCAGCGCCCTCGGGCAGCGGTAAATCGACGCTGGTGAATGAAATCAAGCGTCTGGTGGACCGGCTCGAATTCTCGGTTTCCTACACGACGCGGCCTCCGCGCGGGAGCGAAGAAAACGGCCGCGAGTATTACTACACCAGCCGCGATGTCTTCGAACGCATGATCAAGAAGGGCGAATTTCTTGAACATGCCGACGTGTTTGGAAACTACTATGGCACGGCGAAAAAGTTTCTGGACGATGCGATTGTGCGGGGCCACGACCTGCTGCTCGATATCGACGTGCAGGGAGCCTCGCAGCTCCAGAAAAGCTTGCCGGAGGCGGTCAGCATTTTTATCTTGCCGCCGACACGGCAGGAGTTGGAGAAGCGCTTGCGCCGCCGCAGCACGGCCGAACGGATGACCGACGAAGCGGTGATCAAACGGCGGCTGGAGACGGCAACGCGGGAGATTGAAAAATACCATGAATACGACTACATTCTGGTGAACGACCGGCTGGACGATTCGATTGACGCGCTGAAGGCGATCATCCTTACGGAACGTCTTGGTGCGGCTGGGCGTGAGCCTTCGCGAGCCGAGGAGCAGAAGCTTGCGGCGCTGGCGCAGGCGCGCAGGCTGGAAAGTGTAAGGGGCAATCTGGGGCCCATTCTGGAGAGCTTTCGAAGAACGACCGTGTAATGTTCTTTAACTTCGGAAGTTTGGGATGGCTGGTTGAAAAACTTGAGGCGGCTCGGAAGGGTTGAGCTTTGCGGGGATCTTTCGCTGCGCTCAAGATGACACCTCAAAACAAGGGCGATTGGCTCAATGAAGATTGCACTGGGAATTACGGGCGGCATTGCGGCGTACAAGGCGGCTGACATTGCGCGCCGCCTGCAGGAACGCGATGTGCGTGTGCAGGTGGTGATGACCGCGGCGGCGCAGGAGTTCGTGCGTCCGCTGACCTTTGCCGCGCTGACGGGCGAGAAGGTAATTACCGAGATGTTCTCGCAGCGCGACTCGAACTCGACGCTGGACTCATCGGTGGAACACATTGGGGTGGCGCAGTCGATTGATGCGCTGCTGGTGGCACCGGCGACGGCGGCAACGCTGTCTCGCTTTGCGCAGGGATTGGCGGACGATTTTCTCTCCACGCTGTATCTTGCGACGACGGCTCCGGTGGTGGTGGCGCCGGCGATGAATGTGAATATGTGGCGTCATGCGGCGACGCAGGCCAATCTGGCGACGTTGCGCGGGCGTGGAGTCACGATCGTCGAGCCGGGCGAGGGTTATCTGGCGTGCGGGACGATTGGCGAGGGACGGCTGGCGGACACGGATGTGATCGTCGAAGCGTTGATGGCGCGGCTGGGACGGCGGACGGAGCTGAAGGGCGAGCAGGTTTTGATTTCTGCCGGGCCGACGTATGAGGCGATTGATCCGGTGCGTTTTCTGGGGAATCGCTCCAGCGGGAAGATGGGATATGCGCTGGCCGAGGCCGCTCGGCGGCGCGGGGCGCAGGTGACGCTGGTGAGCGGGCCTACGGCGCTGACGGCTCCGCCGGTGGAGGAGTTTGTGGCAGTGGAGAGCTGCGCGGAGATGCGCGAGGCGTTGCTGGCGCGCTTTGGAGGGGCCAGTATCACGATCATGACGGCGGCGGTGGCCGACTTCGCTCCGGCGCAGGTTGCGGGCGAGAAGATTAAACGCGAGGCGGCGCTGAAGCTGGAGCTGCGGCCTACGGTGGATATTCTTGCCGAGTTGGGTTCCAAGCGCGCGCCGGGGCAGTTGCTGATAGGGTTTGCGGCCGAGACGCAGAACTTGGTGGAGAACGCACGGGGAAAGCTGGAACGCAAGCATCTGGATGCGATTGTGCTCAACGATGTTTCGGTGGCGGGGCTGGGGTTTGGCTCGGAGCGCAATGCGGGTGAGATTATTACCGCCGATGAAGCGGTGGCGATTCCGGAGATGAGCAAACAGGAGATGGCAGAGTGCATCCTGGATGTGGTGGTGAAGCTGCGCGCACGGCAGCAGACTCCTAAGGTGACCGCGTAGATGGCGAAAGTTCTGGACGAGCAGAGCAGGAAGGCCGTTGCGGCCCAGGTGCGGTATTATCGCGAGCTTGGAATCTACGACCTGTACCGGCGCGAAACCCCTGCGGGTGTGAGCTGGGGTGGGACGATTGTGCGCGAGGAACTGGCGACGATCGCAGAGGAAGCGGCGGGGGAAAGTTTAGGGGCAGAGATCGCCGAGGTTGGAGGCAATGCCGAGCAACTTGCCGCGATTCTGACGGACAAACCGGCGGCACTGCGGGTGATTCGGGAAGATATTGGCGATTGCAAGCGCTGCAAGCTGAGCCAGGGACGCACCAACATCGTCTTTGGAGTGGGCGACACGCAGGCGCGCATCATGTTTGTTGGCGAGGGGCCGGGTGCGGATGAAGACGCGCAGGGCGAGCCCTTTGTGGGCCGTGCCGGGCAGTTGCTGAACAACATGATCACCGCCATGGGGATTCGCCGGGAAGACGTTTACATCGGCAACGTGGTGAAGTGCCGTCCGCCGCAAAACCGCGCTCCCGAGCGCGATGAATGCGAAACCTGTGGTCCATTCCTGATGCGGCAGATTTCCGTGGTGCGGCCGGAGATCATTGTGGCGCTGGGGGCTACGGCGGCAAAGTTTCTGCTGGGCGTATCGGATTCGATGGCGAATCTGCGCGGACATATTTACGATTTTCATCCCATTGTGCCGCAGGGTGCTCCGGAGCGCGATCCGGATTTTACGACCAAGCTGGTGGTGACCTATCATCCGGCGTATCTGCTGCGCGATCCGCGGCAAAAGAAGGAAACGTGGCTGGATCTGCAGATGGTGATGAAGTATCTGGGAATGACACCGCCGAAGCGTAGCGTCGACGGCAAGCCAGATGGCAACCCAGAGGGTTGATGGACACGCCGGAAATCGTTTCCGGGCTGAATCGCCTCGGGAGCGGCACGGAAGATTTGTGCCGCTCGGGGGGGCTTCGCTTTGCTCAGGATGACACCTCGAAATCAAAATCAAGTTCGAAAGCAACTGCAACTGCAACTGCAGCAGCAGCAGCCCCATTCAAGCCAAAAGAAGGCTTGAATGGGGCATCCGTGCAATGCGAAAAATCCGCGGGTGAATCGGCAGGCCAATTCTCATCTCAATCCGCAGACCAGCAATCGCTGCTGCCCGGGCTGCCGCCTGAGACGCAGGCGGTGTATTGCGACGTGGCGCTGCCGGTGCCGTTGGACGCGATCTTCACCTATGAGGCAGGTGAGTTGGAGCCGGTTGCAGGCGGGCGAGTGGTGGTGCCTTTTGGGCGCGGCGCAGAGAAAAAGCTATCGGGGATCGTTACGCGAGTTCATTGCGAGCCTCCTGCGACGCGCAAGCTGAAGCGGGTGCTGCAGGTGCTGGACTCGGTTCCGGTGCTCGACGAAAACCTGCTGGCACTTGGGCGCTGGATCGCGCAGTACTATCTGGCGCCGATCGGCGAAGTTTATCGCACCATGCTGCCGTTGCAGGCTGAGTTCCGGCAGGCGTTTGGCTACCGGATTACCGAGCTTGGCGGCGAGGCTCTGTACGAAGCGGCAGACGTGGGTTCGTCCATGCGGGCGCAGAAAGATCCCGAACACCAGATGCGGGCTGGCGGGTACGCGGCAACGGATGCCGCTCCGGCTGCGCGGGCCGGCGAATATGCGGTGCTGGACGTGCTGGCGGAGGGTGAACTGGTGCGCGAAGAGCGGCTGCGCACGGCGAGCGGGGCGTCGCGCGAGGTGTTGCGAACGCTGCAGCGAAAGCGATGGATTGTGCGGGAAGATCTCTCCGGGGTGCGCGATGCGCGCAGGCTGGTGAAGATTGCGGTGTTGCGCGAGGCGTTGTGCGAAGAGGCGCAAGCGTCGGGCGGGACGGCGGGTGAAGCGCTGTGCGAGTCGTTGAGCGGAAGCCAGGATGGGACGAAGGCGCAGAAGCTCAACCCGGCGCAGCAGCGGATTGTGGATCTGCTTCGAGGGGCGCAGGGGCGGATGCGGATGGAGGAGTTGCGCGAGGCGGGGGCTTCGCCGAGTTCGCTGAAGACGCTGGTGAAGCGCGAGATGGTTGAGATTGTGGAGGAGGCGGCTGAGCGGGCGGTTCCGCAGATGAAGCCGCGCACTACGCTGGAGTTTCTGTTTACCGCGAGGCAGAAAGAGGCGCTGCGGGAGATTCGTGGCAGCGTGGAAGAGCGGCGCTTCCGGGTGGCGTTGCTGCACGGGGTTACCGGCTCGGGGAAGACAGCGGTGTACCTGGCGGCGATGCAGTCGGTGCTGGCGGCGGGGCGGGGCTCGATTCTGCTTGTGCCCGAGATTGGGCTGACTCCGGGGGTTGCCGCCGACCTGCACAGTATTTTCGGGGATGAGGTTGCGATTCTGCATTCGTCGCTGAGCGATGCGGAGCGCGCCGAACAGTGGCACCGCATCCGGCGCGGCGAGGCGCGGATTGCGGTGGGCACGCGTTCGGCGATCTTTGCTCCGGTACGCGAGTTGGCGTTGATCATCGTCGACGAGGAGCACGACAACAGCTACAAGCAGGAAGAGACGCCGCGCTATCACGGACGCGACGTGGCGGTGGTGCGCGCCAAGGCGCTGAACGCGACCGTGGTGCTGGGGTCGGCTACGCCTTCGCTGGAGAGCTACTACAACGCGACGCAGGTGCCCAGTGCGGGCGCTCGCTCCGGAGCCGGGTACGCGAAGGACGCCGCTCCGGCCGCAGGCGCTGGCGCGGCGAAGGATACCGCTCCGGCCGCTGGCGCGCGGGCGAAGTATTCGCTGATTGAGTTGCCGGACAGAGTGCAGGAGCGTCCGCTGCCGGAGGTGGAACTGGTGGACATGCGGGCGGAGTTTCAGGCGACGGGCAAGGAGAGCGTGCTGTCGCGCAGACTGATCGAGGAGACGACGGCGAGCCTGGATCGGGGCGAGCAGGCGATGATTCTGCTCAATCGGCGGGGGTACTCGGCGTGGGTGATGTGCCGCGCTTGCGGAGATACTTTGCAGTGTCGCGACTGCGCCGTGGCGATGACGTATCACAAGCGTCAGATGCGGTTGCTGTGCCATTACTGCGGCTACCAGGAGGCGGTGCCGAAGAGCTGTCCGAAGTGCGGCAGCGAGTATGTGCAGTTTTTGGGGACGGGCTCGGAGAAGCTGGAGGACCTGCTGCATACGGTGTTTCCCAAGGCGCGCATTGGGCGCATGGACCGCGACACGGTGCGGGGGCACGACGATTTCGAGCGCATGTTGAGCGGCTTTCAGGCGGGCGAGATCGACCTGCTGGTGGGCACGCAGATGATTGCCAAGGGGCATGACGTGCACGGGGTTACCCTGGTGGGCGTGGTGGGCGCAGATACGGCGCTGGGGCTGCCGGATTTTCGCGCCGCCGAGCGGACGTTTCAATTGCTGACGCAGGTGGCCGGGCGAGCCGGGCGCGGTGAGATGCTGGGCAAGGTGGTGCTGCAGACGCACTTCCCGGATCATTATGCGGTTCAGTTCGCGGCGCGCCACGACTATCACGGTTTTGCGGAAAAAGAGCTACGCTTCCGGGGATGGATGCACTATCCGCCGTTCGACGCGCTGGCCAACATTGTGGTGCGCAGTGAAAAGCAGGAGGAGGCGCTACGCTACTCCGGGCTGCTGGGGCGATGGTTTGAGCAGGTGCGGCATGAGGGAGTGCGGGTGATGGGGCCGGCTCCAGCGCCGATTATACGGCTGAAAAAGGATTACCGCTTTCACTTTGTGCTGAAGGCGGGGAGCCGCGAGCGGTTGAACTTTGTGCTGCGCGCGATGCTGGCAACGGCACAGCAGCATAAGATTCCGCGGACGAACATCATCGTGGATGTGGATGCGATGTCGCTGACGTAGTGCTGGGGGCTTTCGGGGAACTCAGACGTAAAAGTGCCGTTGGGTTGACCCAACGGCACTTTCTGTTTGATTGCGCGAAGGCAGAAGCGGAGAGAGAGGTTAATCGCTTTCCGGTGACAGATGGTTGACGACGGAGTTTATGCCAACCGCTTTCACGTAGTACTTTGCGCCGCTCGGAGTGCTGGAGAGACTGGCCGAGGTTGCGGTGTTGGGAATGTTGTTGGCTACAAGGGTCAGGTTGCTTCCGTCGGTGGTGGCATAGACTGCGAAATGATCGATCGTATCCACAGAGGCCAACGAACTGCTCGGCACCACGCTCCAACTTACCGTTGAGCCGTTGACTGAGGGCTGGCTGATGCTCAGGCAGTTGTCAATGCCGGTCTCGATCTCGGTGCCTTCCTCGTAGTCGTTCCAGGTAACGAGTTGCAGCGACTCCAACTGATTGGTTTGCGAGTAGTAGTTGTTGATTTGCTTGAAGGTGTTGAGCCAGGTGCTGCCGCAGTTCTGATTGATGATGCGGTCCATGGTCCAGGCAGCCATGGTGTCGTTGAAACCCTTCTTGGTGGAAGCGAAGGTGTGTTCGGTCGGATGCGAGATGGCAGTGGTGTAGAAGCTGTCGAGATAGCTCTGGCCCCAGTCGTCGGGGTTGTCAAAGGCACCGACCCAGGCGAATGCGCCATCCGACGGGGTCAGGGTGAAGCCCGAGGCGTTCTCAAAGACATAAATTGGATTGCCCGGTACGGAGGCTTGCACCGTCGCCCAGTTGACAGCCAGAGTTTCTACGCCGAAGAAAGGATCGACCGGGCGGCCACCTTTGAACATATAGGCCGGGGAGGTTTGGTAGGTCGTACGGATGTAATTGAGGGCCGCGACAACCGAGGTGGTGGGATCGCCGGTAACGCCACCGGCATCAAGCATGACGGCCACCTCAAAGCCGGGATGCTTCACGGCTTCCTGGAAGATCAACTGAGTCGCGGTATTGAGGTTGACGTTGTTGGGTCCGTACCAGTCGATGACCATGCCGTTGATTCCGCGGGAGATCATGTCGTTGACCTGGAGGGCAACCTGGGATGCGCTCCAAGAGGTGTAGCCGATGTCCTTGTGGGAGCTGTCGCCAAACCATGGCATGAGGTGGGCATACACCTTGGAGTTCGTGCCGGAATACAAGAGATTGTGAACATCCACCTTGCTGACGTTGGTGGGCGCAATATTACCGTCTGTCCATCCGGGGAAACTCGATGAGGCGCTCGTGTTGTTGCTGGTTTCCGCAGCCAGGGTGGTCGAGGTTGGTGTTGAAGCCGCAGGCGTTGCACTGGAGGCAGAACCGGTTGAGTTCGACTGGCCACTTTGGGCAGAGTTACTGCCGCTACCGCATGCGACGCTTACAGATAGACCAAGAATGAGAGTGGCGAAGAGGAGTTTATTCATTGAGTCCCAAGTAGAAGAATCTGGTCAGTGCGGAAGAACATGGTCGTGCGCTGACAGTTCCACTATCGGGGAGCGTGGGGGATAAAGGGATTGGCCTAAAGCCCTAAGGATCTTAGGTAAATCCCTCTAGGTGAATCGCAGTGTAAGTAAGGTTTAATCCTGAGTAGCTGGCAAAAAAGCGATGGTTTGCACCGAAATCACGCCATCTTCATTCATTTGAATGTGAGTGGAATAGGTAAGACAGGAATCCATTGGAGGCCTTATTGGCGTGGGATCCCCAGGTCTGGTAAAGACCGAGATAGGCGTAATTTTCGGTTTGCCCAATCACCGAATGCCCGTAGGCGAAGAGCAGTTGTAGGGCCGGATTCCTGATGTAGTAGTATCCGCCGAGGTCCACCATGGTGGCGGATTTTGTCTGGGGGGTGGCGAAACCTTCCTTTTGGTGGGAGAAAATCTCGGCTCCCAGCGTGAGTCTCTTGCCAAGGTTTCGTTGCAGTAACCAGCCCGCGTAGAGGAAATTACGGTACTGATGCTGGGGGACGACCTGGTATCCGATGCCGCCGTAACCCGTCCATTCGCCCGAGCTTTTTTGAATCCAGAGCGGCAGCTTATACCAGACTTTTCCGACACCCAGGCCCTTGCTGTAGCTTCCGGTGGGCAACTCCAGCATGGGATAGATTCCAACCTGAGGGCGATGCTTGGTTTCCCGTACGAAGCGAAACTTTGCGCCGGTTTCCGTATCGGTGAGACCGTAGGCGCTGGGGCCGACTCCGCCGGGCAGGTAGTTGGGATTGTTGGAAGGGAGCACGGCTCCGAAGGGCAGAATGACATGGAGTTGCAGGTTGGGTAGGGCTCCCCAGTTGAATTCAAACGCTGGTCCGGTCGGGTCGGTTTCAACCGGGGTGCTGGATACGGTGCCGAATTGGTAGAACTCGTAATGCCGGAAGTCGATTGGCGCAGGGTCGTCGGTCTGAAAGGGAGGGCCTGCCCAAAGCTGCGTGGCGGTCAGAAGAAAGAGCAGAGAGGGGATTATTTTCGGGCAACTGCGAGCAGGGTTCATGCGTGCTCCCGATGGCGTTGCGGAGAATCCGGCTGACGCTTAGCGACTTCCGTGTTTGATGAGATGCGCGACCTGGGGGAAGGTGGAATTTGCGACGGGGGCAGGGGTGAGGGTGAGAATGAGCAAGGCCAGGGCCAGCAGAGCCATCCATCGGCGGCCTCGTCCGACTCCGGGCCATTCGGGGACACTGGGCTGCTGCAATCCGCTCAATGCCAGCAGGACGGCCCAGATCATCCATCCCACCCAGAAAAACCAAGCCATTGCGACCAGGGACGCGACCATTGCCCAGGAAAGAAACTTGTGCAAGGCGGGCGAGACGGCAAAGACAATATGCCCGCCATCGAGCTGTCCGCCGGGGAGTAGATTCAGGGCGGTTGCCAGCATTCCTGCCCAGCCGGCGAGCGCGACCGGATGCAGGTAATAGTGCACGAGACCGGGGCCTCCGTGATGCAGCAGAGCGTGGGCGAACTGGAAGATCAGCGGGAAGCCGAATTGCAACTCGGGATCCGATGTGCCCACGACAGGATGCGACATGGCGAGTCCGGCAAACATGGTGGGCACGGCCACGACAAAGCCCGCGATGGGGCCGGCGATGCCGATATCGAAGAGGGCGGCACGCGACTCGATGTGGCCGCCGATGCGGATGAATGCGCCGAGGGTTCCGATCAGGGTGGGGGCGGGGATGAAGAACGGCAAGGTAGCACGCACGCCGTAACGGCGGCAGAAGAGGTAGTGTCCCATCTCATGCGAGAGCAGGATGCCCATGATCGATAGGGAAAAGGGAACGCCGAGCAGCAGTTGGCGCGGGTTCTGCCAGAGCCACTGCAGGGGAAAGAGCGGCAGCAGTTCGTCGCCGCTGGCAAAGGCTTCCAGGTGGTGGTTGAAGTTGAACTGCAGGCGGGAACCGACCAGGACGGTGGTGCAGAAAGTCAGGAGCAACAAGAACAGCGGCAGACGGTAGCGGAGGCGGGGAGCGTACTGATGAGAACGCTCGAGAGGGAGCGCCGGAGCATTCTGGGGCACGGAGTCGGAGACGAATTCAGACATCGGGGAGACACTCGCGGCCACACAGCGCGGCGCCGGAGCAGGTGTCCGGCATCGCGGGACTAATCGATCGATTGCAATTCCTTGCCAGGCTTGAAGCGAACGGCTTTACCGGGAGGAATGTTGACCTCGGCGCCAGTGCGCGGATTGCGGCCGATGCCGGTTTTACGGGGGCGCACGTTGAAGACGCCAAAGCCGCGCAGTTCGATGCGGTCGCCATTGGCGAGAGCTTTCTTCATGCTCTCGAAGACGGTTTCCACGGCGCGCTCGGCCTTGGTCTTGGTGACCCCGGTGCGGTTCACCACTTCGTTGATGATATCGAGTTTAATCAAGCGATCGGCTCCGGCGCTTCAGATTGAAAAATCAAGGGCTTACTAGTGAATGCTAGAAAATACGGGGAGCGTTGTCAACGAATATGGCGCGCACGTGCGAAGTGTTTTCCAAGGCTATGCCCGGCCGACGGCGAAAGAAGCGGCAAATAGTAGCACGACGGCTTCTCCGGGCGGAATGGCGAATGCTAAGATGAGCTTACAACCACAACCACGAAAAAAGGACCGTCCGAATGGCGATAAAGAGCGACCGTTGGATACGGGAGATGGCGCAGACGAAGGAGATGATCAGCCCGTTCTGCGAGAAGCAGATGCGGGAGGGGGTCATCAGCTATGGGCTTTCGTCCTATGGATATGACCTTCGGGTAGCCGACGAGTTCAAGATTTTTACCAACGTGAACTCGGCGGTGGTGGACCCGAAGAAGTTCGACGAGCGCTCGTTTGTGGGGGTTCGCGCCGACAGCATCATGGTTCCGCCGAACTCTTTTGCCCTGGCGCGCTCGGTGGAATACTTCAAGATTCCGCGCGACGTGCTGACCATTTGCGTGGGCAAGTCTACTTATGCGCGCTGCGGCATCATCGTCAATGTGACTCCCTTTGAGCCGGAATGGGAGGGCTTTGTCACGCTGGAGATCAGCAACACCACGCCACTGCCGGCCAAGATTTACGCCAATGAGGGTCTCTGCCAGATTCTGTTTTTTCAGGGCGACGAAGTTTGCGAGGTCAGCTACAAGGACAAGGCGGGCAAGTATCAGAACCAAACCGGCATTGTGCTGCCCAAGCTGTAGATGAAAACTCTGCGTCTTCGCCTTGACCCATCCGCAATGGAGAGCTCTGCCGCACTGGGGGCAGAACCGGCACTGCTGGAGGCGGCTGAGATTATTCGCCGTGGCGGGCTGGTGGCGTTTCCTACCGAGACAGTGTATGGGTTGGGGGCCAACGCTCTGGACAGCGATGCGGTGGAGAAGATCTTTGCCGCCAAAGAGCGTCCGCACTGGGACCCGGTGATTGTGCACGTGGCGGATGTGACAGGCGCACGCGGGGTGACTCTGGCGTGGCCGGAGGCCGCTGAACGGCTAGCCTCAGCCTTCTGGCCAGGGCCGCTGACGATGCTGCTGCCCCGGACGGCGGCGATTCCGGATGTTTGCACGGCGGGGCGCGAAAAAGCAGGGGTGCGGGTGCCTGCTCATGCGGTGGCGCTGGCATTGATCGCGGCGGCGGGAGTGCCAGTGGCGGCACCGAGCGCCAATCGATTCGGACATACCAGCCCAACTACGGCAGAGCATGTGCTCGCCGACCTGGAGGGGCGCATTGACGCCATTCTGGACGCAGGCGCATGCGATGTTGGCGTGGAGTCCACGGTAGTTGATCCCACCACCGATCCGGCCATCATCTATCGCCCTGGAGGAATTACCGCCGAGCAGATTCGCCGCGTGCTGGGCGATGTGGCGGTGGCCGAGCGCGGAGTTTCCTCGGAAGCTCCGCCGGAGACGCTGGAATCTCCTGGGCTGGGACTTCGTCACTATGCGCCGCGAGCGCGGCTGATTTTGGTGGAGAGCGAAGCCGAACTTAGGCGGGTGCTGGCGCAGGAAGCTGGCGAAAAGCGGGTGGGAGTGTTGCTGCCGAATGGGTGGGCCGGATCAGGATGGTCTGCGGCGGGCGCGGGGGTGATCGCGGTGCCCTGGGGGAGTTGGAGCGAGCCGGAATCTCTGGCACGAGAGTTGTATTCGCAGATGCGCGCGCTGGACAATCGCGGGGTCGATGTGATGATTTGTCCAATGCCTCCGGCGGATGGGATTGGGCTGGCTGTGCGGGACCGCCTGCGCAAGGCCGCAAAGTAGAAAAGCCCGCGCAAGGCGGGCTTTCGAGCAACTGCGTTATTACTTCTTATTTCCTTACTTCTTCGGCTTCTTTATACATGTATCGAATGCTGGATTTGTAGACTAGCAGGTTGGATTCACCGGCGCGGTTGAGCTTGATGCAGTTCTTGTCGTACCACTCGATGACCCCGCGCAGTTGTTCTCCCTCGCGGGTGACTACGACCATCGCAGTTTTGCTTTGCATCTGTTTCTGGTAGTAGAAATTTTCCGCGTGGGTTTGTTCCGCAGGTGCAGGTTTTTGGGCTGCGGAGGTGCGTTCGGGGGTGCGTGCGGTCCGTTCGCGGCGCTCGACTGCGGCTTCGGTAAGGCGAGCCTGCTCGCGGTTGAGTGAAGGACGAATTAATTTGCGGTTGCCAAAGCTCTCCGGTTCGGGCGCCCGAACTGCTGCGGTAGAGTCAGGTCCGTTTCTCATACAAGCCCCCATAGGGAGTATTAGAAAGACGCTTCGAAGTACACTGAGGGCTCCTCCGCTAGGGACACAGAAACGCACACGCCAAAGGAGCGCGGAAGCTGATTTCCTGGAAGAGGATTACAGTGATTCGTGTCTCACACGTTACCACACGGGCAGGGCGAAAAACAATAAAAGTCTTAACCCCACAGGGCGTGACGAAGGTGGGTGGCTGGAGATGCCAAGACTTTGGTGCGAGGTGGAAAATCTAGACCGGCGCTAGGTCTCGATCGAACTGGAGAAGCCGTCCAAGGAGAGCGAGCGGAGCAGGTTGCGGCGCATGCCGTTCTGCACGTCGCCGAGGCCGTCGGTGGCGCGCACGATCCAATCAAAGCTGATCTGCGCGGCCATGGCGGTCAGCTCCGCTTGCAGATCCTGGTTGCGCATCAGTTCGAGCGAGCCTGCCTTGAGAAAGATCAGGTCTTCGAGAATCGAGTAGAGCACCGAGATCAGCAGATCGGTCTTGGCTTTGCCCTCGCCTCCGGCGCGGTAGGCCTCGGTGGCGCGAAAGAGGGAGGAGTGGTCGTTTTCGCCCAAGGCGGTAGTCAGCAATAGCAGCGCGTCCTTGCGGGCGGTGAGGTATGCGGTGAGATCAAAGCTGCGTGCGCGTCCCACAGCTCCGGCGCATAGGCGGGCCACCAATATTTTCTGCGCGGCCGTCCACTCGGTGCGCAGGGCGAGGTCCTGGCCGATCTCGGCGGCAGACAGAGGCGCGAGGCGCAGAGTAATGCAACGGGAGCGAATGGTAGGCAGCAGGGCGTTGGAGTTTTCCGCCAGCAGAAACAGTGTGGCGAAGTCGGGCGGCTCCTCCAAGACCTTTAGCAGAGCGTTGGCCGCCTCTTTCATGAAATTCGATTCGGAGAAGATGTAGAACTTCTGGCGGCCCTCGCGGGGGCGATAGTACATTTCGCCGATGACGTGACGCACTTGGTCCACTTTGACCAGCATTTGCGGGGGATCGGGCGGGATGACCAGAACTTCGGGATGGGTTTGCACGAAGATGCGAGTCTCGCGCTTGTCGCTCTCGCGTAGATTTTCGCGGATCTCCACGGCTTCGGCGAAGCGCTGGTCGAGGGCATCGGCTTGAGCGATTCGCTCGCAATTGGGGCAGCGGCCGCAGAAGTCGGGCAGACCATCGGCGGCCAGGGGGTGTTCGAGACAATTTACGGCTTTGGCAACCATCTGCGCCAAGGTGAACTTTCCGGCTCCGCGGGGACCGGTGAGGATGATGGCGTGAGGGAGGTGGTCGCGGGCGATCATCTCGCGGAGGCGTGAAACCGTAGTGGCATTTCCGCGAAACTGATCGAATCCCATAGCTAGTCCCGCCGGGCCAGCAGGCGCTCGCGCACGGCGGCCACGATGTCCTGGTGAACCACGTCCTTGGGACGGCGGGCGTCAATGGTTACGACGCGCTGGGGTTCGCGGTGGGCGATGGTTATGAACTGCTGATGGACGCGGTCGAAGAAGGCGTGATTTTCCTGCTCGAAGCGATTTTCGTCCACCTCGCGCCCGGCAGCGAGATTCCTTCGCCGCGCCCGCGCTACGCTGTCGGCCGGATCATTGTCGAGCAGAATGGTGAGGTCGGGCTGGAGGCCGAGGCAGAGTA
Organism: uncultured Acidobacteriota bacterium; assembly: GCA_963838135.1. GTDB lineage: Bacteria > Acidobacteriota > Terriglobia > Terriglobales > Acidobacteriaceae > TOLSYN. Next base: position 833,413 of record CAWIPV010000001.1, on the reverse strand, counting down.
CGCGATGCAGGGTGAGCACCGCCTCGGCACCAAGCTGGCGTCCGGCACCCTGGTAGGCCTCGGAGGAGTCGGTGTAGCGGTCGCACAACACCCACGTGCCGCGATTCATGGCAGGGCGAATGACCTCGGAGATCTGCTGCGCCCGGGAGGCGAACATGAGGGCGAGTTCGGCCAAGGGAGCTAGTCCACGGGTGCGCGAATCGAGCAGAATACCACGGACGCGCTCTCCCATTTCGGTGCCTCCGGGCTCGCGCGTGGTGAGGACTTCTACGCCTTTCTCGCGCAGGAAATCGGCGAGCCTTTGCTGGTGCGTGCTTTTGCCGCAACCATCGAGGCCCTCGAAGGTGATAAAGCGTCCGCCTTTTTCTCCACGCCACACATGGGAATGATAACAAAGCTGGAGGATGCTGATTGAGAAAGCCGAGTGCCGCCATGGATTGCAGCCGGGGACGCAGCACGGGAGTCCGCTCCGGCTGCGGGCGCCGGCATCTGTTAAACTCAAAAACTTGTAGCTGGAGGCAAGCGTCTTTGTCCCGCGATCGGGCATGAATGGCGCTTTCCCAGGCGTACCGGATTGTGAAATCCGCAGGCGAATTCTTTACAGGAGCTGCAATGCGAAAGTTGCGTTGTGCGTGGCTGGTGGTGGTTCTGGCGGCTGCGTCCGCTTTGGCGCAGAGTGGTCCGGCGCAGAGCAGTTCGATCCGGACCTCGGGATTCACGTTGGTGGAGACGCTTGCGGTGGATGCCACCGAGGCGCCGCGCAAGGTGTTTCATGCGCGGCTGACGATTCCGGCGACGCCGGGCGATTTCGTGGTTCTGTACCCGAAGTGGATTCCTGGCGAACATGGGCCCACCGGGCCCGTGGTGGACACGGCGGGAATCTATTTTCGTGCTAATGGGGACGTGCTCAGGTGGTACCGCGACCCGGTGGATATGTATGCGTTTCACGTCGAGGTTCCGGCGGGGGTGAGTTCGATTGATGCCACGCTGGACTATCTGAGTCCGGTGGAGACGCCGGGGAACTTCAGTGCCGGCTCTTCGGCCACCGAGAAGCTTGCGGTGCTCTCGTGGAACTGGATGGTTCTGTATCCGAAGGGGTTCGGCTCGGATGAGATCGGGGTGAAGGCATCGCTGAAAGTGCCGGACAACTGGCAGTGGGGAAGCGCGCTGCCGCAATCCTCCATTGGGGGTGGGCGAGTTGAATTTGCGCTGGCATCGTTGACGACGCTGGTGGATTCGCCGGTACTGATGGGGCAGTACATGAAGAAGGTTGCGCTGCGGGCGGGGCAGAGTCCGGCGCACGAGATGGATATAGTGGCCGACTCGGCGGCGGCGTTGCAGATGTTGCCGCAACAGACTGCGGCGTTTGACAATCTGGTGGCCGAAGCCGGTGCGCTGTACGGTGCACGGCACTACCGGGAGTATCACTTTCTGTTGACGCTGAGCGATCATGTTGCACACTTTGGACTGGAGCATCATGAGTCAAATGACAGCCGGATGGGCGAGGGATATCTGACCGATCCGACCCAGTGGACGCTGGGCGCATCGCTGCTGCCGCATGAATACACGCACTCATGGAACGGCAAGTACCGGCGTCCGGCGGGATTGGCGACACCGGATTACGAAACGCCGATGGAAGGCAATCTGCTATGGGTTTATGAGGGGCTGACCGAATACTTTGGCTACGTGCTGGCGGCGCGCAGCGGGTTGGCGACGCCGGAGCAGTGGCACGAACAGCTTGCCGGGATCGCGATGACATACTCGTACCGTCCGGGGCGCAAGTGGCGTCCGCTGGAAGATACGGCGACGGCGGCGCAAATTTTGTACGAAGCCTCGGTAGCGTTCAGCAACTATCGGCGCAGCGTGGACTTCTACGACGAGGGCGCGCTGATCTGGCTGGAGGCGGACACGATTATTCGTCAGAAGAGCGGCGGAAAAAAATCGATGGACGACTTTGCCCATCTCTTTTATGGCGGCCGCGACACGGCGCCAGAGGTGAAGACCTACAAGTTCGACGATGTGGTGAACGCGCTGAACCAGGTACAGCCGCATGACTGGCGCGGATTTCTTAACGACCGGGTGGTGAAGATAGCCGAACATGCGCCGCTGGGAGGCATTGCAAACAGCGGCTGGATGGTGGTCTACAACGATCAGCCGAACACGATTGCCAAACTGCGCGAGCAGGAGGGACGGGGCTTTGACGAGAGCGCGTCGGTCGGACTGGTGCTCGGCAAAGATGGCTTGGTGATGGACGCGATCGAGGATGGAATTGCGGCGAAGAACGGCATTGGGCCGGGGATGAAGATTACGGCGGTCAACGGACGGAAATATTCGCCGGAGTTTCTGCTGGCGGCGATGCGCGAGGCACAGAAGTCGCACCAGCCGATTCAGTTGCTGGTGGAGAACACCGAGTACTTTCGCACGGTTTCGCTCGACTACTTCGATGGCCCGCGGCATCCGCACCTGATGCGCGATAGCAGCAAACCGGATCTGCTGAGTAACATCTTCGGAGCCAAGGTAACGACTCCGCCGACACCGGTTCCGGGCGCGGAATAAGACACTGCGAGGACCCATTCAAGCCCAAAGGAGGGATTGAATGGGTCACCCGAACCACCAGAGCACACCCGCGCGCATCTAATTGACATCCTAATTGCGGAGTAGTTGCGCAGCTAGCTGGTTGCAGCTACATCGGAGGGGCTATGTTCAAGGGATTCCGGGAGTTCATCCTGCGGGGCAACGTCATTGACCTTGCTGTTGCCGTGGTTATTGGCGCGGCCTTCGGAGCCGTGATTACGGCGTTCGTTGGCAACGTTCTGACGCCGTTGATTGCGGCGATTGTTGGCAAGCCGGATTTTTCCGCGCTGGTGGGGCACCTGAATGGAAGCGAGATCAAGTATGGGCTGTTTCTGAACGCATTGATCTCATTTCTGCTGATTGCCGGTGCAGTGTACTTCGCGATGGTGGCTCCAATGAATGCGTGGAAGACGCGGCAGGCACGAGGACAGGCGACACCCGATCCTTCGACAAAGACCTGCCCGGAGTGTCTGGAGTCCATCGCGATTGCTGCGCGCAAGTGCAAATGGTGCGGAGAGACACAGCCAGGTCAGGCATTGAAGGACGTCGCGTAAAGAGGCAGGAGCCAGCACCGCGACGGCCCCATTCTCCGAAAATAGATGGAATGCTGGCAGCACCAGCGGCGCAGGCTTGCCAGTGAGCGGAAGTTCCGCGATAATAAAAAGTGCTGCAAGTGTTGGCTGGACGTGTGTCTGGTTGTTCCTTTGTGGTGGAGCCCGTGGCGGATGTCGATTCGCCGAAAGCGCCGAGTGCGGCGGGCATACAGCGTTCGAATCGAGACTGGCGTAGCCGGTTGCGATTTCCGGTCTCCGAAAAGGCAAAAAGCCCCTCCGGAGATGTCGAGCGCTGGAGTTAAAAGCGAAGAGAGGAAATAAGCCTGTGTTAATGATTCGTCTTTCGCGCCGTGGGGCGCGTAAGCAGCCTGTTTATCGCATTGTTGTCATCGAAAAGGATCGCGCGCGCGACGGCCGTTCGATTGAAGTTGTGGGTCTCTATAATCCGCGCACCAACCCTGCAACGGTGGACCTGAAGAAGGATCGCATCGAGTACTGGCTCGGCAAAGGGGCACAGTTCTCGCCGACGCTGGCACGCCTTTACAAGAACGCTGCGACGGCTTCGGCTGCGGCTGAGCCGGTAGCGTAGGCGAGGAGCAGAGGCCATGTCCGCCAATTTACCCGAACTCGCAAAAGAGCTGGCTACGGCTCTCGTGGATTCTCCCGAGGAAGTTTCGGTTGTGGTCTCAGGCGACAGCGCATACGTGAAGCTGGAGCTGGAGGTTGCCGAAGATGACTTGGGCCGCGTGATTGGCCGCTCAGGGCGTACCGCAAGGGCGCTACGCACGATTCTTTCCGCCGCGGCGGAGAAGAATGGGCAGCGTTGCTCGCTCGACATTGTTGAGTAAGGTGGAGTCGGCAGGCGCTATGGGAGAGGATTCGGGCAACGCCGCATTTATTACGATTGCTCGCGTGGCGAAAGTACAAGGCCGCGTGGGAGAAGTTGCGGCGGAGTTGTACACGGACTTTCCCGAACGATTCGAGCAACGGCGCACTCTCTATGCTTGGACTCCGGAGAGCGATAAGCGCCGCGAACTGCACCTGGAAGAGTACTGGCCTCACAAGGGCGGCATGGTGTTCAAGTTCGAGGGCGTGGACTCGATCGAAGAGGCGGAAAAGCTGCTGGGGTCGGAGATTCAGATTCCTGCCGGAGAGCGCGCGGAGCTGGAATCGGGCGCCTACTATGTAAGCGAACTGCTGGGATGCACGGTGGTGGAAGTGAGCCAGGCGGGGCATCCAAGTGCGGGGCGGGAAATTGGAACGGTTGTAGATGTAAATTTTGGGGCGGGAACGGCCCCGCTGCTGATCGTGAACAACGAGAGCGGCAGAGAGTTCATGATTCCCTTTGTGGAAGGCTTTACCAGAAAGCTGGACTTGAAGGGCAAGCGGATTGAGATGCAACTGCCGGAAGGCATGCTGGAACTGGACGCTCCGCTCAGCGCGGGGAAGAAAGAACGGCAGCCGAAGCAATAGGCAGGGCGGTCGACACAGAGGGCAGGAAGTGCGGTTTGAGATCGTTACCATCTTTCCGGACTTTTTTCGTGGTCCCCTGGATTACGGCATCGTGCGCAAGGCGCGCAATGCCGGGCTCATTGAAATCGGAGTCCACGATCTGCGGGAGTTTACGCAGGACCGTCACCGCACGGTGGACGATCGTCCATTTGGCGGCGGCGAGGGAATGCTGCTGAAACCTGATCCGCTGTTTGCCTGCGTTGAATCGCTTGGCGTTGCGGCAAGAGCAGAGCGGGTGAGCGGTACGGCCAGGGAATCGGTGGTGATGTTGTCGGCGGCGGGGAAAATATTCTCGCAGGCGATGGCGCAGGAGCTGGCCGGGCTGGAGCGCATTACGTTTCTGTGCGGACGCTACGAGGGCGTGGATGAACGTGTGACCGAGTGCCTGGCAGATCGCGAGGTATCGGTCGGCGACTTTGTGATGAGCGGCGGAGAACTTGGCGCCGCGCTCATTTTGGACTGCGTGACACGGCTGCTGCCCGGAGCACTGGGCAACGAGGCCTCGGCCAAAACCGAGAGCTTCAGCGGAGTGGAGGCAGAGGCAAGGTTCGACGAGCGCGGAAGGCTGGAGCCGGATTCGACGGTTGCAACCGGTGGCCTGCTGGATTATCCGCACTACACGCGTCCGGCGGAATTTCGCGGCATCGCGGTTCCAGATGTGCTGATGAATGGGAACCATGAGGAAATCCGGCGCTGGCGACGGCGGCGGGCACTGGAAAAAACGCTGAGAAACCGCCCCGACCTTCTGGAGAAGGTGGCGCTCAGTCCGGAAGACAAGGCATTGCTTCGCGAATGTAAACGCGAGGCCGAGAAAAATTAGAAAGATTACGGGATGCACCAGGGCTGTTTGCCCCGGCATCCGAGAAGAGAAGAGGAAATCGTTATGTCGTCATCTCCCATCATTACCCGGATGCTTGCGAAAGTGCAGCGCACCGACCTTCCCAGCTTCGCGGTGGGTGACACCCTTAAGGTTCACGTGAAGATCAAGGAAGGCGACAAAGAACGCATCCAGATCTTTGAAGGCATCGTGATCAAGAAGGCCAATGGCCAGCAGCCGAGCTTCACGGTTCGCAAGATGAGCTTTGGGCAGGGCGTGGAACGTATCTTCCCGCTGGGCAGCCGGATCATCGAAAAGCTGGAAGTGGTTCGCTCGGCCAAGGTGCGTCGCGCCAAGCTGTATTACCTGCGCGCACTGCGCGGCAAGGCGGCCCGGTTGAAGGAAGTGGATCGCGTAGTGGTAGCAAAAGCAAAGTAGTTCGCGCGCTTCGATAGATTGGCGAAAGATCGCAGAACAAGGGGCGAGGTGCATCCTCGTCCCTTGTTGCGTTTGTACGGCTAGGCAACTTTCATGCAGACGGATTTGGTTTCGGTGTAGGCGTCGATGGCGTTGTGGCCCATCTCGCGGCCCCAGCCGCTCTCCTTGTATCCGCCGAAGGGAAGCGCGGCGTCGAAGATGTTGTAGCAGTTGATCCAGACGGTTCCGGCACGCATGGCGGCGGCTAACTGGTGCGCCTTGGCGAGATTGTTGGTCCAGACGCCGGCAGCGAGGCCGTAGGAGGAATCGTTGGCCTGATCGACTAGCTCATCCATGGAGTCGTAGGGCATGGCGGTGACGACGGGACCGAAGATCTCTTCGCGGACGATCTTCATGTCCTTGTTGGTGTGCACGAGCACGGTGGGCTCGACGAAATAGCCTTTGTCGCCGATCTGGTGTCCACCGGTCATGGCGCAGGCACCCTCGACTAATCCGCCATCGATGTAGCCTTTGACGCGGTGCAACTGCTCTTCCGAGACCAGCGGGCCGAGTTGCGTGCCAGGCTCCCATCCGGGGCCGACGCAGATCTTCTTCGCCATGCTGGAGATGCCATCCACTACTTTGTCATAGATTGATTTGTGGACGTAGAGGCGCGAACCGGCGCAGCAGCACTGGCCCTGGTTGAAGAAGATGGCGCTGGCTGCGCCGGGAATGGCAACGTCGAGATCGGCGTCGCTCATGATGACGTTGGGGGACTTGCCTCCCAGTTCAAGCGTCACCTTCTTCAGGTTGCCGGTGGCGGCATGGAGAATTAGCTTGCCGACTTCGGTGGAGCCGGTGAATGCGATTTTGTCGACCTGGGGATGAGCGGCCAGGGCAGCGCCGGCGGTTTCGCCAAAGCCGGTCACGATGTTAATTACGCCTTCGGGGAAGCCGACCTCCTGAATCAGTTCGCCCAAGCGGATCGCAGTCAAGGGAGTTTGCTCGGCGGGCTTGAGAATGATGGTGCAGCCAGCAGCCAACGCGGGGCCGATCTTCCAGGCGGCCATGAGCAGCGGGAAGTTCCAGGGAATGACCTGAGCGACGACGCCGACGGGCTCGCGCAAGGTAAAGGCGTGATAGCGAGCGCCGGGAGTGTAGGGAACCGAAATCGGAATTGTGTTGCCCTCGATCTTGGTCGTCCAGCCGGACATGTAGCGGAGGAGATCGACGGCCAGGGGAACATCGGCGGCGCGGGCGACGGCGAGCGGCTTTCCGTTATCGAGACTTTCAAGGGTTGCGAATTCTTCGGTGTGTTGCTCCAGCAGATCGGCCAGCTTCCAGATCATGCGTCCACGCTCGGAGGCGGTGAGTTTGCGCCATGGGCCGTGGTCGAATGCTTCGCGGGCGGCGCGCACCGCGGCGTCAACATCCGCTTTATCACCCTCGGCCACTTGCGATAGCACCTCTCCGGTGGCGGGGTTGTAGGTTGGGAAGGTATGGCCGGATTCGGCTCCCACCCATTTTCCGTTGATGAAAAGTTTGTGGGTGCGATCAATGAAAGTCAGAGCGGATTGATCGAGATGCGATGCAGTGATAGTAGCCATACCTACTCCTCGGTTGCTTCGAAAGGGTTGCTCGGCCATACAGATTGCAAACGGAATGCGGCGTTCGTGAACGCCGTGCCGGGATTGTAGATTCGTTGTGGGATGAATTGGATGCAAGCTTTTGGATGTAAGTATTAGGCGCAAGCGACTGTTACTGGAGCGATCAGAAGGCGAGCTCTTGGAGGTTCGGATGCTAACTTGCTTAACCTCGCGTAAAGCCGCTTGCCTTACATCCTTGCCCAACATTGAGGTGATAAAATCGTGTGTCCCGCAGGCTGTATCCGGGGCAGTGTAGATAGCAGCTTGGGATTCAGCAGCTTTGGATTGGTTGGATTAGCAGCTTGGAATTCATAAGCTAGCCTGGGGGATTTCCGAGAGGATGCCATGGCGACGATAGAAAACAGTGTGGCAGCAACTACGGTTGAAAGTTCCGCGTTGAATCCGTTCATCAATGAGCCGTTTGTGGACTTCACGCGCCTGGATAATGTGCGGGCCATGCGCGAGGCTCTGGATAAAGTGCGGCATCAGCTTGGCCAGGAATATGAAAACGTAATTGGCGGCCGTCGGGTGAAGACGGAAGGGAAGATGGAGTCGATCAATCCTTCGCATCCGGAGCAGGTAGTGGGTGTGTTTCAGAGGGCGGGAGCCGATGAGGTTCCGGCGGCGATGGAAGCTGCGCTGGGCGCCTTCGGGAGTTGGAGCCGTACCGCAGTGAGGGAGCGCGCGGGGTTGCTGTTCCGGGTGGCGCACACGTTGCGCGAGCGCAAGTTTGAGTTCGCGGCGTGGCTGGTGTTTGAGGTGGGAAAGAACTGGGCCGAAGCCGACGCGGACGTGGCCGAGACAATTGACTTTGCGGAGTTCTATGGGCGTGAGGCGCTGAGGCTGGACAAGGCCAAGCCGCCGATTCAATTACCAGGTGAGCGTGACGAGTTGCGCCACATTCCGCTGGGAGTAGGGGCGGTGATTCCGCCGTGGAATTTTCCTTCGGCGATCATGGCGGGTATGACCATGGCGGCGATTGTGAGCGGCAACACGGTGGTGCTGAAGCCGAGCGGCGACGCGATGACGATTGCGGCGAAGTTCTTTCAGGTGCTGGAGGAGTGCGGGATTCCGGATGGCGTGGTGAACTTTGTCACCGGCGGCGGCAGTAGTTTCGGCGGTGAGTTAGTGAAGCATCCTAAGACGCGCTTCATAGCATTCACAGGGTCCAAGGAAGTTGGCTTGCAGATTCACGAGTCGGCGGCTAAGGCGCATCCGGGGCAGATATGGATCAAGCGTACGATTCTGGAGATGGGCGGCAAGGACGCGATTGTTGTGGATGCGGACTCGGATCTGGACGCGGCCTTGTCCGGGGTGATCGCCTCGGCCTTTGGCTTTAGCGGACAGAAGTGTTCGGCTTGCTCGCGGGCGATTGTAGACGAGCGGGTGTACGAAGAATTTGTGGAACGGCTCAAGGATCGGGCAGAGATGCTGACGGTGGGGCCGGCAGAAGAAAATCCCGACCTTGGTCCGGTGATCAACGCGACCGCCAGAAAATCGATTCTGGGATACGTTGAGAAGGCGGTGGTGGAGGGCGGCCGCATCATTACCGGCGGCGGAGCGGTGGATGGCCAGGCGGGCTATTTCGTCAAGCCTACGATCATCTCCGAGGTGAAGCCGGGCGACACGCTGGAGCAGAAAGAAGTGTTTGGACCGGTGCTGGCGGTGATTCGCTGCCGTGATTTCCACGATGGGCTGCGCATCGCCAACGATACCGAGTTTGGGCTGACCGGTTCGGTTTACACGAGTTCGGAAGAGAAGATGGAGTTGGCGCGGCAGGAGTTCCACGCCGGCAATCTGTATATCAACCGCAAGTGCACGGGAGCGATGGTGGGCGCACATCCGTTTGGCGGTTTCAATATGTCAGGCACGGACTCGAAGGCGGGTGGTGCCGACTACCTGCTGCTGTTTACGCAGGCGAAATCGATCGCTCGTAAGTTGTAAAACTGGACTCTCCGGGAATGGGCAAGTTTCCTAAGGTAAGGTTGGCCATTCGTCAGGGCGTCATTGACAAGCAGACGTTGCTTGCAGAGAATGGTGCCAATAAGAATAGGGCCGATCAGGCCCGTAGCCAACCGTTGCATAGACTCCAAGGATTCCATGGCGCGAATTTTATGTATCGACGATGAGCCGCACGTTGTACAGCTGAAGTGCGCGATTCTGGAGCAGGCGGGGCACGTTGTGACCTCGGCGACCTCAGCGCACGAAGCAATTGATTTGATGAACGCAAATGAGTACGACGCGGTGGTGACGGATTGGCGGTTGGGCGATGGCAACGGTCGAGGCGTGGTGCAAGCGGCCAAGGCAAACTCCATGATGCCGGTTGTGGTGGTCTCGGGATACGTTGCGGAGGCTTATCAATCCGCCGAACCGCTGGCGGATCTCTACCTGGAGAAACCGGTAAATCCGGAGGAACTGGTAACTATCGTGAACGAACTGCTGAAGGCGAGCGAACGGGCCTCGCATCACTAGAATAATTTTGGGTGAAGAAAAGCGCGGCTCATGGCCGCGCTTTTTCGTTGGACATGCGAAAGGCTAGTGGGTAGTGCCGGGATTGGACGGAGCCGCCCGCATGGTGGCGGCGCTGGCGGCGGCGGCTTCGGCCAGAATCCGGTGATGGATAGTGAAAAGGGCAAGTTCGAGGCGGTCAGAGACGCCGATCTTGTCATAAACGTTGCGCAAGTAGTTTTTCACCACCTGCTCGGTAGTCCCCAGGAGAGTGGCGATTTCCTTGTTTTTGAATCCCTGTACGATGAGGGCGACGATCTTCAATTCTTTTGGGGTAAGGCGGTCACGGACGCGGGCACCGACGAAATCGTCGGTCTCGGTGTGGCCCGGCGGGGTTCGCAAATCCTGGACGTAAGTTTCGCCTGCATTGACCTTTCGTACGCAACGCAACAGCTCGGAGCTTTCCACGGAGCGGAAGATCAAGCCGAGCACGCCAGCACTCAGGTAGCGTTCTGGCAGTTCGTTATTCTCGGCGATAACGACGAGTTGAATTCCGGATTCGCGCGCCAAGGTCACGAGCCGAAGCGTGTCCTGAAGAAAGCTTGAGGCGTAGATCATGACGGAGCCGCGAAATTTTTCGATGGCGATCATGGCCTGCTCGACGGTTTGAGCCTGGGCGACGATGCGCACGTCATCCTCGACGGCGAGGACCTTGGCAATACCGGCGCGAAAGATGGCTTGGTTGTCAGCGAGAATAATTTTCAGCATCTATTCGCCTCCGGCTTCGGCGGTGCGCAAGAACTCGTAGCCTTCGATGACGCAGGCTACGCCAGTGCGCCCAACCTCGGGGTTCGGGTCACAGCGCATGACTCGACCCTTGCAGCGCAAGCAAACGTCAGAGCCCGCAGCGATGGTGTCCCGGGGAATCGTCATCTCGAATTCAACAGACGAGCCAATTTCGAGCTCGCCATCGACCCAGAGATATACCCCGGCGGCGCTGATATTCTCCGTGCTTCCCACCGGTAGATTTTGAGCTCCCAGTACCTTGAGCGGCAAGTGCACTGGAAATCGTCTACTCGTCCGAATGTCGCTCACATTAGCTCCCGCAAAGTTGCTATAACTCTAAATTTGGATTATGTCACGAAGTGAACCAGTTGTGTAAGGGCGGAATTTTACTTAGGTATCCAGAGAATCAATGATTTATCCGGAATGAGGGTGGCAGGAACAGGAGCCGGTGCGACAGGCTGCCTCCATGCCGACGGAAGCAGCCCTGAAGTGGTGGGGTATTTAGTCAGTAAATGCGCCAGCGACGCCATATCCGACGACCAATGCCAGGACGGCTGCTGCGGCCGAAGCTCGCCAGAAATAGATTCGCGCGTTCTGTTGCGGGTCGAGGTGCTGGCGCAGTTCGAGAACGGAGTCATGCAGACGCTGCCGCTGGCTGGCGGCGCGCTGCTCCAGTAGATCGGTTGAGAGTGGTGCGGTCATCGTTGGCTCCTCGTTTCCTTCTGTAGCCAGATCTGGTCCTGCTTCAGGATGTGCAGGGTACGCTCGGGCTTGAGGCCGCGGGCCTTCAACCGCCAGATGCCGAACGCAATCGCCAACCCACCGATGAGCAGGAAGCCGAATCCTACGATGCCGAAAGCTGCCGCCCAAGCACCGGCAGTGCCACCCAGGGACATGGCCACGAGAGCAACCAGGGCGACGGCCAGAAAGAGCACGGCAAGGAGGGCGAGAAAGGCTCCGGCGGCAATGGCCTGCAGAGCCGTGCTGGCAACGACAACTTTCTCGCGCATTTCACTTTGCAACATCGAGATACGAGTTACAGCAAACTCGTGCACCTCGTCCTTGAATTCAGAGAGCAACTGCGCTAATGGCTTTTCTGGCGGGTAGGGGTTGGGGCGGCTAGCCACGGTGAGACCTCCTGCTGAGTCGCAGCGCCACGCCGGCCGCAAAAGAAACCCCGGCAATGGCGGCGATGGTCTGCAACGGATATTGGGTGGCCAACTGCTGCCCTCGTGCTCGCCAGCGGGAGGGTGCGCTGCTGATCTGGTGGCCGATCTGCTGCCAGCGTTGCCCAGCCTCCGCGCTCCATTGACCCAAATGGTGGCGGATGCCGTCCACTTCTCCACTGTCGTGCAGCGTGCTGGCAGCGCTTTGCAGGCGCTGCCGTTCTGTGTGAGAGAGATGCGCGGCCTTGGAAGAAACGAGTTCAAGTCCCCGCCGCACTTGGCGTTGAGCGCTGCCGACGGCGCTGCCGATGCGCTCGGCAGTGCCGGACATGGTACTTCGACGTTCGGGCTCCAGGGAGAGTCCACGCGCTGCATCGATCACGTGGCGCTCGATTGGAGCGGGCTGGATTGCGGGAGAGTGCTCGATCGGCTCCCATGCGGGAGCCATGCCATGCACGGGAGGAGAGATCCGGGGCCGGGCATCGGGCTCAGGAACGAGCGGTTGTGCGTCGTCGGAAAAAGCTTCTTCAGACATCGTAACCTCGGTGTTCGGGAGCTAAGTTTGATGTTTGAAAGCGCCCGTGTGTTGGCAAGAGGATGCGATAAAGGAGAACACAACTGGCGGCCATCGCGCTTCTCACGATAGCGCCAAAAAGCGGCGGCGCAAACGTGGGCATTTCTTTAGGTGCAGAGTTGCGGGACGGCGATTAGAAAGCGTCCCCGCCGCCACCACCGAAGCCGCCACCGGAGAAGCCACCGCCGCCCATACTGCCACCGCCTCCGAAGCCGGAGCCGCTGGAACTAGCCTGTGGCGCGGCGGAGAAGGACTGGTAGGCCGAGTCGGAGAACGAACTCATGGAATTGGTGAAGAGCAGCGGAGTCCACATCATGCCCGGAGTTCCGTAGGAGGAGCCAACGTACCAGGAGGGCGGTTCCGTGAGCAGTCCCTGGAAGGCCTTGGCCCAGTGCTGCTCGACGCCGAAGGCCATGGCGTAGGGGAGAAAGCGCTCGAAGGTATCTGGCGGCATGCGCTTGATGCGGTCGCCATCGACGCGGGTCATGAACTCCTTGAAGCCCAGGCAGGCGACCCTGGTGCGCGCGCCGCGCACGGTCTTGGCGCTGAGTTGGCGGCCAAAGAGGAAGACGATGAGGACGGTGAGCAGTACGCCTACGGCCAATACCGTCGGAGAGTTGGTGAGGCGGATCGCTCCGGTCATCTGTAGCCAGGCGAATGGCAGCGCGATCATCAGCACACCGACCAGCGCAAGTCCCTTGGCCGACTCGGGATCGGTGGAGTAGAGCTGCTTGCTGTTGAGCGAGTCCATGATCTCCTGACGGATGGAGGGCAGAGCGATGTAAAAGCGGTTCTTCAGACTGGAGAGAGTGGTTTCCTCGGCGGTGACCTCTGGGAAGATGTTGTTAAGCACCTCGAGTTCGTGAGCGGCAAGATTCTGCCACTCGGCGCGCGGCTTCATCAGGCGGAGGATGTAATCCTTGTGGGTGATGAAGAGCACCTTGTCATCTTTTTCGATGATCTTCAGGTAGCCCTTGACGGCAAGATCGATGAGTGTCGATGTGATGTCGCGGGCTTCGATGGCGTCGGCGAGCAGGGTGCCGGCCTCGGCGGGGGTGAGGTCCTTGGGCGGTTCATACATCGGCGCAACAGAGATGCCGGGATCGGGGTCGCGTCCCTTCCACCACCAGAGGCCGAACATGACGGCGAATGCCCACACGGGCAGCAGCGCGCCGGGATTGCCTCCGATGAACCAAATGACATAGCGGGTGAACCAGGAGGGCTCGGTCAGGATGCCCTTGGGGAGGTAGATGTCGATGGTGAGGCCGCTGCGGGGTGGGAGAGAAGTGGAGGTCTCGAAGGTGACGTTGCTGCCATCGATGGTGCTGGTGAAATCCTCGCCTTGCACGCCGTAGGCGCCGGTGAAGGCCTGGGCTTTGAGTTGTCCGGCGGCGGCGCTGGGCATGACGAGGTAGGCCGAGGCCGAGTCGATAGGCACCTTCCAGTCGTTGCCGGTCACATTCCAATAGAACTCGTCGTGGTCCTTGAAGAATCGCACGGCATTGGCGGCGCGGTAGGCGATGTGTACGGTGCGCTCGGTGTCGGTGCCTCCGGCGTAGATGGTGAGCACGAGGAACTGATGGCTGGAGCCGTCGCGGGTGCGTTCGCTGCGGGTGCTCTGCTCGAACTTGATCTTCTGGCCGGTCTCGTCGGTGACGGAGTCCACCTTGAGGAAGAGCTTGTAGGCGGTTCCGTCGGGACCGGGATACTCGACCGGAATCTCGCGTCGGATGCCTTTGAATGAGCCTTCAAACGCAGGATGGATCTCCTCCTCGACGAGCACCGCGCCGTCGTCAGCCATGGTGTAGCGGGCATCAAAGCGGGCGATCTTCCAGGAACGGGCAAACGACGGGGTAGCCAGCAGGAGCAGGACGGCGAGCAGGAAACCCCAGCAGATACGGCTGGGGTCCGCGAAGGTAGAACGTAGGGTGGATCGTAGTGCTGAAACCAGGGGCCGATTCATGTTGATCCGAAGCTAAAACTTCACGGTCGGGACGGCGCGCTCGGTGGGATCGGCGATCTCAAAGAACTGCCGTAGCTGGAAGTTGAACATCCCCGCGATGATGTTGGTGGGGAACGATTGAATTTTGGTGTTGAGGTCGCGCACCACGGCGTTGTAGTAACGGCGCGAATTCTGCAGCGCGTCTTCCAATTCGGAGAGCGATTGCTGCAGCGCCTGGAACTGGGTGTTGGCCTTCAACTCGGGATAGGCTTCGGCGACGGCGAGCAATCCTCGCAGGGCCTGGGTGAGCTGGCCTTCGGCCTGGGCGCGATCCTCGGTTGAGGTGGCGGCCATGGCGGCGGAACGGTAACGGGCTACGTTTTCAAACGTTCCCTTTTCGTGCGCGGCATAGCCCTTTACGGTTTCGACGAGATTGGGGACCAAGTCGTGACGGCGTTTGAGTTGAATATCGATGTCAGACCACGCACTGTCGGCGCGAATCTTGAGCTGGACCAGACCGTTGTACATTCCAGCCACGATGAGGCCAGCGACAACCAAAATAGCAACGAAGACGAGCAAGGGGATCATGCGTGTCCTCCGAGAACTTTCCCAAGCGAGACTTCATCATATCCCGCGCCGCGCGGGGAGGGAAGCTAAGGTGTTCGGCGGGCGTGCTTGAAGGGGAGCGGAGTGGGTTAGGTAAGGAAAATTCAGTAAAGCGGTAAGAAGCCTGACCGAGTTGGGTCGGTTTCCCGGTACACTGGTAGGAGGGACGCAGCTTTCGCGGAGCGAATAGCTTTCGCCGGGGGCGGGAGCGTCCCGTGACTGTTTTACCGCAGTACTGTGTTTACGGTAGCTGCATACGCGCCCTAGAGAGAAGCGAAGCTGATGTTTTTACCGGCAGAGACAACGTTACTGGCCCGTCACGGCGCGCTTTGGATGTTCCTTGCGACGCTGGGCGAGCGGCTGGGACTCCCGGTGTTTATCTCTCCGCTGTTGCTGGCGGCGGGGGCGATGGTGGCGGTGAATCCCATGCAGTTCTGGCTGGTGCTGGCGGCGACGGCGGTGCCCTGTCTACTGGGCGATGCCATGTGGTATGAACTGGGACGTTGGCGTGGCCGCAAGGTGATTGCCGCAATGTGCCGCATCTCTTTCGTGCCGGATTCGCTGGAACAAAAGGCATACAACGGGCTGGATCGCTTTAAGGGTGTCTCGCTGCTCTACGCCAAGTGGATTCCAGGGGTGGCGCATCTGGCGCCTCCGGTGGCAGGTGCGGCACGATTGCCGCGTCTGCGCTTTCATATCTATAACGGGATAGGCTCGTTGGTTTGGATTCTGGTGATGCTGCTGGCAGGTGTGCTCTCGATGCGCGCCTTTGACTGGATGGAGATGTTCACGCGCTCGTCCAAGTGGTCGATCAGCTTCATCGCGGTCTGCTCAGTGGTTATGGGCGGGTATAGCTGGTTGCGGCGGAGGCAGTCCCGGGCCCGAAGGACCGCCGCTGGACAGGGACACCCGACGGCAGCGCTGCTTCGAGGGGAATAGGTCAGGCGACGGAACGGAGCGAGTTCGGTGCATCCAAGACTTCGCGCACCTTTCGCAGCAGGGCTTCGGGCGAAAATGGCTTGTCGATGAAGGCGTGGCCACGATCAAGCAGTTCGTTGAGATCCTCTACATATCCGGACATATAAAGCACCTTTGCCTCGGGATGCGAAGCCGGCAGCTCTGCGGCCACTTCGCGGCCTCCCATCTTCGGCATGACCAAGTCGGTAACCATGAGGTCGATTTGCGCTGTGTGCTGCGCGGCGAGCACGAGAGCTTCGCATCCGTGCTGGGCCGACAACACCGTATAGCCATTTCTGCGCAGGATCTCGCACAAGAGGGTGCGAAGTCCAACTTGATCTTCCACGACCAGGATCGTCTCGGAACCGGGTGCGAGTTCGGAGACGATTGCTTGCTCCGGCTCATCCGGCAGTGCGCCTTCGGTGCGCTGGAAGTAGATGTAAAAGGCCGACCCCTTGCCGGGTTCGCTCTCGACGGCGATATGCGCACCGGTTTGCTGCACGATTCCGTAGACTGTGGACAAGCCGAGCCCGGTACCTTTGCCCTGTTCTTTGGTGGTGAAGAATGGTTCAAAGATGCGCTTTCGGATCTCGGCGTCCATGCCGTGTCCGGTGTCACTGACAGTTAGACGGACGTAGGGCCCAGGGTTCGCTGCGGTGTGTATCCGCGCCTGGTTGGGATCGACCGTGACGTTGTTGACCGCAAGGGTAATTCTGCCGCCTCCGGGGGTCGCGTCGCGGGCATTGATGAGCAGATTCAAAATCACCTGCTGGAGCTGTCCGGGGTCGGCGTGGATCAGGCAGGGCTCGGGGTCGCTCAGGATGAGCAGCTCGACATCTTCGCTCACCACCCGGCGCAGCATGTCTCCCATATCGGCGAGCACGCTATTCAGGTCCAGCAACCTGGGTTGAAGTATCTGGCGGCGGGTGAAGGCGAGCAACTGGCGGGTCAGCGAGTTGGCCTGCTCCCCGGCCCTTAGAATTTGCTCCACCTTCTCTCGTAAGGGCGGGTTATCTTCCAGTGCGGTGCGGAGCAGGTCGCCATAGCCGGTGATGATGGTCATGAGATTGTTAAAATCGTGGGCGATGCCGCCGGCCAGCCTTCCCATGGCTTCCATCTTCTGAGCTTCGTATAATTGCGCTTCCAGTTGCTTGCGCTCGGTGATGTCGGTCGATATGCCACAGATGGCATATGGTTTGCCGTGTTCGTCGCGCAGCGGCGCCTTGACGGCGATATAGGTATGCAGCCCGTCTTTGCGTATGGCCGTGTCTTCGGTCTCCAGAACCTTTCCCGCCGCCAGCACCTGCCGATCGAAGTCGCGATAAGCATCGGCTTGCCCCTTGGGAAAGAGGTCGTAGTCGGTCTTGCCCAGTATGGATTCACGGCTCAAACGATGGCCGGAAAAAACGGTGGTGCGCAGCAGCTCCTCCATGGCGCGATTGATTAGCAGGAAACGGCCTTCCAAATCCTTTACGTAGATGAGCGCGGTCGAGTTATCGATGATGTCCTGCAACAGTTGGCGGTTTTTACGCACCGAGGCCTCAGCCGATTTGCGCTCGGTAATATCGAGCATGAGACCGACCATGCCGCCTACCCTGCCGTCAGGCCGGGTGAAGATGGCTTTGTGAAACATGACGTCGCGGACCTCGCCACTGGCGTAGCGAACCAGGCTTTCGTAGATCTGCGTTCCCTGTTCGTCGAGAAGTTTTTGGTCGGCGGCGATGTACTGATCGGCCCATTCCTTGGGGTAGACATCCAGCGGACTCTTGCCAATCACCTGGCTGGCGGGCAGACCGGTGAAGGCTTCAAAGGCACTATTGCAGCCGAGGTAACGGAGCTGGGCGTCTTTGTAGTAAACGGGGCCGGGGATGGCCTCGATGAGTTGCTGCATGAGGTGAAGCTGCTGCGAGAGTTCCGCAGTGCGTTCGGCGACCCGCTCTTCCAGTTCGGAATAGGCTTTTTGCAATTCCTCGCTGCGGTCTTCGAGCAGATGGCGCGCTACTTCCGCTTGGCGGTTTGCCTCGGCCAGGGCGTGGAGTGCGTCCTCTAACTCCCTGGTGCGGTGCTGAACCTCCTCCTCGAGCACGAAGGTGGTGTGCAGCAGACTGAAATCGTTGCCTGGATTGTTGAGATTGCGCTGTACCTGATTCATCAGGGCGGTGATGATTTTGTCGCGCCGCTTGATCTCGGCCAGTAATCCGGCTGCATCGTCGAGGTCGCAGCGAATATTGTTAGGGTCGTTCATGCTTGCACCCGCTTGGCCCCAATGGCGATGCCGGTGAAGGTTTGGTTGACGTGCAAGCCGCGGAATTGCTCACCATAGGTGCTGAACCCGACCACATTGTGATGGCGCAGAATGGCCGAGGCTTCGTCGATTGCGCCGCTCTGCGTGAGTTCCAAGCGCCGCAGGATACAGTCGCAGCCGATGACCAGTCGCGGCGGGCCGATGCGCTGTTGGAGGTCGTTAAAGAGCGTGTTGAGGTTGTCCACCAGATCGACGCCCCGGGCAATGTTGAAGACGATGCCCTCGTCAATGGCGCAGAAGAACGTCATGCTGCCATCGGGATTGACCTTTTGGATGGAACGCACGAAATCGGCTCCGCCGATTTTGACCACCACGGGGTTGGCCGAGAACACCAGCGGGTTGAGCTGGCTGACGTTCAGTCCGATCGCGCGGGCGTATTCCTGAGCGGCGGGAAAGCCGTTGATTTCGGTGGCGATGCGCCGCTCCGGAATGGCGCCGGTGACTACCATGCGCTGGGTGGCACAGACGAAATGCTGGGTCTTGAAAGTTGTGAAGGGATGCTGCGTGGTGGCCACCAGGAGCACCGCCGCATCGCTTCGGAAACGGCCATCGTAGAGCACCGCCGTTTGCTGAAAGTTGAGGCCGTCGCCAGCCGAGCCGCCGACCATCGGAATGCCGCCCAAGCCGTCATGAATGGCGCGCGCCACAAGTTCCTCATGGCCGCAGAGTCCGTCGATCAGCAGCAGGGCGAAGCAGCGGCTGGGGTCGAATGAGTCCACCCGCTGGGCCAGACGCTGGCGCAGGCCGTAAGCAAAGGCTTGGCCGCGTCGCGTATCCAGCCGCGAGACGCCCTCAATGAAACCGATCTCGTAGGTCAGGTCGTTGCGCCCAAGGGTCAGGCCCGACATCCCGCCTTCCATGTAGCCAAGCGGCCCGATCTCGCCAGCGGTGGTACAACCGATTAGTGGCAGAGCACCGAACTCGCGCTGCAGGCTGGCGGCCATTGCGTCGCAGTCGTAGCGGCTGGAGATGAAGGCCAGCGCCAAGCCGGAGTGATCATGCACGATGAGCCGGCGCAGCTCTGCCGCAGCTACAGCCGAAACCGGACTTACTGAAGATCCGATTCGGACCTGCGGTTCGGAAGCTAAAACGGTTTCACCTGCAGACGGCATTTTGCGGCCACCGGAGGACGCCCAACGGCGCGCAATGTTATCACGGGTTTACCACGAATAGGAGGACAAAACAGAGTGGCTGTCGGAAATTGCTGCGGGTCGCAATGCTCAAACAGCCGCACAAAGCAGCCCAATTTTGACGATGGATTTCGTTCGCGAGATTCGGACCTGCATTCCAGAGATGTACAGCCATCTACTCAGCGTTGCGTGTGAATAGCTAGTGCGGTACACTCGCCGCCTGCGACGGCCAGAACTGAGACAGAGTGCGCATCCTGGGTCGCAAGATTTGCCGTGGGCAGGCGGCCATGCCATACAAAAAATACAAGATTTTGGTAGTCGATGACGAGCGCGCAATAGCCGCTACATTGGACAAGATACTCAAAGGTCGCGGCTATGAGACGGCCATCGCCTTTAGCGGCGAAGAAGCAATTGTAATGGCCTGTTCCTTTCATCCCGATTGCATTGTGAGCGACGTTACGATGGGGGTGATGAACGGCATCGAAGCGGCAACTGAAATTTTACGTACTCTGCCGGAGTGCAAGGTGTTGCTAATTTCCGGCAATGCCGGCTATGGAGACCTTCTGGAAGACGCGAGGGCAAAGGGCGCTGACTTCGATATTCTGCTCAAGCCTGTTCCACCCACTGAACTGCTGGCGAGAATAGCGCATCTACTTTCAATCGCAGGCACCGAACCCGAAGACCTGAACGTATAGGAAAGCCGCACGCACAGAGGCGACCCTCGCCAATTGCCTCCGCATCCCAAGAATGGTCGAAAGCAACAATCCCTGATGAGACCAGAGCGCGGAAGTCCGAGCTGGGCTCTGGTTGCGGCTCATCAGAGAAAAGGCAGGGTTTATGAAGAATCTCAGAAGCAAGTTTTTAGTTCCAGCCGCGGCAGCGATGGTACTTTGTTTTGCGGCTCCGGTTTATGCGCACCCGGTGTATGCGTTCGATCCGCAAAACGATGCGGCCGCGCCCCAACAGCCAGGCGATGCTTCCGCACCGAGCAGCGTTCCCATCGGCCAACAGTCAGGCGACCAGTGGAGCACCGACGAGGCGCGTCGGGCTTATCGCGCCGGCTACGACGCCGGCCTTCAGGCTGCTCCCGGCAGCGCTGCTCCGATTCCGGTTGCACCGAGCAGCGCTCCGGCTATGGCGAGCGACATGGGTACTCACTCCAGCGCCGAACGTTTCGGTTATGACGACGGCTTAGCCGAAGGACGCGCGGACCGCGACAGGGGACACCCGTTCAAACCTACCGACGGCAGCATGTACAAGAGTGGCGATCATGGTTGGACAGCCGATTTTGGAGACAAGGGACACTACCGTCAGCTCTATCGCCAGTCTTACGCGGAGGGTTATCAGAATGGCTACGGAGCGGCGACGCCTCGGTAGCTGAAGTGTGGTCAACAATAGGGCGGCGCTTCCCACCTTGGCGATGAAGGACACTGCGCGAAGGTGGGACCCGCGGCCTATGCCGCTCCGAAGCAAGCCTCACATTTTGGGCCGGAAATACGCGGTTTTTTCCCATGAGATTCTGGCGAAGGAATCGCACAAGCCGTATGTAGTTTCGGCGGCCCCGAGCAGGAGGTAGCCATCCGGCTTCATGGCAGAGACAAGGCGGCCGAACATTTCACGCTTCCTCTCAACTTCAAAATAGATTAGGACATTGCGAAAGAAAACCGTGTCAAACTTGGGCAGATTGGACCACGGTGCGGCGAGGTTCAATTCCCGGAACTCCACCATGTTTCGGATGTCTGGGGATAGTATCCAGTCCGATCCATCGCGAGTGAAGTACTTGGCGAGATACTTGGCTGGAAGGCCTCGGTTGATTTCAAGCTGACTGTAGCGGCCGGCACGGGCACGCTGCAGGATCGCCGAAGATAGGTCGGTTCCGATAATCGAAATGTTCCAACCGGGCAGCCCTCCGAACTCTTCTTTAATCGTCATTGCGATACTGTATGCTTCCTGACCGCTAGACGAAGCGGCGCTCCAGAAGGTGAGCCGCCGCATTGCAGCGCGGTCCGCCATGAGTTCGGGAATGATGGCGAGGCGCAGGGCTTCGAAGGGCAGATGATCGCGAAAGAACCAAGTCTCGTTGTTCATCATTGCGTCGAGCACTTTGCGGTGAAGATCGTTAAACGAAGTCTTGCGAATGCGCGTGAGCAGTTCCTGCACCGAATCCATTCCCTCCCGGTACGCCAAGGGAGTGAGGCGCGATTCGGCAAGGTAACTCTTGCCCTCGTCCAGCATGACGGCGGAATGATGCGCTAGAAATTGCCGCAGGTATTCGAATTCTTGTGTTTCAAGCCCCACAATCGCCTCCTTGCGTATGCTGCAGAGCGCGAACAGAGATTTTCGGCTGCCCGCGACGCCCGCGTTGAACGCGGCGAAAAATTTCATCCGCGATTTCCGGCAAGGGCAGGATGATGTCGGCGAGCCCGGCCTTAGCCACGTATCCAGGCATTCCCCATACCACGGAGCTGGCTTCATCCTGAACGATTACCTGGCCGTGAGCTTGCTTAATGAGTTCACACCCACGCAGCCCGTCCTGCCCCATGCCTGTCATGACCACGGCAAGTACATTCGAACCGAATACCTCTGCGGCGGACCGGAACAGGACATCGACGGAGGGCCTGCAGGAGTTTTCCGGTTGCGACTGAAAAATGCCGAGGCGGACCAATGAGTCGTCGCGGCGTAGATTCATGTGAAAGTCGCCGGGAGCGATCCAGGCTTGCCCCGGCTCGATCAGCGTGCCCGATACTCCTTCATGCACTTCCATCGAAGAAGCTGCGCAGAGGCGTTCGGCAAGAAAACGGGTGAAGGTCGGCGGCATGTGCTGAACGATCACCACCGGAACTGGGAAATGCGGTGGAAGATGCGGAATCACTTCGGCAAGCGCATTCGGCCCACCGGTCGATGTGCCGATTGCCACCAGATCCACTCGCTGGTCTGCGGCCGACATTGCGATCGGGGAGTGGGTTTTGCCGGCCGGTTTCGCCGGAGACTCCGCTGCAGTTCCGGTCGGACGGCCTTTGGACTTCCAGCAGAGCGCTTTAATCTTCGGGATGACTTCCAGGCGAATTCGCATCATGCTGTCTTGCACGCTGCCCACGTTGGCGGGTTTTGCGACATAGTCGTCGGCGCCGGCGGCAAGGGCGTCGAGTGTGGCCAGGGCGCCTCGCTCGGTCAACGTGCTGAACATGATTACTGGCGTGCGGACGCCCCTCGTGCGCAACTCGCGAACAGTTTCCAGGCCGTCCATCTCCGGCATTTCGATATCGAGAGTGATGGCATCGAGGGTGTACTGCTCTACCATGGCGAGCGCAATCCTTCCATTTGCCGCAACGCCAGCGACTTCAATGTCGGGGTCGCATTCAAGCGCTTGCCTGACGATTCGACGCATGACTACAGAGTCGTCCACGACCAGCACTCGATATTTCATTGCACGAGTCCAATGATCTGCAACTTGTTCAGGAACGCGTCTTTGGTAAAGGGCTTCATGATGTACTCATTTGCTCCCTCCAGCAGTGCGCGCTCGACCTCGGATTGTTCGCTCTCGGTGGTGACCATCATGATCTTCAATTCGTCATAGCGGTGATCGGACCTGACTTTTGCGAGGAGTTCGATTCCGGTCATCTCAGGCATGTTCCAGTCGAAGAGCGCCAAGTCGGCGCAGCTTTGCTGGAGATAGTCGAGTGCGTCAGGACCGCATTTCGCCTCGACCACCTCGAAGCCGGCGCCGAGTAGCATGGATTTGAGAACCTTCCGCATTGTGGATGAATCATCAACAACCAAGGCCCGCATGATGTCTCCTTTTACAGCATCGAATCGAAGCACAGCCGAAGGACAATCAACATCCCACGGCTGTGCCTGGCCGACGCGGTTAGTAACGGAACTGCGAGACCAAGGTTTGTAGTTCGGCGGCCATCTTTTCGAGCGAATGGGCAGACTTCGATGTGTCTGTCGCGCCCACGGTTGTGGCGCGTGCAGCTTCGGCCACGCCTCCGATGTTCTTGCTGATATCAGTGCTTCCCTTGGCCGCTTCGGCGAGGGTGCGTCCGATTTCGTTTGTGGTTGCGCTCTGCTGTTCGATAGCACTGGCGATGGTGGTTTGGATGTCGCTGATCTGGCCGATTACCTGGCTGATCTGACTGATGGCCGAGACGGCCCCGTTGGTGTCGCCTTGGATGGCTTCGATCTTGCGACTGATATCCTCGGTGGCTTTGGCCGTTTCCTTTGCGAGTTCTTTCACTTCGTTGGCGACCACGGCAAAGCCCTTTCCGGCCTCGCCTGCGCGGGCGGCCTCGATGGTGGCGTTGAGCGCAAGCAGATTGGTCTGTTGGGCGATGGAAGTGATCACCTTGATGACCTGGCCGATCTCGGCGCTGCTCTGGCCGAGTTTGGAGATGGTGACGTTGGTTACTTCTGCGGTGCGAACGGCCGAGGTTGCAACGCGTGTGGCTTCGGCTGTGTTCTTGGCGATCTCCTTAATGCTGGCGCTCATCTCCTCAGCGCCGGTGGCCACGGTCTGAACGTTGGTGCTGACCTGTTCGGCTGCCGCGGAAACTACGCTTGCCTGGGTTGCCGTCTCATCAGCGTTGGAGCCCATGGACTGGCTCACTTTGTTCAACTCTTCCGACGAACTGGCCAACAATGAAACGTTGCGGCCGATCTGCTCGAGAGCAGAGCGCACGGATTTGGATAGCGTGTTGACGGCGCCGGCCAGCAGGTCGAAATCGCCCTCATACTTATTGGTGACAAGGGTAGTAAAGTCTCCTCCGGCGAGTTTGGTGAGGACCGCGCTGACGTCCTGCATCGGCCCAACGACTGCGTCGAGGGTGGAGTTGACGCCTTCTACGATCTTGCGGAAGTCGCCGTGATGGATGCTGGCATCGGCGCGGGTGGAAAGCCTACCTTCCAGAGCCGCCTTGGTCAGCATGTTGGTATCCTTCACCAAATTCTGCAGAACCGTGCCCACGGTGTTGATGGACTGCTTCATCTTCTCGTGGTCGCCCTTGTAGGTTTGCGCGATCAACTCGTCGATCTTGCCGTTGGAAATCTGGGTCAGGATGCGGTTGCCTTCGCCGATGGGCAAGAGGATGGCGTCGAGCATCTGGTTGACGCCTGCGACCACCTCGGCATAAGCACCCCGGAACTGCTCCGGCTTGCCACGTTCGGAGAGTAGTCCGTCTCTGGATGCGTCGGTTAAGCGGGCCAGTTCCTTGTGCAGGCCCTGCAGGACTGTGGCCACGGTATTGACGGCCTGCTTCATCTTTTCGTGGTCGCCTTTGTAGGTCTGCGCGATCAACTCGTCGATCTTGCCGTTGGAGATCTGGGCCAGGATGCGATTGCCTTCGCCGATGGGCAGGAGGATGGCGTCGAGCATCTGGTTGACGCCTGCGACCACCTCGGCATAAGCACCCTGGAACTGCTCCGGCTTGCCCCGTTCGGAGAGCAGGCCGTCACTGGATGCGACGGTTAAGCGAGCCAATTCGCTCTTCAGACTCTGGAGGACCGTGGCCACGTTGTTGACGGCCAGCTTCATCTTCTCGTGGTCGCCTTTGTAGGTCTGCGCGATCAACTCGTCGATCTTGCCGTTGGAGATCTGGGCCAGGATGCGATTGCCTTCGCCGATGGGAAGGAGAATGGCGTCGAGCATCTGGTTGACGCCTCCAAGGACTTCAGCATAAGCACCCTGGAACTGCTCCGGCTTGCCCCGTTCGGAGAGCAGGCCGTCACTGGATGCGACGGTTAAGCGAGCCAATTCGCTCTTCAGACTCTGTAGGACTGTGGCCACGTTGTTGACGGCCAGCTTCATCTTCTCGTGGTCGCCTTTGTAGGTCTGCGCGATCAACTCGTCGATCTTGCCGCTGGAGATCTGGGCCAGGATGCGATTGCCCTCGCCGATAGGTAGGAGAATGGCGTCGAGCATAGTGTTGATTTCAGTTACGAGATCACGATAGCGGCCCTTAAAACCCTCGGCTTTTCCGCGCTCGCGCAGTTGTCCGTCGTGAGAGGCCTGTACGAGTCTGGAAATCTCGCTCGCGAATAGTGCCTCCTCGGAACTGTCCTGAATGACCTGAACGAAGCCGACAATTTTGTTCTGGTCGTCGTAGCGCGGCGAAACACAGGAACTAACCGGCATTTTGCGGCCCTTGACAACAAACTCAGTATCACCAGCCACGGTGCGCCCTTCGCGCATCGCACGAGCAGCAAAGCACGTTCCATTGCGACAGGCTTCGCTGTCAAAGACGTCCCACATTTTGAGCCCGACGCAGGCTTCGGGCGCGACGCCTGCAAGCAAAGCCGCAGCGGGGTTGAGGTATTCGATATTGTGGTCGCAATCTAACACGATGATCGGCACCGGGGTGTCGTCAACGTAGCTGGCTTTGTTCATGGAACGATCGAATTCGGAAGCAACGGCATGAGTTAATTCAGCTCCGTTCGCGTTCCCGTGTGTGCGGCCCACTCCGACTGCCAATCCTTTTGCTGCCATATCCGCTTCCCCTTTTTTGTTGTGAATTCTTTTCAGTGAGCGCCGGGTCCGCCGGCGGTTGCCGCTGCGCTGATGTTCACGGACCGTTGCGTGTCAAGGACCAGCAGCAGTTCGTTCTTGAGCTTGTAAACGCCCCGGATAAGTTCTCGGCTGGTGCTGGCCAGCGTGTCGGGCGTTTTTTCGAAATCCTTTTCTTGGACTTCCACCACATCGCCGATTTCGTCGACCAGGAGGCTGACTGCTCCATCCCCGGTGCGAACCACGACGTTCATCGGCAAGCCGCCGTCGAGCCGGTCGCGCACGCCAAGGCGGCGCCGGAGGTCAATCGCAGTGACGATCTGACCACGCAGATTGATCAGCCCGGCGACGACCTCGGGCGCAAGCGGGACACCAGTCATCTCCTGATGCCGAATTACTTCCTGAACCGTCTCGACCTCGACGCCGAACAGGAGGCCCTGAATGTAGAAGGTACAGAACTGCTGCTGAGTTGCGCTCACGCGATCCTCCCTTCGCCCGCGATGGACATTACCAGCTCCGGTACGTTGAGCAGATCGGTGACGTGCTGCTGGATGACCGCGGAACCAAGCAGGCGTGTGTTGCTGGAGTTCTTGTTCACCGAGACGTGCTGATCTACGATGTCGAGGATTTCGTCCACGACGAGGCCCACACTACGTCCAAATTCTGAATGCACCACCACTTGCATGGGGCCCTCGCGGGATGTCTGAGCCGGGAGTTGCAATGCCTCTGCGACGCTTACCAGCGGCATGATTTCTCCGCGATATTGAACCACTTGTTGGTTTCCGGAGATCTCGATGGTGGCCGGATCGAACTCTTCAAGTCGCGATACCATCGACAGCGGGACCGCGAGCTTTCCGTGATCGCCGACGCGGAAGAGCAACCACGACTCACGCTGTTGGGCACTCTCGCTGGCTCCGCCTTTGGCTGAGGCCGCAGTATGATCGCAGGACTCGCCGGCCAGCGATGCCAGTTGCGCCAGACCAAGGATGTCCAGAATGAGGGCGACTTTGCCATCGCCCATGATGGTGGCTCCGGCGAAGCATGAGATGCCTTTTAACTGCTTGCCAAGCGGCTTGACGACGATCTCTTCGGTGTCGTTGATTTCGTCCACGACCAGGCCGAACTGGCGGTCGTCGGCTTGTAGCACGACAATGTTGATGGAGTCGTCGGCGGATTTGCTGCCTTTTCCGCCGAGTTTGAGTTCGCGGTTGAGATAGATGATCGGGAGGAGATTTCCGCGAAGGCGATAGACGGACGCCTCCTGAATCATCTCGATGCCTGCCTCGGCCGCTTTGCCTTCGAGCCGGACCAGTTCCACCAGGCTTACTTGCGGGATGGCGAATCGTTCGGCCCCGGCGGTGACAATAAGGGCGGGAATGATTGCCAGGGTGAGCGGGATCTTGATTTTCAGGGTGGTGCCGCGGCCACGCACAGCAGTTACGTCAACGGTGCCACCGATCTTTTCAATGTTGGTCTTAACGACGTCCATGCCGACGCCGCGGCCAGAGATGTTGGTAACCTTTTGTGCGGTCGAGAATCCGGCGAGGAAAATGAGATTCGCAATCTCGCGGTCAGACATTGCGGCGGCGTGTTGCGGAGTCACAATCCCGCGCTCGATTGCCTTGGACTTAATCGCATCCAGATCGAGGCCTGCACCGTCATCGGAGATTTCGATGTTGACCTGTCCGCCTTCGTGGAAGGCTCGCAGGAAGAGCAATCCCTCTTGTGGCTTTCCCACCGCTTCGCGCTTTGCGGGTGTCTCTATGCCGTGGTCGAGCGAGTTGCGAACGACGTGGGTAAGCGGGTCTTTGATTGCCTCGATGATGGTTTTGTCGAGTTCAGTCTGGCTGCCCTCCATCTCAAGCCGGACCGATTTGCCGGCCGAGTTCGAGAGGTCGCGTACGATTCGCGGAAACTTATTCCAGATGTTTCCGATCGGCTGCATACGCGTCTTCATGACCCCTTCCTGCAACTCGGTGGTAATCAAGTTCAAACGCTGAGCCGTGTTCAGGAACGCAGGATCTTTTTGGTTGGAGGTGAATTGCAGAATCTGATTGCGGGCCAGCACAAGTTCGCCAACAAGATTCATCACCTTGTCGAGAAGATTGACGTCCACGCGGATGTTGCTGTTGACGGCATCTTCGCGCGACTCACTTTGTACTTGGAGCGCATCCTGTATCGCTTTTTGCGGAACGGCTCCGCTCTGCACGAGAATTTCGCCGACGCGGCGTGGATCACCGCTCTGCTGAACTTCAAGCGCGTCAACCACGGAGGCCGCATCGACAGTGCCCTGTTCAACCAGGATTTCGCCGAGCAAACTTGTAGCGTCCGTACTGGGGAGATCTGGTTTGGTGCGGACCGTTAGAATTTCTGTGAGGGACTGGATCAGGTCGCTAAAGTCAAGGTCGCCCTCCTGGCCGGTGCTTTCCAGGGTTGCGAATATCTGGCGGTCGGCGTCGATCATGCGGAGGAGTGCGGAAGTAATCTCCGCATTGACGCTGAGCTTGCCGGCGCGCATGCGGGCAAGAATACTTTCGCCGACATGATTGACTGCCTCAAGCTTTTTAAGACCGATGGCTCCGCTGGTACCCTTCAGGGTGTGAATGGCGCGAAAGATTCGCGCAACCAATTCTTTTGAGCTTGGATTTTTTTCAAACTCAACGAAGTCGCGGTCAAGCTGGTCAAGCAGCTCGCTGCCTTCGATTAGAAAATCCGGGATGAACTCGTCCATTTGCGTTGCTCCCAGTTACTGCCAGGACTGGCGTGTGCACAATCATCTACAGTTTTCCCTATCGGAAAACAGTGGGCGCAACTTGAGGCATACGGCAGCTCGGACGCAAAAGATAAGCCCCAGGGATGCGGATCCCTGGGGCTTTAAGTTTTTGTAGAACGAACCTGGCGTTGAGGACTACTTCAAAATCGTCGCCAGGTCCTGCTCCGGATTGGTGATCGCCATCAGGTTGTAATTCTTCTGCAGCAACCCGAGGACGGCGGGCGAGATAAAGGCGGGCAGCGACGGGCCGATGCGGATGTTCTTGATGCCGAGATGCAGCAGGGTCAACAGAATCGCCACCGCCTTTTGCTCATACCAGGAGAGCACGAGCGAGAGTGGAAGGTCGTTGACGCCGCACTCGAAGGCTCCAGCAAGCGCGACGGCAATTTGAATGGCCGAATAGGCGTCGTTGCATTGGCCGATATCGAGTAGGCGGGGAATGCCTCCGATGTCGCCGAACTGCAGCTTGTTGAAGCGGTACTTGCCGCAGGCCAGAGTGAGAATCAAACAGTCGTCGGGCACGGATTCGGCAAGCTGAGTGTAGTAGTCGCGGCCACTGCGCGCGCCATCGCATCCGCCAATGAGGAAGAAGTGGCGAATCTTGCCGGTCTTGACGGCAGCTACGACTTGGTCGGCCACACTGAGCACGGCGTGGTGGCCGAAGCCAGTGAGGATGGTGTCATCGGGCCCGGTTTCGGCGAAGCCCGGTGCGGCAAGCGCCGCCGCGATGACCGGGGAAAAGTCCTTGCGGCTGACATGCATAAGGCCCGGCCAAGCCACCGCGCCACTGGTGAAGATTCGATTGCCGTAGCTGTTCTTGGGCTGCTGAATGCAGTTGGAGGTCATGAGAATGGCGCCGGGGAAATCGGCGAACTCCGCAGCCTGGTCCTGCCACGCGCCGCCGTAGTTGCCGGCCAGATGCGAATAGGCCTTGAGCTTGGGGTATCCATGGCCGGGGAGCATTTCACCGTGAGTGTAGATCTGGATGCCGGTGTCCTTGGTCTGTTCGAGCAGGGCGGCGAGGTCGGCAAGATCGTGTCCGCTGATCAGGATGGCTTTGCCGGCGGTGGGGTGGAGGCGAACCGGGGTGGGAGTAGGATGGCCGAATGCGTCGGTGTGGGCTTTGTCCAGCAATCCCATCACGCGCATGTTCAACTCGCCTACCTTGAGCGCGTAACCCAGCAACTCGTCGAGCGCAGGGGCGGGATGGGTCAGGAAATCAAGAATCTCGTGAATAGTGGCATGGATTCCGGCGTCAGTACCGCCAACCTGGCGAGCGTGCTCGGCGTAGGCGGCAACTCCCTTGATGCCGTACAGGATTAACTCCTGAAGGTTGGCGACTTCGCTGCCGTTGCTCTGGCTGGCGCCTGGGATGCTATAGATTTTTCCTTGCGAGATCAGACCATCGAGGCCCGGCTCTGGCTTGAATTTGCTCGCCCCATTGAACTGCTCGGGCTCACGGCCCTGGGCGGCGACGGCTCCCAGATACAACTCACGGGCACGGTCCCGAGTCTTGGCGGTTTGCTCGATGAGGGCTGCGACCCGGACGGGGTCGAAGTTGACGTTGGTAAGAGTGGCGAAGAGCGCTTCAACCACAAACTCGTCAATGGATGCATCCCGGACTCCAAGTTGGGCTGCGCGATGGGCAAACATGGATACGCCTTTGAGTGCGTGCACAAGAAGATCTTGCAGAGTCGCGGTATTGTCATCCTTGCCGCAGACGCCAATTTGCGAGCATCCCTGGCCCTTGGCGGTTTGTTCACATTGGTAACAGAACATGGTAGAGCTCCCTTTTGTCGGATTACATTAGCGAGGCTACCGGAGGTTGGGGCGAAGGGCAGCGACCAAAGTCACAGCCGCCGGAATTGTCGCGGCCACCGCTTCGCATTGGTAAATGCTTGCAGACAAGGCCAATCCGTTTTACGCTCGTTATATCCTGCAGATTAAGATTGCCGGCCAAGTGGCCGGAGGAAGGTGACCATCGCAGCGGACGAGTATCCCTCGCAGCGCGATGTGCGTGTCGCTAATTGGATATGTTTTACGCAACGGATGACCTGAGAATTAAGTGGACGAAAGTGGTTCTGCCTCCGGCTTTTCTCGAGGAGGAGCTGCCGATGACGGATACCGCCTCGGCAACCGTCTACCAGACGCGCAGTGCAATTTGCAACGTGCTGGCTGGCCGGGACAAGCGCCTCATCGTGGTAGTGGGCCCCTGCTCCATTCATGACCCCAAGGCTGCGCGCGAATACGCAACGCGCCTGAAGGAAGCCATCGCTGAGCTCTCAAACGAACTGATCTTAGTGATGCGGGTGTATTTTGAAAAGCCGCGCACGACCATTGGTTGGAAGGGTTTGATCAACGATCCTCACCTTGACCAGTCGTACAAAATCAACGACGGCCTGCGCATTGCCCGCCACCTGCTGCTGGACTTCGCCGAGATGGGTGTGCCCGCCGGAACGGAGTTTCTCGACATGATTTCGCCGCAGTACGTGGCCGCGCTGGTGAGCTGGGGAGCGATAGGCGCACGCACCACGGAGAGCCAGATTCATCGGGAGTTGGTTTCCGGCCTCTCCTGCCCGGTCGGCTTCAAGAATGCCACGTCAGGGGACGTGCAGATTGCGATTGAGGCGATGCTCTCAGCCGCCCACCCGCATACTTTTCTTGGCCATTCGAAATATGGGCAGTCGGCTATCTTTGTGACCACGGGCAATCCGGATACCCACGTTATTTTGCGCGGCGGCACCAAGATGGTGAACTACACGGCTGAGGCGGTCGCGGAAGTCTGCGCCAAACTGGAGAAGTGCAAACAGAAGCCTCAGGTGATGATCGACTGTAGCCACGCCAACAGCCAGAAGGATCATACTCGGCAGTCCGCGGTTTGCCGCGATGTTGCTGCACAGATTGCCACAGGTGAAAAACGCGTCATCGGCCTGATGATCGAGAGCAGCCTGGTGGCGGGTTCGCAGCCGCTGAAGGAAGGCGTGCCACTGACTTACGGCCAGAGTATTACGGACCCCTGTATTGGATGGGACGAAACGTACGGACTGTTGAAGGAATTGGCCACGGCAGTGAAAGCGGGACGGTAACCTGAACTGAACAGCAGCTTAGTGTTAAGTATACTTACTTAGTCAGTTGAGGAATCGGGCGGAGTACTGCTGTACGGCAGCCCCGCCCGACTTTTTTGCGGCAAAAGGAGAGACTCGGCGTATATCAATGCACCGAAAGGGCATTTCCATCCGAACAGAGTGTCAATACTTCCCTGCATCGCAATTAATTCACGTCGATCGTCTCATATTGAACAACCCTGGCGAGCTCTGCTGCGTCGGAAGGTATGTACGTGCTTTATTTTGGCCCTGCGAAGCAGCAAGCGACAGGGCTACTAGAGAGGCCACAGCAATGTCTAAGTCGGAATTCGGGAGTACCTCAGGCCTCGATCATGGCAGCACCGATTGCAGTATTCCTCACTGGTACGTTGCCTATACAAAGGCACGCCACGAGAAAAAAGTTGCGGCTCATCTGGAGATGAAACGGGTGGAAGTTTTCCTGCCTTTGTATGGGACTACCCACTTCTGGAATGGGAGACGGGCAGATTTACATTTGCCATTGTTTCCCGGCTACGTCTTCGTTCGCACCGCATTGCGGGATCGGATGCGCGTGTTGGAAGCGCCCGGCCTGATTCAACTGGTGGCTTCGAGAGGAATGGCGATTCCTTTGCCGGACGAGGAAGTGGAACAGCTCCGCGCCTGTCTTTCGCTGGGGCTCAATCCAGAACCAATTCCTTACTTGCAGAGCGGAGACGTGGTGCGGATCGTCGACGGGCCACTGGAGGGCTGGAAGGGGAGGGTGCTGCGCCGCGATGGAGAGACGCGATTTGTTCTCTCGGTTGACTTGATCATGCGCTCGGTAGCGGTCAAGGTCGAAGCATCGCGCCTTGAACGGCTCTGCGCGGCAACTGCCGCCGCCTGAGACGATCGGTTTTTGTCGCGTCAGGCTCCGGCTTCAAGTTACTTGTGAGTGGGAACATCTGGACTGGTTAGTCCATTGGGAAGGCATATGCCGAACATTTTATCCGGTGATACGCAGCGTAACTCAACTTCTGCCGCCGCGTTACTTTCATACCGGCGGTTACTGATTGTCGCCTGCGAGACAGTCCTGTTTGCCTTGACGTACTGCTTGAGCTTTCTGTTGCGCTTCGACCTTTCTCTGAATGCGAACAATCACTCGCTCATCGCGCATACGCTGTTGTACGTCATTGCCATCAAGTTGACTGTTTTTCTTTGTTTTGGTCTGCTGAGCGGTTGGTGGCGCTACGTGGGAGTGCACAGTCTTATCGATATTGCCAAGGCCGCCTGTTGCAGCGCGGCGATCCAGTTCGTGGTGATTCATTATCTACTTCGGCCGGAAGGATATCCGCGGTCGGTGTTTTTCATCGACCTGGTGCTTACGGTAGTAGTCGCCGGAGGTGCACGCTTTGCGGTTCGCGTGTATACGGAAACGGTACGGCAGGATACCAAGCAGCGCAGGATCCTGTTGGTAGGCGCGAATCGGGAAGGAACGTCGATTGCCCGCCAGTTACTCGAACAACCGGAGTTGAATTACAGCCCGGTGGGATTTGTCGATGACGATATCAGCAAAATGGGCATTAGGATTCATGGCGTACCAGTGTTGGGATCGACTGAGGTTCTCGGTCTGCTCGTCGAGCGTCACCAGGTCGCCTGTGTGCTGATTGCGTTGCCTTCCGCCAAGGGTTCCGAGATCGAGCGCATCGTGACCAGTTGCCGTGAGTGCAATGTTGAGTTCAAGATCCTTCCTCCTTTCAGGGAGCAGATCGGCCGCTCGGATCTAATAAGCCAAGTTCGAGACGTGCGAGTCGAGGACTTGCTGGGTCGTGAGCCAGTTCCCAACAGCCTCGAAAATATCAGGGCGAAGATCCAGAACAAAACAGTTCTCGTGACCGGCGCGGGCGGCTCCATCGGTTCCGAATTGGTGCGGCAGCTCGCAACGCTTCAGCCCAGCAGCCTGATTCTTTTCGAGCGCTCGGAGAACGATTTATACCGAATCTGCATGGAGCTTGCGGCCACGCACAAGACCCTCAACTATGTGCCCGTGATCGGAGACATCCTTGACGTCAATCTGCTGCGTGAAGTATTCGCGCAGCACCGGCCGCAATCGGTCCTTCACGCCGCGGCTTATAAACACGTCCCCATGATGGAGCAGCACTGCTTTCAAGCGGTCACGAACAACGTCTTTGGTACTTACAATGTTGCGCTAGTTTCCCGCCAGTATCAGGTGGACGACTTCGTGATGATCTCTTCAGACAAGGCGGTGCGCCCCACTAATATTATGGGGGTAACGAAACGCATTGCAGAACTGCTTATCCTCGCGCTGCAAAAGCAACACACACGATTTATGGCCGTGCGCTTTGGTAACGTCCTGGGCAGCAGCGGAAGCGTCATTCCGCTCTTCAAACAGCAAATTGCCAGTGGAGGGCCAGTCACCGTAACTCATCCGGACGTCGAGCGATATTTCATGACGATTCCGGAAGCGGTGCAACTGGTATTGCAGGCTCTGAGCATGGGAAAAGGCGGCGAAATCTTCGTACTCGACATGGGTGAGCCGGTAAAGATCGTGGACCTCGCACGGAACCTGATTCGGCTTTCCGGATATGAGCCCGATCGCGACATTCCAATTGTGTTCTCCGGAATGAGGCCGGGGGAAAAAATGTTCGAAGAGTTACATCTGGAAGCTGAAGGAATGGTTCCCACCGCGCATCAAAAGATTCGTGTGCTTAACGGGACGCGTCCGAGCTTTGAGCAGGTGCAGTCATGGCTTAACGAACTGTCGACCCACAGTGAGGCGAAAAATGTTCACGCCTTGGTGGCTACGATTCGTAACATTGTCCCGGAATATAAGCCGAGTAAGGAGATATTGGCGCTGTGTCAGACAGACTGTCACGATGTTCTACTGCCGTACAGGCGAGCACGCGCTGCGCTGGCGAGCGAGCAAAGTCGGGTTGCTTAAGCGAGGCGAGGCACGAATTCCATGAACATGATTGCCGGAGCTAACTATGAGTGAATCGCCCTTTATCCCATTCCATCGTCCGTCACTCGGACACGAAGAGTATGACGCGATTCGGCACGTGCTCGATTCGCAATGGCTAACCACTGGCCCTGCCGCACAGCGGTTTGAACGCGAGTTCGCCGAATACATCGGATGCAAGCACGCGCTGGCCGTAAACTCAGCGACAGCCGCGCTGCAGTTGGCTCTTGATGCGATCGGAATCAAGGAGGGAGATGAGGTGTTAGTACCCTCTTATACCTTTACCGCTACTGCGGAGGTTGCAACTTACTTTGGGGCGCGACCTGTGTTATGCGACAGCATGCCGGGCGCTTTCAACGTGGACCCCGCTGATATAGAAAGGCGTATTACCGGAAAAACACGCGCAATAATCCCCGTTCATATTGCGGGTGAGGCGTGTGATCTCGATGCAATTCACGACATCGCCGGACGTTATCAGTTGCAGGTAGTCGAGGACGCCGCCCACGCATTACCCGCCAGCTACCGGGGACGGCGTATCGGTACGATCTCCGACCTTACGGCTTTCAGCTTCTACGCAACTAAGACTATTACCACCGCTGAGGGCGGAATGATAGTAACCGACCGCGATGACTACGCCCGACGTATTTCCATGATGCGACTGCATGGCATCAGCGGCGATGCCTGGAAGAGATATTCGAAGGAAGGTTCCTGGTACTATGAGGTCGAAGACGCAGGGTACAAATTAAACCTATGCGATCTCCTGGCGGCGCTTGGTTCGGCGCAATTGGCGAAATGCGACAAGTTTGCCGAGCAACGGCGTGTTATGGCAGCGCGTTACCGGGATGCGTTTTCGGGGCTGGATGAGTTGGAGAATCCGCCGGTAGGTGAAGATCCGGCGGGACATGCGTGGCACTTGTTTATTCTGCGCATACGTCCCGACCTGCTCAATCTCAACCGTAACCAGTTTGTGGAGGAGCTCAAGCGGCGCGGTATTGGAAGCAGCGTTCACTTCATTCCGTTGCACTTGCACCCGTTTTATCAGCGTGCCTACGGATATCGGCGAGGACAATTGCCGAATGCCGAGGCGGCTTATTCGCGCTGTCTCTCACTCCCGATTTTTCCGGGAATGACTGGTTCGGAGCAGGCACGGGTCATCGGAGCGGTGCGGGAGATCGTATGGGAACATCGCAAACGCAAGTCGACGGCGGCATGAATCATCTTCGAGCTGCATTGGAGTTGGAGCCGAGCACACCCAAATTTGTTGGCGCAATCAGCAATTGGTGCAGCGCGCCAGGAAAGCGCGCCCTCGATCTCTGCTTGACGATTCCGGCGCTAGCTGCCTTGGCTCCCGTGATGGTGCTTATCGGAGCTGCGGTCAAACTTACGTCCGGTAGTCCAGTCCTATTCATGCAGAAGCGATTTGGCCGCAATGGATGCGAGTTCGAATGTATTAAGTTTCGCACAATGAAGCAGAGCCCCGGCTTGGGAGTTACTCAGGCAGGGGACGCGCGCGTTACCCGGTTGGGCCGCATACTTAGAAAGTGGAAGCTTGATGAATTACCGCAACTTATCAACGTGGTGCGTGGGGATATGAGTTTGGTTGGGCCCCGTCCCGACCTGCCGGAATTCATCAGTGAACTGGACGCCCCGAGGCGGAATGGACTGGGGTCACTAACTCCTGGCGTCACGGGTTGGGCCACCCTGACGTTTCGACGCGAGGAGGAGTTGCTCGCCGATATTCCGCCCCATGAACTGCGATCCTTTTATGTTCGCCAGGTGCTGCCCTGTAAGAGCGACCTTGATCTTGAATACGCATCGCGGGCCTCGCTCTGGGGGGACGTAATGATATTAATTCGCACCGTCTCAGCCATTTTCTGACACATGTAACTTGGGCACGAAAAAGCCGCCCATTGCTGGGCGGCTTTCGCCGTTGTCAGTGTCGTCTGCGAGGCACCGTCTAGATCGGGTGAGCGTAGACTGCCATACCCGAGACGGTAGCGAGGACTGTGTCCAATCCTTTGTGGAATCCGGTTTTCGTCTTGCTGCTTGGGACGAAGAGGATATCCTCAGCTTCAAGACTAACGTCGGGAGTTTTTGCGGTGTAGATCTTGTCCAGTGCGATCGGAGTCTCCTCCTGTCCCGTCGAGGTCTTGCGAATAAGTTTGACTTTGCCGAGGGATGCTGTTGAATTTGTGCCCTGGGCAAGAGCAAGAGCTTGCAGAACTGTCATTTTGGAGTTTTCCATCACGAATCCTCCAGGTAGCTTTACGTCGCCGACAACATAAACGATGCCTGCCTTCGTAATCATCACGGTGTCACCAGGCTTCACATCGACATTGCACTGACTCCAGTCCTTTGCTCCCATTGGCATCTCCACTACCTGAGCCTCGGTCTGACCCCGGCGCATTATCATCACTTTTTTGCCTGCCTTTGGGGTGACCCCGCCGGCTGCGGAGATGGCATCGAAGAGCGTGTGCGTCCCCAGCAGTGGGTAGATTCCGGGTTTAGTTACTTCCCCGAGAACGGAAATGCCTTGAGTGGCGTATTCCTTGGCGAATACATTTACTTGAGGGTCGCGAAAATACTTCTTCTCCCGCAAGCGCGAGGCGATCAAGTCCTGCGCCTGGCTTGCCGACAATCCCCCGACTGTTATGCTTCCGATCATTGGCAAGGTGATTTGCCCCTCGCGACTGACTCGGACTTCACGCAGGTATTCCGGCGCTCCTTCCACGCTGACCACTAGAAGATCTCCGCTTCCGATCAGCAGCTCGGAAAGTATTTGAGTTTGCAGAACAATCGGCGAATCGTTTCCGACGGAACCGGTTGCGGCAAGCGGGGCGACACTCTGGCTCCAGACTGGAAGCGCCAAGGCGAGGGACATTACAGTTAGTACTTGTTTGCAGAATAGGAGCCGCATAACTAAACCTCACGCTTTCGGTTTCAAGTGATCGCAAAGCGACCACCATAGTTTTTTGGCAATCAGTTTCGGCTGGGGAATCTGAATCCGCGCGTCGGCTGTCTGATAGTGTTCTGAGTGGTTGAGAGTGTGGGTGCCTTTGGCGGCGGGGAACCACTCCGGCCCCAGCGTTCTGATGGGAGTCTCGCGGTACTCCGTCGGTGAGAGCACATCAACGCGATTCAGGACAATCGCTCTACCATAACTTTGTGAGCAGTCCTGGCCGGGGCGGACTAATACGCCTTCATGACTGAACACCTGGCCTGCTGGCCGTGCCCGGGAAGCGTCGGCGACAACGGGGTTGCCTGCATGAGGAATCCATGGGCCGAGCGGAGAATCAGCGTAATAGAGAAACAACTCGCTGTTAATCTTTCCGTTTTCTGTTATCCCCCCAGCGAACATCCAGAATCGTCCCTCATGTTCAAAAATCGTTGCATCCACAGCCCACACGTTGTCCAGAAGGCTCCCAACTGACTCCCATCGAAAAGGGAATTCGACTGCCCGGAACAATTCGATGCGACCACTGTCGCGGCTCTCCGGAAGCATGTAGGTCTGTCCCTTCCAGTCGAACAGGAATGGGTAAGAGAGATGGTGTCTTGCTTCCAGCACCACAACAGGCGAGCCCAAAAATCCTTGTTCATCGAATTGGATGCAGGAAATTACACCCTTTCGTTCGGCAAAGATAAGTTCCTCGAAAAACAAGTAGTTTCGCTTGCCGCGTTCGATTACAAATGGGTCCGCATAAAAGCGATCACGCGGCGGCTTCAGCACATAAAAGTCTTTCAGATCGAATGCTCCCGGTCCGCTTATCCTGGGACGCACGGCTACGTTCCATTGCTCGTCGAAGCAAAGTCGACGAAACCCGAGAGCGAGGCGCTTGCCGAGCGCGCCAATGAAAGACTCGGAGATAACGCCATCGCGCGATGCAACCGGGGGGAGTATAGCGGAGCCCGGAGTCGATTGCCGTGAGGTGAGTTGCGCCTCGAAATTCATCTCTGCGTTGAGTTGTGAAAGAGAGGACTGTTTCATAGAGTTATCTGCGTTCGCGCTTGGAGCAAGCGAGCTTTGCCGTAGTCGAAATAATTAGTGATGAACATGGCGACAGTGATGATGTCGAGGGAAAAAATGGCACGCTACGAAGGAGGTCAAGAGCCAGCTTCATTGCGAGGAATGAAATGATTGATAGATATGCATATAGTTCGCAGCATTCTGCGCGGCCGAAAACTTAGTCACGGTTTTGATGCCGTTGTCGATCAGGCGGCTGCGCATAACGCCGGGACTGAGCAACGGAAGAGATGCGCGCGCGATGGTCGCGGCGTCGGCGGAGTTCACCAGTCGCCCGCTGAGGTTATCGGAAATCACTTCGCCGATTCCACCGACGTTGCGAGCCACCACCGGAACTCCTAGCGCCAGCGCCTCCAGCAGCACCGTGGGCATGCCCTCGTGGTCAGAGGTAACGAGCAACAGGTCCATCGCGCGCATAACATCGTAGATATCTTCGCGCTCGCCCAGAAAGTGCGTCTGCCCTTCCAGATCGCTGCCCCGCAAAATATTTCGTAGCGCCGACTCTTCCCGGCCCGCGCCTGCGATCACGAAGCAAGCCGAAGGCAATTCGCGCGAGAGGCAGCGGGCGACATCGAGAAAAAGATCCACGCGCTTGATCGCCTCAAGCCTGCCGACGATGCCGACGACCGGGCGTTCCGGGTTGATCCCCAGCCTGACCTTTGCTTGTGCGACCGTGAAACGGGAGTGCACTCTCGCCAGGTCGATTGCATTGCGAATCACGGCAATGTTGTCTCCGGCAAGTTTGCTTGTGAGTCTTTGCTTCAGATCGCCACTTACGCAGATGAGGCGATTGACATAACGTGCAGTCCTGCGATCCATGTGGTAAACGACGCGATCCTTGAAGGTTCGTGGCTCCGGCATGCCGTGTTGCGTGCGCACGAGAAAGGGAACTCCGAACCGCTTCGCCAGGAGAAGCGCGAGGAGATTCTCCTTACTCTTGTGCGAGTGCAACACGTCGACCTTTTTGCCTTGTAGAAATCGCGAAGCATCGCGGAACGAGCCCAGGAACCTTCCGCTAGAATTGGGTATCAGAGCTGTTTCGATCCCGCTGTTCGCTAATTCTTCGCTCAACCTTCCGTCGCCCAGCACAATTGCGGTTAGGGCCAATGCGCTGTCTGCCGCTAGTTGTCGAAGCAGCATCGCAATCTGTGCTTCTGCACCCGCCCACTGCTCCGCTGAAACTACATGGCAAACGGCAAGCCGGTTCTCAGTGAGTGACGGAGCTTGAGCCAGCGCTCGTGAGTTGGCAATTGGAGTCGAAAGCGGGACGAGATTGGCGGCGCTCATGATAGAAGTGTGTCTCCCGATAACCTGACGCAGGGCAAAGCAGAGACTCTCACCTTAGATGCGAAACTGAGCCTAAGAACAGGAATGGAAAATACCTTAGTTACGTAAATCATGTGCCTAGAACGACTTATCATTACCTACTTAGATGTAATGCGACGAAATTATTAGGTGATGTTGGAGTATTAGCCGATGTGAGCAGCGGAAGCAGATCCGTATTGTTGGGTGCAGGAGAAACCATGAAACGCCTTCTCGCACTCCCGATTCTTATCGCCGCACTGACGATCGCAGGCTTTGCCAGCGTCAACGTCACTACGCCGACCAACGGCGCCACGGTTCAGTCGCCCGTAAAATTTGTCGCCAACGCTGAGTCCCGAAGCGGAATCTCGGGAATCGCCATCTACGTGGATTCGAAGAAGGTGTATTCGACCAGATCCTCCAGCCTTAATACCAGCATCGCGATGACCAGCGGCCAGCACTCCGTTGTCGTCCAATCCTCGAATTCCGAAGGAAGAGTTTATTCCGATAGCATGACCCTGCAGGTCAAGGCCGCGACGGTGCCGACACCGACGCCTGTGCCCACGCCGACGCCGACCCCGATACCTACCCCAGTACCAGCACCGAGCACTCTGCACCTTACCACCTCTACCCTGGCGAATGGCACCGTGGGCAGCAGCTACTTATCGGCGCTGATGGCTAGCGGTGGAACCTCGCCCTACAGTTTCAGTGTTGCTTCCGGTTGCTTGCCTGCAGGATTGGCTCTCTCCACCAGCGGCACCATCAGCGGCAACCCGACCGCCGCGGAGCTTCCTCATTCAGCGTCGCCGCTAAGGACGCAGAGTCGACGCCCCAGTCCGCCACAGCAACTCACCATCACTAACGGTTGCGGCCGTTGAGTCACTCCGCCCCGACGCTCTCAAACTCACCACTTCAACTCTCGCAAACGGCACCGTGGGCAGCAGCTACTCGTCGACGCTGCAGGTTACCGGCGGAACTTCGCCCTACACCTGGAGTGTTGCGTCCGGTAGCTTGCCAGCAGGATTGACCCTCTCCAGCAGCGGCACCATCAGCGGCACGCCGACGACCGCC
This sequence comes from uncultured Acidobacteriota bacterium, assembly GCA_963838135.1. Classification (GTDB taxonomy): domain Bacteria; phylum Acidobacteriota; class Terriglobia; order Terriglobales; family Acidobacteriaceae; genus TOLSYN. Next base: position 792,274 of record CAWIPV010000001.1, on the reverse strand, counting down.
GAAGCTTCTTCTTTCAGCGTTACCGTTAAGGATTCCGAATCCTCTCCGCAGGCAGCCACTTCCAACCTTGCACTTACCATCATTGCCGGCTCTTCTTCGGTCACTCCGCCGCCGGCAACAACCGGCAGCTCCACCCTTGTGACTGCATACGCGGCGTACATCGCGGCCAACTATGGCTCGGCCAAGGGTTACACGAGTGCGAATACCTACTACGTTTCATCCACGGGCAGCGACAGCAATCCGGGAACGGCGGCGTCGCCGTGGGCAACGCTCGGTCACGCTGATAATGCAACGCCTGCCTGCTCGTTGATCCTGTTTGAGTCGGGAACGTGGTCCACGGGACTTATCAATTCCAGCAGCAGTGGAACTTCCACTTGCCATAAGGCCTTTGTATCGCAGAGCTACTTGGGCGCGATACTGGCAGGCAATACCACCGGCTCAGATGGCTCGGCCACGTTGGAGACGTCCGGCGAGTACGTGGATATTGTTGGTTTCACAATCACCGGGCCAGCCTGCATCGGGATTCAGCCGGCGGGCCAGCATGAAAGCGTGCTTTACAACTACGTCTACACCGTAGCGCAAGGTTCGGGAGGTTGCGGAAACGGAACTGGCGGTGGTGGCATCGCACCTGGTGAAGGTGGCGGCGCAGATGTGACGATCAAATACAACGTACTTTATAACATCGGCTCCACGGCAAACGGCAACAGTGGGCAGAACGTCCATGGCATCTACGTCACCTCTACTGGCTTCACAATCGAAGACAATATTGTGTATGTCTCGACCGGCGGCTGCATTCAGGCGTATCACTCACCCTCAAATGGCATCATCTCGAACAATACGCTGGTTGGCTGCAAGTGGGGCTACATCTGGGGCAACGATAGCTCAGGCGTCGCATCGACATCGCCTTCAACAACAACACCATGTCAGGGATGAGCCAGTACGACATTTTCACCTGCGGATCCAGCAACTGCGGAGCGGCAATCGGCTCAGGAAACACGTTCTCGAATAACGATACCTCGGGTACGAACAACATCTCCGACGGCGGTACGCTGGTCAACAACATCACCACTGCGCCAAACCTAGTCAAGGTAGCCGCACCTCCAAGTGGCAACTTTGCGCCCAACTCTGGCTCTCCGCTGATTGGAGCAGGTACCACGACCGACGCGGCACCGACCAACATCCTTGGCCGTCCCAACAGGGGACATTGGCGCCTACTAGGAAGTGGAAGTTAGTAACTGCACGGCAAACTCCGACGTGCAGTGAATTTGAATCTCGCCAGGTCTTAAGGGCCTGGCGAGATTATTTTTGTTTTACTCGTGATCATGGCCGTCCCGGACCAGCGACCCTTAAAGCCACGTCATTTCTCAACTCGCCAAGAGCCTCCGGACTGAGGCTCTTGGCGGCGCGCAACCCAGTAAGCCAGCGCTCCACAATTCCCGACCAAGAGTACTCGTGCTCGGCCAAAAGCCTGCCATTGCGGCCAAGTTGCTGGCGCAGATCGGTGTCGTCCGCCAGTTTCATCATCGCCTGGGCCAGCGCGGCGGAATCTTCCGGCGGCACGGTGAGTCCGCACTCGTTATGTTCGATCAGGTCCGCAGCTTCCCCGCACCCGGAGAAAATAACCGGCACGCCGCAACTGAGAGCCGGAAACAGCTTCGAAGGACGCATCCGGCGCGCGACAGCCACGTTGCGGAAGGTCGCGATCGCCGCGCTCGCGATGGAATAAAGTTGGGCGCTCTCCTCGTAGGAGATTCGTGGAAAGCGTACGTTGGTCAATCCCTTGCTCTTCACCAGCGCCTGTATGCGTTCGCGCTCCGGACCGTTGCCGACCATCAGGACTACGTACTCGGGATGTGCCGCAAGCCGCTCCGCTGCTTCGACAATTGTATCCAGAGCTTGGTAATAGGCCATTGTCCCGACAGAAACAATCACCTTTTTCCCATGAAGGCGCAGCCGGCTCAGCAACTCCTCCGATGCCGGTTGTGGTTTTAAGAGCGCCGTGTCGGCGCCGTTGGGCAAAAACGTAATGTTTTCGGCCGGGACTCCGCGCGATACAAAGTGCTCGACGAAAGCGTGTGTAACCGTCGAGACCTTCCATGCGTTCTTTAGCAGCAGATTCTCGAAGCGGAATGCCAAGTCGAGCATTGGCCCGCGCAGAAATCCTAGTTGTCGCGCCACATCCACCTGCAAGTCCGGGACGTTATACACGTAGGGCACGCCGCGCAGCCACTTCATCAGCAGCCCCACGATTCCGAGTGGAAGCGGTTGCGACTCCACGAACAAAACATCCGGACGCGGACCAAAAAGCAGGCTCAGGGCGCTCAGGGCAAAGCTGCAATAGTTGGCGATTCGCGCCGCTCCGGAGCGGTTGTTGGACGCAAACACCCAGAGTCGCTTTACCGGAATGCCGTCAATCTCCTCACGTGCTGACCAGCGTCCAGCATATCCGTCGAAGATTTTTCCCAACGGATAGTTCGGCATTGCGGTAAGCACGGAGACGTCGATACCGAGCTTACGCAGTTCGCGAGCAAAGCAGCGCAGCCGTATCTGTGGCGCTCCCATCTCCGGGGCGTAGTACTGGGTCAAAATCAACCAGCGTTGCGGAAATTGCATCATCGTAGGCTTCCTAAATACGTGTTTGGTTGTGTGTGTTGCCAAAGTCAAGAGTTTGCGCAAAACGTCAGAAGCTCTCCACGCGAGATTCTGGGCCGAGCCGCGTGCTGAAGGTTGACGACATCAACTCTTAGGTTTGAGGCGCAAGGCTCCCAGAGGTAGGTTTCGAGAAAACATCAACTTATAGAGGGCATAGAAGCGCCCAAGAAAATAAACGTGATAAAGCATGATTGCTTGCAGAGGCGCATAGAAACGCTTGCGCTGCCATCCGCGGTATACAACCGAGGCGACCGGTGCAAGATTAGAAAAACAGATGAAAAGAGCAAACCGGACTGCTAACGACAACGGCGTCAACAGAATTAGCAGTGCGCCCAGACACAGAAGTATGTGGGCGAACGTGGTAAAAAGCGGAGCCGAAATCCAGGAGTGTTTGAGCATTCCGAACATACCCATGGTGCGCCAGGAGGTCTTGCGAAAGAAGACACGCAGACTCTTGTCTCCGCCCAAATGGATTGCCTGGAGGGCATGCGCTTCGTAGAGTTTGTAACCCTTCTGATTGAGGCGCTGACCTAACTCGGAATCTTCGGTGGCAATCATTGTTTCGTCGAATCCGTTCACGGCCAGGAAAGTCCGGCGTCTGACCAAAAAATTTCCTGAGTTGATATAGTTGACGAAACCATCGCGCGAGCGGGCATGGATCTTATACCACGTGTTCTCGACCCAGTGTGGCGACTGCGGCACTTCGACTTTTGCACCGGTAGCGTCAGCCTGTGTGCGCAGCACATCCAGCGCAAGCTGAAAGTAGTCTGGTCCAACGATAATGTCGGAGTCGATGAAGCTCAGAAACTCGCCGTCGGCCAGCGCCGCGCCGCGATTCCGCATGGCGGCAACTGTGATGCCGCGTATCTGCAAGATCCGGGCGAGCCTGCCATACTCATTGAGTAACACCTCGTAGGAACCGTCGGTAGAGCCATTGTCGATGACAAGAAGTTCGGCATTTCCGTAGCTTGCCATGGCGGCGAGGACCGAGTTCAGGCAGGCGCGCAGGTGCTGTTTTCCGTTGAATACCGGAATAATTATCGAAAACTTGCCCGTGATATCAGACATGCGATGTCACCCCTCAACAGGTGGCGAAGTAATTCTGGCTAGTGACGTGATTGCGCAAACATTCGCTTGACGCTGGCCATCAGAAAGGTAAGAAGCTGAAAATGCCGGGAACGTTGTCCTTAGCATCTTCAGCCCCTAGGTATGGATATCGCTCGGGCATCACGCCGCCTGTGCTTCCTCCATGTACGCTCGAACATTCAGCGTCATCCTGTCTACGTTGACCAAATCGATAAGCACCTGGTCGGGACGCAATTTTGCCAGCAGCGCTGGCCGGTCGATTGCTTTACTGCCGATGACGATGACCTCCTGCTCAGCAAGGATCTCTTCCATGTCTTCTGTCAGTAAGCGCCCGATGTGAGGAATCGTCTGTTCGATAAAGCTGCGGTTCGATCCGATGAGCCGGCCGATTACAACGTTGCGGTCCCAGATTTTTAGAGTGCAACCTTCGCCAATCAGAGTTTTGGCGACTTGCACCATTGGGCTTTCGCGCAGATCGTCGGTGCCGTCTTTGAAGCTAAGTCCGAGCAGGCCGATCTTGCGCTTCCGGGTGTGCAGAATCGTTGCCACGGCGCGGCTCACATGCTCGGTGTTGCTCGGCAAAATTGACTCCATCAGCGGTAGCTTCAAATCCAATTCTCTGGCGCAATAGTTCAGTGCGCGCACGTCCTTGGGAAGGCATGACCCTCCGAAGGCGAACCCGGGAGTGAGGTATGCGGCGGAGATATTCAGGCGCGTATCGGCCTTGAAAATTTCCGTCACCAGCCCCGGATCGATTGCGAGTTCGCCACAGATGGAGCCAATCTCGTTGGCGAAGCCCGCCTTAAGAGCGTGAAAAGCGTTGCAGACGTACTTGATCATTTCGCAGGTGGGCAGCGTTGTCTCAAACATCTTCCCCGGCGCCCACGCGTAGAGTTCTCGCAGAGGTAGCAAGAAACGAGGGTCGCTGGCGCCGAGCACGGTGAACGAGGGTTCGAAAAAGTCTGCGATGGCCGTGCCCTCGCGGAGAAATTCCGGATTGGCGCAGACCGCGAAATCGACTCCCTCGCGTTTTCGACTTGCGCGCTCCAGAGTTGGAATCACCAGTTTTTCTGCGGTTCCCGGCAGTACTGTGCTGCGCACAACAACGGTATGGAAATCATTCTTGAGGGCAATTGCCCGCCCGATCTGGCGGCAGACGTGCTCTACTGCGCTCAGATCAAGCTTTCCATTGCGCAGGCTAGGAGTTCCTACGCTGATGAATGAAATCTCCGTGTCGGCCACGGCCCGTACCCCATCGGTGGTAGCGCGCAGCATTCCAGTACGTGCGCAACGGGCCACTATCTCCTCAAGCCGCTCCTCCACGATCGGGCTGCGTCCGGCGTTGAGCGCATCGGCCTTCGCCGGCATTACATCCACGCCGGTCACCCGGTGCCCTTTATGCGCGAGGCAGGCCGCAGTGACCGCCCCAACATATCCCAGACCAAAAACGCTGACGGACTTTGCCATATTCAGTGCCTTCCCATTGATGTGCAAAAATTGGTTGTGATCGCTGCCGTTAAGCAGCGGAAATGCGGGCGGTATGCACACTACCTCAGCGCGCCCGCGAAAGCTCTCGCTGCAGAGACTTGTTCCTTAAGTTCCAATCCGCGGGACGATTCTGATAGACGATGTTGTTTTCAAAGCGGTTGTGAACGCCCACCGAACCATATTCTTCGATCCCGTAGCCCCGCGCTCCATCAAGCAACCCATTGCGATACACCTTGTTATTGCTCACAATACTGTTATCGTCGGACCCGAAGTGGCCAGGAAAATCTGCGGCGTCGGCGCCGACCACGATACCCCCATAACTGTTGTCGAAGACTTCATTCCCCGCAATGGTTACTCCGCTGGCGGCGTGCCAGAGATGTATCCCCCAGCCCTGGTTGTGATAGGCGATGTTACCGGTGATGCTTCCGCGCAGAGTCGAGTGATAAATGCCATGTACACGCATGCAGAGCACGCGAGGGTCTCCGATATCGTGCACGGTGTTTCCAGTAACGTCGTTGTCGGTGGCGGAGAAGTTTCCATTATCGATCCCGGCGCCTCCGGCGGCAGGACATCCGAAGGCGGGTATGTCATGCACGTGGTTTCCGATGATTCGCGTGAAAGAGCCTGTGTTGTAGATTCCAAGCGAGCCGCTTCCGGAGACATCGAAGCCTTCGATATCTACATAGCTCCCCTGGTTCCACCACACCGCCGAGTTGCCAGTCTTGGAGGAGTGCAGTTTAGCGCCCCACTTTTCATCGGAGACATAGCGAATGCGATAGCCGGGGATACCACTTGCGGTGGTCCTGAACTCACTGCTGCTGTCATAAATGCCGGACATAAGATGGATCGTGGTACCTGGCATCGCGTGCTCTGCCGCTTTTTCCAGGGTCTTCCAAGGGTGCTTCTTCGAGCCATCAGCACGATCACTGCCCGAGGGAGAGACGTAGAGGTCGGTGCTGAGGCCAGCGCCGCCGAAGACGCAGACGGGCCAGCAAAACAGGGCGGCGACGATGCAAATCCAGTGCTTCATGCTCGGGAACTCACCAGTACTTCGCGGCTCTGGTAAGCTTCGACGGGGCCGGCCACTTCGCTGCAAAGTGGTGCGATTGGCAGCGAGTCAACTCGGGGTGCGCGGGAGCAAACCATTAGTAGAGCCCACACAATCCAGAATGCCTTAGTCCAAAGTAAGCCAAGAAAAAACGAGGCAACTAACACTCCGCACGCAGCGGCCTCGCAGGCGATCAGGCGGAATCGCGGAGCTCCTGTACTTAGTGCGCAGCGTTTGGATGCACATCTCAAATGGAACCCAATGACAAAGACAAACAAAAGAAATCCGATAATTCCCGATTCAACCGAAATTTGCAAAAAAATATTGTGTGCCGGACGACTCAGACCGGCAAAGTGGAGTGCATGTGCGGCGTAATCGTTATAGATGACCGAAAAGTTATCCAGTCCCGCGCCGGTCAGAAAGTAATCCTTCAGCGCGGCCACTCCAGTCTGCCAAATGTAGAGCCGCCCCGCTCCTCCAGTGGTCTCCGATTGTTGCAGGCGCTGGACAAGAAATGCTGGGGCAAACATCAGAGCTCCGCCCATCAGAGTCAGTGGCGCGAGGATGCGCCAGTTTATGCCAAGTTTCCGCAGATAAATCAGAAGCATGACGCCGATCGCAAGGAGAGCGCCGCGTGATCCTGTAACAAATATTCCAGACACGATTAAGAGCGCACAGAACGAAAGCAGAACCTTGCCGTACAGTTTCGCTGTGCCGAGAAACTCTCCAACCACGAGAGAGAGCGGAAGCAAGAGGCTTGCGGCCAGAATGTTGGGATCAGCCTGCCTATCGCCGAAGATAAGCGAACCGCGCATGTTCATGTGAAGATAAAAGATTCCGCTGCGGAATTCATTGAGTGTGATGGCCGCCGCTACACAGCCGCCCAAAATCGCAAATCGCGCAATCCGCTGAGCTTCCTTTTCTGAAAAGTGGCAGCATGTAACAATCAGGTAAAAGAAATAGAGACTGAGCATGGTAGGCATACGTCCGAGCGCTACGTCTCTGTCAACGGACCATAACACCGTGCAGGCTTCCCATGTGAGAAAGGCAAACCAGGCGATGGCCGGGCTCAAAGGAAGACAAAGTCGGCGCAGGGCGAGAAAAGATCCAAACAGGACGAACAGTGCAACTAAGCCGATAAGTGAGGTGAAGGTCAACCCACTTGCACCAGACTGCAATGCCAATACGTCGTCGAAAGGCACAAGACACACGAATACGCCAAGCCACAGGTAAGCAGGGCATAGGGCCAACAGAGCGAGACCCAGGGCTCCAGCGAGCGGTAGCCATGCCCCCTTTGCCACCAGCCATCCGGTCGCGCCGGCGACAAGCATGAGCACGCAGCCGATAAGCAGCTTTCGAAGTAAGGATGTTTCGATTAGATACATTGGGAATTTGCCGGCCGAACAATGCGGTACAACTTGCGAGTGCTCCGGGGGTGCAGCAGCAGCAGACTGCACCCATAGACACAGACCCCGAGCACAATCTCAAGTATCATGCGAAGAAGCTCTGGCCATCCAAGAGGCAGAAACTTTCGTGCACAGATCAGGGCCGCAGCCATCAAGGATACGCAGCTGAATGCGGGCCAAAGTGTTCGCAGAAACTCAACCCATGGCAGTTCAATTTCATGAAAGGTGCGACGAAAGAGCGGAATCGCCAGAGCCGGATACAGCAGCACCCACGTGGTAGCGATGCCGCCGGTTCCCCAGTGCGCACCAATCAAGAATCCGATTGGGAAATAGACGGCGGCGGCAATGTTTGTCCACATAGTGAAGTGGGTCTGTTGTTTGGCATTAAGCAATGGGCCCAGGATGTTCGTCAGCGCGCGGATCAACGCGTAGGCGAGCAGAATGCGAAGCGGAGCGATCGCTGCCTCCCACTTGGCTCCGACCACGACATGAAGAAACTGGTCAGCGACAATTGCCATGCCCACGCTCATCGGCAGCACTACGACAGAGACGACCTCAGTCACCGTCAGCAGATAAACTCTCAGGGCGGCGGTTTCTTTGTGCGCCGCCGCGAAAAACGAGGGCATGACGCGGTTCACAAGTTTCGCCGTCTTGTCCACCGGCGCACTCGCCAAGGTCCACGCGAAGGTGTAAGCCCCCAGCGCTGCCTGTCCGAGCATACGGCCCGCTGCCAGGAAATCAGAATTGGAATAGATGTACCAGGCGACGCTGCTTACCAGCATGTGGGTGCCGAAGCGGAGCGGGGAGCGCAGCGCATGGCGGGTAGGCCAGCAGAAGTTGTGACGCCGTACTCGCAACGTTAACCATGCTGAAACCGCTGCCATGGAAACAAGCCCGGCCACCAGGCTCCAGTAGCCTACACCCAATAGCGCCAGCACCACCGTGCAGAGAGCATAGGCAAGGTAGGAGAGCGCTTCAATGGTTGCCAACGATTTGAAATCGCAATCGCGTTGCAATAACGCAGACGGCACTGTCTTAACCGCGGTGAGTAGAAAAATAATGCTCATCCAGACAAGGATCATCGGCATGCGTGGCATCCGGAAGAACGCCCCTATCGCATGAGCAGAAATGCAGATCAGCGAAGACGCCGCCACCCCCAGCAGCGCTACCAAAGAATTGAGTTGTCCGATCTGTGTCTCGCTAAGATCGTGGAGATTTACTACCGCCCATCCGATTAGGGCTCCGTTGATTTCTACGATGATTCCAACGCAGAGATAGGCAACTGCCACGAGGCCGAAGTCAGCCGGTGTCAACAACCGCGCCACGGTAAACGTCGCCAGCCACGTAAATAGCTGCGTAGACCACATCCGCCGCCGCTCCACGCGAAGGCCTTCGCCATTTTGCGGAGATTGGACTGATGATCACTCGAAGTCGACGTCGGAGCTATCTCAACAGAGGAAATTATCGGCGCAGCCAATTGAGAGTCACCTCTTTTTGCCAGTAGGAACATCTTCAGAGTGAGTCAAACTGCACAAATCGAGGGAGGCTTATGCTGCCGGGGAGGCCCCTTTTGCGTAACCGTAATACGAGTAGTCTCCGCTGTTGATGATCGGCGCCGTTCATCACCACCTCAATCACCGGAGCGGCGTTGACCGTCTTCAAAACCGCCTCGCTTTGCGCCAGAGCGGCACGAGTTGTTACTCCAGAGCGGCAGACCATGATGATTCCGTCCACCAGGGTTGAGAGCACGCGAGCCTCGGCGAAAGGCAGCAGCGGCGGCGCATCGATGACGATCGAATCGAACTGTGAGCGCAGCCCTTCCAAGATTTCCCGCATCGCGTCGGAAGACAGCAAGTCGCTCGCAGTAGCGGTTCGCGCCCGCTTTGCCCGCAGTCAAAACCATCAAGTTTGGCAGCCCTGCAACCGGGTTCAAATGGATCGTCTGTTGCCCTGCAAGCAGGTCACTCAATCCGGTGCAAGGCGCGATACCAAACGCCTTTGCAACCTTTGGTGCGCGAAGATCGGCATCCACCAGACAAGTTTTCCCATGGCGTGAAAGCGCACTTGCGAAATTGACGGCGAGGGTTGATTTACCTTCTCTGGGAAGCGAAGAGGTGACCAGTATTACGCGCAGCGATTTTGATGCTCGCGCCAGCATCAGGCATGAACCAAGGCTGCGAAGGGCTTCGGCTTCCGGCGAACGGGGCCGTTTTTGCAAATACATCTCCGTAGCGCCAGCATCGGAAAGTTTTCGTATTTGCGCCCGCTCGCGGAATGTCAGGTCGCTTCCAAACTCCGGAATAAACGAGACCGAGGTAGCGATCGTCATGCCCCGGAGGTCTTCTATGGCATGAATCCTGGAATCCAAACTTTCGCGGGCAAAGCCAATCAGAACTCCGCCGAGGATTCCGATCAACGCTCCCGCCGACAGATTCAAGGCCCAGTTCGGACGAGTTGGCCGGTTCAGCACGCGCGCCGGATCGACGACTGCCATATCCGTGGCGCGAGCTCCGGCTGCGATTCCCGCCTCTTTGATACGGCGGTAAAGATCGTTCGCAAGGGTGGTATTTGTCTCGACGTCTTTCTTCAGTTCGTTGTATCGCGCAACTTTCCCGAGTTGTCCCGAAGCGATCTTTACTTCGGCGTGAGATGGCGTTTTGGCGCGACTGCGCGGCAGCGTAGCTGGTTTTAAGTTGCCGCATAATCAAGTCAGTCTGAATTTTTAGCTGATTCTTCAACTCTGCCACTTCGTTCTGCAACTTGAGTACGGTCGGATGGTTTTCGCCGTAGGTCACCTCTTCTTTCTTCAGATCGACCTCGGTCTCCGCCAACTTCCTCGACAGCTCTTGAATTACCAGGTTCTTTTGTACATCCGAAACCGCGTCGGGGCTGGATCACGGTACTGAACAATGACTCCAACTGGATACGCTCGGACTGAGCCACTGTTTCTTGGCGGCCAAGCTCGGACATCTGTTCGGAAACAGTGTTCTTCGTACCGTCCACGTCGGCGATTCCCGTCTCGCTCTGGAATGCGGCGAGAGCGCGCGTAGAGGTATCGAGACTACTCCGCACATCATTCAATTGCACTTCCAGCCAACTGGAACGACGCGCAATGTCGGCCTCGCGTTGCGCGTAGGTCATCTCGATAAAGGTGGATAGCAGCGTGTTGGTAACGGTGGCGGCCATCTCCGGGTCGGTGCTAGAGTAACTGACGTTGATGAGGCGGCTGGTCGAGTCCCGCTGAACTTTCAGTTGTTATGGAATCGATCGAGGGCCAGGCTTTCGGCACGCGTAAGCCGGACTGAAGTATCCGGAGTCGATGTGGGAGCGGCGTCCGCAACTGGCGCCGGACTCGACCAGTTTCTTGCCGAGCCGACCATACGCTCCAGAGGTTAGGGTGGGGCAATGAATTCCGGAGCCTGCTCGAGGTGAAGTTTTCGAATGACCGCGACGGCTAGTTCGTCACTCTGCAATTTCCTGCGTGGCCGTACCCAGGTACTGGTCGCTGCCCGCCTCAGAGGTGGCGTCTCGGACTATTGAATAACTCCGTGCCTTGAGGATCGACTTCTAACTGCGCAACTGGCTCGTAGGTTGGCTGGGTGCGGAATCGTTATACGCCGCCACCACCATGAACACCGTAACTGCGAACAGAGCAGAAAGCTTCCAGTGTTTCCGCAGCTTCGACCACAAGCGCGAAGCATCGGACACCTCGGAATGAAACACGCTCCCGGCGAACGTGCCGGGGTTTGCCTTGCGATCAAGGCCGCCGGCGAATCGATCGTGGCTTTAACTGGATGCGAGTCGGATGGTTCGAAAGTATAACTCATTGGCCTGTTTCTCCAACTGCAACTGAGCGAGCAAAGTAACGAATAGTGAAGTTTCCGGAGTGATCAGGAGGTGGCGCGATGGTGGAAGCAGATGCGGCGGGCGTAGCTTCGCCCTCTGAACCGCACCCTTGCTTTCCCAGGTTGACGGCGATAAGTCATTCGGCTTTCTAAACACATGTTCCGAAGCCACCGTTGTACTTGCAACGTACGCAGCTCGGTTGCTTGCTCCGCAGTCACTAGGATGAGCAATTCACGTTGAGCGATGCCAGCGAGTGACTCACCTTTTGAATCACTCCATGGCAGTCTCTAAGTTCTCCTCGCCGTTTGCACGCCTGCCCGTGCGAGAGGTGCCGCAGTGACTTGCAGCATTCTCCACATTCTGACTGGAGCATGAGCACGAAGCCAGCTCTTTGCTGTTGCTTGCGACCCGGACGCTTGACATATATACAGCCCCCATACTGACCCGCCGGGCAAAGTGAATATCAAGGTAGTGACCGACATCGGCGCCCCAGCGCTGCTTGCTCTCCTGGTCGCCGCAGAGAAAGTCGTAGAAGCGAACGCCGGCCTCGATGCAGTTCTGCAGAATGTGGCTTCGCAGGACATATCCCACGCTGTCGCTGGCATAGGCAGGATCGAAGCCTTCCTGCAGGGCACAAACGACGTGTCCATAGCGCATACCGATCTGCGCAGCCACCGGCACGTCGTCTATTTCCAATTGCCATAACTCGAGCCAGCCACGGAAAAGCAACTCCTGCGTCATTTCTTCGTAGAGGTGCCGCCGCCCAGGCTAGGCTGAAACTTCCCGGCATGCCTCTGGCTTCCCATCGCTTTTGGTGGAGGGAATACAAAGTCTCCAGGAATGACGGATAGCTCATCGGGGTGCTCGCAACGCCGGAAGCAAACTTTATGCCGTGATAGCAGACGGCGAAGGCGAATGCCAACCTTTCCCCTCTCTTTTGAGCTGAGCTGTTTCAGATACTGCGCCCACGTCTCAGGCAGCACGACCCTGGTGAACGGGCGCCGTGACTTTGCGCACTTCCAACCCAGCACGCGGAGTTCGTCTGACAGCAGTGCTGCCACTTCGGACGTTGACGAGAGGCAGTCCAACTCGCACACATCCCATGATGTTTGGTGTAACCAGTCCAGGAAGGCGTTTGCAACCGCATCCTCATGACCTGACTTAACGATGAAATCCAAGTCGTCAGAGTCCCCAGATCCGTCACCGATCAGCCGCAGAACCCGGAGTTCGGCGAAGGCCAAGAACTTCCTGCGCTCCCAATACAACGGAGCAATTCCCAACAATTCCGGCCTGCGGATCAGTGAATAGGAGCACGCACAGCTCCTTATTCTCGCCGTAAGCACGCCACCAGGAAAACATCCACTCGGGTGTTACGAAGACACTTAGTTCTGGAATCTGGGCAGCAAGGTTGCTCCAGGGGGTTCGTATGCGTTCCAGTTGTTCCCATTCGCGATGCTCCGAGATTGCGATCGAGCGCGACTCCGGAGACGAAATACATGGTTGCGTGCTCATAAGGATTCCCGACTGGTGGATTGAGTGTTCTTCAGCCACTCACAATTAGTTGGGAGAAAGTGCGTTTAGGATGCCTGCAGCTCACGTCAGAGCTGAAATTAGCCCTGATACATCCATGAGGTGAATTGCTGCCTCTAAGATTCTGGATGAGGTGAAAGCGGATGAGTGCAAGTCGAGCAAGCTTTACTCCACAGTTTCAGCGGAGTGATTCCCTCGTTGTGGGGCATTATGCTCCGCGCGCAGAGCGCGACCCGGCGATGACAATAGAGGAGTTACGTTCTGCGTGGGAGGCCTTGCGCGCGGAGAGCCCCATGCAGAGCTACACTTGGGCGCAGGCTTGCGCACATGCGTTTCCAAATAAGGGATTGCAGAATTGTGACCGCAGGCGAGGCGCAACCGCGCGCAATTCGCCGCTTTCGTCGCAAGTCCCGATTCACGGGCCTTAATCCCTCTTGGGGACGAACTGTACGAACCCACCGAATTCGCATATGCCGACGCCAGCTGCCGCCGAAGAGCTCAGTGAGGCGATTGCGCGTCTGGAAATGCCAGTGTCGATCCGGGACATATTGGCTGATTCCATCATTGTCGAAAACTTGCGGCGTATCAGCGGTCGGCGGCTTGTGACACATCCATACGCTGGTCATCCGTGGCTGGGATTGGATGACACGTGGCTCGAACCGGAGTCGCATCTGAACGCGGGACGGCGTTCCGATCTTCGCCGCGCTCTGCGTAATGCGGCCAAACTGGGGCCGGTGCATTGCGAGATTACTGCACCGACTCCGGAGACTCTCGCACCGCTGTTGCATGACGCGTTCCGAGTGGAGTCGTCGGGCTGGAAGGGGAGTCAGGGCTCGGCGCTGGCGACCGATCCACAGGTGGGGGCGTTCTACACGCAATTGGCGCGGGCGGCTTGCCAACTCGGTACTCTGCGCGTTGGCATGTTGCGCATTGGCGATCAGCCGGCGGCGATGCAACTTGCCATCGAACAAGGCGGCTGCCTGTGGCTTTTCAAAATGGGGTTTGATGAAACTTTCGCGCGCTTTTCTCCGGGTACTCTGCTGATGGTGGAAAGCCTGCGTAGCGCGCGCCAGCGCGGCTGCGATCGCTATGAACTGACGGGCAAGAGCGAGGCGTGGAACCAGATCTGGGCGCCGCGGCTGCACGAGGCTGTCAGTGTGAGTCTTTGCGCGCCGACCGTTCGGGGTTGGGTGAACGTCATCACCGAACATGCGAAAGGCGCTATCAGAACGCAGTTGCGCAGTCGAACGGAGAATTCAAAGTGAATCATTCCTTACGCCGTCGAATCGGGCGCATGGTGCTTCCAGTGCTGCGCCGCGCCGCACGTTCCTATATCGCAGGGCCTGAACTCAGAGACGCGCTAGCGATGGCCAGAGCACTGAACGCTGAGGGTAGAGGCAGCACCATCGCCTTCTGGGATGAAGACGGGGCCGCGTCTATTGACGTGCTCAACGCTTGCCTGGAGTCGGCGGGGGCGCTCGGCAGCGAGACGCTCGACTGCTATCTCTCGGTAAAGCCACCGTCGGTGCAGTACTCGGCGGAGGCGTTGTTGCGTGTGATCGCCAAATGTGAATGCAGGAACACGAGGCTGCACTTCGACTCGCAGGGAATTGATTCGGCCGCGCCCACGCGCGCGTTGCTGGAGAAATTGTTGCCGCGCTACGCCAACATCTCGTTCACCTTGCCGGGGCGCTGGGCGCGCAGCCTGGAAGATGCGCAATGGGCCGTGGGCCGGGGGGTTGGAGTGCGTGTGGTCAAGGGACAGTGGGCCGATCCGGCGATGCCTGAGCGCGATCCGCATAAGGGATTTCTTGAGGTCATCGGGCGGCTTGCCGGAGGCGACAGCTTGGTTTCGGTTGCCACGCACAACCCCGACCTGGCCGCGCCTGCGCTGGAGCGGCTGTTGAAAGCGGGTACGCCTTGCGAACTGGAACTGCTCTTTGGATTGCCCTCCAAAGCGGTGATGAAAATTGCCGCCGCAATGGGAGTTCGCACTCGTGTGTATGTTCCATATGGCTACGGATGGCTGCCCTACAGTTTGGCGCAGGCGCGCAAAAACCCGCGGATTCTCTGGTGGATGCTAAAGGATGCGATGCTGCGGAAGCCGGAAGTGGCAGTTTGAACGGGGCAGCAAAAGCCGATAACCATTGCCAAAAAAGGTAATCGTTGCCGGACTCAAGATTGCCAATGAGTGAATGGTTGCGCGGGTTTGAAAGGATTGACCTGGGAGTAACTAAATAAACGCTGACAGTTAATCCAAAGGCAATGATTGCAAAAAAACGATTGCGAGCGGGGCGGCCACCAGTGCCGCCTTTTCATTTTGAGTTGAGCGAGAGCGGGGTGGCGAGTGAGGTTCCCTCGGTCGATTGCACTGGACGGACCCGAATTGGGAGATGGTTCTGTTTTGAAAATGAGAGAAGACAGCTTGGCCGAAAAGCCACGGACGAAGCACACACGACGAGGTGCCTCCGAAAGAATAGAAGTCTGCGCGATTGAGGGCAGTTCTTCTTTTAGAATCCGCGGATCGAGTTTCCTGCTTGGAGGAACAAGAGCAACCACGAAAGCCTGCGAGGTGGAGGTCGTTGATTCCCAGCTTAGCCGCGCAAAAAAACGCGCGTCGAAGGTGGGGCACCCGACGGTTCTTATTTGTCCGTCTTGAGGCACACAACGCCGGAGCTCCGAAAAATAAGTAAGCCGTAAAGATAAGTAAGCCGATATTAGGAGTAAGTTGCGGGTAACAGGTAAGTCGCGAAGTAAATTCCGTACTCGACCGGGGGAGTAGATGCAAGAAGCAAATGCTGCGGCGACCGTGCTTCCTAAGGTTGTGAACATGGATGGTGACGGAGGAATGAGGCGGACGATTTTGCTGGTGGAAGACGAGGAGATGGTTCGTGGGCTGATATGCGAGGTGCTGGAGCGGCAGGGGTATAAGGTATTTTCGTGTTCCACGCCGAAAGAAGGCATCGAGCTGAGTCAACTGCACTGCGGAGAGATTGACTTACTGCTGACCGACGTGGTGATGCCGGGGATGAATGGGTGCGAGATGGCGAATCGGATACTGGAGATTATTCCCGAGGTGCGGGTGGTGTTTATGTCGGGCTATACGAAAGACGCGTTGAGCCACGATGGAGAGATTGATGTGCAAGTGGAGTACCTGCAAAAGCCTTTCACGCTGCAGACACTGACGCGGAAGCTGGCGCGGGTGCTTGGGTAGGAGAAAGGTTTTACGAGGATTTGGCAGCCGTCATGAGCTTGGATTGATCGAATTGCCCGTCCGGAGCGACGGTCATCCATGATGATAGAGGAGGATGCCAAAACGGATAGTACAAAATGATGCCTTTTCTGTTGAGAATCCCTGCGATATAGCTGAACGATGATTTGCTCATGACCAAGATGTCGGCGGTGGCCAATTTGCTTAAGCAATCGACGGCTGGTTCATTTACGCAGTGAACGAGATTTGGCAGTACGCGAAATTCGTCTAGCCGGCATGTCTCCGGGCTGAGGAGGGTGGGGGCGCTGATTCGATTGTTGATGCCAGGATGATTTCTGTGAACAGTAAACTCCTTTCGGGGGACCTCCGTGTGAAGTTCTATTCGGTAATCGATCTTAAGACCTTCGAGTACATGGGCTATATTTAGCGCGACGTTTATATAAAAAGCATTCGGCAGCAGCCGGTCCGAATCCAGGACAAGCAGTTCTCCACGGCGGACATGAATGGCAACGCGCAACGGCCGGCCTTCGCGATCAGATGATGCGAACGGAGATATCTGCTTGCATACTTCGTAGCAATCCGGGCGATGATCGGAGATTCCGTACGGCATAACCAGTTGCGCGAGAATTGGCCTTCCATCGGTCTCGCCTTCAGTGAGCATGGCGACAAGCTGATGAAAGGTATCCATTGAAATGTCGTGGATTTTTATTTTGTGAACGTCGCCGGTCGGCATGACGTCGGACTTGATCTGGAAGAGACTGTTGAACTGATGATGAAAATCCGGCTCGGCTACGTTCTCTTCCAAAGCCGATAAACCTTGGTAGTCTACGCGGTTAAGTGGTGAATGAAGATAGGAAACGCCGAGAAGTCGAGAGATGGAATATATTCCGTAGATCCTCTGCAACTGCGCACCGGCACCATCAGTCGATTTTTTATTGTTGTACGTGAGTATGAGTTTCTCGCGCAGATCCATTGTTGATGGAGTGCCTCCGGGCAGGTTAGATTGCATCGCAGGGCTGGAGGCTGTATCGCTAGCTGGGCTGTTTTCCTGCTTCTGCCTGGCGGACGACTCGCTGCTCCGCCGCCCGGAAGGCAATCAGCATGTGCTCAAGCTGAATGCTGAGGCTGGCGTTGAGGCGCTTCAGGTCGAACATGAAATAGCTGAGGTTGAGCGAGAGCAGGTGTTCATGGATGACTTGGTAAATGGCTTGTTCCACAAGGCGCACGTAGGTTACCAGCAAGGGGATGGTGTAGCCCTGTTGGTACCGCTTTAACCCACGTATTGTCGCGTTTTGAATTGCGTCCTCAGGTTCTTGTTCTGGCTCTGCTTCCAACATCGCCGCCAAATCGCCAAGCTTCCTGGGTACGAACTCGATTCGCTGTTCGTCGGTTATAGGGATGGCGGCTAAGAGGGGATTGAGCTTCATCTCCTTGAGTGCGCGTTGCGTAATCTCAAATGTATTTTCACGAAGAACTTGGGATATGCGCTTGGTGGCCGCAGTCGTGCCTGGTGTGGGGCTCTTTAGCTTCTCCTCGATCAGCTTAATCAAATTTGGGATGACGGCAGGTTTGATGAGGTAATCATCTACTTGACTCCGGATCGCCTCCAGCGCGGAGTCGAAGCCGGGATATCCGGTGAGGATAAGAGTGATGCACGTCGGCTGGGTGCGGCGCATTGCGCTGACTACGGTGAAGCCGTCGCCAGGGCTGCCGATGTTCAGGTCCGAGATGAGAACGTCAAACTGAGCCGACGTAATCTGAGTCAAGGCTTCATTGACTGTTCCCGCCGCAGTCACGTCATATCCGTGCTGTCGCAGAATCGCGGGCATCGTGAGACGGATACTCGGCTCGTCATCTACAAACAAAATCCGGACGTTTCCCATGGCGATAAGTAGGATGCCCCCCCCCCCCTTGGAAAGCAGCGCTGCTTGAAAATAAATCGAGAGTTCAGGGACTGAGTGTTTGCCTCGGATGAGAGCACGCAAGGCGAGGCCGGTAAAGCTTGAGGAGAATCGATTGCCGGTTGAAACGCTTGGGCGGGCGCGGGCGATTGAAGCGGTTGCTGGGATCCTTCGCTCTGCTCAGGATGACACTCTCAAGAGCGAGGTTTGGAAGTAGCAGAATATCAGGGCTGGCGGAGTTGATGGGGGACGATGATGACGATATCGACGCGGCGGTTGAGGCGGCGTCCGTCTTCGGTGGAGTTTTCGGCGATGGGGTGGTATTCGGCGTAACCGGCAGCGGAGAGGCGATCGGGATCGATGCCTTCGCGGGTTAACAAGAGACGGATGACCTCGGTGGCGCGGGCGGTTGAGAGTTCCCAGTTGGAGTGAAAGTAGGCGGTGTGGATGGGGACGTTATCGGTGTGGCCTTCAATGCGGAGATTGGCGGCGGCAGAGGTGAGGACGGCGCCGATGCGGTCAAAGGCGTCCATGGAATTGGCACGCAGGGTTGCAGATCCGCTCTGGAAGAATCCGATTTCGCGAAGACTGAGGACGAGGCCTTCGCGCGTTTCGCGCAGGGAGACGGTACGGTGTTGGAGTTCGTCGGGAAGGCCGAGTTCCAGCTTATGGCGAATGGATTCGGCGGCCTCGTCGGGGCGGGCGAGACGGAGTGCGGCGGCGGGCTGGGCATAGGCCGGAGGAGACGACGGCGTTCCCGCCAGGACCGGGACCGACGCCGAGTTCCTGGAAGCCGTTGGTGATGGCGTTGGACAGGCTTGCCATTTTGGTTTTATCCACCTGGGAGGAAGAGTAGAGGACGACGAAGAAGGCGAAGAGGAGGGTCATGAAATCGGCATAGGAGACCATCCATCGTTCCTGGTTGCCGTGTTGTTTCAGTCGTTTCTTCATTGGCTTCACGCACGCTGCTTTTGGGATTGGGCTTCGCCCTCGGGGACGGAGTCGCTTTTATCGGCGGCCTGTTGGAGGAATCCGTTGAGCTTGGCCTCCAGCATGCGAGGGTTGATGCCTTCGAGAATGGATACGACGCCCTCGAGGGTGAGCTCGCGCAGAATCTGGCGAAAGCGCAGACGATGGCGCAGTTTGCCGGCCATGGGCAGGGCGCCGAGATTGGCGAAGCCGACACCGTAGATGGTGGCGACGAATGCGACGGCAATGCCGCGGCCGACTTCGTCGATCTTATCGAGATGCTGCATGACCTGAATGAGTCCGAGGACGGCGCCGATGATTCCGATGGTGGGAGCAAAGCCGCCGGCGGCTTCATAGACGCGGGGCAACTCGTCTTCGGCTTCGGCGCTGGCGTCGAGTTCAAGCTGCATGATGGCGCGCAACTCGCCGGACTCGGTGCCATCGACGGCGAGAGTGAGGGCGCGGCGGAGGAAAGGATCGCCGATGCGCGGGAAGTTCGGCATCGAGCGAGATGATGCCATCGCGGCGCGCCATCTGAGCGAGCTTGGTGAGGCGGCTGATTTCGTCGCTGGCGCGGGAGCTGGGCTCGAAGAAGACGATACGCAGATGGCGAACCGCGTCGAAGACGGTGCTGAGCGGGAACTGGAGAAGGACGGCGCCGATCGTTCCTCCGGCGACGATGAGTGCGGCGGTGGGCTGAAGAATCTGACTGAGCTTTCCGCCTTCGAGCAGGAGCCCGGTGGTGATGCCTCCAAAGCTAAGGGCGATCCCAGCAACGGTTGCCTTGTCCACGGTGGCCTCTATTCCTGGGCTGGCGGTTCGGAATCAGGCTGCCTTGGATTGGGGCAGAGGACGGGGCATCGGCATGAAGAAGATTGCGGCGATAGGCCAGGACGCGGTGCATCACCTCGGGCGCGGCTTCGCGCACGACCATTTTGTCTCCGGTGACGAGAGTGATGACGGTATCGGGACTCTGCTCGATGAACTTGATGAGTTCGGCATTGATGACGAGTGGGTGTCCATTCAGCCGGGTAAGTTCAATCATGACGTGCCTGCCTTCTATGTGAGGTTATCGGCGAAAGGCGGAGAAAGCTTCAACTACTGGAAGTAAAGGTTATAGGAAGTGGAAAGTTAATGGTGCTGGGAAAATGATTTGCTACGAGAGCGGGAGACGGCTCCTTTGTTTGTGCAGGCTGAGGAAAGTTTTTGGCGGTAAGTAAAGGTTATGGGCAACGGGGCCGATAACTCTGGTGTAGGAAGCAACGGCCCGCTGGCGGAAAGAACGGCAATCCGGCCGCCCCGCAACGAGGCACGAAGGAGACTCTCGATGGCACTGAGCATTCTGAACAATATTTCCGCAATGACAGCGGAGAACAATCTGGATTCGACGCAGGTCTCTCTGCAAAATACGTTAACCCAGCTTTCTTCGGGTTCGAAGATCAACTCCGGTTCAGATGATCCCGCGGGTCTGTCGATCATTAACGGATTGAATGCCAACATCGCGGCCCTGACGCAGTCTTCGCAGAACGCCACCAATGGCACGGGAGTGCTGCAGACGGCCGATGGTGCGCTGTCCGAGGTGACCACGCTGCTGAACCAGGCGGTTACGCTGGCGACGGAAGCTTCGAACAGCGGTCTTACCACGGATCAGATGTCGGCACTGAACAACGAGTTTACGTCGATTCAGAACGAAATCACCAACATTGGCAAGACCACGACCTTCAATGGAAATGCGGTCTTTGGCACCTCGACCAATGCCAACGTGGTTCAGAGCAACGAGCAAAATTTGTCGGGAGCCACGAATGTCAACTCCGGGACGCTCTCGGTCAAGGCGGGGAGCAGCTCCTATAATTTCACCGCGAAAACCGGCGGAGAGACCCTCACCAACTACGTTGCGGACATCAACGCTCAGGAGGGCAACACGGGGATCAATGCCAGTCTGAGCACCAACAACCAACTGGTTTTGAAAGACACGTTGGATCGCGGCAACCTCGCGGTGACCTCTTCGACGCTAAATTACGGCACTACAGGCAACGACGTGCTGACCGGAGCCGCTAACGTCGGTGTTGTTGCTGCAACGGGCGCTGCGGCCCCTGGTGTCCTAAGCAACACCGCGATCGACAGCACTGCTACGGCCGCAGCCGCGGTAAAGATCACGGTTGGAGGTAAGACTTCCAGCTTCAGCGTGGGAACCACGACGACCTACGATCAGTTGGTGACCGCGATCAACAACGCCAACATCGGTGTGACGGCGAGCATGTCGGGCGGTGTGGGTGCGGCGGGCAAGTTCTCTTTGACGGACACGGAAAACCGAGGGGATATTGCAATTAGTTACGGTGGAACTACCACGGCCACGACCGGTGATCAGGCCGAGCTGCAAACCGCACTGAATGGAGCAGCTGGGGCTTCTCCGGCTGTGGCCTCGGCCGGGGGCACGGCGATTTCGCAATTCCAGAACGCTACGGTTACGAACCTGAACACACTGCAAGGCAGCACCAATGTCAGCGCAGGCACGGCACTCAACAGCTCCGGCACCAACCAACTCGTGGTCAGCGCAGGCAACAACTCCTACACCTTTACCACCACGGCTGCGGAGACGATTGGCCAGCTTATCGGCAACATTAACAACTCCGGAGACGGACTGCAGGCGTCGATCAACTCCGCGACTGGCGCCTTCAATTTGACCGACACCCAGGGTAACGGAAACCTCGCGGTGAACGTTGCGAACTCAGACAGCACGGTAACCAATGCTCTTGGCTTGACGAGTTCAGGCACGCTCAGCTACACGAATCCGACGGTCTCGGCGGCGAATACGCTTTCGGTGTTCTTGAGCGATTCCTCGGCGCAGGGAACCAGCACGATCGGCGTCAATCTAAGTCAGCTTGACAGCGGTCATCTGGGCGGTTCTTCCGGCATCGCCACCAATGACCTTCTGACGACTGCCGATGCCCAGGCGGCCCTTACCGCGATTAACCAGGGGATTTCCAACGTCGCGGCCTTCCGCGGCAACATCGGTGCGGGAGTGAACCAGTTGGCGGCAGCCTCCAGCGTTATGAGCAGCGAGGCGACGAACCTGACCAGTGCCGAGAGCGGCATCAGCGATGCCGACATTGGCAAGACGGTCGCCAACATGACCAAGTACACCACCTTGTCGCAGACCGGCATTGCCGCGCTGCAGCAGGCTAACCAAGCGTCACAAGCGATTCTAAAGCTTCTGCAATAAACGGGCCCGGCAATGGCGGGATAGTTGCAGCTATCCCGCCATTGTGTTCTTGCTGTAATCCGGTTTCGCGAGGTGCGGGATGAGTTCAGTGGGTCTGTCTACTTCCGATTTGGCTTCGTTGCTGGGGTCGGCTGCGTCGACTTCGCCTTCAACTTCGAACGGCATCGATCTAAGTTCGCTGCTGGAGGCGACGACCGGGTCAAGTTCGGAGGCTATCAATGTGAGCGCCGCGGTGAATGCGGCAGTTACCGCAGCTGAAGTTCCAGAGACGCAGTGGGAGGCGCAGCAGACAACGCTTACCAACCAGGAAGCCGCCGTGACAAACATCAGCGGCGAGACAACCACGGTAGAAAATGACCTTGATGCGTTGAATAGTGTTACGGGTGCGCTGTCGGCTGTTGACGTAAGTTCCTCGGACTCGAACCTTGTCACGGCTTCGGCGACCGGTACGGCCTCGCCAGGCACCCATGTAGTAAACGTAAGTAAGCTGGCGGCTACGGCTTCGTGGTATTCCACAACGTCGGTAGCGAGCAGCAGCGCCGCGCTCTCGGCGGGTAGTTTCTCGCTGCAAGTGGGGGGCGGTGCGGCGACACAGATCACGGTGACGAATGGCGAAACGCTGGATCAACTCACCAGCGCCATTAATGGTGAGAACCTTGGCGTTACTGCCAGCGTAGTCAATGACGCAAGCGGCGCCCGGCTTTCGATTGTCAGTAATAACTCGGGGAGCGCGAGCAATATTGCGATCAGCAACACCTCCTTCCAGTTGACGCAAGCAAGTGATGGGTCGGCTTGGAACTCTGGGTCCATTGCAGATAGCACGGGTGCCTCGAGTGGAAGTTTTTCCATCCAGGTGGGGAGCGGCACGGCGACGCAGATTACGACTACGGCGGGGGAAAGCCTGAGCGCGATCGCCAGCGGCATCAATGGTCAGAGTCTGGGGGTTACGGCCAGCGTGGTGAGCGACGGGGCCGGCGCTTCGCACTTGGCGATTGTGAATAGCACAACGGGCAACGGCAGCGGGATGACGATCGCGAACACGTCTCCGCAGTTTACGCAGGCGACTGCGGGAGTGAATGCGGTGTTGACCGTGGATGGAGTCCCCATCAGCAGCGCAAGCAATACGGTCACGGGAGCAGTAAGCGGGTTGACCATCAACCTGGCGGGAGCCGATGCCGGGACCGATGTGACGCTTTCAGCCACGCCGGATAACGGGACAATTACCTCGGCGATCAATCAGTTTGTCAGCGACTACAACACGCTGATCACGCAGGTGAATACTGAGTTCACGTACAACGCAAGCAGTACCAGCGCGCCTCCGCTGGAGGGAGACAGCACGGTTGAGATGCTGCAGAACTATCTGCTGGGCGCGGGAAGTTACTCGGCGAACGGCAATGGAAGCATATCGACGCTGGGGTCGCTGGGTATCAGCATGAACGATGACGGGACCCTGACGGTGGACAGTACGACTTTGGACAACGCGATTCAAAACAATTTTTCTCAGGTGCAGACTTTTTTCGAAGGCACATCGCTGAATGGATTTGCAGGCTCTCTGAGTAAGCAGTTGCAGAGCCTCACGGATTCCTCTGACGGTGCGTTTACGGTGGAACTCAGCAGCATGCAGAGTAACTACAACGGTCTGCAGGCTGACATTACCAACTTTCAAGATAGCTACATCCAGCCCCTGCAGACGAGCTTGACCGCCGAGTACAACGCTGCCGAAATTGCGCTGCAAGAGCTGAACACTACGACACAGGAAGTTAACGCGGAGTTAGGCAACAACTCATCTTCATCATCGGGGAACTAGATTATGGGCAATCGGGAACTTACGGCTTATCGTGAAGCAGATGTTCAAGGCGCCTCGCCGGTGGAGTTGGTGATCACGCTTTACGACGTACTGGTGCGGGACATGAAGCGGGTAGTTGAGGCCATCCGGGCCGGAAAAATCGAAGATCGCGTCAATCATTCGAACCACGCGTTTGAAGTGCTCCAGCAATTGGAGTGCTCGCTGGATATGGAAAATGGGGGAAGCACGGCCAAGGATCTGTCGCGCTTCTATTCGCACGTGCGGGCCAAGATACTGCAAGTGCAAATCAAACTGGACCCGGCGATGGTGGAGAGGCTGATCGGGATGGTGCTGGAACTCCGCGAAGGCTGGGTGCAGGCGATGACCGCAGACGCGTTGCGCGCGACGCAGATGATTCCTCTGCCGCCGCGACTGGCGTCCAATGCTTATGGCGGTGTTGAAGAAGGACAGTGTTGCGTTTGGTCGGCTTGAGGTTTTGCCGGAAATGCCCTCGCTGGCGCGAGGGCATTTTTATGATTTGAAATCAATGCGGGGTTGTAAGCGAAATCCGCTTGGAGCGATGGCTGGTTGAAAAGCTTGAGATGGCACGGAAAAAGTGAGCAGTGCTGGGGTCCTTCGCTGCGCTCAGGATGACACTTTAAGAGCAGGAGCAAGGGCAAGGGCAAGGGCAAGGGCAAGGGCAAGAGCAAGAGCAGGAGCAAGGGCAAGAGCAAGAGCAGGAGCAAGAGCAAGAGCAAGAGCAGGAGCAAGAGCAAGGGCAAGGGCAAGAGCAGGAGCAAGGGCGATGCGGGGGCGTGGGCATTAGTGAAGGTAGGTGAGGAGGTTGGCCTGCTGGTTGATTTGGGCGGCGGCCTCGACGGTGGCGCTGAGAATGGCCTGGTCCTGGGTTACGTCGGTGGCGGCAGTTGCGGTGTCAGAGGCGACGAGAGTGTTCTGGTAGGTAGTGATGTTAAGTTTTTCCTGGCTGAGGTAGTTCTCGTTGGCGGTGAGTTCGTTGACGGTGTCGCCGTAGAAGGCCTGGGCGTTATCGACGGCGTTGAGCGAGGTGCTGACCCCGGTTTCGGCGGTCCCAATGCTGGTGGCGTCGCCCGATTGCAGGGCGGTGACGAGGGACTGCAGGGCGGTGAAGACGTTGGCTCCGGACTGGGAAAAGATGCTGCTGCCGGGCAGGTTGGCGGCGACGGAGAGACCGGTTCCGATCTGCACATGGTTCTGATTGCTGTTGCCGACGTAGTCGATTTGATTGGGGTTGGCGGTGTCAGCGACGTAGGGGGCAGCGCCGCTGGCGGTCCCGGCGAAGAGGTACTGTCCGGCGTAGGAGGTGTTGGCGAGCGAGAGCATCTGGCTCTGGATGCCCGAGACCTCGGTGGCGATGGTGTTGAGGTTGGTCTGATTATTGGTGCCGTTGGCACCCTCGACGCCGAGGCTGACGGCGCGCTGGAGCAGGGTGACGGCCGAACTCAAGGTGCTGCCGGCGGTGTTGAGCATGTCGGTGAGCGAGTCCGAACTTGCGGTGTACTGGTCGACGGTGGAGGATTGAGCGTTTTCGTTGGTCATGGCGGCTTCGGCGGAGGGATCGTCGGAGGGCAGGTTGACGCGGCGGCCGGTGCTGAGCTGCTCGGCTGCGTTGTCCTCGTTCTGCTGAGCTTGATTCATCAGGGAGACCATGTCGGCGCCGTAGTTGGGATTGACTCTCATGAATCTATGACCTCTCATGAATTAGTAGCTTCATGGTTAGTAGCCTGGATCGGTGACGCCCATATCGAGCACGTTGCCCATCAAGGTGTCGATGGTGGAGATGACTTTTGCCGCAGCTTGATAGGAGCGCTCGTAGAGGAGGAGATTGGAGGACTCTTCGTCGAGGGATACGCCTTCGACCGAGCTCTGCTGGTTCTGCAACTGGGTGAGGATGTTGCCGGAGGCGGTGGAGTTGGAATTGGCCTGGGAGATGATGTTGCCGATGGAGAAGGTGAGATTGGAAAAGGCGTTATCGGGCGTATCGCCGTTGGTGATGGACTGATTCTGGAGGTCAATCATCTGGGTGAGATTGGAGCTGTCGCCGGATGCGCCGCCGGACGCTGCAGCGGCGATCTGGGAGCCGCCGGTGAGCGCGACGGTGATGGTGGAAGCCGCTCCGGTGGCGGTGCCGGTGGTGGTGTTGGGAGGATCGAAGAGGGCGACGCCGGGGTTTCCGTTGACATCCGAGCCCGCGGTCTGGACTTTGTTAACGGCCTGTGCGAACTGAAAGGCATACTGATCGACCTGGGATGACAAGGTCGCCAAGGTCTGGTCGCGGGTCTGGATATCGCCGCCGAGCGTTCCGCCTTGGATGTTGCTGGTGATATCGGTGTTTCCGGCATAGACGCTGTTGAAGCCGCTGGAATTGATCGCGTTGGTGAGGGCGTAGGCCTGGCTGCCGACCACGAGCGGGGTGCCATTGGCTGTGGTGAGGCTGAGTCCGCTGGAGCTGTTGACGGTGTTGTAGTTCACGATGGCCGAGAGCTGGGAGAGAAGACTGGCGAGCTGGTTCTGGTCGATGTTGGTGTTCTGGCCGAGCGCCTGGGCGGTCGAGATCTGGCTGTTGGTGGAGGCAATCTGCTGCAGGATGGTGTTGGCGGAGCCGGTGGCTTGGACGACGGACTGGTCGGCCTGTTGCTGCGCCTGGGTAATGACGGAGGCGGTGCTCTGGAACGAGGCGGCGACGTTGCCGGCAGCGGTGAGCGCCTGGTTACGCAGCGGGCTGCTTGCCGGAGAAGTGGAAAGCTGCTGCAGCGCGCTGAAAAAAGCATCGATGGAGGAGCCGATGGAGCCCGAGGCGGTATCGGCGAAGACGGTCTGCACCGCCCCGAGGGAGCTGGAGACGGTGTTGCTCAGGTTTTGCTGGGCGGTGGCGGCATTGATGCTGAGGTCCAGCACGCTGTCGCGCGTGCTCTGAATGGCTTTGACATCAACCCCGGTGGTACTTCCGTCGAGGCCGCTTGGTGCGGCCTCCTCCAACTCGACGGTCTGGCGGGCATAGCCGGGAGTGTTCTGGTTGGCAATGTTAGTGGTGGTCACGTCCATGGACTCGGTGGAGGCCAGGAGGGACTGGACGGAGACGTTGAGATCCGCGGTGAGTCCCATGGTCAGCCCCGGAAATGGACCGAGGCGCGGCTGGGAATGGAATGGCCGCCGGCTTCGAGGATGGAGTGGATGGTGCGGGTCCACTGAACGGAGTGTTGCAGGAGACGATCGTAGACACGGTTGAGTTCGCGCACTTTGCGCGCGGCGGCCAGCGAGGCTGGAGACAAAGGCGCGGCGGTAGATCCGGCGGGCAGGTTGGCGAGGCGCTCGCAGATGGCGCGCTGGCGCTCGACGACGGACTGGAAGGCGGTGTGGTCCCAGGCCACCAGCGCCTCGATTGCCTCCGAGATGGCGGCCAGCAAGGCCTCGAGTTCGGCGGGCGAGGCCGAAGGTACGGACTCTGGGGCGGTGGGCGGCTTGATGCGCGGCTTTGTTCGCAGCGTTGTGCGCAACCCAGTGCTCGGCCCCGTGCTCGGCTCCATGCTCGACCCCATGCTCAGCTCCGGAAGAGGTTCTGGAACATTGCGGTGGCGACGGCGTGCGCGTTCACCGTGTAAGTGCCGCTTTCCACCTGGGCGCGCAGAGCATCGATGCGATCCTGACGCATGGGGAGATCGCCGGAGAGTTGGGCGGTGGCGGAGTTGATGGAGGCCGTGTCCTGCATTGCGTTGAGTGCATTGGCGGTGGAACTGGCGGAGGACGAAGAAGCGGCACCGGTCTTTGAACTGGCTGACGGTGAATTGGCTGACAGGTCGATTTCGGGCTGACCCTGATTCTGAATGCTTAGACTCATAACGCTCCTCTACTCTTTTTTCATATCGGCCAGGTGCGATTGCACTTGAGTGAGATGAGTGAAAATCTCAAATTATTTTCACTCGGGAGTTGCTGTCCGCGGACTTCCCAAGGTGGGAGTGGCGGGGGCGGATTTTACTGGCGCTGACGGGTACGCGGCAACCGATGCCGCTGCGGATGCGGACGCGGCTAAAGAATGTTCGATCATATCGGCGATTCCCAGGACGTGGCGCTGGGCCAAGGCTTGGGAGACGGCGCGAACCCCGAGGGCGCTCCAGGTGTCGTGGCCGGGATCGCTGTCGGATGAGTCTTCGATGGAGAGATTCCTCTCCATTTTTTCCAGCACGGAGCTGAACAGCGATGCCTCGAACTCCTGGGCTCCGCTGCTGGCTCGCTGGCTCTGGAGATGCGCGGCGAGCTGTTTGGGGTCGGCGAAGATGGCGGTGGAGACAGGAGCGGTCGTCATAGTATCCCTGGTAAGAGCGGGTGGGCTCATCGGTTGAAATGCCTGTGGAGTGGCGCGGGAGATTTGGGCGGTACTGGGATCCTTCGCTGCGCTCAGGATGACACCCTAAAGCAACCGCATCGCGAAGCCGGGTCATAAGACCTCCAGTTCGGCTTGCAGGGCTCCGGCGGCTTTGAGGGCTTGGAGGATGGAGACGACGTCGCGGGCGCTGGCTCCGATGGCTTGCAGTCCGTTGACCAACTGCTCGACGGTGGCACCCTCGTTGAGTTCGATGCGCTTGGTGGGAGCTTCCTTGGCGTTGAGGGTGGTTTGCGGGACGACGACGGTTTCGCCGGTTTTGCTGAGGGGATTGGGCTGCGAGACCTCGAAGGTGGTGGCGATGTCGATGGAGAGCGAGCCTTGCAGAATGGAGACGGCACCCAGGCGCGCGTCACGGCCCATGACGATGGTTCCCGTCTTTTCGTTGATTACGACGCGGGTGGGCGAGAGGACTTCGACGGGCAGGGACTGGATGCGGGCGAGCATGGCGGGTACGTCCTGACCGGCGCTGACGATCTGAATGCGTCGGCTGTCGGAGGCGGCGGCGATGGGGTGGCCGAATTCGGCGTTGATGCGAAGAGCGACGAGCTGTGCGTTGGCGAAGTCGGCCTCACGCAAGAGCAGGGCGAGCGAGGCGAGATTGTGCAGATCGGGGGCGACATCGCGCTCGGCGATGCCACCGTTGGCGATGCGTCCGACGGTGGGATGGTTGAGCTGCTTGCTGACCCCTCCGTTGCCGGCGCTGTAGCCGCCGATGGCGAGCGGGCCCTGGGCGGTGGCGTAGATCTGTCCGTCTTCGCCTTTCAGGGAGGTGAGCAGAAGCGTGCCGCCGTCGAGGGATTTGGCGTCACCGATGGAGGAGACGACGACGTCGAGCTGGGTTCCGGCGCGGGTGAAGGGAGGCAGCGCGGCAGTGACGAAGACGGCGGCGACATTTTTGACGGTGACGGCGGTGGCGGCAATCTGGAGGCCCATGCGGAGCATGAGATTGGCGAGCATCTGGGTGGTGAAGACGGTTTGCTTTTGATCTCCGGTGCCGTGCAGGCCGACGACCAGGCCGTAGCCGATGAGCGAGTTTTCGCGCACGCCTTCGACGGTGGTGATCTCGCGGATGCGCACCTGGCGCGGCGACGCCGGCGGGGCGTCAGCGGCGAAAGCGAAGGCGGCAAACAGGAGCGCGGTACAGAGTAGTTTCATTCGTTCCTCTTCACGACAGCGACAGCGACTAGGTTAAGAACAACTGCAACGGCGAAGGCTTGCGGGGCGGCGGTTCTTGATTCCCACCTTAGCCGCGCAAAGGCGCGCGTCGAAGGTGGGGCACCCGGGCTTTCTGGTTCGTCTTCACGGTTGCAGGTGTGTTCGCGCAAATCCGTGGTTAGTGCGCGCCGTTAGAAACTGATCAGCTTCAACAAGGTGCGCATGACGATGTTGGGCTGGCGCACCGAGTCGGTGATGACACCTTTGCCTTTGACGTCAAGCTGGAGGTCGAAGAGCTGATAGGAATTGACGGAATTGTTGGAGGCGATGTCGGCGGGGCGGACGACGCCGCGCAAGATCACGTTTTCATGCTGCTGATTGGCCACCACCTGACGGCTGGCCTCGACTACCAGCAAGCCGTTGGGCAAGACGGCAACGACCAGAGCGGTGAGCACGGTGTTGAGCGAACTCTGGGAGTTGGTGGCGCCGGTGCCGGCGAGTTTGGTGCTGGAGTTGGCGGCGAGCAGGGGATTGAGGAACGACGGGGTCTGGCCGCCTACGCCGGTGACGCCGCTGGAGTGCGAGAAGTCGCGCTCGGTGGCCACGGTGCCGCTCTGCGAGATGGTGGTGGCCTCGGCGATTTGGATGGCGATGGTGTCGCCGACGGCATGAGCCCGGAGGTCAGAGCAGGGATCGGCCAGCAGACCGGCGGCGGTAAACAGACTGCCGCTGATCGTGGTGGGAGTGGGCGGAGCCGCCGCCAACTGCTTGACATACTGATCGAGCGAGTCGGAGGGCTTATCCGCCTTGAGTTTGTTGGCGGCGGCAGGGGCGGTCGCCAGCACTACGAAGGCGAGCCCGAGCAGGGCGAGTTGGATGGGTCGGCAATTCATGGCTCAGGCTCCGGCCATGAGGATGGCCACGGTGTGGGGGCTGAGGATGCGGGCGCGGACGATGCGGTTGGTCTGGGGGATGCGGACGCGGATCTCGGCTCCGGCGGCTCCGGAGTCGAGGGCGACGACCGGAAGTTGTGCGTGAATGAAATTGGTGCGCCAGTCGGCTCGGAGGGCTGCCCCGGCATGGACGATGTTGGGGGATGCGGCGGCAAGGGCCGTGGGCGCGGGGCGGTTGGATTCCACATTCGTCAACTGCGGCTTTGGAGCGTGTGGATGCAGGTCACAGGCGGGGCTCGCGGCAGCCGTGAGCAGAACCAGATGCGGCAAACGCGATGCGGGACAACGCACAGAGAGCGCGGTGGCCCCGGTGGAGGCGAGGCGGGCATGGGTAATCGCACAGCCTTCCAACGTTGCGGCCTCGGGGGAGACGAGAATCTGGGCGGCTTCGACCGGGCAATGGAGTTGCTGGGAGAGCCACAGCGCTTGCGCCTGCCGGGAGTCAGACTGCGCCTGCGGGGGTTGGGAAGCAGCGGCGGCAGAGCCGAGCAGGCAGAGGGTGAAGACGAGCGTGGAGATGGCGAGGGGAAGGCTCCTAGGTCCCACCTTGCTGATTCCCACCTTAGCGTCGAAGGGCACGACGCGAAGGTGGGGCACCCGAGTTTGCGGTTGCGACAGGCGGCGAAGGCAACTGCAACGGGGAAGGCAACTGCAGATGCAAAGGCAGATGCGGGGACCACTGCGGGGGCAGGGGGAGCCACAATTCGGACAAGAGCGAGCGCAATCGGCGAGGCGAGAGGACATGGTTATTTTCCGAGCTGGTTGACTTCCTGGAACATTTGGTCGGCGGCCTTGGCGACCTGCGAGTTGGCCTCATAGGAGCGCTGGGCGAGGATCATCTGGATGAACTCTTCGACGGTGTTGACGTTGGACTGCTCGAGTGAGCCTTGGATCAGGGTGCCGAGGCCGTCGGCGCCTCCTGGGGTGCCGACGATGGGGTCGCCCGAGGAACTGGTGGGCAACAGAAGATTGGCTCCGACGCTATTGAGGCCGCCTGGATTGGGGAAGGTGGCGAGCTGAATCTGACCGATCTGCTGCGATTGGGTCTGATTGGGCTGGGTGATGGAGACGGTTCCGTCGGCGCCGATGGTGATGGCCGTGGCGTTGGCGGGAATGGTGATGGCAGGTTGGAGAGCATCGCCGTCGGAGGTGACGATGTTGCCCTGGGCATCGAGATGAAAGCTGCCGCTGCGAGTGTAGGCGATCTGTCCGTTGGGGGTCAAAACCTGGAAGTAGCCGAGACCTTGAATGCCGAGATCGAGCGAATTTCCGGTTTGCTGGAAGTCGCCTTGCGACTGGAGGATTTCGGTGGCGGCGGCGCGGGTTCCGAGGCCGATCTGGAGGCCGGCGGAGACGGTTTGCTGAGTGGCGGCGGCGCCGGGGGTGACCATGTTCTGGTAGACGAGATCCTGAAACTGGACGCGGCGCTTGCGGAAGCCGGCGGTGTTGGCGTTGGAGAGATTGTTGGCGACGTTGTCCAGATTAGTTTGCTGCGCGGTCATGCCGCTGGCGGCGGTGTAGAGGGAACGAAACATGGCAAACGACTCCTTGGACTGACTAAACGGCCGGGACTAAACCTTGGGCAATTCTTCGGCGGCGATGCGGTTGAAATCGTTGTGAAAGGTGGTCAGCGCGCGCTGCATCATCTCGGCGTTGCGCTGAATTTCAATCAGGCCGACGGCGCACTGGACGGGATTGATGTTGGAGGCCTCCAGCGACCCCTGGCTGACGGTGAGCTGGGTGGCGGGGGTGGCGGCGGCGGTAGGGGC
The DNA here is from genome assembly GCA_963838135.1 of uncultured Acidobacteriota bacterium. GTDB lineage: Bacteria > Acidobacteriota > Terriglobia > Terriglobales > Acidobacteriaceae > TOLSYN. The sequence continues at coordinate 759,828 of CAWIPV010000001.1, read as the reverse complement.
GGAGAAGTTGGCATCGCCCAGAGATGTGAGAGGAACGCTGGGATCGAATTGGGTGAGCTGGAGCTGTCCGGCGATGTCGCCGTTGACCGAGATGACGCCGCTGGAGCTGATTTCAGCGCTGCCCCCAGGCAGGGTGATGGGACCGTTGTCGCCGAGCACCGGATAGCCTTGGGCGGTGACGAGAGTGCCATCCTTGGTGAGATGGAAGCTGCCATTGCGGGTGAACTGGGTTCCGTTGGGAGACTGAACGGCGAAGAAGCCGGGACCTTCCAGGGCGAGGTCGAGCGGATTGCCGGTCTGCTGCAGCGAGCCCTGGGAGAAATCGGTGCGCGAGTCGCCGAGGACTCCGAAGGAGCTGACGGCGCGGGCCGATACGGTGGCCGAGGCGGTCATCATCTGGGATTTGAAGCTGACGCGTTGGCCGCGAAAACCACTGGTGTTGGCGTTGGCGAGATTGTTGGCGGCGAGGTCGAGCTCTTGGGTGCGCGCGAGAAGACCGGTGCTGGCCGCATAGATGCCGTTGTTCATTGAAGACTCCGCTGGTGGAGAGAGCAAGCGGAGTGCCATGGGTGGTTGGAGGTTTCTTAGGAAAGGATGTTTCTAGTTGGCCACTAGTGAATGGTTGAGGAGCCTGAGATGGCGCTGGAGATTTGGGCGGTACTGGGGTCCTTCGCTCCGCTCAGGATGACACTTCAATCGAAAACAAAACCAAGAGCAAGGGCAAGGGCAAGGGCAAGGGCAAGGGCAAGGGCAAGAGGCCGTAGAGGTGGAGGGCGCTGGTTCCCACCTTAGCGTCGAAAAGCGCGACGCGAAGGTGGGGCACCCGGCATTTCTGGAGTGGAGTGGTTGGTTAATCGTGGAGTTCGAGGGTGACCCAGAGCGGCTTGTTGTCGAAGTCGAAGACGGCTTGGAGGGATTTGCCGGGGCCGAGGGAACGGGTCTTGTAATCGCTGCCGACGATGATGGTGGGCACCGACAACATGCAGTGATTGCCGATTCCGCTGAGCTTGCCCTTGAAGTTTCCGGCGATCATGTTGGCGACCTCGCCGAGTGCGTCCCAGCTATCGCTGTCAACTTCTTCCGGGGGCATGCCGAGCATGAGGCTGGCCATGATGCGGGCGGATTGATTGGCGCAGCGAATGCTGAGCACGCCACAGAGACTGCCGGCGAGACCGACCAGGGCGGTGAATTCATCGTCGTCGGCGACGGCGCCGGGCACGTAGGCGTGGAGCCGGGTGCCGAGCATGATGTCAAAGACCTCGCAGGCGGAGAATTCCAGGAGTTGGGTCCATTGGATGCGGTCGAAGGCGGCGATGGCAGGCGAACGTTCAGAGGATGGTGTCATGTTTAAACTCCCAGGACCGGCAGCACGTGTTCTTTGACTTGATCGGGCGTGAATGGTTTCCGGATGTATCCTTTGGCACCGAGCGAGAGCGCCTGGATAACGTTGGACTCACTGCCTTCGGTTGTGATCATGACGACGGGAACGCCGCGAAGTTTATCGACGGTCTGGATGTGCCGCACTAATTCGAGACCATCCATGACCGGCATGTTGATGTCGCAGAGGATGAGGTCGACGGTATTGGAGTCGAGCAATCCGAGAGCTTCGACGCCATTTCCGGCTTCGATAACGGAGGAGAGATCGATTCCGGCCTGGCGCAGAGAGCGTTCGACGATTTTGCGCATGACCGAAGAATCATCCACGATGAGGGCTCTGATTTGGCTCATACTGGTTCCTCCTGAAAGGTCTCCAATGGGCAGGGCTTGGCTGCGATACGGTTGCGGTGAAGGGCGCGGTGCAGTTGGCTGGCGGAACGGCCAGGGCGGCGCGGGGCGGACAAAATGGTGCAGATGCGTTCGCCGCCCAGCAGTACGATGGCTTCCTCGACGCTGAGCCAAGGGGAGCCGAAGTCCTGGCAGGCGGCTTCGGTGACGAGATAGCTGAGGTTGCGGTCGGCCCGGATGGATTCTGACAGTTGGGCGAGATTGATGGTGCGCTGGCCGCGTACGAGCGCGAGTGCGGACGGCAAATACGCGGCCGATGCGATGGGAATTACTCTGCAACGCGATGCTGGATAAGAAGTGGTCATAGGTGCCGCTCACAGGATGTATCGGCGGATGGGGTGGGAAACTTGAGAGGTGATTGCACTCGCACCTTAACCGCGCAGAAAAAGCGCGTGCGGCACCCGACATTTCTTATTCGTCGAACTATTTGAACAGTGCCGCGCCCATTCCGGCACATTGGCCGTCATGTTCGCTGGTGTTTCCGGAGACGCCGATGGCACCGATGATTTTGCCGTCGGCGAGGAGGGGAATGCCGCCCTCGACGGGCGTGGCGCCTTGCAGGCGCAGGATGCGGAGACCGGCACCGCCGGCAGCCAGCGCGTCTTGCATGGCTTTGGTGGGACGTTTGAAGAGCGCGGCGGAGCGGGCTTTGTCGATGGCGACGTTGGCGCTGGCTAGCTGGGTGTTATCCATCTTTTCGTAATAGACGAGATTGCCGCTGGGATCGACGATGGCGGCTACCATGGTCCATTTGTTCTTGGCGGCCTCGGCCAAGGCGGCGGAGGCCGCTTTCCTGGCGTCTTCCAGAGCGATTGGCGCGCCGTAGGGATTAGGCATTTGGGCGGGCAGGTTTGCGGTGCACAGCGCGAGGAGGACGGCGACGAGGCTGACGCGGACGGACTTTGAGGGCACGAGGGCTCTCCTTTCGTGTGGGATAGACGGTGGCCCTTATACCCGAGTTGTCAGGGAAAATACGCCTTATGACTCTTTCGCATCTTTACTGCTAAGATCAGTCCTAAGATCAAGCGACATTGAGGCGGTTTGGTGGATGTTCCGCTATAGGATTCTGGTGGTTGACGATGAGGAGAGACTTCGTACGGTGGCCCAGGCGATGCTGCAATTGCAGGGCTACGAAGTGCTTTGCGCGGTTGACGGCTTCGATGGCCTGACAAAGTTGAAGCAGTCGCTGCCTGACGTGGTCATCTCCGATTTGCGCATGCCCAACATGAGCGGGTTTGAGTTCCTGTCAGTGGTGCGCAAGCGATTTCCCCAGATATCCGTCATCGCGATCAGCGGGGAGTTTTCGGGCATCGATGTTCCCGAAAGCGTTTTGGCGGACGCCTTCTTTGAAAAGGGGCAGTATTCCCCTGAAGACCTGTTTAAGAAAATTATTGCCCTGCTGGAAGAACTGCCGGCGCGCGCGCGGGTTGCCCGTCAACCCAAGCCAGCCGTATGGGTTCCGGTGAAAGGCGATGCTGGCTATATCGCCGTGACGTGTACTTCGTGTTTGAGAACCTTCCCGGTTCCGCTGCCTCTCCCCGATGGCGCGCACACGGCCGGTTGCGATTTTTGCGAAACAGAGGTTTCGTTCCGGATCACGGCTGATTTGTTCACGCGCGGCTGGTCGTAGGGCGAGCGTCCGGCCAAAGGGCTTACCTTCATTGCCGAAGCACTAAATAGAGTGTAAATTTGGTGCATGAACTTGAAAGACGACATTCGTCCCCTCAGCGAATTCAAGCGCAATACCGGCGAGATTCTCGATCATTTGCGCCGCAGCCAACGGCCCGTTGTGCTCACCATCAATGGCAAAGCAGAGATGGTGGTGCAGGATGCCGAGGCGTATCAAAAGATGATGGATTTGGTCGAACGCATGGAAGCCAATGAGGGAATTCGCAAAGGGTTGGCGGCCGTTGATGCAGGGAAGAGCAAACCTGCCAGGAAGGTGATTTCCGCGATCAAGGAACGGCGTGCGTTATAGGGTCGAGATCACTGAGCCGGCACAGGAGAATATCCAGGAAGTTTATGACTGGCTCGATGCCGAATCTCATGCAGCGTCGACCGGATGGATCGACGGTCTGCTTGGAACCATCGAGAGCCTTACGAGCTTTCCTCTGCGTTGCCCGCTGGCTCCGGAGAGCACGGATCATGCGGAAGAAATACGACAGATCTTCTATGACTCCTACCGGATTCTATTTGTAATCCGAAAGCCGAAGGTCTTTGTACTTCACGTCCGGCATGGCTCGCGGGACCGCGCCCAAGGCGAAGACCTGTACTTAGGGTAACGGCCTTTTCGTGTCAGGTTTAATCGGCGGACAAAGTCAACTACCCCACATCTGCTGACTGCGGCAGATATGGGGCACCGATCAAAATCGATTCATTTGCTACTTTACGACTCCGGCGGCGCGGGCTACGGCTTCAAGTTTGGCGCGGAGGGTGGGTTGCATTTTGCACATGGGGAGGCGGTAGTTTTCCTGGATGCGGCCCATCATGGCGAGGACGGCTTTGACCGGCATGGGGTTGCTTTCGATGAAGTTGGCCTGCATCAGCGGCAAGTACTTGTGATAAAGCTCGCGGGCGCAGGTCCAGTTGTTATCGAGGGCGGCACGGGTGAGTTGGGTCATCTCCCTGGGGAAGGCGTTGGAGGCGACAGAGATGACGCCGACGCCACCGACCGAGATCACCGGGAGGGTCAGGGCATCGTCGCCGCTGAAGACGGTGAAGCCGGGGAGTTTGCCGCAGATTTCGGCGATCTGGGTGATGTTTCCGCTGGCTTCCTTGACGGCGGCGACGTTGGGCAACTCGGAGAGACGCGCCAGGGTATTGGGCTCAATGTTGACGCCGGTGCGGCCTGGGACGTTGTAGAGCACGACGGGCTTGTCGACGGCTTCGGCGATGGCCTTGAAGTGCTGGTACTGGCCCTCCTGAGTGGGCTTGTTGTAGTAGGGCGAAGCGGAGAGGATCGCATCCACACCCTTGATGCCGGCGGCCTCGGCGGCTTTGTGGACAGCTTCGGCGGTGGAGTAGGAGGTGGCTCCGGCGACGATGGGAACGCGCCCGGCGGCGACCTCGATGGTGGTCTCGATGACCGTGCGCCATTCGTCGTGCGAGAGGGTGGGAGTTTCTCCGGTGGTTCCGCAGGGAACCAGGAAGTCGATTCCGGATTCGATCTGCCAGGCTACGAGCGAGCGCAGCGCTTTGTCGTCGATCGATCCATCGGCAAGGAACGGAGTTACAATCGCCGTTCCGCATCCACGTAGTTTAATCATTGCGGCCTAGCCCTTCAGTTCAGAGAACACTTCTTGGAATTCGTAAAACCCGCGTTTGCCTTTGACCCACTCGGCGGCGCGCACGGCACCCTCGGCAAAGCCTTGGCGGTTTAAAGCTTCGTGAGTCAGCGTAATCGTATCCGCCGCCGACTTCAACTGAATTGAGTGGATGCCGACGACCTCGCCCTCGCGGACACTGTCGATGGGAGGCTTTTTGCCGCCGAAGGTTTCGATGGTTTTGGCCAGGGAGACGGCGGTGCCGCTGGGTGCGTCCAGCTTATGGATGTGGTGGGTTTCGGTGATTTGGGCCTCGTATCCGTACTTCAGTGCCTTGGCTCCCTCGCGCACGATGGCGAAGAAGAGATTGACGCCGATGGAGAAGTTGGAGGCCCAGATGAATCCGGTATTGGCACGCTCGACCTGGTTGCGCACGTGGGGCAGTTCGGCATACCAGCCGGTGGTGCCGACGACCATGTTGACGCCGGCGCGGATGGTGGCGTCAATGTTGGCCATGACCGCGTCGGGAGTGGTGAAGTCGATGACGGCATCGACCCCGGCCAGACGCTGCTTGGTGAGGGCGGCAGCGTTGCGGTTCTCGTTCACTTCGATGATTTCGACGGTGTGGCCGCGCGCGGCCGCAATCTCGGCTACCAATGCCCCGGTCTTGCCTGCGCCTGTCAGTATGAACTTCATCGGTTTTTCTCCGCGGTGATCTTGTGTCGCCTATTCGGTTATCGCCGATTCGGCCTCGGCGACGGGTAACGCTACGCTGCCGGCCGCGGGCGCTAGTCAAAAATGTCTGGGTCGACTTCGGTGAAGAAAGCCTTGTGCAGGCGGCGCAGGGCCTCGGGCACGTCGTCTTCGCCGATGACGAAGGTGATGTTGATCTCGGATGCGCCTTGGGAGATCATGCGCACGTTGATGTCTCCGAGGGCGGTGAAGACGCGGGCGGCGACCTGCGGGGTCTCGCGAATGTTTTCACCGACCATGCAGACGATGGCGTTGCGTCCGGCGTATTTTACGTCAGCAATCTTCTCCAGGTCAGCAGCAATCGCCGGAATCGCCTCGTTGGAGTCGACGGTGAGGGAGACGCTGACCTCAGAGGTGGCGACGACATCGATGGCGCAACGATGAAGGTCGAAGACATCGAAGATGGCTTTGAGGAATCCGTGGGCGCCCAGCATTCGGGCGGCTACGACTTCGACAATGGTGATGCGTTTTTTGGCGGCGATGGCCTTGAACATGGACCTCGACTTGGGGGCGCGGCTCACGATCAGCGTGCCTTCGTTGGCGGGGTTCAAGGAGTTGAGCACGAGTACGGGGATGTTTTTCTGCACGGCGGGCAGGACGGTGGCCGGATGCAGAACCTTGGCTCCGAAGTAGGCGAGTTCGGCGGCCTCCTCGAAGGAGATGATGCGGATGCGGCGCGCGTCGGGACAGATGCGCGGGTCGGTGGTCATCATGCCATCGACATCAGTCCAGATTTCGATGGCTTCGGCACAAAGGCCGGAGCCGATGAGGGCGGCGGAAAAATCGGAGCCGCCACGGCCGATGGTGGTTTGCACACCGTGTTCGGTTGCGCCGATGAATCCGCCCAGGACGGGAACCTGCTCGTCGTCGAGCAGAGGGCGCACGAGGTTTTTAGCGCGATGCTCGATTTGGTCGGACTGGGGGATCGCGCGGCCATGCTGCGCGTCGGTGATCATAATTTTGCAGGCGTCGACCAGGGCGGAGCGGATGCCTCGGGCCCAGTAGGCCGCGGTGACGACTTTGCTGTTGAGGCGCTCGCCGTAGCTGACGACGTAATCCGAACTGCGGGGAGAGAGCTCGCCGACGGCGGCAATGCCTTTGAGCAACTCATCGAGGACGTCGAACTCACGCTCGATCTCAGGGCCGAGGGCGGCATACTGCGAGGCGCTGACCAGTTGTTTGGCGGTGGCGTGATGACGCTGGCGCAAGGCTTGCGCGATTTCCAGCGCTTGCTCGCGATGGCCTTCGCCCGCAGCTTTTCCGGCGGCGAGCAGGGCATCTGTGACGCGGGCCATGGCGGAGACGACGACCACGGGACGACGCGGCAAACGGCCTTTTACGATCTGGGCCGTGCGCTCAATCGCCGAGGCGTCGGCCACGGAGGTTCCGCCAAACTTCATCACGATCATGAGAGCAGACCTTTCGTGGAGAAGCTAAAAGACCGGGCAACAGCCCCACTGAAGCCAAACCCAGGCTTGAGTGGGGCAGTCGTCACCCATCGGCGGTTGGCTGGCTGAAGTGCCACGGCTACGGCACGGGAGACTTGAGCCGTCCGGGGATTCTTCGCTGCGCTCAGAATGACACCTCGGGGCGCATTTTAGCGGAGAGCACTTCAGCCACAACAGCCTTTTCCAGATCACGCTTAGCCGATATAACCTTTGACCTTGAGCAACTCCGCGTTGAGCAGCGCGGCACCGGCGGCGCCACGGATGGTGTTGTGCGAGAGCATGGTGAACTTCCAGTCGAACAGCGAGCAGGGGCGAAGTCGTCCGCAGGTAACGGTCATGCCGTGGCCACGCTCGATATCCAGACGGGGCTGGGGACGGTCGACGCGCTCGTCGTAGAAGATGGGGACGGCCGGGGAGAAGGGAAGCTTGAGATCATCGACCATGCCGCGGAAGTCGCGCCAGGCGGCGATGATTTTCTCCGGGGTCGCACGCTTCTTCAACTTGATGGAGATGGATTCGGTGTGGCCGTCTTCGACCGCGACGCGGTTGCAATGGGTGCTCATGCCGAAGCCGGCGGGGACGATCTCGCCACCTTTGAGTTTGCCGAGTAATTTGCCGGCCTCTTGCTCCATCTTTTCTTCTTCATTCTTGATGAAGGGAACGACATTGCCGAGGATGTCCATAGAGGCAACGCCGGGATAGCCGGCGCCGCTGACTGCCTGCATGGTTACGGCAAAGACGGCTTCAATGCCGAAGGCTTTCTGCAAAGGAGCCAAGGCCAGGGCGAGTCCCATCACCGAGCAGTTAGAGTTGGTGACCATGAAGCCGCCGGACTGCTTGCGCCACGTTTGCTGCTCGATGAGCTTGATGTGGTCGGCGTTGATCTCAGGAATGACGAGCGGCACCTGGGGGTGCATGCGGAAGGCCGAAGAGTTGGAGATAACGGCACAACCGGCTTCGGCAAAGGCAGGCTCCATCTCGCGCGCGAGATCGGCGTCGAGGGCGGCAAAGATGACTTTGGGCGCGTCCTTGGGCTCGGCGGCGGAAAGCTCCATTTTGGCGATGCGCGCAGGAATGGGCGTCTTCATCTTCCACTTGGCCGCCTCGACGTAGGTCTTACCGTAGGAGCGCTCGCTGGCGGCAATCCAGGCCACTTCAAACCAGGGGTGCCGCTCAAGCAGTTGAATAAATCTTTGGCCCACCATTCCGGTGGCACCCACTATGCCTACAGGGATTTTTGCCGTCTTCGCCATCAGGCCGACTCTCTCTCTTTCCGGCTGCGCCGGGATCTCGGGGTTTCTAATTCTTATACCACTGTGAACTGCTTTCATTCTCTGCTTTGACAATCCGCTGGCACGCCAGCAGGGCAGGCGCAGAGGCAAGTCCCACCAAAGTCCAATGGAGTTCACATGGCTTTCATACATATTACCGGAGGAGGGGTATTTTGTGCTTGGCGTGAAGTGAGAGCAAGTGCGAAAGGCTTGCGGGGTGGAGGGTGTTGCTTCCCACCTTAGCCGCACAAAAGGCGCGCGTCGAAGGTGGGGCACCCGGGCGTTTCTGATTCGTTCGTTCACCCGGTTCTGATGGAAAAACGTTGGGGCTATTTTTCCTGGCGGAGGATTTCGGTGTTGTTGTCGGGGATGGAGATACGGAGGAGTTTGTAGTTGGCATCGAGCCAGAGGTGCCACTCGGGACCGTCGGTTTGCATGACGAAATGGCGCAGATGCTGGGGACGGCCGTTCAAGGGGGTGTCATCGTATCCCTTGAATTCGATGTAGACCTCGGCGGAGGTGCGGCGGCGGGGAATGAGGACGGGAAAGCGGGTGCGGGTGAGGTCGCAGCCGTCTCCGCCGGGGCGCGGCTTGCAGGAGGTGGCGAGGTAGCGCCAGAGAAGGACTTCACGGGTGGAGAAGAAGTAGTCGTCGAGAATGAAAGCGTCGGCGGTCAGAAAAAAAGGCTGGTCGACGGGTTTGCCATCCGTGACCAGATGCATGGTGAGGAACTGGTCCCTGGGTTCGATGGTGGCGGAGTTGTGCGGCGGGGCCAGTTGTTTCCACTCGTAGCGGGAGAGGTTGCCGTTGGGAAGGAGGGTGAGTTCGCTGCTCTGATCGAGATTGGCGGCGGCAGCCGATCCGGCTTCGACGTGCAATTCCGACGAGGAAACGCTGGAGTCCGGGTACTGGCGGATGGTGAAGGTTTCGGTGCCAACACGCTGGCCGCCCTGGAAGATGGCGAACGTGCCCTGATCGACGATGGTGGCGGACTTGGCAGGCGGTTTGCCTTCGGCGAGCGCAAACGAGGTGAGCACGAAAAGCAAAAACAATAACGCAGCGATGAAAGTCCGGCGGATCATGTCTGAGTTCCCCGTTAGAGTTTATCGCGAGCGGGGCCAAAGATGCCAAGGCGATTGGCAAGCTGAACGAGAGAAGCGAGCAACTCCGCGGGATCGTTGCCCGAGGCGTTGAGGGTGTGGTGAGCGAGAAGATAGGTGGGACGGCGGAGTTCGAAGAGCTTGCGGAGATGGTCGAGATCGCGTGCGAGGGGGCGCTGATGGCCGCTGTCGGCGATGCGGGTGCGCACGACCTCAAAGGCGGCATCGAGAAAAATGACAGCAGCGGAGTGCTGGGCAAGGAGTTCGCGATTGGCGGGCTGGAGGAAGGCTCCGCCACCCAGGGCCAGCACCGAGGGACGCGGGAGGCAGGGAAGAATGAGGTCGAGATGATGGTGCTCGATGGCTCGAAAGCCGCTTTCGCCGCGGGATGAAAACAGATCAGGAATGGAGCCGTGGGTGCGGGCGATCTCGGCATCGAGATCGACGAACGGGCAGGCAAGCTGGAGCGCGAGAAGGCGTCCGATGGTGCTCTTGCCAGCCCCCATGAATCCGATGAGGACCAGCAACGGGGCTGGAGCATTCTGAGGCATTGAGGGGGATTGTAGCAGGAGAGGCGGAATGCGGTTCGCGCAGGGACGGAGCGCGGGGCAAGAAAATGGCCGCCATCACGTCGCGGCCACGGGAGAGCGGATCGGGAGAGCGCGTCCGTAAACGAGGCCCTCTATCGAAACAGCCAGTTAAGTTCGTCGCACCTGGGCGGGCTTCATGAGACCTTCAAGCTTGAGCTTCTCTTCGATGCCATCCCAGACCTTCGGACTGGGCTCGTGCATGGGGACCAGGAGCTTGGCCTGATCGGCGATATAACGGAGATCACTGACCAAGTCGCGGCAGACAGCACAGGTTTGTAGGTGTTCATCCTGCTCCGCGGAGCCACCTGCGTCGATAATGAGCGGCAGATCGTGCTGGAAATCGGCACAATTCATGTGTTTGTCTCTCCCCGGGATCTCAATGGCCGCAGCGACCGCAGCACTAATATTGGGTTGATTTTCCATAATTACATTTTGCCCGGTCTTCATCGTCTAGAACCGGCCCTTTCCGCGCGAGTGACTTTTAGTAAGTCACGCAACTTCATACGTGCTTTGTGGAGCTGAGACTTGCTGTTGCCGATGGAACAGCCCATCATCTCGGCAATCTCGTTGTGCTCATACCCTTCGATGTCATGCAGCACAAAAATGATACGGTACCCCGGCGGAAGACTTTCCACAGCGCGTTCCAAATTTACGCGGTCGATGGAGCCGGCCAATACCTGATCGTGGGCGCCGATGTCTTTCTTGGGACCATCCTCTTCGGTGGGCTCCAGGGTTTCCTGCAGCGAGACCTCTGGAAGACCTTTCTTGCGCAGATGCATGAGGACGACGTTGACCGCGAGGCGATGGAGCCAGGTGGAAAACGCGGACTCACCGCGGAAGGTCGCAATCTTGCGATAGAGCTGAAGAAATGCTTCCTGGGTGAGATCCTCAGCCTCAGCGGTGTTGCCGGTCATGCGCAGGCAGAGCGAATAAACGCGCCGTTTGTGCAAGCCGTAGAGCGACTCGAAGCACTGCCCATCGCCTTGCTGTGCACGCTCGATGGCTACGGCTTCCGGCATCCCCGACGGAAGAATTTTCTTGGCAGTATTCAGCCTGAAATCGTTGCCGTCGGGCTCGTTCGCAAGCTGCGGAGCCGTGGAGTTCTCATTTTGCATTTCACTCAGATTCTCTGCGGGTACTGGCTTGCGAATTGCCACGATGTTTTCCTTCCGCCTAGCCAGGCGCGCGTGCGAAGTGTGTAAAAAGTACGATGCGCAGTGTGAATGTCGAGTTGCTTTTCCGGATGGCAAGCCGGCAGCTATGGCCGGTTGCTACTTGCACGGACGCCCCCTGCGCCCTAGGCCAATATTTAATCCTAAGCTTTTGGCTTTCGCCACATTTATTTTCAGGCAGTCCTGTTTTTGTTCTGCCGGGGTGAGCGCGGCGCTGGCTTGCAGTGTTCGGGGCTTTCGCTACGCTCGAAGCGCATGGGTTATCCGGCGGTGATGGTTTCCAGACCGTGACCGTGAGGGCTGATTTCGCGCTCGCGAAGGAGAAAGGCGAGAACGGTGCCGAGGATACCCATGAGAGTGAGGATCTGGAGCATGGGCTGGTATCCGGTGGGGTGGGCGGCACTGGCTCCTGCGACGTCATTGGCTTTGCCGAGGCCCCAGTTCATGCCGGCCATGCCCATGTTCTGGATCATGGTCATCAATCCGAGGGCGGTGCCGAGAGTGCGGCTGGGGACGATGTAGGCGACCGACGGCCAGATGATGGCCGGGACGAAAGTGAAAGCAAAGCCGAGCATCGCCATGGGAACGTAGAGCGAGATGTGGGTGTATCCCATCATGAGGAAGACAGGGATGAGGAGCAGCACACCGAGGCACATGATGGTGGCGCGCCGTCCCATTTTGTCGGAAAAGAGGCCAACGATGGGGGTTCCGAACATGGTGAAGGCGGTGAGGACGCTGAGCAGGAATCCGCCTTGCGCGCGGGTGGTTCCGTGGGCATCGATGAAGTACTTTACGGCGAAGGTCTCAAAGGGAAAGATGGCGGAGTAGAAGACGACGCACAGGCCCACGAGATACCAGTAGGAGAGGCCGAAATTCTTGACATCCTGAATGACGATTTTGTCGGCCTCGCCGGCGCGGCCGAGAGCGTAGTGGCGCTCGGCGCGGGCTTCCATGATCCAGTAGGCGATGGGGCCGAGGACGCAGAGGGAGACGAAGGCGACGCCGATGAGCCAGGGGGCTTGCCAACTGTTGTAGGCGGAGTGAGCCCAGGTCGGGGAGTTCTGCGCCAGCCAACTGCCGAAGCGGGCGAGCATGAGATTGAGGCCGAGGGCGAAGCTGAGCTCCTTGCCTTTGAACCACTTTGCAACCGCGGCGGTGATGGCGACGATAAGCGACTCAGCACCCATGCCGAAGACAAAGCGTCCGGCGGCCATGAACTGGAAGCGGGGGCTGAAGGCGGTGAGCATGGAGCCGGCTAGACAAATACAGCCGAAGATCAAGAGGGCGCGGCGCACGCCAAGGCGGTCGATGAGGATTCCGCCGATGAGAACCGTAGCGATGGGGGCAATGGAATAGAAGGAATTGAGCAGGCCGATGTTCTGATCGGTGTAGTGGAGCTGCTTCTGGAGGACATCGGCGAGCGGTTCCAGTGCGTCGTAAAAATAGTAGTTGCCGAACATGGTGATGCTGAGCCAGAGAAGAACCAGCCAGCGATAGAGCTTGCTGGGCTCGGTTGCGGGAGTTTGCTGGGACATGAGCGGAAACCTCTCTGGGTCAAGTTAAGTCAGTCAAGTTCAGCCGTCGATTTTGGTCAAAGGTGAATGTAGCAGGAACCAGGGATGGCTGCCAGGGTGCTACTTCCAGTTGGGGCTGGCGATGGCGTTGGGTGTGGCGGTCGGGGGTGAGGTTTGCTTTTCTGCACGGAGCTGGCGGGCGTACTCGCCGAGGCTGATTGAGGTGTCCTCCATGCTGCCGGGGACGATTTTTTCGGGAGAGGTGATGAAGTCGAAGTGACGGGTAGCCAAGAGGTCGGTGCTGGCAGGCGGCGCGTTGCTGACGAAGGGCTGGGCAGGGGTGGCCGGAATTTCTTCAACAGCCGGCACGGTGATGGTGGATGGCTCGGTGTTCGAGCCGAGGTGAATCTCAGGGGCGTAGAGGGCGGGAGTGGTGTAGGTGGTGGAGTATTGAGCGAGGAGGGGCGCGGACAGCCCTGCGAGAAGGAGCGCGACCATAAGTGTGGTTCGCGGCATGTTTGTTTCGATGGAGGAACGAGGCGCAGAGATGCCAACCGAGAGTGCGTGGTCTTGCGTTTTTGAATAAGAAGAAATATGCGGAAAACCAAATGAGGGAATGTTGCAACCGTTCCTGGAGGAGCCAGCGATGCGTGGAGTTCACGGCTTGCTCGCAGTTGCGTGCGTTTGCGTGGTGCTTGGCGGCGCTTATGCGCAGGCTCCAGACCTAGATCCAAATCATCCAAAGATGAAAATTGTTCCGACCGTGACGTTCGAGCGTGTGTACCCGAACGATGAGCCGGCACACTATGCCGTCTCGGTTGAGTCCTCCGGAGATGCAGCCTATAACTCGGTAGGACTGGGCAACGCTGAAGGCGCCGACGGAAACGGGGAGCCGTACATTATGAAATTCACCGTCTCCGAGAGCACGAGTATGCATATCTTTGAGCTTGTCCGGCAGGCTCATAATTTCAAGGGCAAGTCTGGCGACGATGATGGTTCGAATACCGGCAACAGAACCTTGACCTACAGCGAAGGTCCGGCAGACTCATTTGGTCAGCCGACGTTCGGGGTGCGCAACCGTCTCACCTACGACGAATCGACCGATCCTGCGATCCTGCAACTCACCGGTATTTTCGCGGGGATTTCTAACTCGCTGGAATTGGGGCGCGAACTCGAGTACCTGCATCGCAGCCGGCGGGCAGGGCTTGACGCAGCACTGAAGGGGGCTGAGGATCGCGCCCGCGATCACAGCTTGCTCGAGTTGGGGGCAATCAGCCACAGCCTTCAGGTTGTGGCCGACGACCCTGCCGTCTCGGATGCGGCTCGGCAGCGCGCCCAACACTTGCTCAAGCTAGCGCAGTCTTCGCCTGCAGAGTAACTGCCAAGAAGAATCGATTGCGGGTTGAGAGGCTCGAGACGGCGCTGAGAGTTTGAGCGGAAGCCGGGATCTCTCGATGTGCGCTGAAGGTGACAACTCCCCGAGCAGGTCCAGGTTCGAAATCATTAAGTTGTGTAAATTGTTGGGCCTTCATCCGAGGGCTCTGCACATTTAAGCCAACTTGTGCATCCATTACGGCATTTGTGGCATTATGTCGGGCGCCAAGCATCCGGAGCTGCATCAATCCGTCAGTAAGCCGCTTGAGGGGTGAAAGGGAAAGGGATGGGCGAGGAAAAGAAGCTTGGCGGCCAGCCGGGCGATGAGGATCTGGGCTCCCATCTGGGCTCCCCACATGGAACGCATAACCTTACCAGCGAAGAGGTGGTCGAGGGTAAACGACGGCGGCGGCGCAAGATCATCTGGTGGATCGTCATAGCGGTACTCGTGGCCCTGGCGCTCTATCTAGTTCGTCGCTCCAGCAAAGACACGGCGACCGCGAACGCGGCCAAAGCGAAGGCTGCACAGGCGGTCCCGGCGGCGATCACGATGGGACAGTCCAAGAGCGGCGACATGAACATCTATGTGACTGCCTTGGGGACGGTGACGCCGACCTATACGGTTACGGTGTACAGCCAGATTACGGGGCGGGTGATGGCCGTCCACTATCGCGAGGGGCAGATGGTGCGCAAAGGCGCCGCGCTGATCGACATTGACCCTCGTCCCTATCAGGCGATGCTGGCGCAAGCCCAGGGAAATCTGGAGCACGATCAGGGAGTGCTGGCGCAAGCGCGCATTGATTACCAGCGGTACAAGGACGCCTACGCCCGAAATGCGATCGCCAAACAGCAACTCGACGACCAGGAGCAGGCCGTGGTGCAGAGCGAGGGCTCGGTGAAAGCGGATCAGGGCACGGTTGCCTACGATCGGGTGCAGTTGGAGTACTGCCATATCGTTGCTCCCATCAGCGGCCAGGTTGGACTGCGCCTGGTGGACCCCGGGAACACGGTCTTTTCGGGGAGCAGTTCGGTGCTGGTGGTGCTGGCGCAATTGCAGCCGATTACGGTTGTGTTCAATGTGCCAGAGGACAACCTGACCCAGATCAAGTCGCAGTTAGGGGGCAAACAGAAGCTGACGGTTGATGCCTTCAACCGCGCCAATGACAAGCAGATCGAGTCAGGAAAGCTGACCTCCGTGGATAACCAGGTGGACACGACAACGGGGACGATTAAGTTCCGCGCCGAGTTTCCCAATAAGACTCTGACGCTGTTTCCCAACCAGTTTGTGAATGCCCGGCTGCTGGTGAGCACGTTGAATAACGTTACGCTGGTTCCGTCCGCCGCGGTGCAGCACAACGGCGCGAACGCGTTTGTGTACATTGTGCAAGCTAACAACACGGTCAGCGTGCAGCCGATTACCACACTGAACAGCGACGAACAGGTTACGGCGGTGCAGGGAGTGAATCCGGGCGTCAATCTGGCGACAAGCGGATTCGATCGTCTGGAAAACGGCGTGGCAGTGACGGTGCGCGGACAGGGTGGACCGCAGGGCGGCAGCTCTGGCGCGAGCGGAGGTGCGGGTACTTCGAGCGGTGGCGCGGGGCAGTCTGGTGGTGCTGCGGGCGGTGCAGCGCAGTCTGGTGGTGCAGGCAAGTGAATCCCTCCCGGCCATTCATCCTTCGTCCGGTCGCTACGTCTCTGCTGATGGTTGCGATCTTTCTGGCGGGCGGCGTGGCGTTCCTGCAGCTTCCGGTTTCGGCGCTGCCGGAGGTGGATTATCCGACGATTCAGGTACTCACCTTCTATCCTGGGGCGAGTCCGGATGTAGTTGCCTCGGCGGTGACGGCTCCTCTGGAGCGGCAGTTTGGGCAGGTAGCCGGACTGAGCCAGATGACATCGACGAGCGCCGGGGGCGTGTCGGTTATCGTGATGCAGTTCCAACTCAGCCTGAATATCGACGTGGCGGAGCAGGAGGTTCAGGCGGCGATCAATGCGGGGCAGAGCTATCTGCCGGCCAATCTGCCGACGCCTCCGATTTACAGCAAATCCAATCCTGCAGACGCGCCGGTTCTTACACTGGCCATGACCTCGAGCGAGGTTGCGCTGTCACAGGTTGAGGATCTGGCGGACACGCGGCTGGCACCTAAGATCTCGCAGATCTCGGGAGTGGGACTGGTGAGTATCTCGGGCGGGCAGAAGCCTGCGGTGCGCATTCAGGCCAACCCGACGGCGCTGGCGTCTTATGGAATCAATCTGGAAGACCTGCGCAATGCGCTCACGGGCAATAGCCTGAACTCGGCAAAAGGAAGCTTCGACGGACCGTCGCAGGATTACACGATCAACGCCAACGACCAGTTGCTGAGCAGCAGCGACTACAAGGCGGTGGTGGTGGCGTACCGCAACGGCGCTCCGGTGATGCTGACCGACGTGGCTCATGCGATTGACGGAGTGGAGAACGCACGCCTGGCAGCATGGGTGAACTACACTCCGGCGGTGATCCTGAACATTCAGCGGCAGCCGGGAGCGAATACGATTCAGGTGGTTGACAGCATTCAGAAGATTCTGCCGCAGCTTGTCAGCACACTTCCCAGATCGGTGCATGTACAGATCGTCACCGACCGTACGACATCGATTCGCGCTTCGGTGCAAGACGTAGAGTTCGAGTTGCTGCTGGTCATCGGGCTGGTGGTGATGGTGATCTTCCTATTTTTGCGCAGCCTTTCGGCGACGATCATCCCGAGCATCGCGGTTCCAATCTCGCTGGTGGGCACCTTCGGGGTGATGTATCTGGCGGGCTACAGCCTGAACAACCTCACCATGATGGCGCTGACGATCTCAACCGGGTTCGTAGTGGACGACGCCATCGTGATGATCGAAAATATCTCGCGCTACATCGAAGAGGGCGACAAACCGATGGAAGCGGCGTTGAAGGGCGCCGAGCAGATCGGCTTCACGATTCTTTCGTTGACAGTGTCGCTGATTGCCGTGCTGATCCCTTTGCTGTTTATGGGGGATGTGGCAGGACGGCTCTTCCGGCAGTTTGCGGTGACGCTGGCAGTGACGATTATTTTCTCGGCGTTCGTATCTCTTACGCTGACCCCGATGATGGCGGCGCGGCTGTTGAGGCACACGCCTCCGGAGAAGCAGGGCCGCATTTATCGCGCCTCGGAGAGAGCGTTCGCCAGCATCATTGCCTTCTACGGACGCACGCTGAAGTTTGTACTTGGCTATCAGACGATCACTCTGCTGGTAGCCCTGGCGACACTGGTGCTGACCGCAGTTTTGTATATCACGATTCCCAAGGGGTTCTTTCCGACCCAGGATACGGGAATTATTCAGGGGATTTCGCAGGCCGCTGCTTCGACATCTTTTGCCGCCATGACGGAAAAGCAACAGGAGCTGGCGAAGGTGCTGCTGGCCGATCCGGCGGTGGATAGCATCTCCTCGTTCATTGGCGCCGATGGGACGAATACGACGCTGAACAGCGGCCGTATCCAGATCAACCTGAAGGCACTGGACCAGCGCGGGATCTCCGCCACCGGGGTAATCGGCCGGCTTAAACCTAAGTTGGCGAAGGTGGCGGGAATACAGCTTTACATGCAGCCGGTGCAGGATCTGACGGTGGACGACCGGGTGAGCCGCACGCAGTATCAGTACACGATCGAAGACCCGAACCCGGACGAGTTGAACAGCGTGACGCACGACCTGGTAGCGACGCTGAAGCAACTGCCGCAACTGGCCGACGTGGTGACCGACCAGCAATTGAACGGCACGGCCGAGTCGCTGGTAATCGATCGCGCTACGGCTTCGCGCTTCGGCATCACGCCGCAGACCATCGACAACACGCTCTATGACGCCTTCGGGCAGCGCCAGATCAACACGCTGTACACGCAGTTGAACCAGTATCACGTCATTCTGGAAGCGGAGCCAAAGTTCCAACTCGATCCAAGGACGCTGCAAGATATTTACATTCAGTCGGCTTTGAACAGCACTTCCTCAACCGCAGTATCGAATACAGCGGGATCGTCGTCGGGAGCGGGCGCGGGCGCATCGGCTTCCCCTGGCAATGCATTGTTGACGCCTTCCTCCGGGAGTGCGATTTCATCGTCGGCTCCGACATCGGCGCTGGCCTCGGCCAACACAGGCACGGCACTGGGGATATCGAACAGCAACTCGAACTCCGCGCTGTCGCCCAATTCGACGGCGAGTGCAAGTTCGACCGTGCTGTCGAGCACGAGCACCAGCACCAGCATCTCGTCGAGCGCGAACACTTCCGTGAGCGGAACGTCGCGTTCCACGGGCACATCGTCGGCGGGTTCATCAGGCGGAGGTGGTGGTGGCAGCAGTGGCAGCAGCGGCGCAGCGGTCTCGACGCCGGTTCCGTTGAGCGCGTTCAGTCACTTCCGGCGCCGCAGCGAGTCGCTCTCGATCAATCACCAGGGGCAGTTTCCGGCGGTGACGATCTCGTTCAATCTGGCGTCGGGATACGCGCTTGGGGAGGCGTTGGAGGCGATCAATGAGGCGATCGCGAAGTCGAAGATTCCTAACAGCGTGGTGAAGAACTACCAGGGCACGGCGGCTGCATTTGAGGGCTCGCTGACGAATGAAGGGTTGCTGATCCTGGCGGCCTTGGTGACCGTGTACATCGTTCTAGGAGTGCTGTACGAAAGCTTTATCCATCCCATCACGATTCTTTCGACGCTGCCATCGGCGGGTGTAGGAGCGCTACTTGCCCTCGAATTGTTTCATCTGGACCTCGACATTGTGGCGATCATTGGCATCATCCTTCTGATCGGCATCGTGAAGAAAAACGGCATTATGATGGTGGACTTTGCGCTGGAGGCCGAGCGCAAGGGAGGACTGGAAGCCACGGAGGCGATCTATCAGGCATCGCTGCTGCGCTTCCGCCCGATCATGATGACGACGATGGCGGCGCTGCTGAGCGGCATTCCATTGGCTTTCGGATCGGGCATTGGCTCGGAGCTGCGAAAGCCGCTGGGCGTGGCGATGGTGGGCGGCTTGATCTTCAGCCAGGTGCTGACGCTGTACACCACGCCGGTGATCTACATCTTCTTTGACAATCTTGGCGCGCGCTTCTCGCACAAGCCCAGCAGGGTCAATCTGAATCGGCCTGAGACGGAGCAGCCATGAACCCATCGCGGATCTTCGTCCAACGCCCGGTGGCCACCACTCTGCTGACATTGGCAGTAACCCTGGCAGGGGCGATTGCGTTCGTGGTGTTGCCGGTATCTCCGCTGCCGCAGGTGGATTTTCCCACGATCACCGTGGCGGCGACGCTGCCCGGCGCCAGTCCAGACATCATGGCGTCTTCCGTGGCCACACCTTTGGAGCGTGAGTTCGGTCATATTTCCGGCATCACCGAGATGACCTCAGCGAGCACGCTGGGGACCACGAGCGTGACGATGCAGTTCGACTTGAGCCGCGATATCAATGGCGCGGCGCGAGACGTGGAAGCGGGCATCAATGCGGCGCGCACATATTTGCCTTCGAATCTGCCGGCCAACCCGAGCTATCGCAAGGTGAACCCGGCTGACTCGCCCATCCTTTTGCTGGGGCTGCAGTCGGATATCTACGACGTTCCGACGCTCTACGATAAAGCCTCGACGGTGATTGCGCAGCGGATTTCGCAGATCTCGGGAGTCGGCCAAGTCTCGGTGGTCGGCGCGTCGCTGCCAGCGGTTCGCATCGAACTGAACCCGAACCAGCTTGCGAGTTATGGAATCAGCCTGCCCGCGGTGCAGCAGGTGGTGGCGGGGCAGAACTCGAATCTGGCGAAGGGGCAGATTGCCGACGGCAATGTTACGGCCGATATCGTTGCCAACGACCAGATCTCCAAGGCCGCCGATTACAAGCCGCTGGTGGTGGGATACCACAAAGGGGGAGCGGTGCATCTGCAGGACGTTGCCGATGTGATCGACTCCCAGCAGACGGTGCGGCAGGCAGGTTTCCTGAACGGCAAGCCGTCGGTCACAATGTTGATCTTCCGCCAGCCGGGCGCCAACATCATTACCACGGTGGACGCGGTGAAGGAGGCGGTGCCATCGTTGCAGGCGATGATTCCACGCGGCGAACACCTGGTCACGATTCTGGACCGGACGCTGACCATTCGCGCGTCGGTGTCGGATATCGAGCGCACCCTCGTCATCTCGGTGCTGCTGGTGGTTCTGGTCGTCTTCTTTTTCCTGCGGAGCTTCCATGCAACGTTCATCCCTGCGGTTGCGGTTCCGGTCTCATTGATCGGAACCTTTGCGGTGATGTATCTGTGCGGGTATTCGCTGGACAATCTTTCCCTGATGGCGTTGGCGATCGCCAGCGGCTTTGTGGTTGACGATGCGATTGTGGTGATGGAGAACATCACCCGGCATCTGGAAGCGGGGATGACACCGATGGAGGCGACACTTCTGGGCGCGAAGGAGATTGGCTTCACGGTCTTCTCGATCAGTATGTCGCTGATTGCCGTTTTCATACCGCTGCTTTTTATGGGCGGAATCATTGGGCGTCTCTTCCGCGAGTTTGCGATTACGCTCTCGGCGGCAATTCTGGTGTCGATGGTGATCTCGCTTACCACGACGCCGATGATGTGCGCGCGGGTTCTGGTCTCAGAGAAAGACGCGAAGCATGGCAGGCTGTACGACTGGAGCGAGCGAATCTTTAACAGCGCGCTGGATGGCTACCGGCGCAGCCTGACTTGGGTGCTGGATCATCCGGCGGTGCTGCTGGCAGTGTTTGTCTTTACGCTGGGGCTGAATATCTTTCTGATCGCGCGGATACCCAAGGGCTTTTTCCCGCAGCAGGATACGGGAGTTGTGTCGGGCGGGATGCAGGGGCCGCAGGACGCCTCGTTCTACGCGATGGAGGGTGCGGTGCGGCATTCGATCGACATTATCAAGTCCGATCCTGGAGTGCAGAACGCAATGGGATTCACCGGTGGGCAGGGCGCCACCAATAGCGGCTTCACGTTCATCGCCCTGAAACCGCTGAACGAGCGCAAAGAAAGCGCGCAACAGATCATCGACCGGCTGCGGCCCAAACTGGCCCGCGTACCCGGCGCAGCCACGTATTTGCAGCCGGTTCAGGACATACGCATCGGAGGCCGACAGGCCAACGCTCAATACCAGTACACGCTGAAGGCCGAGACTACCGAGGATCTGCAGAAGTACGGTCCGCTGCTGCTGACGCAGATGCGCCACACGCCGGGATTTGCGGACGTGAGCACGGACCAGCAAAATCGCGGATTACAGGCGCTGCTTACCTATGACCGGCCCACCGCGGCCCGGCTCGGTGTGACCCCGCAGGTACTCGACAGCACGCTCTACAATGCCTTTGGTCAGGCCGAGGTCTCCACCATCTACACGCAGTTGAACCAGTATTACGTGGTGATGGAGGTGGCACCGAAGTACTGGGCTTCGCCGGAGGGACTCAAGGATACTTACGTCATCCCGAACGAAGGCGGAGGCGCAATCCCTCTGGCCGCGGTCGCCAGTTACGTTCCTTCCACATCACCGCTGGCGGTCAATCACACCGGGCTGTTTCCTTCGGTGACGGTATCGTTCAATCTTGCGCCTGGGGTTTCGCTGGGCCAGGCAACCAAACAGATCCAGCAACTCCAGCAGAAGCTCGGCATGCCGCACAGCATCCATGGCCAGTACTCGGGAACGCTGCAGGCCTTTAATCAGTCGCTCACAACCGAGCCGTACTTGATCATGACAGCGATTTTTGCGGTGTATATCGTGCTTGGAATTCTTTACGAGAGCCTCATTCACCCGATCACGATTCTTTCTACACTGCCGCCGGCTAGCCTGGGGGCGATTCTGGCCATGATGCTTACGAAGACGGAGCTGAACGTGATGTCGATCATAGGCATCGTACTTTTGATCGGCATCGTTAAAAAGAACGCGATCATGATGATCGATTTTGCTCTCAACGCGGAGCGGAACGAGGGCAAGAATACGAGGGATTCGATCTTTGAAGCTTCGATGCTGCGCTTCCGTCCGATTATGATGACGACGATGGCAGCGCTGTTTGGCGCCGTTCCGCTGGCGATTGGAACGGGCATGGGCTCGGAACTGCGCCGGCCGTTGGGAATTTCGATTATCGGCGGGCTGATTGTCAGCCAGGTTCTTACGCTGTACTCAACCCCGGTGATCTATCTGTTCATGGATAATCTGCGGTTGAAGCTGCAAGGAGACAAGCGGGCGCGATTGTTCACGCGGAGCGAGCCTGCCACATAAAGGATGCGGCAAGGCAGGATAATGATGAAAACGAAAACCTGGGTTCCGACGATAAGCCGCGACGCAACCCGCAATGCAACGGGTAACGCAATGGGTAAACCAGGCGGTAGCATTTCTCGTGCGACGATTGGACTTCTTCTACTCATTCTGAGCGGCTGTACGGTGGGCCCGAGGTACAAGGCTCCCCAGGTAGTTCCGCCTCCTGCTTACAAGGAGTCGGCTCCGGAGGCTTACAAAGGGGCGGTGCCGGGCGCGTGGAAACCGGCGCAGCCGCAGGATTCGGCGCTGAAGGGCAAATGGTGGGAGGTCTTCAAGGAACCGGAACTGAATGGGCTAGAAGAGCAGTTGAACATCAATAACCAGAATATCGCGCAGTACTTCCAGAACTTTATGGCCGCGCGGGCGCAGGTGCGTGAGGCCCGCGCCAATTACTTTCCGACGGTGACGACGGCGCCAGCGTACAGCAGGAGCCGAACTCCCAGCACGGTGAGCGGTGCCGCCGCCGCAGGTAGAAGCACGGTTAGCGGCGGCAAGAGCGCTGCGCAAGCATTCTCCACTACCGAGATGAGCCTGCCCTTCGACGTTTCATGGGAGCCGGACCTGTGGGGGCGCGTTCGCAATACGGTTCGGCAATACCAGTACGCGGCACAGGTGAGCGCGGCGGATCTTGAAAACGAGCGCCTTACCGAGCAGGCCGACTTGGCGGTGTATTACTTCGAAGTGCGCGGGCAGGATGCATTACAGGATTTGTATAACCGCACGATCGAGGCCGACCGAAAGTCGTTGGAACTTACCCGCGCACTGTATGAAACCGGCATCGACAGCGCCGAGGCGGTGGCCCAGGCAGAGGTAACGCTGCGGGGCGCCGAGGCTGTGGGAACCGGCATCGCCACCAACCGGGCCTTGTACGAACATGCCATTGCAACCCTGATCGGCAAACCCGCTTCGCAGTTCTCGCTGCCGGTGAAGATGCTGGCTACTCCGATTCCGGCGATTCCAGTGGGCATTCCTTCGGAACTGCTGCAAAGGCGTCCGGATATCGCTGCCGCGGAACGGACCATGGCGCAGGCGAATGCGACCATCGGAGTGGAAAAGGCAGCCTACTACCCGACGCTGAGCCTGACTGGAGGCGGTGGGTTTGAATCGTCGGCAATCAGTACGCTGTTCTCGGCTCCGGCGCTATTTTGGTCGATCGGGGCGTCGGCATCGGAGACGATTTTCGACGCGGGTTTGCGCAAGGCTACGGTCGCACAATATACCGCGACCTATAACGCCGATGTCGCTGCGTACAAACAAACCGTGCTGACCGCGTTTCAGCAGGTGGAGGACTATATTGCGACCCTTCGCGTGCTCTCGCAGCAGATATCGCAACAGCAAGCGGCGGTGGAAGCCGCGCAGCGATACCTCGATATCGCGACCTCGCGCTACCAGACTGGCCTTGATCCTTACCTGAACGTGCTCTCGGCGCAGACCATCTTGCTAAGTGACCAGCAGACAGAGGTGACGCTGCGGGTGAGCGAGATGACGGCGGCGGTTCAACTGGTTCAGGCGCTGGGCGGCGGCTGGCAGGTCGGGCAACTTCCGGCTCCGGCGCAGGTTACGCAAAAGGAGCCGCCACCTCCGGCGACCGCTGCTCCATAACGCAAAAGAACGGGGAGAAGATACTCTCCCCGTTTTTGCGGAACAGCAATCTGCTTAATATGCGACGCCCACTGTGGTCGATCCATAGAACTGGTTGGAGAGTGAGAAGTGGCACTGCAGGCAGAAGGCCTTGGTTGAAGGGACGTGGGTTGCGTCAAAGGCCGCGCTGGGGTTGTAAGGGCCATTCACGTAGAAGATCGCTTGGGCAGTGATTATCGCGCCGCCAGCGATGGGCGAGGGGCCGCTGACCCCCGAGTAGACGTTTTGCTGATGTTGGTTGTGGCATGTAGTGCAAACAACATACTGATTGGCGGCGATGCCATCATTGTTGGAGGCCAGCGAGGCGATGGCGGGCGTGCCATAGGCGGCTACGAAGTTAGCGTATGGCGTGCCAGGGGTAATGACCATCGTCAGTTGAGTTCCGTTGGCGGTGAAGGACAGTCCATTGCCGAGAGCTTCAGCGGCAACGGCGCCGAGATTTGCCATCGGCCCGACCGGGTGATCGTTGGTGTAGTCGCCCTTGGTGCCGCTGTCGTTGCCGAGGAGAGTGGGGATCGGGTTGGAACCGTACAGATTGACCGGAGCAGCCTGATGGTCGGAGCCGACATTGGTGGCGAAGTTGAGAAGGCCGAACGACTGCTCGTAGGCCTGGCCGGACATCATCGCGCACTCGGAGACGTTGCCGTCATGGCAGCTCAAGCAGGTGGCGACGCCCTGGTATATCTTGCCACTCGACCAGTTTGTGCCACCCAGGTTCACAGGGTAGTTGCCGCCGCCAAAATTGAGAGTCCCGTTATTGGTTATGGAATGAGTATCGGTGCCCCATAGCTTGCCTTCACCTTCTGTCTGCCCGTTAGCAGTGATTCCGTTAGAAGCGAGCTGTTGGCCGCCTCCGCCGCGGCCGCCAGAGTGTGGAGCATGACAGCCTGCGCAACCACGACCGCCGTTTTCGTGAGCGCCCTGGACTTCAACCGTGGGAATATAGAGTGTGGGACCTATATGAAGGCCTGCCTGTGCCATCGCCATACTGACTCCGACGACGACCATAAGAAGTGAGAGCGCAAACTTTTTCAATGAGAACCTCCTGATAAAAATCGTCAGTGTTGCTGCATTGTTGAGTTGTGTTGCCAGGCCCTTTGTGTTTCTTGTGGTGCTTGACGCTGGGAGGAATGTGGCTGGTTCTGACCCGTCCCAATAGTGTCCTAATCGCGCACCCCGGTTGGGAATTCTATAATTCGCCGGTGCTCCGAGATGCTATGACCAATATCGCTTGACAGGGTGACGTGATTGGGCAACTCCATGGCAGTTTGCTACATCGGCGCAGGCTGCAACCAAGTAGCCGGTGCGCCAGCCGTCGCCTGAGCCGTAAAGTGCCAGCCATGAAGAGGCTGCGACGTTTTGCGCTTGTTTGGCGGGCGGGTTAGTGATAAAAACTTACATCGATTCCAATTTTCGTAAACTATTGCAGCATAGGCGGATGTAAATGACGACAGCCAAGATTTCGGTGTCCCAGGTGGAGGACGCAGCACGTCGCTATTGGCGGATATTGATGGAAAAGCTGAGCACCGAGATGACGAGTTTCTACAGCTACGACGCGGTGGTGTTCAACCCTTTCTCGCCGCGAATGGAGCCGGGGCGGGTATCGGCTGCCCGCAAGGAGCGGGAGTACTTTACGCCGCAAACGAAGTTCCGCGCTGAAATTTCAGGACCTATTAACGTTCAACTGCTGGCGGACACGATCGCAGTGGCGAACTACCAGTTCCACTGGGAGGCCAGCAATATGGAGCAAAAGATTCTGGGAAAGAAATTCGACAAGGCGGTTCGCGACGGTCGCGCTACCCAGGTATTTGTTCTCAACACCGAAGGCAAGCTGCTGATCGTGAGCGAGCATCTCTCCGACATCTGGCGCGACGATAAATATGACAGCCAAGAAGTCACTTCCGGGGCGCGACGGATTTAGAGTTCCTCATTGAGAGTGGTGCTGCGGAAGGTATGTGGACTCGATCACGGCCGAGAACCTGGATGGCTGGTTGTAAAGCTTGAGACAGGGCAGAGGTTTGAGCCGTGCTGGGGGTCTTCGCTGCACTCAAGATGACACACTAAAACCAAACGGCAAGAGCAATTCGCCATTCATTGCCGACAGTTGGCGTACTCCCACCCGTTTTCCGCTTCTCGCATCTCACGTTACGAAGGTTGTCCCTCGTCTCGCATCTTTTCTGGAATGGAACTCTCCATGGATCTGAAGCACCGAAGCCGCAATATTACCGAGGGGCGCGACCGTGCTCCGGCGCGCGCCATGTTCAAGGCGGTTGGCTACACGGACGCGGACCTGGCAAAGCCGATCATTGGCGTAGCTAATACCTGGATTGAAACCATGCCCTGCAACTCTCATTTGCGCGAACTGGGAGCGAAGGTGAAGGAGGGCATACGGCTCGCCGGCGGTACGCCGATGGAGTTCAACACCATCGCCATCAGTGACGGCGAAACCATGGGAACCGAGGGGATGCGCGCCTCTTTAGTAAGTCGCGAGATCATTGCCGACTCCGTCGAACTGGTCTGCAGGGGCCAACTCTTTGACGCTGTGGTTTGTATTGTCGGCTGCGACAAAACGATTCCGGGCGCGGCCATGGCTCTGGCGCGGCTTAACATTCCCGGCTTCATTCTTTATGGTGGCACCATCGCTGCCGGTAAGTACAAAGGCAAGGACGTTACCATTCAGGATGTCTTCGAGGCGGTGGGGGCAAACGCCGCCGGCAAGATGGGCGATGACGAGTTGACGGCGCTTGAGAACGTCGCCTGCCCCGGTGCAGGAGCCTGCGGCGGCCAGTACACGGCCAATACCATGTCCACCGTGATGGAGTTGATTGGACTTTCGCCGATGGGCTTTAACAGTGTGCCTGCGCTGTCTCCGGAGAAAGACAGGGTTGCCCTGGGGTGCGGTGAAGTGGTGATGAGTCTGCTGCGCGGCGGCGTGCGTCCGCTCGACATTCTGACCGGGGACGCATTTGAAAATGCAATTGCATCGGTGGCCGCCACCAGCGGTTCCACCAATGCCGTGCTGCACCTGCTGGCCATGGCGCGCGAGGCTGGAGTGGCGCTGGAGATCGATGATTTCCAAACCGTCAGCGAGCGTACACCGATTCTCGCCGACCTTAAACCTTCGGGGCGATTTGTTGCCGCCGACGTGCATGAAGCTGGGGGGATTCGGCTACTTGCCAGCCGACTGCTCGGCCTTGGTCTGCTACATGGCTCGGCTATAACCGTCTCAGGCAAAACCATTGCCGAAGAAGCTGCTGCCGCGCATGAGACTCCCGGTCAAGAGGTGATCGTCGCCGCGGACCGACCGCTGAAGAAATCCGGCGGCCTCGTCATTCTGCGCGGAAACATCGCGCCCGAAGGCTGCGTTGCCAAAATCAGTGGCCACGAGCGATTGAGTCACACGGGGCCGGCACGCGTCTTTGAAAGTGAAGAGCAAGCGATGAGTGCCGTGACTTCCAAGGGTATCCATGCGGGAGATGTAGTGGTCATTCGCAATGAAGGGCCCAAGGGCGGACCAGGAATGAGAGAGATGCTCGGCGTAACTGCCGCCATCGTCGGCGAAGGGCTGGGCGGCAGCGTGGCCATGATCACCGATGGACGTTTCAGCGGCGCAACCCGGGGACTGATGATAGGGCACGTCTCGCCCGAAGCTGCGCTGGGCGGCCCGATCGCCGCGATTCGCGACGGCGATATCATTCACATCGACGCGGCCGCCCGCAAGATTGAAGTCGATATCGACCCCGCAACCCTGAAGCTGCGTCTCGAGCAGTGCATCGCAAAGCCAGCGACTTACCGCAGTGGAGTCTATGCCAAGTACACCGCTTTGGTAAGCTCGGCATCGCAGGGTGCAGTGACGAATCCCGGCGCGGTTGCCATTCGCAAGACGAAGTAGAGTTATCCCCTTAGCTTTTTAGCTGGGAGCTCGACCTTGGGCAGGATGCATCAAGCGGCCGAGCAAGCCGAGGGTTTGTCTCACCCTTGTTCGGTGAAAAACCGCGCGGCTATGAGCTGCATCTACCCTTCATGCTTATCAACTGAGCTAAGGAAAAAACCATGGCTGCTCTTCCTTCCTGGGTTCCGCCCAGCGCGCTCGATTATCGTACTCAGGCTTTTCCGGTACTAACCTCCGAGCAGATCAACCGCGTCCGCCCCGGCAGCAAGTTGCGGAAGGTTGAACCCCAAGAAACGTTGTTCCGGCCCGACGATACCGATGTTCCTTTTTTCGTTCTGCTCTCTGGACGCATGGAGATTGTGCAACCTGATCCCTGGGGAGAGCGTCCGGTCGCGACGCATGGCCCCGGCGAGTTCACCGGCGAGATGACGATGATCTCCGGGCAGCGTTGCTTAGTGCTCGGACGGGTGGCCGAGGCGGGTGAGTTCCTTGAGTTGAACGGGGCAGGCTTGCGATCCCTGGTTGCCAGCGACGCTGAGCTGAGCGAGATTTTCATGCGGGCGTTTATCCTGCGACGGCTTATGCTGATCAGCCGCGGATATGGCAATCTTATCCTGTTGGGTTCGCGTTACTGTGGCAATACCCTGAAGCTACGCGAGTTTCTTGGCCGCAATGGGTATCCGTACAACTACGTGGATCTGGATACGGACAAGACGTCGCAGGAGCTGCTTGATCGTTTTGAAGTAAAGACAGAGGAAGTGCCGGTAGTCATTTGTAACGGGCAGACGGTGTTGCGCAATCCATCGATTCAGCAGTTGGCAGATTGCCTAGGCCTCAACGTAAGTATCGATCAATCCCAAATACGCGATGTTATTATCGTCGGCGCTGGACCGGCAGGCCTGGCGGCTGCTGTTTATGCGGCTTCAGAGGGTCTGGATGCTTTGATGATTGAGACAGACTCTCCGGGTGGACAGGCGGGTTCGAGCTCGAAGATAGAAAATTATCTCGGCTTTCCTACCGGCGTTTCCGGACAGGAACTAGCTACGCGGGCGATCACGCAAGCGCAGAAATTCGGGGCCAAGATGATGGTGGCGCACGAGGTCGTACAGTTGCATTGCGAGCACCGTCCTTACAAAATTGTTCTGGATAACGGCAGCACGCTGTCGGCGCGAGCCCTCGTGATTTCCACTGGAGCACGGTACAATAAGCCGCCTCTGCACAATCTTACGAACTTCGAAGGCCGCGGGATTTATTACGGTGCTACCTACATCGAATCTCAGCTTTGCGTAGACGAAGAGGTCGTGGTAGTTGGCGGAGGAAACTCTGCCGGACAAGCCGCAGTGTACCTTTCTCAGAGCGCGCGCAAAGTGCATCTTCTGGTCCGATCGGCAGCGCTGTCGGAGACAATGTCGCGGTACCTTATTCAGCGAATCACTAATAACCCTTCTATCGAGTTGCATTTTCGGACGGAGATTGTTGCACTGCAAGGTGTGACAGGTCTGGAGCAGGTCAGTTGGATCGATCGGGCGACAGGCGAAACTTCAACGCATTCTATCCGGCACGTATTCATCATGGCGGGAGCATCGCCGCGAACCGATTGGCTTCGCGGCTGTGTCGCTCTCGACAGCAAAGGATTCATCCTTACTGGACGAGACCTGGACCCATCTGCCGGTGTGGCTCCGCCCTCGGCGTGGCATCTAGCCCGTCCACCACAAATGCTGGAAACCAGTCTTCCTGCAGTGTTCGCTGTTGGCGACGTTCGCGCAGGCAACGTGAAGCGTGTGGCGTCGGCCGTGGGCGAAGGGGCAATTGCTATCCATCTCGTCCACCGTGCACTGGCAGAGTTATAGACGTGCGCAGCCAACGAATTGCGTTCACCGCGAGTTTTGAGGGCAGAGCTAATTCCTGAAACAGTGGCGGCAGAAAAACCTATCTTCGATGGAACCATCCAACTAGCGGGGGAATCCGGATGACGGCTGCATGTTCACACCTTGATCAGATAAGGATAACCAGCACCGACAAGCATGTCTGTGAGGAGTGCATTAAAACGGGAGACGTATGGGTCCATCTGCGCATGTGCCTGGAGTGCGGTAAGGTTGGTTGCTGCGACTCATCGAAGAACAAACACGCAACCAAGCATTTCCATAAGAGCAAGCACCCTCTGATGCGGTCCATCGAACCTGGCGAAGAGTGGGTGTGGTGCTACATCGATGAGATTACTCCCGGCGAGTTGCGACCGGAAGGATTTGTGCCGGCTCGTATGTGAAGCACGCATGGCTGCCGGCTCCAGCAGGGCGTAGTTTCTTTTACTGCAAAACTCAATCGACATAGATTCATGTGACGACGCGGATTTTCACTCGGCAGACACAGGTGTCCTGTACAATCGGGCAACCATGAAATTGCTGGTGAAATCCGGTATTGCTGCACTCCTTATTCTGTTCCTGTCTGTCGTGGTGCATGCCGAACCGGTGGCGCAGCTGCGTGCAACCGGCTACGTCAATGACTTCGCGCATGTCCTCGATCAGAATACGGTCGCGCAAATAGAGGGTGTTTGCCTGCAGGTCGATCAAAAGGCTCACGCCCAGATCGCCGTGGTTACCATTAATTCTCTGGACGGCTCAGATGTCGAGAGTTATGCGGTCAATCTGTTCAAGAGCTGGGGTGTTGGAGACAAGTCAAGCAATCGTGGTGTCTTGATCCTGTATGCCATTAAGGATCACCGTGCCCGGGTTGAAGTGGGCTACGGTCTGGAACCGATTCTGCCGGACGGGAAGGTCGGCGGCTTTCAGCGAGAAGCGATTCCGCTGATGCAAAGCGGAAATTACAACGCGGCCCTGCTGCTTGTGACCAGCCGAATCGCGGGCGTGATTGCGCAAGATGCCGGAATTCAAATCCCCAATGTGCCAGCTACCGCGCCGATCCGTGCGCCTGCTCACGCAAACGATCAGCACGTTTCACTGGGCGGCATCATTGCGTTTGTGGTGATACTGGTGGTCATTCTCTGTACTCCTCTGCGTGGGGTGTTGTTCTGGATTCTGCTTTCTCAGATGTGGTGGCCGCGGGGGCGGGGATTGGGGCGGCGGCGGTTTTGGGGGCGGAGGTGGCGGCTTTGGAGGTTTTGGAGGCGGCAGTTCCGGTGGCGGCGGAGCAAGCAGCAGTTGGTAGTCAGCGAGGACGCTATGATTCCTGATAGAAAGCTTGAGGAATTTGTGAGACGCATGCGCGAGGCGGCGGGGACAAACTTGGAGAGCGTTATCCTCTATGGATCGGCCGTGGCTGGCGATTTTCATCCCGAATTCTCAAACCTGAATCTGTTCTGTGTGCTGCGCGACACTTCGTTCGCGAACTTGGAGGTTGTGGCGCCGGTGGCGCGCTGGTGGGAGGGTCAGAAGCAGCCTTCACCACTTATCATGACGCGCCCCGAACTTGAACGTTCCAATGACGTCTTTACCATCGAGTTGCTGGATATGCAGCAGCATCATAGAGTTCTTCTCGGTGAAGATGTCCTGCTGGGACTGCAGATCCCCATGAATCTCCATCGCGTGCAGGTAGAATACGAGCTTCGGGAGAAACTGATTCTGCTACGGCAGAAACTGCTGCTATCCTCGGGCAACAACCAGAGACTGTGGGAGTTGCTGATTCGTTCAGTATCCTCTTTTGTTACGCTGTTTCGCCATGCGTTGATTGTGCTTGGAGGCAGCGTGCGGGTGGGTAAGCGCGAAAACGTCCAAGCTTTGGCCGAGCAGCTAAACGTCGACGCGTCCGCTATCTATCATTTACTGGACGTTCGGGAGCACAAGGCAAACCCCAAGAGTATGGATGTCAACGAACTCTTCGCCCGCTACTTGTCAGTCGTGGAGCAGGTCACTGCCGCAGTGGATGAGGCGCTGGACGCAGATGGGCCAGGCGGTTCATAACTGCATTACACTGAGTTGCTCAGGAGAGCTTATGAAGAAACTGTGGATTGTAATTATCGTGGTGGTTCTGATCGCGCTTGTCTCCTTTGGACAGTACGTTGGGGTGCGCAATACTCTGGTGACGAAGAATGAGGCGGTCAAGGCCGCTTGGTCACAAGTGGACATCGTGTTACAGCGGCGGGCGGACCTCATCCCCAACTTGGTTGAGACGGTGAAAGGCTTTGCCTTGCAGGAACAGACGGTCTTCGGCGACATCGCCAAGGCTCGCTCTGCACTGCTTTCGGCTGGTACCCCGGAGCAAAAGATCGCCGCTAATGGACAACTCGACGGAGCGCTCGGCCGCCTGTTGGTCATCGTGGAGAACTACCCACAGTTGAAGTCCAACGAGAACTTCCTGCGCCTGCAAGATGAACTCGCAGGCACCGAGAATCGCATCGCTGTTGAGCGCAAGCGCTACAACGACACTCTGCAAGACTACAACACGTATGTCCAGATGTTTCCTAACAATGTATTTGCCGGCTGGGCAGGATTTCAACCGAATCGCGCTTACTTTGCCGCGACCGAAGAATCGCGCCAGGTTCCCAAAGTGAGCTTCGGCACACCGACGTCGCAACCAGCGCCGCAGCCTGTACCTGCGAAGTAGTGAGGGCTTATCACGAATGCGCTATGGGCTTGCGTTCAGCGCGGTTCAGAGGCGAATGCGTACATGGGTGCACGGCGTGTCGGAAGTCAGTGGTAACGTGCTCCATCGCGATAATGGCGTGCCATGTCTTCCAGGAAGTCTTCATTTTGAGGGCGGCTTCTGCGGTCAATCTTCAGTTTGACTCCGACTCGTTCGGCGATGATCTCCGCTTGTTTTCGCCGCACCTCTGGCGGCAAATCCAATCGGCGCGCAAGAAAGGTCTCGATCAGTTGAAACTCAGTTCGAGTAATCGAACCTGCGACGTCGCCCACAACATGCACGTCGCGCGATTGGTCGCCGTACCACATTGTGTCCTCGATACTGCGGGTGTCGTGCACCACTACGGTACCCGCAACCATGTCGCCCAACCTGCGATTCTCCTTATCCAGTCCCGCGGCCAGTGCCGCTACGCCGTAGAAGAACAAGCTGTCGATGGCGCGCAAAAAATTTCTTGAGACGCCCTCGAATACCGTGATCGGCCGCCCGCTGTTGCTGATGACACGGATCTGCGCCTGCCGTTTTCCGGGAGTCTGTCCGCTCCATAAGATTTCAAAAAGCGCGAAGTAACCCCAGTACATGCAGAAGGACAGGAAGACCACGGCTGCCGTGATCCAGTTGGAGGCCGAAACCCAATAGAGTTGGAGGCTGCGTCCGTAGTACGCTATAGCCAGGGCTACAACGATCGTAACCACTAACTGGATCAGGGAATCGAAAAGCAGAGCCAGTGCGCGGCTGCCGAGTCCCGCCAATGAAAACTCCAGGGAGATCTGTTCCGGAGTTTGTACGTCCAGCTTTTCATAAAGGTCAGACACGATGATCTCCACTCATTGGTTGAAGCGTCGTCAGCCGCACTGGTCGCGCCTTGAAGAATTGCTTGCCGACGTGAAGCATCACGGCCTCCGGGGACTTGGACGCAGTGAACTGCGCGAACTGGGACTGCTCTATCGCCAGACTGCCACCGATCTCTCCGCCGTGCGCGCCGACTCCGCATCGAATCAGCAGGCCCGGTATCTGAATCAACTCCTCGGACGGGTTCACAATATCATCTACTCCGGGCAGAAGACGACAGCCAAAAGTGTGTTCCGTTTTTTCCTGCACGATTACCCGCGCATCTTTCGCCGCATGATGCCCTACACGGCCGTTGCTGCCGGACTCTTTATCGCCGGTGCGCTCATCGGCATGGCAATCACGCTTTCCAACCCGGAGTTTATGCACGACTTTCTCGGCTCCGCAATGGTCGCCACCATCGAGCGGCATGAAATGTGGACCCACTCCATCGTAGGCGTTGAACCGCAAAGTTCCAGCGCTATTATGACCAATAATCTTTCCGTTTCGTTCGTGGCATTCGCCTCCGGCATGGTTGCCGGGCTCGGCACACTGTACATGATGTTCTACAACGGCCTGCTGTTGGGCGTGATCGGCGCCGCCTGCTGGCTGAACAACATGAGCGATCAGCTTTGGAGTTTTGTCGCGCCGCATGGGGTTCTGGAACTTCCGGCCATTTGTATCGCCGGAGGCGCGGGCTTGCGTTTGGCGCGGGCGCTGCTGTTTCCCGGCCCACTCTCTCGCCGTGACTCTCTGGCCGTCGGGGGCGCCGAAGCATCCCATCTGATCGTCGGCGTCATACCTATGCTCATCATCGCCGGCATCATTGAAGGCTTTTTCTCGCCCTCTGGCGTGCGTATCCCCGTCAAGTTTGTCTTCGCTGCAGCGCTGTTTACAGCTTTCGTTTTTTATCTATGGGGCGCTGGACGCGGCGAGGATGAACGGTCGTTGAACGTCAGGTGATATTGCGTTCCTTAATGTGCAGGTACTGATTCAGGACCTCAGTTGATAACTCTTTGGGCATCGATTCCAGCGTCAGTGCGCCCCGCTGACGAAGCTGCCCGAGCAGCAATTCACGCCGACTCACCAACTCCTGCGCCGCCGCACTCTCGTACATCTGCTCCGCCGTCTCTGGGATCTCGGCCGCCTTGCGCCGTAGCTCGGGCTGACCTACGGCGACGAATGCAAGCACGTGGCGTGACAGCACGTGCCCTGCCGACTCCACGACCTCGGGCGTCATCGACGTCTCAGCCAGGTCCGTGATCCAAAAGACCATGCCGCGCTGTGTTTGCATCGAGAGCAGCCCAGCGGCAGCATGCACATGGTCCGCCTCCGGCCACTCACCCCGCAGCACAGCCAGCGACTCGAGAAGCTGACGCAGATGCGCCGGACCTCGGCCAGGCAGCACGCGCTGCTTCACCTCCCGGCCGTAGGCGAGCAAACCAAAGCGGTCACCCGAATACATTGCCAACTGAGCCAGGCACAGCGCCGCATCCACCGCGCGATCTAACTTGCTGTAGCCCTCGGTGCGTGTGTTCATCAGGCGTCCGCAGTCGATCACCGCCCACACTGCCTGGCTGCGTTCCACCTGGTAATTCTTCGTCACGATCTTTCCGCACCGTGCTGTCGCGGTCCAGCAGATCGCACGTGGCTCGTCATTCTCGCGGTAGTCGCGCAGACTCTCAAACTCGCTGCCTTGTCCGCGCAAGCGCATCATCCGCATTTGCAGTTCAATCTTTCGGCTGCGCGCAAGATACAGAGATTTCCCCTTGGCTTGCTCAAAATTCGGATACACGCGCAACTTCTGCCGCAAATCCGCCACCGCCCAGCGCTCCGCCAAGCCAACAGCGCTTCTGTATCGGAGGTACACTTGGCCGGCTTCGCAGTCGCCACGTTCACGCGGAGTCACGGTGTACTTCGATATGTGCTGCGAAGCCACTGCGCACGACCGTTTCCGCACAAGGCATCTCCGCCGCAAGTTCTTTCGGCAGATGATCGCTCCAACTGATTTGGAGCGGATGTCGCGCGCGATTGGTCAACGTCAGTTCTACTTCACAGGGAACGCCAAGACTGAGCGCGGCGCTCCATCGCCTTGCCACCTCGATCTTCCCGGGCACGGGCAGCGTAAAGCGATCCACTAGATATGCCGCCAGCAGCATCGCGTCCCAGACGACAATTGCCCAACGAAAGGTGGGGACCCACAGCGCTGGGATTGTCCACGCCAAGCCCGCCAGGATAAGCATCACCAATCGCCTGCCCAGACTTTCACCGATGCGGCCATAGCGCGCTGCTTCTGCCTTCACCTCCGGCAGAAGCAGCGCATGCCATCCACTCACCGCGGAACCTCCACGCTGGCGAGGACCTCGGCCACCACGCGATCCGTATCCAGTCCCTCCAACTCCGCTTCTGGACGCAGCAACATGCGATGCCGCAGCGCGGGCAAGGCCGCCGTCTTCACGTCATCCGGTATAACGAAATCCCGCGCATCGAGAGCAGCCAGCGCCTTTGCAACCAGCATCAGGCTGATCGCCGCTCGCGGACTCGCCCCGAGCGACACGGACGGCCAGTTGCGCGTCTTACGTACGAGTTCGGTGATGTAGCGGAAAAGCGAATCTTCCACGCGAATCGACCGCAACTGCATCCTGGCCAGACGCAGTGTGGCGGCATCGATCGTCTCGATTGCCGCAAACTCCGCGCCTCCCTCGTAGTGGCCCGCATGGTGTGCTTCCAGTACTTTCAGTTCTTCCTCCGCAGAGGGATAGGTGATCTTGATCTTGAGCAGAAAGCGGTCCACCTGCGCTTCCGGCAGTGGATACGTGCCCTCGAACTCGACCGGATTCTGGGTTGCCAGGACGGTAAAAAACTCTGGCAGTGGATGACGCACACCATCAATCGTCACTTGACGTTCCTCCATCGACTCCAGCAAGGAAGCCTGGGTGCGTGGCGGCATACGATTGATTTCATCGACCAGAAGCAGGTCCGTGAACATGGGGCCTTTGTGCAGGGAAAATTCCGCGGTACTCATATTGAGCACGTTTGTCCCAAGCAAGTCGGAAGGCATGAGGTCGCTGGTGCATTGCACGCGATGAAAGGAAACTTGCAGCATCCGCGCCAGCGACTTTATGGCAAGAGTTTTTCCTAAACCGGGCACGCCCTCTACCAGAGCGTGTCCGCCGCAGATGAGGGCAATGAGCACTCCATCGACTAGATCCGCCTGCCCCACAATCACCTTTGCCATCTCGCGCCGGCCGTGGGATATCAGTGTTGCAATCGCCGCAGTTGCCCGTTCGCGTTCTTCAGACATTCTTGTTCTGCTCCCTTTCCAACATTGCTAGAACCCGCTTGATCGTGCTTGTGTGCTCCACCGCCGAGCTTTCTTTCAGACTCGGATTCTCCATCGCATCCTGCGCCGTGCGCAAAGCACGAGACAGCTCTTGGTTTACGCCATAGCCTCGCTGCTGCATCGCATGCGCAATCTCCTCGGCGTTCGCCTCCGGGCCAAGCGCGAGGCGCCGGGCGGCGATGTGCCGCAGCCTTGCAAATGCAATCTCCACCGGAGCCAATCGCGCATCGGCCTTGTGAAACACGCTGCCCATGGTCTGCACAAATTCCAGCGGTGACAACCGCGAGACACGGGCCAGGGGAATCACCGGACCACTGCGCCTGGCATAGGCAAAAAGCAGCGCAAAGCCCAGCAAGACTAACTGCCACTTGCCCCAGCGCATTACCGCCGCGTAATTGCCAATATGTCGGCTATCGTGGGTCGAGTGGAAATATTCGTCCCACAATATGCGCCGGTGTTTGCCCACTGCATAAAGCAATAGATCAAGGTTGCCTTTGTCACGAATGCCAATGTTGGTCAATGGTAGCGGACTCGCCCACCAGATTACCTCGCCCTGTCCCAGCGGGTAGGACACTACGACCGCGTGACCCTCCGCGTCCCGGTAATGCACAGACTGTCCCGTAGCCTGCGCATCCCAGTAGATGTCGCCCTGTTGCGTGATCGTTCCTGCGCGCGTGAGTTCTGTGGGTGCGCTCGGCGTGCACTCCGCAAAGCCTACCCTCGCGGGTCCGTGGGTCAAACTGTTTGGCAGAGCGGTGAATGCAATCCATCGTCCCGTGATGATCACGCGCCCACCCGCGCGCACAAAGTCTTCCAGCGCCTGTACCTCTTCATAACTGGCGGTGTGCTCCGGCCCTGCCAGTATCAGCGTCACGCCGGCAGCTTTCTTCGGTAACTCCTGCGGGGGACGCTCCCAGCGCTCCGCCGGGTAGCCGCTCTGGAGCAGCAGCAAATATGCGGCCTTTGCACCAAACCTTGCGGAAGAGTAACTGGACGGAGTTCCCCAATCATCCCTGTTTTGTTCGTTCAGGTACGCGAGGAGCATGGCTAGGGCAATCAGCAGCAGAGCCAGCACAATCGGCGCGCGCGGAACTTCTTTCTTCACCGGCAGCCCATCCTCTCCAGAGCCGCCAGGATTTGTTGGAAGTCATCGGCAGATGCCGGGCTCCGGCCATACCAGGAGCGTTCGAAGCTGTGCATCGCAAGTTGAAATGGCGGACGCGCCGCGTTCCACTCGGGAATCGCGCGAAGATACTCGCGCGGGGTTCGGGTCCGGTCCGGCCGCCAAGTGCCCTCGGCTTCCAGCTTCGCCACGCCCGCCCAGAACGCCAAGTGAATTGCATCGCGCCAAGCCCCGCGTCCTGCGCTCTCCCGAGCCTCTTCTAGCCAGCTCCGCCAGTCTTTCGCACCGGGCCCGAGTGGAAGCACCGCGCTTATCGGCTGCAACTCGGTCTGGCGCGAGCGCCGGTAAATCCACACTCCCAACGCGGAGCAAACCGCGGCAATCAGACACCACGCGAAGACCGGCCCCGCGTTGGTCGCGCTTGGCATCCGCGGAAAGAGCTTGTCCCACTGTTTTTGCAGCCACGAGAGCACGCGCTGCCAGAAAAGCTGTAGTTGCGACGGGCCTTTGAGCCCACGAAACTCGGGTGCATCTAGAATTCGTGCGAGTGACCGGTGGGTTTCAGCGGGTATCGGTGTTGCCCCGTCATAGGCTTTTGCCTGGCTCTGCAGAACATCCAGGGAAGTCTCCAACTCATTCAACCGCGAAGCCTTATCCTTTTGCTCCGCCTTCTGGAAACTGGCCACGCCTGCGCGCACGAAATCTGCCGAAATCTCTACTTCGCTTTGCGCGGTTTGAACCTTCCAGGATTTCGGCAAGCCTGCAACCAATGCGGGCGTTGACTGTGGCTTCTTCTCCAGTTCTTCCACCTGCGCACGCACTCGTGTCATTTCCTGCGCAAACCCCGCGGCAGACAACTGCGGCACAGCCTGTGACTGCGCCGTCACGAAGATCGAAGCTGCCAAAACGAGTAACAGCCCGCAACAATTGCCCATCCTTACCCCAGAGCTTCGCTCAAAGTATCCGCGGGTTTCGCATCATCCAGCGACTCCATCAGAAGTTGCAGATCGAATGCCTCCTTACGCACGCGTTCATCGTAGTACACCAGCGACATTGCAATTGTCATGAGCGGCGCACCAATGGCACCGCTCATCAAGCTGGCAATCTGCATGACAGCTTGACGGGCGAATGCGCTGTGTCCGGTGGGCACCAATAGTGAAAGACCGCCAAACAAGAGTGCCACGACATAGATAACAATCATGCATACCACAAATACCGTGACGACTCGCGTGTGCGCGTCTTTCGTCAGCGCCTTCGATCGCTTCAGTGACGCTCCAACCCCGAGGCCCTCAACCACGCAAGCCTGTACCGAAAGCGCGTAACGCATCGCGAATCCAATCGCCATGAGAATAAAGGCAACCAAAGCCATGGCACCAATGATCGTGCCCAAAATGACGCCGGTTTTCCCAGCGGCCACCCGACCGACGGCAATCGCGCCTGTCATGATCCCCGCGCCCAGGCCGACGATCAAACCACTCCCGAGCCCCGCAACCACGATCACCGTAAGCAGCACTCCAATCACACGCAGCAGGCGTCCTCTTACCGAGGCGTAGGCTTCACCGATCTGAATTGCCTTTCCCAGGTACACGGCCGCAACCGCTCTTACACAGGCGGCCATCGAGATCGAATTTCCAATCAAATAGAAGATCACTCCGGCGGTGACGGTGAGGATGGCGGAAACTTGATTTTGGATCACTCCCGCCGAATGAGTGCTGCCGGCACCCACTGCAGCGAACGCCATCTGGAAACATAGCAACGCCGCTGGTCCGAGGATTGAGACGCCTATGAATAGTGTGAAATTCTGGCGGTACAACGAGAAGGCACGGTCCAGCAATTCGCCAACCGACAACGGCCTCAAAGGCTCGGTCATAACAGGTTCTCCAGAAGGGAAGGGCAGCCCACTATAACACGCGCTCCTTTCTTGCCGACCGCGCGGCGCCCCGCTGATCAGGTTCCTTTGCTGTCGTGGCATCGGCTTGGGCCAGGCGTCGCAGATGGATTGGACTCGGATTCGTGATGGAAACGAAAACGGGCGAAGTACTCGTAGTGCCGCTGTACCTTGTGCTTGTGACGACGCTCCGCGCAATCGAAGCTAAGATTCTTCCGTAGAAACCTTCGCAAGGAATGGACAATGACTTGCGCAGCGTGCTGGTTGGGCCATATTATTGAGATCGAGGCAAGCCCGATGGTTCAAGATACTCGGGCTGACACAAGCACGCCGGAGCGGGTGGCGAAATAAAGGATGCCCGCCCCAAAGACGCGCAGTGTTTTCGATGGATATTGCATCGTGAACTCAGATGTGTCACGGCAGCGAACAGCGCGTGGAAATCGCGAACCATTGTCTAATGGGAAAAGTAACTGACGCGTCGCAAAGGTAAGCTGGTAAGCAGTTGAATCTAAAGTGTGGCGCTATCGTCTAGGGGTTAGGACGTGAGATTCTCAATCTTAAAACCCGGGTTCGATTCCCGGTAGCGCTACCATCATGCCTCTATCCTGCTGATTCGTAACGACTTCCAGAATTCTTCTCCTTCGTTGAACTACAATGGGTACTACATTTGAGGCGTCTGTCGGCACCCGCCGACAGTTTCGCTCGTCGGTAAACCCCTGAGTTCGGCCGGAATCCAGTATTGGAAACCAGGCTTTGAACACGACTGTCAGTATCTACGAAAGGGTAAAATCCGGGGGCAAGTGGACGACGGTTCCAGTCGAACTTCCCAAACTCCGCAAGAAGGACGGCCAGCCGTCCTTGCAGGATAACCGCCCAGGCAAGTTCCGCATTTCCTGGTACGAAAATCGAACCAAGCACTGGCAGACGGTCACCAGCCGCATCAGTCCCAAGGAACTTCCCTATCTCTCCGACGCCATCCGTCAGGCGGAAGACAAGTCTTGGTTCCTGAGCAATCGCCACCGCAATGTTCCCGACCCGACCCTGCTCGAAAACCGCAAGGAACTGCACCGGGAAATTCGTGCCTATCTCGATGGGAAGTCGGGCTGCACGAAAACGGTGTCGGCCCATAGCCATGCTCTGACGGAGTTCCAGGGGTGGGCGACAAACAAGAAACGCGGCATCTTCTATGTCGATGAAATCAGCAAAGCCCTCTTGAAAAGGTTCTTCGAATTTCTGGTGGACGGGGATGACGATGAAGATGGGCCGGAGAATGCACCCTTCACCGCAGCGCTCAAACTGATGAAGGTGAATTCGTTCTACCGGGCAGTATTCCAACTGGAACAAGGAAAGGGCGTCATCAAGAAATCCGACTACAAGCGTGAGCTAAAGTCCTCCAAGGTTCCCGAGGTCTATACACGGCACGAGATGAATGCGATGTTTGCGGTGATGGACGAGGACGAGCACCTTCAGTTTTCCGTTTTGGAAGAGGCCGGTCTCCGCAAGCGGGAGTTCATGTTCCTTGAAGATAGTGACCTGATCTGCGATGAGCTTGCACCGGGCTACTTCAAGTGTGAAATCCGCGTGCAATCCAAGCCACACTGGAAATTCCAGACCAAGACCGGGGCTGCACGAAACATCGTGATTTCCAAGCAGTTGATGGATCGGCTCCTCTCGGGCAAGGCGAAGACTCGCCCATCAAAGCTGCTCTTCGCAACGTCCAAGGGCAAGCCGGACTACCATCTGTGGGACAAGCTCAAGAGCATCGCCAAACGTGCAGGAATAGACCCGGCAACCGTGTGGCTCCACAAATGGCGTGCTACCGCCGCCACGAACTGGCTCCGCTCCAAGGAACTCGGGGGCAAAGGCTGGGATATAGGGTATGTGCGCCAGCGTCTTGGACATGAAGACCTGAAATCCATTGAATACTACATTGCGCTCGTCAGTAACGAGGAGATGGCACTGCGGGAATATGAACAGGACAACGCCGCCCGCCCAGTGACCGAGAAGACTGCAACGCAGCCGTTGAAACCAGGATTAGCGTCGGACGCCTTCGATATCAATAGCGCCGACACAGACGGCTGGCATCGTGCCTAAACACGGCGTACCTAAACCAATGCCGCAGTGTGGACGGAAGCGCAAGTGAAAGCGGCCTTCGATCCAAACAGAGTGAGCCTCCAAAATCGGAGGCTCTTTCTATTTTGGGCCGTTCGATGACCTGCCGGAGCCAATGCCAGGGTGATCGGCATCAGGCTGCGGCCTAATCCCACTGCGGCAGGCCGCCGCCCAATCCTGCAATCTCGCCATAACTTCTGCGGCCCTCGGTATTAAAGCCAAAAGGAGAAAAACACTCATGGCTAACGACCGCTACACCACTGCACGCAAGAAACTCATTCTCGATCTGCTTGCACAGAGGAGTT
Source organism: uncultured Acidobacteriota bacterium (assembly GCA_963838135.1). Classification (GTDB taxonomy): domain Bacteria; phylum Acidobacteriota; class Terriglobia; order Terriglobales; family Acidobacteriaceae; genus TOLSYN. The sequence continues at coordinate 717,539 of CAWIPV010000001.1, read as the reverse complement.
CGATGACCAACAAAGAACTGGCTGAAGCCATGGGCCTCAACTACCGATGCATTCAACCGATCACACAGAGCCTGGAGCTTGAGGGCCGCATCACCGGGCATCTCAACCGCTTCGGGCGTGTCTTCCGTAATGTGAGTTGGCGGCTGTTGGCGTGATGCTGGAGACAACTGCCGCCGAATGCAGGGATAGGTTCCGTGCGAGGCTGCAACAATGGAAAGGGCGGCTTGATACTGAGAAAACTGGAAGAGAGAAATGCGGCCCGAGGGCTACTCCTCATCTTTTGGGAAAAGATTACGCTGCCGCTTAGCTTCCGCACCACAGCCCACGCAGCAATACTGCTGGTTGGGGTTATCGTTATCACGCAGAAAAAAGGTATGGTGGGTACTGCACTCCTTCCACTTGCATACCTTCATCTTGCTTAGGTGGTTGCGGTTGTCCAGCCAGCGCAGAGCCTCTATCTGGAGCGACCTCCATCCCTCCGTGCCTTGCCGCCCCATGCCGTTGATGGCAACCGCAACTTGGCTCAACATTAGGTCTTGTTTGCGCTTGCTGTCCTCGGATTGCACGACCCATAGCACCCTCAACTGATGGCGTAAAATGACGACTTTCAACCCAAAATCACCATCCTCCCGCTCAACGGGAATTTCTCGCAGCGGAGTTAGCCACGCTGCCCGAACCTTTGCGTAATGCTTCATATGGGCTTCGAGTTGCGAAGGATCGTAGGCCGGGAACCACTCCCGGTACTCCTTGACGAAAGCATCATGGTCACGAGTAGACCAGCGCTCCTTCGCATTCACAACCTCTAGTAAAAACTTCTGCTTCTCCTCGTCTGTCATAACTCTATCCCCCTAAGATTTTCCGGTTTGAGGCAGAAACACGGGTTCTGCCCGGAAGCTGCTGCCCACGGACATCTTAGTAATTGAGGCAGACATTATCGCCCAGGCGAAGGCCGAGATCAATCAGCGCATGGAGGCACTACACATGGACAACGACAAACACCTACACGACTGCGAGGCGCAGATACGCAACATTAAACTGAGCATGGAGTTCATGGCGGTGTTGCATACATTCGACATGGCAGCAGTCAAACGCACCAAGGAATATAAACGGATGCTGGCGGCGGTCGGTGGTGACTCCGATTGCCTTGACTCCGCAATATTGGAAATGATGCAGAAGATCAAAGAATTCTTTGCTGCTGATCCCGATACCGCTGCGGCGGCGACGGAACAATTCGATTCATGGCGGAAGACCAATAACTAAGGAGGCAGTCAATTAACCTGCCGCTGGAGCATGGGCTGACGCCAGCGGCAATCTTTGATCAGAATAACTAACACAGGAGATGCGCCGGGGGATATTGACCATGAAAAAAGGACGGAAACAAGGTATTTGCACGAATCCAAAATGTGGGCAACAAGGAGAGCTGCGTGCCCACGACCTATGCTCCAAGTGCGAGCCCAGGTTTCGCACCAGAACTTTACCGCCCGATGTAATGGATATGGTGTACGAACACATCCAAACCCAGAAAGCCTCTAAGAACAAATTGGATGAGATGTTGGACGAGCTGAACAGCAAAAAGAAAGAAGTTGAAGATTCAGTTCGTAAACTCCAGTTAGCCCTAAAAATGGGTATCCACGTTGAGCAAACGGATATTGATACGCTTGCGGATATTTCCAATCGGTATCTCCGGGCGCTGCTACCCGAAGAAACCGAGTCTGAGTCTGAGACTCAGACCCATGATGATGAGGAAACCGAGTCTGAGATAGCAGATGTGGTCATGCCGCCCGAAGTCAAGGCGGATGTAGAAGCCCAGACTCAGACTCAGATTGAACCGAACAAGCATGAGTCGGAACCCTCACCTGCTATCCAGACCCAGACTCATGGCGAAGAAAACAAGTCTCAGTCACCTGCTATTCAGACTCAGACTCGGAAACATAACGCTGAGTCTGACAATCCACAAAAGGCGTTGCTTCTCCTTGCTGCGCCTGTGAACGGTGAACCGGAAAAAAGTCAACCTGTTCACAAATCCTCGCAGATGCTACGGCATGAGGCCCATTTAGAGAACGGAGTCAAGGTGGTTGGATGCCCCGGTTGTGAGCAGGCGGGGCGGCAGCCGGAACCGGGTGTCAAAGAGCGGGTAATAGAGTCGCTGATAACGCAGGGGCTCGCCCCCACGGAAGCGATCCACTACGAGAATGAAGCGGTCGGCGTAGTGTTTAACGACCGCCTCATAAATGCAGTAAACCTGGCCATGAACGATTGGCCCTTGATCGAGAAATTGCGGGTAAAGAAATCTCTTAACGTGGTGAACGCCTGGAAGTATTTTTCTGCGGCACGGACGCTACTCCCGGATGGCGACGACGACGCTATCATCGCCAAGGCTTGCGAGCTGGCAGATATCGGCTGCTCCACAGCCGGGAAGAAGAAGAAGAAGTGAAAAACAGGAACAGGGCGCAGGCATATAAAGATGGCAAGCATTACTGGTTGAGTCCAGAGTGGCTCTGGGAATGGGCAGCATGGAAACTGGGTGTTCCCCGGGAGCAAGTTTACGATCCGTGTCCGTTTCCAAAACCGCTAAATTATAACGGACTCACGGCGGAGTGGGGAAATAAGGTGTATCTCAATCCGTTGTTTATCCCGTCATACGAGGTCATGGACGACAAGGTAAAAAAAGTGGCGATCACGGCATGGGTGAGGAAAGCCCTCATTGAGAGGGAAAAGGGCAAGACAATCTTAATCGTGTATCCGCTGGATGGCTGGCTGCACCTACTCATCGGCGCAGGTGCCGAGACCATCTCGGTAGGCGATGTCTACTGGCGGGCGATTGAGGATGGGTCTACCAACCGATGTTCACGTCCGATCATGGCGTTTTTGCTCCCAGGGAAGAAACAAACTTCGTAAGGATGGCCTCCGCCGCTCAGTATTAGACAAGAGGTTGAAGTTACAAGTCCGGCCCCGGCAAGCACGATTCTCCGGGGCTTTTTCATGGGCCTTTTCCTCTACAAATCGCCATCCCGGGTATCTGATATTGCCGCAGCGGAGCCCCATCGAATCGAAAACGGTGGGGCTTCTGTTTTGCCGAAGGCCACCCGCCTCGGATACAGGGTTGACCAGAGACTGGCGGTGGAAAGCAGGTTAGTCCTGCTGGAACACCATAAAGTAGCTATGATTCTTCCGGCCATGGAGTTGCTTCGGCCGGTTGATCATGGGGAGTTTTGTAGACACCACCACGAATAAATCAATCAGATCAAAGCACGGGAGATGGGCGAGTTCAATGTGCTTCCAGTATTGCTTTCCGGCTTCAATCCCATCCTGAGTTTTGAGGATTAGGATTCCGCCAGGTCTCAGAATCCGGTGGGCCTCCTTCGCGGCATCTTTATACAACTGGATGATGGCTTTTTCTGAGACATACTCCCTCCCGGTTCCATAGCGACGGGCTAAGCTGGCTTTCATAGTTACGCTGCCATGGGCATACGGAGGGTCTAAGACAAAGACGTCGTAGGAGTGATCCGGTACGGGTAGGTTCCTGCAATCAGCTTGCAGTTCCAGTCCCGGGATGTATAGGTCGTTACGAGTGAGCTTGTACTTGGAGATATCAATGTCCCGATAGAAGGCCCCCAGCCCATAAGTACTATCAAGGATGCTGGAACCTTCTGGCACATAAAGACGACAAATATCTGCGAAAACAACGGAGTTGTTGGCTACTTGAGCGGTCACTATCATGCAGCCTGATACTCATTGCTCGTTTTTTCGCAGAAAGTCAGCTTACGAATTCTTGGGTGCCGCTATTGGTGAGTCAGAAAACGCTCGCAATTTTTTAGCGGCTCCACAGCTTTTCAGTATCAAGCTGCATGTTAAGTGCAGCCGATACCAACCACTCCTCAACAACCATTGCTTGCCCGCTTCGGTCAAGCACAACCGCAGTTCCAGGATTCGCTTACCCGGGCGGCAAAAAGCGTCTCCGTCGCACCATTGTCAGCCTCATGCCGCCAAGCGGCGGAGTCTACTGCGAGCCGTTTGCAGGCCGTGCGAACGTCTTTTGGCTTGCGGCCCGCACTTTGCAGTATTCGCACTGGCACCTGAACGATATAAGGACGGCTCCATTCTTCCACGCAATCCTCTCGCATGGAAACACCATTCAGGTTCCCGAGCACACGAGGGAGGAATTCGAGCGCTACAAGGTTGCAAGCTCATATGGTGATCCCTTCGCCGCCTTACTCGCTCCATATCTCACGTTTTCCGGTGCTGGCTGCCAAGCCGGATACCGCTCGCCAATTGGAAGTCCTCTCCGCCATCATTACCAGAACACCCTGCGGAGTGCTTACCAAATCCTGATCCAGGCTCAGCCGACAATCACCGCCGTCGATTGGAAATATGTGGCGTCCGGGTTGGGCCAGAGCGATTTCGCATTTTACGATCCTCCGTACCTGGGTGCGAAGGTTCACGGCTACGGTGATGGCGACCTGGATTATGCAGAATTGGTTGCCGAACTCAAGAACGCCAAGTATCGCTGGATTCTCAGCGAGTACCTGAACGATTTATATCTGGATGCGTTCGGCCCGCCGATTTGGAGTAAGGACGTTCAGCTTTGCTCTACGAATTTCAAGCATGACAGCGATCACGGTCGCAGTCGCAGGATCGAGTGCCTGTGGCGTAACTTTTAGTCACTGGCGTCACACAGGAGCCCCATCGAATGGTGGGGCCTTTCTTTTGCCGGATGCCCACACCTTCATAACTCCAGGTCGCCCGTCGAAACGGAAGCATCAAGTTCACCCCAGTCACTCGCCCCGTCATTCTCCTTGGCTTCAAGCTTCGCCGCAAGCGACCGCAGCCTGAATAATTCTTCCTCTTCCGCCGAGAAATCTTCCAGCAGCCCGACCGCAGCTAGGGATTCCAACTCGTGCAATCTCCACTTCATGCACGCAGGGCATTGGGACTCGGAGATCATCGCTTGATCACCGGATGGAACCGAGAGGGCACGGCATCGTGCGCAGTTCGGAGTTGAATGGCGAAATCCAAAAGACGTGTGAGGCGTGCCGCCTCCATGCAGTCCAGTCCACAGTGATGGGAGCGCTGATGGCGTTCCAGTTCCTGGCGGCACTCGTAGACTCTAGCGAAGACATTTTTCTGAGTATTAGATGATGTAGACAATTTGTTGCTCCTTAAACGGGCCTTGAATGAGCGGGTAACTCATTCAGGGCGTTTTTGTCTACTGAGGAATTCGGTAGTCAAAAAACAACATTTCATTATCAAATCAAAACTTTTTGACTATTGAGTATTAGGTATATGGAGCACCTAAGAGGAGGGCCTATGACAACCAGGAAATTGCAGAGGGCACACCGGGAAGAAATCGCAGCCTACATTCTTGATCCAGCACACAAAGGAGACACGTATCGGGAGATGGCGGAATTCTGGCGTTGCTCCGAACCTACCATCGGTAACATCGCCAGGAAGTTACTCGGGTTCCGGCAAAGGTCAAAGATCAATGCAGTGAAAGCTATGCCAGCGGCTATGCCGTTTGAGGAAAGTCGTTCGGATACACCATAAAACAAAAGCCCCCGGTGCATTACTCCGGGGGCAACTTCTTAGCCGACTGTTGGAGGACGGCCATGAATGAACGATATATATAATGATACTCATAGTTCGCAAACAATTATTGAACGGCCCACGACCGAAGTTGAGCCTTCCACCAGAGAATCAATCCATAGCACCCTGTCCATGCTGTTTCACGATGGCGACACCATCATGGTGTCACGGACTCTCGCCAACAGCGACAAGTTCCTCAAGCAGACCTTTGACAGCATCGAGAAGGCGGCGAAGTTTGCCGAGGCGCAGGATCGTGACCAAGATGTCACCAACATCTACGTCAATCTCCAGCAGCTAAAACCGGGAGCCACGACGGACAAGAGGACGGACGTTGCCGCCTATGTCCGCTTCCTGGTGGACATCGACCGCAAGGTCAAATCGGTTGACGGCAAGCGTGTGATGGCGAGCGACGATGAGCGGGACGCCCTCCGCAAGGTTGCGACCGAGGCAAACCGCTGGGTTAGCCGCATTCTGCGTTGCGATCCCTTGGTGGCGGACAGCGGTAACGGCTTTCACCTGTGCTGGTTTCTCATACCGAACGCCTTCGACAGCGCCATAGCTCCGAGCCAGGAGAACCGTGACTTGTACCGGGAGTGCCTGTCAGCGATCAAGCAGCGGTTCGACAATGCGGAAGTGGAAATCGACGCCAGTCTCAGCGAGCCGGAGCAAATCATACGGCTGTGGGGCACCCACAATCGCCGCTCCCCGGAGACCGAGGGCAGGCCGCATCGGCAATCAGTCATCCTGGAGCAGCCACGAGGCACAGCATCGCTGGCACAGCTTGGACTGCTGGCTTGCGAGTACAAGCCTCCCGCCAGTAATGCTCCCGTCAGTAGGGTTCCTGCCAGAGCTGCGAAGGCGACGGGCGAAGCGCCCTCGTTGCACCCAGATTTTGACGAATCTGCATGGTGGGAACATTATGAGCGGGCATTCCATACAGTTGGCGAACGGGACGGTTGGCAGGTGACGGATATTTGTCCGCTCTACTTTGAGGGCGAAGGAACGGGATGCAGACATACAGGTTCCATCTACACCGGATTCAGATTCGACCGTGGGCAGGCGGAGTTTCATTGCTTTTCGGATGAGGATTTGGACGGGATTCCGCACTGCGATCTCAGCTTCGCTGCCGTGATGAAAATCGTTCATCGGAACTATCCGCCATATCGAGGAACAATTTGGGATTGGCCGGATGACGATTTGAGCGAGTTTGTATTTGCCGATAAGCCAACGCACGAGCCGGAACAGGTATCTGCGCAGCATGAGCCGAATGAAGTAATCCGGGTGGACAACCAAGGAAATACGTATGTGGAAGGTGCCAACCGGGAACGGATTGAGCGCAAGTTTGAGGAGCTGGAACCACGGAAGGCGATTGACTTAACCGCTGTAGAAGCGGGCAGGGTAGAACTCATCAAAGGAGAAAAAGACGGAGCTGTGGTGCAGGTGACGGGCATCTATGCCAGCACCATTGTTCCCGAACCAATGAATTGGGTGTGGGCGAACAGAATCCCCCTCGGAATCATCTGCTGGTTATTAGGCAAGCCAGGGCAGGCAAAGTCCCTGGCATCCATAGAAATCGTCGCCTGCGTCACTACAGGCAGAGACTGGCCGGATGGTGAGGAAAACACGCTGGGGCCAAAGCGAGTGCTTATGTATTGCCCTGAAGACAGCATGTCCAAGGTCGTGATCCCCCGGCTCATTGCCGCTGGCGCTGACTTGGACAAGATTACAATCCTGGACAACAAGTCGTTCAGGAAGATCACTGGCGACAAGAAGACCAGCCGTTCTATCGCTATGGACAAGGACATTCCGTTGCTCTCCCATCTCATTAAGAAGAAGTTCCCGGACATTGCCCTGATTGTGTGCGATCCGATCACCGGAATATGGGGCAGCAAGAAAACCAACATTGACGACGAGATGCGGGAAATTACCAACCAGCTCATCGAATTATGCGAGTTGAGGAACGTCACCTTCCTCGGAGTTGCCCACACCAACAAACGCACGGAAGCCAGTGCGATCCATCAAATACAGGGTTGCAGCAGCATAGCGGGTTGCGCCAAGGCTGCGTTTATGTTCAGCCACGACCCGGACTCCGAAGATAAACACGATCATCTGATGACGCTCATCAAAGGCAACTACACGGGCGTAGATTCCGGCTTGAAGTTCAAGTCGGTGGGAACCGAGATTACCTCCAGCGGTGAGAGCATTGAAACGGTTAAGCTGGAGTTTGGCATGGTCACGGACATGACCGCCGACGATGTGTTGGACAAGCAAAAGGACAAAAACAAGGATGAGAATAAGAAACTGAAGAAGGTTGAGCAGGCGAAGGAGCTGATTGCCAGTCAGCTCCAATGTGGGCCGAAACTCGCCAGGGAGATGTACGAGCTTGGACTCAAGGAGGGCATAAGCGACGAGACCATGAAGAATGCCTATCCTAAACTCGGCGTCCGCCCATACAAAGAAACGGATGGATGGTATTGGGCGCTGCCCGGTCATCGGCTCTCCGAGCCGGGGGCATCCGGCACCAGCCAAAGGGGAGTTAAATTGGAAGATGTGACCGAGCTGTGATCCAAGAAGGTACAAATGCAGGTTATGCGTGTGTGTTTACCTCCTTACCTTCTTACCTCCTTACCTTCTTGGTTGATTGCTCCTAATCCATATCTACTAATATTCTTACTTAGATACAAGGATGTAAGAAGGTAAGAAGGTAACAAGGTAAAAGGTCACACACAGACTGCATTATTACCTTCTTGGCTCTCATTCACCTGGATGGACGCTGATCGTCGGCTAACTCGGTTGTGTTTGCACGAGCGGAGCCCAAAATCGAGCATCAAATATCTGCGGCGTTCCGGCAGCGCCGAAGTCGCCGCCCCCTTCAGATTTTCAACGTGCGCAGTAACCGACCGTAGCTTGTCAACGCTCTCCACTGTCGCTGGCACTCGGGTGATGGTGGTGCAATTCAGCCTTCTGCCGCAGGCAGGAAATTGCGGTAGAAAACGGCAAAATGATACGGTCGGCAGTTCCCTGCGATGGCGGTCATCACATCACATCCGGCTCGGGAACAGTGCCGCAGGAGGCAGGTCATGACGTGCCGACTCTGGGGGCATCGATGCGGGCGGCAGAGACCGTGAGGTTTTCCGGCAGCGCCGAGGAACTTTGAAGAGACATTGGAAGGTAATTGCCGGACAGACGAACCGCCCTTTTCGATTGCAGAATGCAACCTTGACCGTGCGAGCCCGCTCATAAGGACTGCAATTCGAGTGAATCAGTCCTGAACAAGTATGTTTCAGCCAAACAGCTCAGGGCTTGGCTGATTTCGACTGAAAGGAGGACAGAGTGAGACTGAAGGAAACAGCGACACAGTTTTCAATGTTGGTTTCATTGCTCCTGCTCCTGCTGGTAGGATGCGGAGGCGGAAACGGCTCGAAGACAACAACGAGTACACCAGACCTTAGTGGAAAATGGAATATTGTTCTGACAGATTCCGGTTCTGCGAGTCCCACATATACTTTCGGTCTTAGCATCGCTCAGAGTGGAAGCGTTTTGACTGCTCAGGCCGCTGGGTATACGGGTGGCACGTCGCACGGAACGAGCTGCGCAAATTTCGGCGACGCTACGGCGGTCGGCACAATCTCCAATTCGGCACTCACGCTTACAGTCACGGACGCCAGCACAGGCGCAGTCTTCACGCTATCAGGGACAGCCTCGGCATCAACGGTTGATGGAACGTTTTCGTTTCCCGGACGACAAGAGGGGCATCAAATCTGCAACGCAGTATCCGGTTCCCTAGCCATGACCCGACAGTGAATCAAATTCTTGTGGAGTCACCGGGAGTAAGCGGAACCGAAATTCATCTGGGCGGCTGCAGCATCGTCAGGTGACCGTTTCAAGGAACTTCGGAAACACTTTCAGGGACAATTCCAGAACTATCAAGGTGCATTAGTAGAAGCAAGTTCACAGCCCGTTTTCCAACATCGGCTGCGACCTCCTGCTTCCGAAATCTCAACAACTCTGGCAAAAACTGCCACAGCGAGAAACCCGGAGAATCACTGAAACGATGCACGCAAGACCCGAAGTACGACAAATCCTAATTGAAAATAAACTGCGAAGATGGCACGCAATCGTTCGTTGGTCGTGGGTTGATAGGCGATGCCCGCCAGCCAGGGCGAGGCGCAATTTTCTGAGGCTCTTGAAAGCATATCCAGAGATCGGGGCACGGCTTGGGTACACGGTGAAATCCGCATTTCCTTATTGACGGGACATCCTCTGCCTGGATGAGCGTGGTTCCGGGTGCGAATCCGGGGTTGCCAGTTCCGTCCACATCAGCTATCTCTGTTCGGAGGTTGATTGCCATCGGCATCACCAGCCATGCCAGCCGTGCTGCGTTTCCTCAACCGCAATAGCGGCAGAACTGTGACGCCGAAATTGGATCGGGATTGAGCTATCAGCGGATTACTGCAAGATGGCGACCGACCGTATCAGGGCCGCACGATGCGGACATCTATCGGTTTGTCTTTGCAATACCACGAATTCGCATCAATCGGGTTGCTCATCTCCCAACCGTAAGGACAGCTCTCATAGCCGGATTCGGTTTTCGTATCTCCCGAACTAGATTGAACGTCCGGTTTCTTCTCAGTTTGTTTCGTGGAATTATTGATGACATCGGCCAAAAAGGATAACAATGACACCAGAACAACTCCGATCACTATAAAAACCGCTATGCGTTCGGAATTGCCGAATTTGTAGCCGGTTTTCGCTGATGCTCCAGACGGTCGATCATTTCCGCTCACAGTAGGCTGCATTTTTGAAATCGCCTGTCCGCAGGAATTGCAGTATTTGGCAGCGACTGTGATTTCTTTCCCGCACTCTGAACAAAACGCCATAGCTATAGAGCTCCTTTACCTTGGCACGCAGAAACCTCCACCTTGGGCGGTTCCGCTAGCGGATAGTAGCCACTCTCATCTGGACGGACGAACCACCTGCCCGTCGGGTGACTCACGCCGCCCAAACTTTGTGGTGCCGTCGGGAAGAATCGTCACGTCGAAGACCTTCGTCCCGTCGGGGAACTCAACTCGCCTCTGCTTTTTGGTGCCGTCTGGAAACGTAGTAAGGTCGAAGAACTTCACCCCGTTGGGGAACTCATGACGCCCAACCTTTTCGGTGCCGTCGGGAAGAATAGTCACGTTGAACTCCTGGCTCCCATTCGGTAACTCAACACTCGCTATTTTGGCCGTGCCGTCCGGAAGTCGAGTCACGTCGAAATCCTTCTGCCCGTTTGGGAATTCAACACGCTCTCTTTTTACGGTGCCATCTTTCAGCCTGCGTTCCCCGAAAAACTTGGTGCCGTCCGGTAGCTGGTAGTCTCTCGCCGGAGTCGCTTGTGCATCGGGTTGGATTATGGGATTGGCAGCCCTGCTCTGCCCCTGTTCGGCTGTTGACGGAGTTTTGAGATAGGGAATGATATACACCACCACCGCTATGAGCACAATCGCCGCTATGCCAACGATGATTGACCGGTTTCGTGTGGCGTTTGTGCTCGCTGCCCCCAACGATGCGAACTCAGGAACGAAGACGCTGCCAGAAACTTCTGAAGCGATAGGCTCCACTCGTTGTATCTCAGTGTTTATTGACTCGTGCTGCGTGCGTTCTTCATCCGTTGATTGAGCTTCTGCCGCAGGATTCTGAGCGGCACCGCATTCCAGACAGAACTTCGCCGCCTCAGGGATGGCGGAGTTGCAGACAGCACAGGGCTTCGTGCTGGTGGGCGCAGGTTCCTTTTCCGCCTCCGAGTTCTTTTCCATGGGCTCCTCCGAAGCCGCTACGGAAACGGATTCGGACTCCGCAGTCGAAGAGGGACTTGGGGCTGATGCTGGAGTAACCTCCGCAAGCGGAATCGCAGCGGGTTCAGCGTCTACCACCGGAGCAGCGGTCGGAGCGGCTCCTGTTGGTGGTGCCTCCTCTTCCGCTGGCTGTTCTTCCCCCAGCACTGGAAGGGGAGCCGAACGCTCCCAACTGATGCTGACAGGACTGTTCCCTTCATAGATCGCCCGGTACTGTGGATTCTGCGTAAGACAGAACTCAAGCAGGCGGTCGTCCGCAAGGGATGCATATTGCGGAAACCCCTCTCTTAGCTCCTGAATAAACTGCGCAGCGGAAAAGGTAATCTGCGAATCTGACAAAAAAATCCTCCATCCAGGCGCAACTGGTTTTCTCTATCTAGTCCGACATCTCGGCACACAGAAATCCCCACGTAGGGAATTCCCCTTAGCGGACGTAGCCACTCTCAACTGGACGGGTGTGTACGCTCAACACTACAAAGCAGAGCAGGATGAAGCAAGGAGATTCTTCCCGCACCCGGTACTGTAGTGCGGCAGGTTCGCCAGGAGCGTGCCACCCGCTAAGGTGAAACGCCACTGGACATCAGGAACTCTGAATGCAACACTTTGCACTCCCCACGCAATTAGCCGAAGGAAAATTATGACAACCGCCGAACTAAAGACAGATTTGCCCAATCCTGCATACTCAAGTGCTGTGCAAAGCCGCTACAAAGACGCCTACTTGTTTGCGAAGTCGTGCATCAATGCGGGCGACGTGATTAAACTGTTAGCCGCAATTGTGGCTGTAATTTGTATCGTGCTCTCATGCGTTGAAGCGTATCAGTCCGGCAATCCGGGCGTAGCAGTTGGCGGGATTCTCGTTGGTGGCTTGGTAGGCTTGGGCATATATATCTTCGGCATATTGATTGCCGCCCTGGGTCAAGTCCTGATTGCCCTGTTGGATACTGCGCTGAATACTTCTCCCTATCTTGATAACGATACCCGAGCCGAAGCCATGTCGCTGGTGAGTCGGTTTCGCAACAGGGACGAACGAGCGAGTTCGAACCTGGCGAGCAAATCCGATGAACATACCAGTGACGAGCGACATATAGATGAGGCGGAATGCCCTTGGTGCAAGACGAAGGGAGCGGAGACAGTGCAATCGGATTATGGGATTAGACTCCGGTGTTCCAACTGTTCGAGAGAATACGATATGTAACCACCACCGACCGTCCGGCGTCAGCAAGGACGATCTCCTGGATGCGGCGGCTGCGGCATGGACGGCGCTCAGACTTCATAGAGGGCAGGCGTTCCAGGTCTGCGAACCGGAGTATGATGGGCGGGGGTTGGCGGCAGCGATCTGGTATGCCGAATTAGACATCTTCCAGAGACCGGGCCTATAGAAAGGGTGGGTCGTCGCTATTATGATTGGGGTCACCGAACTAAGGAGACTTATCTCAAAATGCCGACAAAGCTGAAGATGTGGCAAATCGAAAAAGATCGTCCAATACCAGTCGATGACACTGCGTTTGCAAGCGAACGACGTGAGTCAGATTTGGAGCGCTGGATTGTCGAACAGCCCGACCTGCTCGGAGAAGACCTTTTGATCATCTCGCAGCAGAAAGCAATCGATGGTGTAGGCAGACTCGATTTGCTGGCAGTTGATGAGCAAGGAACGTTGGTAGTCATCGAACTCAAACGAGATAAAGCTCCCCGAGAGGTTGTCGCTCAAGCGCTGGACTACGCCTCCTGGCTGGACTCGCTCTCTGAAGAAGAAGTGAGACAGATTGCGGAGAATTTCCTTGAGCAGTCTTTGGATGATGCTTTCTCTGCGAGGTTTCCCGAAGCCGAGCCTCCGACGATATCTCCCCAAAACCATCGAATTCTAATTGTTGCAGCGTGCCTCGATGATTCCGCCGAGCGAATCATCAATTACCTCGTGCAACGCCACGGAGTAGGTATTAACGCAGCATTTTTCAACTATGCAAAGCTACCTAACAAGACGGAAATATTGTCACGATCCATCCTCGTTTCCGATGCAATTGCAGAGCGCAGCAAAAGACTCCCAAGAATAAAGCTGGATGAGCTTAACAAGGCGGCGGATCGCAGGAAGGTACTTCCGCTGATTACGCCCTTCCGAGAGATTCTCGTCGGCACCGCCGAGAATTACGTCAACGAAGTAGTCTCGGGCGGCTTTGGCGGTTCCCTCAAATATATGCGAAGGGGTGTCAGCGGAAGACTGAGGGTAGCCTTTAGATTGAATGTCTGCGGGGATAAAGATTCTGTAGATGGGCAGTTAGTGTTGCAATTCAGGCCGGCATTTCTCTGCGATATTTTAGGCATGAGCGAAGACGAAGCACATACCCTGGTAGACACTCTGCCGGGTGGTGGCTCCTATAACAGAACTGGTTCGATGTTTCGCATTTCGCTAACCGATACCACAACCGCCAAAGAGGTCGCCCTGCGATTTCGGGAGTGGTTCCAGAAGTATCCAGCGGCATACGCACACGACTCTGGCAGGTGAGATAAATTGGATAGGGATTGAGCTTTCGCAGGATTTACTGCAAAGATGGCGAAACCGGATCAAGGCTGGAGGAAGCTCATGGGAACTTGTCCAGTGCCTTCGCAATCGTGGACGGTGCAACGTCAATCATGTGGCGGTGGAAATTGAAGTCAGGGTTTCTGGTACGTAGCCAAGCTTGTGGAAAGCAAGTTTCCAGAATTCAACCCAAAAGGACATGGCGTTTTGAAATGCTTCCACTACCTCTATTTCCGTATACCCTTCCCGCTGTTGCTTTTCCTTGTCTTCAATCCAATCCAGCGCATTCCCATGCGACCAGATGATGTGCCTGGGTTCCACATCTACGTGAATCGAGAGATACGGGTCTTCCTTAAGCAATTCTTCACGACCTAGGAGGCGTGTGAGTTGTTGGAAGTAGTCCGAAATATCGAGTGCGGGGTGCTCTATCGCAGCTACATATCCCGTGGCTTGCGCCGGTGTCATTGCTTGGAGGGATTGGTGAAATGTGCCGACTAATGTCTCAGCCTGCGGATCAATATCAAGTTTGCCCCCGAGCTTTACGATGAGTTGCTCCAAAAGATCATAGTGGGGCTCATCACCTGGCTTCACCCGGCCATCTTCTTCCCAGTAGTTCTGCATGATCAAACCTCGATCCGTCCAGTCTGGGTACGCCGCCGCAATGCGCAGGAGCATCTGCGGTTGGTGACGACTTACTGGATACCAATAATTAAAGAACCGATACATTGAGTCCGGTTCAAGCAGTGGCTTGCTGTTAAGCCATGCAAGATAGGGGTTGTACCTGCGGTGCTTATATGCAGTGAATTCTGAAAATCTATCGAGATACCCTTCTGCTTTCTCCTTTTGGGCCTCGATGGCTTCGGGAATTGCAGTGTTAGTTCTCGTCAATTTTATCCTCTGTTTCCGGAGTTTCCGACTTTCCTGAATACTTCCCTGGGAGGGCAGGTGAGTAGTTACGGCAGGGCAAAGAATACTGCTGGTACGCCAAACTAAGCAAGAGTTTCCTGCTTTCGTGTGTGGACGCCAAGCGAATGCCCGTTCGATTTCGGGAAACACGGTGCGGAGCAGAGCTTTTGATATGCGCCATTGCACCGACCGCCAGGAGTTGGGACGGACGATATCCTGGATGCTGCGGTTGCGGCTTGGACAGCGCTCAGGCTTCATTGGGGGCAGCCCCCAGGTCTGCGAGCCCGAGCGGGACGGGCGGGGGCTGGCGCTGGCATCTGGTACTGATCTGTTTGGGTTGACGCTTCTTTGCAGTTGCAGAAGTCAGGTACACCAGAGGACAATATCGGCTGGCAAAGTGGCTGTGGAATGAAATGTACGACGTGCAAAGAAGGCTGATTGTAGAAAGAGCGGCGTAGGTGCTGCAATCTAAAGCTGAGGCGATGCTATATGAGATTTTTCACAATTAGCGCAGACGACCTACGACACCCTTCGCAAACCTATCGGCTGGTTCACATAAATTTAGACCAAATTATCGAAATCCAGTGCTATGGTGATCCTGCGCTCGGAGGCAGGATAATTCTAGGCGCCCACGGTGGTTATGATCTGTCGAAAGCTGGACTTGACCGTCTTTTGAAGGAGCTGGAATTAAAGTAGCCGACCACCCGCCGCCTTTGACTTAGTAGTTCTGCGATCATCAGGGAGCGTCCAACTTTCTGTTTTAAGAACGAATGCCGACTGACGCACAGGGTCACCGCCGAGGGAGCCGGAGCGCCTGACGTTAGCTTCGGGGCGGACGCCGACCGTGGCAGCGATCTCCCGAAGGCTGCCCTGTGCCTGCAGACGGAGGTTGCCTGAACTCCGTCGAAACACTACTCGTCAGGCTCAGACACCACATGAGTTGGAGCAAGTCTTGCCCATGCTGAAGCCCAGCAGCAGGAGCATCAGAAGGAATCACAATAAAGAATTCCCCTATTCGCCGTGGAGTGGGAAAATGGAGCCATCTTTTCAGCAGACCTGAAGTGCCTGAGGTTCCGTGATGCGTTGTTATGGCTGGTATTGTCGGTGTTTGCTCCCTGTCCTTGTGCTTTTGCTTCTTTCGACCGTGCCCCAAATGGCGGCTCAAATCACTGCAAAGCCCCCCAATGCAGCCATCGTCACACTCAAGAAGCAAGCTGCCAGCGGGAACGCAGGAGCCCCAAAAAGCCTTGGCGATAAGTACTACTACGGCCAAAGCGTCCGGCAAGACTATGCACTGGCGGCGGTTTGGTATCGGAAATCAGCCAAGTCCGGCAATGCCGATGCCCAATACAGCCTCGGTGAGCTTTATGACAATGGCAAGGGGGTACCGCAGGACTACTCGCAAGCCGTGCTCTGGTATCGCAAGTCAGCCGAACAGGGCGACGCATATGCGCAATCCGAGTTGGCCTTTCATTACGACAAAGGACAAGGAGTGCCCCAGGACTATACCCAGGCTGTTTATTGGCTCCGCAAGGCTGCCGATCGGGGTTATGTATATGCACAACGCAACCTTGGCATCCTGTACAGCTCTGGTGAAGGCGTTCCGCAGGACAAAGCACAGGCCGCTGCCTGGTATCGCAAGGCGGCGGATCAAGGGGATGTGGAAGCACAGAAATCGCTTACGGAGCTTGAGGTTACCCATCCGACGCAGGATCGCAGCCTCATTACGTCCAGCCGAGATATCGCACGGATTGCATTCAAATCGGTCGTGCTACTGGACATGAACGATGCAAACGGGCAACCACTGAGCATTGGAAGCGGGTTCTTTATTTCAGGGGGCATCATCGCAACCAATGCGCATGTGATTGAAGGTGCCTCCAGCGGGACGGCCAAGCTTGTTGGCAATAATCAAAAGCTACGGATAATGGGAGTCGTTGCTCTTAGTCGTCGTACCGATTTGGCGTTGCTGAAAGTTGATAGCTCTGCGCCATCTCTCAACCTTGGGGCGACCGATACCAGTCCAGCCGTCGGCGACAAGGTGTATGTTGTTGGTAATCCATTAGGGCTTGAGGGAACATTTTCTGAAGGAATCATTAGCGGACTGCGAACCATTGGTGCAGACTCGATTCTGCAAATGACGGCACCAATTTCCCCGGGGAGTAGTGGAGGGCCAGTTATGGATGCCTCTGGCACTGTAATCGGTGTAGCCGTGGCGACATTCAAAGACGGGCAAAATTTGAATCTCGCAGTGCCTGTGGCATATCTCTCGAAGCTCTTGATTTCGGCAACTAACCCAATCTCGGTCAAACCACTTGGGCGCTTAGAGCAGGGCGATCGAACAGAAACATCCATCGTGGACGGTCTCGGCACTCGTACCGAATCAGGTGTCGTTGTCAGCAATTTCAAGCTGGTCTCGCCAGATAACTTTTTTTCCGGTTACGGCTGCGAATTTCGATTAAGTAATAGATTGCCTGTGGACGTTAGGCACATTTTCTTACGCATTATTTATTATGATGTGTCGGGTTCTGTCATGGACTTTGAGGATATATCCTACCCGTACACGATTCCTGCTGGTTTAACAAAGACCGTCGCCCCTACATATAAGTCTGAGGAGGCGACTCGTGCTCACGGCTACTACTCACGCTATAGTCCAAGTGGAAGAGAGCTAACCTCTGACGACTTTAGGGCATCGAATTGGAATGTTTGGAACGTTCCACGTATGGAGCCGAAAGTTGAAATACGGATTATCAGCTTTATGACCGAAGGTTCGGAGTGATTGCGAGGTCGTCTGGAGTTGAGCGCAAGCTCGATTCTTGTTGCGTGGTGGCGCTTACCGTCTGAGAATTAAATCAGAGGTAAACAGGACTATGACCAAAGTAGCGAGAGCAAGGAACAATAGTGTGCGGCCTATTCCCATGGACGCCACACTACGGGAACAAACGTTCAAGATGATTGGCGTCTACGGAAAAGCGGGGGCTGCGAGCGTCCGTTCAGCACTGCCCGAAGTTAGTGAGATGGTTGAAGAGCTACTGCCGCAGGCGATGAAGTCGCTTTCTGGCTTGATTAAAGCCTATGACAAAGGTCAAATGACTATCTCTGAACAAAAGAAGCTGATTAGGTTAATGAAAGGCTATGTTAAGAAGGCCAAGGTTTGTTGACCACGCACCTGCTTCCCAACACGGCATTTCCGGCTTAATCCTTCCGACGTTATCCTGATGTGTTGATGGTTCGGGGAAATGTTTTTTGGCGTCCCAAAAACGTCCTCGAAATTCTCCACCTGCTTCCGCCCAAAATCAACGACTTAGCGGCACACATTTTGTCGGCACAAAAACGACCGTTATTGTTCCAAACTTATCCAAGTGTCCAACCTGGTCTGTATACAGACTGTATGAGAATCTGCATCTATAGCCGGGTATCCACCAATTCGCAGGACAGCGCCAACCAGTTCGTTCAACTCCGCGCCTTCGCAGCCACACAGGGCTGGACGGTCGTGCGGGAATACGTTGATGTCGCCAGCGGCAAGAACGGCGACCGCCAGCAGTTCAAAGCTCTGTTCGCCGCCGCTTCCCGCAGGGAGTTCGATTCCGTTTTGTTCTGGAGCCTGGACAGGTTCAGTCGTGAAGGCGTGTTCGAGACCCTGCAATATTTGCAACGGCTCACTGCTTACGGCGTCGGCTACCGAAGTTTCACCGAGCAGTATCTGGATTCCTGCGGAATGTTCCGAGATGCCGTCATCAGTATTTTGGCGGTGATCGCAAAGCAGGAGAGAGTGAGGCTGTCCGAGAGGACTCTTGCGGGCCTTGCGACAGCCAGGTCTCAGGGACGCATCGGGGGACGCCCTCGGGTCACCTGCGACCAGCAGCGGCTCCTGCAACTACGCAGCTCAGGGAAAAGTTTGGCGACGATTGCAGGGGAACTGAGAATGAGCAAGACTAGCGTTGCCAGAATGCTGGCGGGGGCTCAAGGGAGCGGGGCTGGAGAGCGAAAGATGCTGGCGACAACGGTGTGAAGTCGCCAATCAGCGAGGGAGTTCGGCATCAGCAGGGAGATGCATGAGCAAACTGACACGCTACCGAACTTTTTTGGTAACTCTGGCTGAGTTCAGGGGGAGCCCGAGTATACTGCGGGAGCCATGAAAGAAGACATCCTCGAACAAATAGTCGATGACTATCTGAAATTCAAAGGTTATTTCACCGTTCACAACGTGAAGTTCAAACCCGCCAAAACTGACCCTGACTACCTGCGATCCGCCGACTGCGTATCCAGCGACGTGGATGTGGTTGGATTCCATCCAAAGCGGACGGGAAGCGACCGGGTCTGGGTGGTGAGCTGCAAGAGTTGGCAATTGGGATTCGATCCCAAGGACAGGATCGGGGCAATCGAGGAAAAGAAGATTAGGCAAGGCAGGGACGCTTGGCGTGGTTTTAGTGAACTGACCAAGCCGAAGTGGGCGAATGCTTTACTCGCTGAAATCGAAAGACTCACGGGCTCAACCGAGTTCACTTACGTCACTGCGGTCACCAAACTGATAGGGAGCAAATCGGTTTGGGAGGAAAACGAGGAATTCAGAAAGCACCTGAACGGGAACCCAATCAAGATTCTCGAACTTCAAGAGATGCTCAGCGAACTTTACGACAAAATGAAGAACACCCCAGCCTCTTCGGAAGTCGGACGATTATTGCAGGTGATAAAAGCCGCAGGGTGGAATCCTGTGAGTTCTGCGGCGAAGCGCAAAAGTTGACTTATGCGGCTAGAACCTAGAACCCGAAATCCTTGATAGCGCCCACCAGTTCGTCCAGGAATCTCTGCTCCACCGCAGTCTCGGCTGGATACCTGCGAGCCTCCCGTGGTGCCCACCAATCTACCTCTGGAAAATGCACTAACAGGTGGAAGAAGTTTGGTAGCGAGACCTCGGGCAAAAGCTCTGCAACGGTATCAACAAACACGGCAAGGATCATATTGGCGGCAGGGGCGGCGACCCGCATTAAGTCATCAGCGGAGACCAGCCCCCGACGTATGGGGTAGCGAATAATCCCTCGGGGGTTCATATGAGACTTGCCGGCCCCCTGGCAGAACTTCGGTTTCTGTGCGCACAACGCCGTGTTCTTATACTCATGGTGAGCGTGGTGATACAAGCCCTGGTCAAGCAAGACTGTGTAGTGAAGGTACGCCAAAAATAAGGGACGAATTTCTGCCGCCAGGTTCATCAATTCCGGACACCCGCCAGTGCTCCAACTGCCGCCGAAATAACGAGGGCGCTGGGTGCCGAAAACCAAGTCCAGGTCACGGGAAAAATCAGTTGGATAGTAGTCCATGACCTTCATCAACTGTTCCTGTGTGCATGAGTATTTCTGGAACTCCCAGTATTTCTCGGGATAGATTGCCCACTGAACCTGGTCGCAGACCCAAGCTTTGCCGCCATCGGGCAGGTCGATGACATACATTTCAGTATCCGGAAGCTCGTGGCAGGTTTCGCAGCACTGCGCACCGAGATGCTTGAAGTCGTCGCACGTCCTGATATCAATTCCATCGGGCAGCTTTTCCATAAGTTCGGCGGTCACGTAGTCGATGAGCGCCTGCTCATCGCTGCTCGGAGGTTGGCTTTCGAGCGGCATCAACTTCAGCTCCCGTAGCGTCTTCGCAATGATTTCGTCCTTGGTCATGATGGATACCCTGAGTCTTCGTAATCCAGCACGCAATACAGAAGCCGACTTCCCTCAAGCATGATTTGCAGCACGGGCGGCACAGATTGCTCTCGGCTCACTTCTGGAAACAATGGGCACTCTCTGCTGCCATCGAAGTTGTGTTCCTCCGCCTCTTTGAACGAGTGGAAGTCCTGGTGGCACCAGAGGCAAAACCCAATGACAAAATTCCCTTCGCCGTTCGTGAACACATTGGACTGTGCATACTCCATTGGCTGAGGCATGGGGCTGTTGTCGGGTTCGTGGCCGAAGGCACGAAGCCACTCGTGCAAATGCTCAGGGCAATCCAGAAACTCAATTTGGCACCTGGCATGATTGCCCAGCTCCATCGGCAGTTCGCAAGTCTCGCAAATGCACTCGGACGGCTCTGCACCGTCAACGATGTAACGCAATGCATTCCCATCGCATTGCCAAAAGTGCCCAGCGTGGTTGCAGTAATGTTTGTGGCTCACAGTCGCTTCTCGCCATTCTCGTCGTTGGTCATGGACGCTTGTCTGTCACATCACCAAACGCTGCTGGGCCGTCATCTGTTCGGCATTCTTCCGGAAGCAAAAGAGTAGTACGGCAGCGGTCGGCTTCGGTGACTATTAGAAGTTCAGCTCCGTTTGCCAGTTTGTAGGTCGAGCGCACTTGGAGCCCATGCGTCCGAGCAAAGTCATTTTTCCTACGCTCTTCTTCGGGGATGTCACCCCAATCTCCCGATTCATGCCTGTCGAGCAATATGGGAGGGAACACGCCGTTTTGCATCATGGCGTGCCAAGCGCCGTCAGTAAACTTGATACGACCCAATTCCAATTTTCCAGATAACACTCGCTTGAGACGCTTTAGCCATTCAAAATCCATTCCACAATCTCCTCTGCGAGGCGTCTTGTCATGGTCATCAGAACCGGAACCATCTTTTCCAAAGCAGCGTTACATCGCTCACGATTTTGAGCACGACCCACCAAACACGAAATACAAATTGCTCTACATGATGGTCGGAGCCTTCAGGAACCATCGCCTGATGCAACTCAATCGTTGCTTCCAGAAGCCTGGAAAATGCCTGGAGACTAGGAAACACGTACATTGTTTCCTTTGTTACTAGAACTTTTCGGCTGGCACATAGGACGGCTTCGACCTTCGTGCCGACTGCCGTCCGCTCAATCCGCTGGCTCAGGGAATTCATGCTCACGCCACGCACTCGGCTGCGGTTTCATGCTGTTGCCTGACAGCGAATCCACCGAACTCGCACGACTGCTTCTGGTGCTCCCGGACGAACCGCACCACTGAGGCACGGCTCACGCCGTATTTCTTGGCAACATTCGTCAGGCTCATTCCTGCAACACGGTCACGAATTAAAGCAGGGCGATCAACATTCATCGGAGCCCGACCCAGCCGCTGTCCCTCAAACTCGGCTCTGCGCATTCCTTGCCGTATTTTCTCGCCGTTCAGTGCCCGCTCCAGCCCCGAAATAGAGCGGCAAGTCTGCGTGAACATTCGTCCTGCTTCGTGGGTTGTGTCGATGGCTTCCTTTACTGAGATAAATCCGATGTCCAATTCGTCCAGTGCTTCCACCACCTGCAAGAAGTGCTTGGTCGAACGAGCCACGCACTGAAACGCACAAACCAGGACGACATCAAACTTATGCTGGCGGGCGTCCGCCATCAGAGAATCAAGACCTGGACGCCGAGCCTTCACGCCGGAAGAACCACGGTCGCTGTAGACCTGCACGATCTCAAATCCCCGTGCCGCTGCCAATTTCCGCAGAAGGCTTAACTGAGAGTCCACCCGCTCGGAGGCAGTCGCTGCTCGGCAATAGATGATGGCACGCATCATTTCAGGTGCTCCTTAATGCTCATAAGCAAAAATGGCGACGGTTCGATGCCGGGACGCAGCTTGGCGATTTTTTTCAACGCCGCATTGATGTTCAGATAACCAACAACGTGCATCCAGAGAGCGGCAATGACCGGAGTCCTACTCATTCCGGCTACGCAGTGCAGAAGCACATTCCCGCAGGTGCCCTCGGAGATGGCGTCCGTGACGCTCATGCCGCATACACGGTCGAGCGGCACCTTCCCGCAAATGCCCTCGAAGAGAGCGTCCGTGACCTGCCTGTACTGCGATACCGTGATGGGCGAGGAGTCTGGGATAGCGATATGCACGTAATGGATGTTGGGATTGCGCCGACGCAACGGCTCTTCGCAGAGCGTAATCACGGTATTTATGCCCAGCGGATTCGCCTCAGCGAGTGCTTCAGCATCCTTGAAGCTGCCAATGAACAGACGCTCCCAGACTTGCGTGATTCCAGTCACCGTTGCTCCTTGGTCGTAATTGAATTGCGAGGGAGATATTCCTTGTGTTTGCAGCCCAAGGAAGTGCATTGCCTGAAATCCCGCCCGCCAATGCCGTAGTGCAGGGGCATCTCATTCCCGCAGATGGGGCATGACGGACACTCTTGCTGTGCTGCGAGTTCTTCTGCGGTAAGGCGTCCTCCAGCCGAGCGGAACAGACGCAGTGTCGCTTGGTGGCAGATGGTTACTTCCATCTGAGAAATTGGAAGATCGCCGCCGACTAAATCAAACATGAGCTGTCCGATTTGGCGGTCGGTGAGTTGTGCAAGATGCCTCTCGAACATGCCCGCAAGCAGCAGGGAGCCGAAGCATCGTTCGACCGGATTCTTGGACTTGGCAACTTGCTGCTGGATTTTCATTTAGTGACCGAACGGTGTGCTCTTCTTCTTCCATGCACTATTGGTATACAGAGCAAGTCTTCAGATTGACTACTTTTCCCGCCGCATCGCCAACTATATTTTCCGAAAAGTAGTTAAGTCGGAGGCTGGCTCTGTATATAGATGATGAAGGAGAAGCACATGCTAAAGAAGGACTATGTTCGGGATGGAGAAGGCAGGACGATTGGCAGTATCACCAGTGGCTTGGCAGGCGATTCGACTTGCGTGCGGGATGAGAAGCAGCACGTAATCGGGACAACTAGCGGCAAGTTCAATACCACCCGTGATGAGCACGGCGGCTTAGTCTCGGGCAACAGTGCCGATCCTGGCTTACTCATCCACCGAAAAAAGTAACGGCGGGAACTCAACACAAACCCCGAGCCAAAACTCGAACTTCTGGCAGGTGGGCGGCAGGCTCCGGCTTGCCGCTCACTCTAACGGAACCATGCAGCAACCACCGAGACTGTCCCCGGACAATTCACAACCCCCGCCGACGTTTCATAGTCGGGCACACCCGTCCGCATCACCGTTGCTTCCATTGCGTGTCGGCAACATAATGGAAGCCGACTTCGAGTTGGAGTAAAGGAAATGGAAGTGATGCCGCCTGACTGCTCGGCGTATCCGACGCCGTGCTCAGAAACAGACTGGGTTCAATGTGACCGTTGCTACGCCTATGTTTGTGAGGTTCACGATTACCTCGTGGATGTGCGGCATCCAGGCACCAACCCGAACCGAGGCACCAGCAGGCTGTGCAACAACTGCATCCTTCATTTCCGAACCTACGGTGGGATTGGAGAGGGCATGGACGGCTGCTGCTTCAGCATCTGAGGAGGGCGGGCGGCGAATAGCCGCCTAGTGACACCCACTGCTCTAACCTCGTCATTCTTAACACCAAAATCGCTACCAAAATAATTCTGCATCATTGCCCAGGTGCTTCTCATCTTTCCAGCACGCAGATGTAATGCCGGATGTCATTCAAAAGCTCGGCAGCCCTCTGATTGGGCTGCTCCAGACAGGTTTCTCGGAGGAAAGCATGAAAGAGAAATGGGAATTGGGTTTTGAAGATGCGAGCGCCTACACCCAGTTTATTAACAGCACTGGCGAAACCAGCAGGGCTCTATATCTGGCGACTCACCCCGAAGATATGGATTAACTCTCCGTCCGGCGATAGTCGGGAAGCCGAATGTATCAACCAATTTCAGATTGCAAAAGGGCGTGGCTGTCATGGCTACGCCCTCTGCATTCTTCGGCGTCGTGCATCTTGCTGGGCTAGGACACGGGGGGAGCATCAGCCCAGAGCGGAACCTTGGCGGGTGGACGGAGAAGCCGAAACACTTCTTCCTCGTGATCCCCCGACTGGTGAACTCTCCTGCGAATATATCCGCTAGGTGCTCCGCAAAAGCCTACGATGGTATCAACGGGGGAAGGAGGCGAGCCGAATGCCACTTGACCGACATTACAAAGTTGAAGCCTGTACGAGCAAGCTCAGAAGATTCTCTTGCACGAAATGACGGAAAGTGAGCAAGCGTTCGTCAATGAACTGGGGTGGGACGATCATGCGACCCTGCCCGAGGATAGGCTCTCTCAGCTAAGGGCGCTGGTAAGGAACAAAGGCAACAAACTGAGCACACCGTGATGACAGTGCGGCTGGCGGGCAGGTGGTATCGCCGCAGCCATGCCTTTTCTGAAGCCCTAGCTCTACGCCGCAATCTTCGCCGCCTGTTCCATGAAGCTGTTGATGGTCTGCTCCAGTTGCGAATCACATTCATCCGCTACCCAACTGGCGGTGAAATAGTAGTAGTTGCATTTGACTTCGCTTGGGTTTGGGCACATGCTTCTTGAATCAGCCCCCGTGGTTGGGCTCAATAGCCTCCCTCGCCAGGTAGCTGAAGCTACCACTTCCTAACGCACGTTCTATCAGATTAACGTTTGGAATCTTCGATGGGCGAACTCCATGAGTGCCCCACAATCTCCGTCCCCCGCTCCTACCTGGATTGAAGCCAACTTCCGTGTGTTTCTTGATGCCGCACCCGATGCAATGCTGGTCGTTGATGACCACGGTCGTATTGTTCTGGTAAATCGCCAGACTGAGAAACTGTTTGGTTACTCACGCTCGGAGTTGATTGGCCAGTCCGTCGAATGTCTCATCCCCGAACGCTATCGTGACCAACATCCACGTCACCGTGAAGGTTTTGCCGCCGACCCACGAGTACGCCCAATGGGCGTGGGGCTGGAGCTGTTCGGGTTGCGAAAAAACGGAAGCGAGTTTCCGGTGGAGACATCCTTGAGCCCCCTCACCACTGAGGAAGGGACATTTGTCATCAGCGCAATTCGAGACGTGACTGAGCGCAGGTTGGCCGAGACACTGATTAAGAAGCTGAACGATGAGCTTGAACTCGCCCTTCATCGCTCCGAAAAACTTGCGGTGAATGGACGGCTTATCGCAACCATGGCGCATGAGATTAACAACCCACTGGAGTCCCTTATGAACTTGCACCATCTTCTGGCGATCAATCCGACGCTTGATGATAGTGGGAGGGAGATGGTGAAGCTGGCTCAACAGGAGGTTGGGCGATTAGGTAACATCAGCCGGGAAACGCTGGCTCCGTACCGTGAGACGAAATTCCCTGTGGTCACCAAGGTCTTCGAGTTGCTCGAAGACGCTATGACCATGTTCCGCCGCAAGTTGGAGGCGGCACAGATTGAGGTTCGACGGGAATATCTCACTGAAGGGGAGATGACGATTCATCCGAGCGAGTTGCGGCAAGCCTTCACAAACCTGATTACCAATGCCATAGACGCAATTGGCGAACGGGGCGAATTAACTCTGTCCATTGAGAAATTGCCCAACGAGGAGATTGTAGTCAGGATTGCTGACACTGGCTGCGGCATTCCCGCTGAGAATCTCGCCTCCATTTTCGAGCCGTTCTTCACGACTAAAGGCGACAAGGGCACTGGAATTGGCCTATGGGTAACCAAAAGTCTTGTCGAAAAGGTCGGCGGCAGAATCGAAGTAGTGAGTTCAACAACGGGCGAGCAAGGAACGTGCTTCAGTATCTTCCTTCCGGCACCGAATGCCGCTCCGGTGGAGATTCGTGAGCGAATAATTGATGCCGAACCGAACGGGAAGCGTAAGCTGGCGTAAAAGAGAACTGATTGGGCACGCAGTTGCGACATGGGGCTCACCGCAGTTCCACGATCGAACGATGCGGTTTAGACTTGTGATGAAGCAGAGGCGTTACAGCCAGAGACAATAGTGGGGGAAGAACCATAAGGTAGCGCCGATTCACGGCTTTTGGTCTGAAGTACTCCCTCGCTCGGCTTGCAAATACGAGTCGATAGACAGTCCCAGTTGCATTAACATTGCATCGTTCAATTTGTTTATATCCAGCAGCAAGTAGCTGAGGTCTACACCCAGCAGGTTCTCGTAAATTAAGTTATTGACTACCTGCGCAAGGATGCGCTGCTTGTCTACCATGAGTTTCTGGGAATAGTGCTGCTTGTGCCATGTTTGCCCACGAAGGCGAGCGGAGCGCAGCAATGCCTCATTTCCTTCGCTCGGAAGCCCCGAGTCAAGGTTATCCGCAAGCTCCCGAGTCATGCTTTCGAGGGTGTCCAGCAGTTCCTCGTCTGAAAGGAGCAGCGCAGCCAATCCAGGCGTTGCCTTCAAGTTGACGAGTGTGCGGGACAAAATTATCCCAAGGTTGTCCCGCAGGATTGCCGAGAGCCGCTGTATCGGGAGTGGAGGGCGAGGCATTCGCTCCTTCAGCTTGCGTTCGATCATCTCTACCAGCTTCGGAATATCCGAGGGCTTGGTCATATAATCGTCTACTTGCCTGCGCAAAGCCTGTAGTGCTGATTCGAACGCAGGGTAGCCTGTCAGTATCAGATTGACGCATTGAGGGTTCACCTTCCGCATGGTGTGAACCACGGTGAATCCATCGGCAATGTGGCCCATGTTGAGGTCGGAGATGAGCACGTCGAACTGCTGCTCTGACGTGATGATCTTCAGCGCCTCTTCAACACAGCCAGCGGTGGCCACTTCATACCCGTGATATTTGAGAACCATCGGAAGCGTCAGCAAAATTCCGGGGTCATCATCAACACACAGAATGCGGGCGGATGGCATGGTATACCTCAATATCTTGGCTGTTCCGATGTCCACAATACAGAGCTGCTTCGAGCGTCTGGTGGCGGACAAAGGACAAACTGAGCATGTTAATTGTGTGCTCCTACACTATCTTGCAAAAGTTGATAATTTGTCAACAAGTTAAAAGCCGTGCAGTTGGCTCAAGTGCGCCCATCCAGCAACACACATGTGATCTGTGTACTTGCGCTATGCGGGCAATCAGTTTAGGTTCTTCGATACCCCGAATCGGACACTGTGCCCTCGCTGCCGTCCTCTCTGTTTCTTTCGGACAGGAGCGATCTATGGCACAGCACAATCCGCTTCCCCAGCTTCCTCCTAAGTTCCTGAGAACGGCTCTTGAATCCAGTCCCTTGGTTCAATCGGTTTGTAATTCCTGCTCCAGTGCAATTGCCAGCAGTGCAAGCCCGGATGCGCTGGACATTGCGGAAAATCTGCATAAGTGCTCGGTTGATACGAGAACGGCGGTGCGGGTTCTGGTTGTCGATGATGACAAGCCCCTCGCCCATGTAACATCCGAGGTTTTACGTGGCGTTGGTTTTGAAGTGTCCACGTTCAACGATGCTCTCCTTGCAGCGCAGTTCGCCCTCAAGTCTGCTCCTGATGTCGTCGTCACTGATTACGCTATGCCAGATATCGATGGTCTGGTACTAACTGCTTGGCTCAGCGTCAACTGTCCAGCTTGTAAGATCGTAATCATGTCCGGGGAAGCGGCAATGGTCGCTGAGCAGGCACCCATCGGCTTGAAGTTTGCGCTCCTGCAGAAACCTGTCCCCACAGAAGTGCTAATAGCGGCGATACACGGTGTGCAAGGTTCTTCTGTTTTCGGGAAACGCTGCCACGGTGGATTTGCTCGAAGAGGTTCGGCGGCAGGGACACGATTTTGAATTGTTGGCGAAGCCGATTCATCCCACGGACTTGCTGGCGAGGCTCGCAAGCGTAGGTCATAAGTCCTAAAGTTGAACTGAAAATCCAAGCGTGCGGGCTCGGGGGAGTAGTGCATTCACCATACGATTTAGGGCTTATCGAGAGCTGCGTTGATTGTAAGATACGTGGCAGTCATATCTTCTGTGATTTATCGGCCAGCACACTGCAAAGGTTCGAAACCATCAAACACCCAACCGTCTATCCCCCCGGAGCGGTTCTCTTCGTGGAAGGCCAAACTCCACGAGGAATCTTTGTTATATGCAGCGGTCGGGCAAAGCTGTCCTTCAGCCGCACCAACGGAAAGACGCTAATCCCAAAAATTGCCGAGGCTGGCGAAGTGTTGGGCATCAGTTCCAGCATTAACGGCAAGCCCTACCAGTTTACGGCGGAGACGCTCGAAGCTTGTCAAATCAGCTTCGTCAAATGCGATGACTTCGTGCAATTTGTGCAGGAATATAGCGACGTATGCTTCCGGGTTGCCGAGCAGTTGAGTAAGGAGCACCACGAGGCTTGCAGGGGGTTCCGTTCGCACGGACTGTCCTATTCGGTGGAGAAGAAGTTAGCGAGGCTACTACTGGAATGGAGCACGAAAAATGGCGAAAGCACGAAGGCTGAGCCTCACATTACTGTTGGGTTCTCTCACGAAGAAATCGCTCAGATGATCGGAACATCCCGAGAGACGGTGACTCGCCTGTTTGCCACGATGAAGAAGCGGCAGATCGTGCAGTTCAAGGATTCGATGCTGATGATCCTCGATCAGGCTGCGCTGAAGGCTCTGGCTACGGAATGAAAAGCGAAGGATGTGTCTTCTCAATATGGCAACTTTTCAGAACTGCCGAGCATCTATTTACATAACAGATTGAACACCGGGCGTTGTTCCGCAAACTCGGCAGTCTTTTCGTTGGGCTGCTACTTCAAGATTTGTTGAGACCTTCCAACTGAAGTATCCCCCTCTCTTTCCCACCAAATCTTCCCAGCCCGAAGTGTGTGCGGAAATGGCTTTATGCCAGCCGCAGCAGAGGGAGGTCGAACACAGCCAGCAACGCTTCAGCATCAACTGTGCGCTGTGGACGCCACGATGAAGTTAGCCGCCCGCCCGTGCCCCGATAGCTATTTCCACATTATTCTCCGGCACTTCCGCTGGCGTCGGAACCTGACGATCAGAATTGCTTGCGACCGTGCTGCTCGGCACGGCTGTGAATCGCTCCCCAATTGCGATATCCATGCTGTACGCCAGTTCATCCGGTGACAGCTTGGAATGACTGCTGGAGTTGCTCGCCGCCGAGCCCACATGCGACGAGGCATGAGGCGTAAGCAGCGAGAGCCAGCTCCGCCGCATTTCCATGCAGAATCCGATGGTCTGAGCCGCCGCCTTGAAAAGCTTGCCGACTGGTGCGAACCACGAAGCCTTCTTTTTCTCAATCCCAATCGCCCGATCCATCCTGAGACCGCACAGGTCTTGAACATCAACGGTATTCGCTGAGGGCGCAGCATTATCTTCGGGCATGATTCGATTGTTCACGGCTCCATTCTAAATTATGGACGCATCCGGAGGTTGTGACGGAGAACACGGCATACTCGCATTCAGAATGCTCTCACCTAACCTACGCCGCTTTTCGCATTCCGATGGCAATATCCATGCTGTGTTCCAATACATCAGGTTTAGCCTTCCGCTGGGCCTGGGCTCGACCACCGGATATGCTCGTTACCGTGCTGCCAGGTTCTACGAACCGCTCCCCGATAGCAATATCCATGCTGTATGCCAAATTTTTCTCTGTCGGCTGGGATCGGCTGCCCGCAGTTGCCACATGTGACGAGACGGGCGGTGCCAACAGGCTGAGCCAGTTCATTTGAAATTCGATAGAGCAAGCTACGGCTTGAGCCGCCAGGTCGAAAAGATTACCGAATACGGGGTTGAACCGCAGAGCTTCCTGATAGATATCGAGTACGCATGAATTCAAGGTGACGACAGTGGAGAGCGATGCTTTCTCAATCCCCAACGCCTGATCCATTGCACGGCTGCACAGGTCTTGGAAATCAACGGGGAATCCGGCGTTGTTGGTGTGAACTTCATTTGCTGCCACGAAAGACAGTGGAGCACTTCTTGCTGTTTGGGTTCCGGCGTTCATGACTCCTCCTTAAATTGGGAAAGGTACAGATATGCTTGCTCGCTTGCTTCTGATTAAGCGGTTGGCAATATCTATGCTTCTTTCGTAAGTTTGTATAGATTCCCGATGCACAGGTGTGGTTGTGCATGGCAGCAAGGGATGCTCGCAATTCATGAGACTGTCATCATTGCCTTCGTCGCTAAAGTGCTCAAAAGTCGATGCCGATAAAGTCGATTTATTGCTGCTATCGAGACTTTCGATATCGCCTCGCAGATTTGTCCCACGTCACCCGGAGCACATTGGGTTTGGAATCCTGAAGTCATCAGTTATTGGAGGAAATTGGGGAGGCGCTGAGAAGAGCCAAGGGTCAGAAAGAATTCAGTTGCTTGAATTCTTCCGAGCGATTATGTTTCTTTGGTCA
Source organism: uncultured Acidobacteriota bacterium (assembly GCA_963838135.1). Taxonomy (GTDB): domain Bacteria; phylum Acidobacteriota; class Terriglobia; order Terriglobales; family Acidobacteriaceae; genus TOLSYN. Next base: position 686,686 of record CAWIPV010000001.1, on the reverse strand, counting down.
ATTCGAACCGGAGGGAATGCCGTGCCCGACTTCCGTCTTCCGCTATCTGGCGATGTCAGCCAAGTAATCAATCCATGGACTATGTTTTTTCGCAGCGTTGGCAGTCAATTTGGGCTGATTAATGTTAACGTCGGCAAGTCTTCCGACCCCGAGCTTGAGGCGCAGATACTAGAAGATGTCGGCAGTTACGGCAAGCAGCTCGGTCAACTGGGAGATGCAATAAAGGTGCTGCTCGATCACGTCATTAAATTAGATCAGCTCAACCAAGAAGAGAAAGATGCAGTAGAGGCTGTCCGATATCAGTTAAATGAGATTGACCGCCTGAAACGTAAACGACGGGATGAAAAAGCGGGTTGAGATGCAGGGCGGACGGGCGAAAAAGTCCTCCACCAGCACAGCGACGTTGCGGATGCGGGAATTCTTGATGGAATAAGTCATGCACGTCTTGCATGACTTTGGCGAACGCTTCGCTCCGTGTTCCCGTTCTACTCCAACTCAGCCGAGATCGTATACTCTCCGGCAGATTTGTCCCAGATCACCCGAAGCAAATTGGGATTGCAGCAGACCTGGCAATCCTCACGTAGGTCTGCTTCATCCCGGCAGAGGCGTCAACGACGGTTTCATTCCACTCGCCGCATCCTGCGCACTGGAATCCTGAGGTCGCATCGAGGCGACCGCCGACGAATGCTAGGGCGTGATATCCGGCTTTGCCATCATGTGCCTTCTGATGCGGCTCCCTGGAGAAAGATTGGGGCAGTGCGACAGGTGCTATGCCTATGTTTGCGAAGTTCACTATTACCTCGTGGACGTGGAGCGCCGGGGCACCAACCCTAACCGGGGCTGCGTCAGGTTCTGCCAGCGATGCATGGATACTTACTGGATGCATGGGCTACCTAGAGCACGGCAACGAGTTCGGCATCTGAGGAGAGCGGTTGGAGAAACGGATTGCCGACGAGTCATATTCTGCCAGCCACAACCTGACGTGCAAACGGTTTGAACACCGCCGCCGCCAAACCATCCTCCAAATCGGGTGGTTCAATGCTATTTCACTTCCTTGATGGCGAGAAAAGTGCCGGGAAAAAATTGCATCCTGTCGCCAGCCAGAGGCTTGTCCCCTTTGGGGACTCCGATCCAAACCAAGGCGCTACAGCAAAAATCATTCTTTAGCGATTCCATCTCTCGGAGATATTCGTTCAGTCCAGAAAGCCTCTTCTCGTGAATCATTGGTGTTACAAAACAAAGTCCGAGAACGTTAACGTTCTCATCATGGATGGCGTGTACTGCATCCCGTTTTGCCTCTTCCAGTTTTTCACAAACCTTGTGCGCTGACGCTCCATCGCTCCTTCCGAGTTTCAGAAAGAGATGCTTCGCCTCGCAACCGAAAGAGGTATTGCCGACTCTGAAGTAAAGATCGCACCGACCCCGCCCATTCTTTTTTTCAGCACCGTATTCTTCCAAGGCAATGCCGCCGTGCAACCAGACCGCTGCAGACAACAAACTGATATTCGGCCTCTCACCATACCAAAAAGCGCAGTCACTATCGTAAGATTCAGTCTCAATGTAGCTTTCGTGCACCCATAGCAATTTTTCGAAGACAGGTTTCAATGACTTGAGTTGTCGTGATGCTTGGGATGAAAACCAAATTGATTGAGTGAGTATTCTTTTTGGGCTGGAGCTTTTCATTTTATGTTCCCCGACGTTTTTGCATTTCGATTGTGCCAGTAAAACTACCTGATCTCAGCATACTGAAGAGTGTTGTCATGCCAAACCCCGTCAGACGCAATCACATTCCCGTTCGACTCCAGCTCAGCCGTGTCTAAACAAACTGCGGCATCAAAACAAGTGTCAAATAATTTGACACAGCCTACGCCGTCTTTGCCGACGCTGCCTTCTTTGCCGCCCACCGTGATTATGCCGCCGCTGCCAACTTCTTCTTCGTGGCCGCACTCATGAGCTTCCGTCCTGATTGGAATTACTCTGGAACGCTGAGCGCCTTCACCGGAATACGCCTCCATCAATGGACGTTCGGTGTGCCGATCCATCTGTCCGCAGCCCCCTTGGTAATCAAGAACTGCGTTCCATCCTCCAGCACCAATACACCTTCATGCGTGTGAATCTCGCCGCCATCTGTAGTCTCTATCTCGGCAATGATCCCTGTGCCGAGTGGACTCAAGTCATCTTCCGAGACCGTGTAATTCACTGCAATGCGCTGTGCGGAAGTGCAAAACAGACCCCGTCCGCTACGAATATCTTTTTCCATGTCGCTACCCCTTCGCCGCCGCAGCAGCAACCGGAGCCGCCTTCTTCGCAGCAGCCTTCACAGCCCGTTTCTTCTTCGCCCAACGCTTTTGCTGAGCCTCCGCCATCCGCTGACGTGCCTCAGGACTGATGGCTCGCTTGGTGGCAGCGGCAGGAGCAACTGGAGCGGTCTTTGCGATTTTCACCGCAGCAGGTTTGGCAGCGGTCTTGGCTGGGGTGGCGGCGGTTCCGTTCAAAGATTCCAATGCGGCGATTGCAGCGTTGATGCGGTCACGCTCAGAGTAAAGCTCGGTGAGAAATCCAAGTATGTCCATTTGGCTCCGTCACCAACGCTGGGGGTTTCAGCCTGTGGCTGTGGGCGCTGGTGCTGGTATCAGGTTCCAGAGGGGATGGTATCAGCAGAAACTACGCTGCACAATATCGGCATCGACAGCGACCAGCAGCACATCATGACCACATGGCAGAGAATTGTTGAAGTCTTGCGACTACACAGGGCCCAGCTTGCGGGAAATTGCTGCCATACTTGGGATCGGCTGCGGAACCCAAACACCAGGAACCGCACTTGCTTCCGGCTGCGGCCAGAAGAATGGCTGTTAACGAAAAAGTGAGATGACTATTTTCTTCCCCTGCGATGTTTACTCTTGGTCGCTGTTTTGGATTTTGACTTCGCTTCCTTTTCGAGGTTCTCCCGGTAGCGTTTCATTCCCGCTGCAACTTGGCATCTGTGTGAGCAATAGAGTTGCTTTGACCGGGAACGAATGAATGGCGTTCCGCACTTCTGATTTTGGCAGACGCCAATTCCGCCAGATGTGCCAATGGCCGAGAGAACCGAAGCGTAAAGAGCTGTCATCATGTCCGGGCAATAGAGTCCCGTGACAAATCTTTTGGTTACCGAGTACCACCAAACAACGAACCTCGCCCTGCCCATCCCTTTAGTGAACGCTTCCGAAAGAGCACACGCAGCCGTCTTGCCGACCACGTGGAGTTCGAAATTCCACTTCGTAGTTTTGCCGCCATGCTTCGCTACAGGATGGAGGCGAGAGGCAGCTTTGTGAACCTGCGCCTCGTCTTTCACTGGCGAAATCGAGGGTTGCCCAATATCTATAGTCAATCGCCTATTGTCCGACGCCGACCTAAATGACAGCTTTCCAGTGCCCGATTTATTCTGCTCCACAAACCAACCCGCAGGACTCAGGTCTAAAATTGCGGATATTGGCTTCATAGCATCTGCCAAATCTGTAGCGAGAATTGGTGACCAGTCTCCGGCGTTCATGCGCTCTACCAACGCAAGCAGTTCCAGGAGCCCGTTCCATGCCGTGCCATATTCCTTCTGAAATTGTTGACGCTGTTTTTGGTTCTTGAGCGCATCGATGATCGCCTTCGGTTGCACTCGCCTCACTTCAATCGCTTGTGCGCCAGCGTCCAAGGAAACATATCCCTCCGCATTTCCCGGAGGCAGAAACACTTGCGAAGCGTGCTTTGCGTCGATCAAGATCGGAGCCTGTCTCTCTGGCATTGCGACGTGCGTTATGGCTTCGTTATTGTTATTGCTTTTCATGCCTTCCAATAACCCCTGAATTCTTTTAGCATAGGTGCCAGATGGAGTAAACAAAGTGGTGCTGCGATTGCAGCGACGGGAGTACAAATGGACTGGTCTCAATTTTCTATCGGGGCAATTGCTGGCACTGCTGGCACCTGGTTTCTGGGGGGGTTGAAAGTTGGATGGGAGCACTGGCTTGAAGAACGCAAACATCGAGCGGCGGACGTGAGGGTTATACGTGCAGAAGAACGAGAAGAGGCGAGGAAGGACGCTGAACGTCAACGAGCGAGGACTGAGAACTTAGAGAAGGATGAAGCCACGCTGCTGATGTATAAAACCCAGGTGAAAGGGTGCACAGAGGAAACGGATGCTGCGAACATCGTTAAGGGGATTCATTCCTTTTTCATACAGCGGCCGGAGTATTTAAGGTTGCAAAACAACGCAGTGTTCCTTGAAAAATATCCGGGGAATTTGCCCGACTTTGTGGCCTACGATACCACCTACACGCTTCCACTGGAGGAACTCAAAAGTGCCCTTGATCTGCTTCAACTTCGCCCGCCCCAAAGATGACACCACGGGGGCATCTTCACGCAACGGTGGGTTTGAATACTCCCTTTTCCACTGGTAAGCGTCCACGCAGATAATCAGGAGGGCGATTAGTTTTCCGCAAACAGCATGAGACACGTCCCAGCGAGAGTAAAACACGAACCTGCCTTCAAGTCCATTCGTCCCAACGTTCTTGAGAGGGACGGAATTCGCTGTGCCAAGTGCGGCTCAACCCTTGCGCTGGAAGTGCATCACATCGAGGGGTACAGGCATTGCGAACCGGAACTGCTCATCGCATTGTGCTATCTGTGCCATGGAGTTGCGCCAATCGGTAAGGAGGAATGCGATCAGTGGTTCTCATCCGGGGAGAGCGGAATTGATGTTTTACAGGGTCGTATGATTCAAAATGGGTTTTTAGGGGTCACGTCCGACCTAATTGTGGGATTTTGCTCTACGCTCATGGAATTTGGGTATGAATTGCGGAAGACCCAATTGCGGAACGCCCGAGAGCGCACAAGGAAACAAACCGGGCGATGCGAAGGGCGTAAGCCGTTCGGTGCATATCCCACAGAAGATGCAGTTTTGAAGCAAATGGTCTCGCTGTACATCGCCGGAATGAACCCTGTAAACATCACCGCCCATTTGAATTCTGCAGGACTCCCAACTCGAAGCGGGAAGCCTTGGCGAGCGACTTCAATTCGCAAAATTCTTGCCAGAGAGATAACAGCGTACAAAGGTGCGAAACGTCCGAGGCAGTTGAAATGAATACTGCGAGATGCTCCCACGTCTTTGTCGGTGCCTTCGAGCGTCTGCACGGAACGGTGGCGAGCAGGCTGGCATGGTGATTGGATTTCGGTTGGTGTGCTGATCTTAGCGGAACTACACGGAAAGAGCCAGCGTTGCAGCTCCGGGCATCCGGCGAGAAACCGACCATGGTGCGGTAATCATCAGGGTCACCGTATAGGTGAAATCAGCTTGCACCAATGTTCGTGGTTCTAGTCTTGGTATTCCTCTTCGGGGTCTTTAGACGCCACGAATTTCATGGTCTCAACGTCCAAATCACGACTAAATCCACTCTTCCTTGTTGTTCCTGATTCGTCCGTATAGCAAATGAGCCCAACAGCCCGAATTTTATGCCTGTACGTTTTGCGATCTTTGAATTCGAGTTCGGCGACGTACATCTTGCTCCCGAAGAGACCATCGCACTCAGGGATGAGCACGGCTATTGGGTTCTCCCCGCCAGCCTTGAGCGGAAAACTTGCAATGGAAGTGCAATGCAAAGGCTGATATCTGTGCCGTTCTGGAACCTCTCGCCATCTCATCTCCACAGATCCATTTTGGATGAGAGCGCCAGTCCCGCCTATATTCACAATCAGCAATTCAACCGTCCAGGAATCTGTTTTCCAATACGATTTCCCATCGTCTCCGTTCCACGAGACCTTATTCTGCACCAGACCTATACTGCGGACGATCACTTTAGGCCGAAATTGGGCTATCAGGGTACGATTCGCAATATCAGCTTGTTTTTCGATAGCTTTCAGAGTGCCGAGCATGAGTTTACGTTGACGCCGCATCTCGTTTACTTGTTGCCGGATATAGCAGAGCGTCCATACGGCTACGGCGATACCTCCAACGCCCACGGCAACGAGCAAGTAATTAGCCAGAACAGCCCAGTCAATCCCGTTTTTCGCTATCGTCACGGGCGGGAGTTTGCTGATTGTTATGGACTGCTGCGCAGCAGGCGTCGATTTAGCCTCAGGACTTTGAGCGCACAGCGGGACGGATAACAGGATGACCATCAGCAGTATGCGTTTCATGGCAAGGATTGTAGCGGAAACAGAGTTGGGCAAGGAACAAATGGTGGTGGGGTGGGGCGGCAAACGAACTCTGGACAGGGGCGGGAGACGGGGGCATAATCAGCATTTCTCCGAATCAGAGGCTATCAATGAAGCACGCATTTCTGGTTGTGCTGCTGTTGTTCTCCGTTAGCGCATTTCCTCAGAACGGCACGAAGAACGTCACGCATAGTGCGAAGCCGACCCCCCTGAAGGTGGTCTTTAATCCCCGTGCTGGGTGGGATACGGCTTTTCAGGCTTCATATGGGATAGATGCTTCCGATTACGAGCGCCTGGGGCTGGCGAAATTGACCAGTGATGAGCGGGAAGCAGTCGGGAGTGAAGCTAAGAACCGATGGAATCAGGGATACAATATTGCCTCTAAGTGGATAACGCAGTTGTCATGTACGGTGGCAGAACCTGGCCGAAAAATTCGGCTCTATTTGGAAGAAGGTAAGAATAATCCATCGGAGTTTTCGAGCGAGTTCCGGCAGAAGTTGCGTGCCATCGCAGACGTGGAGATTGTCTACTCGGAGGACAATTCCGACCTCTCAGTTTCAGCGCTCGTAATGGCGGATAAGAGCAAAAGTGGAATGCCGATGGGCTACACCGCATCGCTAGTGGTGTCCCTTCCTTGCAAGACAACGCTAGGAGAGAAAAACTGGATAACCAATGATGTCTATGACCACTTTGTTCTGGGGGACTCAGATGTGCATTCCATTGTGGATGGTGTAGTGGCACGAATAGACGCCAAGTCCATCGAATCTAAGCGGAAGGAGCAAGCATACATGAAACAAATCCAAGGACAGAAATAGGGGATAAACATCCCGGCTCCTAAGAATGGATCAACCATTTGAAGTAACGCCAGAGGCATACTGCAAAACGCTACTTGCTAAACTGCCGACTGCTTCTCACCACGATTTCGGGCACGCCTCGGTAATCCTTAATCAGTCCCGTAGCGCAGACATGCGAGCCTGAGGGCGGCAATGTTCCCACGGCCGCTCTGTCATCTCCCCACACCAAGATGGTGAACACCTGATTCGGGTAGGCGGAATCCAGATTAATGAAAGTCGGTTCGCCTCGGCTACGGGTTGCGGTGTGTTCACTCGCTACCGTTCCGCAGACAGTGGCATTCTCGCCCTCATGAGCCTTGGCTTGAGCGGCGGTGAGCGTTTGGGCTTGAGCGATGGAAGTCGAAAGAAGCAGCGTGGCTACTACCGCAAGCGTTTTCATTCGTCCCCCTTTTTCTCCTCGCTTGTTTTTGTTCTGGATGCGATGGGTGAGCGGCTAAGGGCCAGTTGCACACGCACCGTTGAAGAGTTGCTCGCCAATTGAATCTGGGATGATCTGCTGCCATCCACTGCTGGTGTCCGAACTCGCCAGAACTTTGCCGCCTGGATCGTAAGTGATAATCTCGGTCTGATTTAAAGCCTTGGCTTTACAGCTAATCTGGTAAGCCAACGTCTCAGATTCTTTCTTCGCCACGATCTTGATCCAAAGTTGGATAGGCTTTTCGCTCGAAAACTCCGTGCTCTTCGCATCGAGGAAATACTGCTCGCCGTTGGTGGCACTTCCAAGTTTTCGCCATCTGTCCGTCGAATCCGCAAAATTGGGGATGCCTTTGAATATTCGCTGAAAGTCAAGCACGCCTCGCCTGAAATCATCTGCTTTCAAATAGGCGTCACCACGCTTTTCATAAAGCTCGTTTAGCTCACTTATAGCCCATTTACCGTTCTCTACCGTCAGTTGTTTGGCGAAAGCTGCGTACTCCATGTTTGACCAAAATTGGTCGTGAAGTTCGTGACAGAGCACGTCGTCCGACACTTGGTCATACTCTGGATACAGCCCACGAACCTGTTTAAGGCTGAGCAAAATGCTCATTTGACCAAATTCCAATTTAATCGCATTGCTATAGGCACTAATCGCATCCCGGTAGTTGGCAAGCTTCACATCGGCATCGCCAAGATTCTCATACAAAATGTGAAGATAACTATCCGAGTCCTCCTTCCGACGAATTGCATCTTTGAAATCAAATGTGGCGGAGAGATACCGCCCAGTCTCTAGCTTTGCCAAGCCCCTGTCGGCATAGGCTGAGGAATTCTCCGGATCGAGGGTAAGGATTTTGTCATAGTCTTGAATTGCTTGTGAATACTGCTTGAGACGGGAATAGGCTTCCGCTCTTCCCACGTAGGCGAGCAGGAACTTTGAGTCAAGTTGAATTGCTCTTGTGTAGGCAGGAATTGCGCTCTTGGTTGCCTGGTCTCGGTTTGCGTCGGACGCCCAAGCCTTCTTCGTCCAGAATGATTCTTTCGTATGCAGTTCTCCAATGAGGTACTGCGGTACAGGCGACCTCGGATTTAGGAGAGCAGCCCGCTGAAATTCTGGTAGTGCCTTTTCGAAGTATTCCTCTTTGAAAGTTGCGAAGAACTGGTAGTAAAGCCCTCGGAAGAGCCTTGCACGATAGTCAGTTGGGAAGTTCGCCACCAAAGCGTCCAGATCAGTCAGGTTCCAAACACAAGGAGCAGAGTTCTTCTCCGGTTCAACACCTTGAATATTGAATATCTTGTCGGAAGTGCTGAGGTCACTTGACATCGCAGCATCCAAATCATCTAACGCCTGTTTGTAATGCGCCCTTTGCATGGCGATCTTTCCGAGCAGGGAATAGTAATCAGCCTTTTTATAGACCTTGGAACCGGAGTGCGACATTGCGGCTCCAACGTCGCTCGCCATTTGCTCGAAATCCGGACTCTTCAGTTCGCAAGCTACTGTCGCCCGCAGAGCATATGCATCCGAGTAGTCCGGATGCTCTTCGATAAATTTATTCAAAGCGGGCAGCCCGACCGTCTCTCGTTCCTGTTCCTTCAGGTGGCCGATGACCTCGAAGAGTTGTTGTTCAGCCTGGGTTGGCTGACTAAATTTCTTTGGTTCTCCACTGAATTCTGGGGGCAATGAAACGCTGCCGATCCTGATGGCTGCGTCTTGCGAATGGGCAGGAATCGCCATAGCGATTAACAGACTACACAAAAGGGTTGACTGAAGGATTGCCCGGTGTGGACTCACGCTTCTACCCCATGGGGTTGGTGCAAATTTGCCTTCCGGAAAGATCAAGGACAACTCCAGCGTTAGGAAATGGAACGGTGACATGGTGAATTCCAGAACACGGCAAGTCAAGCGAGAACGGCATCCGGTCACTCACTCCCTGGCAACCTCACGCAGCCGCTGCGTTCGGAGACAAACTGGTCAACCCCCGCCATGTATTCGCCAAGCAGGAAAGACACTGCGGGCAGCGGCAAATCGGGTGGTCTTTGCTGGTCGGCATCTTGCCCAGAGTGGGCGGCAGGCTTGGTGCATAAAGGGTTCCGCACATTGCGAGCTGTGATGTGGCATCAGCGGTGGCTGGAGGGGCTGCGGGAGAGAGTTGCCACTTCGAAACGAGTTCGAGTGGAAGACCTAAAAGGTGAGACCATCGGCTCGCCCGTGCGTGAGTTCGTGGGGCACGAGCGGCTGGAGTGGGACGAACATTGCCATAAGACTCATGCACGCCATGCATGAGTGTTCGAGCGGAGGAGCAGGGTGGCATAAACAGGCGACATGATTCCCTGCTCTTGCCAGCCAGATTGTTGAACTACTTTGAACTACATTTCGCCAGAAATCGTACGAAAATTTCCCATCAATACTGACTTTTTACTTTTGAGACTCCCAACCGCATCCCATTGACGTGACTTAGTTTTTCCATCATTATTGCAATTACCGGAACGCTGCGAAAAGGATTCCCGGTAGCGCTACCATCATGCCTCTTCCAATAGCATCCAAGAACGTCTAAGTCCACAACGCATTGAAACATATAGGCTTTTGCGCCTTGTGCGAGGCAGCGAGCATGGAGCGGAGCTTCTCTATCTGCTCACGCAGATCCTGCTGTCGCTCCCTGGAGGATTCTAACTCCTCTGCCACAACGTCACGATGTTCTGGATCGAGGTTGGCAACTTCGATCTACGCCTACTGCTGCAGCGACGCGATGTATTTCGTCAGATTGCGAATACGCAGTTGCATCACACCATCGCTCGTCGTTCCCATCGAGGCAAAGATCGGCCCCCATACCGGCATATCCTCTGAGCCGTGACTAGGCGTGTCGAAGTCGCCCGTGATCGTCTCGGCTACGCGATTCTCAGGGAACTTACCGTTGTTCTTTGCCGCGAGCTGTGTCAAATCCGAAGGAACAAATCTGAGGGCGGATGCTGCTGGGCCGTCTCCTTTGCCATCCTTTCCATGACATGAGGCACAGTACGCCGCATACATAGCCTTACCAGAAGATGCCGGTGTGTAGGGCGCCGGTATTTTCTTGATTTGTGCTATGGGTGCCGCCGAAGTTGCCGCCTCTTGGCCTGAGCTCTCTCCAGCGAGAAGGGCCGCCGGGATTGCGATCAGAATTGCCACTGCGAACACTATGAGTCGTCGGTTCGTCATTGTTTCCCTCACTAGAATTCCAGCTTAGTCTGAAAAGCGATCATGCGCGGACTGCTATCTCCGCCCAAACCCACGCCGAGCAGGCCAGTTGGTGGAGACGTGGTGTACGTCAGTGCCCCGAACCCTGTTTGCGTCGACGGCTTCCCCGGAACACCGGCCAGCACTTGGCTGGGCAGTGCAAAGTTGGGATGATTGAAGACGTTGAAAAACTGCGCGTCCAGTCTCATGGTGAGCTTTTCGTGAAGAGGAATTTGTTTTGTCAGATACATGTCCGACCAGACGAACCCAGGGCCGCGGAACTGGTTCCTGCCGCTGCTTCCAAATTGACAGTTTGCTGCGCTATCGCCACCGACACAGGCCCCCGTACTGGGATCAACGGCTGAGAAGAAGGCGTTAGGATTGAGCCACTGCACCGTGCCCGGCTGCGTGGAAGCAAGATCACAGTGGTGGCAGTATGGCTCGACTCCGGGCACAAGACTCGCGAACTGAGGGCCGCTACCCTGCACAATACCGTTTCCGTTTGCCGAATATGGCGTGCTCAGCACAGAGAATGGAACGCCGCTGTGCCAGAACAACGTCCCCGAGAGCTGCCAGTCGTTCACGACATGCCCAAGCCATTGGCTGCGAACCTTTAGTGGCAGTTGGTACACGTATTGAGCATTGAGATTTTGGCGAATGTCATAGTCGCATGGCCCATAATCACGGTGAAGGTTTCCCGGCAAGGGTGAGAGAATCCCACCCGCTGAGAATTGCAGGAATCCGCCGTTTGAGACTTCATCCATGCAGCGGCTCCAGGTGTAGTTGATCTGCCCCTGCAAACCGTGCCCCATCCGCTTCATCGCCGTGAGTTGGAGCCCGTGGTAGTGGCTGTTCGCACCAGTCGAGAACTGCGTCACCGCCGCAAACCTTGGGTCGGTTGGTTGCATATAAGGGAACGGTGCGAAACAGCCTGGGCATACCGTCTGGTAGCCATTGACCTGCGTTAGATAGGGCTGGTTGACGGCCCGAGTGCCAACGTATTGCGCCTTAACGCTAGCGGTCGTTCCGATCTGATGTTCAAGGCCAAGGCTCCACTCCATGAAGTAGGGTGCGTGAAGCTCTCCGTTGGGCACCGCCGTAATCGCCACTGGCGGAAGGCAAGTTGCAGCATTAGCCAGCGACGAGGAGCATGAGAGCTGCCCCTGCTGAAATCCCGCATCAAAACTCCGATTTGCGGCTACGGTGGCATCCACGGCACTGTTCGGCACGCCAGGCGCAATCGCCGTTCCACCCACCGTACCGAGGAGTCCTCCCTGGAATGTCTTGTCGTATGGCGGATTGGTTCCGATCAGGTCGGCAATGCTACCCGGCATGATGTCGCTGAAAATTCCAAAGCCAGTCCGAAGTACGGTATTCGGTTCAAGCTGCCAGGCGATAGCCGTTCGTGGTTGAAGGATTGCGACCGGGGTGGAGGAGAAGAGGTTGCCGAGATGAGTCTGGATCACGGCGTTCAACGGCTGATTGACATCATGGGAGATCGAATCGAAGGAGCCGCTGAGACGCCCAATCTGCTGGTGCGGGTTCAGGGGATTGGAATTGAACGTATCCCGGATACCAATCGTCCAAGTCAGCTTCGGGGTGATCTTCCATGTGTCCTGCACGTAGAAATCCAGGTTGAGGAAGTTAAACGGCTCGTTGGCCGAAGTTGGAAAGGTTTGCGTTGCGGTGGATGCTATTCCGTTGATGAACTGCGGCAGGGTTGTGTAGGACACCGTGGGAACTGTGCCTTCGCCAAAGTCATAATCGTTGAGGCGTAGGATGCGGGTGTTGGTGCCGAACCTGAATTCGTGAGCTCCGTGGCTCCAGGCAAGATTGTCGTTGATGAAGAATCGAGATGCCCGCCTTCCTTGAACCCAGGTATTGTCGAGACCGCCGATGGTGGTAAAGGGCGCATTGGCTCCGCTGCCTTGAAGCACAATCGGAAATGCCGAGAGGGTCTGCTGAAAATTACTCGGCGCAAACAAGCTCTCATACCAGGAGAATGCGGGATTGAAGTAGTTCACAACATTCTGCGAAAAGACGTGCGTGTATCCAGAAGCGAATGAGTAGAGCGGCTGCGAAGACACTGCGTTAAACACAGGATTGATCGGGTCTGTCCAAACGGCCTGCAATCCGGAGTCAGACTGAAAACGAAACCAGACGGTATTGTTAGCATTCACGTCGTAGTCGATGCGAGCGGTCTGCACCTGCTCGCTGTCATCGCTGGAGTGGGAAATGCCCCGGCGATTGGCGCAACCGTCCCCATCATTGCTTGATGTAAGAGTGCCATTTGCGTTTAGCGGACATCCGAGCACAGCAAGAGGCGATCCACTGGTGTTTCCGTATAGCGAGAACATCTTCTGATAGAAAGGTAACTGCGGCGATGCGGAAAGCTGATTCAGCACATACTGCTGAAAGCCAGCGCTCGGAAGCGTTGCGGTGTTAAAGATGGGCAAGGCAATCCGCACCCACTCGCTATCGAAAAAGAAGAACAGTTTGTTGTGGATAATCGGGCCGCCCAAGCTGCCGCCGAAGTGGTTCACGTTCGAGCGTGGCTTGTGAATGCCTGGCGTATCGTTCAAAAAGTAATCCTCCGCACTCAAGACCGAACCGCTCCACAACTCATAGAGATTGCCGTGGAACTGATTTGTGCCGGATTTGGTGACGTAGTTGACCTGCGATGCGCCATACCGGCCTTGGTCTACGGAATAGGAAAGCGTGTTGACGGTGACCTCCGAGATGGAATTCATTCCCAGGACAAGATTAGTCGCAAGGCCGCTGTTGAGGTTGGTGAGCGGATCGTTCGTTTCCAGGCCATCAACGATGTAGCCGTTGGAGAGCGCTGGGAGTCCGTTGAATTCCACGTTGCCATAGCCATTCGAGCTTCCAACGAAATCATTGCCGCTGCCAGCGGTATTGATGAGGGCCCCTGCGGCAAACTGCAAGGGATAAGTCAGATCGCCACCGGGGTTCGGCAGGTCTTCCAGGGCCTTCGCACTCAGAGTGGTGGAGGTATTGGCGTTGGCCGTATTGATCAGCGGGGCTTCGGCGCTCACTTCTACAGACTCATTTGATTGAGCCACATTCAGCGTGAAGTTCACTGTTTGCTTCTGGCCCAGGCCTGACACGACATTGTCATTCTGCTTCGATTGGAAGCCTTGGGCTTCCACTTTGACCGAATAAGAACCCGGCTTTAGCTGAGGAAAGTTAAAGCGTCCCCCGTCATCGCTCTTGGCGCTTCGCTTTAGCCCGGTCTCCTGATTCGTAATTGTTACGCTGGCTCCCGGGACGACTGCCCCGGTCGCATCGGCCACCTGTCCAACGATGGCGCTGGTGGTTTCGCCTTGAGCGAAAGCCTTGGCCGGAAAGACGGATGCGGCAATCGTCAGCACAACGAGAACTACGGCCCGTGACAAGAGAAACGTACAATCGCATTGGAGATGTTCTGGTGCAGCCAGTCTCATGTCTACTCCGACGGCCGCCGAATGGGGCATACTGCGCCCTCACCTGAACAGCCCTAGTAGTCTATAAGATGTTAACCATGGTTAACATGTTGCAGGATATTATGCTTTTTCAATCCAGATTCTCTCGGCTGCCGGAGCGCCCAGCCGAATCGTTCGCTTTTCGAGTGCTAGGGAGACGGTCCCATCGTAGTTCCGGCTCTGGACTGTCAAGCGAGTGCCGGGACGGATTCCTTCGCCTTCAAAGAAGTCCAACAGTTTGCGGTCGCGTTCGTAAACGCTAACAACTCGGTATTGGAAACCTTCTTCCGCTTCGTTGAGCAGGCGCTGGCCTTTCTTCCGCCGTGCCTCGGGGCTCCTCAGGGCGAGGCTATTTCCATGAGGACAAATGTCCTTGTCGCCCAGCTTCTCCACAAGCTTCTTTTCAAAAGCCGGAGAGACGGCGTGTTCCAGACGTTCTGCTTCCTCGTGGATCTCGTACCATGCCATGCCGAAGATCTCCGATAGCATGCGCTCAATCAGGTGATGGCGAAAGATGATCTGTTCGGCAACCTGCCGCCCTGTGGGAGTCAGCTGAATACGGCCATCGCTCTTAACCGTAACCATGCCGTCCTTTTTCAGGCGTTTCAAGGCTGCGGTCACTGCTGGGCGCGTCACTGCAAGCCAATGGGCAAGCGTGGCAGAAATCACGGTCTTGCCTTCGGCTTCAGCCTCGGCGATTGCCTTCAGGTAGTCCTCTTTAGAAACAGTGATCATCGTGAAACTCGGCAGAGTTGCTCCGGTGCAGTTTAGCACCGTCCTACTTCATGGATTAGTTGCTCATTGGGTGGGTCCAAACCCTCAGGCTTTAGGATAGCGTCTCTCGGACGTCGCGGGCCCGACTTCCGGGGGTGAGTTGGAACAGATCCAGTTTCTGCTCGGACACGTCTCGTTCCAAACGACCGAGCGATATCTAAGGTGTAAGCAGCGGATTCGGTCGGCTCTGTCCGGTTGGCCCGTCAACCACCCGGAACCCGACGCAAGCGCCATCGCAGCTTCTAACTTCCTCGAATCAGACTTCGGGGGGTATCGCCGAGGTTAGGTCGTCCTCGACACCAATCGACGCCCAAGGCGAGTTCTCGACGGAGACACCCGCGCCGCGCTCCCATCGCAACCCTGTGTGCTAGTATTCAGCTCATCGATGCGGCGCTCCTTGGCCAATCTCGTTCTGGCTATCCTCCTCTGGAGTTACTTGGTTCCAGTCTTTCTGGTTACAACCGAGTTGGACCTGCCCGCCTGCTGCCGCAGCCACGGCAAGCATCATGGCTGTACCTGCTGCAGTGGGCGGCACGACGCCGATGGTACTCCCGGGTTTCATGCGAATTCTCCGCAGTGCCCCTGTCGTCTACTCGGTTCCATAATCCACGGCTCCGTCTTTGCCGAGGTACGCAAGTTCTCTTTTATCCAGCCGTCCTCCGAAGATTTCCTCGCCCCAATCGAGGCGGGTTCTGATGTATTCCGTGACCGCGTTCGTAACTCGGGACGCGGCCCTCCCAGCCTGCCTCTGTAGCGGAACGCAGTCAAAAATCTCCGTGGGATTTCGTGGCGCCTTTAACGTCTCGGCTGCCGCATGTTTCCCGGTATTCATCACCGAACCCTCTTGCCTGATCGCCAGGCCCGTACGGCTGTACGCGCGATCATGGAGAACCGTAATGGTCCGTCGTGTTTTCTTAATACCGTTACTCGTTACCTTCGCTCTCATCGCCACCACCGCCTTCGCCAACGTCTACGGCGCCGTTCGCGGCGTTGTGCACGACCCCAAGCATCGCCCTATTCAAGACGCAATGGTCACGCTCAAAGCCAAATCCTCAGACTGGGCAAGGAGCGCCACCACTGACACTAGCGGCGAATTTCAATTCAATGCCATTCCGCTCGGCGAATACTCCGTCAGCGTCGCCAGCAAAGGCTTCGCGCAGATTTCACAGGATCTCATCGTCATCTCGGGATCTGTGCCTGTCGTTCACATTCAATTGCCGGTGGCCACAGCAAATGAAAAAGTTACCGTCTCCGGCTTGCCTGCAGTCCTCGCCACCGACAGTTTCACTCCCACAACCCTCGTCAGCAACCTCGACATTAAGCGAACCCCCGGCGCCGACGGCACCAACAGCATGTCCATGATCACCGACTACGTCCCCGGCACTTACGTCACTCACGACATGCTCCACATGCGCGGCGGCCACCAAATCACCTGGCTTCTCGACGGCATTCCCATCATCAACACCGCCATCGCGCAGAATCTCGGCCCCCAGTTCGATCCCAAGGACCTCGATTACGTCGAAGTCAATCGCGGCAGCTATGGTGCCGAGTTCGGCGACCGTACCTATGGCGTCTTCAACGTCGTCCCCCGCACCGGCTTCGAGCGCAACAATGAAGCCGAACTCGTCATGACCGCCGGCAACTTCTATCAGACCGACGACGAGTTCAGCTTTGGCAGCCACACCGAACGCTTTGCCTACTACGCCAGCGTCAATGGCAACCGCGGCGATCTCGGTCTGCAGCCGCCCGTTCCCCAGGTCGTGCACGATGCCGTCAACGGCGTCGGCGGCTTCGGAAACCTTACTTACAACATCAATCCCTCCAACCAGCTCCGCCTGATGACCTCGCTCCGTCGCGACTATTACCAAATCCCGTACGATCCGAATCCCAACGACATCGAGAACGGATCGATCCCGGCCAACGGCTTCAGCCCGCAATACCCCAGCATCGGCCTTCGCGATGCCCAAACCGAAGCCGATGCCGGCGTCCTGTTCACCTGGCTGCACACCTTCAATTCGCAGCTCCTGACCACGGTGTCGCCCTTCTACCACTACAACAGCGGCGACTACGCAAGCAGTCCCAACGACGTTCCCATCGCCACCGTCGAAGACCGCGCCTCCACCTACGTCGGGGGACAAGCCACCTTCGCCGCCAACTACAAGAAGAACGATCTGCAGGTTGGATTCCTCAGCTTCTATCAGAGCGATAGCCAACTCTTCGGTGCCGTCTTCAATGACGGCAGCGGAAACCTACCCTTCATTATCGGCGAGAGCCCAACCGCAAATCTCGAAACCTTCTACATCGATGAGAAATTCAAACCCTTTTCCTGGCTGATGCTCTCCGCCGGTATGCGCCCCACGCGTTTCTCGGAAGCCAACTTTTCCGCCGGTTCTCTCGAGTTGCCCATCTCCGAGTCCGCCATCAGCCCACGCTTCGGCACAACCGTCACCATTCCTAAGATTCGTTGGACCTTCCGCGCCTTCTACGGCCACTACTATCAAGCGCCGCCCATCGAAACCGTTTCTGGTCCGCTGGAAGCCCTGTGCCAACCGCCAAGCTGCGGCTTCCTGCCGCTCCACGGTGAGCGTGACGAAGAACATCAGTTCGGCGTCAGCATTCCTTACCGCGGATGGGTCCTCGATGCCGATAACTTCAAAACCGATGTCGCTAATTTTCTCGACCACAACAACATCGGCGCGTCCAACATCTTCTTTCCCCTCACCGATACCAGAGCCTTGATTCGCGGATGGGAGCTTACGCTTCGCTCGCCGCGCATCGCCCATCGTGTCCAGCTTCACCTCGCATACTCCAACCAGATCGCCGAAGGTGGAGGCGTTATCACGGGAGGATTGGATAACGTCGCCGTCTGCTCGCCTCTTGCCAACGGCACCGTCCCCTACCTTTGTCCGCTCGATCATGACCAGCGCAACACGCTCAACATGGGCGGCGACATCACCCTCCCCTGGCACTCTTATGCCTCCACCAACGTTTACTACGGCTCCGGCTTCAGCAACGGCTTCCCCGGCCAGCCATATACAGGCGACTATCTGCCTTCGCACACTACCTTCGATCTGTCGCTGGGTAAGGACTTCGGCGAACGCTTCACCGCGTCGCTCACCGCATTAAACGTAACCAACCACCGCGTTGAGTACGACAACAGCCTCACCTACGGCGGCTTCCACTGGAACCTGCCGCGCCAAATCTATGCGCAGGTGCGGTATCGGTTCCACTACTGACGCCAAGGCTATGGAGTAACCGTAGAAAGAGTGACAGTCTCATGAGTCCGCGTCGCGTGCGGAGGGGCGTCCTGACGATTGCCGCAGTGATTGCCGGAGTCGGCATCTACGGCGGTACGCTTGTCGGGCTCCATTGTGCCTATAGGGCGAGCGAGCACAGAACGCGTGGCTATCCCGCCTTCTTTCTACTCTCTCGTGATTCGGATAATGGCAAAATGCGTTTTGCGAACCTTTCGAGCGCAGACGGCGAAGCGATCAACAAGAGGAGATCTCCCTCCTCCTGCAGAGTTCCGGAGCGAGGTATCAGAACTTTTTCTGAGCGCAGGATTGCCGCAATCTCGAATTCTTCTTCGTTGAAATCGTGGTAGAGCTCTCCAATTGGCTTGCCAAGATAGGGGCTGTCGCCGGGTAACGGTACCAGAGTTAGTTGTTTGTCGGCGGGCAAATCGAACTCTACCCCTGACTTCAGAAGGCGTACCAGATCAATGTGGCCGAGTTTATCGACCAGGGGCACAGTTTCTCTGCCAAGCAGGCTGAGTGCCACCTGAATGTGCTCCAAATAGTGTGCAGGCGAGTCTTGTCTCGTAGCCACCTGGCCTTCGTACAAACTGCGGTACTTGAATAAAGAAGAGAGCCTGCCCTGGAGTAAATAGCTAAGCATTACCGCCGTTCCCGCAGGCACAAGCAGGTGATAGCCGCCAGCCATCTCGGTGACCATTAGCATAGTGGCGACTGGAACCCGCGCTGCCGCCCCGAATACAGCCGCCATTCCGACAATGACAAATACGGCTGATGGCTGGTGAAAAAGTGCCGCAAAGCCTCCCCCCAGCATGGCGCCGATAAAGAGAGAAGGTGCAAAGACACCGCCGGAACCGCCGGAGGAGACCGTGAGCGAGAAAGCGGCAATCTTTGCGAATACCAGTATCAGAAGCAGCTGAACTGCCAGGTGGCCATCGATCGCTTGCTGGATCCAACCGTAACCACCGCCCAGCACCTGTGGAAACTTTAAGGCCAACACTCCCACGCCCAGGCCCCCGAGTGCGGGCTTCGTCCACATAGGGACCGGCAGAGCGCGGAAGAGGTCGCGCACTCGATAGAACACGACTGGTAACAAAGTCGCGACCAAGCCGCTAGCCACTCCCAGCACGGCGTACCATGGGTAATTCGACAATGCGGGGATTGGGACAACCGGAATCCGAAACAAGGGTTGAAAACCGACAAAAACGCCGTTCAAGGTGTAGGCAACGGCGGACGAGACCATGGTGTACAGAAAGGCTCCGAGTTCGAACTCCATATTCCCATACAGCACCTCAATGGCGAATACGGCCGTCCCCATCGGAGTACGAAAGATAGCGGAGAGTCCAGCGGCCATGCCGATCAGCACCAGCAGCCTACGCTCTTCTTCGGTGCGATGAGCGAGCGTGGCGTAGATCGAAGCCAGAGCCGCGGACGTAAGTGCAATGGGGCCCTCTCGACCAGCAGCGCCGCCGGAGCCAATGGTAATGGCCGAGGCCAGCATCTTAATTGGCGCTACTCGCGGCCGGATCAGACCCTGCTTGCGATGATAGGCGTCTACAACAGCGTCGGTTCCATGGCCCTCGGCTTCGGGAGCGAAGCCGTAGACCAGAGCGCCAGACAACAGGCCTCCGAGCGTGGTGACAAGGGGGATGAGCCAGAGACCGTGCGGACCGATTAGCTGCGTGAGTGAACCGTTCTCAGCCAATCCCGGTGGGCGGTAGCCGGCGAGCGTAGAGAGAAAGAAGTGGCTGCAAATCCGCAGCACCCACGTAAATAGCTGCGCACTCAATGCGCCAATCACCCCAAGGAAGACTGACTCCAATAACAGCTTTGGCTCGCCTTCCTTTATCAAACTTTCACCTCCATTTGGAATGGTTTACCCAATGCCGGGGCTTGCGAGAGTCTCGACAACCGAACTACGTTCGTATGATTCCCTTTATAGGGACGGTGTTTTATCGAACAGGGTATTAACCAAATCCCGCGCACAGGAGTGTTCCGGAGGTGAGCTGCGGCCATGCTACAGAATGACGAAGCTGGCCGCTTCTGCCAAGCATGAGCGACCTCTGATGGACCGGAGGCATCGAAATCAGTGCAGGGCTTATCCGGAGGACAAATCCAATGAGCACCGCCGAACAGTACTGGATTCCTCAGATTTCGTTTAGGAATATTTTGTTCGCGATGGACCTGTCACCAGGCTCGCTGCGAGCGTTTCCATTTGCTACTAGCATAGGACGTCATTACGGCGGCAAGGTCTTCCTCGCACACATCGTCCCAGACGAAGACTACGATCCGCGTCAGCCCGAATCGCGAGGAATGCTCGATAAGTTGGAGGCGGAGGTCGAAGAGGGCTTGATGAATATGCCCGGCGGACTCCGCGACCTACCTCATGAAGTGCTAATCGATCATGGCAGCATTAGGGCTAAGCTGTTAGATGCGGCAAACAGATGCGAGATTGATCTGATCGTCATTGGGACGCACGGCTGGCAAGGAATCAAGAAATTATTGAAGGGTTCGGTTGCGGAAGAAATTGCCTATCTGGCGGCGAGGCCCGTGCTTACGGTGGGACCCAAGGTTTCGCGCTCTTGGGACTTCAAGCGAGTCCTCTATGCAACGGACTTTTCGGCTGCGGCGGCACACGCGATGCCGTACGCCTCGGCGCTGGCGCACACCTATGATGCCTCCATGTTGCTGCTACACGTGAACGAATGGACGAGTGAGGAGCCACCTGTGGCGGCAGAGCCTAAGACCTTCGAATTTCTGCGCGAACAGATACGCAGGCAAGGCTACACGGGTTCCGCAAGAGACTGTGAAGTCGTGGTCGAGTTTGGATTGCGCAGCGAACGTATTCTGGACATTGCGGCAACTCGCGAAGTTGATCTCATCGTTATGGGATTGAATTGCAGCACGGGTCTCAGGGCTCGAATTGCGGCTCATCTGCCAGGGTCAACGGTCTTCGATGTTATCTCTGAGGCTCGGTGCCCGGTTATGACCGTGCCTTACGCAGGGTAGCCCCTTCAAAGAAGCAGGCCCTCGGCGTCATCATCATTCTTCTCCATATTCGCGATAACGCTTGAGTACATCGGCTTGGGAAATTACTCCTTCTAGTTTTCGAAAGTCGGCACGGCTGACGACCGGTACGAGGGGCCACCGATCCACGTGCCGAAGTGCCATATCCAGCGGATGATCGGGATGCAAAAAAGGAATCTTGCGGCTGTCCAGGACCGAACCCAGGGTGAGATTACCGTTGCCCTCCTCAACCATGGCATTGAGTTCCTCTCTGGTGAGACTGCTCCACGCGGTGGGATTCAATCGAACGAGTAGAACATCGGTCGGGTTCTCGTCCATGCGCTGCAACGCATGAGCAAGCAATTCCTCTGCATCAAGCACCGGGCCTTTTGCTGGGCGCATCGCGTCCTCCACGCGCAGGATACCTTCTTCCCGCTGCTCTTCCATGGAGGGCAAATCCATGCCGTCCTGGCGCGTCAGCACGTCAAAGATTGCCGTGGGCTGCAATGCGCGTGAAATTGCGTAGGCGATGGTGTTGGCCACGATAACGGGAACGATGATGGAGTAGTTTCCGCTGACTTCGAGAACCATGAAGACCGAGGTCATAGGAGCGCGCAGGAAGCCAGCGAAGAGTACCCCCATACCCACCAGAGCGTAGGTTCCCGGTGACGCGGCAAGGCGGGGTAGAAGTGCATGTTCGGCGCCTCCTACAGATGCGCCCAGCATGGCGCCAATAAACAACGTTGGGGCGAACATGCCACCGGGAGTACCGCTGACGAAGGAAAGGAGGGTCGCAACGATTTTGAGACCCGCCAGGATGGCCAGCATTTGCCAAGTGAATTGGCCGTGCATGGCCTCGTCCATATACTCGTAACCGGCTCCCATGACCTGCGGCGCGCCGAGGTAGGCGATCAGCCCGATCAGCAATCCGGCGACCGCGGGCTGAAAATACTGAGTCCAACTGGGCAGCGCCTTGAGGCGCGGACGCAGGACGCCAATGCCAGCGGAGAATGCTACCGAGGCAAGACCGCCGACGACCCCGAGGATGGAATATGCGATGAGTTCCGAGGGCCGCTGAAGGCGCACGGCGGGAATTCTGAAAAGAGGCTCGGAGCCCAGAAACCAGCGCATGACCACAACGCTGGATACCGCGGACAGGACAACCGAACCAAGGATGCCCGCCGTCCAACGCCCGATCACCTCTTCGATCACGAAGAGTACTGCCGAGATCGGCGC
Source organism: uncultured Acidobacteriota bacterium (assembly GCA_963838135.1). Lineage (GTDB taxonomy): Bacteria > Acidobacteriota > Terriglobia > Terriglobales > Acidobacteriaceae > TOLSYN. The sequence continues at coordinate 664,272 of CAWIPV010000001.1, read as the reverse complement.
GTTGAAGGCGGCGGCCAATCCGGCGGCGGCACCAACGGGCGCGATCAGGCGCATTCGCTCCCTCGATAGACGCAAGCGTCGGCCGAGGGCAGACGCCACGCAGGCGCCGATCTGAAGAGACGGATCTTCGGGCCCCAGGGAGTGTCCCGAGCCGATGGCCAGCGCCGCCGTGATGAACTTGCCGACGGCCGTGCGAAAGGGAATATACCCGTCGTAGATGTAGAGCGCGGCCTTGGCTTGATTGACGCCGCTCCCCCGCGCCCTCGGGAAGAAATGAATTACCAGCACGGCGATGAGCAAGCCCGCGAGGCTGGGCGCCAGCAAGAGTCGCGTTGGCGAAAGCGTGGATCCCGTTCCCAGGAGATAGATGCGGCACCACTCAATGGCGAAACGGAAACAAACCACCGCGAGTCCTGCGAACACGCCTATGAACACCGATAGGATCAGGAAAAAATGCTCTTCGCGTAAAACGGACCGCAAATGAGCTCCGGAAGCGCCCTCCTGGAGCGGAGCCTCAACCGGCGAGATGGGCGAGATATCCACGCTAGTTCCCTTCATGCAATTTTGAGATCAGCAGTAGTGCCTTGTCCGTCCCTCTCGGAGCCCCACACCCGACATTGCTTTTGCGCTCGATCTCAAACACCAGGTCCATCGCCGCCTCTACCAATTCCGGTTTTCGCCGCAGACCTGCCTCTGTAATCTGCGGCTTCATCTTCGTCCAATTCTCGCCAAGGGCCTGCTGCGAGCCTGGAGACGAGACGGGCACCTTCGAATTGCCGGCAGCGGCACAGGCCTTGACCCGCTCACCTGCTGCTGCAAAATCCTCGATGACAATCCTGTTTCTCTGGGCAAAGGAGATCTGCCGCTGGAACGGATCCATCCGCAGTACCAGTGCCGCGTCTTTGAGCTGGTCAGCAAGCTCCGCATCGCCGGGATTGGCCATCACTGCGGCCTGAAGATAGATCTGTGCCGGAGCGTAGCGCGCCAGTTCGAGTGCCGCCCGACCGGCACCGGCCAGGGCTGCCGGATTCTGAGGCTCTGACTTCAAGCTCAGACGGAACTCCGCGAGTGCATGTTCGGAGTCCTGTGCACGCAGAAAGAGTTTTCCGACGCGTATGTGCAGCGATGGATCGTCAGCCAGGTTTGCTGCGAGCGCGATTAGCTCAGACTGTGCCTGTGTCTTGGCATTGGTGCCCAGCAGAAATTCGATTAACTCCAGGCGAGTCTCTCGGCTTTCGACTTCCTGATCGCCGGGCCAGGTTGCGTAGATCGCATTGTGATAATAGCGAAGAGCCTGTTCAGTTTCCCCATCTTGCACGGCGATGCGCGCAAGTTCGAGGTTCACCAGTCCATTGTCGGGCTCCCGGTCCCATAGGTTGACCAAGTAAGCGTTGGCTTCACTGGTTCGCCTCAGACCTATCAGCGCCTCGGCTAGGTTGAGTTGATAAGCGTAGTTGTCACGTGAGTATAGCAACGCAGTCCGGAAGTCGGACACAGCCGGTTCGAAGCGCCGGTGCTTGAGGTCTACGGTGCCGCGAGTAAACCACCGGTTTCCGAGAGACTCCTGCTGGGCATGAAAAATATGAGACAGCCCTGTCACAGCCAGGAAAAACACTAGCGCCAACACTGAGAGCAGCGCCACAATCACAGGCTCTCGGGCGAGATATCTCGGAAGACCTGGTCGTTCCCTGGTGATGGTGGTCTCTCCTTGCGATTTAGTGGCGGCAGAATCTCCGTTCATGATGCTGGAACTGGAAACTGATCAGGCAGAACCGGAAGAACCGCGGTGTTGATCGTAGCGGAATCGTCCCGAAGTTTTATGTACAGTACGGTTCCAGTCGGGCGCGGCACTGTAAGGCTCATTTCGGTAAAGCCCGAAGGTACAGAAACCGCATGCGTGAAGTCCGCATCTGAGGCAACCGAGTCGATCAAGTAGAGCAGGTCTCCGCTCAGTGTGCATTGTCTCTCAGGATCATCCGGGCAACGCACTTCTTTGAGATGTGGAATGCGAACAAGATGGGCGAGCGGTTGCCAATCACCCGCCGTACCATCTGCGGCCACGGGTCTGAATTGAAGCGGTCCGAAGGCTGAGTCGCCGAAGCTCTTGAGCGGATCAAGAACCGCCACCGCGGTCTGCGAATCCTGCAATGAAAGATTCTTGTCTGCCAGACTCAGCACTGTGTGGAAGGAGCCGTCAGCGCCGGCGACTTCGATCTTCTCGTCGTGCGGAAATTTAGCGGGTACCTCAGATCTCACAAAAAACGAGATTCGGCCATCCATCGGCACGTCGTCCTGGCTCCCCAGACGAATCGCGGATGGAGCGACATGAATGCGCTTGCTAACGAGCGTCAGCTTTGGACGTTGCGGCTCAACAGTGGTTTCAAGCTTCAGCACGCGCCCATCTTTTAGATTCACCTGGGTTGTGAGCTTCTGCTCGGCCTGAAAACCGGATGCCGGTACATCCTGCGCCAAGAGACTCAACGCATCCAGCTTTTCAACCCGCGTCAAACTCACGGGCAAGAACTGCGTGCCACTAACATCGAGGCTCGCAACCAGATCGAGCCTGGCACCTTTCAGCACTCCTTGGTGGTCGCCGGCATGAATTACGAAATGATCGAGGTGGCCTTCTTCGGCATATGTGTGCAGCGGTACATCGATTGGCTTCGTCACCGCGAACTGCTTTATCGTCATGGTCGCCGTGCCAGGCTCAACCCCTGCCAATGACACCTTCACTTCGATGTCATCCGGCGCAACCAATTTCCAACTTGTCTTGGCGGACTTGTCATGCTGATTCTTGAAGCTGATTTCCTGCACGCAGGCCGCAAACTGCGAGTGGAGATGGAACGTGTCTTCGCGGCCGACGATGAGAGCATTCTGGTCCTCGGTCGAAAGGCTCCATTGAGCAGCGGCCGGAGCGCTCCTCAAGTGGAAGGTGGGGCCTTCAAAGTTCTCAAATCCCCAGCTTCCGTGCAGAGTACCGCTCGCCTCCGAACCGAGATCCTCCAAGCTGGGAATGCTACCATCCAGCACGAATCCTCCTCGTGACGGATCTGGTTTTACAGTAAGGTTCAAACTCTTGCCTGCCTTGTTCTGAACATGGAGCGTGAAGCTGCGCGCGACTTCCGTCGCAAAAACCAACGGGGCGCCGTCGGCCGCGAGGGCGAGCGATGGATTCTGCGCGCAGTACACCTGCTTTGGCTCAACCGGGTTAAGAACGGGCAGGGGAGCCGGCTCTACGGGAGGCAGGGCAACGACCAGTACAGATTTCGGATTGTGGAACGAGGGTGGATTGTTGAGCTTCAGATCCAGTTTCCCATTTCGCGGCAACGCGAGTGCCGGAATGTATTGGTACTGGGCGGTATGGAGATTGTCCATTACTTTCATCATGTCGACAATTACGCCAATATAGGGGCTGTAGGCGCCACCACCAACCTGTGGCATCGCACTCACAGCACCTACCAGATCGACCTCGGGTCCAGAGGACAACCTGGCCAGCAGAGTTTGTCCATGGCCGTCGTCCAAGACCATTTGATCGGAGTTCTGCATCAGGCACGGTGCCTGCAGTTCAGGTGGCCTGTCGAAACATGATTCATTCACCTTGATTTTCAAGCTGCGCGCAAGCAGCAGAGAACGCTCATGGAGTGCTTTTGGATCCCTAGCCGAAACGTCGCCAATCGCATTCAGGAACATGTCCACGCGCAGTCGGCTTTGACTTGCGAGGTTCAAGTCCTGTACAGCGCGCACAAAGGCTCCTGGCTTCCCCTGGACCGCTGAGCGCAGCGTGCTAAAGGCGCCTCCCGTCTGTGGAGCGAGGAAGAAGAGAGCCTGCTGAGCATGCTCCGGGACGGTAACAACAATGCCTTCTTCGCGGACTCGCCGCGTCCACGCTTCGGCTTTTGTAAACCAGTTTTCGGGTGGAGGATTGGTCGCTCCTTGAAGAAAAGCAACGACGAGCAAGTAGTGCACGGATTCGCTTTCGGGAAACGCAGGGTGAATCCAAAGTTTGTCGCCGGGTTGCAAATTGGGTACTTCGGAGATTGGCAGCGTTTCGCCCGCTCGCGTTACGTGCACTTCCATTCGCGGCCCGGAAAGGTCGAATGAGCTATCGGCGTACGCAACGCAACCGGTGACGAGAACAAAACTAAGTAATAGGCAATGAATTCGCGAAACCAATGCTGTACTCCTTTGTGCACACGGCCATACCTGACACTGACGAACTATTCTTTCATGTGTTGGCGTATGCGCTCTTGTAAAACCAACAGCATCCACCGGAGATGGTCGCTCATCCGAAACAGCAGAGTGAGGGCCTGGGGGAAAGGCCCTCACTCGCTACTTCCTGTCCGTTACTGATCGAGCGAGAAGTGTGCTCGGCGGTTCTGCTGCCAGCACTGCTCGTTGGGTTCGGTGCAGAATGGCTTCTCTTTTCCGTAGCTGATGGTCTTGATTCGGTCGCGGGTGATTCCAAGCTTTACCAACTGATCGCGAACCGCATCGGCACGGCTCGATCCGAGCGCCAGGTTGTAATCCCCGGAGCCGCGCTCATCACAGTGCCCCGAGATGGTTACCTTGTAGCTCGGGTGGGCGGCCAGGAAATCCGCATCCGCCTTGAGCGTGGAGGCATCCGCAGCTCTCACATCGTATTTGTCGTAGTTGAAGTAAATATCCTTCACAATACGCTGAAACAGCTCCAGATCCGAAGGCGCTGCCTGAACCGCTACTGGTGGCGGCGGTGGTGGTGCCATGACGGTCACACGTGCGGAGGCTTGGATCGTGCCTCCCGGACCTTTGGCGTTCAGCGTGTAGGTCGTCGAATCCGAAGGGGTGAGGCTCTTGCTCCCGTTGGGAGCGACGGCTCCGATCGAGTCGATGCTGACATCGGTGGCGTCCTGCGTGCTCCAGGTCAGTTGCACGGACTGGCCACGCTGCACATTGGAAGGCGAAGCGCTAAAGGTAGCAGTTGGTTTTGCCGGAGGCGGCGGAGCCTGGGGTGGGGCAACCGGGACTGACTTTTTGTGACAGGCGCCGAGTAATAAGATCGCGGACAGGACGAAAAACAGACCTGCAAAGCGCAGGAAACGAGCACTCATACACTCCTCCTTAGGGGAATGGAAATCAAAAGTGGAATCAAAAGTCAGATGGAAACGGCGAGGTTGGGTCTAACAGCGGAGAGCGAGAAGCGCAGGATCGTGGTTCACCTGGACGGCGGTTCCCATCGTAAATCGCAAATAGAGAACGCACCGTCGAACGGCAGCTACCAGCAAAGCCGCACTCATCGCAGCAAACAGACCGCGTGCAGCGGCCAAAGCGCGAAATGCGGTTGCAGGCCCATTGGTAACGCTGAATGGTCCGGAGGGGGCAGGGAAAAAGAAGACGAGTAGAATCCCTAGCATCGCCATCAACGCAAATGCGCCAGTCCGGGACACCATCCTCATCATTCACTCCCAACAATGATAGTAAACAGACTAGCCCTGAATTGGAACCAGAGTTTCGGGAATTTTTCCGAATTCGCAAAGCCTAGCTACCGAGTCTGCCCTAATATTTCTGGATTGCTCTGGCAGACAGCCTCTTCGTCCGGCTGCTACGTCGGCCTTCTTCTTGATTTCAGGGCGTTGCCTGGTACGACAGCCAGAGCTGGATGTACATCGGCGAGAACTTCCTCGAGAACACCCTCAATTTCGTCAACTGCATTCCTAACGGGCGCGGTTGCCTGAGGGTTGGTGGCGTACGTAGCGCATTCGATGACTTGCAACGCGTTGCGAATGCGGTCATTCATCTGCGCGATGGTCTGAAAACGCCGGAGCATGTCGATTTTTCGCTCACGCATCGTGAATTGCCGGTAGTAAGCGAAGGCGAACATCAGAACACCTGCCAGCAGGCTTCCTACAAGCCGGAACCCAGTTCTATGCAGCCAGTCGTCGTAGACCAGCCACTGCAAGAGTATCCCGGCAGCGAATAAAGAAAAACCAGAGACAATCGCGACTAACAGAATGGTTGTATCCGATGAAATTTGTTGCGAGAGAAGATGGTTAGCTTTGAGCTTCATAATGCTGCAGTCGCCTCAGATATCGGCGACGTGTTCAGAGGCTAGCACAAAAAGGCCGACGGATTCATCCGCGAATTCAGCGCTCAGCGTCAAAAGATCTCGAAGCAGAGATTTGAAAACTGCGTATTGAGGCCGCCGTTATGCTCGCCTAATGCATTGTTCCTAAACAAATCCTAAAAAGCGCGCTGCAGCCTTCGAATTTACTCGCTCAAAGAACTCCTTTTATCGCAGAATGACCTTGTTGAACCCTCGGGCCGGAGCGCCCGAGCCGCACCACGGACCACCACCCAATGCCCCAGGGAACCGACTCGCTTCTGCTGCAGTTGTTTACCATCTTCGTGTGGGCGAAGGTGTTTGGTGAATTGTTTGAGCGAATGCACTTGCCAGCAGTTCTCGGCGAAATCTTGGCTGGCGTGATTCTCGGCCCCTACGTCACCCGCTTTGTTTTGCCCGGCGACACAATCTACTCCATCGCCCAGGTTGGTGCCGTATTCCTGCTCTTCACAATCGGCCTGGAAACTTCTCCCAGCGATCTGATTCGCGTGGGGCGCCTGAGCCTGGGCGTCGCCATTGCCGGCGTGGCTGTGCCGTTCGCAACTGGCCTACTCTTCCTCCGGTTGAATAAGGAACCCAGGCAGGAAGCAGTCTTTGTCGCCGCCGCCATGGTCGCTACCAGTGTAGGCATTACGGCGCGCGTGCTGCGCGATATGAATGTGCATAAGTCGCGCTCGGCGCAGATCATTCTGGGAGCTGCGGTTTTCGATGACATCCTTGGCATGTTGCTGCTGGGCATACTGGTCAGCACCATCAGAAAAGGTGGCATTCAGTGGCTGCATCTTGGTCTGGTCGCCATCGAGGCGGTTGGGTTTGCCTTATTCATGATCTTCGTAGCGCCAAAGTTAGTGGATCGCCTTGAGCCCGGCATCCGGCAGATGCAGACTCACGATGCTCCGCTCGTGCTTGCCCTGGCGCTCTGTCTCGGTCTCTCGGTTGCGGCCACTCGGATTGGATTGGCTGCGATTATCGGTGCGTTTTTCGCTGGCCTCGCCTTCGCCGATTATTCACCCCGATGGAACCTGGAACCACGCGCGCAAGCCATCAATGTGTTCCTGGCTCCGTTTTTCTTCTTCACCATGGGATCGCGCCTGGATATCTCAGTGTTCTCCCGCTCAGTTGTGGTGCTGGCACTCGCACTGTCCGGGATTGCCGTGATCTCAAAGATCCTCGGTTGTGGTCTGCCCCTTTATCGCGAGGGATGGCGCCGCATGTTGCAGGTTGGGGTCGGGATGACGCCGCGCGGCGAAGTGGCACTGATCGTTGCTCTCATCGGCTTGCAGATGAATATGATCTCGCAGCGAGCCTACGCACTGGTAATTGTCATGACCGCTGTGACCACCATACTGCCGGCTCCGTTTCTCAGAATGCTATTTACACCGGAATGCACGACCACCGCAGCCCTCAACGAGGAGGCTGCCGAAGTGCAGATCTCCGGCCAGCTCAGCTGATTGTTTGTCCGTCATCTGCCGCTCGCAACTTGGGAGACAGAAACTCTTTGTTCGCCAAGAGTACTCGCGGTAGCCGCCACGGCTGTTACTTCATCAGCAGCTTGCGGATCGATTGCAATTCCCGCCGACGCGTCGCGGTGTTTTTGGGATATGCCATCTTGAGTTCATTGAGCGCATCAAGGACAGTCTGGAAAATGCTCTCTAAACGTTTCACTACGCCTTCACATGTGGAGCCTGCTCTTCCCGAGTTTCTCGCTCCGCCTCGAGCCAGTCTTGCTCTGCTTGGCCTTCGCCCCGGACTCGCTGCTGGTAGAGTTCATAGGCCCGGGCGGCGATCTGAGGGGTAAGATCAAGCTGTTTTTTGGCCAACAACGGGGCCGTCGTAGGATCAAATATCCGATAGGCTAGCAGTTTCACGCGGTCATTCACGAGGAACCAAGCCAGAGCATAGCCCCAAACGAATGCCGCCCAGCCCCAGCCCAGGGGCGTCATAAACACCCCATACACCGCGATCAGAGTCGCCAGTATTTGCGTGCCGAGCACTGCTATCCACAGAACGCGCGCCGGGCGTATGGACCAGAACGGGCCGCGCGTGCGCGTTAGGAAAATCGTTAGATGTCCGGCCACGGAAAGCTTCAGGTACATCAGCGTCTGGATATGCGCTCGGTCGAGGTGAAAGACGCGCTCGCCAAGATAAAACAGCCCAAACGCGGACACGACCCCGATGACACCCAGAACCGTGGACACCCCCAGCACGAGGTGCATGTTCCAAGCCTCGGGCTTGTCTTTGTAATGAACGTTGTCATAGGCAATTGAGAGTATCGCTCCGTCGTTGAGCAACGCCAGCATCACGATCATGACTGCAGTTAGCGGATAGAAATTGAACACCAGGATTGCCAGGGTCATGAACAGCAAGACGCGCAGGGTTTCGGCAATGCGGTAAATGGCATAGCTGTTCATCCGTTGGAAGATGCGGCGGCTCTCCTTGATTGCATCGATGATCACCGACAGGCCGGAGGTCAGAAGCACAATGGACGCCGCCGCACGTGCTGCATCGGTCGCGTCAGAAACGGCGATGCCGCAATCTGCCTTCTTCAACGCTGGGGCGTCGTTCACTCCGTCGCCGGTCATGCCGACAATGTGCCCGAGCTGCTGTAAGACATCCACAATGTGAAACTTGTGTTCGGGGAATACTTGGGCGAAGCCATCCGCCTTTTCGATGGCCTCCGCCGACTGCGCCGTCTCGTGATGCTTCGTGTCACCCAATCCGCTGGCATCAAGGATGTTCGTGCCCATCCCTAATTGCAGGGCAGTTTCTCGGGCGATGGCCGATTGATCGCCCGTCACCATTTTGACGTCCACACCCATCTGCCGGGCGCTTGCGATGGTTGCTTTGGCCTGCTCGCGCGGTGGATCGAACAATGGCAACACGCCGGTAAACTGCCACTGGCCTTCCTCATCTGCCCTGGCCACGCCCAAGGATCGGAAGCCGCGCCCCGCAAATTCGTTGACCGCTTTCTCTACGGCGTCCTTCACATCGCCGGCGTTCTTCGACATCTCAAGGATCACCTGTGGCGCTCCCTTGGCCACAAAAAACTGCTTACCATCCCCGCCTTTGACGGTGGCTTCGGTGCGCTTATGCACCGGGTCGAAGGGCTGGAAATGAACTATCTGGTTCCCCTTCAAGGCTTGATCGTCCTTCACTCCACCGATCACTGCGAGGTCAATGGTGTCTTTGTCTTCCGCACGTGAAGCCAGCGCGGCCCACAGAATCACCTGATCCGCGGGAATGTTGTTCACGGTGAACGGATCGCCCAGTGTCAACTTGTTCTGAGTAAGGGTGCCGGTCTTGTCCGAGCACAGCACGTCCACCCCAGCGAGTTCCTCGATCGCCGTTAGCCGTGTAACAATCGCTTCTTTCTTTGCCAGCAGACGTGCGCCGACGGCCATGGTCACGGACAGCACGGTAGGCATCGCCACCGGAATTGCAGCCACCAAAAGCACCAGACAGAATTCCAGAGTTGTGAGAACCTTGTCGCCACGGAAGAGCGCCACGGCCAGTATCAACACGACCAGGGCTACTGCAAGAATGATCAGGTAATCGCCAATCTTCAGCACGGCACGCTGAAAATGACTGACGGTGTGAGCCTCCTGCACCAGTTGCGCGGTCTTGCCGAAGTAGGTGTTCACACCTGTGGCATACACCATCGCATCGATTTCGCCCTGGCGCAGAATCGACCCTGAAAACACCGCCTCTCCAGGTTTGCGCGTTGCGGGCAAAGATTCGCCTGTCAGCGCGGACTGATCGACTTCCACCGGATCGCCCGCCAACAATCGCGCATCGGCGGGCACAATGTCGCCCAACCGCAGACGGATGACATCGCCAGGCACCAGTTCCGATGCCTTCGGGGTAACCCATTTGCCATCGCGTTTCACCTTGGCATTGATCGCCAGTTTGGCCTTCAAAGCAGCGATGGCGTTGCCCGCCTGGTGTTCTTCCCAGAAGCCGACCACGGCGTTGGAACACAGCAGGATGAGGATGATGAAGAAATCGAGCCAGTGCCGGACGATTCCCGACAGAATGACTGCCGCTTCAATCATCCACGGGATCGGGCCCCAGAAATAGGTGAGGAACTTCAGGAATGGATTGTCTTTCTTTTCCTTGATCTCGTTCGGGCCATATTGCGCCAGTCGTTTCTGTGCCTCAGCTTGGCTTAGACCGTCCGGAGATGAGCCCAATTTCTCCAGCAGCTCCGGCATGGGAAGGGATTTCAGATCGCCTGCGAACTTAGGCTTGCTCCCCTGCTCCGACCCGGGTTTCTCTTCATTCGGTTTCACGATGACCATCCTCAAGTCTTGAGTCTTGAGCGGCAAGTCGCATCGGAGGACCACCAGGAACTCCCGCTCACGGTGCAGTCTTATCGCCGATGCGTCCTCGGGGACTTGCTGTCATTCTCAAATCAACAATGCTGTATCCCAAGTAAAAGTTTGACAGCGCTCTAATCGGAAAGCTGTTCCTTATTGCACAGTTTCGGTTAGAGAATCTGCTCCTCCGCGGTTAAACATGGAGAACACTAAACGTTCAAATATTCGCCTTTTGAAGCCGTTCTATGCAGCTTGGGTTCAGTGCTCGATGTGGAACCATGGGTGGGTGACCGTCAAGCTTGATGGGACCCCGCCTGGTGAAGATCACGGCAGCGACACCGATGCGAGCGGAACTGGCACGGTTCAAGGTCATCGTCTCTATCAACTGCGATCTTCGATGACCCTGTTCGCGTCCACGGGATCTGAAAATCAGATATTCAAGGATGCGCTACAAAAGTACTTTGACGGCAAACCAGATCAACTCACGATTAAGCTGCTCTGATAGCCTGACGAGATGAAGGTTCACAACCCTCAAGGCGCCAGACCGACCATGCACCGCGCGGAGCCGGAAAACATCTTTCTATTTCATGGCAAAGGAGGCAGTCCCAGCGGCGCTACCAAGCACGATCCGCTAAGACCCGCTAAATCAGCGGGTTATCTTTTTGCTCGGAAAAGTACATAGCGCACCATGACCGTCTCTTCCGTGTTTTTAGTGCCGCTGTCTGGCGGATATGCGATGGCGGTAAAGACGGTTATTGAAGGCGAGCTGTGGCTCGGGAGAGTAGCTCTCGAATGGTCGTGCGCGCGAGTAATGCCCTTTGATCATGCCCATAAAGAATATTGATTAGACGCGCCGTTGTGGCCCTCTTAGAGTTTTCTGTCAAGCTACGTGCGCACGGTGGAGACACGGGCGCGCTCCGGCATCAGTGTGTAACTGACCTTGACAGTTCGTTCCGAGAACAAGGAGCAAAGAGGCATGGCGGCTCAGGATTTGCCAGACAGCGGCGATGATTCGATTCAGGACGTAAGCACACTCGCTGATTCCCGAGCGGACAGCGATGTCCTAACTATAGAGGAGATCAGCACACTGGCAGCTGAGGGCGGCAACCCGGCCGAGACCCTCATGAACGTCGTCGCCCTGATCGCCAAGCGTTTTGGAGCCGATGTCTGTTCGGCATATTTGCTGGAACCGGACCGGGCCAATTTGGTGCTGGCGGCGACCGTCGGCCTTCATCCACAATGCATCGGCACGCTGAGAATGACCTTGCACGAAGGTCTCGCCGGTCTGGTTGCCGAGGAAGTGCGTCCGGTGTCTGTAGGCAGGGCGAAGAGCCATCCTCGCTTCAAGTACTTTATGGAAGCCGGCGAGGAGACGTACGAATCCTTTCTGGGGGTTCCGCTCATAGATCGCGGGGTTTTACAGGGAGTACTGGTCGTACAAACGGTCGAAGCCCGTATTTTCAGTGACAGAGAAGTTCACATGCTGGTGTCTGCTGCAGCACAGGTGGCACCGGTGGTGAGCGAAGCACGCACTCTCGCCCGCTTTATTGCGCCGGTTCAGGAGCGACTGTGGGCGCTCGCCCGCAACTTGTGGTGGAGTTGGGATCCTGATTCCACCAATTTGTTTCTCGACCTCGACCCCAAGCGTTGGCGACGGCTCAATCAGAATCCAGTCGCATTATTGGGAGAAATGTCTCTCGCCAAACTTGAGCGTCGCGCCGAAGAGTTGGTGCTGCACAGCCGTATCCATTATGCCTACCGTCGTCAGCAGGAATATCTTGAGGCGGACCGCACCTGGGGCGCGATGCATGCCGGCGTTCTAAGACCGCGGCCGGTGGCATATTTCTCCGCGGAATTCGGCTTGCACGAGTCCTTCCCGGTCTATTCGGGGGGACTGGGAATTCTCGCTGGCGATCACATTAAGAGTGCCTCCGATCTCGACATCCCGTTGATCGGCGTGGGGCTGTTTTATGGTCAGGGATACTTTCGGCAGCGTCTGGATCGCAGCGGTTGGCAGCACGAAGATTATCTGAAGACCGACATCAATCAATTGCCGATGGAAGCGGCGATCGGAGCTAACGGCGAGCCGGTGACAATCGAGATTGCAACTCGCGGGACGGCTATCCGAGCGAAGGTCTGGCGAGTTAAAGTGGGCCGTTGCAATCTCTTCTTGCTCGATTCGGATGTCTCAGGAAATGCTCCCGAAGATCGTGATCTGACGTCGCGGCTTTATGGGGGTGACGAGCGCGAACGCATCCGACAGGAGTTGTTGCTGGGCGTAGGCGGATTCCGCGCACTGAAGGCGATGGGCATTACGGCCGGAGTCCTTCATCTGAATGAGGGACACAGCGCGTTTGCCGTGCTTGAAGCTATTCGCTGTCGCATGGAAGAGGAGGGCGTCGGGTTCGAGGGGGCGGCTCCACGCGTCGCGAGGGAATTTGTCTTCACTACCCACACTCCCGTTCCTGCCGGCCATGATCGTTTCCATGCTCACCTTATAGAGGAACATCTCGGTGTTATCCGGGACCAACTTGGACTGTCTCATGACTCGCTGATGGGGCTGGGGCGTGAACACCCGGAAGATTCGAACGAACCATTCTGCATGACTGTGTTGGCGCTGAAGCTTTCGCGCCGTGCCAACGCTGTCTCAGCTCTGCACGGCGAGGTTTCGCGAAGCATGTGGAACGTGCTCTATCCGGACAAGACGGAAGACGCGGTTCCAATTGGCCACATTACGAATGGCGTGCACGTCCTCACTTGGCTGGCGCCGCAAATGTTTCGTCTATACGATCGCCACCTGGGACCGGGTTGGCATGAGCACAGCGGCGAGGCGCGGATCTGGGAGGGAATTGAAAACGTTAACGATGGTGAACTGTGGGAGACGCACCTCAACCTGAAATCGCGGCTCTTGGACTTTGTGCGCAGCCGCGCCGTGGAACAGGCTGAACATCGCGGCGAGTCTTCTGCCGCGCTGCAAAGGCTGGCGCGAGTGCTCAGTCCGGATGCACTCACCATTGGATTCGCGCGTCGCTTCGCCACGTACAAGCGGGCCAACTTGATTCTGGCGGACATAGAACGGCTTGCCAGCATGGTGAACGACCCGAAGCGCCCAGTGCAATTTGTCTTTGCCGGAAAGGCGCATCCGCACGACGAGCCGGGAAAGCGCGTGTTGCAGCAGATTGCGCAACTCATGCGCGATTCCCAGTTCGGCGACAAGTTTGTCTTCGTGGAGGACTATGACATCAACGTCGGCCGCCACCTGGTGCAAGGCGTGGATGTCTGGTTGAACAATCCGCGGCGGCCGCTTGAGGCCTCCGGCACCAGCGGACAAAAGGTGGTGCTGAATGGTGGACTCAATCTTTCAGTCTTGGACGGCTGGTGGGCGGAGGCCTACGACGGTTTGAACGGATTCGCAATCGGAACCGGCAGAACTCATTCCAACATGGATATGCACGATAACCGCGATGCGGAAGACTTGCACCGCGTCCTGCGTGACGAGGTGATTCCGCTCTACTATCATCGTGATCGCGACGGACTGCCACGCGGCTGGATCAAGCGCATGAAGCGAACCATCCGCACACTTGGCTGGCGCTTCAATGCGAATCGCATGGTGATGGACTATACGTTGAAATGCTATATCCCCGCCGCTGGGGGCACATCAAGCGACATGAGCCAGACCCGATAGGTGTGGGTGGCCAGCTATTCATGGCCACCCTGCGAGCAATTCGTCTCGTCTCACACTGACTGAACTAAAAGGTGCTGCTACTTCTCCACTACGATCAACTCGAACGTACCGGGCTTACCAGCGGCATCGGTTGCGGCGTTGGCAACCGAGTAGACCACGTGCTTGCCGGCATCCAGAGCCATCGTCTTGGCGCCCTTCTGTGTGGAGACGTTCGCAAAACTGGTGTACTTGTCGGGGCCTTCCTGCCGAATGACGGAGATGCTGCCTTCGCCGTTGGAGGTAAAGACGAGAGCGGCTTCCTTGTCATAGGCTGTGGCATCCACTGCGTTACCGATGGCAAGCTTCTGTATGTTCCGGCCTGATTTGGAGTCCACCACGACAAGGGTGCCGTTATGGCAACCGGAGAACAGGCGGCTGTTGGCGGCGTCCAGTGCGAGCCCGGTGGGCTCCTCGCAGCCGGCCAGCGGCCATGTCGCCAGCACCTTGCGCGCGGCCACGTCGATGACGGCGATCAGGTTCTTATCTTCCAAGTTGACGAAGACCTTGCCCTTGCCGTCGGAGACGCCCGTCTCCGGTCTTCCAGGCAACGCAATGGAGCCCACTGTTATGGCCTTCTCTGGGTCGATCAGGCTAATGTCGTTGCTCTGGCCGTTGGAGGTCAGCACTAGACCGCTGAACGGGTCGAAGAGGATGCCGTCTGGCTTGCCGCCGGTCTTCACCGTGGCGATGGGCGCCAGCGTCTTCAGGTCGAAGATGGTAGCCGAATTGTCACGGCCGTTGCTGGTGATGCCACGCCCTAGTTTGTGCACCAATGCCACGCCATGCACGCCTTTGGTATCGGGAATTTCGCCCACCGGCTTACCACTGTCAACGTCAATCACCATCACCCGTGTGGCACGCGCGATGTAGAGATGGCGTGCTTCGCCGTCAAAGGTCAGGTAATCCCATCCGCCTTCGCCGCCGAGCGTAATGCGCCGGGAGACGTTGTAGCCTGATGGTTTCTGCGCCTGGGCGAGCGCGCCGCCCAAAGTCAGCAGGAGAAGAGTAAGACAGACATTACGGAAGATACGCATGCATTCTCCTAGTTGAATGTAAAAAAGTCAGTGTGCCACGTCCCGCTCATCAGAGAGTGCAGCTCCTGAAATTCATCATATGTTCTTAACAAGGACACATGGGTGGCCGTCTCCAGTTATTCACAAAAGCTTCACATAACTGTGCCGAGGCTTATCCGAAAGGTGCTGAAATAATATTGTGCTCAGACTCATTCTGCGGTCCTCTCCGCGCCAAAACGCTGGCCCATACCCGGGCTTTTCAAGTGATCAAAATGGACGGTGACACGCTTACTTATAACGCTTACGCAATCGAAGGCGAGCAGACCGATCACTTCAAGCTTGTGAAGCACACCGACGGAACGAGCACCTACTCCGACGGTTAGCAAGCGTCGGAAAAGCGAAAACACCCGAGGACGCTCGCCGGTTTAGATTTTAGTGTCGAGGTGAAAAGGCTTTTGGTAGGGCTCAACGGGATAGCCCATCGCTTTCCAGGCCGCCAGTCCACCCCTGAGGAATTTTATGCGCAAGAAATGCATGGCCTGAGCTCGATGTAAAACGCTTCGGCTGGTTTCATCATCAGGGCAGGTACAGTAAACGACCGAGTCTTTATCTTTCGGGATGAGTGACGGATTCTGAAGCAGTTCTTTGGGTGGAATGCGAGTCGCTTTGGGGATGATCTCAGAATCGGCCAACAGATCGAGCGGCTGGCGAACATCAAAAAGCAGCACCTCTTGATTTGAGGTCAACAACGCATAGAGTGCGTCTGGTGTGATGCTGTACAGCTCAATCTCTTGTCGGGCTCTTATGCGTTTGGTCCAAACTACGATCAAGAGGCACGACACCGCGACGCAAATGGCAACCAGAGTAACAGACACTCAGTTTTCTCCTTGAAAGCCTTCGTCGACAGATTCCTCAGGGGTGGGAGAGGATTCATCCCGTGGCGTATCCGGTGTAAATAGGCCTGCTTCTTCAGATTGATATACAATCGGAGAGCTACCCGGTGGTGAGTCTTTTTACGTCTGTGCTGACTTTCTCGCACGTCTCGCCGCCGAGGGTTCCGGTGCAAGCGAAAGCTTCCTGGGTGGTGTCCGGGCAGAAGCCCGCCAGTATTCCTGCGCGGTGTCCCATGTCCTGCCAGAGCAATTCCGCCGAGCTTCGCGCCGGCCTTTAGATAGGAGCTTCCAGCAATGGCCAAGATCGCAAAAACAGGTGACCGCAAAAAGGTAATGGATACCTCCAAAAGCACCAACTGTCCGAAGTGCGCTAAGCCCACCCGGATCGTCAAGCGTGTGAAGGATCGTGAACGCAATATTCCGGGCGGCGTCTTCATCTCCTGCTCGGCTTGCGAGTTCTACGAAAAGCTGTAGCGGATCTTCAGTTGCACCCAGACGACATTAGAAAGAAACGCGCCTCCTATTCGAGGCGCGTTTTTCAGCATTAACCAATCTTGCGCTTTTGGAAATCCGTTTCGATCCTGCTCTGCCCTTGGATTGCACTGGGTGCGAGCGGAACGATGGAGCGGCTCTGTCCGGTGATGAGGCGTGCGCCTCGCTGAAAAGTAACGTACTCCCAGAACCATTCCCAGACAACCTGGATGCGGCTACGAAAGCCGATGAGAAACAGCAGGTGGACAAAAAGCCAGGTGAGCCACGCGGCGAAGCCGGACACTTTGAAACCCCTGATATCCGCGATAGCCGAGGACCGGCCGATCGTGGCCAGGTTGCCCTTGTCGCGGTAGCGGAATGACTTGCGCGCCTCACCACGCAGATCGCCCAGAACACAGGCGGCGGCAAACTTTCCCATCTGGATTGCGGCGGGCGCAACTCCGGGAACCGGCTGTCCGTTCTCCTGAAAAATGGAGGCCTGATCGCCGACGATGAAAACCTCCGGGTGTCCTGCGATGGTCAGATCAGGTTGAACCTGAACCCGGCCTGCGTGATCGATCGGTGCTCCGAGAAGCTTGCCAAGCGCTGAGGCGGCAACTCCCGCGCACCATAGCACAACCGAGGCCGGAAAAGCATGTTCGCCAAAATAGACGTGAGTCGCGTCGACACCGGTTACGGCAGCGCCGGTCATGACCTCGACCCCGAGCCGGTTCAACTGCCGCACGGCAGAGGCGGACAGATCTTCGGAAAATGTGGGAAGAATTCTGGTGCCGGCTTCGATGAGGACGACCCTGGTGCTGCGGGGATCGATCGAACGGAAATCCGAAGCCAAAACGTGTTGGGCTATGTCGGCCAGCGCGCCCGCCAATTCAACTCCGGTCGTGCCACCGCCAACCACCACAAAGGTGATCGGCTCGGGTGCATGATTCAGACGAGCGCGACGCTCTGCAATTTCAAACGCCAGTAACATACGGCGGCGAATCTCGGTGGCGTCCTCAACGGACTTCAGTCCTGGAGCGTAGGTGGCCCACTCTGGATGTCCGAAGTAGGCGTGGGTGGCCCCGGCGGCGACAATCAGGTAGTCATAGGAGAGCTCGTCGTCTTCGAGTTGAAGCTTGCGGCGCTGGAGGTCAAAGCTTGTTGCCTCGGCCAGCAGCACGGAAACATTTTCGTAGTCCTTGAAAATGTGACGAATCGGGTAGGCAATTTCCGCAGGAGACAGCGCCGCGGTAGCAACCTGATAGAGAAGAGGCTGAAACGTATGATGGTTGCGGCGATCGACCAGAGTAACGCGAATCTTCGCCTTGGCTAGAGCGAGCCCGGCATGGAGTCCTGCAAAGCCTGCCCCAATGATGACGACGTGAGGGATGTCTTTGGAATTCTTCATCTTCGTTGAGCCCCCGCTGCGCCTAACTCAAGTGGATGAGCTTTTAGATGAAGTCTCTAGGCGGGAGAATGCGGGAAAATCCGACAAGGGGCAGCAGCGTGCCTCGGCGCATGGATTGGTGAAACGGGCAATCCTTTGGCGAGCCGATTGTACCGGTGAGTAAATCGTTTGCAGAGTTCTGAACCATTGACCGTGCAGGCAACAGAGGGTTCTGGTGCGATATTCAATCCGGCAATGGTTCAGATGTCTCCTAGCGAACCGAATGTATGGCGAGTCGCTGGGCCGCCGACTGCAATGCCTCCTGCAAGCCTGCAACGTGTTCGGCAGTACTCAGGTAGCTGATGACCATCATGCGCAGCACGCTCTTTCCGCGCACATGAGTACGGCTGATCCAGTAGCGTCCGTCGTGGTTGAACTCGTCAACAAAGTTCTGATGCGCAGCTTCCGCCTCGTCTTCGTCCACCCCGTTCAGGCGGAAGTTGAGGATGGGAAGAGTCTGCGGTGCGGCGAGGGTGAAGTACTCCGAGCGCTCGAACCACTCGCGCATCGACGAGGCAAGCTGCATCTGGCGTTCGATCATCTCTTCATACGCATGGCGTCCGTGAACGCGCAGGGTGAGCCAGAGCTTGAGCGAGTTCATGCGGCGCGACCATTGCGCGCTCACCTTGAAATTGTCGATCATGCTTGGCCGTGCCACGCGGGGCATGTAGGGCGAAGCCACGGAGAAAGTTTTTTCCAGCATCGCACCGTGGCGGGTCAGAATGACTCCGGCGGCGAAGGGCATAGAGAGCCACTTGTGTGGGTCCATCGTGATCGAGTCGGCGCGCTCAATGCCGCTCAGCAGTCCGCGATATTTGTCGCTGAATGCCGCGGCCGCACCGTAGGCGCCATCGACGTGCAGCCAGAGTCCGTAGCGCTCGGCGATGGAGGCCAGCGCGTTGAGGTCGTCGATTGCTCCCGAACTGGTGGTGCCCGCCGTGGCAACGATGCAGAAGGGAAGAAAGCCGCAGGCGTAGTCGGCTTCAATCTGCAGGATGAGGCGCGCGGTGTCGAGACGGAGTTGGTCGTTGACCGGGACGCGGCGTAGCGCCTTGCGTCCGAGGCCGAGTAATCCTGCCGATTTTTCCAGCGAATGGTGCGACTCGGCCGACGCATAGAGCACGGGCCGGGCGCCGATGGTGGCGACGCCGTCTTCGATGGCGTTGGGGAAGTGATGCGAGAGGGCCAGCGCCAGGGCGGTGAAGTTGGCCTCGTTGCCGCCACTGGTGAAGGTGCCGTCGCACAGGATCGCACCTTGCGGAGCGGGCGCGTCGCCGACCGTTTTGTGCCAGCCAAAGCGCGAGGCGATCCAGCCGATGGTTTCCGCCTCCAGGGTGCTGGCAAACTGCGAGCGCGCCAGAGATGCGAGCTGCGGATTGAGCGCAGAGACCAGCGCCTCGGCCAGCACGGCCATGTAGGTCGGAGTCGGATTCATCAATCCAAAGTAGTTGGCGGCAGGGATGTGAAAGCCCCGGTCGATCATCTCGGTGCAGAGATCGTCGAGCACCTGGCCGGCGTCTGAGCCTAGCTCTGGCAGCGGGCGTGGCGTGTGACCAGCGGTGCGCTGGTCGGCGTGAGGCTGTATGGCTCGACTGTTGAGAGAGGAAAAATATTGATCAATGCGGTCGATGAGGCGGTAACCGAGCTCCCGGCGCTCTTTGCTGCTGAAGTCAAATCCCATTGGGTACTCGCTTCTTTTCGGGCAAAAGTAAAAGTGCAAGGCTCAACCCCGCAGGGCGGTGGCAGTCCTCGCGTAATAGTGTAGATCATAGAGAGGGGGATTGGGTGCAATAAAAATCGGCGATGGGGCGGATTCGAATCCCCTCCGACTGCGAGCGGATGTGGGATACCCGCTTCACGCTCAGCTACTCAGATCAGAGTTTTTGTTTGGCGGTGATTTCGTCAATGGTTAGCTTCAGGACAAGGACAGACTCGAAGGTGGCGGGCTCGAAAACCCAGTCGCGATTTGCGGAGTACTTGTTCATTAATGCCTCCAGGGCAGCTTTCTTCTCGCCTTCATCCTGAATTTGTTCGAGGCGTCCCCAGGCGATCACGCTCCTGAACGCCATGCCCCAACGACAAGCCATTGCGCCAGCGTCGTTTAGCTCGCCCGGCAGGTCGGCCTCGAAGCAGACCCTCGGGTTGCGGGACATCATGTCGAGCTTGCGACCGGTGGCGGCGCAGTGAAAGACGAGAGTTAGAGGCGCGGTGGCGAGAATTCCGAAATTCAACGCGACGATATAAGGCTCGCTGTCATTTGCGAAGGCCAGCCTGCCGACCGGAGCTTCGCGGAGCCAGGAAAGTATCTCGGTTGAATCTGTGACTTCTCGGTCAGTTCTGCGCATGGAGATTCCAACGATCATCTCATTCAAGCCAACTGCGAAGGGCAAGGGCAACAACCCCACATTCGCCAACTGCCATCCGCCTACTTCGCCCCACATTCGCCAACTGCGGGCGAATATGGGCCACCCGCCCCCGCAGGCAGATATGGGACACCGTCGCTACTTCTGTTCTGTTGCAGCCACCTCGGCTTTGTCTTCTTCCTTCTTTTCGGGACGGAGGAGGGGGAAGAGGATGACGTCGCGGATGGAGGTGGAGCCGGTGAGGATCATGGCGAGGCGGTCGATGCCGATGCCTTCGCCCGCGGTGGGAGGCATGCCGTAGGAGAGGGCGCGGATGTAGTCCTCGTCCATCTGGTGGGCCTCGTCGTTGCCGCGCTCGCGCTGGGAGAGTTGCTGCTCGAAGCGGCGGCGCTGCTCCTCGGGATCGTTGAGCTCACTGAAGGCGTTGCCTAGCTCCATGCCCGCGACGTAGAGCTCGAAGCGCTCGACGAAGTCGGGCTCGTCGCGCTTGTTCTTGGAGAGCGGCGAGATGGCGAGAGGGAAGTCGTAGATGAAAGTTGGCTGCCAGAGATGCTCTTCGGCAACCGCTTCGAACATGCCTGCGATGGCGAGTCCCGCGGGCTGGTTGGGATCGTAGGGGAGCTGGACCTTGGCCTTTTGCAGGCGTCGGACGAGTTGCTCGATCTGCTCGCCGCTTTTGAAATCTTCCATCGCGGGAGCATCGCCTGCGGCCTCGGGCCAATACTTAATGATGGCCTCGCGCATGGAGAGGCGCTGGAAGCTGCTCCAGTCGATCTCGCGCTCGCCGAATTGGTTGACCAAGGTGCCGTTCACATCCATGGCAACCTGCCGGAGAAGCTCCTCGGTGAGGTTCATCAGGTCGTTGTAGTCGGCGTAGGCCTGGTAGAACTCGAGCATGGTGAACTCTGGGTTGTGGCGGGTGGAGACGCCTTCATTGCGGAAGTTGCGGTTGATCTCATAGACGCGATCGAGGCCGCCGACGACCAGTCGCTTGAGGTAGAGTTCGGGCGCGATGCGCAGGAAAAGGTCGATATCGAGCGTGTTGTGGTGAGTGACGAAGGGTCGCGCGGCGGCGCCTCCGGCGATGGGTTGCATCATCGGAGTTTCGACCTCGATGAAGTCGCGGGCGTCGAGGAAGCGGCGGATCGATTGCACGATGCGGGCGCGCTTGACGAAGACCTGTCGCACCTCGGGATCGATGAGATCGACGTAGCGCATGCGGTAGCGCAACTCAACGTCGGTTAGGCCGTGGAACTTCTCCGGCATCGGCAGAAGATCTTTGGAGAGGAAGGTCAGATCTTCGACATGAATGCTGAGTTCGCCGGTACGGGTGCGGAAGAGATAGCCTTTGACGCCGACGTGGTCGCCGATGTCGAGGAGTTTGTAGAGCTCCCACAGTTTGTCGCCGACGGCATCTTTTTTGACGTAGATTTGGAGCTTCAGACCGGATTGCTGGAGATGAGCGAAGCTGGCTTTGCCCATGAGGCGGATGGCAGTCAATCGCCCGGCAACGGTTACGGTGACGCGCTCGGCCTCGAGTTGCTCGCCGGTGCTGGCGGTGTGAGTGGCCAGAATCTGGGGCACCTGATGGCTGGCATTGAAGTGGTGAGGATAGGCAGGCTGACCGAGTGCTTCGATCTGCTGCAGCTTCTGCTTGCGTAGGTCGTAAATGTTTTGCTCTAGGGACACAGGAAAATTGTATAACAGCAGGTAGGCCAAGAAAGCGTGGATATGAGAGACGAGAAACCGGGAAAGCAGGAAGATAGTCCGTGGGTGATGGTGGCGCGCTACTCCGAGATTGGGTTCATGATTCCGGCGGCGGTGATTGTTGGGTACTTTCTAGGCTGGCTTGCGGATCATCTGCTGCACACGCACTGGCTTTACATGGTTGGAATTATTTTCGGAGCGGTGGCGGGGTTTGTGTCGATGATTCGGCGGGCTCTGCGGGCGAGCGCGGACGAAGACCAGGATGAGAAGGACGGCAAATGACGGATGCCGGGAATCCCGAAGATTCTTCGCAGGACTCGCGCGGGGACTCGGCCGAAGAGACCTCTGAGCCGGCGCAGGCAGAGTTGACGGCCGAGGAGTGGTCCGATTCCGACGAAGTGGCCTGGGGTGAGACTTCGCCGGAGGAGATGGCAGAGTTTGCGGTCACGATACGGCGCATCGAGTGGATGATCGGAGCGGCGGGCTTGATCTGCGCGGCGGCTGTGGCGCGGCCGCTGGGTTGGATTCTGGCGGCGGGCGTGCTTGTGGGGACGGTACTGGCGGGGATTAACTTCCGCTGGCTGGCGGCTTCGGTGAACGCCATCGGCGAGCGGATTGTGGAGGGCAGGAGCCGGGAGCGCGGCGCGGGCGTGGTGGCGCGCGGTGTCGGACGTATCTTCTTGATAGCGCTCGTTGCCTATGTTATCTTTACTTGTTCCTTACGCGGCCTGATTGGGTTTTTGGCAGGGCTTACGATGCCTGTCGTCGCCATCATGTGCGAGGCCGTGTATGAGTTCGTCGCCAGCAACCGGCGATCATCCTGAATGGGATCAAAAAAGACATTCAAATGCATCAACTGCCATTTACCGCGCTCCTGAACCATTTGTTTGCCGGACCCGTGACAGCGCTGCTGACCGCGCTGGGTGTCCACCCCCACCATCCCACCGCGCCGATTCCCGACCATGTCGCGATGCAGGTCTTGGTCTTCGCGATTCTGATCGTGTTTTTCCTGGCGGTGCGCGCCAGCCTTTCGGTGGACAAGCCGAACGCGCTGCAGCACATGATGGAAGGCGTATACAACTTCATCGACGCCCAGAGCGCCGAGATCATCGGCCATGAGAACAAGCCTTACCTCTCGTATCTGATCACGCTGACGCTGTTCATCCTCTTCTGCAACTTACTGGGGCTGATTCCGTTCTTCGAGACTCCGACCGGCGTGCCGGTGGTGCCTCTGGGATGCGCCGTGGTGACCTGGTTTTACTATCAGATGCATGGCTTGCGCACGAACGGCGTGGGATATATCAAGCACTTCATGGGACCGGTGTGGTGGCTTGCACCGCTGATGTTCGTGATTGAGGTGTGCAGCCATCTGGCGCGCATGTTGTCACTCACCATCCGTCTGTTCGCCAACATGTTTGCCGGCGACATGGTGACCCTGGTGTTCTTCTCGTTGGTGCCGATTGGCTTGCCGGTCATCTTTTTGGGCCTGCACTTCGGCGTTTCCCTGATCCAGACCTACATCTTCGTGCTGTTGGCGATGGTGTACCTGGGCGAAGCCACGGCGCACGCGCACTAAAGAATTTGAGAGTCGCAGCCGGTTCGCCGGATGCGGAACAAAAGAGTTTGTAGTACGCCGCAAGCGTGAGGGCCTCCCATTATGCGGAGCGTCAACCACCCACTGGCGGCGAAATCTGAAGGAGCAATGACAATGAATAAGAAGCTTTTCGTACTGCTTTCCCTTATGGCTATCCTGATGTTGGCCGCCCCGGTCTTCGCACAGGGCGAGCCCGCCGCTGCCGCCGCTTATGCCGGCCCGAACTGGGTCGCTATCACCTCCGGCTTCGCGATGGCGATTGCCGCCGGTCTGGCCGCCCTCGGACAGGCCCGTGTTGCTGCCGCCGCCTGCGAAGGCCTGGCCCGCAATCCTGCTGCTCGCGCTGGCATCCAGCTCTCCATGATTCTCGGCCTGGCATTCGTCGAGTCCTTGGTGCTGTTCACGCTGGTCGTGGTCTTCGCCAAGGTTGTAAAGTAGCTTTTCAGCTTGAGCAAAGCCTCCGCCGCGGCGGAGGCTTTGCTGTGGGCGCTTGCACTTCCTGCGCGCTTAGCTCAGGCTTGGCCCTGTCCGCGTGATCCACTCGCAATTCGGGCCGAGGCAACTCGAATTCCTCTCCTGCATCCTAGTTTTGGCTCCGTGCGCCTTCCCGAAGGCATCAGACAGCGAGGAGGGATTGCCGGAGATGACGCACACACCTGGAAAGTACCCCAACTTCGTTGAGTGAAGTCGCACTAGACCAATTATTCCGCAAGGCACGAACGCATTCGTTTTGGCTTCCAAAGCCAGTGGAGGATGACACGCTGCGGAAGCTCTATGAGTTGATGAAGTGGGGGCCGACGAGTGCTAATAGCTGTCCTGCGCGCCTTTTGTTTCTGCGCACCCCGGAAGCCAAGCAGAGACTTGTCCCGGCGCTGGCTCCGGCCAATGTAGAAAAGGTGGTGACGGCTCCGGTAACGGCGATCGTCGGATTCGATTTTCGCTTCTACGATAAGCTGCCGAAGCTGTTTCCTCAGGCGCCCAATTTCAAAGATATGTTCGAAAAATCTCCCGAACTTACCGACAGCACCGCGCGCCGCAATTCAAGCCTGCAGGGTGCGTACCTGATTCTTGCCGCTCGTGCGCTTGGGCTGGATTGCGGGCCTATGTCCGGCTTTGATAATGCGAAAGTGGACGAGGAATTCTTTGGCGCGGGAAAGGAAATGTCAGATAGCGATCAGGAGTTTTTTCCGTCCACTCACGTTCGCTCGAACTTCCTGTGCAACATCGGCTATGGGGATCGTTCACGGCTGTTTCCGCGTAACCCTCGTTTGGAATTCGAGGAAGCCTGCGCTTTGCTCTGAGCGGCTTGCCTTGAGGTATTCGCGCGACAGAGCGGCGATCCCGATTGGAAGGGCAAAATGAATGCGGCGTTTATCGAAGCACTCCGCTCGGTGGTCGGCGCGGGACTGATTACTTCTCGCGACGAGCTGCGTACTTATGAATGCGACGGCCTGACGAACTTCCGCGTGGTGCCGCTCGCGGTTGTGCTGCCCACCAGTGCGGAGCAGGTGCAGGCCATCGTGCGTCTCTGCGCAGAGGGGCATGTGGCCTTTGTTGCGCGCGGCTCGGGCACAGGACTCAGCGGTGGCGCGCTACCCGTCGAAGGCGGGATCGTCATAAGTCTCGCGCGCCTGAACCGCATCCTGTCCGTCGATATCCCGAATGCGCGCGTGGTGGTAGAGCCCGGTGTAATCAATGCCGCCGTGACCCAACGCGTCGCTCCTTACGGATACTTCTACGCGCCGGACCCATCCTCGCAATCGGTGTGCACGATTGGCGGTAACGTCGCGGAGAACTCCGGCGGCGCGCACTGCCTGAAGTATGGCTTCACCACCACCCACGTGCTTGGACTTGAGGTGGTGCTGCCCGACGGCTCGCTGGTGCGACTGGGAGGCAACACGCTGGATGCTCCGGGATACGATCTTGCCGGCGTGTTTGTGGGCTCGGAAGGAACACTGGGCGTGACCACGAAAGTCATGCTCCGCATCGTAAAGCGCCCGGAGGTCATTCAAACCCTGCTTGCCGCCTTCGATTCGACCAACGCCGCCGGAGCCGCGGTGAGCGACATCATCGCCTCGGGAATTCTGCCTGCCGCCATCGAGATGATGGACAACCTCGCCATTCAGGCGGCCGAAGCCTCGGTTCACGCCGGCTATCCGAACTGTGGCGGACTTCTGCTGGTCGAACTGGATGGGCCCGCGGCCGAGGTAGAAGCCTTGATGAGACACGTCAAGGAGAAGTGTCTCTTCAACCATCACGCATCGGAGGTGCGGGTCGCCCAGAGCGAAGCCGAACGGATGGTGATTTGGAAGGGTCGCAAAGCGGCTTTTGCCGCCGTGGGCCGCATCTCTCCCAACTACATTGTGCAGGACGGAGTGATTCCGCGGACCGCTCTGCCGCAGGTGATGGAGGAGATCGAGCGCCTGAGCACGTTGGCGGGGCTGCGCGTTGCCAACGTCTTCCACGCCGGGGACGGCAACCTGCACCCGCTCGTTTTGTATGATCGCCGCATCCAAGGACAGGAGCAGGAGGCGGAGCAACTTTCGGGGGAGATCTTGAGGCTCTGCGTGCGGGTCGGCGGTTCCATTACTGGCGAGCATGGCGTGGGACAGGAAAAGAAAATGTTCATGTCCGAGATGTTTGCCGAACCTGATTTGCAGACCATGCAACTGGTTCGATGCGCCTTCGATCCCGATCATCTGGCGAACCCTGGAAAGATATTTCCCCGTACTCCGTTGTGCGCAGAGAGACAGGGGCCGTACGTTCCGCACCCGCTGGAAATCTCGGGCGAGGCACAGTTCTTCTAAGCGAGGGCATGGACGGAAGCCATGGATGGAAGCATGGAAGCGATGTCTGGATTCGCAAAAACAACCACGGCGCAAGCACTCGACTCTCTACGCGAGATCGTTGTTGAAGGCGTTGTCCGCAGAGGCGTCTGCACGGACGAAGTCTGCGGGGTAATGCCGGAGTTGTATGCGGAGCCCGCCAACGAGGCTGAGATGGCGCGGGTATTGGAGTACGCAAACCGCGCCGAGATGCTGGTGGTTCCGCGTGGCAGCGGCACAAAGATGGATTGGGGGCCGGCGGCGCAGGCGATCGATCTGATGATTTCCTCTGCGAAGTTTTCCCGCATCCTGGAGTACGCACCTGGAGATATGACGGTGACGGTTGGGGCCGGAGTTACGATCACGCAACTTCAAAACGTACTTGCCGAGCATCGGCAGAGGCTGGCGCTCGATCCCCTGTGGCCGGAGCGTGCGACCGTGGGCGGCGTGATTGCGACCAATGATAGCGGGGCGCTGCGCGTGCGCTACGGTGGCGTCCGCGACCTTATCATCGGCATCACCGTGGTTCTGGGCGATGGCACCATCGCTGCCAGCGGCGGCAAAGTGGTAAAGAACGTCGCAGGATACGACCTGCCTAAGCTGATGTCGGGCGCACTTGGCACTCTGGGAATCATCACCCGCGCCGTGTTTCGCCTGCATCCTTTGCCGCAGGAGTCCAAGACGTTTAGCTTTTCGTTTCTCAATCGCGAGAAGGCGAACGAGTTCATGCTGCTGATCACGGATTCGGTTGTTGTACCCACTGGCTTGCAAATGAGAACCGGAGCGAACGGAAATGTCGCGGTCGACGTAAGGCTCGACGGTATTGCGGCGGGAGTTGCGGCGCAGGCGGAAACAGTGTGCAAGCTTGCGGGCAGTGTGAATCCCTCGGACGCTGGTGTTGATGTTTGGAAAGCTCGTGAGCAACTCTGGAAAAGCGGCGCTTCGGCAAGCATCTGCAAGTTGAGCATGTTGCCCGCGCAACTTAGTACGACAGCCGAATTCATTCGCGAGGCGCTCAGCGACAACGCCGACTGGACTTTGCTGATGTACTCGACGGGACTGGCGTGGCTGCAACTGGATGCCACCGACTGCGCTCAGATCGCAGCTTTTGTTTCGTCGATCCGAACCTTTCTTGCGCCCACGGGTGGGACAGCGGTGGTGCTGAAAGCGCCTTCGATGCTGCGCCAGAAAGTTGATCTCTGGGGCTCGGCCGGTAGCGCGCTGCCTCTGATGAAGAGAGTTAAGCAACAGTTCGATCCTCGCGCAATCTTGAACCGCGGACGATTCGTGGGAGGCATATGACGGAGCGTATAACTCAGCCCGCAACTCAGCCCGCGTTGCCGCAAACTGTCGCGGACGAATCGCCTGTAACATCTGTAACTCCCCTTGCAACACCCCTTGCGACATCCCTTGCAACACAGGGTGCGGCGAGCGTCTACGACTCGCATCATCCGCCCGCGCTGGAGTTGATCGACCAGTGCGTGCATTGCGGATTTTGTCTTCCCACGTGCCCAACCTACCTGCTCTGGAACGAGGAGATGGATTCTCCGCGAGGCCGGATTTACTTGATGAAAATGGGCGCCGAGGGCGGCGTAGTGTCCATGGACGAAAAGTTTGTCGGTCACTTCGATAAATGCCTGGGGTGCATGGCTTGCGTAACCGCATGTCCTTCGGGCGTGCAGTACGGAAAGCTGATTGAAGCCACGCGCGCGCAGATTGAGCGTAATTACCGGCGTCCGTTTCTTGATCGGCTCCTTCGCAAGCTGATCTTCTCGCTGTTTCCTTACCCGAAGCGTCTGCGCTGGCTGATGCTTCCAGTGTGGCTCTATCAGAGGTCGGGCTTGCGCTGGCTGCTGCGGAAGAGCGGACTGCTGCGTCTGCTTCCCAAAGGCGTGCGCTCACTGGAATCGCTCCTACCGGAAATTCATCTTCGCGCTCTGTTCGCGCCGATTCCGCGCAGCGTTTATCGGAACGCCACGTGTCGAGAAGGGACGTTTCAAGAAGCCAAGGTCCAAGGCAAGCCGCAGTTGCGGGTCGGTGTGCTGCTGGGCTGCGTGCAGCGCGTATTGTTTAGTAACGTAAATGCAGCCACGGTTCGCGTGCTTGCTGCGCTCGGCTGCGACGTGGTGGTGCCGCCTGAGCAAGGATGTTGCGGCGCACTCATGGCGCATGCCGGACGCGAGCACGAAGCCTTGGATGCGGCACGGCGCATCATCGAAGTATTCGAGCGCGCCGACGTCGATGTGATTGCAGTCAACTCCGCCGGTTGCGGCTCCAACATCAAAGAATATGCACACCTGCTGCGCGATGACCCTGAGTTTGCGGAACGGGCCAAGGTTATATCCGCCAAGTGCAGAGACATCAGCGAGCTTGTGGTTGAGTTAGGCTTTGTAAGTCCGGTTAAGCCCATTCGGTTGAAGATCGCCTATCACGACTCCTGCCATCTCCAGCACGCGCAAGGCATCCGCACCCAACCGAGGCAGTTGCTGAACGCCATCGCCGGCCTTGAGGTGGAAGAACTTCCCGAGGCTGCGATTTGCTGCGGCTCGGCGGGGATATTTAACCTGGTTGAGCCTGAACCTGCGAGCCAACTTGCCGACCGCAAAGCCCAGCACATCATTGACTCAGGGGCGCAGGCACTGGTTTCCGCCAACCCAGGCTGCCTTCTTCACATCGCAAGCGGACTCAGGAGAGCGGGCCATCCCCTGCCCGTCTTCCACGTTATTGAGTTGATTGATAATGCCCTTGGCCCCACATTCGGCAGACGTCGCGACGCTATGCCAAACGGCCGACTCTAATGGGTCATGTTATTTCTTCTATTACTTCTCTGTTATTCGTGTTTTACCTGTTACAGGCTCAGAGTTGCGCTTTGTCGAACTCGATGGCTTCGTCTTCAAAATGCTTACTATCGTCGACGCCCACCAATAAGAAGGAATTCGTCAGAATGGCCTTTCCCCGTTCGACGCTGGTAATCACGTACGAGCAGCCGCTCCAATGTGCCTGGGCGAGATCAGTGCTGGACCACAGGGCGGGATGATCGGGATGCGAGTGATAAAAGCCGACAAGATCGCGGCCCTCCAATTCAGCTTCGCGCTGAATGCGAAACAGATCCACCGGGCTGATCTGATAACGGTTCCGCGGTGAATCCGTGCGCGTGTTATCGCATCGCGCAACGCTTTTGACGGTCTTGTTGCCTGCCTCTTGAAACTCGCCCACCAGCACGCCGCAGCACTCGTGTGGGTAAGTCTCCTCCCCGTGCTGCCGTAACTCTTCGAGAAGCGTCCGGTGAATTCTCAGCGTCATGCGTACTCCTGTTCACTTTTACTTCGTGGCCTTTTCTTCCTGTTCAGGACTGAAATGACAGCGGGTGCCCACTCTTAAACTCGTGTTCTTTGCGAGTTTAAGAGTGGGGCAGACCGAATTTACGCTCGCTGCTTTTTCTCTTATTAGTGCTGGTGGCCGGAGTGTAACTCAATGTTGCAAGAGGAGCGATGGCGATGCGAGGAGCCTTTCTTGCCAGCGCAAATCCTGCAGCAAGAAGAGGCTCCTCATGCGCGCCTTCAAGGGCCATGAAGACTAGAACGCGTATTTCAGCGAGAGAGTTCCGGTGTTGGCATGGAACTCACGCGGTAGGGTCACCAATGGCAGTTCCGAGGGTGTCTTCTCGTGGTAGTCGTAGTAGGCAAAGTTACCCTTAAATGTGACATTCTTGCAGACATCGAGAGAGATGCCGGCACTTGGCTTGTGCCAGTTCAAGGCTTGGGACAACGGCGCATCCGGGAACGGACCCGCGAACCCGCAGCCGCCCGGTACTGCGGTCGATACCACCGCCGGACAAGGAGAGGTTGGGTTGCCGACCAGCGGCGGGCTGTTGCCATAAATGTCGCTCACCATGGTCAAAAGGCCGCTGGCGTCGGCGCCGCCGGGAAGCAGCCATCGGTTATAGCCAGAGGTACTGGTCAGTTCGTATCCCACGTTCAAGGCAACGCGATGGATCGGACGTACGATGAGATTGGCATAGCCGGTATTCGTTCGCTCCTGGTAGGCCAGGGTAAGCGGCACGTCGGCGGTCGGGGGCGGCGGCGAGCTATTGACATTGCTGCAGAGAGCCGGAACCGCCTGCACGATCGCGGTCAGCCCTATCGGCACGCAGGTCGCCGAATTGATCAACTGGTCCAGGTAGGTCCACCCGAAATCGAATCCGAACTGCCGGTTTGGGTTCAGGCTCGCTCCGAAGGTGTAGTAACGCCAGTGGTCCTTGTGTCCGTAGGCGCCTGGGACGGTAGCTGCCCCGGTAGTCGGGAAGAGGTTTGGGTTTGTGGGACTAAAAGGTGGGTTGACGGTTGCGGCTCCATTGATGTTTTCGGCAAAGTCGTTGCGGGTCTCCACGAAATGCACGCCACCGTTGATGCTCGACCAGCGGTTCACCTTGTAAGTGGTATTGAGCCTTACCCGCTGTTGGTGACGCGGAGCGATATTGGTGAATGCGTTGTCGGCACTCAGCAGTTCCGCGTCGGCATTGATCCGCCATGCGTTGGTCGGACGGAGCACGACTCCCCCGAGAGCCGTATGTTCGTTAATCTTCGTGGTATTTTTCGTGTCGTCCGGCACGCCATTCGTTATCAGGTAGTAGCTGTTTAAAGTAAGTGACTCGCCCGATGGGTCGCCTGTAAGTTCACGGCGTCCGTAGCGGTAGCCGAGGTATGCGCTCAGGCTCCGCGAACTCCAGTTCAACTTCGCCGTGTTGTAATACGTGCGCTCGGAAATGAAGGTTTGATAGAAGTTGGTATTTGCAGCACTCGCAGTGGTGCAACTGGCTGCCGTCAAACCGGGAGCGGCGGCGGGACAGGTGAATCCCAGTTGATTGGAGTCGCCAGGGTTGCGCCAGTCAAGCCAGCGGAACTTGTCCGAAACACTCCAATTGCGGTCGAGATGGTAAGTCAAACCCAGATCCGCGTTGCCCGAGACCCGATCCGTGTGAGAGGTAGCGGTGAGTAGGCTGGGGCCCGCAAGGCTGTTGGCAAATTCCTGATAGTTTGAGAAATCGGAGTGCCCGGAACTATAGGTGCCGGAGGCGGTAACGTCCAACTTCCGGAAGTAGTTAGATTGCAATGACAACTGCTCGGTCGGAATGTCAGTGCGAACCCGTCCCGAGCGATTGTAGCCGAGCAGACCGACGCTGCACCCCGCAGTCGGAGTGTAGACATTACCGCCGGTAAAGACCCCAGCGGCGACAGTGCAACCGCGGGCTGGGAAGGAGATACCAATATCGACCGGTGTTCCTGGCGGTATTCCTGCAGTGTTAGGGAACCCGGCTGTGAATAACAGGTTGTTATCTACAAAGTTGGGATCGACCTTGTCGTGCTCAAAGAATTGGTCGAAGCTCAGCGTCGTCCGCTTTATCACCCTGATGTCTATACCGAACTGGTACCGGTCAGAGCGCCACTGGTCATACTCCGTGATTATGGTTTGGATTGGATCGATGGTGGTAGTGTCGAGAGTGCCTGCGGTGACGTTGCGCGCATAGCCCAAGCGGATACGAACGACCGACTGTGGAAACAGGGTCAGGTTGAAATCGCCCATGTTGCGCGTCATGTCCTGCAGGTGAGGACTGTTGACGTACCACGGCATCGTCTTGGGGTTGAAACTAGGATCCTTGAGCGCGGCTCCGACGCCAGCATTCAAGTTCAACGGGTTTGCAAATAAGTTGTCATCAAAGAAGTTCTCATCGCGCCGGTAGAGACCGATGAAGTTATACCACTTGCCCTTCTCGATGCGCAGCCGGGCCATGTCGTTCGGGTCGCCGCCGAATCCGAAGCTGCTCAGATACAGGTTGTCGAAGAGTCCTCCGCCACGGGTCAGCGGGCGTATCGACAACTCCTGCCCGAAGAGCCGCGGACCGCTCCTCAAGTTGACTAGCGTATCGTACAACGGCACGTTGCCGCTGACGCCTGCAATGCGGCCGCCGAATTCCACCGATTGCTGAACGACGTATCCGCCACGAACACTTCCCGCGGGGGTTGGCGCGTCGTCCTGAGCCAGGGCCAACAGAGGCAGCGCCAGCATCAGGAGCGCGATTGATATCCGATACTTCCTTTTCCCTGTATGCATGCTTCGCCACCGATCCGACGGCGCTTCATCCCGGAGGAGAGGCCGCAGCGAATTGTGTTTGTTATAGGCCATCGTCTTCTCCTCCTCTTACTTAAAGAATGTTGGATCAATATTGGAACCGTGAATGCTGTTGTGGCACATGATGCAATCCTGGCGGACCGCGTTCTGCGGGTGCGGACCGGTGGGAATCGTCACATGGCACTGCAGGCAAAGCGAGTTGACGCGTGCGGTGAGCAACATGCGCGGATATGGCGAGCCGTGGGCGGTGTGGCAAGTCTGGCAGCCCTCGCCTTTGACGGGTTCGTGCTCGAAGACGAACGGCCCCCGCTTGTCGCTGTGGCACTTGAAGCAAACCATGTCCTGGTCCGGCGTCGACCGAAGCTGACGGTCTCGCAAAGCTCCGTGAGGATTGTGGCAATCATTGCATTGGATCAGCCCCTCTTCCACCCGATGATGAAACGGCTTCTGGAAGTCGGCCTTCTGTTCGACATGGCATGAGAAGCACAGCGGCGTCTGCTTCTGTACCAGTTGATTTTCGAGCTTTGAATGATGCACGGAGTGGCAGGAAGTGCAGGTAATACCATTTTCATTATGGGTAGAACGCATGAATTCGCGCTGCTCGGGGTTGGCCTCGTGACAGGTCATGCAGCGCTTGGTAATTGCTTCCGGCCTTGCTCCCTTGAAGGTAAATATCTTGGTCTTATCGCCGCCCCCAGCAACGTGGGCCGAGCCGGGGCCGTGGCACGACTCGCAGCCATGAACCTCTTCGCCCCGCACCTTGGCCAGGTTGGTTCTGTAATGCGGGCTCGCCTCGATGTTCTTGAAGTTATCTTCATGGCAGCCCTTGCAGGTGTCAGCGCCAACGTACTGCGAGCCGCTGGTTGGATCGGTGTAGTTCTGAGTGTCAGGCGGCTTGGCGGTTGATCCTTGCGCCAATAGCGCAAAGAGACCCCATACCAGAACCATCCATGCCAACCTCATTGTTGGCCGACCCGTGTTTTCTTTGGTCCAGCGATGAAAGATCGTTGTATCGTCTGGCCCCTGCTGTGAATCTCGTCTGCAATTACTCACGGATTCCTCCTTAAACGAGAGTTGCATTCGAAGTCACTATTTCGCCAGTTAGAATCATGCCCCGTGTGCGAAGATGCCGCGTCGCAGGAAAAAATGGAGGTTTGTTCCCGGATCGGGGGTAAGGGATTCATTTTTTTTCTTTGGTAGGATTCCAACGGCGAGCAAAAGCTAAATCAGAATGGCTGCTCACAGAATTACGTATGATGCGGTCAGCAATATGCCTTCGAGAAAGGGGAGATGCTATGCGTGCATGGTTGATGGACTCGTATGACGGGGTCGAGAAACTGCGGTTCGATGAGGTTCCCGATCCACAACCTGGTCCCGGACAGGTTGTGCTGAAAATGAAGTTTGCGGCGTTGAATCCCGCCGACGCCTTTCTTGCCCAGGCGCTCTATCCCGCCAAGCCTAAGTTGCCGCATGTGCTCGGGCGCGATGGCGTCGGCGAGATTGTGGCGCTTGGTGCGGGAGTCAAGAATCTGCAACTCGGCCAGATTGCCGGAATCCTCCGTGGCGAAAACGGCGTGGAAACCTGGGGCACGCTGGCCGAAAAGACGGTCGTCGACTCTGCTCTCCTGGTCGCGGTGCCGACGGGTTGGTCTCTGAGAGAAGTTGCCGGCGCTCCGCTGGTCTTTCTCACAGCGTGGCAGGCGTTGACGCAGTGGAGCGATCCTGCAGCGCCGCCGGCGTCCGGTTCGGTGCTGCTGGTAACCGGCGCCTCGGGTGGTGTGGGTTCGGCCTCGGTGCTGCTTGGCAAATCGATGGGGCTGACCGTGGTGGGATTGTCGCGCAGCACGGAAAAGGCCGAACAACTCAAACAACTTGGCGCGGATTTCGTCTTCGATCCGGCGGAAAAAGCATTGCGCAAACTTGTGCTCGCCGCCATTGCCCCCAAACGGGTCGACATCGCGGTGGATAACGTGGGCGGCGCGCTCTTCAACGAGGTCATCGCCATGCTGGGGTATGCGGGACGCATCAGCGTCGTCGGCAGGAGCGGCGGCGGGGTTCCGGAGTTCAACACCGCGTCGCTGTTCTTCCGCAGAAATCGCATCGGCGGCGTCTCGGTCGGAGACTATTCCGCAGAGGCAGCACAAGCCGCCTGGAGCCAGATCGTGGCCCGACTCGACGCCCTCGGCAAGCGGCCGGTAGTGGACAGAGAGTTTCCATTCGCCGAGGTGAAGGCCGCCTTTGCGAGGCTGAATCAGGGCCCGATGGGCAAGGTGCTGGTCAAGATTGCCGACTGAGGAATATTCATGCAGCGTCACGCATATTATGTAGGGAAAGTCGTCTTGCGGCGGCTTTCCCCGTTCGGTGTGGCGGCCTACTCTCGATTTGTAAGAGTTCCTCAATAAGTGATGTAAGTCTTGTAGAACGGTGAGGATAGCTGGAAAGTGTGAGGCTTGAAAACCTGGATACTGAAGCTTTCGTCACAAATAGGTGTGAGCTTTCTCACATACTTGAGAGGCAAAATGCGGCATTTTTACGCCGCGATTTCTTTTAATAGGTCAATCAGGAGAAGGAACAATCATGGCACTTAAGCAAATACTGACCCAGAAGATTGAGGAGTTCCGCCCCCGTATCACAACACTCACCAAGGATTTTGGTGGGGTGATTATCGACCAGGTAACTATCGACCAATGCATCGGCGGCGCGCGTGACATCCGCTCCCTGGTCACCGACATCTCCTACCTGGATCCCCAGGAAGGAATCCGCTTCCGCGGCAAGACCATCCCTGAGACCTTTGCGGCGCTGCCCAAGGCCAAGGGTTCGCAGTATCCGACCGTCGAGGCATTCTGGCACTTCCTGCTTACCGGGGATGTACCGAATCAGGCCCAGGTCGATGAAGTGATCGCCGAGTTCAAGGTTCGCCAGGAAGTTCCTTCCTACGTTTGGGCAGTGATCCGCGCCCTGCCCCGTGACAGCCATCCGATGGTGATGCTCTCCACCGCCATTCTGTCCATGCAGAAGGACTCCAAGTTCGCCCATTTCTACAATTCGGGCAAGTTCAACAAGAAGACCGCATGGGAATACGTCTACGAAGACGCCTCCGATATCGTCGCCCGCATTCCGATCATTGCTGCGTTCATCTACAACCTGAAGTATCGCAATGACGTTCAGGGCAAGATTGATCCGAGCCTGGACATGGGCGCCAACTTTGCCCAGATGATCGGCCAGTGCGAAGCGTACAAGGATGTCGCCCGGATGTACTTCATCCTGCACTCCGACCACGAGTCGGGCAACGTCTCGGCCCACACCACTCACCTGGTGCACTCGGCTCTGTCGGATCCCTACTATGCCTACTCTGCCGGTCTGAATGGTTTGGCTGGCCCGCTGCACGGCTTGGCGAACCAGGAAGTTCTGGACTGGACGATCAAGTTCCAGGAGAAGTACTGCAAAGGCGTCGAGCCGACCAAGGAACTGATCACCAAGGCACTGTGGGATACCCTCAATGCGGGTCAGGTTGTTCCGGGCTACGGTCACGCGGTGTTGCGTAAGACCGATCCGCGCTACATGTCGCAGCGCGAGTTCTGCCTGGCCACTCCGGGACTCAAGGAAGATCCTCTCTTCAAGGTCGTTTCGATGATCTTTGAAGTTGCACCTGGGGTTCTGACCGAGCAGGGCAAGGCCAAGAATCCGTGGCCGAACGTCGATGCACAGTCGGGCGTCATCCAGTGGTACTTCGGGCTCCGCGAGTGGGACTTCTACACTGTCCTGTTCGGCGTCGGTCGCGCCCTTGGCTGCATGGCCAACATCACCTGGGATCGCGGTCTGGGCTTCGCCATCGAGCGTCCCAAGTCGGTTACCACCCCGATGCTGGAGCAGTGGGCTGCCGAAGGTGGCCGCAAGCTGCCTGCCGCCGCACCGAAAGAGACTGCCTCGAAATAATCGCATCGGCTGCGATAAAGCAGCCAATGCGCAAGTAAATCGGTGACCTTGACAGGCAAACTCCTCAAGGTCACCGACTGACGAAGACGCAATATGTGTGCCGGAAACCAGGAAAGGAAATGCCACCACGCCGTGGCCTCCTGCCTCTGGTTTACCGGCGCATTTCGTTTGGCCAGCATCCTGGAAAGTTGATCTAAGCCTCTTAAGAATGGGGTGGATAGGCGGCGAGCGCTAAGGGACTAGAGACGGTGGCCGGCGCTTGCCATCACAAATATGTGTGAGCTGTCTCACATATTTGTGCGCCAAAATGGGGCAATGTGACCGCACGATTTTGGAACTCGCCGCCGCCAGTTTGGACGCCAAGTTTGCCGTATGTACAATCACCGGCAAAGTCCGAGCATCGGGTGGCACGCAACCTGTGGCGCGAGAACCCTGGTTTCGTAGTCGAATATACCTCGAACTCACCGGACGGGACCGCCCTCTTGTACCGTTGGTGCAACCGCAGTAAAGTACCGCAGTAGGATTTGAGCCAGCAGTGAACATCCGCGGCTACCTAAGGAGAAGGAACAGTCATGGCACTTAAGGAAATACTTAACCAGAAGATTGAGGAGTTCCGCCCCCGTATCGCAACACTCACCAAAGAATTCGGCGGAGTTGTGATCGACCAGGTAACTATCGACCAATGCATCGGCGGCGCGCGTGACATCCGCTCCCTGGTCACCGACATCTCCTACCTGGATCCCCAGGAAGGAATCCGCTTCCGCGGCAAGACCATCCCTGAGACCTTTGCGGCGCTGCCCAAGGCCAAGGGTTCGCAGTATCCGACCGTCGAGGCATTCTGGCACTTCCTGCTTACCGGGGATGTACCGAATCAGGCCCAGGTCGATGAAGTGGTCGCCGAGTGGAAAGTTCGCCAGGAAGTTCCTTCCTACGTTTGGGCAGTGATCCGCGCCCTGCCTCGTGACAGCCATCCGATGGTGATGCTCTCCACCGCCATTCTGTCCATGCAGAAGGACTCCAAGTTCGCCCATTTCTACAATTCGGGCAAGTTCAACAAGAAGACCGCATGGGAATACGTCTACGAAGACGCCTCCGATATCGTCGCCCGCATTCCGATCATTGCTGCGTTCATCTACAACCTGAAGTATCGCAATGACGTTCAGGGCAAGATCGATCCGAGCCTGGACATGGGCGCCAACTTTGCCCAGATGATCGGCCAGTGCGAAGCGTACAAGGATGTCGCCCGGATGTACTTCATCCTGCACTCCGACCACGAGTCGGGCAACGTCTCGGCCCACACCACTCACCTGGTGCACTCGGCTCTGTCGGATCCCTACTATGCCTACTCTGCCGGTCTGAATGGTTTGGCTGGCCCGCTGCACGGCCTGGCGAACCAGGAAGTTCTGGACTGGACGATCAAGTTCCAGGAGAAGTACTGCAAAGGCGTCGAGCCGACCAAGGAACTGATCACCAAGGCACTGTGGGATACCCTCAATGCGGGTCAGGTTGTTCCGGGCTACGGTCACGCGGTGTTGCGTAAGACCGATCCGCGCTACATGTCGCAGCGCGAGTTCTGCCTGGCCACTCCGGGACTCAAGGAAGATCCTCTCTTCAAGGTCGTTTCGATGATCTTTGAAGTTGCACCTGGGGTTCTGACCGAGCAGGGCAAGGCCAAGAATCCGTGGCCGAACGTCGATGCACAGTCGGGCGTCATCCAGTGGTACTTCGGGCTCCGCGAGTGGGACTTCTACACTGTCCTGTTCGGCGTCGGTCGCGCCCTTGGCTGCATGGCCAACATCACCTGGGACCGCGGTCTGGGCTTCGCCATCGAGCGTCCCAAGTCGGTTACCACCCCGATGCTGGAGCAGTGGGCTGCCGAAGGTGGCCGCAAGCTGCCTGCCGCCGCCGCACCGAATGCCAGCGAAAAGATCGCCGCCCAGGCACTCGCCATTGCCAAGCTGGCTAATTCCGCAAGCGACTAGAACCACAGCCGCCGCAGCCCAGCAATCCTGGGCTGCGGCTTAAGGCTGCGCCGTCCACCGCGTGCAAGCCGACACTCACCAGGCAGTTCTCTCCCCTGAACTTGACTTACTTTTCGGTTAAAATGAGCGCTGCCGGAGGCGGTTTATGGCGAAAACGGCAGCGCCGAAACCCGTGGAGCGCGGCATTGCGTACTGGATGCAACGAGTCATCGCAGAACGCGAGAGAGCATGCCAGACCTTCAATGCCGACGCCGTGCATGATCTTCGGGTTGCCATCCGCCGTTGCCGCTCCATGGCAGAAGGCCTCCGAAATTTGAACGGTGACACTGCCTGGGGAAAGATGCGCAAGGCCGGTAAGGTCCTTTTTTCGTCCCTCGGTGAGTTGCGCGATACGCAGGTCCAGTTGGAATGGATTGAGCGTTTGCAGCGCGACTGCCCGCCCGTAGCCGAGCGCCTCAAAATCCACTGTCTGCAACGCGAGGCGGAGCTAAAGACCAATGCCGCCGAGGTACTGGACAAATTCGATACTCAACGTTGGCAGCAATGGACGCAAAAGCTGGACAAATTGGTGCAAGGTGTGGGGAATCCGACTGAAGTTTTTCAGGTGCTCGCACTGGAACGCTACGAAGCGGCGCACAAGCTTCATGCCAGGGCTCTGAGAAACCGCAGTAAGGCAGCCATGCATCAGTTGCGCATCGGCTTCAAGAAACTTCGTTACGTTATAGAAAACTTTCTGCCGGAGCAGGATCAGGCTTGGGGACGGGATCTCAGACGCATCCAGGATGTGCTGGGGGAAGTTCATGACCTTGATGTTTTGTGGAGCACCGCTTGCCAGATCCAAGCCTTCGTTTCGCCGGAAGAAAGAAAACGGTGGTTCGTCGCGGTTTCGCGGGAGCGAACGCAGCGCGTACAGGCATACCGGGACAAAATGGTTGGGCGGCACTCTCTATGGCAGGAGTGGAGGAACGGATTGCCCGCAGGAGAGGAACTGCATAGGGCAGTGCTGAAGAGGTTCGGGACCTGGGCGGCTAGTCTCGATCCCGATCCGGCCCACACGCAGTTGGTCACCGGGTTTTGCCTTGAACTCTACGACCCACTGCAGGTGGCTGGACTGGCACCTGCGCGTGGTGCTGGAACGGTCAGCCCACGCGATCTGCTGCAGGTTGCCGCGCTTACACATG
The DNA here is from genome assembly GCA_963838135.1 of uncultured Acidobacteriota bacterium. Lineage (GTDB taxonomy): Bacteria > Acidobacteriota > Terriglobia > Terriglobales > Acidobacteriaceae > TOLSYN. The sequence continues at coordinate 624,594 of CAWIPV010000001.1, read as the reverse complement.
GGGTAGGGCACGGGGGGCGCGACAAGGCCCGCCACAAGGCCTGCGGTCGCCTATTACAAAAGTTGGAAGTGCCGCCCGGTTGGTCGGCGACTGACATGCTGATTGCAGCTCTGGTGGCCTGTTATCATCGTGGCGCCCTGCCCACAACAAAAAAGAGTTATGCAGCCTTATCCTCAGAGGACCGGCACCTGATCGATAGCCTGGGAGGAATCTTGCGTCTCGCCGATAGTCTCGACAGCCAGCACGATCACGCGATTTGCACCATTGCAATCAGCCAAACTGACGGACACATCGACATTATCGCCGACGGCTACGTTCCGCGAAGCAAGCAGGCGGAAAAGATTGCCGCGGCGCGTCACGTGCTGGAAGACGTCTTTCAGATCGCCCTGTTGGTACACGGATCAAGAGAGTACCCGGTGGCGAGTCACAAGCAGGCAACGATCTCCAGCGCATCTTGATCCTCTACTTGAAACAAGCGATTCAAATGTCACGACGACAGGTAAGCTAGATCGCAGCTTCACTGCGCTGAGCGCGAGACAATACTGTCTGAGACTTACTTCCAGTCGGGATCGGGCGGCAGCTCGCTTTCATGGGCTGGCCGCTGGTCTTCGCGAATTCGAACCGGACGCTCCGCATGCTCTTCCGCGTCCTCAACGCCCTCGACGACGTCTGCCTCGTATGCTTGTCCCTCTTCGGCAAGTTCTTCCACACTCTCGTCGGCAGCTTCGCTGTCTGTGGACAACCCTTGCGAATCACCGGATTGCCCTCCACTCTCCGGACCTACCTGCCCTGAATCTACGTCAAGTTCCTCTGCCTCTGCGTCACGATCACGACGCTCATTCGATTTGCGGCTCATGGTGTTGCACCTCTTTCAGGATGATCCCGTCCTTGATTAGATGCATTCCTGCCGCGACTCCCACCCGAGCCAAATCGCTCGAAAAGGTTGCAGTAGCACTGGCGTGCGCGCCACCACCACAGCCTACGCCCGTGGGGCTTTACCGTGCCGCCTTGCTGCAGGATGACGTGCGAGACGTCCGGTGTTGTCGCCGGACATGCTCGCGCCGCGATTAACGCTGCCGCCCGGACGGATGAATCCGCCGGACCTTGCGTAAGCTCCGCGCGCTGCAAAGCCGGGCCCAGGTCCGCCCGGACGATTGAATCCGCGGTTGGTCACGGTCACGCTGTGGGTGAAGTAAGCACCTCGGTCAAATAAGACAGCGTGGCTACCCCATCCCATACCCCAGTGACCCCATCCCCAGCCCCAGTTCGCAAAGGCACCGACGCCGACGCCAACTCCAAAGCCGATCGCCAGTCCACCCCCAAAAACCCCCGGAGGCGCAGCCCAGTAAAAACCCGGAAATACCGCGATCGGGGCGCCATAGACCATCCACGGGTTATAGGCCGGGACATAGACCACCGCAGGGGTGGTTGGCGCAATCATGATTTGGCCGGCATCGGGGGTTACCGTCTGCTGCGGCGTGCTGCGCAACGTACCCGCAACCTGCGCCTTTTGGCGCATCGCCTGCACGGAATCCATTACGTCCTGGGGTTGGTTGTAGTAGGCATTGCCCAGGTCCGTGGTCCACGGAAGGTTCTTGTCCATCTGCGCCAGCACCGTCGGAAACGCGGTGAGCGCTTTCACGCTCGGGTCCCAGTTCTGGCTGTTAGCGCCGGTAGCAATCTGAGCTGGGGAGGCACTGCCCTGTGTCTGCAGCCAGCGATCGGCCTCCACCACTTGGGTGGGATAGGTAGCAGCGGCAAGAACCTGTGCCACTAGCCCGTCGGGATAGAGTGCTATGGGTGCCACCAACTGATCAAGCTGGTCAGCCGCCAAGGGTTGTACCTGCGGAACAGCCTGACCGCTGTCGGCGGCTGGCTGACCCTCATCGGCAATTGGAGGAGCGGACTGTGCGTCGTTGGACAAAGGCGCCGATTGCGCAAACGCCGCACTCTGCCCCAGTGAAATCATGATCAGTGCACTCAGTACGATCGCCAGCCCCTGCCGAATCAGTAGTCCAATTCTCGGTTCCATTGCCGCCGCGGCCTGCCCCGGTTGGAAAACTCCATGCAGGATATCCGTCAATCCTCCGGTACTTCTTGTTCTTATAAAGAATTTCATAATTCTCAGTCCTCAAATGCAATCTACTGAAGCTGCACTTATCCCGCTAGTACCTTCCTACAAACCCGGTTTGGAGCGCGTAGTTTCGCGGTGGGTACTACCTGCGCCGTTTCATTCCGCACCTTCACATTGGTTCGCCGAACTCCGTCCATTTCCGTGCCCCATTTGTCCATGTCCTTCTGTCGTGATTACTGCTACTCCACCGGTTTGATTGTGGCCCCCACCTGAAACTTGCGGTAGCTTGAGAAGTGATCGATGATGCGCTCGTGTACAGGTTTAAAAATCATGAAACGTGCGTCCAGACTGAAGTCGAGAAACAACGGCAGCCAGACCTCGTCATTTACACGCTCCTGTTCAACGATCAGGTCTGAACCCTTCTTGACGGAAGCCACTAGCCCGGCCGCAACTTTGTAACTGTCGAGCACGCGGGCATCGAGTCGTGCTACCTCGACGTCTTGCGCATCGATCCACACCGTTCCGCCTAACTTGTTGGCGAGACTCTCGGCGCGGGTGTGTGGCTGAAACTGTGGGTTTGGCTCGAAGTCATAAACCAACGCCTCGCGCCCGCGGTAAGTTTCATAGCGCCCGTTCTTCATCACCGTGGCATGCAGTATCTGGTCGATGCGCACCTCATCGGGATTCTCATCGATTTTCGTTTGTTTCTCGGCGAGTTCTCGAGCTTTCTTTATCTCCTCGTCGACCCGCTGCCCTTCCTTCTGAGCCTCGTGCTCGTCCAGCGGCTTGCCCTCCTTGCTGACTTGGCGAGAGATGGGATAGCCGCTGTCGAAGAACAACTCGTAGCCTTTGGATTCCGTTTTCTTTATCGTGCCTTTGCTGTCGAGGACACGAGTTTCCTCGGTGAACTCACAGATATAGTCCTTGCGCCGCTCCTCAATCTGCTTTTGATGGGCCTTCAGGCGACGAACAAGTTCAATGGGATCCGGTAATGAGCGAGAGGTTGGGACAGGCGGGGCATCCTCGAGCGTGGCGGCCGCCGACTGGCTGGCAACTCCGGGAGCATGCGCTACCGGCGCCTCTTGCCCACAGGCAATTGCGGCGACCAGAAACAACGGCAAAAGCCGGAGTGGCTTCATGAGAAGATGATGCCGCAAGGGCGACGGCAAGGCAACCAGTACAAATCGTCGAGAGTTTGCGCCCTTTTCAGAGGGGCGGTTGGTGAGCGATGTCATGAGAGTCAAGAAGGCGATCAGCATGAGCGAAGCCCCGGCTTTGGTTTGGTTCCAGCAAGATCTGCGCTTGGCGGACAACCCAGCCTTGGACGCCGTGCTCGAACGGGGCGGCCCGCTGATTCCGGTGTATATCTGGGCACCGGAGGAGGAGGGCCGCTGGCGGCCGAATGCAGCCGCGCAATGGTGGCTGCACCGATCGCTGGCGGCTCTCAGCGCCGAACTGGAAAAGCGCGAATCGCGCCTGATCATACGCCGCGGGCCGACAGGTGCGGCATTGGATGATCTGCTGGCGGAATCGCGCGCCTCAGCGGTGTTCTGGAATCGCCGTTATGAGCCGGCGGCCGTTGCGCGCGGTCGAAAGCTGAAGTCGCAACTTGGAGAACGTGGGATCGAAGCCGTGGAGTTCGACGGTAGCCTTCTGTTTGAGCCCGGAATGATTCGGAATGGCAGGGGAGAGCCGTATCGCGTATTCACGGCTTTCTGGAGGGCGTGCCTCATCCGGTCCGTGGTATCGCCTTGCAAGAACTCTCCCGGAAAGCTGCTCCCGCCCCGCAAGTGGCCACGATCCCTGGCACTTTCAGAACTCAAACTGGAGCCTGCAATCGATTGGACATCCAGGCTTGGTGAAAGCTGGCAGCCTGGAGAACGCGGAGCGAAGAAGCGGCTAATGCGCTTTGTGAAAGCAGCCTTACAGGATTATTCGGCGGCGCGCGACAGGCCTGGCGTTATTGGCACGTCGCGACTGTCACCGCACCTGCACTTCGGGGAGATCAGTCCCGCCGAGGTTTGGCGCACGGTCCAGAATGCGGCGAATGACGGAGTGGTCAGTGATCGGACTGCGTGCGATGCCTATCTGCGGCAGCTTGGATGGCGCGAGTTTGCGTACCATCTGCTCTATCATTTTCCGGAGTCCGCTGAGCAGTGCCTTCGACCGGAGTTTGCGGCTTTCCCTTGGATGACCGATGCGAAAACCCTGGGGGCGTGGAAGCGAGGCAGGACGGGTTATCCGCTGGTCGATGCGGGGATGCGCGAGTTGCGTCAGACGGGGTGGATGCACAATCGGGTGCGGATGGTGGCAGCCTCGTTTCTCGTGAAGCACCTGCTGATCGGCTGGCAGCAGGGTGCGGCCTGGTTCTGGGAGACGCTGGTGGATGCCGACTTGCCCAACAACAGCCTGGGATGGCAATGGGTGGCAGGGTGCGGCGCCGACGCGGCTCCCTATTTCAGAATCTTCAATCCGGTGATTCAAGGAGAGAAGTTCGATGCTGCTGGCGAGTACGTCCGTCGCTGGGTGCCCGAGTTGGCGAGACTTCCAGATCGATGGATACACAAGCCCTGGAAGGCACCGGCGTCGAGGCTGGCAGAGGCGGGCTTGAGGCTGGGAAGAGATTATCCTCTTCCGATCATCGCTCACGAAGAGGCACGAAAACGCGCCCTGGCAGCACTGAGAAGCACAAGAGGAAGATGAAATGACCATGCTCAAGCACTCTGACGATTCGGCCCTGATCCTGCTGACCGGCGGCACCGGCTACGTTGGAGGCAGACTCCTGACGGCCCTGGAGGCTGGCGGCAGGCGGGTTCGCTGCCTTGCCCGGCGCCCGGAGGTTCTGCAAGCTCGAACAAGGCCGGGAAGCGAGGTCGTAGCCGGCGACTGCCTGGATCGCACCACACTGCGACTGGCCATGGCCGGTGTCCACACGGCATATTACCTGGTCCATTCCATGGGCTCGGCTGGGAAATTCGAAGAACAAGACCGCGTTGCCGCCGAGAACTTCGCAGTGGTGGCCAGGGAATCCGGGATTCGGCGGATCATCTATCTGGGTGGATTGGGTGAAGCCGATTCATCACTATCTGCACACTTGCGTAGTCGCCATGAGGTTGGCGAGTTCCTCCGGCAATCGGGTATAGAGGTCATCGAATTTCGAGCTTCCGTCGTAATCGGCTCAGGCAGCCTTTCGTTTGAGATGATTCGTGCACTGGTGCAGCGTCTGCCGGTGATGATCTGTCCGCGCTGGGTCTCCGTCAAAGCACAACCCATCGCCATCGAGGATTTGGTGAAATACCTGGTGCATGCGCTGGATTTGCCACTCGAAGAAAATCGCGTTTTTGAAATTGGCGGTGCCGACCAGGTTTCCTACGGCGACATCATGCGCGAGTATGCGAGACAGCGTGGATTGCACCGCATCATGATTTCCGTTCCTGTCTTGACCCCGCGTCTCTCCAGCTTGTGGTTGGGGCTGGTGACTCCCATTTATGCGCGCGTGGGCCGCAAACTGATCGACAGCCTGCGCAATCCGACGTTGGTGCAGAGCCCATTGGCACTCGGAGTCTTTGATATCAGGCCCATGGGTTTGAGAAATGCCATTGAGAGAGCCCTGCTGAATGAAGACCAGGAATTTGCTGAGACACGCTGGTCTGACGCCCTTTCATCGGCGGCGAGAACCTCGACGTGGGGTGGTGTGCATTTCGGAACCAGGCTTGTGGACTCCCGTACGCTGCGCGTCTCGGTTTTACCGGCGGCAGCCTTTGCTCCTATCCGGCGAATTGGTGGAGCGAACGGCTGGTATTTTGCCAATGTTCTGTGGCGGATGCGCGGTTTTCTGGATATCCTGGCCGGCGGCGTTGGAATGCGCCGAGGGCGTCGCAACCCCGAGACTCTAACGGTTGGCGACGCGCTGGATTTCTGGCGGGTGGAAGCCTTCGAGCCCGATCGCCGTCTGAGTCTTGTCGCCGAAATGAAGATCCCTGGGCGCGCCTGGCTAAACTTCGAGGTTGAGCCGACCAGCGAAGCCCCAGACATTCAAGAATCTAATATCCGTCAGACCGCCATCTTTGACCCTGCGGGCCTGGGCGGCCTTGTCTACTGGTACGCCCTGTATCCCGTCCATCGCTGGATGTTCGCTGGAATGCTTCGTGCAATTGCTACCCGAGCGTCCGAGGCACGTAACTGAAGATAGTGACATGCGAAACGCCCACGAAAAGGTCGTAAAAGAGTTGAGAATCCAGTAACGGACCCTAACGGGCCCTTGGATTCTCAATAAGTGGCGTGATTTCAATCAGGTAGCTGGTGAGCGCGCTGGGACTCGAACCCAGGACCCACGCCTTAAAGGCGTGGCTAAGCTAAAGATAAAGAAGTACTTGCACGGTTCGCTATCTCCAATGGCGTCTGAATAGATTCAGGCAGATACAAGCAGCGCAACGCTTATGGCGTCTGAACGTCGTCTGATAAATCAATCCGCCGCGGAAAGGTTCTGCGGCACGTTTCATGCTTCGGGAACTCCCGGGATTTCCGGGGGTAAGGGCTCTGATTCCGTTTCAAGAAGAGAATCGTCCTCAGTACTCTGGCTGTTAGTCGCCTCTTGCATTTCTTCCTCTGGCTCCGGGCTCGTGAGGGGTTCGATCGCCGGCATTCCGCTCTCACTCTGGGAATTGTGACGCGCCTTAATTCGACGCCAACGCGGATCTTTCTATCGAATTCAGCGCCAACCTCCACAGAATCCTGCCTTCTGAATATGGAAGCTTCACAATGGAGACTTCACTTTCATGTGCAGCATTTTATGCTCAGGAACGAGTACCTTCCAAGATTGTGAGCGAAAACAGGGCTTTCGTCTCACTATCTCAGGTCGAGATAGTGAGTGCCTTGGCGATTTACATCCAGTATCTTGTTTGGGTTGGCTTTGAGAGCGTGCTCATTCAATCGGTTACCATCGATCGGCGTTTTGCAAAAGTTTGCTCGTATTCGCTTTTACTTATCTTCCGAGCTCGATTGCCAGCATAAAAGATCCTCTCAGAAGCTTGGTTGGGCCGCAGAAGATCGAGTGATTGGTCGCGTCCCGGACCTTGCTTCGACAAAATGGTGAGCGGTTTTCCGCCGAGAGTGAGAGGCAAAGTTACCTCTCTTTCCGATTGACTCAAGATGCCGCACCGGCGAGACCATCCATGAACATTCGTCCAGTTGCTCGCGGAAAGGGTTCCGAAACCGCCAAGCCTTTGCTGCTCCTCTGCACTAGTTCTCACGAAATGAGTTCCCGACCACTTCCACAAGGCACCCTCGTGATTTGCGTAGATGGTTCCTTCAATAGGCGTGAAAAGATCAAAATCAATATTATCTATCTCGTTTCGTTGGATCGACGCTGAAGTCAGGTGCAGCACTATAACGGAAAAGCGCTTATCGTTAACCTGCGGAGTACCCATGAAATACTCTTTGAGAAACTCGCCGATATATTCCAAGTAACTGACCCGGTATCCGAGTTCGCCTTCATTTACGAATATATATGCTTCGTTTGCGTTCCACAGCAAGGTAGCTTTCGCACTATCGTCCGTAAAGTACAACGTCTTCACGGACGACACAAAAACCACCACCAGTGCGACCGTCAACAATAGCGTTCTTACGAGTATTTTTTCACGGAGGCACTTTACGCTGAATTGTGGTCGAGTTCCAGAGTCTTGCGATACCGGACGACAACAGGCCCAGTATCTCACTATCCCATTGCGGGAATTGGGAATTGTCCCAGTAGCACTGGTCTATGTCCTTCGGGAAACCGTTGTTTTGCACCCACTGGCAACCTAACGTTGAGGTGGCAGACTTGTATGCCCTCAGCAGCAGGGCTCTGCGCTCTATCTGCGCTCTGTTTGCTGGATTATCACTGCTTTTCGTGGTCTTAGGTGTCATCCGCTGACCTGCATCTGCCGGCCTTTCACATGGGCGTTTGTGCGCACATTGTTCCATGCCGTGTTGACGGCCGTCTCGTTGAAATCGACGAGCATCTTGCGGCCGACAAGCTGCTTCAAATGATTGATCGCAGAAAAGGAGCACTCCCCATGCTTCGCATCTCTCCCTTGGCGCGCCAAGCCGTCTTACCGGCATTCATCGTTCTGACAATGTTGTCAGTGCAACCGGGCGTGAGCCAAACGGTCAGCGTGCTCACACAGCACAACGACCTGAGCCGGTCCGGCGCGAACCCGAACGAGACAATCCTCACCACCAGCAACGTCAACGAGGGTTCGTTTGGTAAATTATTTACCATGCCGGTCGATGGCTTTGTTTACGCACAGCCGCTCTATGATCCCAATGTGGCAATTTCCGGCGGAACGCACAATGTGATTTATGTCGCCACCGCGCACGATAGCGTTTATGCCTTCGATGCGGATTCCGGAACGCAGTACTGGCATGTTTCGCTCGGAACCCCAGTTCCGAGCTCCGTCATCAACACGCAAAATATTCTGGTTGAGGTTGGCATCATCAGCACGCCGGTAGTTGACCCCACAAGCGGCACCATTTATGTTACAGCTAAAACCTACGAAAATAGCACACAGATATTCCGTCTGCACGCTTTGGACATCACCACCGGCGCAGAGAAGTTTGGCGGTCCGGTGGAGATTGCGGCAACCGCCAGCGGCTCGGGTGTCGGGGGCAACGGATCAACGGTTTCTTTTGTCGCGTCGCAGGAAAATCAGAGGGCTGCCGTTTCGCTCATCAATGGTGTTGTCTACCTGGCTTTCGCCTCGCACGAAGACTACGATCCGTACCATGGATGGCTGTTGGGTTATTCGCCCAGCACTTTGCAGCAAGAATACGTATTCAACGTTACGCCCAACAGCGGTGAAGGCGCGATCTGGATGGGCGGCCAAGGCCTTCTCGCCGACGCCTCAAACAATGTCTATGTGGTTACCGCCAACAGCACGCAGAGTACGGACAATGCCTCTGAGGATTACGGCCAAAGTTTTCTCAAGCTCGTTCCGAGCGGCGGCACTTTGACAGTTGTGGATTACTTCAAACCCAATGAGTACAACTCCTGGAATGGGAACGATCTAGATTTGGGATCTGCTGGCGCATTCGCGGTTCCAGGCACCAGCTATATCGCGGGTGGAAGCAAGGCCGGTATTCTGTTTGTTATCGACACCGACAATATGGGCAAACTAGACACATCCGCTAATCAAGTAGTTCAGCAGTTCCAGGCGACCAATGGATTATGGGGAAATCCTGCGTTTTGGAACAACAACCTTTATATCTGGGGCGTCAACGAGCCGCTCAAGATGTATCACTTTACAGGTAGCGTATTTGAAACCACTCCAACATCGCAGAGCGCTTACTCCACCCCCGGTGGAACCACCAGCGGCGCGGTGTCCGTATCCTCCGATGGAACCACTACAGGTACAGCAATCGTTTGGGCAACGGCTCCTACCGGCGACCCCGACCATGCAACAGTCGCAGGCAATATGTACGCCTACGATGCTACTAACTTAGGAACGCTGCTTTGGAGCACCTCGCAGAATTCATCGCGTGACGGCTATGGAAACTATGCAAAGTTCTGTGCCCCGACCATCGCCAATGGCAAAGTATACGTTGGGACCGATTCCGAGCAGGTAGTCATATATGGCCTTCTGTCCGGTACATCGAGCTTTACCCTAGCGCCTTCGGCGTCCGCACTGTCGGTTACCCAAGGCGCCAGCGCCATCGACACCATCACGGTGACGGACGTGGGCGGATTTACCGGCTCTGTAACTCTTGCCACCTCGGGCCTTCCCAGCGGAGTTACCGCGGCGTTCGCCACCAACCCTGCGACCTCGACCAGCGTGCTCACGCTGACGGCCAGCAGCACGGCTGTTGCCGGAACCTCCACTGTCACAATCACCGGAACCTCCGGCACCATGACCGCATCCACCACGATCTCACTGACCGTGTCCGCTACCACCACCTGCACGCCCACCGCGATCACTCCGTACATTTCCGTGAATGGAGGCACCTCCTGGACCAGGGAATCGAGCGCCACCGTCAGTTCCACCACCACGGCGGTGGATCTTGGCCCGCAGCCGGTATCGAGCGGATCATGGAGTTGGACCGGACCCAACGGATTCACCTCCACCTCGCGCCAGATCAACCGCATCGCACTGAGCACGGGCGCAAACGTGTATGTGGCGACTTACACAAATGCTGCAGGCTGCAAGAGCGCGGAGACGTTTACCGTCACGGTCACTGGCGGAACGTCCACTGCGATCACTCCATACATCTCAGTGAATGGAGGCTCGACCTGGACGGAGGAATCCACCGCAACCGTGGCTTCCACCACCACGGCAGTGGACCTTGGCCCGCAGCCGGTATCGGGCGGATCATGGAGTTGGACCGGACCCAACGGATTCACCTCTACCTCGCGTCAGATTAACGACATTCCGTTAAGCACGGGCGCAAACGTGTATGTAGCGACTTACACAAATGCCCGCTCGGTAAAGAGCACTGAGACGTTCACCATCACTGTGGAGTAAGACTGCCGGCTGAATATCCCATCCTTGCGGCTTTCTTGTTTCTGCCGTAAGGATGGTATGCCTCTAAATTCTATTGCCGATTACAGTTCTTACGAGACTTTCTGGCGAAGGAATACTGCAACGGCCAGACGGCGGCTGCAGGAGCATCAATCAACAATCTGTCAAAGGATTCCGTACGCGGCCAGTAAACCAACATCGACCCGAATTGTTACTTTTCATCACTCTATTGGGGCGTCAACAGGAGCAGGTGATTCGTCTCGCCCCTGCGGCGGGCTGAACACGCTATCTGCCCTCGATCATTGATGTCGAACGCATTGAGCAGAACCCAATCCGATCCCTCCGGCAAGTAATCATTCAGGTCGGTCATTCGACCATCCCGCCACAAGAAAGCATGACGCTTGGTTCCCGAAATGTTCGATGCTCCTACCACTTCACCACGGTTGTTGATTCCGGATGCTTCACTCGGATCCTTGCCCAGTGTGCCGAGATCCCGCATAGCGCCGTCGGCATAAAGAAACGCATGAACTCCATCGGAAGTATCGCTGAATCCAGTAATCTGGCGATGGTCGTTGATAGCTCTCGCGGTGCTGACAACTCCGTGGGCGAGGGTTCCAAGGTCGACGATCTTTCGATCCATCCATAAAACCGCATGATAGGATTTGCCATCGATGTCGGCCTCGCCGACGATCACACCGGCATTGTTGATAGCGAAGGCTGAACTCGATTTACCGGAAGGCAGTGTCCCCAGGTCGGCAATACTGGAACCTGAAATCACAAATGCGTGGCGCGCGCCACCGGCAAGATTCGCCGCGCCCACCGCTGCGCCCTTGTCGTTCAGCCCGTTCACGCGACTATCCCGTCCACCCAATGTGGGAACGATCCGGATGTGTCCGCGATGTTGGATGAAGCCGCGCGTGGTCGACAGGCTATCCACGAGATTAGCGCTCGTATTCATCCAGCCGGCCATGTCGCCGTGACGATTGATCGCATGAGAGATACTGTTCGGATAGCCTGGCAAGTTACCGATGTTTGTGGCCTGGCCGCTATGCCACAGCGTTGCATGAACCGTTTCTTTTGTTCTTGTCCAGTACGCTACTACGCCATCACGATTCAATGAGACAGTAACATCATCGGCAATAGGTGCCAATAGGCCCAGATCGTCAATGGTGTAGACCGATGCTGTCCGCGCAATTGTTGAACCCGACACATTATCCTCTTGCGCCAATGCTGTGCCGGCCCACGAGAAAGCCAAGATCAGGCTAACTCCGGAAATGATAGGTATGTGAGACAGGAGACGCCGCACTGTGATTATGGCGGGCGAGGAGGAGGCAGATGGGCGGGGAAGGCGAGGCCTCATGTGAACGATATTACAGCAATATCTGATATTGCGTTCGGCGTGGTGCAAGTGCGAGCGTTTCGGTCGCGGTAGCAGCCTGAGGCGGCCCGATTCATGCGGAAACCTCCTGACTGACGCCAGATTTCTCCAAGCCCAATGTGCGCCCGATACGCACATGTTGGCGAAATTCAGACCGAATTACGTGGAAGTTACTCTCGATCCGGAAGGTGTCGTAGTACCGGTGCTCGAACGTGTACGTAAGTTAATGGATATGGAGGACGCGCCGGGATCTCGGAAGGGATGCCGTGATTGCGAATTGGTCGATGCCTACGGCAGTCTCCTTGCTAGCGACGATCTGACAGATAGCATTCCATCGTATCTAGACCGTAAAGTACGTCAACGATATGAAGCCCGCGCCAGGCAACTTAAATTGACTGATGGAGGTTCGATGGGATCAAGCGTGATGTCCGGCCTCGTACATGCCGCCGATCCTTATGGCGCGCTCAGAAACTGGGATTGGTCCGAATAATGGTCGGCATACGGGGGCGGCCGCGTCAGTGCCGCTCCGGCCTGGTGAACAGATCCCGACCAACACCAATTTTGTACGGCATTAGTTTCAGATGATCATAAGTTCGTCTCTACCACTACGGTCTCACCTACTTACTCCTCAACACGACTCCCGCCTCACTCAAGGATTAACACCATGGCAAGCGATACACCTAAGCCCGCTCGATACATGCTGCTCGAAACCGTCCTGGCAAGCAAAGGCCTTCAACCAAAAGCATTGTACAAACTTGACGATGTCGCCCAGCTCTTCGGCGTCTCCGTGCGAGCGATCCAGGAACGGACGAAGCGCGGCGAACTGAACTCCAGAAACTTACCCGGCCACGCGAAATTCTTGCCACTGGACCTGGAAGAGTTTCTCACAAACAGCTCACGCAGCCACACCGTAGCTTCGTAGCATTTCGGTATATCGCGCAGTGTGTCGAGGGTCTTCCGAGCTACCCCGGCACCTGCGCGAGACATCTTGAATGCGCCGCTTTTATCTGCAAAACCACCAAAGGTACTGCAATTATAAAGAAGGGAATGACTGATATATGTCCTCGTCTATCTGCGCAATTGGTGATGCAAGTGCCCTACAGCCTCGCCCAGCTTCGCAACCGTGCGTTATATCCCCACACCTGCCGTCGACAGTACAGGACGTGCTCAATGCCCTCGACCCAACAAACAAGTCAGCACCGATGATGTCGACTACCGCAAATCATCTCTCGGAGTTCGCAAACCTGTCGATTAATAAGCTGCCGCTTGAATTTCTGCTCGATGTAAGCCCCTCGTTTGCGCTGTACCTAAAAGAGCGGAGGTACTCGGCCAACTCGGTGAGAACGTACTGCCAGCACGCCCGGCGACTGCTCGCGAAGGCGCGAGAGCTTGGCTGGTCACCCGAGGTGGGTGGAGGATGCGTTGCAGGTGGATACTCAGTCGAAGTTCTGGCAATTTCACTTTCGCAAGGACGAAACAAAGATGGGACACGAGGTCCGCGGAATCTTGCCGCGCCGCCTCATTCCTTTGCTCGAAGAATACCTCGCTCAGCACAGACCAAGGCTCGCGGCTGCACATGATCCAGGTGCTCTCTTCCTCAACCGCGATGGTGGAAGGCTTGACCGGTCGGTCACAACAGATCTCGTTGCCGAGACCGTGCTCAAGTATGCAGGACGGCGCATGACACCTCACCTCTTCCGTGACGCATTCGCTTATGCCTACCTGGAATCGCACCCGGAGGACTACCTCACGCTCTCCAAGATACTTTGGCACCGAAGCATCAAGTACACGCTTTCGGTCTATGGCCGTAATTTCGACGAATCAAACGTATCGACGAGTGGTTGGGTAGTACAAACTGAGTTCGTCAGAGCGGCAAGGTGTCGATCAAGCGGGTCGTGCTGGCCCCGAAGGTTGTTCAAAAGGTGATCGAGAACCTTCCTCTGCGCGAGGCAACTATGGCATTGCTGGATGCCGTGACGGGCTTGCGGGCCTCGGAATTGATCGCCTTGAAGTGGAAGGATGTTCAATGGAAGATCGGGACGCTCAGGTCGGAGCGGGCCTTATCTCAGGGGGAATTGAAGGAGACCAAGTCCTGCGACAACGATCTCCCATTGGCCAAGCCGATTATGGAAGCGTTGCGTCTCTGGCGCGAGCACACGCCTTATCGTGGGGAGGAGGATTAAATCTTCGCCAGTCCGTTCTTTCACGGCAAGACGCCGTACACGTACCAGATCCTCTTCCGCAAACACATCCGGCCGGTGATCGAGAAGATCTCCGGACTCAAGAGCAGCAAGCAGGCACCGATCGGCTGGCACACTCTACGCCGGTCGCTGGCGACCTTGCTGATCTCGAATGGGGAGAACGTGAAGGTCACGCAATCCCAGCTTCGGCATACCACGCCGACTCTGACGCTCGGTCTGTACTCCCAGGCGGTCAGTGCGGATCAGCAGAGAGCTCACGCCAAAGTCGTCCGAATGGTACGGCCAAAGGCGCGGTCGAAGAAGAAGCTGAAAGCCAAGAATCCAAACTTCCGGGCAATAGAAAAGGCCGGAATCTTCATCCCAGCCCCTTATGGCGTCTTATGGCGTCTGAAACTTGCTTATCAGATTTGGCGTAAGTTCTTTAGAATCTTGGTGAGCGCGCTGGGACTCGAACCCAGGACCCACGCCTTAAAAGGGCGTTGCTCTACCAACTGAGCTACGCGCCCACACAAATCTAGCCTATCACAAACCGTGCTGCCTTCTGCAACGATTGCGCGCAGCAAAAAGGCGCCGCGCGGGCGCCTTCTTGCTGCGGAAATCACTACGTCTGTTGCCTAAGTTTTCGCCTTAAACAGCATTGCTGTCAAAAGCGCCACCACCGTCGCCAGCAGCCACTCAATGCGCCAGGTCTGAACCGCCTGCCACTCGGCCAGCGTCGAGGTGTTGTAGACCAAGCCGGTCATCATCGTTGCAATCATGAATATGGCTGCGGCCAGCACCAACACCAGCGAAGCGTTGGAAAGCCCGAAGCGATTGCGAATGGCGTCGAGGTCGAGCCAGTGCTTGATTGGATTCCGCCTTTCATTACTACTCTCGCGACTCAGGCCGCAGAAGTGACAGAAACGCGCTCCTGTGGCGTACGGGGTACTGCAGACGGAACAGCACGCTTCGTTCTCCCGCGCTTTTGAGCCGAGCGTCGAAAACGGATTCCCTGCGCTTGGTGCAGGCCTCCAGTATTCTTGTGACGCCTCTCGCTTCATATCCGCCATGCCCATCTCCCCAGACAGTTTCTGTCTGCAGATAGTGGGCCAAACAAAATTGCCGCTCACAGCGGGCCGGACAAGCCGTCGCGCCCACGCCGGATGAGAATAAATTACCTGCCCCATGAACAATAATCCCCGCGTTACCTTAGTTTCTGGTGGGCATGGCGAGCACGTTGCTGCCACGCACGGGTTTTGCCCAGACCGAGAGTAGAAGCAACTCGGCGTGAGTAAATTCCAGATGCACCGGGCGGGGGTGCTCTGCGGTGAAAACATACTGGTCCAATATTTCGTGGAGGGCTTCCAAAGTGATGCAGAGAGAGTGGGCGGCCTCAGCCTCACTGTAGTAGGGCTTCGTCGGTTTTTTCAGAGTCAACATGAGAATGGCATCCTGCACTTCTTGAGAGACAATCCTTTGTACCTCCCCAAAGCGCAGTCGCATATTAGGTAAATTCCTCATAACCGTGTAATTCGGCTACTTACCATGAAAAAAATACCTAATATATTTCCTAGATGCGCTGGGCAAGCAAGGTGGGTAGGTCGGCCACCGAGGCCAGTAGGGCGTCCTGTGGCTCACAGACCAGGCGCTCGCGCCGGTATTGCCCGCTGAGCACGCCTATGTTCAAAGCTACTCCGGCGTTGGCGGCCGACTGCAGATCCAGAGGAGTGTCGCCGACATTGACCACTTCTTGCACCGCCCGGCAGCGGCAGCGCTCCATGGCTCGGAAGATCAGGTACGGTGCCGGCCGGCCGGCGGGGACTTCGTCGCTTGAAACCGTTGCGGAAAACCACTCCTGCCAGCCCAGCCGGCGCACCACCAGTTCCAGCGTAGAGCTGCCCAGGCCGGTGGTCAGCGCAAGCTGCATTCCGCGCTTCCGCAGTGACTCGAATACCTCTTCGGCGCCCTCGACGGGCGCCAGTTGCTCCTCGTAGCGCCGGTTCACCAGGCGGGAGAAGTCGGCGTAAACCGCATCCACCGCGGCCTCGCTCAGCGTTGCGTTCCGCTTGCGCCAGCCAAAGAAGCTAATCACCTCACGCTTGGCGGCGCCCTTGAACTCGGTCAGCTCTTCGTTGCCCACCCCAATGCCATGCGCCGCCAGAGTGTCTCCCAAAGCAGACACCAACTCGCCGTGATCCTCGATCACGGTGCCCACCACGTCAAAGATTGCCAGTTTGAGTTCGTTCATGAATTGAAAAAGTGTACACGCATGGAGGAACGCGCACTCTCCTGAGCTTACCTCAAAGCGGCCCGCACATTGCGAACGGGCTCACTGCACAACCCAGATCGTAACTTCGTTGGCATGGCGGAGAAGACGCTCGGTCAAATGACCGCCCGCCACCTCGCGGAACCAGAACGGAGCATCATGTCCGAGAACAATCGTTTGACACCGATCTGCCCGTGCCTGGCTCAGCACGGCAACCCTGGCATCCTGGTCGTCCATCGGATCGGAGTATTGAAGATCAATCTCGTGGTGGGCAAGACCCGCATAGAGCAGCGCTTCGATCGCTTCGTCTAACGCCGGCTTGGCTTGGTCTCTTACCGAGGCAATCCATGCCTGCTGGTCACGCTGGAGCTCCGCTTGCATTTTCTGTTCTTCCCGAGGATCTTCCGCACCGCCGAACTCCAGTAGCTCTGCCGGCATGGGTGGCAACAGATGCAGCAGGTACACGTGAAAGCCTCGCTGTCGGCCGATTATCCTGGCCACATAGTCCACCGTTCGTTTCGTTCCGGGGGCCCCGTCGACCACCACCAGCAGACGCTCGGTTGTGCTCCCTGCTTCATCCATAATTGACCACCCCGACGATCGTGCAGTGCACTATGCAGTTGGCACGTGCATTGGGCGCGGTGCGGTTGCGGCAACATTCCCAATGCGAGTGCTGGCGCTGATCGTGTCAGTCCCGATTGGATGCCAAAACAGAAGAGGAAAGAACACGATCCCCGTCCGGTGACCGGCTACAGACAGAAAGTGCCTCGGCTGCACATGGACTGAGCGCGCGGTCTGAATCCCTGCGCGTTATCGTGAACCGCCTTGCCGCACTGGTTGGTGCTCACAGCGATCAACCTGCGACTTTGGGGTTTACAGGGAAAGCGAGAAGTCGCAATAGAAAACAGTGGCTGCCGGGTGCGCGAAAACAGCTTCTCTTCCGGATGCCATCTTCCTCCATTCGTTGTAACATCTACTTGTATTCTTGTATTCATAAGGGAGCCCACGATGGAGCAATTCGACGTACTCATCATTGGGGCCGGTCCGACCGGCCTTGCCTGTGCCATCGAGGCGCAGTGCGCGGGCTATTCCGTGGTTGCGGTGGATAAGGGCTGCGTGGTCAATTCGCTATTTAACTATCCCACCAACATGACCTTCTTCACCACGCCCGAACTGCTGGAAATTGGCGGCATCCCCTTTGTCAGCGCGCAGCCCAAGCCCTCGCGGCCAGAGGCGCTGGAGTACTACCGCAAAGTGGCCGAGTTCTATCGCCTGGATGTGCGCCAGTACCACACCGTGACCCGCACCGAGGGTGCTGACGGAGCCTTCCTGGTGCACTGCGCCGACCGCCTCGACCGCCCGACTGAGTTCCTTGCACGCAAGCTGGTGGTTGCCACCGGCTACTACGATCTGCCCAACCGCCTCGGGTGTCCGGGTGAGGACCTGCCTAAGGTCACCCATTACTATCGCGAGCCGCATCCGTACAACAACTCGGATGTGGTAGTGGTTGGGGCAAAGAATTCCGCCGCCATTGCCGCCCTTGAGCTATGGCGTCACGGAGCCCGCGTCACCCTGGTGCATCGCGGGCCGTCGCTCTCGCCCAACGTCAAGTACTGGGTCAAGCCCGACCTCGAAAATCGAATCAAGAATCGGGAGATCGCCGCCTACTTCAACAGCTCCGTACGTGAGATCACTCCGGACTCCATCGAGATCGAAACCCCGCAGGGCAAGCTGCGGATGGAGAATGATTTTGTGCTGGCGATGACCGGCTACCATCCTGATTTCCCGTTCCTGCGCGCGCTCGGAGTCGAACTCTCCGAGCAACCCTCCTCCAAGCCCGTGGTGGACGCCAAGACCTTGGAAAGCAACGTGGCGGGAATTTATCTTGCAGGCGTAATTATCGCGGGGATGAACAGCAACGAAATCTTCATCGAGAACGGACGTCACCACGGACGCCAGATCGCCGAAGACCTGCGCCGCAAACTAGGTGAGCCCACCACTGAGCCGTTCATTCCCGAGCATGCGCGCAGGGCAGCTTCGGTGGTCGCTCCGCCCGAGCATCTGCGCAACACCGAATAGCGGAACGGCGGCTAGACCGAATAAGGCTACGTCAGGGTGACGGAATTGCCGGTCTGCTGGGTGAGCAGGCGCGCCACCAGCGGCAGCAACGGATCGCCGCTCTGGTCGTGCACAAAGTCGGTGTAGGATTCGCTCCAGTCCAGTTTGTAGCTGGTCGATAGCGCCGAGATCCAGATCTGCCGCGCCGCCGAGTTGGGCGAGATGACAAAGGTGCCCGGCGGCTCCTCGAAGTTCAGGTGCAAGGCTCCGCCGCGCTCCTCTACCTCAAAGCCCGCTGCTTCTTCCACTGCGTACAGAGCGCGTGTCAGCCGCTCCATTGCATCATCGGCATGTTTCCGGAAACTCGTTTCGTCCATACCGTGATCATACGACACTCGACAGTCTGTTAGCTCCGGCATCCCCGCCCGCTGCCCTCCACGTTTGTCCCTTCCTCGTAGTCGTTCCAGGTTTCAATCAGCAGGAAGGGAAGTGGGCGGCTGGCGTCGTAGTAGTGCCGAAACATCTGCAGCGATTCCTCCAGGGTGCGCCCGCAGCGCGGGTTCATGTGCCGGTTGCGGCTCCATGAGGCGCGCGTGTCGTTGAAGCCCGGCCATGCTCCTCCCACCGCCAGCTTTTGCGGATAGCTGCGGGTCATGGTGGAGTAGAAATCATCCAGATACTGCTGTCCCCAGTTACTGCCGTCGCGCTGCCAGCCTCCCTTGCCCGGCTGCACCCAGGCGTAGAAACCGTCAAAGGCTCCAGCCCACTTTTCGCTCGGATCCTTGTAAATCAGTATTGGTTTTTCGTCCCAGCTATTGACCGCTTGCCGAATCCGGTTCCAGTCGGTGTTGCCCTCTTTGGGAAAGATAAAAATCACCGGCCGGCCGTTGTAACGCAGGTACGCTGAGCTGGGTACCTGCGACGAGCGCGAGATATATCGCTGGTAGGCGTAGTTCAAGTCGGCCAGAACCGCCTCGGTGGCATTGGGCGGGTCGCTGTCATCCTCGTCGTACATCAGCGCCACCTGGAAGCCCTCGCGGTCGCCGTCTGCAACCTGCTGCAGCAGGGCATAGGAGGCGTCCTCGAACGGGTGCTGCCTGCCGTACCAGTTCACCACAAATCCCGAGATGCCGAGTTGCTTGGCGTCGGCGACCTGGCGCTCCAGCACCGTGCGATCCTGCGAGGAGTAACCCACGTCGATGTGACCGTTGCCTCCGAACCAAGGCTGGTAGGCGGCCAGCATCACTGGTTGGTGGCTCCGAGAAAAGGCGTTCTGCGCCCGCAGCGAGCGCTTATAGTCGGCGTGGGT
This sequence comes from uncultured Acidobacteriota bacterium, assembly GCA_963838135.1. GTDB lineage: Bacteria > Acidobacteriota > Terriglobia > Terriglobales > Acidobacteriaceae > TOLSYN. The sequence continues at coordinate 604,834 of CAWIPV010000001.1, read as the reverse complement.
GCAACCCAGGCACAAACCCAGAAGAACGGCGACGCCGCCTATGTAAAGAAAATGTTTTAATCTTTGCAGCATGATCCTCACGCATCTACCTTCTGCGCACCGGGTTAGATGTGTTTTCAGGCAGCGCTGTTGGTTTCCGAGTTTTGCGCGCAGTAGTCGATAACGTGCTAATTTGAAAAGCGAGGACACGAACCGGAGAACCTGCCGCTTCCCGCGCGGCTCTTGCACCCGTATAATTGCCTGAATCGTAGCTCTAAGTTCCTGCATCCTTAGGAGGTACATGAACGACTCAAAGACAAAACCGCGCGTACTTGTGGTCGATGATGAACATGTGATCGCTGACACGCTGGCCATTATCTTGAATCAAGCAGGCTTTGAGGCCTCCGCGGTCTATACCGGCAACGATGCCGTCGATATGGCCCGCAGTCAAAAGCCCGACCTCATCATCAGTGACGTCATCATGCCTGACATGAACGGCATTGAGGCTGCAATTCACATTCGCGGATTCCTCCCCACCTGCAAAATTCTCCTCTTCTCCGGTCAGGCCGCCACGGCGGATCTGCTGGAAAACGCCCGCGAGCGTGGCTACGAATTCCAAATTCTTGCTAAGCCCGTCCACCCTCAGGATCTACTCGCCAAGCTTCGCGAATAGCTGCCCGCGCCCCGTCTGCGCAAACCACAAAAAGCCCTGCGATGGCCGCAAGGCTTAATTTTTTTTTTGCTCCAAACGAACCTACATCTCGCGTCGACCCTCCAGTGCTCTCTGCAGGGTCACTTCATCGGCGTATTCAATATCTCCACCGGCGGGGATGCCAGTTGCAATTCGCGTAACCCGTACCCCGGTCGGCTTCAGTTGACCGGCGAGGAACATCGCTGTCGCTTCGCCCTCCACGGTCGGATTGGTCGCTAGAATCACCTCGTCGAGCCCGCCGCTTTCGGCCCGGCGCATCAGGTTTGCAATGCGTAGTTGCTCGGGGCCCACGCCGTGGATCGGCGACAGAGTTCCGTGCAGCACGTGATAGGCGCCGTTGTAGCTGTGTCCCTTTTCCACGGCGGCGATATTGGTCGGCTCCTCCACCACGCAAACCAGGCGCTGGTTGCGTGTGGCGCTCGAACAGTACACGCAAGGGTCAGCGTCGGTGATGTTATTGCACACCGAGCAGAGCCGCAGCGCGGCCTTCAACTCGCGGATGGCACCGGCCAGTGCTTCGGCGTCTTCGTCCGAGCCGCGAAGAATGTGGAAGGCGTAGCGCTGCGCGCTCTTGCCGCCCACACCCGGCAGCTTCTTCAACTCGTCAATCAGTCGAGCCATCGGCTCGGCAAACTTAGACATGGTCTCCTACAAATTAATGGGATGGGTACAAAACTCGTAACAGAATCCACCGGCCCAGGCTTCCCCGACGCACTACTAACATCCTCACTCATTGCGCTCGCCGGTGCCACGTTTTAAAACAGTCCCGGCGGCAGCCCCATCCCGCCCAGCAGTCCGGTCAGTTGTGATTGCACGGTTGCATCCACCTTGCGTGCCGCCTCGTTCACCGCCGCCGTCACCAGATCCTGCAACATCTCCACATCGTTGGCCGCCTCTTTTTCGATCTTCACGGAGAGCACCAGTTTTTCGCCGTTCATGCGTACCACCACCGCACCGCCGCCCGCCGAAGCTTCCACCTGCGTCTCGCGCATCTTCTGCTGCACCTGCTGCTGCATCTCCTGCGCGCGCGTCATCATCTCCTGCATCTGCTTCATGTCCATCGAACGTCACCTCTCCGAGCGGTCCATTACAATGCGAATCTCTGCGCCAAACTTTTCTACCATCTGTTTCACCACCGGCTCACCGGCGGCGCGTGTCTTGATGCTATCGCCACTCCCCGCCGTTATACCCTGCCCCGCGCCGGCGCGGCGAGGCTTTACCTCTGCCGAACTCGTGGCTCCGCCCACCAGCCGAACCTTCACTGCGCGCCCTGCCACTCGAGTCGCTGCCTGGCTGGAGAGCTTCTCCTGCTCCCTCGTGTAACTCAGCTCAATCATGTTCGCCGACATTGCGACCTGGATGGAAACCTGGTTGCCCTCGCCCGACCAATCTCCCTCTTCCAAGGCGTGAACCAGCATCTGCGAGCCGCCTGTCTCCATCGCCTGCAACACCGCCTCGCGGATCGCATCCACGTCGAGTGCAGCAACGCTTGCGTCTTGGTTTGCGGAGGACGCGGGACTGGGACTCTCCATCTGACGTGCAACCGCCAGCGCGCCGCCGTTGTCGAATGGCCCACTCGCCGCTTGTATCCCCGTCGTCGGCGCGGCAGACAAATCCTCTCGCCCCTTGCGCGCCTTATCCGCTTCAAAGGGAGATGGCTTGGACGCAGGCTTTCCGAAGGGCGACCCACCTCCGCCCATCGGCGGAACCCCAGGGGGCCGTGAGGTAAATGCCGGTGGCGCCGTCCGCTCCGTGCCGGAACCTGTCGAAGGCCGTGCTGCAGGATTCGTAACAGGATTCGTAACAGGGCCTGTCGCAGGGCTTACCGGAGGATCGATTGCAGAACGCCGCGCCGCAGGCTGTCGGGATGCAGAGGAGGCCGCAGAGCTTGCCGAGGTTGCCGCATCAACCAGGCTCACGCTGCTCAGCAGTTGCTCCAGTGGAAGCAGCCGCTGGGCGTGCACCATCTTCAGCAGTCCCAGTTCGAGATGAAAGCGCTGCTCCTGCTTGTAACTCACGTCGCCGTGGGTGCGCAGCATGATCTGCAAAAAGCGCGTCAGCTCCTCTTCGTTAAATTGCGCGGCAACGCTTGCAACGCGCATCTTTTCGTCGGTGCTGATCTGCAGAATCGGACTCTCGATCCCGGCAACTTTGGCCACTAGAGCATTGCGCAGAAAGCGAACCGTCTGCCGAGCGAAGTGAGTTGCGCTCTGCCCCTCCACCATCAGCTTGTCCACAATCCGCAGCACCGTATCGCTGGAGTTCTCGTGCACCGCGTTCATCACCCGCTCCATCACCTCGGTGGAAACGCTTCCCACCAGCCCGCGCACGATCTCGGCGGTTACCGTATCGCCGCAGCAGGAGATTGCCTGGTCCATGATGCTGAGCGCGTCGCGCATCGAGCCGTCGCCGGCTTCGGCCAGCAGCGCCAGTGCGTCCTCGTCCACCGTCAGGCCCTCGGTCTGGCTGATCTGGCGCAGGTGGTTGACGATCTCCTCAAAGCGAACCGCGTGAAAGCTGAAGTGCTGGCAGCGCGAGCGGATGGTCTGTGGAATGTCCTCCGGCTGCGTGGTCGCCATCATGAATACCACCCACGAGGGCGGCTCTTCCAAGGTCTTCAGAAGCGCGTTGAAGGCGGCGTCGGTTACCTGGTGCGCTTCATCGAGGATGAAAATCCGATAGCGGTCGCGGGCAGGCTCGGCCGAGGCGGTGGCAATCAACCCGCGCACCTCTTCAATGCCGCGATTGGTGGCCGCGTCAATTTCGATCACGTCCATCGTTCCTACCGAGCCCTCACGAATTTCGCGGCAGGAGTCGCAGACCCCGCACGGCTCGGCCACCGGGCGGTCGCTGGACTTGCAGTTCAAGGCCATCGCCAGGATGCGGGCAATCGTGGTCTTGCCGATGCCGCGATGTCCGCTGAATATGTAGCCGTGGGCGATGCGCTTTTGCTCCAGCGCATTCTTCAGCGTACGCACAACGTGATCCTGTCCGATCACGTCGGCAAACTTTTGTGGACGGTATTTGCGCGCCAGAACGGTATAGCTCATGGGAGAATCGATTATAACCGCCTGTCGGCCTCCGCCGCCGCAAGGCCTGTTCGTCAGCGACCGGAGGGCCATCCGTTGGCCCGTGTCCGCCGCTGCCAGCTAAGGCCAAAGCACGGCGCTTAATACGGCGCTTAGTATAGTTTTGCTAGGGAGTCTCCGAATGCAGACGCTTGGCTCGCGCATCGTGTATCAGAATCGCTGGATGACCGTGCGGGAGGATGAGATCCGCCGCCCCGATGGCTCCGACGGAATTTACGGAGTGGTAGAAAAGCCCGACGCCGCCATGGTCATTCCCGTCGAGAACGGCCGGGTCCACATGGTGCAGCAGTTTAAGTACGCCGTTGGTGCCCGCTACTGGGAATTCCCCCAAGGCACATGGGAGCAGGCCGACAACTACACCATCGAGGAACTTGCCCGTGGCGAACTGCGCGAGGAGACCGGATTAGTCGCAACCAACCTCGAATTCCTGGCTCGAATCTACATCGGTTACGGCTTTCTCACCCAACCCTTGCACGTCTTTGCCGCTACCGGACTTACTCAACTCGATGCCCAGCCCGAGCACGAGGAACAAGATCTCATTCGCGGAGTCTTTACCTGGGATGAGTTTCATAAGATGGTGCAAGGCGGACAAGTGACGGATTCCCTCACTCTCGCCGCGCTTTCACTGCTGCGCCTCATGCGTCCTGAGCTGGCGGGATAGGTCAGTTCGGTTACTTATCGAAATTCTTTTGTCGCTACCCGAGATGTACCCTTGTAACTAAATTACGCGGCTAAGTAACTCCACTGAGTTATTTCTTTGCTACACTGTCAGGATGGCAAATCAAGCGATCAGCGCAGCAGTAACTCAGTTGAAGCAGGAGCACATCCGGCTTTGTAAAGAATTGGCTCGGGTAGATGAAGCCCTTTCCGCTCTGGGTAGCTTGGATGGCGTGCAGTCTGTCCCGGCCAAGCGTGGCAGGAAGGTCACGGTCAAGGCTGTAGCTGCGGTAACGGGCAAGCGCAAGATCTCGGCCGCCGCGCGCAAAAAGATGTCAGAAGCGGCGCGTGCCCGCTGGGCCGCTCGCAAAAAAGAAAAGCCCCCCGCCAAGTAGGCCGGGAACTCGTTCTGGTGTGTCCGCACATTTCACGCGCGCGCTTACTGGGAGTGCGTGAAATGTGCTTTCATTTGGATCGTCCGACTCTACTTTTCAAGCTCTACTTCTTGGCCGCCCTCTTTCCCTGGGTGGTCTTTTTGCTTGAGAGCTCTCGCGTCACCCGTTTACGTTTTTTCAATTCCTTCGGCGAATACATCGTTCCGCGGCACTCTTCCGCGCCGCAGGTGCAGGGTGCTTCACCCTCGCCATCGTAGAGGCAGTAGTCATACACAAGTTCCTCGCCCGGCTCAATGTTGCGAAGGGCGCGAATCCAGACGACTTCTTCTTCATCCTCTTCGGTCTCGCAGTTCGGGCTGCAGGAGTGGTTCAGGTACATGGCCATGCTGAAGCCATCGACGACATAGGTGCCGTCGCCCACTCCGAACAGGTAGGTGTAAGGCCGCTCGTTGTACAGATGGTCGGCGTCATCGTGTTTCATGCGGGTGCCTGTGTACTCGGCAATCAGCGTCCCTTTGGGGATGCGTTCCAAGGTGAAGACACCGGCGGCATGGATGGCGGAAGAGCGTACGATCAGGCGCATGATGGATTCGATTGTAAATGCTCGCCGCCGCAAGTTAGAAGAGTTGTCGTCTTAGGGGTTCAAGATTTCGAAGCCGGTTTCATGTTTTAAATTGTAGGTTCATCCTCCTGGGTGGCAGGGAAGAGCAATTAGCCGAGTAGTTCATGGTTGCAGTCCGCAGTTGACATGCTTGGCAATCCTGCGTTGCTCCCCACAGACGATTGCCGACTCAGTCACCCCTCCAGTCTCAACGATTTACATCAACGCCAACCGCGTTGCGAGACCGAGAACATTGTGCGCTTCATCACCATAATTCAAGCGCACCTCACTTTGTAAGGAGGGGAAGGTCACGATTTCAGGTGACAGGAGTCACTGCGGCATTAGGCGCAATGACCGATAAACGAATCGCGCTACTCACGCTAGAACAATAAGTTGCTTAGTCCAGACCGGATAGATTGATTAATCATTCTGGGCTGGAATTAATTTGGAATTCATACTGACGAATGCAAATGTCACCGCACAGGATATGACATGGCAAATGACGCTATCAAAAGGGAAACAATAGCCCAGAGTTTGAAAAATGCGGGCTACTCACGGCGAGATTTTTTGCAGCTTTGCACGACGCTTGTGGCAGCGGCTCCAATGGGACTGGCCTTCACTCAGAATGCTACCCCGGCGGAAATTGCTAAAACTGTCGCGAAAGCAAAAAAACCCTCGGTCGTATGGCTTCACTTCCAAGACTGCACTGGGTGCTCGGAGACTCTGCTTCGCACCTCCAAGCCCGATGTTGCAGACCTCATCCTCAACGTAATTTCTCTCGATTATCATGAGACTCTCATGGTCGCCTGCGGTCAGCAGGCCGAAGAAGCACTCAAGTCGGCGGTTTCTCAGAACGCCGGAAAATTCGTGCTCGTGGTCGAAGGTGCGATCCCGACCAAAGAGCAGGGAATTTACATGAAGCTGGGTGGCCGTCCGGCGCTGGAAGTCCTGAAAGACGTAGGCTCCAAGGCTGCGGCGATCGTTGCTATTGGCTCATGCGCTTCTTGGGGCGGCGTGCCATCGGCAGATCCCAATCCGACCGGAGCGACCGGTGTGGATTCGATCATCACCGACAAGCCAGTCGTCAACCTTCCTGGTTGCCCGCCGAATCCGTACACCCTCTTGGGCGTCGTGCTTGAGTTTGCCGTAATGGGCAAACTGCCGGCGATGGACGAACTTCATCGCCCCAAGTTCGCCTACGATCGCCTCATCCATGAACATTGTCCTCGCCGTGGGCATTTCGATGCAGGACGCTTCGCCGGACAGTTCGGCGATGCCAATCATCGCGAAGGTTATTGCCTCTTCAAACTCGGCTGCAAGGGGCCGATCACCCATGCCGGATGCTCTACGCGTCACTTCAATGAAATGGTGGACGCGTGGCCAGTCGGTATCGGCGCACCCTGCTTCGGTTGCACGGAGCAGAAAGTGGGCTTCCGCATTCCCGCATTCGACCGGGTCGCCGATGTTCACCTCGCAACTCCGCCTGACACCTACGCTCCCATCTCTAGCAAGGTTGGAACCTTTGGCGCTGCTGCTGCCGGACTGATCGGTATCGCTGCCGGTGCCCTGGGTGGCGCAACCTGGGCGGCTTCGCAGAAGTTAGTCAGCAGCGAAGAAGCCATTGCCGAACAAGATCGGAAGCCGACGATTGCCGGAGGTAAATAGCCATGGCAATCACACGCCGCGAGGTATTTAAGAATATCGCCAAGGGCAGTCTGCCGATTCTAGCGGCAGGTTGCGTGTCTTTTCCGGAGGTCGCCCACGCTGAAGAAGTGCCGGTGCCAAAAGGCGCGCTTGGCTTACTTTACGACGCCACCAAGTGCGTTGGATGTAAGTCCTGTATGGTGGCGTGTTCGCAGGCCAACAGCCTGCCGCCCGACACCCGCGTCGACGGTCTTCACCAGGCTCCTCCCGCACTCAACTACTTCACTAAGAACATCATTAAGCTGTACCGCACTGCCGACGGATCGGACCACTCGTACTTCAAGCAGCAGTGCATGCACTGTGTCGATCCTGCCTGTGTGACCGCTTGCATGTTTGGCGGTCTCAGGAAGGATAAGGACACGGGGATCGTCTGGTGGTTAGGCTCCAAGTGCGTTGGGTGCCGATACTGCGAGGTCGCCTGCTCGTTCCACATTCCGGCGTTTCAGTGGGATGGTTTCAATCCAAAAATCGTCAAATGCGAGCTTTGCCGCGAACGTCTCGGCAAGGGTCAGGAGCCTGGCTGCACCACTGTTTGCCCGACTCAGGCAGTGATTTACGGGCATCGTGAAGATCTGCTTGCTGAAGCCAAACGCCGCCTCGCCGCCAACCCCGGCAAGTATTTTGAAAACCGGGTTTACGGTGAAACCGATGCTGGTGGCACGCAGGTTCTTTATCTCTCTCGCGTCGCCTTTGACAAGGTCGGATTGCCCGACCTTGGCGAAAACTCGATTCCGTCGGGATTGAAGTATTCGCACATGCTCTACAAATGGATGGCGCTGCCCATCGCCATCTTCGCGGGGATGACTATATTCGCCAATAGGAACTTCAAGGATCACGCACATCACTTGGTCGAGGATCAGAAGAAGACCGGATTGAGGCCACAACTATGACACGGTGGGAGAGAAGTGTTCCTGTCTACGGTGTCCCGGTGCTCACTCGCGGATTCTGGGCGTTGCTTGCCCTGATCGCAGTCGGCCTCGTGCTGACCGCAATCCGCGAAGTTGTGGGCCTCGGAGTCACCTCTGGCATGTCTGACCCCTATGCATGGGGCCTTTGGAAAACCTTTAACGTGATGGTCCTGACGGGGCTTGGTTCCGGCGGATTCGCCGTTGGCATCGCCGCTTGGATCTTTAACAGGAAGAAGTTGCACTCGGTAATGCGCGTGGCGCTCCTTACGAGCCTTCTCGCCTACTGGACCGGCCTATGCATGCTTGGCATCGATGTTGGCCGTCCGTGGAACTTCTATTGGATCGTTTCGCCGTTCACCTGGAACCTTCATTCTCCGCTGCTGGAGATCGCGGTATGCATCGTGTTGTACGCGACTATACCGCTGTTTCTGGAGAACCTGCCGCCGGTGTTCGAGTACGTGATTTACGAATATCCGAACTATCGCGGCATTGCGGAGTTCTGTGAACGCGCGCTGGCGAAGGTCTATCCTGTCGTCATCGCACTCGCATACATTCTGCCGATGATGCACCAGTCTTCGCTGGGCGCTTTGATGGTGCTGGGTGGCAACCGTGTGAATCCTCTCTGGCAGACGCCTTGGCTTCCCTTGATTTACGTCTGGGCGGCGGCATTTCTGGGATACAACTGCGTTTCGCTCTGCCTTCTGCTGGCCAAAATCGCGTGGAAGCGTGACGTGGATCCAGAAGTCATGGCGGAGTTGAACAAGTTGACGGTCTGGCTGGTGTACTCGTGGACAGCTTTCCGTTTTCTGGACATACTGTTCCGCGGAAAGATTCTCCATCTGTTCACCGACGGATATTGCTCCCTCCTGTTCTGGACGGAGACGGCGCTGATTCTCGGCTCCGCTTATGTGCTTTCGACAGAGAAGGGTAAGAAACTGCAGACCATGTTCCTTGCGCACGCACTTTGCGCGCTGGGCGGCATGGTTTACCGCCTCAGTCCGACCACCCTGGCGTTCCATGCAAAGGACGGCGCAACGTATTTCCCGTCTGCCATCGAGTTCCTCGTTTCGATTTCGTTTGTTGCCATCGCGGTACTGGTCTATCTCATTGCGGTCAAAAAGTTGGCGATTCTGCCAGGGTCCAATGCAGACTGGAACAAGATGGCGAAATTCGAAGAGAAGGTAAAACCAGGAATCCAGTTAACTGGCTACGCACCCGTTGAACATTGATCCCGAGATCATGAGAAGGTTTTCAAAATGGCGAAACGCATAACGATTGACCCTATCAGCAGAATTGAAGGCCACCTCCGGGTTGATGTGGAAGTGGAAAACGGAGCAATTTCTAACTCCTGGGCCTCCTGCACCATGTGGCGCGGCATCGAGAACATTCTCAAGGGCCGTGATCCTCGGGAAGCCTGGTTATTTACCCAGCGCTTTTGCGGCGTGTGCACTACGGTGCACGCTATGGCAAGCGTGCGTTCGGTGGAAGACGCACTGAAACTTGAAATTCCTCCGAACGCTCAGTACATCCGCAACCTCATCCTGATCAACCATTCACTGCACGACCACGTCGTGCACTTCTATCAACTGTCGGCACTGGACTTCGTGGACATCATGACGATTCCCGCCGCCGACCCGAAAAAGACCGCTGCCCTGGCCGAGAGCCTGACCAACTGGCCCGGCAACTCCTGGAAAACTTTCCAGGCCGCCCAAGACAAGGTCAAGGCTGTGGCTGCCAGCGGACAACTCGGCATCTTCACCAATGGCTACTGGGGACACCCGGCCATGAAGCTGAGCCCCGAGGTCAACCTGCTCGCCTTTGCGCACTACATTCAGGCCCTTGAATACCAGCGCAAGTCGGTGCAGGCCGTCGCCATCCTCGGTTCCAAGAGCCCGCACATACAGAACCTCACTGTGGGCGGCGTCTCCAACGCCATCAACCTTGACAGCCTCGCGACCCTCAACATGGATCGCCTGGTTATGATCAAGAAGTTGATGGACGAGGTCAAGCCGTTCATCGACCAGGTTTATCTGCCCGATGTTTGCGCCATCGCCGGAATGTACGCCGACTGGTTCAACTACGGCGCCGGCGTCACTAATTACCTGGCCTCACCGGACCTGCCGCTGGACAGCAAGAACACCAAGTTCGACCTCCCTGGCGGCTACATTATGGACGGCAATCTGTCCAGCGTTCACCGCTTCGACGGATTCCGCGACAAGGTCTTCACCGAAGCCGTCACCGAAGAAACCAAACATGCCTGGTACAAGGGTGAGGCGCCGCTTGCGCCGTGGAAAGGCGAGACCGATCCCGAGTACACCGATTGGAATGCCGAAGGCAAGTACTCCTGGGTCAAGGCGCCCCGCTTCCAGGGTCGTCCGATGCAGGTTGGACCGCTGGCTCAGGTGCTGGTCGGATACGCCTCGGGTGACCCGCTCACCCGCAAGCATACCGATAAGGCGCTGGACCTCATCTCGACCGTTGCCGGCCGCAAGATCGGCGTAGCCCAGCTCCAGTCCACCATGGGCCGTCACGTCGCCCGGGCCATCCGCGCTTCAATGCTGGCCGAACTCGGCGAAAAACACTGGAATTTGCTGGTCAACAATATCGCTTCCGGCGATGTTGCCATCCACAATAATCCCGAGTTTCCGGTGGGCGAGATCGAGGGCGTGGGCGTGCATGAAGCTCCACGCGGCTTGCTCTCGCATTGGTCGGTCATCAAGGGCGGCAAGCTCGAAAACTATCAGGCGGTTGTACCTTCCACTTGGAATGCCTCTCCGCGTGACGCTAAGGGACAGCATGGTCCGTATGAAGCTTCGCTGCTTCACAACCCCATCGCCGACCCGGTCCGTCCGCTAGAAGCCATCCGAACCATTCACTCCTTCGATCCTTGCATGGCCTGCGCTTGCCATACCTTTGATCCTGAAGGCAAGGCCGTTGCAACGGTAAAGGTGCTGTAAGGTTATGAAAAAGATCAGGATCTGTGGTGTCGGTAGCGTTCTGCTCGGCGATGATGCTGTGGGGCCGTATGCGGCCCGATGGATCGCGGCTAATTATGAGTTCGGCGAAGGTGTCGAGGTCGAAGACCTCGGCACCCCCGGCCTCGATTTGATCGCCTACATGACCGGAATCGACGTGCTGATCCTGATTGACTCGGTTGAGAATCGCGAGCACGCTGGCACGGTGACTGTCTACGATAAGGCAGAAATCACCCGCCAGCGGCCCGCGGTTCGGCTCGACCCGCATTCCCCCTGCATTACTGAATCCATCTTTATCGCTGAACTTACCGGTGACGGCCCGGAAGATGTGTATGTCATTGGAGTTACCGGCGAACAGATGGAAGTCGGAGCCGCTCTCAGCGATTCCGTGCGGGAGGCGATCCCTTTTGCAGTCGAACAGGTTCTCGCGCGGGTTATCCTGCACGGCGGAAGCTACCAGAAGCGCGAAGTTCCTCTCGATTTGCAAATCTGGTGGGAGCAGGCGACGGTGGGCGCGGTCGTTTAGCCCGCTGCGTGGATCTATGTGTCACCGCGCGGTCTGACCTGATGTGAGTCTTACTGTGTCTCCGTTAAGTCCTGTTCGGCGGCGATTGCCAGCGACTCTTGGGTCAGGCAGTCCACCCGACGCAGGGCAGGGAAGAACCAGCTCCACAAGGCAACAACGGCGATGGTTCCAACGCCGCCGGCAACCACCGCCGGCACCGTTCCCATCCACTGCGCCGTGATTCCACTCTCAAATTGTCCGAATTCATTCGAGGCGCCGATGAACAGCATGTTGACCGCGCTCACCCGCCCCCGCATCTCGTCCGGGGTAGCCAACTGCACCAGCGTCGAACGCACGATTACGGAAACCATGTCGGTTGCCCCCACCAGGAACAGTGCAAACATCGACAGATATAAATTTCTCGATAGTCCGAACACCACCGTCGCGGCTCCGAAGGCCGCAACGCAACACAACATCTTCACCCCTGCCCGCCGCCGCAGGGGAATATAGGCAAGGGTAAGCGCCATCAGTCCCGCGCCAAGGCCCGGAGAGGCGCGCAGCAGGCCGAGCCCGCGTGGTCCCGCGTTCAAGATTTCGCGTGCATACACCGGAAGCAGCGCGACGGCTCCGCCCAACAGAACGGCGCACAGGTCCAACGTGGTGGTACCAAGGATCAGCTTGTTGCGCCAGACATATTGGAAGCCGGCCAAAACTGTGTTCCAGTCGCTTCCCCGGCTCATTTGCTGCACCCCGCGGATGCGGATCGACAGCATCAGCAGAACGGCGACCCCCATCCCCATGGCGGCGGTGAGGTAGACCGCAACCGGGCTCCCCCGCAGTGCATAGAGCACGCCGCCGATCACCGGTCCAACGATCGTCCCGGCGTTGAAGATCGACGAGGCCCAAGCGGCCGCGTTCGGAAAGACCTCGGCTGGCACCAGCAGCGGTGAGAAGGCTTGGCCTGCAGGGCCGTTGAAGACGCGGATGAATCCAAGGGCCACCAGCACCGTATACACTGGCGCAACCCCGCGGAGGCCGTGCAAGGTGATCGCCAGCAGCGCCAGCGAGCAGAGCGCGAAGCTGGAGTAGCACGCCAGCAGGACGTGGCGTCGGTCGAAGCGGTCCGCCACGTGGCCGCCCAGCAAAAACAGCAGCAATCCGGGAAGGAATTGCGCCAGCCCGACCAGGCCTAAGTCCAGCGGCCGGCGCGTGATTTCGTAAATCTGCCAGCCCACGGCGACCGATTGCATCTCCAAAGCGGCCACCATCAGGAAGCGGGCAATTTGGAAGAGGCGAAAGTTCGGGTAACGGAACGCGGCGCCTGCGGCACGATGGTCCACTGTTTCGGTTGTCATGCTTGCTTCTACTTTGCCACAGCCGCCGCCGGCTCTGCTTGGGTTATCCAAGTCGGCTAGCTCTCGATCCCCAGCTCTTTATCAATGGCGCGCAACTCCGCATCGATGCGGTCGCATTCGTCTGTCGCCTCTTTCAGCTCGCGCTCCGCAGCCTCGATTTCGGACCGAAGCGGCCTCGGAAATCCAGGTACGCTCTGGGCCATCTCGGCACACTTCACCCGATCCTCCGCGTACTGCCGTCGGGTTTCGGCGCCTTCCAAGCCGGTCAGTTTGTCTATCAGCTCTTGTTTTCTTTGCAACAGTCCGTTGTGTCGTTGATTTTCCATCTCGCAAGTGTGGCCTTGTAGGGAAAGTTCGTCAATGTCTTGGGCCAGGCAATGCCGGGTGCAGGGCGAACCATGGGCGCGGCAATTTTCGATTGGAGCAGAGGCAAGTTTCAAAATCGATCCGCCGGGATGCCATAATGGGGGCATGTCTGAGTCCAACCGCCCGCCGTCGCTCGCCTCCGCAGTCCTGCGCTGGCAGCGTGACTCGATTCGCGCCCGTGGTCTGGTGGGCTCGTTCCGCTACCTTGCCGGGCAGGTGGTTGAATGCGTGAAGGACTCCCTGCCCGAGCGCCGCCGCAGCCGCTTTGGAGACATCGACTACGACTGCGATCACGCCGTGGATACCACCTGGGCAAGGCTACCGGTGTCGGTGCGCCTGCGGGAAGTCTTCAGCGAGCGGCTTTATCAGCCGACCGTGGAAGAGGAGTTTGCCGCCATCATGCAGCATCTGGCAGCCGTCGATTTTGATACATACACATTCATCGATCTCGGCTCCGGCAAGGGACGCGCCCTGCTGCTGGCGTCCATGTATCCTTTTGCTCACGTCGTCGGGGTCGAGGTGCAGCCTGAACTGCATGCGATTGCCGTCCAGAACATTGAGCGCTTCCGCGAGTCAGGCCAGCAATGCCAGCGCATCGAGTCGATTTGCGCCGACGCCCGCGACTACGACTTTCCCCTTACCGACATCGTGCTTTATATGTTCAATCCGTTTCCTGACTACGTACTGTGCGAGGTTCTGACCAAACTGGTCGTCTCGGCGCGGCGCAATCCGCGCTCGATCGTCGTCCTCTACAACGCTCCCTTTGAGAAGCAGGAATTTGAGCGCATCCCAGAGCTACGGCTGGATTTCACGACTTCGCAGTATCAGCTCTATCGAGTCCAAACCAAGTAACTCCCCCCTACGTAACATCCTTCCGCATCACGTCATACAGACGTAACTCCTTGCACTATATGATGCTTACGTCGTACCAAGCGGGTCGCTTGGTCTAACCCTCGACCTGTGCGCCAGGTCACGGTGTAGTGTTTACGTCACAATGGAGTGTGACGTACGTACTTCCGCTATGTGCGTGTTAAACCTTACAAGCTAATGGCGTGCACTTTTGCCCAGGCGAAAGGGTGTCTGGCGTTTGTGCAACGCAGGAGGTCACAGTGCTATCACCGTATGGCCTGGACATTATCGAGAGCTGCCTTACTTGTAAGATGCGGGCGGACCAAATCTTCTGTGATCTGCCCGACAATGCCATTCAAACCTTTGAACAGATCAAGTACGCAACCGCCTACCCGAAAGGTGCAATCCTGTTCGTGGAAGGTCAAACGCCACGCGGCATCTTCGTCCTTTGCAAGGGAAGGGTGAAGCTGTCCATCTGTTCTACCGACGGCAAGACGCTGATTCTCAAGATCGCCGAAGCTGGCGAAGTTCTCGGGCTCAGTGCGTCGGTTTGCGGCAAGCCCTATGAACTAACCGCCGAAACCGTCGATCCTTGCCAGGTCAACTTTGTCAAACGCGAGGATTTCCTTCGCTTCTTGAAGGAGCACGCGGAGGCCTGTTTGCGCGTTGCCGAGCAACTCAGCGAGAAGTACAACGCTGCGTGCCGTGAGATTCGCTCTTTGGGATTATCGCACTCGGCCGCAGAAAAGCTGGCCAAACTGTTACTGGAGTGGACGGCCAAGAACGGCGAAGGCGCCAAGGTAGAACCCCGCATCAAACTCGCCCTAACCCATGAGGAAATCGCGCAGATGATAGGAACCTCGCGCGAAACCGTAACCCGTCTCTTCGCGGATATGAAGAAACGACAGATTGTTCAGTCCAAAGGTTCCACTTTGGTTATCCGGAATAAAACCGCACTCAAGGCACTGGCTACTGCATAACGAAGTATTCTCATCGGTCCTTTATAATTCTTCCATACAAGGGTTCGGCCTCGCGCCGAACCCTTTATTCTTGCGTGAGTCCAAAGTCCGAGATTACCCCCGCGATATGAGCCAGAACGGAACTACCTGTGGCAAGACTCACTCAGCGGGGTGACTGTAATCACTGCGTGGGCAGCCTGCAAACGATAAAAGACAGTTTATGAAGAGTGCTACACAGCCCAGTTGCAACCACAGCACATCCGGCTCCGATCTTCCCTTTCGCGATATGTCACCCGATGCGATCGTCGGATTCGAGGAGATCAAGGAGCAGTCCGTTCTCGGAAAAGGTGCGCTTCTGTTCGCCGAAGGCCGCCCGCCTCGGGGAGTTTACATACTCGGCGAAGGCCGCGCCAAGCTCTCCATATGCTCGGAGGGCGGAAAACGCATTATGTTGCGTGTGGCTGGCCCTGGCGAAGTGCTCGGGCTCGGTGCTACCTTGAGCGGCGAGGCCTACGAGGTCACCGCGGAGTTGATGGATCCCGCAGCGGTGATTTTTGTGAAGCGCAAGGATCTGCTCAAGTACCTGCGTAACCACCCACCCATCTGCATGGACGTGGTGCGTCGGCTCAGCGACGACTTGCACGGCGCATACGAGCGGGTGCGTTCTATCGGCCTCAGCCGCGCACGCAGGGCTCGCACGACGCGCAGCAGCCGGATGGCCTGCTAAGGCCTTAGCACGGAAATCAATCAGTGCCGCCCATCGGGCGGCCTTTTTATTTCACTCGTC
Organism: uncultured Acidobacteriota bacterium; assembly: GCA_963838135.1. Lineage (GTDB taxonomy): Bacteria > Acidobacteriota > Terriglobia > Terriglobales > Acidobacteriaceae > TOLSYN. Next base: position 588,993 of record CAWIPV010000001.1, on the reverse strand, counting down.
TGCGGTGCCCTGGGCTGCGCCACTGATAGGAGAGCCAACTAACAGGCCGAAAAGTCGGTATCTTTAAATCGCTATCCCGGGACGCGAAAAGCGGGAAGCGGGGGAAGTGTTTCCTCCCGTTTCGTGTTCTACCAGAGGAGCGGACTTCGGTGGAGACGAGTTCTTTTGCTGATTGCAGCACAACCAGCAAAGGAAGTTGCTTGCAATTCGATCCCGCGAGTCCGATCATTTCTAACAACATCCTGGGGGCAGTGGTGAGTTCCTACCCCAGGCGACAGTTTTTTAGTGAACGAAACGCTATGCCCCCGCAGCGATGCCAGAACGCTAGATCCCCCCCAAATCGAGGCCAAAAGACCATTTCCCACGCCGCGCCGTGTGTGCAATGTCCGAAAGGTTGTGATGTCGGTCACGAGAGATTGTGAGAGCACTCACTGCCCTAAGTGCGCTGCGGATGCGAAAACCATTATGTCCTGTAAAAGCGTGCGACGTGTGTGGGTGAAGCGGCCCCCGCTTTCAGGAACCTAGAACGGTACAGGTGAATAAATGAAGAAATTTCTTGCGTTTGCGATCGTTGCCACCATGGCAGTACCCCTCTTTGCTGCCGATGGCGCTGCGACTTTTAAGGCCAAGTGCGCCGGTTGTCATGGCGCCGATGGACTTAAAGCCATGCCCGCGATGGGCGTCAAGCCGCTGAACTCCCCGGATATTCAAGCCAAGTCCGAAGCTCAGTTGAACGCTTCGATTACGAACGGTGTGGGCAAGATGCCGGCATTCAACGGTAAGCTTTCTGCCGATGAAATCGCCGCAGTGACCACTTTTGTGAAGGGCCTGAAGTAAGAACAGATTTTTGTTGATTGTTGGATTGGGCCGCCCGGGCCAACGTGCCCGGGCAGCTATTTGAGTTGTTCTCAGTGGATTCGGAGGTGAATAGGCTCGTGAAGAAGCAGCAATTTATATCGATTATTTTCCTTGTGCTGACCTGTTCTTTATTTTCATATGCAGGTAGTAGCGCCCCCCCTAAACTTACCAACGACGACTGCTTAGGCTGTCATAGCGATGCGTCGATGGTTAACGGCAAGGCAGTGCATGGAGACGCATTCAAGGCGTCAGTTCACGGCTCCATGTTCTCCTGCGTCGATTGCCACACCAGCATCAAGACTCTTCCGCACGATTCGGGTCTTGCCAAACCAACTTGCGTTACCTGCCATGCTGACGAACAGAAGGCGTACAACAATGGTGTACACGGGAAAGCGCTGGCTGCTGGCATTGCGAATGCTGCAAATTGCGAAAGCTGCCACGGCAATATTCATGAAATCTTACCTGCCAGCGATCCTAAATCCCGTGCCGCCAGAATCAACATTCCTAAGACGTGCGGTGAATGCCACTCTCAGCCGATCCCCGGCATGGCTGGTAAACCCGCTCTCGCCTATCAGGAGTCTGTGCACGGCAAGTTGATGGCTGCTGGAAACGACCGAGCGGCGGTCTGTTCGGATTGCCATGGCAATCATGACATTCGCCCCTCGAACGATCCCACTTCGCCGGTCTTTCGCACCAATGTGCCCAAGACCTGCTCTGGGTGCCATGCCAGTCAGGCCGCGATCTTCGCCAATAGCATTCACGGCAAAGATCTAGCCGACGGCAATACCCAGGCCCCGGTTTGCACCAGTTGCCATGGTGTTCACACCATCAAAGCCGCCAACGACAAATTGTCGTCGGTGTCAGCGAAAAATCAGGGCGACGTTGCTTGCGCCCAATGCCACAACAACGTGAGAATGACGGCCGAGTTTGGCATCCCTGGTGGCCGCACCGACAGCTATAACGCCAGCTATCACGGCATGGCGGAGGCGGTGGGTTCCACGCGGGTCGCAAGTTGCTCGTCCTGCCACGGCACTCACAACATCCTTCCCTCGTCCGATCCTGCATCTACCATTAACTCGGCCAACCTGGTGAAGACCTGTGGACAGTGCCATACCGGCGCCGGCCCCAACTTCATCAAAGGCAAGATGCACGCCGATCCCAGCGCGATCGCCAAAGCTGACTTCGGCACCAAGTTGAACAATTGGGTTCGTAGCATTTACATCCTGATGATCATCTCTGTCATCGGCTTCATGGTGCTGCACAACCTGATGATCTTTGTGCGCAAACTGATCGATCGCGGCAAGGGTCGCGTTCATCACGCCAGCGGTCCTCGGGTCGTTGTGCGCTTGACCAAGAACCAGCGCATTCAGCATGCTTTTCTGTTGGTTTCCTTCATAACCCTGGTGATCACCGGATTCGCACTCAAGTTCCCGGACGCCGCGACCCGCTTCATCTTTGTCAATGAACTCGGCCGCAGCTACGTTCACCGTTTTGCCGGAACTGTGTTGGTCGCAGTCGGCTTCTACCACATCTTCTATATCGCATTCTTCGCCGAGGGCCGCAGCTTCATTATGGCCATGCTGCCCGAACTGAAGGATGCCACAGATATGGTGGATGTCGCTGCCTACTACCTCGGATTCTCCGACAAAAAGCCGCAGTTCAAGCGCTTCAATTACGCCGAGAAGATGGAATACTGGGCGTTGGTCTGGGGCACATTTGTCATGGCTCTCACCGGTCTGATGGCCTGGTTCAAGGTCATCTCTTCCGACGCGGTTCCGCGCTGGGTGATCGATGTGGGCATTACGATTCACTTCTACGAGGCGATTCTGGCCACGTTGGCTATCATCGTCTGGCACTTCTATCAGGTCATGCTCGACCCCGACACCTACCCGCTGAACTTCGCGTTCATCGATGGCAAAATGTCGGTTGAGCATTACCAGGAAGAGCACGGTCTCGATTCCGCAACCCTGTCGCAGTACGCAGGCGCCGCCGGAGACGAAGCCAAAGCCCAGCACGTAACCACAAAGCACTAGGCTTCAAGGCGGCAGCAGGCTACCGGTCTGCTGCCGCCCCGCCATGTCCTTTCCCGCACGGACACTTCTACGCAGCCATCCTGACCACGCACTGGCGATTCTGTCCCAGCACTTCTACACAGTTATCTTCGACCCGCAAATCTCTCCAATGAACTGGAATTGGCAAGCCTGGAAGCCGACGATACCGCAGAATATGGCGGAGCACGCAGCACAGAGACCCTAACGTTCGAGGCAGGCCACGACGGATGCAACGAAGAGTACGCGGAGTCTCTGAAATCTGGTGACCAAAAGGGTGCATTCAGGTACACTAGTTCTACGAAAAATATATTGCGTCGCCAAGCCTGTGATGTGTTTCGATTTGGCCTTTGGCAGGCGCTACATAAAGCTGCAGAACTTGCTCGACGCGGCCGATTCCGTGGGGGATTGGCGCACGACGCGATCGTACCAATCTTGAATACCTAAAGAAGACGCTTACCCCCGGCAGGATCGCCACGAAAGATTTCGGCAAGCGGGCAGTGGAACGAGTACATTCGAAAGGACATAATTGCGTGGTCATCATGAGTAAACATGCCTGGCGGGCAAGACAGACGCCGATAAAGCCAGCCTCGCCCAGCCAGTCCCGCTGTCTACCCGGCTTTCCAGCTTTGTCCTTGCGGACCGTACTCCCGGGATTGATTTTGACTCTAGCCGTGCTGCTCTGCTCGGCGTCTGCCTGGGCCGCTGGCGATAGCGATATCTGCTTGGGATGCCATGGCGACAAGAGCATGACGACCAAGCACGGAGCCAAGGTGGTTTCGATCTTCGTCGACGGCAAAAGGTTTTCCCCTTCGGTTCATGCCGCCGTAGGCTGCACCGGTTGCCATTCCGATCTCGATGTCAAGAACCTGCCGCACGCAAAACCGGCGAAGGTCAGCTGCGGAAACTGCCACTCCCAAGAGCAGGACCTGTATGCCCGTTCCTTGCACGGCAAAGCAGCTTCGCGCGGCGACGCGCTGGCGCCGCGTTGCGTGGACTGCCACGGAAACCACGATATATTGCCGGTAAAGGACAAGAAATCCGCGGTAGCTCCGCTGAGCATTCCGTACCTCTGCGGCAAGTGCCATCAAGAAGGCACCGCTGTGGCAAAGCGTCAGGACATCAGCGAGCACAACATCCTTGCAAATTACACGGAAAGTATTCACGGTGAGGCTCTATTGAAGAAGGGCCTGTCGGTGGCGGCCAACTGCGCCTCGTGCCATACGGCGCATAGCATCCTTCCCCACACCGACCCCAATTCGTCGATCGCGCGGCGCAACATCGCAGCGACGTGCACCAAGTGCCATTCGCAGATTGAAGCCGTGCACCGGAAGACGATTCGTGGCGAACTCTGGGAGAAAGAGGCGAACGTCCTCCCCGCGTGCGTGGATTGCCATCAACCACACAAGGTCCGCCAGGTCTTTTACGACTTTGGCATGGCCAATGCGGACTGCATGCGTTGCCACTCCAATCCGAACCTCAAGGCCAAGGATGGACGTACGATGTTGGTGAACGACATCGAGGTTGCCGGCTCGCGTCATGCCAAGATCGCCTGCAGCCAGTGCCACTCCGAGGTCAATGTTTCCCACGTTCGTCCCTGCGAGACGATCACGCACAAGGTCGAATGCTCGAAGTGCCATGACGCCGTCGGCGAAGATTTCGGACGCAGCATCCATGGTCAGCTTACTGCCAAGGGCGACGCCAACGCGCCGAACTGCAAAGAGTGTCACGGCACCCACGGCATCCTGGGAAAAACCGATCCGAGATCAACCATTTTCCCGACCAATATTCCTGTCCTTTGCAGCAAGTGTCACTCTGAAGGTAAGAAAGCCGCGCTGCGTTACACCGGTACCCAGCACAACATCATCAAGAATTACACCGAAAGCATTCACGGCAAGGGTCTATTGGAGAGCGGACTGACGGTGACGGCGACCTGCACCAGTTGCCACACCGCGCACCGCATCCTGCCTGCAAAGGACCCAGCTTCGACGGTTAATCCGGCAAATGTGCCGATCACCTGCGGCAAGTGCCACAACGGCATTGAAGCGCAGTTCATCAACAGCGTCCATTCGCCCTCCGTCACCAAGACCAACAAGGAACTGCCGGTTTGCAGTACCTGCCACACCGCGCACACCATTGCCCGCACGGATGAAACCGGCTTCGAACTCGGTGTCATGAACACGTGCGGCAAGTGCCATGAGAAAATTGCCGAGACCTACTTCGAAACCTACCATGGCAAGGTTTCGCGCCTAGGCTACACTAAAGCGGCAAAGTGCTACGACTGTCACGGATCGCATGACATCGCGAACGTGAATGATCCGCGCTCGCATCTGAGCCGCGCCAATGTAATTGCGACCTGCAGCAAATGCCATGTCGGTGCAACACGCCGTTTCGCCGGCTACCTCACCCATGCGACTCACCATGACCCCAAGAAGTACCCCATCCTGTTCGTTGCATTCTGGGCGATGACCGGACTGTTGGTCGGCACGTTCCTCGTCGGCGGCATTCATACTATCTTGTGGTTGCCGCGCGCGTTCCAAATGCGCCGCGAACTCAAGGAAGAGGAAGCCAGAGAAGAGGCTGCCATTCGTGCCGAAGAGGACGCAGATGAGAAGAATCCGCCAACTCCGCCTTCGGGAAGGAGTAAGGAGTAATCATGTCAAAATCAGGAGAGCAAAACGTGACCGCCCCCCCGCAATCCGCACAAGGGTTGGAGCATCATCCGATCGGATTCGAGTTTGTGCGCTTTGTCCCGCTGGAGCGAGGTCTGCACGCGACCATGGTCGTCTCTTTCCTCAGTCTGGCGCTGACCGGGATGACGCTCAAGTTTTCCTACACCCCGTGGGCGCGCGCGATATCGCACCTGCTGGGAGGCTTTGAAACCGCCGGCTACATCCACCGCTTTGCCGCCGTGGTGATGTTCACCCTTTTTGTGACCCATCTGGTGTCGTTGCGGAATCTCAAGAATCGTGACTACGGTGGCAGTTGGCTCAAGATGATCCTGGGACCCAACAGCATGGTACCGATGGCGAAGGATGGCAAGGAGTTCATCGCGACCATCAAGTGGTTTCTCGGGAAGGGGCAGCGTCCGCAATACGGGCGCTGGACCTACTGGGAAAAGTTTGACTACTTCGCGGTGTTCTGGGGCGTTTTCATCATCGGCTCCACCGGTCTCACGCTGTGGTTCCCGATCTTCTTTACCAGGATTTTGCCGGGTTGGTTCATCAATTTGGCAACCATTATTCACAGCGACGAAGCTCTGCTGGCGACTGGATTTATCTTTACCGTGCACTTCTTTAATACTCACCTGCGTCCGGAAAAGTTCCCGATGGATGTTGTCGTGTTCACCGGACAAATGCCTCTGGCGGAGTTGAAACGCGACAAACCGCTGGAGTATGAGTTGTTGCATGACAGTGGGAAACTTAAGAGCCATATGGCTCCGGCTCATCCGGAGGTTGTCGTGAAGGCGATCCGGGCCTTTGCCTGGGTTGCGCTCAGCATCGGCTTTAGCATCGTCATCGGCATCATTTACGCTATGATCTTTGCGTACCGGTAGAACGGTTTCGCAATGCCGCGTTCCGCGACGGCAAGATGTAGGGTTCAATAGTACCGGGAAGAACACGGGCTCGATTCCGCGACCCTGTCGCAGTACGCAGGCGCCGCTGGGGTCGTAGTCAAAACCCATCACGTAGTTACTATGTAGTAGGTAAGGGCGGCAGCAGCGCAGACTAGCGTCTGCCGCCATTCTCGCTCTGCTCCTCTTTCTGTACTCAGGACGGAACGTGCCTCACTACGGTTGCAGGAGATTCGAATGACCGATTTCGGGCCCAACGCGCCCAACTCCCCGCACGACGGGGGGTTCTCCTACAGGTCGTTGGTGCGTAACTACATCAGCCTTTCTGGACTGGCGTTAGCGGCCATCGCACTGGCCAACATCATCGTCCTATTCATCATTGACACAACCTCCGCCCAGCCCAGCCCATACACCGGGATTCTCGCGTACATGATCCTGCCTGCTTTCCTGGCATTGGGCCTGTTCCTTGCCGTCTTTGGCATTTTCCGCGAGCGCCATCGCCGTCTCGTAGCCGCTGCCGGGGTTGCCGCGCTACCCAGCATCGATCTGAACGAACCCCAGCACCGCCGCCGCCTCATCGTATTCGTAAGCATCGTCGTCGTTTTTGTCATGCTGAGTGCGATTGGCAGCTATCGCGCCTATGAGTTCACCGACTCGACCACCTTCTGCGGCGAGCTCTGCCATACTGTGATGCATCCCGAGGCGGTCGCCCACGATCACTCGGCGCACGCCCGTGTTACTTGCGTGGAGTGCCACGTCGGCTCCGGTGCAAGCTGGTATGTGAAGTCGAAGATGTCCGGCTTGCGCCAGGTTATCAAGACCATCTCCAACACCTACCCGCGTCCGATTGAGACTCCCGTCGCCGACCTTCGCCCCGCCTCGCAAACCTGCGAGCAGTGCCACTGGCCGCGCCGCTTCTGGGGAGCCCAGCTCAAGGTCTTCAACCACTTCTCTTCCGATGAAGCCAATACGCCCCGTCAGGTCCGTCTGCTTATCAAGACCGGTGGCGGCGATCCGAATCTAGGCAGCGAAGCCGCCGGAATCCACTGGCACATGAACATCGCCAACAAGATCGAGTACAAGAGCGATCCCAAGCGCCAGAATATTTCGTGGGTCCGAAGAACCGATCGCAATGGCAACGTCACCGAGTACACCGCCGCTGGTGCCACTCCGGATGCGATAGGCAAACTTGAGCAGCGCCGCATGGATTGCGTCGACTGCCACAATCGCCCCACGCACGTCTATACTCCGCCGGATCGCGCCGTCGATCAGGCCTTGGGCGCCAACCGAATCAGCACCGCGCTGCCGTTTGCCAAGCAGCAGAGCGTGCAAATTCTGACCGCTGAGTACAAGACCAACGATCAGGCCCAGGAAGCCATCGCCAAGGCGATTCCGGCCTACTACCAGGAGAAGTATCCGCAGGTAGCCAAGGCTCATGCAGGCGATATTCAGAACATGGTGCTGGAACTGCAGCGCATCTTCCGCGAAAACATCTTTCCGGAGATGCATGTGGATTGGCGCACACACCCGGACAACGTCGGCCACTATTACTTTAACGGCTGCTTCCGCTGCCATGACGGCAACCACACCAGCAAGGACGGCAAGGTCATCTCCAAGGAGTGCAACTCCTGCCACACCGTGCTCAGTGAGGAAGAAGGCGTGCTCCCCGCAGCGGTTGTGAACACCGCGATGACGTTCAAGCACCCAATCGATCTGGGCGACCTGAGCACCGTCAACTGCTCCGACTGCCACAACGGCGGCGTCGGGCCGTAGCCTGAATGAACATACACAGCGGCCCCGGTGGATACTTTCCGCCGGGGCCGCTATCTTATGGCAAACAGTAAGCCGTTCCGCAGGATGCCTCCAGTGCAATGTGATGTACATCACAACAGTATTGTGATATAAATCATGGCTCGCCGGTTATCCAGCGTCGTATCTTTAAGTTGCGGTCGGTAGTTTGGGCCGTTTGTTTAGGAGATCTCATGAGTGCAAGCCCTCATACCGGCGGCGGCAAGTATCTGCCCCGCCTAGTTTTTTGGGAAGTAACCAAAGGTTGCAATCTTCGTTGCGTGCATTGTCGTGCCACTGCCACCGAATTGGCCTCCCCCTCCGACCTGCCCACTGCCCAAGCCCTGAACATCATCGATCAGATTGCCGAGTTCGCCAATCCCATCCTTGTGCTTTCCGGCGGCGAGCCGCTCTATCGCCCTGACATCTTCCAACTGGCAAAATATGCCACCGACAAAGGTTTGCGCGTAGCGCTGGCCACCAACGGCACCCTGGTCACCAAGGAAGTCGCGCAGAAGATTGTTGACGCCGGCGTGAAGCGTGTCTCTATCTCCCTGGACGGCGCCAATGCCGACACCCACGACACCTTCCGCGGAATCCCCGGAGCCTTTGATGCGGCCATCTACGGCTTCAAGAATCTGAAAGAGCTTGGCATGCCGGTGCAGATCAACATGACGATCGCGCGCCACAACGCCGTTGAACTGCCCAAGGTGCTGGAACTGGTGCGCGGCCTCGGTGCCGACGCTCTTCACACCTTCCTGCTGGTTCCCGTCGGCTGCGGCGTTGACATCGCCGAGTCCCAGATGGTCGCCATCGATGAATACGAACGCATTCTCAACTGGTTCTACGATCAGGCCTCTACCGGCGACATCGAACTCAAAGCTACTTGCGCTCCGCACTACTTCCGCGTGGTTCGCCAGCGCCGCACCGCCGAGAGCAAGGGCCTAGCCGCCGCTCCTGTTGCGGCTGCGGCCACTGCTGCGGTTGATGCCAATCAGCCCGCCATTGGCGCCACTGAAATGACCATGCCCGGTTCCACCGGCATGGCCTTTAAGTCCAACTACGAGAAATTTGGCAAGAGCGGACTTCGCCACGACGGAATGCCTCATCCGCACGGCCATCCCGGCGGAGACCCGAACGCAATGAACGCCATGACCAAGGGCTGCCTCGCCGGAACCGGCGTCTGCTTCATCTCCTTCGACGGCGAGGTTTTCCCCTGCGGATATCTGCCCGCAATCGCCGGCGATCTCAAGAAGCAGCCATTCTCGGAGATCTGGAACGATGCAAAGGTCTTCGCCGACCTGCGAGACACCGACAAACTGGAAGGCAAGTGCGGTTGCTGCGAGTTCCGTAACGTCTGCATGGGTTGCCGAGCCCGCGCCTACGCCGTTGACGGTAACTACATGGCCGAGGAGCCGTTCTGCGTCTATCAGCCCAAAACACTGGCCACTAAGGAATAGTCGCACTTTATCGCGATCAATAAGAACGGCGCGGACTATCCGCGCCGTTCTTATTGGTGTGCGAACTTACGGCTTGCTTACAACTGCGGCTCCGACGATGCTTCCGGCGGGACGGGTCGCGTCGGCCTTGGCCGGCGGAGCAGGAATCGTGATATCAACCGGCGTGACCGGACCGAGCGCTGCAAGTTGTTTTTCAAATTCGCTCGCGTTGCCCACTACCAGCACCTTCAAATCTTCTTTGTGAATGTACTTGTTGGCCACGCGCAACACGTCTGCCGAGGTCACCTTCTCCACGCCCGTGCGATATCGTTCGAGGAAGTCGCTGGGATAGCCGAAGAACTCATAAGTTTCCTGCTCGTGCAGAACCTTTGCCGGGGTATCGAAGTTGAAGATGAAAGAATTCAGGATTTGGTCTTTCGCGCGCTTCATCTCCGCCTCGGTTGGTGGGTCTTTCTTCAGCAGATCGACCTGCTCCCATAGTCCCTTGATCGCCTCGGTGGTGGTCTCCGTCTTGGTTCCGATCTCCAGAATGGTCAGCCCCGGATGATCCCAATTGCTGCCCACGCCGCCGCCGACCGCATAGGCCAGGCCAGCCTTGGTGCGCAGGTTGATGAACAGCCGCGACGAAAATCCGCCGCCGAAAATTTCGTTCATTACTTGCAGAGCGAAGTAGTCCGGGTTCTTGCGCTCGATTCCCGGGCCGATCATGCGGATCTCGCTCTGGTTCACGTCGTTCTTGTCGACCAGGTAAATACCGGGCTTTTCCGGTGTAATCGCAATTGTCGGTTCCTCGACCTTCTCGCCCCTGGGCCAGTCGTTGAAGGCCTTGCGCAGCGTCGTCTCCATCTCGTTTGAGTCGAAGTCGCCGACCACGCCGAAGATCACGTTATTCGGAGTCGTGTGCTGTCGGTGCCATTGCAGCAGGTCTTCGCGCGTCACTGCCGCCACGGTTGCGTATTCGGGAATCCGCGCATAAGCGCTCTGTCTGCCGTAGCCCAGAATGTCGGTTTGTATCTGGGCGATGTCCTCGGTCTCATCGTTGCGGCGTGAGATGCTGCTGTACATTTGCTTCTTGGCAAGTGCCAGCTTGTCTTCCCGGAATGCCGGATGGCGCAGCACGTCCAAGAAAATCCCCAGCACGTCCTGGAAGTCGGCTTTCAAGCAGTTGAAGCTGATCGTCGTTTCCGAGTCGCCGCCCCCGGTTTCCACCTTGGCTGCCAGCGCTTCCAGGTGGTCGTCCAACTCATCGCCGGAAAGTTTTTCAGTGCCGCCGATGCGCCACGTTTCGCCGTATATTTCGATTAGTCCGGTCTTATCCGCAGGTTCCGAGTCCGAGCCGCCACGAATCATCGCCGAGCCCGAGATCAATGGTAGTTCATGATTCTCGGTTAAAAACACGATCATGCCATTGGGCAGTTCCACCCGCTTGGGCTGCTTCGGATTGAATGGAGGCAGTGCGGGAATCGCAATCTGCTTCCAGTTGGTTGCAACCCCGCCTTTAGAGGCCGGAGCTGCTTTCGCAGCGCTCTGCTGCGCCTGCATGGAAGACAGCGAAATCAGCAACAAGGCGGCGCTCATCGCCGTCATCAGAAATTTCGTCTTCATCGCTGTGCCCCCTTTGCCGGGCTGCTGGTTTCCAGGACTCCGACCGTACGATTGGTTTCCAGGAAAACTTCATTCGCCACGCGCTTCACATCCGCGTTGGTCACCGCGTCGATCTTATCGATCCGACGGAACAACTCGCGCCAGTCGCCGTATTTCAATTGGTTCTCGGCCAGATTGATCGCCAATCCCTGGTTGTTGGCCAGGCTGCGCAGCAGCGTTGCCTTTGAGCGAGTCTTCACCATCTTCAATTCGTCCTCGCTCACTCCATCGGTCTTCAGCTTTTCAATAGCGTCGTGGATCGCGCTGGCCATTTGGGTTGCAGTGTATCCCTGCGAGGGCACCGCGTAGAACGCGTAAAGATTGCGGTACTTGTCTCCGGGGAATCCGCTGAACCCCTCGGCGGTCACCGCGATCTTCTGGTCGCGCACCAGCGAGCGATACAGCCGCGAGGTGCGCCCTTCGCTCATCACGCCGCTGATGACCGAATACACAACGTCGTCTTTGTCGCGGTAATTCGGCTTCTGATAACCCTCGATGTAGAAAGGCTGCGAGGCATCGTGCAGCACCACGGTGCGCTCGGAGGTCTGCTTGGTCTGTGCGGTTTCGTATTCTTCCGGCTTGGGTCCGGAAGGAATGCGTCCGAAATATTTTTCCACCAGCGCGAATGTCTTCTCCGCGTCCAGGTCGCCCACCACGGCTACGGCCATGTTGCTCGGAACGTAGTAGGTCTTAAAGAAGTTTGCCGCGTCGGTTGCAGAGAAGTGCCGCAGATCGCTGGTGTAGCCAATGCCGGGACGGTGGTACGGGCTGCCATCGTAGGCAACAGAGAGAAACTGTTCTACCAGTCGTCCCGTGGGAGACGAGTCGGTGCGCATGCGCCGCTCCTCCATCACTACGTCGCGCTCCTTGTAGAACTCCCGCATCACCGGATGCATAAAGCGCGACGACTCCAGATAAGCCCAGAGTTCCAGCCGATTCACTGGGAAGGAATAAAAGTATTGGGTGTTGTCCAGCCCTGTTGAAGCGTTCAGTCCCACGCCGCCGTTGCGCTCCACCAACTCGCCGAACTCGTTTTTCACCACATACCGGTCGGCTTCCTGGCGAGCTTTTTCCCAGGCCGCTTTCAACTGCGCAACATGGGTCTCGTCGCGGTGCACGGCGCGATTATTCTCGCGGTCGTATTCGGCATACGTCGCTTCCACCTTCGCCAGAGCCGCTTTTTCCGCGACGTAATTCGTGGTCCCGATCTGGTCCGTGCCTTTGAAGGCCATGTGTTCCATCATGTGCGCCAGCCCGGTCTTGCCCTCGGGATCTTGCGCATCGCCGGCATCCACTACCGTAAAGAATGAGAAGACGGGAGCCTGCGGCCGGCTTAAGAACAGAACCGTAAGTCCATTAGGAAGGGTTTTAACGTGAACTCGTCTCTCAAATGATGCTAAGTCCTGCGCCGATGCGGTCTGCAGAGCGCAGAACAGCAGCAGCAGAGGAAGGTAGGCTTTCAGCCGTCTCATCATGCCTCCGCGGAAACCTTGCCGGCCTCCGAACTACCGAGTTTACAGCCCCGCAACGGAGGCTGTCGAACGCGGGCCGGGAACCCACATCGCCCTCACACCTCAAAGAGCCGGTAGGGCGTAACGACCCCAGTCGCCTTTAGAACAGGCAGTGCAACGTTATGTACAGGAATACCGGCGGTTGTCTTGCCGTCGGGCGAGCCGTGGTGTGCGTGCCCGTGCAGAACCAGGTTTGCGCCGTGCCGGTCCACCACCTCGGCCAGCCGCGAATTTCCGAGGTAAGGATAGATCTCCAGCGGCTCACCCTTCACCGTGTCGCCAATCGGAGAGTAGTGCACAACCACCACGCGGCGTTCGGCGCGCAGTTGAGCCATGGCGCGCTCCAGTTTCAGAGCCTCATTGATTGAGGTCTGCACAAACGCCTTCACCTCGGGCTCGCCGAATGCGGTGAGCATTCCGCGCCCAAAGCCTCCCAGGAATCCCTTGGTCCCGGCAAAGCCCACGCCATCGCGCTCGTAGCCGCTGCCATCCAGAACCTTGATTCCTTCGGCCGACATTAATTTAATCAACTCGTCTTGCTGTCCGCTCTCAAAGTCATGATTGCCCAGCACTGCAACGATAGGAATGCGCAGCCGTACCAGCATGGTCAGCAGGGAATCCATCTCGGATACATGTCCATAATTGGTGAGATCCCCGGCAAGTACCAGTACGTCTGCATCGTCGCGCACGCGCAACATCTGCTCGCGAATCTTGTCATAATTTTGCGGAGAGTAGTGGAGATCCGCAACTGCTGCAATTCTCATTCAGCTTCCTCGTAATATGCATCGCCGCGTGAATGTGCGGGCGAACATTAGCTCTCACCGTGCGCTCGATTCCTCGCGCTCCGCGCCTCCTCGTTCAAATTCGCCATCCCCCACTCCGTGGTATCAATGGCGAACATCTTTTCATCGATCAGGGTGCCGCGAAAAACCGCGTGCGGGTCCGGGTGATCGAGTTCATTGCGCAGCCGAGACAACAAGTCATCCCACAGCGCGCGCGGCACAAACTCGGAATGCGCGGGATAGATGTACTGATAGAGCACCAGCGCCCACAACAGCACCATCCAGTGCTCGCCGATCAGATGCAGAATGCGATTCCAATCCAGTTTGCCGGCGGTTCCGTGAATTACGTGCACAATGTCGGCGCCGTCAAAGCGCTCGCGCCGAGTGACGAACAACTTGGATGCGATCAGTTCCTCAGCCGCCAGAACCTTCACCGGAAGTCCCATCACCTCGGCCTTGCTGGCGCGGACAATCCACTCGCGCTCCACTGTAATCACCGCGTTGCTCATGCCGGTGATGATGTCCACAAAATAGTCTGCGCGCCGCGCTTTGCACAGCCACACCGGGTCGCAAACCTCCGTCTCAAAGTTTTCGGCGGCCAGCAGATCGAGTGCGCGAGGTACGTCCTCATGGATAACAAACAGGTCGAGGTCTTTTGTATCGCGCCAGATTCCCGTGTGCTGATGCAAGGCGAAGGCGCCGCTCACTGCGAATGGGATTCGGTGCGCCGTGAACAGGCCGAGCACCTCAATGAACAGGGCTCTCTGTGCGGGTGCGAACACCGGAGCAGTGGAGCTGCTGATCGGCAGAGCTCTTTCATCGGCCTGAGACATCAGCCATTGGATGTTAGCCAGAGCCAGTGTGTTGCGGTTGACATTGCGGACGTTTCAGTAAAGGCGGGGCTCGCCTTCGGGACGCGTCTTCCAGCGCCGGTGCACCCAGAGCCACTGATCGGGATGGGCACGCACCACTTGCTCGATGGCTGCGGTGTAGTTCTGTGTGTTGGCCACGGCGTCGGCGTCGTCGTCTTCGGTGCAGACGGTGGGTATCGCCGGTTCAAAGCGGATGCGGTACTTGCCCAGGGCTTCATCCCAAATTGTGAATGCCGGAAGCACTGCGGCCCCGGTGTGCTTGGCGAGCCGGGCGATGCCGCCCGCGGTGCAGGCCGGCAAACCAAAGTAGTTGACGAAGACTCCCTGCGGCGGAGTCATATTTGTGTCCATCAGAGCCCCGACCGTCTCGCCGCGCTTCATCGCAGCCAGCAGCCCGCGCGCGTACTCATCCTTGGCGAATGTCTTGTTGCCGTGCAGCGTGCGCAGGCGCCGGACCCAGCCGTTGAGTAGTGGATTGTCGAGGTCGCGCACGATGATGTTCAGCCAGTGTCCATGCAAGGAGTGGACAAACGATCCAATCTCCCACCCGCCCAGATGCGCGGTCATGAAGAGTACGCCTTTGCCCCGGTCGCGCGCGGCGAGATAGTTCTCCAGCCCATCGTAGACGGCGATGCGGTCGACGTTTTCCACCGTATAGTCGGGGAACTTTGGAATCTCAGCGAGCAACCGCCCCAGTGAGAGATAGACGCCCTTCAGAATGCGTTCACGCTCGGCAACAGATTTTTCCGGGAGCGCCAGTTCGAGGTTGCGCATCCCCACGCGCCGCAGCCGCGGGTGGCACCAATAAAACGCAATCGCGATTCCACGGGCAACGCCGCGCGCCACCGGACGCGGCAACCAACGCAGCGTCTGTGCAATCAGCCAGACAGGAACATACTCCAACCAGAAACGCATGAGCGAACTTTGACCGTATCAAATCGTAAGTTGCAGGGTCAACCCAGTTGGACGCGAGTTGCTGCCGAGGGATTACGCCCTGGAGGGAAATAACGTGCGATGACCGGAAGAACTCACCACGTATAGTGCACCGTGTAAGTCACCGTTTGCGACCCCTCCGGAGGAATGTTGACCGGAAACTCGATAGTATTACTATCCCGCTTGTTGAACGGAGCCGATTTAGACGTGATCTCCCAGGTTGCACTGCGATACAAGTGTTCGAGGATCACGACGTCCACCGTTTCCTTGCGATGGTTCTTCACTGTGATCTCAAAGGTTTCGTCGGCCAAAACCTGCGTGTTATCCACTTTGAAGTTAGTGCGCCGTCGCTCGCCGGTAAGGTCGAAGGCGTTTCCGGTGTAGATGCGCAAAGTCTCGCCGCGCGGCGTGTGGTCAATTGTGTTCTCGCCCACGAATTCAAGCTGACCACCTTCGTCCTGCCGATAAAAACGCATCCGACCCTTCGGCAGAGGCATGCCCAGGCCGTTTTGCTCGGTGTTCAGTATCTCCCGCATCACCCACACCTTCGACTGTGAGTTGGCGCCGAAATCGCGTTGCTGCCTAAAGTACTCCGGCTGGTTTTGTTGTCCCGATGGATTCCACGTAAACCCCGCATAGACATACACGCGCTTGCTCGGCACGCGACTCTTATGCAGAAATTCAACCTGCTTTGTCTCGCCATCTTTCAGTGTCGTGGGCCGTTCCAGCGTGTACAGGTGGTACTCATCGAAGGCCTTTTCAGTAACCGCTGGCTGGCCGGCTGTGCCCATTACGGCGGCGCGAGCTAATCCGCCGCCGATGCCTCCTCCCATCCCCTGCTGCAGTTTGTTTACGTCCCCGGCCATTAGCTTGATGCGTGCATTCTCGAACGCCTTACCACTGCGGTTGGCAAGTGTTACCCAGCCGATAAGGTCGAGTGCATCTCCGTTGACCGGGGCAATCACGTTGTAGTCTGCCTCCCAGTTCATACCGCCGCTAACATAACTTAGTTCGCAGGTAGTGTTGCCAGGAATGTCACTTTCAAGGAGCCAATTGATTTGCGAATGCAGGTCGCGCTGATCCTGCGGGACAGGGAACAGCGGCAACCCCGGCAAGGCGAACTGCAACTTACCGTTCACCTCAATTAACGGCTGTTCGTTGCTGAAAGGTCCGGTCCCTTGCCCGTAGGATTGCCCCTGATAGTAGCCAACACCAGCGCGAATCACCTTTCCCTGTACGATTTGGTTTTCGTCGGCACGAGGAAGCTGGAAGTCGAGCGTCTGTCCCTCAAACATCGTAAGCATCTGTTGTTGCGATACTGGTGGGCGGAAGCTCTGCTCCAGAATACGCGGCGTGCGCTTGCCTGTGCAGTCACGCAACATCACCGAACTGGGTTCCAGTTGTGCGGTAACTCCGCTGAATTGAATGTTGTTGGCGCCGGCCCTCAACTCCAACGGAATGTGATCGCGAATGACCACGAAGTCCTGGTTGTAAATTGTGAGGGCGGGGCCGTCAGTACTTGTTTGCTGTGGCGTCTGGGCGGCGATCGGAGTGGTAACAGCAAGCAACAACGGGAGCCAGCGCTTCATCGTTCTCTCCTGCTCTCAAGCAGATGCTGAACTAAAGCTGGACACACTGAACAGACGTATTGTACTTAGCTTTTCTTCAACTTTAGAAAAGCCCGCCCGGCATTGCGGGCGGGCCAGTGGTGCGACTGTTTACTTGCCCGCGTACTTCACCAGCGTCTCGCGCCAGACCTCTGCTTCCTTGGGTGAAGGGATATTGCCGAGCAGGATAGTTCGGAAGGGAACCATCTTGCCATAGAAGTCGCGTGTGTCGTCCCGGTGCTGGGTCAGTACGGCGCCGTTGAGCGAGATTCCCGCGAAGAGACCGCGGGCGCGTGAGTAAGTGAGCACCTCCGCGCGCAACTTCCAATCGGTGGAGGCGTCGGCGTGGCGGCCCACCGGACCGGCGGCGACACTGGCGTCGGCGCCCAGTTTGACCTTGCTTCGCAGCAGGTCGTTCATGCCACGATCGTTCATGATGAGCATCACGATGTCGGCGGCTTGTCCCCCGATCTGGAAGCCGAAGCTGCCCCCTCGGAGGGAGAAGAATGCGGGCGCGCTCCAGCCTTTATCGGTGCGGCAACTGGCCACTCCCTTGCCGTAGGCGCCGCCCACCCCGAAGGCAGCCTTCAACATGCTGGGGATCACGGCGATGCATTGGGCCTTGGTGATTACCTCTTCGGGCACGCCGCTGTCCGGGGCGGACATGATCTCCTTGATCACAGTGGCGCCCTCCTGCAGGCGATCGACATCCTCGTCGCGGTCGGCAAGGGCCGCGGTCGTGGCCAGAAGCACGACAAGCGCAATCAGAACTTTCTTCATGTTATTTCCTTCCTGCCTCAATTAAATCCTCACTGCCTGCATGATAAATCTTTGGCGTTGGATTTGGGATAGCTCCGGCCTCTAGCGGGCGATGACGCGCGCGATCGCAGTATCCAGAACTTCCCGGGTAAATATGGCTCCCGAAGTTTTTCGCGTGCGCTGCCGATAAATCGCCGTGGTTTGGCACAGTACAACGATGTCTTCGATCTCAGCCGGGTTCACAACAACATCCAGGATTCGCGAACTGAATTCCGCTTCCGTCATTCCTGCCAGTTGGAAGCCGCGGCGCTGTGCCTCCGTAAGATAGAAGTGAGTAACTTCAGATAAGACGCGCGCCGCATCCCCGGAGATTTCCGGGCGGTCGGCGGGATTCATGCCAGCGCCGGGAAGAGCCAGTTTGATGCCGAAGACGTTATCCAGTTCGCTGTCTGCCGCGAACCATACCGTCGTCGCCACCACCAGAACGTTCGGCGCCTCCGATGTGGTTTCAATCAGCGCATCCAGTTCGGCCAGTAACTCCGGGTCGTCCGTCTTGTATGCAAGGTCGATGCGCGGAAGCAGTAACATCACTTTCTTGCGCTTGTGGCCGCGCACAATGTCCTTGGCTTTGGCAAGAGCGTTACTGTCGCGCGGGTTATATACGGTTACCAGTCGCTCCATCCCGGCCATCTGGGCGATGCGCTGCGCCAGGCTCTTCTTTCCGCTCTGGTTGGGCCCGATGATGAGCACCTCGTTGCCGATTTTTAGATCCTTATAGGCGCTCGGTGTACGTGCGCGGTCCACCAGATCGGCGATGCTTTCAAGCAAGGCATCCATCCCCGCCAGGCGCGGGCTCAGGCTGCTGACAGGGACGTCGTCGAGGCTCAGATAGACGCGCTCGCGCCGTTTACGGAAGTCGGAAATAAATTCGATGAAGACGGGAAGCGCCGCAATCGAGCCCACGATCGTAGCCAGCACGAGGATCTCTTCGGTTAGCAGCAACGCGGAGTCGCTGTCAGCCACAAGGGCGAACATACGCTGAGGATAACACCGGCTGGATTGGAAGTGTAATTCCGCAACCAAAGCCGTGCCGCAAACTAACATGGTCACCGTGAGGGGTGACCATGTTTGATAATAATTGCCCAGTTATTAACGGCTTGATGAGACCAGTGAATGAGTGATGGCGTGGACCGAAAGCGCGATGCGATTCTGCACCCCGACCTTGCGCATCAGTTTGGCAACGTGCGCCTTCACCGTGCGCTCCTCGATACCGAGTGCGGAGCCGATCTCTTTGTTGGAGCGTCCGGCCACCAGCAGTTCGAGCACCTCTTTTTCGCGGTCGGTAAAGGTGACGCGGCCCGCCGGAAAGATTCTTCCCGGAGAAGATGTGACCCGTTCAATAAACGTGGAGAGTACGCGTCGCGGAGCCCAGACCGAGCCCTGGTGAACGATGCGAATCGCCATTGCGAACTCGTTCGGGCTGGCCGCCTCGTCGACGTATCCCTTGGCTCCGGCCGCCAACGCTTTCAGGATCATTTCGTCGTCTGCACCGGCTCCCGTGACCAGAATGCGAAGATCCGGACGCGTCGCCTTCAGCCCAGCCATTACGTCGAACAGATTCTGACCGCCGCGGCTGCCAAGCAGAATCAGATCCGCGTCGGCATTACTGGCGATGTCGCTCGCCGAGGCCGAGACCAGTTCCATGTCCGGCTCGGACTCAAAGAGAGCGCGAAATCCGATAAAGCGCAGCGGATCGCTTTCAACAACGGCTATTTTTACCTTCTGGGAGGGTTGATGCGGAGGTATTTCCGTGCCTTTCTTCTTCGCAGTCGAGGCCGGCGCAACAGTCTTTGAGCTTGGAGCATTCGCCATTCCGTAAGCATACGCAGCTTTGCGAGAAAAAACACGGAAAAGTCATTCCCCTCTTTGTACGCAGGGACAGGTCCCGTAGGCCCAAATTCCTGTGTACCTGGAGAATGACGGCCATATCCGAGCGGGCCAAACGCCCGGCTCCGGATGGGCCTAATGCCCATTTGTCCGGAACTAAGACGAATCCCCTTGAATACCTAGGTGCTCCTGCTCATTCCCCCGCCGGATGGGGTAGGGCACACTCTTTCCATCACCTGAACCACAGACGTTTGGACTGAAGCTCTTCAGTGAGCAGAATTCTCTGGGGGAATACACGCGCAGGGGAGGGTTGAAGTCCAGGAACACAGGCTGCGGGACTCAAAACAGTCTCCCGCAGCCTGTTCTCCATATCCAGCGTTCAGGTTTTCACTCGGAGATATGATGCGCCGTCACATACTCGCCGGATTACTGATCTTCACTTCAATGCCGATGGCGTACGCCATCGGGGCGCGAAGACCGTCGTCTAGGATTGTGCGCCCCCACGCGCACCAGTATGAAAGCCTTGAGTCGCAGTATCTGGCGAGCAGTAATTCCGAGCAGCGCAAGCAACTGGTCAGCGAGCTGAAGTCGTTGTCCAAAGGCAGTTCAGCAGAAGACGCGGTGGCCCTGAATGCGGCGGTTTCGGCGATGCTTCCGGCCGCCGACACGGCGCAAGAGGCCGAGGCGCTGATGCAGATTGCTGCCGCTCATCCGGTTCAGCTTCAACTCTCGGGCGCGCACACTCTGCCCGAGGACACTGAGTTTCTCATCGATGCACGGCGCGCGGCCCAGGCGGCCAAGCACCCCACCGGAGACGTCGAGGCCCTGGCCGATATCCGCATCGATCATCTGCGCAAAGACGCGGCGGGACGCGACGGGCTGGCTTCGGCGCACGTACAGCAGGTTTGGCGGATCAACACCGAGCCAGGGGCACGGAGTTTTTCCTCCCACTCGGTGATGTATGCGGCCATGAGCGAGACGCTGGGCATCGTGCGGGCGCGGGTGCTACGGCGCGATGGCGGCGAGGCGGCAGCGACGGTTTCGGCCGACCAGCCGGTCGAGGAGCGGGGCTCGTCGATGTACTTCGACTCGCGCTCGCGCGATCTGCGCTTCGGGCAACTGCAGCCGGGCGATCTGGTCGAGATCGACTATTACCTGCTGCCGGCGGCCGAGGTTAATCCGTGGGCGGGCTATTATGCGCGCATCGATCTGTTCCGCGACGGGCTTGCAACCCGGCTGCGTCGGCGGGTTCTGATCGCCCCCAGCACGATGAAGCTGTATGCAATCGAGCACGGGCTGCCGTCGGTCACGGTGCAGCAGGCGGGCGAGGAGACGACCCGGATCTGGGAGATGCGCGACATTGCGGCGCAGCCGTTCGAGTCGCTATCGCCCGGAGCCAGCGCCAGCGGCCCTTATCTGCATGTTTCCACCATTGGTTCGATCGAAGAGTTTGGCCGCTGGTACAGCAATCTGCTGGAGCCGGGCCTGAAGCTGGATGAGAATCTGCAAGCCTTGGCCTCGCAGATTCTGGCGCGCAACCTGAGTTCGCAAGGCAAGGTTCAGGCGGTGTATGAGAGCGTGCAGCGCCGCACCAAGTATGTTGCGTTTGAGTTCGGCGTGCACAGCTACCAGCCGTATTCGCTGGCCACGGTGGAGCGCCGCGGCTTTGGCGACTGCAAGGACAAGGCGGCGATGATCGTGGCTCTGCTGCGCGCCGTGGGCGTGCCTGCGGAATTTGCCATGATGCGCACCCGCTCGGCGGGCGACGTGGACCCGCAGGCTTACTCGGTGCAGTTGTTCAACCACGCCGTGGCCTACGTGCCCGAGCTAAATCTCTACCTGGATGGCACCGCCGAATACGCGGCGCTGGGCGAGTTGCCTCCTGACGACCAGGGCGCACTAGCCATGACGGTGGACGCCGAGGGCAAAGCAACCCGCCGCACCGTACCCTTCTCCGCGCCCGAGGCCAACCGCGTAAACCGCGAGGTGACGGCGCGGCTCGACCGCAACGGCCGGTTGGAGTTCGCGTCGGAGACCAAGTTTGATGGCTATTTTGCCGCCGAGCAACGGCGCACCAGTGAGTCCGACGACCTGGCGGGAAGCACCCGTGCGTCCCTGGCCCAGTTCTATCCCTCGGTGAAGATCGCGCACGCGGTGGCCGAGGGAACGGCACGAGCCTCACGCGAGGTGGAACTGAAGATCGAGGGTTCGATCGACGCGCCACAGGGCGAGCGGGTTGTGACCCTGCGCAGTTCGCTGAACACGGCAGGGCTGACCAGGAAATATGCGACTCAGCGGGAGCGGCGAAATCCGTTGCTGGTGCCGGCGACTCCGAGTGAGCACGAGATCTTTGATTACGAACTCCCCGATGGTGCCGAAGCCGTGCTGCCACCGGATACCAGCCTCGAGACGGCATTTGGGCGGGTTCAGGTGAGCTACCAGAGGCAGGGCAACAAGCTGCGCGTGGAAACCTACACCGAACTGGCTCCGCTGACCGTGGAAGCCACAGATTACGCAGAGTTCCGCGCGTTCTGCCGGTCGGCCGACGAGGCTGTGCAACGCGAGTTCAGGATCACCTTGCCATGAAGCGCCGATGCCAAACCCTCATCGCAACTCTCCTGACCGCCAGCATTGCCTTGTCTGCGCAAACGGTGAGTGCTCCTTCGTCGACTCCGAATGAGCCGAGCCGCGCCGCAAGCAAGACCCCGCCGAGCGTAGCCGATGCGCAGTCGGGAAGCGGCCTGAAGAAGGGCATGCAGGACGCGGAATTGCTGGAAGAGTCGCGCGAGGCAGGGCTGCTCACCGACTGGCACTTGCAGGGACGATTTGGGCGCAGCGGCGAAAAGGAATTTGAGCGCGCCTTTGCGCCCGAGAAAGAGGCGGCGAAAGCAAAACGCAAACAACTGGATCATTACGAACTGGTGTTTCCCGAAGGCAAATTTGCCCTGCCGCCTGCCTTGGCCGCGCAAAAAGGCGTCTTCTACGCCAATTCCACCACCTATCTGAGCGGCAGCGGCGACTGGAACGTATATCTGGAGAGCGGAGCCGAGGCTGCGGTATTCGTGGACGGCCAAAGAGTGATTGAGAGCGGGCCGAAGTCGGCAGGAGTGCTGCGCGGCACCATTCACGCTGCCAGCGGCTACCATTCCGTGATGGTGAAGTTTACTGCCCAGGCAGCTCCGTTCCGGGTGGCGATTCTGCCGCCGAACTCGGGCTCGCGGCGCAAGAACAACACGCCCTACCTGCAGGCTGCGCCCGTGTCCGAAGACCTGATGGCGAAACTAGCAGTCGAAGTGCTGATGACCGTCCGATCGTAGCTGTCGAACAGCCCTCATTTAGATGAATTCCTCATTGGCCTGCTGGTAAGCATCCACGCTGCGGCGCTCCATGTTTTCTGCAAATCTCTCACTCAAATGGCTGAGCGTCGTAAAGATCTGGCTGGCGCGATTGACGTACTCGGGGGCATTATCCCACATCGCTTCAAAGCGCTCCGGATACTCGCTGGCGAGCAGCGCAAGCCCCCCCGCGATGGACGCAATGCCAAGCTTTCGGCGGCCGCTGAGGGCCAGTATGGCGCCTGCGCCGACGGCACTGCCGACCAACGCTTTTTTCCAGTTCTGCATGATTTCCTCCGCCGCTGACTGACCGGCAAATCGACCGCGGCAAAACTCTATGATTCTGCACTTAGACTGCGAAATCGTAGCGGCCGTTGCTCCAAAGCGCACGGAGCGCGAGCCCGCTGCAACTCTGCCGAGTGAGCTACATTGTAACCCTAGGCACAGGATTCGGAAGCTTCTCTGAGCAAATTCGTTTGAGTCAGGCGCTGCGCTCGGTATCCGGAGCGACGCTGCGTTTGCGCACCGGCGGTGGCAGCTTGCGGAGGGTGGTCGGCTGGGCGCGTGGTGCCCGCCGTGCCGCGGCACCCGTCTCGGCAAATTGAGGCAGTTGCTGGTGCAAGGTGCGCACCGGGGCAAAGAGGTCGCCGTGCCGCTCCACCCGTTCCAGCACCTGCTCGGCGGTGAATTCCAGCTTCGCCGGATCGCCTGATTGCAGACAGCGGCTGACCTCCGCCCAGCTCACAGGAGTCGAGACTGTCGGGTGCGGGCGAGCTCGCAGAGAGTAAACGCAGACCGTGGTTTTGTGCTCGTCGTTCTGGCTCCAATCCACCAGAACCTTGCCTCCCCGCAGGGTTTTCTTCATGTCGCTAACCACCAGGTCGGGGTGCTTGCTCTCCAGGCTGAGGGCGAGTTGGTGCGCCAAGGGCTTGGTCTCGTCGTAGCTCACGCCCGAGTTCAGCGGGATGTAAACCTGCAATCCCTTGGAGCCTGAAGTCTTGGCAAAGCTTCGCAGGCCAGCGCGGGCGAAGGCTTCTCGCACCCAAAGTGCCACTTGGCAGCATTGCACCATAGTCGCCGGGTCGCCCGGGTCCAGGTCGAAGATAATGGCCGATGGGTGCGCCATGGCAGACGCCATCGAAAGCGAGGTGTGCAACTCGATCGAAGCCAGGTTGGCCGCCCAGATCAGCGTGGGCAGGTTTTCCACCACGCAATAATCCATCCAGCGGTGGTTGCCTTCGCTCCAGATGGGAGCCGTCGCCACCCATTCGGGACGCCGCCGCGGGCAATTCTTCTCGTAGAAAAACAATCCGCCAACGCCATCCGGATACCGCTTCAACGTGAGTGGGCGTCCGGCCAGATGAGGCAGAAGCATCGGCGCGACCCGGGCATAGTAGTCGATCACCTGCCCCTTGGTGAAGCCGGTTTCCGGATAAAGAACTTTGTCCAGGTTGCTGAGTGGGAGCCGACGGCCCTCAATATCGACGATGGTTTCTCGGCGCGGCATCCATCGTTAGATGCACGTGAACAGGATTGGGGCCACTATCCTCTCGAAAGAGAATCGCAGGAGTGGTACAACGAACGTATGAAATCGAGTGAACTAGCTGAACGCATTGGTGCCGTCTGCCAGGGCGGCGACGTTGAGGTGAGCGAGGTTGCCAGCTTCGCCGGTGCCACCGCGCAGAGCTTGGTATTCGTTGAGCACCCGCGCTTCCTGCAAGCCGCCCTGGCCTCCTCAGCGGCTGCCGTCATTGTCCCGGCCGAGGCCGCGCCAGCCAATCTGGAAACAAATGTCGCTCCTGCACCGGATGTCGCAACCAATGACCCTGCCGTTGCCGATAACGCCGCCAATCGATCCCGCAAAGTGCTGCTGCGCACCCGCAATCCCCGCCTGGCCTTTGCCCGTGCCGCCGAGGAATTGCGCCGCTGCTCGTCCGCGGCAGCAGATCCGTTGAATGATCCTCCGCGCGTACACGCCTCGGCCGTCGTCGATCCCTCAGCCGTGCTGCATCCCTCCGCCTGGGTTGAAGCCCTCGCCGTAGTCGGCCCCGAAGTCCGGATCGGTGCGCGCAGCCGCCTCGGCCCCGGATCCATCGTCGGTCCCGGCGTGGTAATCGGAGAGGACTGCCACCTCGTGGCGCGCGTCGTGGTCTACGCCGGCACCACCATCGGCGACCGCGTGATCGTAAAGGCGGGCGCGGTCCTGGGCAGTGACGGTTTCGGCTTCGTCCCCGATCCTGCCACTGGCCGCTACCACAAGTTCCCTCAGATCGGCCGCCTCGAAATCGGCAACGACGTAGAGATCGGAGCCAACACCACCATCGACCGTGGCGCGCTCGATTCGACCGTAATCAGCGACGGAGTCAAACTCGACAACCTCGTGCAGGTCGCCCACAACGCCCGCATTGGCCGCAACGTCGTCATCGCCTCGCAGACCGGCATCAGCGGCAGCTCCGTGCTGGAGGACGGCGTGATCTGCGGTGGCCAGGTCGGCATCGGCGACCACGTCCGCATCGAGCAGGGTGTCATCCTCGGCTCACAGTGCGGCATCCCGAGCAGAAAGGTACTGCGGGGCAAAGGCATTCTTTTCTGGGGAACTCCCGCCAGGCCCATCGCCGAGTATCTGAAGGAACTGGCTACGCTGGCAAGGCTGACGCGGAAGAAGAAATAAGCTTGCGCATTCCTTTCGGTTTCGAGTGTGCAAGATTGACCAGTCGCGGCGTCGTGGATCGCTCTACCATTTGTCTTCGAGGAGACATCCATGACGACTGCCGAAATGACGACTACGAAAGCCGCAACTCAAAGTGCCACCATGAAGGCGCTGGTCTATCACGGTCCGGGCAAGCGCGCGTGGGAGGACAAGCCGCGTCCTACCATCCAGGACGCAAGCGATGCCATCGTACGAATTACCACTTCGACGATTTGCGGAACCGATCTTCACATCCTTAAAGGCGACCTCGCGTCCGTGACCGAGGGCCGCATTCTAGGCCACGAAGGCATCGGCGTAATCGAGCAAGTCGGAACCGGCGTCTCCGGGTTTCACGTTGGAGACAAGGTCATCGTCTCGTGTGTCACTGCCTGCCTGAAGTGCGATTTCTGCAAGAGAGGCATGTATTCTCATTGTCGAAGCGGCGGCTGGATCTTAGGCAACACTCTCGACGGAACTCAGGCCGAGTACGTGCGCATCCCCCACGCCGACGGAAGTCTCTACAACTTCCCGCCAGGTGGAGACGAAGAAGCTCTCGTGATGCTGAGTGACATTTTGCCGACTGGCTTTGAGTGCGGCGTCCTGAATGGGCAAATAAAGCCGGGGGACACGGTCGCCATCGTGGGTGCGGGGCCAGTCGGACTCGCCGTTCTGCTCACGGCGCAGTTCTATTCACCGGCGTCCATCTTCATGATTGACCTGGACGACAAGCGCCTCGCGGTTGCAAAACAGTTTGGCGCAACCAATCTCATCAACAGCGCGGACGGACACGCTGCCGATCACGTTTTGGAACTTACGGAGGGTGCTGGCGTCGACGTTGCCATAGAAGCGGTCGGCACTCCTACTACCTTCGATATCTGTCAGGCCATGGTCGCCGCCGGCGGACGCCTCGCCAACGTCGGGGTCCACGGCAAACCGGTAGAACTGCACATGGAAAAGCTCTGGGACCGTAATATTTCGCTCACCACGCGGCTGGTGGACACGGTCACAACCCCGATGCTGCTGAAGGTTGTTCGCTCAGGCAAACTGCAGCCGGGTAAACTCGTGACTCACCGCTTCGCGATGAACGACATCATGAAGGCGTACGACACATTTGGAAACGCGGCAAAAGAAGGCGCACTCAAAGTTGTCCTCACAAACAACACGCCTCGTTGATGACGGCGTGATCTTCGTGTGATGTTGCTCTGAGTGGACGAATGAGGAATGTCAGGTGTCCCACCTTCGCGTCGTGCTTTTCGACGCTGAGGTGGGACACAATTGCAGCTTACATCCTAAGATTGGCCGTGTTGGGCTGTTGACGTTGTTTCGGTTTTCGCTTCGGGATAGCCTGGTGGCTCACAGGTCGCTCGCATTGCTAACCTCGTACACGCGGATATTTGCCGGCCCCTGAATCAACTCCGGGAACTGCTGCATGAACTTCTTGAAATGCGCGGTTTGGAAGTGGTAATCCAGCGCCGCCTGATCGGCCCACTCTTCGAAGAACAGGAACTCGTTGCTCGTGGGCTGCTGTTCGTAAAAGTTGTAGCTGACGCATCCTGCCTCCGCTCTCGAAGGCTTTGCCACCGTCGCGGCCAGACTGATAAGGCTGCCTCTCCGCTCCGGCTTTCCCACAAATTTCGCCGCAAGTACAATCATCGATAATCCCTCCCCACGTTCAGCTCTAGTTAGTGCGCAACCATTATCGACTCCAGTAACCCAGTCGATTCTCAACGATTACCTATTCAGTCAATCAAGCTGCACCAAGTCCGGTGCAAACACCCCAAAACGCTCTTTTTCAAGCCCTCCCCGATGTCCCGCAAAAGCGCCTTTTCGCCTCCGAATCATTCGTTTCTGCCCGAAAATCGCTTCCACTTCGCATCGTGTCAAGCAAGAATTCTTGGAATGTGCTCACAAATAGCTGATTCGACGGTACATAGACATTGCCTCGAAGTGAGGGGATTGTCCCTCGGAATTGATATCCTGAAAGTAGGCGCCAAGTCTGCCGCTGAACTTCAATCTTGAAACCTCCTCCTAACCCCTCTGTTATCAAATTTTTGCCGGGAAATATAGGGGGAGGGGGAGGCGCGCAAAATGCGCGCTCTTCACGTCGAAAACCTCGCACTTTTCCTTATGACGCTTTCGCCGAAGGGATCTTCGGCACAGCGATCACGCCAGCTTCCGCCTTGGGACGAAGGCTGCCGCCTTCAAGGGCGATTCGAGCCACACTGACGTTGAGGAGGGAAGCGGCGAGACTACGCGCGAACATGTTGGTAACGCTGATGAGCGAACTGGCTTCGCTTTGGTTCATTCCGAGTTCGACCAGGTCGTTGGAGTCGAATTCGACGGGCCCAGGCAGTTCGCTGACCATGCCCAGAGCGTCCTCCCGCATCGAGCTCTGGCAATACTGGAAGAGGTCGGAAACGACAATGGGCTTGATCGAAGTCCAGTAGCTCTGGAGAAATCCAGGCCAGCGTGCCAGCGCCTGATAAACGGTGTGAGTGACATCGGCATTGGTGGCCGAGCGAATATCGGCAAACGTGGCTTCGACCGCGGGATCTGCGGCATCCTCATTGACCATAACGGTTTGGCCGTGGAGTTTGGGTGCGGGCGCAGGAGTGCGTATGACGTCCGCGCTTCCGGCCGGGCCTTCGAAGCACTCAGAGAGGAATGATGCGAGCAGAAGACTCGCCGGGACCGAGTAACAGAAGAGGTCGATACACGCCTTCAACTCATCGCCCGTGAGCTGCTGGTCAGCCTTGAGGTTGGGAACCTGAAAGTAGGTGTGAACGCGGGTAAAAGCGTCGGCGCGCAAGCGGTGTGAGCAGAAAAAGAACGCCTGCGACTGCACAATCGGGCGCACCGTACTCCAGAAGTGATCGAGAAAGCGTGGCCGCGAGCCGAGGAACTGGAAAAAGCTGCTGACGTGGGGAACGCCAAGTACCTGCTGCATATCGTGATAGATGTCCAGCACCCGCCCCGTTGCCAACGAGAGAGGAACTAACTGTACCGCCTGACCTTTTTTCCAGCTCGCCATAAGTCTATGAGATGACAAATCCAGGCCAGAGGTTCACAACTGGGGAACACAAATGAGCGAGCTAAAGTAAGCGGGCGCAATCTGGATGTTACCGAAGGATGATTGGCCGGAAGAGAGACGTGTATGATTACGGGCGTTATGGACGAGTTCCAGGTTCTGTTCGATGACGGCGAATGCTCTGAGGTGCAGGATCCGGCGATGGCGCCGTATGGCAAGCTGGGCTTTCCGGCCGCGTCGGCGGCCCGACCGTGGATCTATGCGAACTTTGTGCAGACGCTGGATGGCATTGTCTCGCTCCTAGGCGACGAGGCCGGCGGTGCGGATATCGCGGGACTGCCCGAGGATCGCTGGTTGATGGATCTGCTGCGGGCTCACGCAGATGCCGTGATCCTGGGGATGGGAACTCTGCGCGAGGAGCAAAGGATGGCGCGGCCACGAACCCGCGGTCCGGTGTTCCGGATCGTGGACGCCGGAATGCAACAACTAAGGACGCACCTGCGGCGCGGACGGGAGCGCAATATCCTGGTGACGGCGCGCGCAGATTTCCAGATGAGCGATTACGCGGTCTTTGACGGTGTGCACGTGGACGTTACCGTGCTGACGACGCGCGAGGGAGCCGAGAGGTTGGAGGCACAGCGCAAGTCCCATAGTTGGGTGGATATCGTCGCCATAGACGCGGCGGCGACGGGTGCGGGCGTGGATTTGCGCAAGGCAGTGGCCGCCCTGCAGCAGCGTTACGGGATCAGCTATCTGCTGTGCGAGGGCGGACCCGCGTCTGTATTCCGGCATGCTTACGGCAGAGTTGATCGATGAAAAGTTTCTGACGGTGTCGCCAGTCGAGGTGGGCCGGATGAGCGCGCAAGGGCCTAGGCCGACGGTGCTGCCGGAGGTGGGATTCGGTAGGAAGGATGCGGTGCGATGGAGTTGGTTGAGCTGCAGAAAAGTGGGCAACCACCAGTTCCACAGATTCCGCCGCAAGATCGGCGCCATTTGTTAGACTCTGACTTGTGAAAGGCATTCACAAGCGCGCCTGGTTGCTGGCAGTTGTCTCCGGGCTGCTGCAGATTCTGATTTTTCCCCGACCTAATTTGTATTGGCTATGCTGGATTGCACTGGCACCGCTGATGTATGCACTGCTACGGGCACGCGAGGCGGACGCGACACAGTTGCTGACTGACGAGGCGTATTCGTTTCTGGTTCCGGCGCGGGTTTGGCAGGGGTTTCTGTTGGGCTGGGCCTCGGGAACCGTCTTTTACTTCGGGACCTGTTATTGGGTGTATTCGGTAATGCATTCCTACGGCGGGCTTTCGCCGGCAATTTCGGCTCTGTTGCTGGTGCTCTTCTCACTCTACATCGGACTGCATCATGGGATCTTTGGCGCGCTGATGGCGCTGGCCGGAAAGTCGCGGGCAGGCTTCAGCCGGAAAGCGCTGGTGCTGGCGCCGTTCCTGTGGGTTGCGGTGGAACTGCTGCGTGCCTATGTGGTGAGCTTTCCGTGGACGCTGCTGGGGACAGCTCAGATTGACAACCTGCCGTTGGCGCGGTTAGCAAGCGTGACCGGCGTGTACGGAGTGTCATTTGAAATCGCGCTGGTGAATACGGTGTTCGCGGCTACGATGCTGGTGCGGCGCAAGCGGAGGATGCCGCTGCTGATGGCGGCCCTGGCCGCGGCAATCGCGCTGCAGACCACGGCGCTGGTGAAGGTAGAGCCGAGCGAGGTGGAGGCTCACGCCACGCTAGTGCAGCAGAATGTGCCCATCGAACGGCGGTGGACCTACGCGGGGTACAAGCGCTTGATGGACGATCTGAGCGCGGTAAGCCATGCTCCCCAGGCGGCTAAGGATCCAAGCATTGCGCCGCTGATTGTGTGGCCGGAGTCGCCCGCGCCGTTTGAAACCGACGACCGGTTATTCATCGAATCGACGACGGCTCTGGCACGGGAGCAGTCGTCATGGCTGCTGTCTGGAGTTACGGCGGTGCAACCGGCGGCCAAGCCGGGCGAGGCGGAGCAGGTGTTTAACTCGGCGCTCCTGCTGTCTCCAGCAGGAGCGGTGGTGCAGCGTTATGACAAGGTACATCTGGTTCCGTGGGGAGAGTATATTCCGTTCGCGTGGGCATTCGGGTTCGCGAAATCCCTGACCCACGAAGTGGGAACCTATACGGCTTCGGGGGCCGAGCGCACGCCGCTGGAGGTGGGTTCGCACCGCTACGGGGTGTTCATCTGCTATGAGTCGGTGTTTCCTCACGAAGTGAGGCAGTTTGCCGAGCATGGAGCGGAGGTGTTGGTGAACATCTCAAACGATGGGTGGTTCGGTGAGTCGGGCGCGCCGTGGCAGCACTTAAACATGGCGCGGATGCGGGCGGTGGAGAATCATCGTTGGCTGCTGCGCTGCACTAACACGGGGGTTACTGCAGCCATCGACCCGCTGGGACGGGTAGTTGCGATGGCTCCTCGGAACCAGCGAGTGGCGCTCGATGCACCCTATGGACTGATGAGGGACACGACATTCTATACACGCTGCGGAGATTGGTTTCCGATGCTGTGTGCCATAATCTCAATCACAGGATTGCTTTGGCGCGACCCTGGCGGGACGCACATGACGCGCCCGGTGACCGTAGAGGAGTAGGAATACATGATAGATCAACAACTGGAGCAGGAGTTCTTAGCATTGCGCGGTAAAGTACGCGAGCTACAGGAGTATCTTTGACTCGCCTAAGATGAAGACTGAGTTGGAGAAGGTAGAAGAGCAAGCCGCCAACCCGAATTTCTGGAACGATTCCGAAAACTCACAGAAGACGATGCGCGAGCGCAAGCGCCTGGAGGACGCACTGGCGACCGACAGCGAATTGACGCGCCGCGTAGAGGATATCTCCGCCTATTTTGAGCTTGCCGGTGAGGGCGAGCAGGTGGATGAGGAAGTTACGCGCGAGATGAACGGGCTGCGCGAGGTGGTTGAGAAACTGGAGACAGAGACGCTGCTAAGCGGCGACCTGGATCGCAGTAACGCCATTATGACGATTCATCCTGGCGCAGGTGGAACGGAGTCACAGGACTGGGCAGAGATGCTGCTGCGAATGTTCCTGCGCTGGTGCGAGCACAAGGGCTTTGAGACCGTGATCAATGACCAGCAACCGGGCGATGAAGCGGGGATCAAGTCAGTGACATTCAGCATTTCCGGCGAGTTTGCCTATGGACTCCTGACCAGCGAGATTGGCGTGCACCGGCTGGTCAGGATTTCACCGTTTGATCAGCAGGCGCGGCGGCATACCTCGTTTGCCAGCGTGTATGTGTCGCCGGAGATCGACGACAGCATCGAGGTGATCATCAAGCAGGACGACATCAGGATCGACACCTATCGATCTGGCGGCAAGGGTGGCCAACATGTCAACACCACGGATTCGGCGGTGCGGATTACTCACTTTCCAACCGGGATCGTGGTCGCCTGCCAGAACGAACGCTCGCAGCACAAGAACCGGGAGCGTGGATTTAAGATGTTGCGGTCCAGGATCTACGAGTATGAGTTGGAAAAGAAACGGGCACTCAGCAGGAAGGTAGAGGATTCAAAGCTGGACATCGACTTTGGCTCGCAGATACGCTCCTACGTACTGCAACCATACCGCATGGCGAAGGATCACCGAACCAAACTGGAAGTCGGAGACGTGGATCGGGTGCTGGATGGAGGTATTGATCCGTTTATCCGCGCCTATCTGCAGATGCGCAGGGCAGAGCAGAGGTGAGGGGATATGGATAAGCATCCAAACGCAGGCCGGGAAGAACCGCGATTGACCAGACCGCTGAGCGCGCGCTTCGACGAGGCATTGGTGATGGCTTCTTCGCTGCATCGTGCGCAGATGCGAAAGACCAGCGGCGTGCCCTACGTTGCGCACCTGCTGGGAGTGACTTCGCTGGTGCTGGAAGAGGGCGGCAACGAGGATATGGCGATTGCGGCCCTGCTGCATGACGCTGCAGAAGATCAGGGCGGAGATGCAGTGTTGTTGGTAATTGCAACCGCGTTTGGCGCTGAAGTTGCACGGTGGGTGCGGCAGGCGAGCGATTGCTTTACCCGACCCAAACCGGCGTGGGAGACGCGCAAACGGCATCATCTGGCGGAGATTCCGATGGCCGATCGGGAAGCGCGGCTGATCATGCTGGCCGACAAGGTATATAACGCCCGTTCGATACTAGCGGATTACGCACGGGTCGGTCCCGCAGTATGGGAACGTTTCAGCGTGCCTCGGGAGCGGACGATGTGGTACTACGAAGCGTTGCTGGGAGTGTTTGAGCGCGGGCTCGCGCCGGTGCTCTACGACACGTTGAGCGATTGCGTCAGGCGGATGAAGGAGCTGAACTGAGTGGCTCGTCTGGTCGACTTAATCCGGGATGGGAGCGCGCCGGCATCGATGATGCGCCGCGCCGCCCAGGGTGGATTGTCGCTGCCACCGGGAGAAGCGATTGAGCTTCTGGTGGCGCTGGCCGGTCATCGTGAACTGGGGAACGAGGCGGAGCAGACGCTGGAGAGATGGAACGAGCGGTCGCTGGTTGAAGTTTCCTCCAACGCAGAGACCCCGCCGGAAGTACTTCGGCACGTGTTGAAGCTTCACGTGCAACGGCCCGCGGTGATCGAGGCGCTGTGCGAGAATTCCGCGCTTGCACTGGAGGAGTTGGATGTGGTCGCCAGCCATGCCGGGGAAGAGGTATTGCGGGCGATGTTGCGCAGCGAACGCGTGCGCACCTCGAGTCGGCTGCTGGAGTTAGTCGCGGCAAATCCCGCGGCAGAACCGGCAAAACCACACTTGGAACAGTGGTTGGCAAACGCGCGGGCCAAGGAGGCAGAAGATGCGGCTGAGAACTTCCTGGCGCAGCACGCAGAAGAGGTTGCCTGTGGAGACCAGCCCTTCGAGCTGGTGACAACCGGGGAAGGGGAAGACGATCCACTGGACAAACTGCTGAGCCGTGCCAAGAGCGGCGACACTGCGGCGGCAGCGCCCGAGCAGAAAAAACAGCTCTCCCTTCTGCAAAGGATCGGTACCATGCGGGTGGGCGAACGGATCAAACTGGCGATGCGCGGCAATCGCGAGGAGCGGATGGTGCTGATACGGGACCGTTCGAAGCTGGTTTGCCTGGCGGTGCTGGAGTCGCCGAAGGTGAACGACAGTGAGATGGAAACTTTCGCAGCCATGAAAAACATACAGGAGACGGTGCTGCGGGGAATTGCCTCCAAGCGGAACTACATGAAGAACTACGGTGTGTTGAAGGCTCTGGTGAATAATCCGAAGACGCCGATGGAAGTTGTGCTGCCACTGATAGCGCATTTGATGGTGAAGGATCTGCGGACATTGACGATGAACAAGAACGTCAACGAAACGGTGCGCAAGGTGGCTCTGAAACGGTTCCGGATCAAAACCGAGAAAAAGGAATAACGCTACCCTGGGGGTAAAAAAGTTGGAAGATCGCGTATTGGAACTGCTGAAGTGTGCAAGGACCGTTGCAGTTGTGGGGCTGTCGAACAACCCCGGCAGGCCGAGCTACGGGGTTTCCGCCTATCTCCAGAGCAAGGGATACCGTGTGGTGCCGGTCAATCCGCGACTGAGCGAGGTGCTGGGCGAAAAGGCGTACCCTTCGCTGAGCGAGGCGGCGGAAGAAGAACAGATAGACATTGTGGACGTATTTCGCAACTCCGATGCAGTACCCGCAATCGTGGACGAGATGTTGGCATTGGGGATTCCAGCGCTGTGGCTGCAAGAAACAGTAGTGCACGCCGAGGCTGCCGAAAAGGCGCGGAAGGCAGGGGTTGTGGTGGTGATGGACAAGTGCATCCTGAAAGAGCACCGCAGATACGGACTTTAGAGCGCAACAGAGTTGCGGGCTCAAGCTCTCAGGGCGGACAGCCGATAAGCAGAGTAGCGGGGATTACGCCGCAGGTTCCCGACACGCGAACAAGTGCGTCTCTCGTCGGTACACCACTCGCAATCAGAGATGATCTGCCCTGTCGCAGCAATGCGGCAGGGCAATTTTTATTTTGCAGCGGGCGATAAATCCGTGATTGCGCTGCGCAAAAGTAACCATAGTCGCTCGCGTCACATCGAACGTTAGGCAAGGCGGCGAAGTAAGGCGCATTGGGTCGCCACCAGAGTTCCACGAAATGTGAGGTCTTCCGTGTTCCGTGAATTTAGTTCCGGGCGTGGGACTGCAGGATGTGCGGTGCGGTCCAGGGTGGAAGCAAGCAGGTTCTTTCGGCAGAAGGGGATGTTTGTGTTGCGTCTGTTGTTGCTGCTGGCAATTGCAGGCGCGCCAGCAAGGCTGTTTGCGCAGAACGTCCCCACGGAGAGTTCCTCCGCGCGACCTACTAGCGCAAGCGCCGAGGGAAGCGTTGAGCCGGCCGAAACGTCTCCGGCAACGTCTTCGGCGGCATCTCCTGCAAACCAGGCAAGTCCGCCGCTGCCGAACCAGACAGCTCCGACGGCTGAGGCTCCAGTTGCGGCAAACTCGACTTCGAGTGAACCGGCTGTGGGTGGGATTTTGCCCCCGGCGATGGCCACCAAGAGCAAACTTCCGGTCGAGTCAGACTACGACGAAGTGCACGTGGCTCCGATGGTGAAGTCGGAGGACAAGGCGAAGTTCAATCCGAACTCGGCGGCGGCAGCGGAAGCGGAGGTCGATCCGGCGCTACGGACTCATACCAAGCCGATACGCGTGGATGTGGACCTGGTGCTGGTTCCGGTGACGATCACGGATTCGATGAACCGGTTGGTGACCGGACTGGAGAAGGAAAACTTCATTCTGCTGGATAACGGAGAGAAGCAGGCAATCGAGCATTTTTCCAGCGAGGACGCTCCGATTTCGCTGGGCGTGATTTTCGACATGAGCGGCTCAATGGCCAATAAGATTGTGAAGGCGCGCGAGGCGGTGGTGGAGTTCTTCAAAACGGCGAATCCGGAAGACGAGTTTTTCCTAATTGGATTTAACGACAAGCCGACGCTGATTTGTGATTTTACGAATAGTGTGGAGCAGGTGCAGGGACAGCTTGTGTATACGATTGCAAAGGGACGAACCGCGCTGCTGGATGCGATTTACCTGGGGATCGCGAAGATGCGTCAGGCCAAGCACCAAAAGAAGGCTCTGCTGATCATCTCCGACGGGGGCGATAATCGCAGCCGGTACACTGAGAACGAGATCAAGTCGATGGTGAAAGAGGCAGATGTGCAAATTTATGCGATTGGGTTATTCGATCAGAGCCCGCGCAGCGACGAGGAGCGATTCGGACCACAGTTGCTGGCTGAGGTGACCGATGTTACCGGCGGGCGAACCTTCACTGTCGATAATCCAAACCAGATGACCGGCGTTGCGGCGAGGATCGGTGTGGAGTTGCGCAACCAGTATGTGCTCGGCTATCGTCCTTCCAAGCCGATGCATGATGGCAAGTGGCGCAAGGTTAAGGTGAAGCTGACCATCCCGAAAGGATTGCCTCAGCTCTCGGTGTACGCGAAAACGGGGTATTATGCTCCTAATGAATAGAGTTACTCGAGCAACGGTCTGGACTGCAGCGTTGTTTCTGCTGCTCGCGATGTGCAACGGGATTGCGATTGGGCAGGGTACCAATCGGCAATCGGGTTCGCATAGCGCGCCGCCGCAAAACAACAATGATGACGTACTGCTGCCGCCTGAGGGTGTGAGCCCTGACAAGCCGTCGGCCGCAACTCCGCAGCCTGCGCCAGCCAACCAACCCGGCGACACGGTAAACCTGCCGACAGAAGGACGCGAGGCGGAAAAGGACAAAAACGGGACGTTTCTTTTTAAGACTGAGGTGCAGGAAGTGACGCTGCACGCAACGGTTGTGGACGATCATCAGCGGCCAGTTACTACGCTGGGCCGGACTGCGTTCCAGGTTTTTGAGGATGGAAAGCCACAGCGCATTACTTCGTTCCGCCGCGAAGATATTCCGGTGGCACTGGCGATCGTGATCGACAATTCCGGATCGATGCGTGACAAGCGGCCGAGCGTGAACGCCGCGTCGCTAAACCTGGTGCGGGCGAGCAATCCGGAGGATCAGGTGTGCGTAGTCAACTTTAACGATGCCTATTACCTTGATCAGGATTACACGGGCAGCGTAGATCTGCTGCGCGACGCGTTGGAGCGGATTGAGTCGCGCGGAGGAACGGCGCTCTACGATGCCCTGGTAGCGACCAGCGACCACCTGATGAAGAGTGCGAAACTGCAGAAGAAGATCATCCTGGTAGTGACCGACGGCGAGGATACGGCGAGCCGTGACACTCTGGAACAGGCGGTTCGAACGATTGCCGTAGATGGCGGACCGACGGTATACACCATTGGGCTTTTGGGGCAGGAGCGCGAAAAGAAAGCGCGGCGCGCGTTGCGAATTCTGGCGGAGCAGACGGGCGGAGTTGCGTTCTTTCCCGCCGGCGTGAACGAGGTGGAGGCGATCTCGCAGCAGATTGCGCACGATATTCGCAACCAATACACGATCGGGTACAAGCCCTCGACGCCGAAGATGGAAGGCGGCTATCGGCAAGTGAAGGTGGACGCCGTGGCCAGCGGCTACAAGAAGCTTTCGGTGCGAACGCGCAGCGGCTATTACGCCAATGCCGGCCAAACGGCCTCTGCTAACCCATAGGGCGGCAAGGCAGTGTAGAAAAGCTGGAGGGATATGGAAGGCTCGGGCTGCGGCCTCGAGCCTTTTTCCATGGTCGCCAGACTGGGGTTGACCCGCAATACCGGAAGCCGTAGCCTGAATGTTCGCGACACGAATCGCTGCAGACAGGATTGACCTGATGAAGTGCTCGATGCGGGTGGTGGATAGTGTTCTGGAGTTGATCGGGTCAACGCCGATGGTGCGGTTGAAGAAAGTTGTGCCGCCCGACGCTGCCGAGATCTGGGCAAAGCTGGAAGCATTCAATCCGGGTTTCAGCATAAAGGATCGAGCGGCGTTGGGGATGATCGAGCAGGCCGAGCGCGAGGGTGCACTGCAGCCAGGAGACACAATCGTGGAGGCAACGGCGGGAAATACCGGCGTGGGGCTGGCTCTGGTAGGAGTGCAAAAGGGATACAAGGTGGTGTTTTTTGTACCGGAAAAGTTCTCCAAAGAGAAGGTTATGCTGATGGAATGCTTCGGTGCCAAAGTGTACCGGACGCCGACAGAAGAGGGGATGGAAGGCGCGATCAGCCGCGCCAAAAAGCTGACAGAGGAGACGGAACACTTCTGGTTTGCAGCGCAATTCTCCAATCCGGGGAATCCGCAGATTCACCACGATACAACCGCGCGCGAGATCTGGGAGCAAACCGAAGGACGCCTCGATGCATTCGTCTGCGGCGCTGGGACGGCCGGGACATTCACCGGCGTCGCGCGTTACTTGAAGGAGCGGAATACGAAGATTCTGACCGTACTGAGCGATACGCAGAATTCGGTTTACAGCGGTCAGGAGCCGGGTGCGCACGACGTCGAGGGAATTGGAGCAAGCTTTATTCCAGAGGTATTCGACCGCGCGTTGTGCGATGAGACGGTGATCGTTCCGGATGTTGAGGCTTTCGCGATGGTGAAACGGTTGGCGATCGAAGAAGGCGTGCTCGGCGGTTCAAGTTCTGGAGTGAATGTTTGTGGCGCGATCGCAATCGCGAAACGGCTGGGCAAGGGAAAGCGAGTAATTACGCTGATCCCGGATTCGGCGGAGCGTTACCTCTCTAAAAATATTTTCAACTACCAAGGTGCTGTGGAGCCCAAGCCACAGGAAATCTCAGACTCGAGGCAACGATGACGACCGAGCGCAAAGGATTTTCCACGCGGGCCATTCATGATGGGCAGGAACCAGAGGCGCTCACCGGCGCAGTGGGTGTGCCGATCTATGCGACCTCGACCTATCAGCAGGACGAACTGGGCAAACCACGTCTGGGATATGAGTATTCGCGGGTGTCAAATCCAACGCGCGACCGGCTGGAGACGAACCTTGCATCGCTGGAAGGCGGAGTGGCGGCGCGCGTATTTGCCAGTGGTATGGCGGCGGTGACCGCATTCTGCCAGATGATGAAAGCGGGCGATCACGTGGTTGCCGGAGACAATCTGTATGGCGGGACTCCGAGATTCTTCAATCAGGTGATGGCGAAGTTTGGCGTAATATTTACATATGTCGATACGAAGAATCCGGAAAACGTTGCGGCGGCAATGCGAAGCAACACGCGTTTCGTCTTCCTGGAGACGCCGACCAATCCTCTGATGGCGCTGACGGATATCGCGGAAGTAAGCGCCGTGGCTCACGGCAAGGGCGCGGAGGTGATCGTGGATAACACCTTCATGTCACCATATTTCCAGCGGCCACTGGAACTGGGCGCGGACATGGTGCTGCACTCGACTACGAAGTTTCTGAACGGACACAGCGATGGATTGGGCGGAGTGATCGTGTGCTCGACCGCGGAGCAGGCCGCGGACCTGGCTTTTCTGCAGAAAGCTTCAGGGGCGATTTTGTCTCCCTTTGAGAGCTGGCTGATTCTGCGCGGGGTGAAGACGTTGTCGGTGCGGATGAAACAACATGACGTGAACGGCCGCATCGTAGCCGAGTATCTGCAAAAGCATCCGCGCGTGAAGAAGGTGATCTATCCAGGCTTGGCGGAGCATCCGCAGCACGAACTGGCGAAGCGGCAGATGAAGGGCTTTGGCTCGATGATCACGATTGACACCGGGTCGCTGGAGAACGCGAAGAAAATGGTGAAGCAGTTGAAGATGTGCGTGCTCGGCGAGTCGCTGGGCGGGGTCGAGACGCTGATCTCGCATCCGGCAACGATGACCCATGCGGCTCTGGGCGAGGAAGGGCGCGCTAAGATCGGGTTGACGGACGGAATGGTGCGCATCTCGGTCGGAATTGAAGATGGGAATGACATTCTGGCGGACTTGGAGCAGGCACTGGCGGCGATCTAACGGGATGGCATCGATTGACAGCAAGGCGCGCAACAGGTTGAAGCGGCCCCTATTGGATGAGACTGTTCCCGCAAATCCCGAGTGCCTGGCGGTCGGACTCGATGTGCCCGTCGAGCAGGGAATCGAGAAAATAAAGAAGGTCAATCACGTCGGACGGATCGTCGGCGTTCTTATCCCTCAAAAAGCATTGCAGCATTGAAAGCTGTTCGGCGTGTTCGGCGCAGCAGCGGCGATAGGCAGGAGAGTGTCTTTGTTGCAGAATGCTTTCCTCGGCTTTGAAATGTTCGCTGATGAGTGGGATGAGGCGGGTCATGACATTGGCGGCAACGTCAGCTCCGTATCCCATAGCCATCGCCTGGTTGAGTTCGTTTAACATTGTGTACAACTCGCGGTGCTGTACATCAATGACAGGAATCCCGATTTTGTTCGATTCACTCCACGGTATGAGCATGGC
Source organism: uncultured Acidobacteriota bacterium (assembly GCA_963838135.1). Lineage (GTDB taxonomy): Bacteria > Acidobacteriota > Terriglobia > Terriglobales > Acidobacteriaceae > TOLSYN. The sequence continues at coordinate 548,836 of CAWIPV010000001.1, read as the reverse complement.
GTCACTCCTGGAGGTGCTATCGGCAGCGAAATGTCACGCTTGAGTTAAGAAAACCTTATTTGTGGACGGAAGCTTCGATCCAGTCGAGATAGGATTCCGCGCCCGCTTCGATGGTGAAAGAGATCAGTTCGGGAAGCTGGTAGGAATGCAACTCGGCCAGCGCGTTTTGAATTGGACGGAACTGGGCCTCTGTGGATTTAATAAGGAGCAGGAATTCTTCGGAGTTCTCAACCTTGCCCTGCCAGCGGTAGATGGAAGAGAGCGGTCCGAGGATGTTGACGCAGGCCGCGAGGCGGCGGGAGACCAGTTCGGAGGCAAGGGTGTGGGCTTCCTCACTGGAGGACACCGTGGTCAGCATGATGCGCTTATCGGTCATTGGGCAGCTCCTGTCATGAGTTGGGGATAAGCTACCGGACGCGCAGCGCGACGGCAAGTGCAATTCGATTGCCCGAGCCGGGGAGCACACTGCGCTGATAGAATCTGTGCTGACGAGTTGGGTTGAACGATGTGGATACGAATTGCGGGGAGAGAGAAGGAAGATGGCGACACAGATCAAGTTCGGAACCTCAGGCTGGCGCGCAGTTGTGGCCGATGAATTTACGGTGGCAAACGTCAAGCGCGCGGTAACCGGCATTGCGCGCTATGTGGCAGGCACCGGTAAAGCCGATCCGAAATTGGTCGTGGGCCGTGATCCGCGATACATGGGCGAGACGTTCGTGGATATTGCGGCGACGATCCTTGAGAGCTATGGGATTACGCCGCTGGTGATCTCCGAGCCTGCGCCGACACCGGCAATTGCCTGGGAGGTGATGCGGCAGAAAGCTGATGGCGCCATCAACTTCACCGCCTCGCACAATCCGGCAGAGTACAACGGAATCAAGTTTTCAACTCCGGATGGAGCGCCGGCGCTGCCGGAATTTACCCAGAAGATTGAAGCGGCGGTGGTGAAGGCGGACGAGGACGGCGGAGCGGCGCCAGCGGGCATGAAGAAGGCGGAGCGCAAGGCGATTGAAGTGAAGTCGCACTATCTCGCTCAGATCAAGGAACTGGTGGACTTCAAGGCAATTCGAGAGCGCGGGCTGAAGGTTGCGTTCGATCCGATGTGGGGTGCCTCACGCGGGTACAGCAATGTGGTGCTGCAGGACGAGGGTATTTCCAGTGCGCGGTGGTCCACGACACCCGCGACGTGCTGTTTGGTGGTCACGCGCCGGAGCCGGATGGAGAGTTGCTCGACGAACTGCGCCATAAAATGAAGGAGACGGGAGCCGAGATCGGCATCGCCTGTGATGGCGACGCCGATCGCTTTGGCATTGTCGACGAGGACGGGACTTATATCTCGCCCAACTACGTGATCGCACTGCTCTTCGATTACCTGGTGGAGACTCGTGGCTGGCGGAACGGCGTGGCAAAAAGCGTCGCCACCACAAATCTCATCAATGCCGTTGCGGAGCATCATAAAATTGAGCTCTACGAAACGCCTGTAGGCTTTAAGTACATTGGCGAACTGATTAAGCAGGACAAAATCGCTATTGGCGGCGAAGAGAGCGCGGGATTAACCATCCGGCATCATGTGCCGGAGAAGGACGGAGTGCTGGCCGGATTGCTGCTATGCGAGATGGTGGCCAAGCGAGGCAAGAGCCTGGGCGCACAGCTAAAAGAATTATTTGCTCAAGTTGGTTCCTATTATCCGGAAAGACAAAACTTCCGCTTGACCGACGAAGCCAAGACGAAGTTCACTACAAAGCTGGGGACGAATCCGCACGGAATTTGCAGGGCGCGAAGTTTCCCAGATTGTGCGGACCGACGGACTGAAACTGGTGCTCGACGACGGTTCCTGGGTGTGCTATCGGGTGAGCGGCACCGAGCCGGTGGTGCGGGCGTACACCGAGGCGCGGAGCCAGCAGGATCTGGCGAAGCTGAGTGTGGCGGCCAAGCATTGGGCGAACTGAGTAATCGCAGGAGGAGAATTGACGATCGGGTGAAGTGGTCTAAGAGAGTTCGTGGAGAAGCTGGTGCAGTGGCGCAGGCTGCTGGCCAGTGCCGCGTTTATGGTGATCGCCGGTTGCCTGTGTGCGCATGTTCTGCTGGGCAATAATGGATGGATGACATACCGACAGAAGAAAGCAGAGTACCGAAAGCTGCAACAAGAGCTGAAGCGCATGGACGAGGAAAACCGGCGCCTAGATGCGGAGATCAAGGCGCTGAAGAGCGATCCTAAGGCGATCGAGAAGGAAGCTCGCGAGCAGTTGCGTTATGCCAAGCCGGGCGAGGTATCTATCTTCTTCCGGAACAGTCGGGACCGAATCCGCCACAGACTGCGCAGGCGAAATAGTGCGCGCCTAATGCGTAGGTATTCCGGGCAGGAATAAAATTCAAGGCAAGAGATATGCGAGCCGCTGAAGCTTCCAGTGGCTCTTTTCATTATAGATAGCTAGCGAAAGTTGAAGTGACGCTTGAGGTTGAGGATGGGCTTCTCGAAGCTGATCCACACCAGGGCGGCAACGCCGATGGAAGCCGCCAAGCGAATTGCGACAATCGCCAGATTGCCGGCTGATACCAAAGCGCTCGAGAGGCTTGTCCACATAGCCGCCAAGAATGGAAAAGACGAGGATGTGGGTGAGATAGAGGCCGTAGCTGATTCTTCCGACAAACAAAAGTGGACGAAAACTGAGGGCGCGGCAGTAGAGAGTCGGACGGGGCGCAGCCTGACCGAGCAGGGCCGCCAGCAACATTCCGCCAAAACCGAAGGCGAGCAGAGTGTCCGTAAATGCGGAGCCGTGGTTGAGCATGAGCGCGACACCAGCGGCGCCCACGGCCAGAGCGGCGCGGGCAATCGCTTTCCATGCTGCAGGCGGCCAGGGCAGTACGCGTAAGGCGACGGCTACGAGCGAACCGACGGCTAGACCGTCCAGATGGGTGAGCGTGTTGGTGGGCGTGAAGCGGTTTCCGCAAAAAAGGCGCACCATGGGCGAAGCGACCAGCATGGCGGAGGCGGCCAGGAGCAGCCAGCGGGGTGGAATGCAGCGGGCGATGGGGGTCCAGAAAAGGTAGAACTGCTGCTCGATCGCAAGGCTCCAGGTTGGGCCGATGGCCCCGGGAAGGGCTATGGGCCAGAGGTTCTGGACAAATAGCAGGAGAAAAAGCCAGGGCGCGGCGGTGATGTCATGGAGCATCCAGCGGTAGCCGCTGAAGATGAACGGGAAAAAGAAGTAGTAGAGGAAGAGCAGCAGCCAATAGACCGGCCAGATCCGAAGGAAGCGGCGGGCGTAGAAATTGGAGTAAAAGCGCGGCGCAGAGCCGGAGTCGAGGATGATTCCGGTGATGAGAAACCCGGATAGAACGAAGAAACAGACTGACGCCAGCCCAACCCCAGACGATGAATTTCTCCAGCAAACGTTCCCTGCAGGCGGGGATGGCAATGGTAGAGGAGAACGGCGAGGATTGCGACTGCCGCGCAGCCCATCAAATGCGGGAATGAAGGCGGCAGCCACGCCGGACGCAGGCTTGGAGATCGGAATCGGAGGAGCGGCAGTGACTTCCGGCTTCGGCCGCAGTCGCGGTGGCTGCCGAGCCACTAGCGGGAAATTCCTTCCAGGGGCGAACTGGCCGAGGCGTAAAGCTTGCGGGGCATGCGCCCGGCGAGGAATCCTTCGCGCCCGGCGATAATGGCGTGCTTCATGGCAGAGGCCATGAGAACTGGGTCTGCGGCGGCGGCGATGCCGGTATTCATGAGCACGGCGTCGTAGCCGAGTTCGAGGGCCAGGGCGGCATCGGATGGGGTGCCGACGCCGGCGTCGACGATGAGCGGGACCGAGGTAATGAGCTCGCGGAGGATGCGGAGGTTGGCCGTGTTCTGAATGCCGAGTCCGCTGCCGATGGGCGCACCGAGAGGCATGACGACGGCTGCGCCAGCGTCGACGAGTCGAAGCGCAACTACTGGATCATCAGAGGTATAGGGGAGAACCGTAAAGCCTTCCTTGACTAGTACGCGAGTCGCTTCAATGGTGGCGGCAACGTCGGGGTAGAGAGTTTTCTGATCTCCGATGACCTCGATCTTAACCCAGTCGCTGAGGCCGACCTCGCGTCCGAGGCGGGCGACGCGGATGGCTTCGTCGGCGGTGTAGCAGCCGGCGGTGTTAGGCAGAAGGAAGTACTTCTTGGGGTCGATGAAATCGAGCAGCGACTCCTTGCTGCGGTCGAGATTGACGCGGCGCACGGCGACGGTAACAACCTCAGCGCCGCTGGCCTCGAGCGCGGCGGCGGTCTGGGCGCCATCCTTGTACTTTCCGGTGCCAACGATAAGGCGGGAGCGGAACGACTTTCCAGCAATGACAAGCGAGTCCATGTAGGTATTGTAAACATTTGCGGGGCGAAAGTTGGAAGACTTTTTCGCGGCCGCTATGCGGAATGGGCGGTGTCGGCCGGGGCGGCCTCGGCGTAAAGCTTGTCGATCTGCGCCTTGTAGCGACTCTCGACGTTGCGGCGGCGCAGTTTGAGAGTGGGAGTGAGGGTTCCGTTTTCGATGCTGAGTTCCTCGGCGATGACCAGAACCTTCTTGAGGCGCTCGAAGCGTGCCAGGTTGCGGTTCACCTGCTCGACGATGCCTTCATAGAGTGACTGCACCTGGGGATTGGCGACCAGTTCCTGGCGCGATTGGAACGAGATGCCGTTCTGTCGCGGCCCAGTCCTCGAGGGCAGCGAAGGCGGGAACGATGACGACGGCGGGGAAGTCGGCGGCGGTCCCCGAGGATGGCGGCTTCGGCGATGAAGCGATTGGACTTCAGTGAGTTTTCGATGGGCTGCGGCGCAATGAACTTTCCGCCCGAGGTCTTGATCAGATCCTTCTTGCGGTCGGTGATGGAGAGGAAGCCTTCGGCATCGAGGTTGGCAATGTCTCCGGTCTTGAACCAGTCGCCATCAAAGGCGGCGGCGGTTTCCTCCGGCATATTCCAATAGCCCTTGAAGACGCTGGGGCCGCGGACGAGCAACTCCCCGTCGGCGGCGATGCGCACCTCGACGTTCGAGAGCGGGCGGCCCACGGTGCCGAGTTTGCGGGCGCGGGGCGAGTTGACGGCAATGACGGGCGAAGTTTCGGTGAGGCCGTACCCCTCATGAATGAGCAGGCCGATCTGGGCATACCACTCGGCGAGTTCCTTTCCCAGCGGAGCGCCGCCGGAGATGAAGATGCGAACTCTGCCGCCCATAGCTTCCAGCACCTTGGAGAAGAAGAGCCGATCGGCCAGCTTCCAGGCGAGCGACGAGGGACGCTTGCCGGCGAGCACCTCGTTCGAGATGCGCTCCGCCCCACGGACATGGCCCAGCGGTACACCGTCTTCTTGAAGCCGATGGCAACGCCGCGCTGCACCTGGTTGTAGATTTTCTCGTACACACGGGGCACGGCGACGAAGATGGTGGGATGAAGCTGGCGCAGGACGCGGGGCATATCCTCGATAAAAGGACAATAGGCGATGGTGACCCCACGATAGAGTTCCGCAAAATCGACGTGGCGCGCGGTGATGTGGGAGAGCGGAAGAAAGCTGACCGCAGGTCGGTTGTGGTTCGAAGTCGAACTCATCGAGAGAAACCGAGAGATTCGACGCAATGTTGCCGTGCGTGAGCATGGCACCCTTGGGAACGCCGGTGGTGCCGCTGGTGTAGATGAGCGGTGGCGAGATCGTCCGGGGTGATGGCGTTGGCGAGGGCATCGAGTTCCGGTATCGCGCTTGCTTGGGCCGGCATCCATGAGCGCGGGCATGGAGAGCGCGTCGGCATCCGGGGCGGGTTCGTCCATGAGGATGATGGTTTCGACAAAGGTCTCCGACTGAATGGAGCGGAGCTTTGCAAGCTGTGCGGCGGTGGAGACAAAGGCCGTCTTGGCCCCGGAGTGACGGAGGAGAAACGAAATCTGCTCGGCGGTGAGCGTGGCGTAGATGGGCACGGTAGCAGCGCCGGAGAGCAGAATGGCAAAGTCGGCGATGGTCCACTCAGGGCGATTTTCGGCGAGGATGGCGACGCGGTCGCCGTGCGAGATGCCTTGGACCGCGGAGCGCCTGGACTACTCCCATGACCCGGCGGTAAAGGTCGGAGGAAGAGATCGCATGCCACTCAGAGTCGCGCTCGAAAAGCATGACCCGGGGCTGGTTGCGATCCACGACCTGGAAAAAAATGTCGGCCAAGGTGCGTGGCTTGGGTTTAGCGTTCATGCTCCGTCCCTTCGACCGCAATGTTCGACTAGCTTACCTTTCTAATCCCATTAAGATGATGTCTGCGACGGAATCGGCTACATCCGACAAGCTGATAATTTGTTTCGTCGAGCACCCAGGAGGTCACCATCTCATCGAGCGCTCCGAAAAAGCAGTTGGCCGCGATCTTTTCGCGAAGCTCGGGACGGAAGATGCCCTGGGCCTGGCCCTCGCGAATGGCGGCGCGAACCAAGCCAAAGTATTCCACCATATGCTGATGAGAAAAGGGAGCGAGAAAACGCGCGCTCTGGCGTAATTCCATCTGAAAGACCACGGCCAGGTCGCGGTTGGAGCCGAGGGCTTCCAGGTGAAGATGGGCGAGGCGGCGAAGCTTGGCGGAGGGCGAAGCAATGGCATCCAGTTCGGTGCGGGCGTGGCTCATGAAGGCATCAAAGGCGGTGTTGATGGCGGTCATGAGCAGCTCTTCCTTATTGCGGAAGTAGAGATAGATGGTGCCGTCGGCCACTGAAGCGCGGTCGGCAACATCGGAGACGCGCGCCGCGTGGAAGCCTTTCTCGGCAAAGACGGAGACGGCTGCATCGAGAATGCGCTGATACTTATCGCCAATGACCCGCGGCTTTGCGGCAACTTCGAAGCGCGTTGGCTTGCGCTTTGGAGCTCTCATACAAGCTGCTTTCTTTGATGCTGAACAGGAGTGTATGGGAAGAGCAGAGTCGCACAAATGTCGGCTTGAGTCAACCCCGGCGAAGGCGTGCTCATCCAACTCAGCGGTGCTTGACTGGAGCGCCGGAGCCGTGGTGCGATCGGAGCGCGTGAAGCCCAACTGGAGACTCGGCTGGAGCTTCTTGACTGAAAGCTCGGTAGCAGCCGATCCACGGCGGCGAAAGGAAACCCAGATTCAGAGATGGCATCGCGCTCGGCACCGACCTGGTACAAAGACGCAATCATCTACGAAATTCACGTAAGAGCCTTCTATGACAGCGTGACCGACGGGATCGGCGATTTCGGCGGACTGACACAGAAGCTGGATTACCTGGAGGACCTGGGGATTACGGCGGTGTGGCTGCTGCCGTTCTGCCCATCGCCGCTACGCGATGACGGCTACGATATCTCAAACTACAACGACGTACACCCCTCCTACGGCACGCTGAGAGACTTCCATCGCTTTCTGAAAGAGGCGCACCGGCGCGGGCTGCGGGTGATCACGGAACTGGTGCTGAACCACACCAGCGATCAGCACGAGTGGTTCCAGCGCTCGCGGCGCGCGGCGCCGGGCAGCCGCTGGCGGAACTTCTATGTGTGGAGCGATACTCCGGAGAAGTATGCCGAAGCCCGGATCATCTTCAAGGATTTCGAGCCCTCGAACTGGACCTGGGATCCGCTGGCAAAGTCGTATTACTGGCACCGCTTTTACTCTCATCAGCCGGATCTGAACTGGGACAATCCGGAGGTAAAGCAGGCGATGCTGGCTGCGATGGACTTCTGGTTCGACATGGGAGTGGATGGACTGCGGCTGGACGCGGTGCCCTACCTGTTCGAGCGCGAGGGCACGAACTGCGAAAACCTGCCGGAGACCCATGCCGCTCTGCGCGAGGTGCGAGCGCACGTGGAGCAGAAGTATCACGACAAGATGCTGCTGGCGGAGGCGAACCAGTGGCCGGAAGATTCGGTTGCCTACTTTGGCAAGCGGCGACGAGTGCCAGATGGCATTCAATTTTCCGGTGATGCCGCGGATGTTTATGTCGCTGCAGATGGAGGACCGCTATCCGCTGACCGACATCATGAAGTTGACGCCGCCGATTCCGGAGACCTGCCAGTGGGCGCTGTTTCTGCGCAATCATGACGAACTGACGCTGGAGATGGTGACCGACGAAGAGCGCGACTTCATGTATCGCACGTACGCGCATGACCGGCAGATGCGGATTAACCTGGGAATCCGGCGCAGACTGGCGCCGCTGCTGGAGAACGACCGGAGAAAAATCGAGCTGATGAACGCGCTGCTGTTCTCGCTGCCGGGAACGCCGATCATCTATTACGGCGACGAGATCGGCATGGGCGACAACGTGTATCTTGGCGACCGCAATGGCGTGCGCACGCCGATGCAGTGGAGCGCGGACCGCAACGCCGGCTTCTCACGGGCGAATCCGCAGCGGCTCTACCTGCCGGTCAATATCGATCCGGAGTACCACTACGAGGCCGTGAACGTGGAGACGCAGCAACGCAATCCACATTCGTTGCTGTGGTGGATGAAACGCTCGATTGCGCAACGCAAGCAGTTCCGCGCATTTGGGCGGGGGACGCTGGAGTTTCTGTATCCTTCGAACCGGAAGGTGCTGGCGTTTTTCCGGCACTTTGACGACGAGCGAATCCTGGTGGTGGCGAACCTGTCGCGCTTCAGCCAGGGTGTGGAGCTTGATCTGCAGAAGTATCAGGGAGCGACGCTGCTGGAGATCTTTGGCGTCAGCCGCTTTCCAGCCATTACGCAGGAGCCGTACTTTTTGTCGCTCGCTCCGTATTCTTTCTACTGGTTCCGGATGCTTCCGAAAGAGGCGGGCGAGGAGTTAGTGGCAGAGGGCGATGGCTCGGAGCAGATCGCGACCATCGCAGTGGAGTCGATGAAGAGCAGTATGGAGCGAAAGCACGATGGAAGCGGTGGCGCGGATTCTGCCGCCGATTCTGCGCAAGCGCCGATGGTTTCTCGGGCGCGACCGTACGATTACACAGGTCGCGGTGGAAGATGTGATTCCGCTGCTCCGCCACGAAGTGGCCGTCCTGCTGATTCGCGTGGAGTACAGCGACGGCGAAGATGAGATGTACACGATTCCAGTGGCCGTCGCCGGAGGCGAGCAGGCGGAGGCGATGCTGCGCGATCGCAAACAGGCGGTGCTGGCAAGGCTGGAGTTCCGCGACCAAAGCTGGGTGCTACTGCACAGCGCCCTGCTCGAGCGGAGCCTTCAGCGATGCGCTGCTGACCGCGGTGCTGAAGCGCAGCAAGTTCAAGGGTACGCGGGGAGAGGTGGTGGCCGGGCACACCAAGGCATTTCGCGAGGCATGGTCGCACGTACGCTCCAATCGCGAGCCGCAGGTGCAGACTGCTGGATTCGCCGAACACGTTTGTAAACCTCGGCGAAGACTTTGTGCTCAAACTCTATCGCAAAGTTGAAGCCGGTACGAATCCAGATCGCGAGATGGAGGAGTTTCTGACCGAGCGAACTGGTTTCGCTCACATGCCAAGGGCGCTGGGCTGGTTGGAGTATTGCGACCCACGAAGATGATGAAGAGCAGCGTACGACGCTGGGGCTGGTGACCAGCTATGTGCGAAATGCAACCCTGGGCTGGCAATACATGATCGATCACCTGAGCCTGTACTTCGAGCGTGCGCTGGCGGTGCAGGACGAAGATGCGCGAGCAAAAGAGGTGATCAACGGCAGCCCGCTCACTCTGGCCCAGCGTCCGGTACCACCGTTGATGGCAGAGTTGCTGGGGACCTTCGAAACATGTCGCGCACTTGCTCGGGGTCCGCACGGCGGAGCTACATGCAGCCCTGAGTTGCCGCCCCGAAGTGCAGGAATTCTCGCCGGAGCCATTTACGGACTTCTATCGCCACGGTCTTTATCACGGGATGCTGGGGCAAATGGGACGCGCGCTGGATGCGCTGCGCTTGCGATTGAAAACGCTTCCCGACGAAGTGCGGGTATTGGCCGAAGAACTGCTTGCGAGTGAGGCCGCCATTCGCAATGGAGCTGCTTCCGCTGCGCGATCAGCGGATCTCGGGGGCGCGCATCCGCATTCATGGAGACTACCAGCTCAGCAACCTTCTTTTTACCGGCAACGACGTAATCATTCGAAATTTCGACGGTCCGGCGGGCAGGTCATTGAGCGAACGGCGGATCAAGCGCTCGGCGCTTGCGCGATGTCGCAAGCATGATACGTTCGCTGCATTACGCGGCCCATGCGGTCTCATTCGGCTATGTGCCGGGAGTGGTGAAGGGACGGGAGCAGGAAGTCGCGCATCGATCGTTGGGCCGAGCACTGGCATGAGTGGGTTTCCGCGATGTTCTTGCAGGGATATCTGGAGAGCATCGCGGGGAATGGATTTTCTGCCGGGAACGGATTCTGAAATGCAAATCCTGCTGCGGGCACACCTGATCGAGAAAGCGCTGCTGGAGATTGCATACGAACTGGAGTACAGGCCGGAGTGGGTGGGGATTCCCGTGCATGGACTTTCGTTGCTGCTGAAATGGTGATTGAACGGGAGGAGGAAAATAGATAGGTTCCAATGTGCGATGCCGAGAAGACAGGAGGGCCGAAAGCCCTCCTTTTCGTTGCGCTCAAGTGCGCACTGACGACCTGCCGATGGTTGAATCAGGAGCAATCCGGATGACCGAGATTGAGGCCCAGTTATTTCAGAGTTTCAGCGATGCCATGCCGTATGGCGTCTGCCTGGTGGATCTGCACAGCGAAGATCGTCTACTGGAACGCGGCGGCGGAGGAGATCACCGGCTACCTCGGGCACATGAGGTTTTGGGCCGCACCTATCGCGGAGATCTGCTTATCCACTGCGAGGCAACAACGCCGGCACCGAGGTGCAATGTCCAGTGATGGAGGTGCTTGCGCGATGGCAGAGCCGGTAGCGGCAGACCTGTTCCTTCTTCACAAGCACGGCCACCGCACGCCGATCCACGTGTTCGCGTTTCCCTTGCGCGATTCGATGGGAGAGATGAGAGGCGTGGGAGAGATTTTCGACCCTCGCACGGAACACGCGAAGAGCCCGGCGTGGAGCTGGACATTCGGATCGCGAGTTCGAGATGGCCACAGGCCTGCCTGCCGTGGCGGAGAGCAGGGAGCAGTTGCAGACCCTGCTTCGTTCCCGGTCGGCATCATCTTCGGCGCTGATATTGATCGAAATGTCAGAGCAGCGCGCGATCCTGCAGCACGGCGGTACGGCGATGCTTCACCAGGCGCTTCGCGACGCTGGCCAAGACTGTTGCCGGGCTGCTGCCCGCGCATCACTATGTTGGATGCTGGAGCGATTGGAGGCTGATCGCGATTGTTCCAGAGTGCAAGGCTGAAACGCTTGAAACGCTGAAATCGACACTGGCCGGCGTGGGCTCGGCCTGCGCCGTGAAGTGGTGGGGCGATCGCCTTGCGGTGGAGATACGCGCGGCGGCGCGCCTGGTGGACCCATCGCAAACGGTGGATGCACTCATTCAAGAGATTGGAGCAGGACTTGAAGAGCATCGCCGACGGGGAAGAGTAAATCGATGTTCATCATTATCGGCATTGTTGTGGTGTTCGGCTCGATTGTCGCCGGCTATCTGATGGAGCATGGCAACCTGAGGGTTCTGCTTCAACCGGCGGAGTTGATCATCATCGGGGGGGCGGCGATCGGCACATTGCTGATCGCCAATCCTCTGCACGTGGTTAAGAAGATTGCCGGCGGGGTGGCCGGTCGCTTGAAAGGGTTCGCACATTCAATGCAAGCGTTCTACTCTGGAAACGCTGAAGATGTGCTACGAAATTTTGAACAAGGCAAGGAAAGACGGTTTGCTGGCGATCGAATCCGACATCGAAGAGCCGGACAAGAGCGCAGTGTTTACTAAGTATCCGGCCTTTCTCAAGAACCATCACACGCGGGACTTTGTCTGCGACACGCTGCGGATGGCGGTTACCGGCGGTATCGACCCGTTCGATCTAGACCAGATGATGGACCTCGACATGGAAGTGTCGCATCGCGGGGATAATGCGCCCGTTTGCGGCCCTGAGCACAGTTGCCGACTCGCTGCCTGGGTTGGGCATTGTGGCCGCAGTGCTGGGAGTAGTCATCACCATGGGTGCGCTGGGAGGGCCTCCGGAGGAGATTGGACGACAAGGTGGCGGCGGCTCTGGTGGGAACGTTCTTAGGCATTCTGCTTTGCTATGGGCTGGTGGGGCCGCTGGCCGCGAACATGGCGAAGCGGGCAGAGGACGAACACGCCTACGTGTACGTGCTGCGCGTGGTGCTGATCTCATTTATCAAGGGCGCCGCTCCGATCCAGGCACTGGAATTCGGAAGACGAGCGATTCCGGGACACGTTCGGCCGAGCTTCAACGATATGGAGAAATCCTGCAAGGGCGGCGGAGCGGTCGCCGTTGCCGTCGCGGGAGGAAGCTTAGGTGCCGAACGGTCCCATCATCATCAAGAAAGTATCAGGCCACGGAGGCCATCATGGCGGCGCGTGGAAGGTCGCATACGCCGATTTTGTGACCGCGATGATGGCATTGTTCATCGTGCTTTGGCTGCTGAACTCCAGCAAACAGGTACAGGAGGCCGTGGGAGGATACTTCAAGGATCCAACGGGCAATTCCAAACAGGTGGGAAGTACGATGCGGGGAGCCGGGCAGAATCTGGATCTTCGAAAAGAAGATATGAAGAAGATCAAGGACGCTCTACGAAAAGCAGATCAAGTCGCTGCCGGACTTCGAGAAGCTGAAGAAGCACATCGACATGACGATTACCGCGGAAGGACTTCGGATCGAACTGACGGAAGCGAGAACGGGGAACGTTCTTCGAGCTGGGCAGCGCCGTGCCAAGCCCAAGCGGGAAGGAGTTGCTGGTTGCTCTGGCGCAGGAGGTTGGAAAGCTTTCCAACCATGTTTCGATTGAAGGACACACGGACTCCAAACCGTACTCCGGAGGCTTGAGCGGATACAGCAACTGGGAGCTTTCGGTGGACCGTGCCAACGCGGCGCGCAAGATCATGCAAAGCTCCGGGCTCACCGAGCAGCAGGTTTCGCAGGTCCGGGGATTCTGCCGATCAGCGGCCGCGAGCCAATAACAGCCCGGACGATCCCGCGAATCGAAGGATCTCGCTCATCGTGGAATACCTCACTAGGGACGCGCACAACGAGTCCGAAGCGCAGGGCGAGGCCGTGAGAGTCCCAATGCGAATCCCGGAGCAGGGGAACATGGCGGTGCAAAGGAATAGTTGAAGTAAAAGTAAAAACGGCGGAGCCGCATGGCTCCGCCGTTTTATTGGTACGAGCCTAACCTAGACATACCATCTCTGCGATGCGTTCCTTCCACTCGCGCGGTCCCGTCTCGTGCACGGCGGTTCCGTTGGAATCGACGGCAACGGTCACCGGCATGTCTTCGACCTCGAACTCATAGATCGCCTCCATTCCGAGATCCGCAAACGCCAGCGTGGTCGACTTCTTGATCGCCTTGGCAACCAGGTACGCAGCGCCGCCAACCGCCATCAGGTACACGGCTTGTTGTCCTTGATCGCTTGGATTGCGACCGGGCCGCGTTCGGCCTTGCCGACCATGCCGAGCAGTCCAGTCTGCTCCAGCATCTGGCGGGTGATATTTATCCATGCGCGTCGAGGTCGTGGGACCGGCAGGTCCGACAGCTTCGTCGCGCACCGGGTCGACCGGGCCGACGTAATAGATGAAGCGATTGGTGAAGTCCACTGGCAGCTTCTCGCCGCGATTCAGCATTTCGGTCATGCGCTTGTGCGCGGCGTCGCGGCCGGTCAGCAACTTTCCGCTGAGCAGAATCACCTCGCCGGACTTCCACGACAGAGACCTCTTCGCGGGTTACCGTGTCGAGATTGACGCGGCGGGCGTAGGCGGGGCTGTAGGTAAGTTCGGGCCAATCCTTAAGTGACGGCGGCTGAAGCGTGACCGCACCGGAGCCATCGAGGGTGAAGTGCGCGTGACGGGTTGCGGCGCAGTTAGGAATCATCGCAACCGGCAGATTGGCGGCGTGGGTGGGATAGTCCTTCACCTTGACGTCAAGCACGGTGGTGAGTCCGCCGAGGCCCTGGGCTCCAATGCCGAGGGCATTGATCTTGTCATAGAGTTCGAGACGCAGCTCTTCGGCGCGATTCTTGGCGCCGCGGGCCTTCAGGTCCTGAATGTCGATGGGCTCCATCAGCGCTTCCTTGGCGATCAACATTGCCTTTTCGGCAGTACCGCCAATACCCAGGCCAATGATTCCCGGAGGGCACCAACCGGCGCCCATGGTGGGCACGGTCTTAAGTACCCACTCGACGATGGAGTCGGATGGATTCAGCATGGCGAACTTGGTCTTGGCTTCCGAGCCGCCGCCCTTGGCGGCAACAATCACATCGAGCTTGTTGCCCGGAACGATGGAGACGCAGACCACGGCGGGAGTGTTGTCGCTTCGTGTTCTGGCGCTTGCCCGCCGGATCGGCGAGCACGGAGGCGCGCAGCTTGTTCTCCGGCAGCAGGTAAGCGCGGCGAACACCCTCGTTGACCATCTCTTCCAGGCCAACGTGCCGTTGAAGTGGACATCCATTCCGACCTTGAGGAAAACGGTTACGATGCCGGTGTCCTGGCAGATGGGGCGATGGCCTTCGGCGCACATGCGCGAGTTAATCAGTAACTGCGCAATGGCATCCTTGGCGGCAGGAGCCTGCTCGCGCTCGTAGGCGGCGGTCGAGGCTGCGGATGAAATCGACCGGATGGTAGTAGGAGATGAATTGCAGTGCGTCGGCGACGCTCTGGATTAGATCTTCTTGCTGAATGATGGTCATAAATGGTATTCCCATTCGTGAGCGCTAGAAGCGGAATAACATTATCAAACAAAACTGCGCAGTGGGAGAACGATTCTTGGCCAAGCTGGTGGCGGCGACGCTCACGGCAAAACAATCGATTGACATATTGCAAAATGCAATAGTAATATCGCAATCCGCTATATGAGGCTCGGAGAGAAACTTCGCTACCTGCGCCTGATGGAGGGCACCCTGCGCGGCTTGGGCCGCGAAATGACCCAGCAGGAGACGGTGCGCGCCATTCAGAAGGAAGCTGGCAAAGCGCTGAGCCAGAGCTATCTCTCGCAGCTGGAGAGTGGTGCGCGTCCCCATCTGACCAACTCAACCCGCATGTTACTGGCAAAGTTCTTTAAGGTGCATCCCGGCTACATGGTTGATGATCCCGAGGGCTATCACACTGAGCTTGTGAGCGAGGCGCGGGTGATGGAAGACACCCTGGATCTTTGGCTGATCGGCGGGGCGGAGCGCTTCCGGCGCGACCCGAACGTTTGTCACGCGCTGCTGCAACTAGCCAAGCACGACGATTCCCGGCGCTGCCTCGTGTTGCTGGGCGCAATTCTGGAGACGCCGACCCTGGTGGACCGGCTGACGGAAGTGCTAAAGCCGGAAGCAGCGCTGGAGCCGCAAGAGAAACGGGAGCGTCTGCGGAAAGGGGAAAAGGCCAAGTGACCATTGCTGAACTGTATCTGACATGTTTCCTGGTCGGGTTCGCGCTCAGCGCATTATCGGTGCTGTTGGGCGGAGTTCATCTGCACGTGCAACTGCCATTTCATTTCCACCTGGGTTTCCACATGGGCCACGTGGGGCACATGCCTCATGGAGGAGCGGCTGGCGCGACCTCGACAAGTTTGCCGGCACTGAATCTGGGGACGGTGACGGCGTTCCTGGCATGGTTTGGCGGCATTGGCTTTCTCCTGACACGGCACACGCATGTCTATGCGTTGGCGGCGCTGCTGATTTCAATCGGCGGCGGCTTCGTGGGAGCCACGCTGGTCTTCCTGATGGTGACGCGGATTCTGATGCATTTTGAAGGGCCGATGGATCCGGCGGACTATGAGATGGTCGGGGTGCTGGGCCGTGTCAGTTCGCGGCTGCGCACTGGCGGAACCGGCGAGATTGTTTATTCGCGGCAGGGTTCGCGCTGTTCGGCAGCGGCCAGGAGCGAAGACGAGCAACGAGATCGACAAGGATGTGGAAGTGGTTGTGACCCGCTATGAACGCGGAATTGCGTATGTGCGGCGTTGGGATGAACTGGCGGCTTCGGCGGGAGTCGATGCCGATGAATTGCATTCGTAAGCTTTGAAAATTGATCGTGCCTGAGGAGGCAATATGGGATCTCAAATCCCGATCGATGTGCTGGTGCTTTCAGGTTTACTGGTTCTCGCAATCGTGTTCAGCTTTGCGGCCTTCGCCAAACTGTATCGCAAGGCGGGGCCGCATGAGGCGTTGGTGGTGTACGGCTTTCGCGGAATGAGGATCATCAAGGGGAAGGGTACAGTCATTATCCCGATGATCGAAAACGCACGCGAGCTTTCCCTGGAACTGATGTCATTTGATGTGGCCCCGAAGCAGGATCTATACACCAAGCAGGGCGTTGCGGTAACGGTGGAGGCAGTGGCGCAGATCAAAGTGAAATCGGATAACGAGTCGATCATGACTGCCGCTGAGCAGTTCCTCACCAAGAATCCGGATGAGCGCGAAGGATTGATACGGCTGGTCATGGAAGGACATCTTCGGGGCATCATCGGCCAGCTTACGGTGGAAGAGATCGTCAAGCAGCCGGAGATGGTGAGTGACCGGATGCGTTCGACCTGTGCCGAGGACATGAACAAAATGGGGCTGGAGGTGATCTCGTTCACGATCAAGGAAGTTCGCGATCAGAACGAGTACATCACCAACATGGGACGCCCGGACATTGCACGGATCAAGCGCGATGCAGACGTGGCAACTGCCGAAGCCGAGCGAGATACAGCAATGAGGCGTGCCATCGCGCAGCGGGAAGCCGCAGTGGCAAAGGCTCAGGCCGATCAGGAGCGCGTGCTGGCCGAGACCTTGTCGCTGGCAAAACAGTCTGAGGCGCAACGCGACCTGGAGGTGAAGAAGGCCGAATTCCTCGAAGCGGTAAAAAAGCAGCAGGCAATCGGCCGACAAATCCTACGAGATCCAAACCAACATCATGCAGCAGCAGTTGGTGGTGGAATCCGTAAAGGTGCAGAAGGCCGAGAAAGAGCAGCAGGTGCTGGTGCAGGAAGCCGAGATTCTGCGCCGCGAAAAAGAGCTGATCGCCACCGTGCTCAAGCCGGCTGAGATCGAACGCCAGCGCATTGAAACCCTGGCCGGCGCCGAGAAGCAGCGGCTCATTCTGGAAGCAGAAGGCAAGGCCGCCAACATCCGCGACCAAGGCGAAGCCGAGGCCGAGATCATCTTCAAGAAAGGCGAGGCCGAAGCCAAGGCAATGAACGTGAAGGCCGCTGCCTTCCAGGAATACAACCAAGCTGCGGTGATCGATAAGCTGATCTCTCAGATGCCCGAGGTGGTTCGTGCCTTGGCGGCTCCGCTGACCCAGGTCGATCGCATCACAGTAGTTTCCACCGGCGACGGGCACAGCGCCGGAGTAAATAAAATTACCGGCGACATTGCGCAGATGGCGGCGCAGGTTCCGGCACTGTTTGAAGCACTTTCAGGTATGAACTTGCAGGAACTGATGTCGAAGGTGCGGCCGATTGGCGACAAATCACCGAAGCCGGACACCGGCAACACCCTGGCGAAAGGTGCGGGCGAGTAGATCAAACTCGTGGGGCGCGCACCGATGCGCCCTGCGAAATGTCAACCGTGTGGACATGTATACGGAAGCTTGTTGTACAGAAAAGGAGTACGGTATGGCACTGCTGGAAAGAGTGGCAACGTTAATCCGGGCCAATCTGAATGAACTGGTGGATCGAGCCGAGAACCCGGAGAAGATGATCAAGCAGATCATCCTCGACATGCAGAACCAGTTCATGCAGGTGAAGACGCAAGTGGCGATCGCGCTTGCGGATCTGCATCTGCTTGAGAAGAAGCAGCAGGAAAACAAGACGCGTGAGGAAGAATGGATGCGCAAGGCGCAGCTTGCGGTCACCAAAGGAGACGATCGGCTGGCACGCGCCGGACTGGATCGGGCAATGAGCTACAGGCAACTGGCGGCTGATTTCGTGGAGCAAATCGAAGACCAGAAATCGCAGGTTGAAGTGCTGAAGGACGCGCTGAACGCGCTGGCCAGGAAGATCTCCGAGGTCGAAGGCCAGGCCGAGGTGCTAATCGCGCAGCATCGCCGCACCAGAGCCGTCGAGCGCGCCGCAGACGCAAGCCAAAGAGCCGATTCCATGGACAAGGTTGGCGCATTCCACCGCATGAGCAGCAAGGTAATGCACGAAGAGGCCGTGACGCAGGCCGCAGTTGAGTTGAGCGGAGAGGACATCGAGCGAAGATTTGAGAAGCTCGAACGAGAGCAGGAGATTGAGCGCATGTTGCAGGAACTGAAACAGCGCAAAGGACTCACAGCCTAGCCTACGGGATCAGCCGCGAAAATGCGGACATGCGGCGTCATATAGCGGCATGATTGTAAACGCCGGGTAAGCCGAACAAGTTCGACTACCCGGCGCGCAAACAGCTCAGAACGATTTCGAATCCTTAGACCTTTACAGCCTTGGTCTCGCTGGGATCCTTCTTCACCGTGCTCTTGGTGGCGTCGGGCAGCCAGTCCATCATGCTCCGCAACTTGGCTCCGACCTCTTCGATCGGATGCTTCTTTTCAGCCTCGCGCAGGGCGGTGAAATGCTTGTTGCCGCCGCGGTGCTCGGCGATCCATTCGCGGGCGAATTCGCCCTGCTGAATCTGTGCCAGCACCTTCTTCATGGCCTGCCGAGTGGCATCGCCAACAACCACTTCGCCACGGGTCAGGTCGCCATATTCGGCGGTGTTGGAGACGGAGTAGCGCATACGGGCCAAGCCGCCTTCGTAAATGAGATCCACGATCAGCTTTACCTCATGTAGACATTCGAAGTAGGCGATCTCGGGTTGATAACCGGCTTCGACCAAGGTTTCAAAGCCCTTTTTAATCAGCGAGGTAAGTCCGCCGCAGAGCACGGCCTGCTCGCCGAAGAGGTCGCTCTCGGTCTCTTCCTTGAACGTGGTCTGAAGAACACCAGCGCGGGTTGAACCAATTCCATCGGCATAAGCCAGGGCAAGTTCGTGGGCGTTGCCGCTCGCATCCTGATGGACTGCGATCAGCGCAGGAACCCCGCGGCCTTCGGTGTACTGGCGGCGAACCAGGTGACCGGGGCTCTTAGGGGCAATCATCACCACGTCCACGTCGGCCGGCGCCTGGATGGCCTTGAAGTGAATCGAAAAGCCGTGGGAGAACCCAAGTACCTTCCCCTTGGTGAGATAGGGGCGGATGGACTCTTCGTACAGTTCGGCCTGGGTTTCGTCAGGCGTGAGGATCTGAAGATAATCAGCGCGCTTCGCTGCTTCGGCGGGTGCAAGTACCTCGAAACCATCTTCGCGGGCGCGCTGTGCGGTACCGCGCTCTGGGTCTAGACCGATGATGACGTTGTATCCGCTTTCACGCAGGTTGAGCGCCTGGGCATGACCCTGACTGCCGTATCCAAAGACGGCGATGGTTTTGCGCTTGAGAGAGTCGGGATGGGCGTCGTGGGCGTAAAAGATAGTGGCCAAGGAGGCTCCTTTTGTAGATGAAAAACCGACCGGTTGGTCGGTTCTCTAATGATGCTCTGCCATTTGAGATTGTATGTCAATGGCTTATCGAAAAAACTAATAGCATCAGAAATGTGAATACAAACCGCTTCCGGCCCCCGGCTAGGCGGGACGGTCTGCGCGTGCCCAACCCCTGGAAGTGCATAATGACATCCGTGACGATGACGACAAATCAAGCCCCGCGCCTAACCCTAGAGGATTATGAACAGCGATTCCAGGACCGCCACCTGCTCCACGGGACAGTGGAGAAATGGGCTCGCGAGAAGCCCACAGCAGCGGCGCTGATCGACTCGGAGCGCGGCCGTCCGGTTTCCTGGGAGGAATTTGACCGCATCACCCAGGCTCTTGCGATGGTCCTGTTCAAGCGCGGCTTTCGTAAGGGAGACTTTTTTGCCAGCTTGCTTCCGCTGACTACCGAACATGTCTTCCTGGAGTATGCCTGCTTCCGGATCGGCACGATCTTTGTCCCATTAGATCTGCGACTTAGCGCGGAAGAATTAATGCGAAACTTGACCTTGGTGCAACCGGCTGGATTTGCCTTCGTACAGGCTCCCTGTGTTCCCGATCCGGCGGCGGTGTGCGCTGAATTGCAGGCGCAATTCGCGCTGAAACTGGCGATACACTTTGCCGCGCCAGAGAAGTGCGCGGCCGGGGCGATCCCGGTGGGCGAACTGTTGGGCGAGGCGATGCGATTGGAGCAGGCGGGCGACGACGAACCGCTGTCACAAACGCTCCGCAAGGTTTACAAAGAGCAAGCGGCGCGGGTTTCGGAGGAAGATGGCGCTCTTGTGATTTTTACGACCGGTTCGACCGGTTCACCCAAGCCGGCGCTGCTTTCGCACCGCAATATCTCCTGCCAGGCAATGTGCCTGAGCCAATTGTTGCTGCAAGGCTCGGAGAGGGAATTGGTGACTCTGGTGAATTTGCCGCCGAGTCATGTGGGTTGCCAAACCGAGTTGCTGATGAGCACCATCTTCGACGGCGGCTGCGCCGTGCTGATATCCATCTTCGATCCGCTGCAGTCGATGCGCGCCATTGCCGATTACAAGGTCACTGCAATGGGACAGATTCCGGCGATGTTCCAGTTCGAGTGGAGATTAAAAGAGTTTGATTCGTTCGACTTGTCCAGCCTTGAGTTTGCGGCCTACGGTGGGCAGCAGGTTTCTCCGGAGTTCATCACGAAGATGGCGCAGATGGCGCCCAACGTGGGCACAGGATTGGGACTGACCGAAGCGGCTGGTTTCTGCACCTTTCTTCGTACCACTAGCGAGCGTGCCGATGAGTGCGCGGCGAGCTTGGGCATCGATCTGCCGGTGTATCCAATGACAATTCGCTCCGCCATGCAGGCCAACGGCGCGGCGGGGGAAGAACTGCGGGATGGAGCACTGGGGCACGTCTGCTTCCGGGGACCGCAGACGTTTCTCGGATACCTCAACGACGCGGCAGCTACGGCGGCGGCCATCTCAAGCGATGGCTACCTCTACACCGGAGACATGGGGTTTCGCGATGACAAGGGACTGCATATGGCGGGCCGCGCGAAGTTGATCCTCAAGCCCTCGGGCTACCAGGTTTTTCCGGGCGACGTGGAGAATCACCTCTGCAAGTTGGAGGGCGTTGCAATGTGCGCAGCGGTGGGCGTGCCGCACCCGGTCATTTCGGAGGCAATCGTCGCCTTCGTGGAGACGAAGGCCGGCGCCACCCTCGGGCGGTCGCAACTGGAATCCCATTCGCGAGGACTGGCCGCCTATATGCGGCCACACCATTACGTGCTGCTCGATCCGGGGCAGATGCCGTTGAATCGCGTGGCCAAAGCGGACTACATGGTGCTGAAGGAACGCGCGCGGCTCGAAGTGGAGGCACTGAAAGAACAAGGGCGATGGATGAAGTCGCCCGAGTGAGTGCCCAACAGCGGCGGCTTCAATGTTAGCGCGCAAGATTAACGAGCGAGCGGTAAGCTGAAGGAGAACACGGAACCCCGGCCCGGCTGCGTCGTCAAAGAGACGGTTCCGCCGTGCGCTTCGACAATTGCCTTCGCGATTGCCAGACCCATTCCGGTGCCCTGCACGCTCTGGCGCTGCCCGCGTCCGCGATAAAACTTGTCGAAGATCATATTCTGATCGATGGCGTCGATCCCCGGTCCCTGATCCGCCACGCTGGTAACCAGCATGTTTCCCTGCACCTCCGAAGTAATTGTGATCGGCGTGCCACGGGGCGAATACTTGCCTGCATTATCGAGCAACTGGGAAAGTATCTCTTCTGTGTGCCGCAAGTCCATGTTCACCCTGGGCAACGAGTCGCTCACTATCACCTTCACTTCGTGCCGTGCAAGGGTATTCTGATTGGTCTCCAACGCGGCATCAATGGCCTCTCGGATGTGATGCGGTTCCAGGTTCAGCTCCACCGCATGGGCATCGAGCTGAGCCATTTTCGCGGCCTCGCCCACCAACCGGTCCAGCCGGTCGCTCTCTTCATTAATTACCGTGAGCAACTCTCTCTTCGATGGCTCGTCGAGTTCAGCATCGCCGAGCAGAGACTGAGCGGAAACCTTGATGGCTGTAAGGGGCGTGCGAAAGTCGTGCGTGACTGAGTCGAGGAGGATGGAGCGGAGCCGCTCACTTTCGCGTCCTGCTTCCGAATGCGCCAGCTTTTCCACGGTTCCGGCACGCTCGATAGCGATGGCGACCAGGCTGCCGATGGCCTCCAAACTCTCGGTCGAAAGATTTCCCCCGATTACGGCGAGAGCTCCAACCGAGCGGAGCCCGATGCGCAGGGGGCGGATGCGAACCTTGTTCTCGTTGAGCGGCTCGCCACGGCTGCAGACTCGCTCTAGAGCCTCACTGGAAATCAAATCTTGGGCGCGTAGGTCGGAGTAGTAAACCTTTTTGCTGTGCACCGAAAGCATGCCGGCGAATTCGGCACCAAAGATAGTGACCACCTTGACGGGAATTGCGTTTACGAGGGCGAGCACGTTGTCTGCCGTCAGCAACTGCTGGCTGAAAGCGTAGAGCTGCTCGAGCTCGCGCCGGCGGCTGTTGGCGTTGTCGGCTTCCCGCCGCGCACGATCGGCGAGCTGGCTGGCAATGACTGCAGTGAGCAGAAAGGTGAAGAGCGCGATCCAGTTCTGAGGGTCGGCAATGGTGAAAGTGCCGATCGGCGGCAGGAAAAAGAAATTGTAAGCCAAGGTCGCGATGACTGAAAGAAAGGTCGCGCACCGCAATCCCCAAGCCGCGGAAACCCCCAGCACAGCAAGAAGGAATGCGAATCCAGCCGTACTGGCATTGGCGTGGAGGAAGCGGCACGAGGTGACCAGTACAGCCACAAAAATACAGCAATAGAAATAGCGGGCGGCTTGAGTCTGCAGGAGCTTGTTCACGCTCGGAATTGTAACGTATTCGACATTTTCGGGTTCTTGCTTGAGAATAGGCGCGATATGCAAAAGACACCTGAACAGTGGCTGGAAGAAACCGCGCCAACCAAGAAGCGAGGACTCTTCAAGCTTTTTCTCGGCTACGCTCCTGGGGTTGGCAAAACCTACAACATGCTGAGCGAGGGCATCCGGCGCTATAGTCGAGGAGAAAACGTCGTCATAGGAGTGGTGGAAAGCCACGGTCGGCCAGCAACCGCCGAGCTTGCCGGACGCCTGCCTGTAGTGGCGCGAAAGCAGCTTGTTTACAAGGGGACCACCTTTGACGAAATGGATGTCGATGCGATTCTGCAACTCCATCCTGAAATCGTGTTAGTGGATGAGCTCGCCCACACCAACATCGAAGGCAGCAAGCATCGCAAGCGCTACGAAGATGTAATGGAGTTGCTAAACGCGCAGATCGATGTGATTTCGACGATGAACGTTCAGCATATCGAGAGTGTGACCCCGTTGGTGGGACGCATTACTGGAGTGATCGTGCGCGAGACCGTCCCCGACTGGGTGATGCAGCGTGTGGACGAGATTGTTCTTGCCGATCTCACTCCGGAAGCGTTGCAGGCCCGCATGAAGCGCGGCGATATCTATCCCTTGGAGCGAAGTGATCGTGCCCTCTCGAACTTTTTCCGTCCGGGAAATCTCATTGCGCTCCGCGAACTTGCGCTCCGGCAGGTTGGCAGCGTGGTCGATCGCAGCCTCGAAAGCTACATGGAGAAGGAGCATATCGAGAACCGTACCCCGATCACGGAACGGATCGGAGTGTGCATCAGTTCGAACCCTGTGGCGCAGTATCTGATTGCGCGCTCCGCCAGGATGGCGCAGAGAATCGGAGCGGAGTTCTATGTAGTCTATGTGGACATTGGCCGGGATGACGATCCGGAACATCGCCGCTCGCTCGAGGAAAACTTCCGTTTCGCGGAAAACCTCGGTGCGCAAATCGTCAAGACCAGAGGCAAGAAGGTCGCCGAGGAGGTCGCAAAGATCGTGCGTGAAAAGCATCTTACGCAGGTTGTGTTTGGCCGTTCGGCGTTGAGCGGATGGCGGAAATTCCTCTATCTTTCGGCGATTCACGATTTTCTTCGCGACGCTCCCGCCGTGGACGTGCATATCGTGACCCAGGAGCCGAAATGACCAACACCGCCAACGGCGCGCACATCCTGGTGGTGGACGACGAGTCGCAGATCACCCGCGTGCTCAGAACCTCGCTCTCTGGTCACGGCTACCTTGTGAGGACTGCGGCCGACGGCGACGAAGCACTGGAAGTGATGCGGGAATGGCCGCCGGATCTGGTCATCACCGATCTTTCCATGCCTAACATGGGTGGGTTGGAGCTTTGCCGCAGAATCCGCAGCAAGTCCGCCGTCCCCATTATTGTGCTCTCGGTTCGTGGCGAGGAAAAACCGAAGGTCGAGGCCCTTGACGCAGGAGCCGACGATTACGTAACCAAGCCCTTCAACATAAACGAATTGGTGGCCCGAGTTCGTGCTGGACTGCGCCGGGCAAGCCGACCTTTACAGGAAGAAAATGCGAACAGCATCGAAGCTGGTGATTTTCGGATCGACCTGCTAACCAGAATTGTGACGGTGCGAGGCCGTGAGGTCCGGCTGACTCCGAAGGAATTCGATCTGCTCAGCTACCTCGCGAAAAATCCGGGAAGGGTAATTACCCATCACACGTTGCTTGGCGCGGTCTGGGGTGGAACGAGCACACAACAGCCAGAGTATCTGCACGTGTTTATGAATCATCTCAGGAAGAAGCTCGAGCCAGAAGATGGCTCGATTCATTACATCGTCAGTGAGAAATGGGTCGGCTACCGTTTTGAGCCAGGAGATCACAAGTAGTCGGCTTCCCGGTTTGGTTGCGGAATCCCTCATTGCAAATCGCAGACCTTCTTCGAGTGCGTTCCATTCCCTCCTCTCTCCATTTAGGAACAATTAAGGCACTCTTTATTCGTGGTTTAGGCCAAAAGGTATCCAATCGAACTGAAGGCTGGACGAGGCAGAGTTCAAGACTCGCCCACCCCGGGGAGGTTCGACATGATTGTCCTGACGGCGTTTGTCTCGATCTGCGTCGTGGCCGTTCTCTTTCTGCTTCGATTTCTCGTGGCGATTGAATCCGAGATCGGGTCTGCGCGAAAGCGCTCGCTGGCGTCCGTTAAGCGCCTTTCCACCTATCGGATTCCAGTACTGGCCGGAGCTAAAGGCGCGGTGCCGGTGCTCACCTATCACTCCGACGCTGGGTTGGCCCTGCGTGGGGCCTCATTTGCGCATTCGTCCACAAAAGATTCTCAGTTAAAGCGAGCGTAAGAAGGATTGTATGTCTGTCGATATGGTAGTGCCTGAAAAGTTGGCGATGTTAGTCCATCACTATCGCAAGGCTTTGGCACCGGACTTCGGATGCCGGCCGAGCACAAGTCCGGATTGGGAAGATCTCTCGCAGGAGGAGCGCAGCCGCCTGGTAGCTGCTACCAGGCTCGCCCTACTTGATATTCGCGTTGAGCACACGCGGCGGACTCCGAGTGATCCGCTGCCGTATCAGAGCATTGGCGGTGGGAGCGAAGGGAAAGAGTGCGGCTGCTGAAGGTGAGCACATTTAGGAACTTTTTAGGAATTCTTTAGCTTGGTTTGAGGGTAAATGAATTTCAATTGAAAGGTGATTCGCTGCGTTCTTGGAACAGCGGCTGCTACTCAGGAGAGCAATTCAGGAGAGCAATAATGCAGGATTTCGGTTTCGTGGTGATCACAATTGTTTTCTTCGCGCTGTCAATTGGCTACGTCCATTTTTGTGAGCGCATCAGGTAAGGGAGATAGACATGGAAACGATCATCATGCTGGTGGTGACCGCGGCGATGTATGGTGTATCTGCTTTACGCACTACTTTGTCCGGAGAAGTTCTAAAATGACCATCAACGGATGGTTGCAAATATCTTTCTTCCTGCTGCTGATTCTGGCCGTAACAAAGCCGCTCGGCTTATTCATGGCGCGCGTGTTCAACCGCGAAAAAACCTTTCTGGACCCGGTGTTGCGGCCCATTGAGAAGCTGATTTACCGCACCACCGGCGTGGATGAAGAGCACGAAATGGCGTGGACCGAGTATGCCATAGCGATGCTGTTGTTCAGCGTCGTATCCATGCTGCTGCTCTACCTGATCCAGCGCGTGCAGGGCTTCCTGCCATTCAACCCGCAGAAATTGGGAGCCGTCAATCCGCCAGTCCTTAGCGTTCAATACGGCGGCGTCGTTTACCACCAATACGAACTGGCAAGCCTACGCGGGTGAAACGACGATGAGCTATTTCACCCAGATGGCGGGGCTGGCGTATCACAACTTCGTTTCGGCAGCGACTGGCATCGCGCTGGCAATCGCATTAATTCGCGGCATCGCGCGACGCGAAATGAAGACAATCGGAAACTTCTGGGTTGACTTGGTTCGTTGCACGCTGTGGGTGCTGCTTCCGTTCTGCGTGGTCGGCGCCTGGTGCTGGTGTCGCAGGGGGTTGTGCAGAACCTGAAGCCGTACGACACGGTGAAGATCGTGGAGGCGCAGCAGGTTCCGCATCTGGGAGCCGATGGCAAGCCAGCGGTGGGCGCCGACGGCAAGCCGGTGATGGACACGGTTACCGAGCAGACCATCGCGCAAGGCCCTGTTGCTTCGCAGGAGTTCATCAAGGAGTTCGGAACGAACGGTGGCGGTTTCTTCAATGCCAACAGCGCTCATCCATTTGAGAACCCAACGCCGCTTCACGAACCTGATCGAGATGTTTTGCATCTTCGCTATCGGCGCTGGCCTCACCTACACGCTGGGCCACATGACCGGCTCGCTCCGGCATGGCTGGGCGGTGTGGGGCGCGATGGCGGCGCTGTTTCTGGCTGGCGTCACCGTCGCGTACTGGGCAGAGGCGCGAGGAAATCCGCTACTTGCATGGCGTGAGATCAACACGCGAGCACGATGCAAACGGGCGGAAACATGGAAGGCAAGGAGGTGCGCTTCGGCATCGCCAATACCGCGCTCTGGGCGACGGTCACCACGGACACCAGTTGCGGTGCAGTCAATAGCATGCATGATTCGTTTACCCCCCTTGGGCGGAATGATTCCGCTGATCAACATCTCGTTGGGTGAGGTTATCTTCGGCGGCGTCGGCTCCGGCATGTACGGCATGATAGTTTTCGTTGTGCTGACGGTATTTCATCGCGGGCCTGATGGTCGGGCGAACGCCGGAGTATCTGGGCAAGAAGATCGAGGGATACGAGGTGAAGATGGCAATGCTGTTTGCGCTCATCTTTCCGCTCATCATCTTGGTGCTTGACCGGATCTCCAGCGTGAAGCCGTTCGGCACCTCGTCCATCGCCAATCCAGGACCGCATGGGCTTTCCGAGATTCTCTATGCGTTCACCGAAGCCGCCGGGAACAACGGATCGGCCTTCGGCGGCTTGAACGCGAACACTACCTGGTACAACATCACGCTTGGGTTTGCGATGCTTGGCGGGCGCTTCCTGATGAAAGTTCCAATGCTGGCCATTGCGGGCAGTTTGGCGAAGAAGAAGTACGTTCCACCTTCGGTAGGAACGTTTCCGGTTACAACGCCATTGTTCAGTGTGCTGCTGATTGGAGTCATTCTCATTCTTGGGTGCGTTGACGTTCTTCCCCGCGCTCAGCCTTGGACCAATTCTTGAGCACCTGATGATGAACGCAGGAAAGGCCTTCTAAGAAAATCATGTCGAGCACATCGAAAAGTCGCAAATCCATCTGGGATCCGGCCATCGTCCGTGGAGGCGGCCATCGATTCCGTGCTCAAACTTAACCCGCGCCACATGATGGGCAATCCGGTCATGTTCGTGGTTGAGGTGGGCAGCGTGATCACCACGATCCTTCTGATCCTGCGCCCGCACGAGGCGTTCAAGTTCAATCTTCAGATCACGCTCTGGCTGTGGTTCACCGTGATGTTCGCCAACTTTGCCGAGGCCATGGCGGAGGGACGCGGCAAGGCGCAAGCGGATACGCTGCGCAAGGCTCGCTCGGAGACGGTTGCCAATCGCCTGCATGCTGCGACGGAGAGGTAGAGCAGATCGCAAGCTCCAGTCTGCGGGCGCAAGACATCGTACTCGTCTCCGCCGGAGAGTTTATTCCCGGCGACGGCGAGATCATCGATGGCATCGCGTCGGTCGATGAGTCGGCGATCACCGGCGAATCGGCTCCGGTCATTCGGGAATCCGGTGGCGACCGTTCGGCGGTGACCGGTGGCACGCGAGTACTCTCCGATCAGATCAAGGTGAAGATTACCTCCAACCCCGGCGAGACTTTCCTCGATCGCATGATCGCCCTGGTTGAAGGCGCCGAGAGACAGAAGACGCCGAACGAGATTGCGCTGAACATTCTGCTTGCCGGACTGACGATTGTCTTTCTGCTCGCGGTGGTCACGCTGCAGCCGTTTGCCATTTACTCCGGCGCTCCGCAAACCGTATTCGTGCTGGTCTCGCTGCTGGTCTGCCTGATTCCGACGACGATTGGCGGCCTGCTTTCGGCGATTGGAATCGCGGGCATGGACAGACTGGTGCAGCACAACGTGCTCGCCATGTCGGGACGCGCCGTGGAAGCCGCAGGCGACGTCAACACTCTGCTGCTTGATAAGACCGGCACCATCACCCTCGGCAACCGTCAGGCCTCGCGCTTTGTACCGGCGCCGGGAGTTTCCGAAGACGAGTTGGCGGATGCGGCACAACTCTCCTCTCTCGCCGACGAAACGCCGGAAGGCCGATCCATCGTGGTGCTGGCGAAAGAGAAGTACAAGCCTGCGCGGCCGTGAACTTCACGAGCACCACGCCGAGTTTGTTCCCTTTACCGCGCAGACCAGGATGTCGGGCGTTAACTTCAACGGCTTCCAGATTCGCAAAGGTTCGGTGGATGCGATTGAACGCTTTGTGCAGGAGAACAATCAGGCGTTTTCGCGCCGGAGGTTCGAGCCCTGGTGGATGAGATTGCGCGCGCCGGAAGCACGCCGCTGGTGGTTGCTGAGCGGCAGCGCGGCGCACTGGGAGTCATCGAACTGAAAGACATCGTCAAGGGTGGAATGCGCGAGCGCTTCGACCAACTGCGGGCGATGGGAATTCGCACCGTCATGATCACCGGCGACAATCCACTGACCGCCGCGGCGATTGCCAACGAAGCTGGCGTGGATGACTTCCTTGCTCAGGCCACGCCGAAGGACAAGATGGATCTCATCCGCAAGGAACAGGCCGACGGAAAGCTGGTGGCGATGACCGGCGACGGCACCAACGATGCTCCCGCGTTGGCGCAGGCCGATGTTGGCGTGGCGATGAACTCCGGCACGCAGGCGGCAAAAGAGGCTGGAAACATGGTCGATCTCGACTCCAATCCGACCAAGCTGATTGAGATTGTGGGTATCGGCAAGCAACTGCTGATGACGCGCGGAGCGCTGACGACGTTTTCGATTGCAAACGACGTTGCCAAGTACTTCGCGATTATTCCGGCGATGTTTGCGGCAACGTTCCCGGTGCTGAATGCGCTGAACGTCATGCACTTGAAGACGCCGCAGTCGGCAATCCTGTCGGCCGTTATCTTCAACGCGATCATCATCATCATGCTGATCCCACTGGCGTTGAAGGGAATCAAGTATCGTCCGATGGGTGCAGCGGCGCTGTTACGGCGCAACCTGCTCATCTACGGCGTGGGCGGAATTATTGCGCCATTTATCGGCATCAAGTTGATTGACATTCTGATTACAAGCTGCGGGCTGGCGTAGGGCGGAAGGTGAAAGATGAAGCGTAATCTCATTACCGCGATTTTGATGACCGTAGTTACAACGATTCTCTTCGGGTTGGTGTACCCGCTCGTGGTCACAGCGCTGGCACAGGTGCTGTTTCCCGATAAGGCGAACGGGCAGTTGATCGTGCAAGATGGAAAGGTGATCGGCTCGCGGATTATCGCGCAGCCATTTACTGGCGCAGGATATTTTCATCCCCGAGGCTCAGCGGCAGGGAACTAATGGATACGACGCTACCAACTCGGGTGGAACCAACTACGGTCCGACCAACCAGAAGTTGGTTGGACCGCGTAAAGCAGGACGTGGCCGCGGCCCAGACCGAAAATCCAGGCAAACCGGTTCCGGTCGATTATGTGACCACATCGGCTTCCGGGCTGGACCCTGATATCACCCCCGCCAATGCCGAGTTCCAAGCGCCGCGCGTAGCCAAGGAGCGCGGCATCAGCGAAGAACAATTGCTGGCGCTGGTTCATCAGCACACCGAAGAACGGCAGTTCCAGTTTCTGGGAGAGGCTCGGGTGAACGTGCTCGAGTTGAACTTGGATATGGACTCGAAATTTCCGCTGCAGAAGCGTGCATCGCGCTAGAGTTCAAGCAGAGCGCGCGGAGCAACAGATGGCCTCGTGAGAGGCCATTTTTTCTGCGCGTGTTTGAAAAATCCTCTATTCGGGTGTATGTTCCGCCTGCTATGGCAAATCTTCCAAGTTCGGACGTTGGCACTCCCGAGGAGCGGCGCTCTCGAGGCCAGGCACTACGCAAACAAATGGCGCGGCAGAATCACTCTCTGTGGGATGCAAAGCAGCGCCGCCATGACCCTCTGAAGCTATTGCAAGAAAGCATGTGCGGGCGTGTTCCCGCGCTGGTTCCTCTGAAGTATGAACGCATGCTGGCCTCGCCGTTTGGATACTTCCGCGGAGCCGTTCCTGTTATGGCAGCAGACCTGGCGCAGTTGCCCAATACCGGCATCGTGAACCAGATCTGCGGCGACGCGCATGTTCGCAATCTGGGAGCCTACGCGGCCCCCGATGGCCGGCTGGTATTTGATATCAATGATTTTGACGAGACGACCCGCGCGCCTTTTGAATGGGACCTGAAGCGTCTGGCGGCGAGCCTGGTGCTGGCGGGCAGGGAAGCGGGCGCGAAAGACGGCCTCGGCAGGGACGCCGTGCTGGCGTTTTTCGAACGCTACCGGCAGTTTGCGCGCACCTTTGCCGAACTGCCGGTGCTGGAAGTGGCTCGGTACCAGGTGCATCGCTTGAATAAGGTGGCCTCGGTCGCGAACATTCTGTTAAAGGCCGAGCGTGCAACGCCGGCGCACACTCTGGAGACCCTTACGGTTCCGGCGAAGACGGGAACGGGACGCATCTTTCGCGAGAACAAGCCGGTGCTCTCACGGGTTAGCCGCTCGCAGGCACACCTAGTCCTGGCGGCGATGAAGGAGTACTCCGGGACTCTGGTGCCGGCGCGGCAACATCTTCTGGCGCAGTACCGGCCTCTCGATGTGTGTTTTAAAGTAGTGGGCACGGGCAGCGTGGGAACCCGCGACTATTGCATTTACATGGAAGGCAATGGCCCCGGCGATCCCCTGTTCCTGCAAGTCAAGGAAGAAGTTGGGTCGGCCTATCTGCCTTATGTAAATGATGGTGCCAAGAAGTCTTCGCACTGGGGCCGTCTGGTGGCCGAAGGACAGCTTGCGATGCAGATGCAGTCGGATCCTCTACTGGGATGGACGACAATTGCAAATCGCTGCTACCTTGTGCGCCAATTGAACGACCACAAGGCCGCAATTGAAGTGGAAGCATTGAAGGGGCCCGGTCTGGCGGCCTATGCGGAAGTGTGCGGAGAGCTGCTGGCGCGTGGGCACGCACGCTCCGGAGATGTACAGATGATCGTGGGATATCTCGGCACTGGGGATAGCTTCTGCAACGCCCTCGCGGACTTCGCCGTGGCATATGCCGACCAGACAGAGGCGGACTGGGAGCAACTGCGAAGGTCGAAGCACGCGTCCCGCGGCGCTTTCCGGATGAAAGCCGCAGCGGGGAACAAGTGAGGCGCGCCGCCTAGGAATTGCTTTTGCGAAAATCAAGCTGGCTCCTCCGTAAAGCAGGAGCCGTGGCAAGCTTAGTGGGTCGCTGAGGCTTCCATCTCGATCGCACGCGGAAACAAAATGTTGTTTTCCAGATGAATGTGTTGATGCAGGTCCTGCTCGAACTCCTTGAGGCCGTCGTAGAATGCGTGAAAGGTTGTGCATGCATCCTGGGGCGGAGTGAACCCGCTGCTCAGGTGCCTGATCTCTGCGAGCAGGACTCCTGCCGCATCGTGTTCCTGGGTCATCATTGCGATGGGATTTGCGACCGTTGCGAAGCAGGCGTGCGGCTTGCTGTCTCCACTCGCCACCGCGCGCTCGAGGTTCGCTATGTAGGGAAACAAAACCAGCTCTTCTTTGGCAAGGTGCTGCGTCAGTTCCGAATCCAACGTCGCCAGTGCGGCTCGAATTTCCGCTACTTCGGCGTGAGTGGAGCCATGCCGTGCGACGACCTTTTGGGCCAGCGTGTCCAGGCGCGGGAGCTCTCGCTTCACATACTGGTGATGCGTGGATGTGATGTGTGTAACCAAGCTTTCAAGCGACGCGCTGGTCCAGTTTGTTGCACCCGTGTCCGGCTTCTCCACAGCCGCTTCCAGCGCGGCGAGCAGGCTGCCAAATTCGATATCCTGCTCAGTGCAGGCTATCGCGAGTGGCTTTCTTCCTCCGCAGCAGTAGTCAATTCCGAACTGCTCGAACACTCGAATCGACGAGGGCTGGTTCAGCGCAATTTCACGGACGGTGTCAGTCAGGCTAGGCATTTCAATCTCCTTGTGTCGTCAGGATAGGAGAACCATGCCGGAGCCGCAGCGACCAAAGTCACTCCAACGTCGAACTGGTTGCGGAACGCAATACAATGGGGTTGATAAGATCACACGTGAGGGGTTCAAGTGACGACGGAACGGATCGATCTGGTGGCCATCCTGCAGAAGACAGCCTTGTTTGCCAACCTCTCTTCCCCGGAACTGCAGTTGCTGGCCGCGCGAACCGCGAGAAAGCTTTTCCGCACCGGAGAAGTTCTGTTTTACGAGGGCGAGCCCTGCAAGGGACTGCACATTATCTCGCAAGGCCGACTGCGGATCTTCAAGACCTCGGCGAGCGGCCGCGAGCAGGTTCTCGCCGTCAATGGCCCCGGCGACACCGTTGCCGAGGTGCCGGTCTTTGATGGCGGGCCTTATCCGGCTTCCGTCATTGCCTTGGAAGACAGCGAAATTGCGTTCATCTCGCGCAAGGATTTTCAAGATTATTGTATGGATCATCCCGAAGTTGCGCTAAAGGTTCTGGCTTTTGTTGGAGCCAGACTGCGCGGCCTCGTCGGCATCATCGAGGAGCTATCCTTCACCACTATCCGGCAGCGGTTGGTCGCAATGCTGGTGCGGCTGGCGCAGAGCGAAGGCAAGAAAAGCGCGCGAGGCGTAGAGATATTGCTGCCCGGCAGCCATCAGGAGTTAGCCAATCAACTCGGGACCGTGCGCGAGTTAGTCTCGCGCAACCTCATGCGCTTGCAAGCCGAGGGCCTGGTGGACGTCGATGCCCGCCAGATCGTGATTAAAGACCCGAAGGCCCTCGCAGCGCTGCTCGACGCGACGTAACCCTTGACTCGCCGCGCAGAGCGCTCAGTTACTGCGGCGAGGTGGACCAATTGAGCCGCGAAAACGTAATGGTGGGTGTAGGAGCTAATGCCACCGGGGGTATCACGGCCGAGTTCACCGTCGTCGTTGGGAACCACGGCGGCGCAAACCCCGGCGTAAGGAATCTTCTATCGTAGTAAGTGTTCGACGTGTCCATGCTCACGCCGTGCGCGTTACCTTCAATTCTTCCGCCTACAATCGTCAGCGTACCGACTGAGTTGCCGGGAGTTTCGAGCCCGCAACTGGAGGTGGCGGTGGCGCAGCCGCTGCCGATGGCGGCCATTGCCGCATCGATTTCCAGGTTGCCGCCGTTTGAGCTCGGGACAAGGTTGAAATTTCCCGCTTGAGTATACAGTCCGAGTATCTCGTTGAAGTTGTTCGCCGGGATCAACGTGTCAGCCGTATTGAGGGTGACGGGCTCCTCTAAGTACGCAACGTTGCCGGTAATGTCGATATCCCCCTTCGCAACGATCGTGAGTTGTACGCCGTTTTGAACTGTGCCGCTTAGACCGGTATATCCGTTGCCATACGTACTGGCGCCAAGGGTTCCATTTGCGTACAGCAGGGTTTGAGCATTCCCGCTCGTGTTTGCCGGGACGCCGCTCACGACAGTCGTCGTCGAGCCGCTCTTTATCGTCGTGGTATTGGCCCCGATATTGGTTGTGATTGTTGTCGTGGTGGAATTCTGTAAGATGGTGTAGATCTGTGTCGGGTTTCCGAGACTATCGGTTCCGGTGCTTAGCGTGACCGCATTCGCACCACCTTCCAGATAGATGCCTCCGCCCGACATAACAGGGGGATTGCTGGTACTCCCAGGAACTCCGGAATAGGAAAGATATACACCCGTAGTGGCGCCGCCAAGCGGGTACGCAGTGCCGCTCACATTCTGAAGGTTTGCGTTGAGGTTTGCATTTGTGATAGCGGGCGGATCGGGACTCGATGAGTTGCCGCATACGTTACTGCCTTCGCCACATCCCGCCCCGTCCAGAACTGCCCACAGTTGGCTGTAGTCATCCGTCGGCAAAGGCGCGGTCGGCAATCCAACCTGTAAGCCCTGTTCAAAGTTAGGCGCGATGGTGGTTGAATTATAGGTAGCGCTGGTGTTGGCGGAGTCCACGTAGTGGTAGCCGCTGCCGTTGCTGAAATCATAAGAGACCGTCGGTCCGGATTGGCTGACGGGGTCCGTAAAGGTGTAGCTTCCTCCCGAGCCAAAATTCCACGAGCCATTTGTAAACTGCGGACCGGTAATCGTGCCATAGACAAGGGGCGAACTGTTCGCGGAGAAATTGCTGATGAACGCGCCAAATGAGGAGAAACTCGTTGTAACCGGCCCGGTGCCGCCAGCGGTAGAGTTTGGAGTGACGGTCAGCGTCAGAGATCCTACCTCATTGGTTATGACCTGCTGCGATTGTGTCGCTCCGGCACCCCGCCCTATGGAGACCAGGGTGTATAGCAGTGTATATGCGCAGGGGGTATAACCTGTACCACAGGGATTAGCAGGAACCGCCGTGATGCTGACCGAAGATTGGGCGGATGAAACATTGAACCCGCCAGGCCACGATTTGGCTGCTTGTCCCGAGTTGGTAGTGGTCGAAGATGTGCCTCCCCAGGTACTGGTGCCGCCCCAACTTGAGATGACAGCGGCAAGAGCAGTGTTAGCGTATGTCTGACAAGTCGCTGTGGTAGTGCACGGGATGGGTAGCGCTGTGCACCCGGAGGGCGCGCCAGTACCCCAGTACGAGCAGGGAGTCAGGCTGGCTTCCAACTTGAACTGGTTTGCCAAGCTATTACGGGCGACGTTCAATCCGGCATCGGCCGAATAATATGCGCTCCGGTAGTTGCCGTAGTATCCATTGATCAACATATCCGAACTGACCGATAACACCATCCCTAGCCCGAGGATGCTCATAAGAATCAGCAGCAACAAACTCGTTATCAGAGCGATGCCCTCGCCGCTTCTGTCCCGGATGACAGAGATAGTGCCGTCGCCGACGTTTCTCACGGACTGCCTGCGGAAGCGTGCTGATATTAGTCTCATCGTATTGCCTCAGTAGTTGACTGTGCTCGTGTTCATGTTGCGTGGGCTGACGACCACGGCCGCTCCCTGGACCTGGTACGGGCCACCATCGAAAGTGTTGCGATACACATAATTCTTTGTGTAAACCGGAGCGGTGCGCGCGAGCAAAGAAACGCGAATGGACTGCAAAAGCGTAAAGTTGTACGCATTCGCGCCATTATTCGCACCCACCGAGGCGGGATTCAGAGTATAGGAGGATGAATCGTAATTGTAGTTTGTAGTGTCGAGACCTAGGGTGGCATCGGGGTCATTGTGCACCGATCCGCCCACTTTGAATCCAATTACTTGTTCCATCACGGTCGCCGCAGCGGTTGTAACCCCAGCTATCGTGGTCTGGCGGGTCAGAATAGGGTTTTGATTCCCGGAGTAATCGGTGTTTGAATAATTCACTGTGTAGGTGATGTAGTTAAGCCTCATAAGCGAATCAGTGCCGTTGAAGGAAGTTGTCACTTGAGAGGTGGTGCCCGCAGCAGTCGCGCTGCTTGCCGGGCACGGCGTGGTGCCACTGCAAGCCGAGATGTTGAGCGGATCGTAGGTCAGCGAGTTGCTTCCTGTGCTGCTCGTGGATTGGAACGTGAATTGGACCAGACCCGAAGCGTTGACGGTCGGCTTCGCGGTCAATATGACCGAGGTATACTGCGCACCGCCAGCCTTCAGTAAGAGCAGTTGATCGCCAGCGTTAAATGCGGCCGCGGTCGCCGCAGCCGTGAGCGTGGTTTGGGTGGAAGTACCTACGTTCGTGACGCCCAGTCCACCATAGATGGATGTAGTCCCGGTACCCGGACTGAGATACGTACTGCCACTGACTGAGGGGCCCACGGGACCGGTACTATTTGTTAAGGGCACCACGGGAGCCGTGGCATCGATCGAGATAATATTGAGCGTGTCGAAGCAATTCTGGCCATAGGTGCCGAAGGGGGAGCCGGCAGTATAGCAGCCGCAGGTACTGCCTTGAGTGCAACCCGATGTCGCGGCAACGACGCGATTGAGCATAGTTACACCCAGAGCTGCGTTGGACTGATTCGACGCCTGGAAGTAGTAACTTCCGGCATTCGCCAGATCCATTTGCAGCATCGAGATCGTGTTTCGAAGCGCCATGTTCATTCCAACGCGTCCATTCACGCCGATCGATGCGTTTTGCTGGCTATTGAGCAGGGTGAAAGCAGCGGTACTGATGACAATGAACACAGCAACCGCGACCATCAGTTCCAACAGGGTGGTGCCCCACTCAGTCTGTTTCCGGTGCTTCTTTCCTTCGCCGAACCCGCTTGCATAAGCTCTATTCATGGCCGCACCAAACTCATTTGAAACTGGACGTTGCCAGGTGTTACCGAGGCGTCCAGCAACGTGACCTTTACGGTTATGCGTCGCACGCCGACGGCAACCGTGCCTCCGATGGTCGGATTAGCCTCAATGACCCACTGGCGGTGAAAGGTCATATTGGTGGGATTATTTGCATTTTGCTGCACCGTGCCGTCCGGGGAATGGTAAGTCGTGTTGTAGGTAGTGACGCCGCTCGTCGTCGTCGAAGTCGTCTCCGCGAAACACCCGCTGCTTCCGCTGCTGCAGTCGCCGGCGTTATCCGTGACGTCGATGTTCACGTTGTCGTTATAGTTCACGGTCTCGGTTATGCCGTTGCAAGTGACGGTGGTCGGCGCGGCATCCGCGCTGATGCTTCCTTCCGTCTGGCCGGCGGAAAAAGTCGGCACGCAGATTTCGGGATCGCTGTTGTCTACGCCTACGCTGGTGGTCGGGTTCATGAGGACGGACCCGCTCCATTTATTCAAATCTTCCAGCTTCTCCGACGCCAGGGTTCCAGCCAAGCTCATATACTTCGACTCACGGCCGCGGCCGATCATCGTTGCAGACAGCGCCGCCATGGCGGACATGCCGATGATAAGAATCGCCATGGCGATCACGACTTCCAGCAGCGTGAAACCCCGTGGGCAACTTTGTCTAGGGAACGGTGACCTTAACATAACCCACTCCTGAGACGTTGACGGTCTTGGTTTGGCCACCATTCGACGGCGAGAGAACGAGCGTACTGGTTACCGGCGGCGT
Organism: uncultured Acidobacteriota bacterium; assembly: GCA_963838135.1. Taxonomy (GTDB): domain Bacteria; phylum Acidobacteriota; class Terriglobia; order Terriglobales; family Acidobacteriaceae; genus TOLSYN. Next base: position 511,269 of record CAWIPV010000001.1, on the reverse strand, counting down.
TGTCGTGCTGGCTGCCGTAACTATCCCGCTCGGATTGAATTGCAAGGTTGCAGTGGGACTGGAACTGCTAAGGACGGTGGCAACCCCGTTGACGGTGACGGTGGTGACCGAGACATCCGAACTGCTGAATGGGATCGGGCACGCTTGTGTTTGCACCACCCAGCCACTTGAGCCCTGACAGTAATTGCTGAAGCTCGCGGCGCATCCGGGCGGGGTTCCCTGGGACAACACCTGATAGGTCTGCTGGCCAGACACCGTGGCGTAGTTTACCGCCAGTTGAACCGAGCAACCGGATGAAATCGCCAGGTAACGCGCGCTCTGAACCGCAGCGGACAGGGAACTGGCGGACGCACCAAGATGCAGGTCGTGCATACTGTTATTAATGTAAGGCAGCGATATCTTGAGCATGATGAGGACAATCATCAGCACCACCATAATTTCGAGGAGGGTAAAGCCACTGCTCGAATTAGCAGGTTGCGATGTCCGCCTGACCGTAGCCAGTGACAATGTCCGTGGATGCTTAGCTGTCATAAAAGCGCCTAACAGGCCATTCCTGTTCGCCAGGCTGCGCTAAACTTCCTGGCCGCGATGGTTTTGCTCAATCTCGTCGGCCGCCCGTCGCCGCCGCGAAAGGCGGATGTTCGGGCTACTCCGAAATCCATCATGATCATGATACTAGGTCGAAGACCGTAACCCGCCAATTTTCTGCGTCAGCGGACCGCTGTCCCCGTCCAGAGACATGTTAATCTGTAAAATTCCATGTCTCTCGTGAAGCAGTGTACACCCAAGTCAAGAGAAACAAAGCTCTAAATAGCCCTATCGTAGTACCTTCGTAATACAACTCGAAATGACTTCACCACCTCTAATCAGGGTTTAGGCGGCGGATTCAGAGCTGACTGGCGGTTGCACTGGAACGTCGCAACGAAACCAGGAGGGTTTTCCTGTGAACACCTTTCCGATCCTTCACGGCGCACTCTGTGTCTACGCGCTTGCCTGCCGGTACCACAGCGCTTTCGTCGGAGGAGCGCGACTACCTCTCCGCCTACATGGAGCCCGTCCAGCAGCGTCCGTAAGCACCTTTGGAGAACGGCTATGAACAAAATCACTGACAACACTACGTCCGGTGTCTGGAACAAGCTGTTATGGGCCGCCGTGATTGCGCTCTGCGTCATTTCGTTCGCGCTCGTTGCCCTGCATCGAAGAGAACCCGTCAATGCAGCCTGGCTCGTTATCGCTTCGGTCTGTACGTACCTCATCGCCTACCGCTTCTACGGACTAATGGTTGCTCGAACAATGCTCGGCGTCGATCCGACGCGGCAGACTCCGGCCTATCGCCACAACGACGGGCTGGATTATGTACCGACGAACCGCTATGTGCTCTATGGCCACCATTTCGCAGCAATTGCCGGCGCGGGCCCGCTGGTTGGCCCTGTGCTGGCCGCCCAGATGGGCTATTTGCCGGGAACGTTGTGGATTCTTGCAGGCGTGGTTTTCGCCGGCGCGGTACAGGACATGACCGTGCTGTTCCTGTCGACGCGGCGCGACGGTCGATCGCTCGGGGACATGGTGCGGTCCGAGATGGGGCCGATCACTGGCACGATCGCGGGTCTGGGCGTGCTTCTGATCTGCGTGATCATCCTCGCGGTGCTCGCGCTCGTTGTCGTGAAGGCCCTGACGGGCAGCCCCTGGGGTACCTTCACCGTGTTCTGTACCATCCCGATTGCGCTCATCATGGGAGTTTATTGCCGGTTCATCCGGCCTGGCCGCATAGCCGAGATGTCGGTCATCGGCGCGGTGCTGCTCCTGGCGGCGCTTATCTACGGGCGTACGGTTTCCGAGACACCGGCGCTTGCGACTCACTTCAACCTATCGGGCACGTCGCTCGCCGTGATCATTATCGGCTACGGCTTCGTTGCCTCGGTGCTGCCGGTGTGGCTGCTGCTGGCCCCGCGGGACTATCTTTCGACCTTCCTCAAGGTCGGCACGATCGGTCTGCTGGCGGTTGGCGTCATCATTGTTCATCCTAACCTGCAGATGCCGTCGGTCACGCGCTTCATTGATGGAACGGGCCCGGTCTGGGCGGGCAGCCTTTTCCCGTTTCTCTTTATCACCATCGCCTGCGGCTCGGTTTCAGGCTGGCACGCGCTGATCTCGTCGGGAACCACGCCGAAGATGATCGAGAATGAGAACCAAATCGCGTTCATCGGTTATGGCGGCATGCTGATGGAATCGCTGGTCGCAATCATGTCCATGATCGGCGCTTCCGTGATCCACCCGGGCGTCTACTTTGCGATGAACAGTTCGGCCGGACTGATCGGCACCACTGTTGGCCATGCCTCGCAGGTGATCTCGTCCTGGGGCTTCACTGTGACTCCCGAAATATTGACGCAAATCGCGAGTAAAGTCGGCGAGACCAGTATCCTGTCGCGCACTGGCGGCGCTCCGACGCTTGCTGTTGGCATGGCGACCATCCTGTCCAGTTTCCTGGGTGGCGACATCATGATGGGGATCTGGTATCACTTCATCATCCTGTTTGAAGCACTGTTCATCCTTACGACGGTCGATGCCGGCACACGTGTCCTGCGGTTCATGATCCAGGATCTCGTCGGCAATGCCATCCCTTCCTTCCGGGATACCAAGTCGTGGACGAACAACATCATCGGCTCGGCACTTTCCTGCGTTCTGTGGGGGTATCTGCTCTATGCGGGAGTCGTTGACCCCTATGGCGGCATCTACACGATGTGGCCTCTATTCGGCACTGTCAATCAGATGCTGGCGGCGATCGCGCTCACCTTCTGCACTGTGGTTCTATTCAAGATGAAGCGTGGACGCTATGCCTGGGTGACCATTGCGCCGGCGATTTGGCTGCTGGCGTGTACGGTGACCGCGGGCCTGGAAAAGGTGTTCGACCCTAATCCTGCGATCGGCTTTCTGAGCCACGCGGCGAAGTTTAGCAGTGCTCTGACGGCCAATTCGGTACTGGCGCCCGCCAAGACGCTGATTCAAATGAAGCGGGTTATCTTCAGTGACTATCTGGATGCCGCACTGGCCGCCATGTCCGTTGTGATCGTTTTAGTCGTAGTGGTGAGCGCGGTTATCGAGATCCGTAAGTCACTGGGAATTCCGAAAAGCACCGCGGTCGAGATCGGTGGAGCGGTCGCTGTTGTGGGGGGAGGAAGCCATGGGGACTGAAGAAAAGACGACCAAACTCAATCTGTTATGCGAACGCGTGGTGCAGACCGCACGTCTCATGGTCGGTATCCCTGATTACGAGAACTATGTTCAGCATCAGCGGAGGACGCATCCCAGCGAGCCGATCATGAGTTACGAGCAATTCTTCCGGGAGCGCGTGGAGGCTCGCTACGCAATCGGCAAGGGCAGATTCCGAGGTTGCTGCTAGCGGTCTTTCACCATCGGCGTGTCGAAGTGAAGATGGGCTGCGGATAATGGGCTGTTGCTAGAGTCGGGCTCTGCCGATTGCACAGGATTCGGTTTGGAAAGCCGCACCCAACGATTGTGTTTTCTGATAATGGTTTCGGGGGTGGGGAGTGGCTGGATGGTTAATCTGTGCGCGATTTTCAAAGGACTGCCTTCCGCGCTATTAAATCTTGGCGTTAATAACTCTATGGTCAATGGTTGAGGTTATTCACCCCTACTCAGACGGGCGGCCAACGATTGACCTTTCTATAATCTTCGGCTGCGCTCCACGTAATTAAGAGGTCAATCTTTTCGAGAACTGGCTCAACACGTCTTCCCGGGCGCGCGAGGAGTTCTGGCTAAGTTGGATCTTCCAAAACGCAAGGCCACCTAATAAGTGGCAATTGCCACCCTGCCTGTGCTGGTGTTTACTGGTGGTAGTACGAAATCAAACAATGACCTTATTAAGCTCCTGGGCGAAGGCGTCCCTGTATTCGTTCGCGATATTGCTGGTTGTTTTGTTGCCGCTCTCACTTTTTTCGCAGACGATTGTTTTAAAGGGGCGGGTTAGCGATCCCAAGGGAAATGCTTTGCCCAAGGCGTCGGTCAAACTGCTGGACCGTGACCGCGTCGCCGGCGAAGCGACTACCGCTCCCGATGGGTTCTTCCAACTGCCGCCGGTTAGCTCCGGACAGTTTGTCATCAAGGTCGAAGCCAGTGGCTTCCGCCCCGTCGCACGTCCGGTCACGCTTCGTGGGGGTGGCGCTTCCGATATCGAAATCAGCATGGGAAAGCTTTCCAGCCGGGGCGAGTCTGTGACGGTTACAGCGGACCTGACCGAGGGCGATGTAATGTCGCCCGATCCGGCGGAGAAGGTCTTCATATCGGAGGACTTGCTCGATGCCAACCCAGGTCGTCCCGGCGCACCGGTGTCGATTCCCGGATACCCGATTGAAACTGCTTCCGGCGGCATCAAGGCTCCGCAATATTTTGCCCCAGGCGTGGCCGGTGACCATGGCGAGCCCATCGCTCAATACATTGCCGTGGGCAGCTACCTTGTCCCGAATAATCTTTCGGCCAACGCCCACGGAAATGGCTACGCCGATCCGAACATATATATTCCCGAGGTCTTGGAGAGCGTTCAGGTGGATGGCGGAGCGTACAACGTACGGGAAGGGAATCACTCCGTCAACCTGGCTGCCACCTATGGCCTTCGCACGTATCTTGAACCTTTCCTAACCGTGACCGGAGACTACCGCGACATTGCCGGCGTGGCTGGGATCAGTCCCTCCCAGGATTCATGGATCGCAATTTCAGGTGCTTTCGGCAATGGTTTTCTTGATCGCCTCGAACACCGCCAGCAGTACAAGATCAACGGGCAACGAATCTTCCATCTTGGCCAGCATCGGCTTACGTTATTCGGCATCGGATACTACGGCTTCTCCTACGTGCCCGGACTGACGCCGATCCACGCATTCAATGCTTATGACGCGGGCTTCCAAAACTATGGGGATACGATCGATCCCAGGCAGAAGGACCAGACACACACCGCACTGATGGCTCTCAACGATGTCTGGAAGTTGCGCGATAATCAGGAGCTTCAGCTCTCCGGATTCTTCCGTACCTACAACCTATCGTTGTTCTCTGACTTCGGATTGGGTTTGATCCGCCAGAGCGAGTTCCGTACCGTCGCTGGTGGCAGCGCAGTGTATGTAAATAAAATCGCTGAGCACTTTACCTTGCTGGCGGGGACCGACTACGGGCGAGAAGCCCCGCGGCGCGATGATCTGGACCATTACAATTTCTACGACCCCGGCAATCCCGGCTATTACGGTCCTTTCACCAAAGTGGACGGCAACAATGTAACGATTGCTTCGGTGGCTCCCTACATAGCGGGGGACGGCTCGCTGAGCCGTTTCATTCACTACGACCTCGGTTGGCGGCGCGATGAGATTGGCGTCAATAACGACGACCTTGTAACTCCGTCGAACTCATTCAGCAAGTTGGTTGGCGTGAATTCGCCGAAAGCCACAGTTTCGTTTCTCCCCGCGCAATCCTGGTTCGTACCCCTTGTTTCGCTCAGCTTTGGCCAATCGTTTTTCACCGAAGATCCCCGCATCGGAAACGCCGTCGGCCAGGTTGGCACTCCCGGAAGTCCCGTAGCGACGGCGCATTCGTATCAACTCGTCGCGGGCAAAACGATCGACAAAACGGATCTCAAGCTCACTCTCGGCCACGTTACACAAAGCGCGGAGTTAGCCAAGATCGACCCAGACACGGGATTGCAGTTTAACCAGGGGCCGAGTCGCTTGCTTTTCCTGTCGTTCGCGCTTCGCCAGGGCTTCCGCTACGGATCGTTGCTGGCGACATTCTCCAAGGCAGACGCACGTGACCTTGACTCAGGGCAACCGACGCCGGAAGCTCCGCGAACCATTCTCGATCTTTCCGGATTGATCGAGAAGCTTCCTTTACGGTTGCAACTGAAAGGCGAATTTGAGTATGTGGGTGCAAAGCCGCTTGGCACGGGATGTAACCCCAACAACGCGAATGCCGAATGCGTGGGCGTCCCGGTGAAAGAGTTTCGAGCTGCGCTGGTGCGGCCTTTCCTTGACGGGCGGGTAAACGTTGGCGTGAACCTGTTGATTGCCGGCGGCTACACGGGGCAGACGACGGAAAGCTTTTACAACTTCGCAACCCAACAACCAAATCAGGTACAGGAAGTTGCCGGAGTCCGCATACCCTCTTATGCGAGTGTCAACGTCACCTACAGATTCGGAAGAACTGTTGCACCCTAAGCGTGCTCACAAATTCAATTTTTCTAGTTATCGTAGTCCTCGTCAAGAGAATCCAAGAATGCGGCGAGCGCGGCAATGTCCTGCTCATCCAGAGAAATGCGGCTGAGTTCAGGATCTCCGTTGCGAAGCTGACCTTCTCCGGCAAGTACGGACATGCGAACGTAGAAGTGGAGCACATCTTCCACGGTGGTCATGCGTCCGGTGTGCAGGTAGGGCCAGGAGTGTCCCAGGTCTCGCAAAGTTGGTGTTCTGAATTGTGCAATCGTGCGCGGTAACTGCTGCTTCGGATCGCAAGGGCCGCTGGCGCAGAGCAGACGACGCAACTCGTTCTGTACATCCGGGAAGTCCGGGTTGGCAAAGATATTCCACATCCCAAGGTCAGTCGCCGAAGGATTGCTTGCAGCAGGCACCGAACGAAAGACGCCGCTGGCATGGGGATGGATCGGGGTGGCGGGAAGATAGCGATTCGGCTGGCGGTTGCGCTCCTTATAAGACGGCACCGCGAGTTGCGCAAAGCTGCCCGCGCCGTGCAGCGAGTCGTACTCGTCCTGAGCCGCCCCCGTATTGTGAAAGCGCCCGTCGGTAAACTCCGGAGCGGGATGGCAGGCAAAACAATTCCCCGCGTGAGAGATGCCGGCCTGGTCGTGATCGTGCGCAGGAGAACTCATAGCGGCAGCCATAACCGCGCAAAGAAAAAGACTGGCAACCGCGGCTAAGATCCAATTCGAAACGAGTCGCCGCCTCTGGCTGCCAAGCAGCACTCCGAATAGCGGCAGGCCGGCAAGCAAGAAAAACGGCGACATGCGATTTGCCGCGACCTTTTGCGGTGACGGAGCGCCTTGCCGGAGAAAGATCTTGAGGCCGGCCAGTTCCTGATCGCCAAATCGCGCGACGTGCAGATGAAATCTCAGCCACCGTTCATACGGCAGAACAAATTTGGGATGGTCCAACTGCTCTACTTGCTGCAACAAACGTTGCGAGTACTCCGCATCGGTTTCTCCCCGAGCTGGCTCAGGCGGAAGATTGTTCTTGGCCAGAAACATGTCATACGCTGAGCCGCTATGAATACCCTGTGCCGTATGTTCAAACTCCAGCGACTTTAAGTAAGCGCCAATCAACCGGGCAACCTCGGCGATAAGTTGCCGATCCGTTGCAGTTGTCACATCGATTCGGAAATCACTCGCAAGCCGGAACTTATCCGGCAGGTCACTAGCGGTTCCCAACATTAGCTTTGCATACGATCCGCCGTACTGTTGGCCTAACTCGTCCTGCCCATCGTCCTCTCGTATTACTTTTGCGACATGATGAATTGCCTTACTCTGTTCGTCGGGCAGCCACCCCATATCTCTTCCCGTCAGCGTACCCTCGACCAGACTATTCGCGCTCACAAACTCACCGTCGCCGTGCAGCAGCAACGCCGCGCGGTTCGGACGAAAGGCGTCCACCATGTTTCGTGAGTTTCTGATCGTTACGGTCTGGCCGTCGCCGCGCTCTGGAATCGGTGTACGCGGCAAAAAGTCGCAATAGGTGCGGTTCACTCCCCCAATCAAAGATGAAAACTCATCCACTAAGTGGCACGAGCGGCAGTTGATCGACTTTCCGGTGAAAGGCGAAGGGTAAGCCACGCCCGCACGTGGATTACGCACTTGGGCAACCAGCGGATCGCCTTGCGGTAAGGCCCGATTCACATCGCCATTCGAGTGTGCGGCGAAATACTGCGCGAAGCGGGTTTCTAGAAATAGACGCTCGCCAAGCAAAGTCTCAGGAGTGTCTTGCGGTCTTTTCTTTTCCACTTTACGCACCGCAGGGCGAACAATTTTCGGAGGTTGCGACTGAGCCAGGCAGAGCACCAGCTGTCCAGAGACAAAGCTTGTGAGTACGAAGACGAAAATGATATTCAGAATCTTATGCTTACAGGTGACCTTGGACGCTGACATGAGCTTGGGTTCCTTCATGTGCGTGTGTGCAGCACTGAAAATGCGAAAGCCGTTCCGATGATGTTAGATGCGGCACTGAACCAGAGATCGCGCTTCCGCCGCTTAGATTTTTTTGCAATGGCCAACAGCAGCTTTCACTCCAGCATCGTATTCGGCTTGCAAGCGAGATTTCTGCTTGAAGCGAGGTATGTGCTCCCAATGTCAAGTTACAGCCGTTGGTTTGCTTTCGGCTCATTCGTTTTAGCCGTTTCGCTCTGCTCAGTCAGCTTAGGATGTGGATCGGGAACTGGTGCAAGTGCTTCCAGTTCGGGAGGCGGTTCAGGCTCTGGTTCCGGCACCGGTACAGGCTCCGGCGGCGGAGGAGGTAGCACTCCTCCGGCAGCTGCAACACTGCAATCGTCGGTGAAGAATATTGTCATCATGATGCAGGAGAACCGCGGCTTCGATGAGTACTTCGGGCACCTCAACGACTATCGCACATCACTGCTCCTGCCAGCCGATGTCGACGATCTCAGCAATGCCGGCACGGTTTCTTTACCCAGTTGGAACGGCACCGGCAACATCCCGTCTTATCACATGATCACCCAGTGTATCGGAGACGTAACTCCTTCCTGGCAGGAGTCGCATAACGATATCAACCTGGATAGTCCGAACGAAGGGAGCTGGGGGAATCCGCCTCCGATGAACGGCTTTGCCGCCATGGCAGGAGGCTTCGCGACGCACGACCCCACTTCCGGCGGCTTCGATGTGGCGGGAAAGCGCGCCGTGGGCTACTACACAGCCGATGACCTTCCCTTCTATTACTGGGCCGCGACCACCTTCGCCACCTCGGACCGCTGGTTCAGTCCGGCGCTCACGCGCACCCAGCCTAACCGTATGTACATGCTCGCCGCTACTTCCAATGGATACGCATATCCGGGCGGAGCCGGTGACACCACCCATCCGGCACTCAACATGAGTGGCGTGAAGAGCATCTTTCAACTCCTGCAGGAGAACAACGTCACGTGGAGGATCTATGTAACCGACAACTACGTAGCGGGCGATGTGGGGAGCATGGATACGTATGCAAACTACTTCTCGTTTGTATACGGCTATCCCGCTAATTTTGCGGACGCCAAAACATTTGCCTCCGACGCGGCGAATGGAACGCTTGCGCAGGTTTCTTTTATCGAGAGTGGCTACACGGAAACGGGCTCCGATGAGCATCCGCAGAATCCAATCGACAAAGGCGCGCAATATACCGAATCGCTGATTCAGGCGCTGATGAACAGCCCATCGTGGGCGAACTCGGTTTTCTTTCTCACCTATGACGAAGGCGGCGGATTCTATGACCATGTTCCGCCGGCTCCCATGCCCAACCCGGACGGAAAAAAACCATATCTATCAGCGGTTGATCCCACGGGGGACTTTGACACCACGGGCTTCCGCGTGCCGTTGATAGTGATCTCACCATTCACCAAGCCGGCATACGTTTCGCATAACAACGCCGATAACACAGCGTTACTGAAGTTTATCGAAACACGCTTCAGCCTGCCGGCGTTGACCAAGCGCGACGCGGCACAAATCGACATGACGGAGTTCTTCGACTGGACTGCGCCGAGCCTTGCATCCACCAAGCCGCCGGCGCAACCGTATCTGGCGTGTTACTTCGACGCCTTACCATGAGAGAAAGCTCTGACTCGGCGTTATGATTTCTAACCTTCCACTGAGTCAGAGCAGTCGTTATACTTCTTCGCATGTGTGGAAGATTTCGGTTGGCGCGGAAGAAAGAAATTATCGAGGCGGCGTTTGATGCCGACGCCGCATGAGATGACGGGGCTCCGGATCGTTCTCCGGATTGCGCGCCGGGTTATGTGCCGCGCTATAACGTTGCGCCGGGACAAGAGATTGTTGCCGTGCGCCAGGACCAGGCTCAGCCTGTGCGCAGGATATCGCTGCTGCGCTGGGGGTTGATACCTTCGTGGACGAAAGAGTCTTTGCCCGGTTTGAAGCCGTCCGGCTTCAAGATGATCAATGCGCGTTCCGAGAGCGTGACGGAGAAGCCATCGTTCCGTGAGTTGCTGCGCTCGCGGCGCTGCCTGATTCCCGCCGACGGATTCTATGAGTGGAAGCGAGTCGGCAAAGAGAAGCTTCCGTTCTGCTTTACTCTTACCGATGAGTCGGTGTTCGCCCTAGCCGGATTGTGGGAGCGATGGAAGAGTCCGCAGGGGCAGCTCATCGAGAGCTGCATGATTCTGACCACCGCGCCCAACGAACTTCTGCGCGATATTCACGATCGTATGCCCGTAATCCTCCCGCATGATGCCTATGAGTTATGGCTGGATCCGGGCTTCACGCGTCTTTCGGAATTGCAGTCAGTGTTGAAGTCTTACCCAGCCGGGGCGATGCGGCGTTACCGGGTGAGCCAGCGCGTGAATCAGGTGAAAAACGACGATGCCGAGTGTGCGGCGGAGATCGAAGCGGCATAAGCTTCAGTGAAAATCATGGGAGCGGACTTCGGCCTTGCTGATCGCCAGCGGACGGATCGCGCGCGCCTTTACCGAGATTACGTTCTCCTGGTTTTGCAACTCGCCTTCGATCATCAGGAATTTCTCGTAAACTACCACCTGCTTGAACTGCTCATAAACAGCGGGTGTAATGATGGCGTTGGCGATGCCGGTTTCATCTTCAATGCTGAGAAAGACGAATCCTTTCGCCGTGCCCGGACGTTGACGCGCAATCACGCATCCGGCGATGCGCACCGCGCGTCCATTGGGAAGCTTCGCAAGCTCACTGGCCGCCAGTATCCGCATTCGCTTTAATTCGGCGCGATGGAAAGCCATGGGATGCTTGCCTACTGTTACTCCAGTGCCGGAAAAATCCGCAACGAGACGCTCTTCGATTGTCATCTGGCGTAGCGGGGAAGACGCTGATTCGTGCGCTGAAAGATCATTCAGCTCCGGCAGTTCATTCAACAGTGGGCCGGCGAAACGCCCGGCATACTCCACCTGCCACAGCGCATCGCGGCGATGTGCAACCTCGCCCAATGAGTTAAGCGCACCGATTGTTGCCAGCAGCGCGAACTCGCTCTTGCGCAACTCAGGCACGCGCAACGCCAGCTCTTGGATCGATGCGAATGCCCGCTGCGCTCTTGCCGTGGTCAATGCCAAGGCCGCGTCCTTGCGCAATCCGCGTGCATAACAAAGGCCAAGGCGCAAGGCGAGGTTGCTGTGCCCGGTCTCCACGCACTTACTTTCTTCGCAGTTACTTTCTAACGTGCAAGGCCAGTCGGAGTGCTGCACGTCCACTGGCTTTACACGTAAACCGTGGCGTTGCGCATCCTTAACAATCGTGGCAGCCGAGTAGAAGCCCATCGGCTGGTTATTAAGCAGCGCGGCGGTGAAGGCCGCAAGATAGTTACACTTGAGGTAGGCACTGGCGTAGGCAATGAGCGCAAAGCTAGCCGCATGCGACTCGGGAAATCCGTACAGCGCAAACGATGAGATCGACTGAATGATCTCATCCTGCACCTTGGCAGGGATGCCGTTGGCGCTCATGCCGCAGCGCAACTTACCATCCAGATCCTTCATGCGCGCCATCGAACGTCGCATTCCCACTGCCCGGCGCAACTCCTCGGCCTCACCGCCGGTGAAGTTGGCAACGATCATCGCCATGCGTATGAGCTGCTCCTGAAAGAGCGGAATGCCGAGGGTGCGCTTAAGCACAGGCTCCAGCAGCGGATGATAATACGTCACTGCCTCCTTGCCGCGCCGGCGTTTCATATAGGGATTCATCATATTGCCCACGATGGGACCCGGACGAATAATAGCAACCTGCACGACAAGATCGTAAAAGCATGTTGGATGATTGCGCGGCAGTGCCGCCATCTGGGCGCGGCTCTCTACCTGGAACATGCCCACGGTGTCAGCCTTCTGCAGTGCGCGATAAGTTGGCGGATCGTTCTGCGGAAGCTGCGCAAGGTCGAGCGGCTCGCCATAGTGCTCGGGCACGAGCGTAAGGCAATCCTTCAGCACGGCCATCATGCCCAGTCCGAGCAGATCGACCTTGATGATCTTCATGTCCGCGCAATCTTCCTTGTCCCATTGAATGACCGTGCGGCCTGGCATGGAAGCCGGTTCGATCGGCACGACGGCGTTGAGTTGGCCGCCGCAGATTACCATGCCTCCCGAGTGCTGTCCGAGATGGCGCGGCAGATCCTGCATGCGCTGGCATAGCTCAACGTACTTGGCAATGCGGCGGTGCTGAATGTCGAAGCCCGCGTCATGAAAGTTGCGGCCCAGCGAATCATCCTTGTCCTTCCACTCCCAGGCGCTGACGAGTTTCGTCAAACGGTTCAAGGTCTCCGCGTCAAAGCCCAGAGCCTTGCCTGCTTCGCGCGCCGCCGAGCGTCCGCGATAAGTAATGACGTTGGCGGTCATGGCCGCACCCAGTTCGCCGTAGCGTTGATAGACGTACTGAATCGCACGCTCGCGCTGCTCGCCGCTCGGCAGGTCAAGATCGATATCCGGCCACTCGCCGCGCTCCTCGGAGAGAAAGCGCTCGAAGAGCAGATCCATTCCAACCGGATCGATGGCGGTGATTCCGAGCGCGTAGCACACCACGCTGTTGGCGGCCGACCCGCGCCCCTGTGCCAGAATGCCCTCGCGTTCGCAGAACTGCACAATGTCCCACACGATGAGGAAGTAGCCGGCAAGTCCGAGCTTGGCGATGAGCGCCAACTCGCGCTGTGCCTGCTTCTGCGCGCGGGCCAGCAGGTTGTCATCGTGCTTGGGCAAATAGCGGTTGCGAATGCCTTCCCCGGTGCGCTTCTCAAGGAAGGACTGCATCGGCTCGCCCCCAGGCACGGGGTAGTCGGGAAAGCGATAGCCGGGATCGCTCATCTGGTAGGTGAGGCGCGCGGAAAGCTCCTGTGTGTTGGCAATCGCCTCCGGCAGATCGCGGAAGAGCTCCTGCATCTGGCGCGATGAACGCAGATAGCGCTCGGCGTTGGGTGAGAGCAAGCGGCCAGCGCTTTCGAGCGTGCAGTGGTGGCGGATCGTCGTAAGTACGTCGAGCACTTCGCGCTCGTAGGGCGTGGCGTAGCTGACGCCATTGGTCGCCAGCAGTGGCAGATGCAACGTGCGTGCGATTCGCACCGCGGCCTGATTGCGATACTCTTCCTCGCGATCAAAGTGACGCTGCAATTCGACATAGACATTGCTCGGGCCAAAGATCTGCACCAGCCTCTCGACCTCGCGCACGGCAGCGTCATATCCTCCGCGCGCCATGGCCGCAGCCAACGGGCCTTCGTCGCCGCCGGTCAAACACACCAGGCCCCCGGCGAACTCTGTAACATCGGCCAGCAACGCTGCGCCCTCCGACTTATGTGCTTCGCGCAGTTTATAGCGGGTAATCAGGCGGCAGAGGTTTTGATAGCCGCTCTGCGTCTGGGCCAGCAGCGGCCAGCGCACGGGTTCGGCTGGGATGCGGTGCGGCAGCCATCGCGGAGGCCGCGCACGCTCGCCGGCATCGCGCACGGCGATCTCGGCTCCAATGTGCGCGCGCGTGCCGGCCCGCTCGGCTGCCATGTGAAAACGCGGGGCACCATACAGACCATTGCGGTCGAGCAAGGCCATTGCAGGCATCTCAAGCTGCGCGCAGCGAGCCATCAGCAACTCCGGAAGCGATGCGCCTTCGAGAAAGCTGAATGCCGAGCGCGCATGAAGTTCTACATACATCGTCACACTCAGTCGTAAATTCCAATCACATACCAGCAACCTGCGGCGTCAGCGACCGGAGGGCCATCTGTTGGCCTGGCGTCAGCGACCGGAGGGCCATCTGTTGGCCCGTACCCGCCATGCGCCGGTTCCCCGGCGCTGGGGTCGCGCGCCAGACGCAGACAGCGCTGCGGTGGGTCCTTGAGCACAACGTCCCACTCTTCGCGACACCACGCAGGATGCGTCCACCAGGCACCGCTGGTGCGCCAGGGGCCGGAGCCGGATTGCACCGCGAGCCGCCTCCCCTCGTAATACATCGCAGCGGGAGTGTTGCCTCGCAACTCGATGGCCACCGCGCGTGGCGGTCGCACCATGCGCAAGGCCGGGGAGTGGCTTGCAAATTGGTTTACACCTAACGTCGCAGATTGATTTGCATAGAATCGCTCCGCTTGCGCAATGCGGTTGATGATGGACGAAGATGAGGTTTGGCCAGACTCGAAGTTCGCAACCCGAAATGCCTCGGGCGCATGTGAGTCGAGCAACTCCGGCGCACCCACGCGCCCTTCGCCCACCAGTTTGCGCAAGCGCGCCAGTAGTATCTCCATCCGTCCCGCCTCGGGAGCCTGCGCCGCGAAAAGCCCTTGCTGTGCTGTCTGCGGACGCGCCGGGTGTGCCTCCATTCGCAATGCGACGACAGCAGCATCGGGCGGATGCAACTCCAGATCAAGCTGGATGAGCTTGAGCAGGGTGTGGCGATCACGCTCCGGGAGCGCAGGCCGCACGGTACGGCGATGCTCTCGGCGCTCTGCTCCGTCGAGAGCGTTTCCTGCAAGCACCAGGCAGGTTTCCACCGAAGCGATGGCCAGCGCACGCTGCGCCGCGCGTTCGGTAACCTGCTCCAGCATGTGGCTGAGCAAAAAGAGCAGGGGTTCCAGCAACTCCACTGGATGCTCCAACTCCATTGCTTCGCACAGCGCCGCATCGGCGGGCTCTTCGGTGGGAACGAGCAGATGCTTGTACTCTCCGCGTGCCTGCGCTTGCAGACGGAAGCCACTCTGCCCCACGCGCGCCACCAATGCCTTTGCAGGCAAGGCCGCCAATTGCCCCAAGGTGTGTATGCCCCACGTGGCGAAGGTCTGCGCCGTGGCATCGTCGAGTTCGAGAACATAGAGCGGCAATGTCGCCAACATCTCGGCCTCGCGTCCCGGCGCAATCGTCGTCACTCCCCGGATGCCCCGAGCCGCCAGCACGGTCGCATAAGCGTTCTGCCCAGCCACCACGCTAGCCGCATCTTGTCCCTCGCTTTCAATGCCGCGAATGGATTGCCGCAGCGTTTCTGCGATCTGCCGTGCGCCGCCGAGCAATCGCTCCGAGCCGGAGACATCGAGTACGAGCGTAGCGCCGCAGCTTTCTTCCTGCGGTGAGGCAATCGTTTCAATCCGTGGAGAAAAGCGCTCCGCGCAACTTACCAACTCCGCAAACGATATCTCCTCCCGTTGACGATCGCGGCGTAGCAGCATGACCGGAAATGACTCGGCCTGCACGCGGCTCATGCCCATCTCCAGCCCTAGAATCCGCGCCTGCCGGTTCATGGCAAAGACGCGCTCCAGTGGCGGCTCACCACTCAGCACCACGACCGCCCCAGGTGAGCCAGTGAGCGCCTGCGCGGCGAAGTCGCGTAGATGAAGACAGAGATACAGAGGGGACGTCATAGCTCATCTCGCCTCTTGGCTCGATCCCCAGCTCGATTCCCAGCTCGATTCCAAGCTCGACCCAAAAGTAGTGCTGCTCCAGGCTGTTTCCGCCGCCGGCTTCTTGCGAGCGAAATCAACCGCGCGGCAACGCTCCACGCTCACCCGGTAACACAACCCGGCGAGCAGTCGCGGACCGCCTTCCGCAGCCTGCCGCCAGTCGATTGCCCCTTGCCTGCAATGCAGAGAAACCGCCGCACAGCTATTCGCACACGCCACGCGCGTCACCAGTAGAAAGAGTGTGCGCGACTGAGCCGCCTGCATGCGGAATCGATACCACGTCGCCAGGGGCACGCGGCGCGCCTGCTCGGCAGGCACGTCTCCCATGTCGAGCACCAGGACGCGAAAGCCTCCAGTGCTCAGCAGCAGATCGGTGGCGCGCAAGGCATGGTCGAGCCTGGTCCAGGAAGTTTTTGTCCCGCGCAGGTTGTTAGAAATGTTGCCAGTGTGTTGAATCGCACTCTGTGCCAGTGGCTGCGGGAGACCGGGTTCTGCTGCGCGCACCCAAAGCAGGCGGTGCAAATCCACTCCCAGGGCCGCGGCCGAGGCCGGGTTCAAAGCGTCGGAGACATCCACATAGGCGCAGCTTTCGCCCTGGCGCGTAACCTCGGCCAGCGCCGCCAGCGCCAGGGTCGTGCGTCCGGAAGAATGATCGCCCGTCAGCTCCGTGATCGCACCCAGCGGCAGCCCGCCGCCGAGCACCGAGTCCACCTCCGCCAAGCCACGAGAAAGTAGCTCAGGCGAGACAGGAGGGCGAAACGAAAGGGCTGCGGGAATACGCTCGGCGAGCGCCGATTCAATCTGCCTCCGAAGTTCCGTCGCGCTTCGCATGTTCGCCTTATGTTCGCCTATTTAAGTTAGCGATACCGGCGGCGCTTGTCAATCATTCTTAAGGTGTTTTTCACATCCAGACACTCTGCCTTGGCTAAGAAGGTGAGTAGCTCGAATTAGGTGTAGACCTTCTTTTTTGCTCCCGGCCAGAGAACGATTCCAATCAAGAGAAATTGGCTGTCACGGGTTTTTGCCTTGAAAAATGGGCAGATATGGGAGCTGACGAACTAAAGCACCTGTACGGCTTCTAAGTACTCTTCTCTAAGTAAGTGAGCGCTGAACTCATATATATAGGTCGAGAGACTAAGCTGTTCCGCCAATCGCGAACCACCTCTCCAGCGCATATTCTTGGTTCATTGACACGGACCCATTGGGTAGCACTGCGATCGAGGTCGTGCAAAACCGAGGTGAATGCGTGAAGCAGATAATTCTCCCACTGGCGCTTCTTATCACTTGCTGTGGTTGCTCGATTGGCTCGAAGAGCTCACCATCAGCAGCAGCGAATGCCCAAACTTCAACTGTCCTATCCGTCACCACAACCTCGCTGCCTACCGCAGTGAAGGCAGTCGCATATTCCGCAACCCTGGCCGCGCAGGGAGGAACTCCTCCATACGCTTGGAATATTGCTGCCGGACAGTTGCCTGCAGGGATAACCCTCTCCAGCGCGGGAGTCCTCAGCGGCATACCCGCTTCAACCGGCGATTTCAACGTCACGGTACAGGTGACCGACTCGGCGGCATCGCCTTCAACGGCGAGAGTACGCACTGCGAAGAAACTCTGATTGCTTTGAAACTTTGAATTGAATTGACGCGTTGAATTGATAAAGACGCGAAGCGTTGAATAGGCTGGTTCTGGAGTAAGGTGCATTTGCCGAAAGCGTGGCGGGTTCCTTACTCCCGCTCCAGCCTTTTCCCCAGCACCTCTTCCACGTCCTTCACTTTTCCCTCGAGTCTTCCGCTGGCTCCCTTGCGGTCGTCGATGGTGATGCTGGTCAGCACGCGCGGCGCAAGCTCCAGCATCCTGCGATGGCAGCGCATAATTACGTTCATCACCTCTTCGGCGTCGCCTTCGATGGTGGTATGCATCGCCCCAAGTTTGTAGGGAAGTCCCGAGCGGTCCACGATGGACAGGACTTCAGCCACCAGCTTCTTCACTCCATCCTCGGTTCCCATCGGAACCACAGCAAAGCTTGCCAGCATACGTTCTCCTTGCTTCCGCGTTAGAACTCGATGGCAGTAGCGCGCGAGGCCTGGACGAAGAACTGTTTTTTCCATTCGGCGCCGGAGAGCTTTTCGGCCAGGGCGACGGCGATGTGCAGGGGTTCCACGCCCACGTCGCGGCTGCGTCCCAGGCCCTGCACGCAGGCAGGGCAGTTGGTGAGCACGGTTGCCTTCTTACCCGCGCCGATAACTTCTTCGAATGCTTCGCGCTTGCGGTGAAGCATCGCGTCGGTGATGTCCGGACGCGAGAGCGCCAGCGTTCCAGCCTCCGAGCAGCAGTGTGGCACTGCCTGTATGGAGCCAAAGCCGCCGAGTTCTCCCAACACCTTGATTGCCTTGCCATCAAGCGAGTCGTGACATGGCGCGTGGTAGAGGAAATTGCCATCTCCCTCAAGGTGCAGCCCGCGTTCGAGCAGGTAAGCCGCCACGTCCACCACGCGGCCAAACAGATCCAGCGTATCCATATGCATCAAGCCGTCGTGGCAGGTTCCGCAGGAGACAACGCAGCCGTCGAAATCAAGATGGGCAAACATGGCGCGGATCTGGCTGAACAGGATCGTGTCTCGCAGCACGGTGCGCGAGTGCAGGGTGCTCTTGCCGTTCACCTGAACAGGGAAGCCGCAGCACAGGAACGGAGGTGGCAGAACCACGCGCGTCCCGACCTTCAGCAGAAGGTGAATCGTTGCCATCGAAATATCGGAGTGCAAGCGCTCTGAGCCGCAGCCCGGAAAGTAAAAGACAGTTTTCCGCTCGTCGGAATTTCCGTTCGTGTCGGGTTCAAAGACGAGTGTCTGATCGGCTTCGCATTCGGGCAGAACATCGCGCAGGGTCTGGCTCGGAACCGGCGCAATCGAAGAGCGCAGCAAGCGCAGAGGATAAAACCCGGAAGCTCCGTCGGCGGGCTGCAACGGAGCTACCAGCTTGCTGAGCACGCGCTGCGCCGCGCCCCCTATCTGCACCACCGAGGTGCGGAAGAGGTTGTTGAACGCAGGCGAGCGGCTATCCAGATATTTCAGCGTCAACTGGGTTGCAAGCGGCGTGTGCTTGTAGCCCGATTCGGAGAGAATCTTGCGCTCCAGTATTGAGACCGCGCCGGTGTCGATATCGACCGGGCAGGGAGCCAGGCACTTGTGGCAGATGGTGCAGTGGTCGGCAACTTCCTCCAGCCATTGCAGCAATTCGAAGTGCGTAGAGCGCTCACGCTGCGCATCGTAGATCAGCGCTTCGATCAGCGAACCGATCGCAAGATTCTTGTTGCGCGGATGGTAGAACATGCCGCGTGCCGGATGATAGACGCAGCAATCCACCTTGCACTTGCCGCAGCGCACGCAATGCGCGACTTTGCGCGAAAGCTCTTCGAGTTGGCCGTGCTGAAGAATGCGCGCTTCGAGTTCCAGCAAATTGAACGAAGGCGTGAAGATGTGCCGTAGCGCCTGGAAATCTTCCAGCTTACCGGGGTTCATCAATCCGCCCGGGTCCACCTCGCGGCGATAAGCGGTGAGTTCGGCAATGCGTTCCGGTTCCAGGTACTTGAGTTTTGTGAGACCGATTCCATGCTCGCCCGAGACCACTCCGCCCAGCGAAATGACCTTTCCCATCACGCGATCGATCACCTGATCGGTGCGCTCGAGCATTGGCCGGTCGTTGGAGAGCACGGGCACATTGACGTGCACGTTGCCGTCGCCCGCGTGCATGTGCGTGGCGAGCACGATGCGGCGGTCGCGCACCTCCTGGTATGCGCGCTCCAGAGCCGTCAGCACCGCCGGATAGCCGCGCACCAGCGTAGTCAATCCATCGCGGAACTCCTGCAGATGGGTAAGTCCGCGCAGAACTGGAATGCCGACCGTCTGCGACTGCTCGCGGAAGCGTTCGCAGAGTTGGAGTGCGGCCGGTATCTTGGCGGCGATTTGCTCGCCGTCGTCTTTCGTCTGCACCGCGCTGAACACTTCCGCGGCTCGCTCGGAAAAGCGAAGCTGTGCATAGCGTTCTTCTTCGACGTTCATGCCGTCGATGAAGCGCGCGAACTCGGCCAGCGTATCCAGCGGGATGACGATGTCCTCGTTCATCTTGAATGCGTTGGTGCGGCGGGCGATGGCGCCGAGCTTCTTTCGGTCGGCCCAGAAGCGCTTGGCCTCGGCGGTGTCATTCGCCACAAAGACCAGCGTATTGGGATGCTGTTCCAGCAGCGTACGCACACGTTGCACACCGCGCTCCACCTGCTCCGCGGTGCGTCCGGCAATGTCGATCAGCAGCGCGGCCTTGGGTGTTTCGGCGCGCGGAGCTTTCACCTTGTAGTCGATGGCGCGAATGTACTCGTCGTCGAAGTGCTCCATTGCCAGCAGCGCTTCGGTGCCGTTGGTGGGCAAGGGAAAAATGCGCGAGAGCTCAAGAATGACGCGGCTGGCCTCGTCGAAATCCGGCCCGAAGAACTCCAGGCAAAGCGTCTTCTTCACCTCGTACTCGGGATAAAGAATGAAGATCGCGGAAGTGATGATGCCGTCGGTGCCTTCCTTCTGCAGCCCCGGCACACCACCCAGCGCTTTATTGGTAATGTCCTTCCACAGCCCGTTCTTGCGGATCTCGGTGCCGCGCAGCTCGATGTGTTTGACCATCGTCCCCTGCGCATCCAGCACGTCGAAGATGACCGTGTCCTGCGGCAGAATCTTGCGCAACTGATGATTGGCGCGGCGCACGGTCCAGCGCGCTCCGGAAGGCATTGCCATCCGCCACTCGATCAGATTGTCGATGCAGGTGCCCCAACGCACGGCAAGCTTGCCGCCCGCGTTTTCCGCGATGTTGCCGCCGACGGTGCAAGCCCAGGCGCTGGTCGGATCGGTGGCAAAGACCAGACCGTGTTCGCCGGCATGCTCCATCGCCTTTTCCGTAATCACTCCGGCCTCGGCTTCCATCACCTGAGCGGTTGCGGTGCTGCCGTCTTCCAGATGAAACTCGCGCTGGCTTATGGCGCGAATGTGGTTGAGCTTTTCGGTGTTGACCACGATGCAATCCGAGTGCAACGGCACTGCGCCACCGGTCAACCCGGTGCCGGCTCCGCGTGGAACCACCTTGAGTCCCAGGCGTGCGATGGCCACCAGTAGTGGCGCCACCTGCTGCTCATCGTCGGGCGTCACTACGGCCAGCGGCAGGTGCAGACGCCAGTCCGTGGCGTCGGTGGCGTGCGCCACCAGGGTGAAGGGATCGAACAGAACGTTGTGTGCGCCGGCGATTGCTGCCAACTCGCGAGTGATGCGATTGCGCAGCTCGGGGGTCCCCTCGACTTCGGTGCGGAACGAATCGATCAAATTGCGGCACTGGGCCAGGATGCTGAGCACGCGCGGTTCGGCCTCGGCCTTGGAGGCGATGGTTTCCATATCCTTGGCGGCGTGTTCGAAGAAGCGTTTGCGCCGCGTCGCCGAGGTCACCAGTTCCTCAAACAGGTATGGATTGCGGCGATGAATCAGCACCTCGCCCAGCAGGCGCATCAGAATGCGTGCCGACCGTCCTGTAACGCGAGCACTGCGCAACTCGTCCAGGGTGCGAACCGTCTCCGCACCAAGCAGAAACGACACCGCCTGGCGGTCGTCGGCCGATGTGTAGTTGAACGGAATCTCACGGGGGCTGGAAGCCGCGCCGCCTGACTGCTTGATGGGGCCCAATTTCAGCATAGTACAGCGTAGCAAATCTGAGCCGAGGTAAGAAGCTTTTGCCTTTGCAATCGACGGCCCGCAGAGTAAAGACAGAAAAGCCCGGAACGATTAGCTCCGGGCTTTTGCTATTTAATCGATTCTGCTTACAGAACCTGTACGTTCTCTGCCTGGAAGCCTTTGGGCCCCTTAACGACGTTGAACTGGACTGCCTGGCCTTCTTGAAGGCTCCGGAAACCATTCGACTGAATTGCCGAAAAGTGCACGAAGACATCTTCGCCGTTCTGGCGGCTGATAAATCCAAATCCCTTTGCGTCGTTAAACCACTTCACTGTTCCTTGTTCCACTGTGTTGTACCTTTTTCTTTTGTATTGAATTTCCTGCTGAGAAGATCGGATGCTACTGAGAGTGGAACGCGGATGTGATTCGGCGGTACCAGCTCAAAATCGCGTACGTTCAAACTTAGCCAGATTTCGATTACCCCGATTATAGGACAGATCCCAGCCATCCGCACATAAATATTTTCTTGGCCCTGCCGACGCGCCGAACCTCGATTGTGGCTAAGCTCTGCAACTGGCAGAGCAACAGGGCCAGCGCCAGATGGAGTAGCAGCGATATACGATATACTTCTGAAAATTTTTCCGAGTTGTACGGGAGCTCTATGAAAGCAGTAATCTTAGCGGGCGGCCTGGGAAGCCGTCTGAGCGAAGAGACAACGCAACGCCCCAAGCCCATGGTTGAAATCGGCGGCTTTCCCATGCTCTGGCACATCATGAAGATTTACTCCACCCATCATATAAACGACTTCATCGTCTGCCTTGGCTACAAGGGCTATTTCATCAAGGAATATTTCGCCAATTACTTCCTGCACTCTTCCGACGTTACCTTTGACCTGGCAAAGAACAGCATGCAGGTGCATCAGCACTTCGGCGAACCCTGGCGAGTCACCCTCATTGACACTGGCGGCGAAACCCAGACCGGCGGCCGCATCAAGCGCGTTCTTCCTCACGTCAAAGATGAGGAGTGTTTTTGCCTCACCTACGGCGACGGTGTAGCCAACGTCGATATCACCCGCTCCATCGAGTTCCACAAGCAGCACGGCAGGCTCGCCACGCTGACCGCCGTGCAACCCGCAGGACGCTTCGGCTCGCTGATCATGAACGACAACGCCATTCTCGATTTTCAGGAGAAGCCCGCAGGTGACGGCCAGTGGATCAACGGCGGTTTCTTCGTACTCTCGCCAAGGGTTGGCGAATACATTGCCGGCGACTCCACCCCGTTCGAGCAGGACTCACTGAAAAAGCTTGCGCAGGACGATCAGTTGCGAGCCTTTCATCACCGCGGTTTCTGGCAGCCGATGGATACTCTGCGCGACAAGAACCATCTCGAAGAACTCTGGGTCTCGGGAAAAGCCGCGTGGAAGACCTGGGAATAACTTCTGCGAAGTCGCTGGAATTAATCGTTGTACGATACTTGCACTGAACTTTGACGGAGCATGACTATGTCAACTGTATTGGCCGGAGTTGAACCTCGCGAGATCTGGGAACATTTTGAAGCCTTGGCTGCCATTCCTCGCCCTTCCACCAAGGAAGCTGCGGCGCGCGATCATGTGCTCAAGTTAGCTGCAAAGCTCGGCTTGGAGTCCGTTGTAGATGAGGCCGGAAACGTGGTCGTCCGCAAGCCTGCCTACCCTGGTCGTTCGGCCGCGTCGGTCACTGCATTGCAGGGCCACCTCGACATGGTCTGTGAGAAGAACGAAGGCACCGAGTTCAACTTTGACACCGATGGCATTCGTCTCGTCCGCAAGGAAGATTGGCTCTACGCCGACGGCACCACGCTCGGCTCCGACAATGGCATCGGCGTGGCCGCCGCGCTCGCCGTCATGGAGAGCAAAACCATCCAGCACGGCCCCATGGAATTTATCTTCACCGTGGAGGAGGAGACGACGCTAGGCGGTGCTTCGGCCTTTAAGGCCGGAGTGCTCAAAGCCCGCTACCTGCTTAACCTTGACAATGAAGAGAAGGGAACCCTGTGCATCGGATGCGCGGGCGGCCTCAACACGCGCGCCCGCCGCAAGGTTGCCTTTCAGGTGGGCGGTGCCGGTTCCGGCTACCGGGTCAAGGTCAGCGGCCTCCGGGGCGGCCACTCCGGCGTGGACATCCATCTTGGACGCGGCAATGCCGTGCGAATCCTCGGCGCTACGCTGCAACTTGTAATGGAAAAGATTCCTGTGGGAGTTGCGGACCTCAAGGGCGGCAGCGCCCACAACGCGATTCCGCGTGAGGCTTCGGCAATCCTCACCACCGATCCCGCCAACGAAGCGCAACTCAAATCCATCGTGGCGCAGTATGCCGAAGATGTCCGCACCGACCTCGGCGTCTTCGATCCCGACTTGCAGATCACGGTGGAAAAGGCGGAGCGTCCGCGACAGGTCATCGCCCCGGCAGATGCAAAGAAGGCGGTTGATTTAATCGCCAGCCTCCATCATGGCGTGCTCGCCATGAGTCCCGACGTACCCGGACTGGTGCAGGATTCCACCAACGTCGCCACGGTTGCGGTGAAAGACGGGATGGTCGAGATCGTTACCAGCCAGCGTTCCGCCATCGAGGGAAGCAAGAACATCGCCAAGCGCCTGGTCGGCACCGCCTGCCTGCTTGCCGGCTTCGAGGTCGAACACTCCAGCAGCTATCCCGGATGGAAGCCCGAGCCCAACAGCGACATTGTGCGTACGTCGAAGGCGGTTTTCGAAAAGATGTACGGCTCCACGCCCAATCTCATCATCATGCACGCGGGACTTGAAACCGGCGTCCTCGGCATCAACTACCCGGAGATGCAGATGATCTCCTTCGGTCCCCAGATCGAGCATCCGCACAGTCCCGCCGAGCGGGTGCAGATCTCCTCGGTGGCCGAGTTCTGGAAATATCTGGTGGCGGTGCTGGAAGCGCTTTAACCATCTCTGGCCTACATTGCTCTCTGAGCGGTACTGGTGTGGCCCACAATCGTTTTTTGCTGCGGATTTGGGCCACACCGCCACCCTGCTCCCATTCCGCAATTCCTGCCGCAACGTTATAATCAAAGCTACCGCAAAAAGTTTTGGAGGATGTTCCTTGGGATCTCAGCTCACGCCTGTATTAGCCGATTTTAAAGTTGCCGACCTTTCTCTCGCCGATTGGGGCCGCAAGGAAATTTCCGTTGCCGAGTTCGAAATGCCCGGCCTCATGTCCATCCGCCGGAAGTATGCCGCCGAGAAGCCGCTGCAAGGCGTGCGCATCACCGGCTCGCTGCACATGACGATTCAGACCGCCGTGCTCATCGAGACTCTGGTCGAGCTTGGCGCCAGCGTCCGCTGGGCGAGCTGCAACATCTTCTCCACCCAGGACCACGCCGCCGCCGCCATCGCGCAAACCGGCGTTCCCGTCTTCGCCTGGAAGGGCGAGTCGCTCGAAGAGTATTGGGATTGCACCCTTCGCGCCGTCAGCCACCCCGATGGCAAGGGCCCAGAGCTGGTCGTAGACGACGGTGGCGACGTCACCCTCCTCATCCACAAAGGTTACGAGCTGGAGAATGGCTCCGACTGGGTGAACACTCCCTCGGGATCGCACGAAGAGAAGGTCATCAAGGATCTGCTCAAGAAGGTTTACGCCGAAACTCCGCAGCGCTGGCATCAGATCGTCGCCGCCTGGCGTGGCGTCTCCGAGGAGACCACCACCGGCGTGCATCGCCTCTACCGCATGAAGGAAGAGGGCACGCTGCTGGTTCCCGCCATCAACGTCAACGACTCGGTAACCAAGTCGAAGTTCGACAACCTCTACGGCTGCCGCGAGTCGCTCGCCGACGGCATCAAGCGCGCCACCGACGTCATGATGGCCGGCAAGGTCGCCGTCGTCTGCGGCCACGGAGACGTGGGCAAGGGTTCGGCCGAGTCTCTGCGCGGCCTCGGTGCGCGTGTCATCGTCACCGAGATCGATCCCATCAACGCCCTGCAGGCCGCCATGGCCGGCTACCAGGTCACCACCGTCGAGGAAACCCTCGGCACCGGCGATATCTACGTCACCACCACCGGCAACGTGGATATCATCCGCTTCGAGCACATGGAGCGCATGAAGGATCAGGCCATCGTCTGCAACATCGGCCACTTCGACAACGAGATTGAGGTCGATCGCCTCAACAACGCGCCCGGCGTCGTCCGCACCAACATCAAGCCGCAGGTGGATATGTACACCTTCCCGGACGGCCACTCGATCTTCCTGCTCGCCGAAGGCCGCTTGGTCAATCTGGGCTGCGCCACCGGACACCCCAGCTTCGTCATGTCCAACAGCTTCTCCAACCAGACGCTGGCGCAGCTCGACCTCTGGAAGAACCGCGACACATACGCCAAAGAGGTGTACACGCTACCCAAGCAGCTCGACGAAGAGGTAGCCCGCCTGCACCTGGAGAAGATCGGCGTCAAGCTGACGACGCTGACAAAGAAGCAGGCCGACTACATCGGCGTCCCGGTCTCGGGGCCGTATAAGCCGGACACGTACCGCTACTAGCGTGCGATTCGGGTGCCCCACTCAAGCGGCTCTTGCTTGAGTGGGGCTTCTGAGTTTGCCGTTGCTTCGGGTGCACCGCATCTGGCGCGGTTAGCAGATGTGGAATTGAGCGCTGTCGCCGCACCAGTGTTACGATTCAGATATCGGATATGGACACAAGTTTCTGGAATTCCCGCAGGGTTTTTCTTACCGGGCACACCGGTTTCAAGGGCAGTTGGCTCGCCCTTTGGCTGCTCTCGATGGGAGCCGAGGTCTGCGGCTACGCCCTCGATCCGCCCACCGACCCGAGCCTCTACCGCCTGCTCGACCTTGACGGCCAGCTCCAGTCCGTAATCGCCGACATCCGCGATCTCGCCGCGCTCGACTCCGCCATGCAAGGTTTTGCGCCTGAGATCGTCATCCACATGGCAGCCCAGCCCTTGGTGCGTCTCTCCTACCAAAGCCCAGTTGAGACTTACTCCGTCAACGTCCTTGGGACCGTTCATCTCCTCGATGCGGTGCGCCGCACTCCTAGTGTCCGCTCGGTCGTCGTCGTCACCAGCGACAAGTGTTACGAAAATCAGGAGTGGCACTGGCCTTATCGTGAGCACGAGCCCATGGGTGGCCACGATCCCTACAGCAGCAGCAAAGGTTGCGCCGAGCTGGTCACCGCCGCCTATCGCCGCTCGTTCTTTTCTGATCCGCAGCATCATTCTGAGCACCAGGTTGCCGTGGCCTCGGCGCGCGCCGGAAACGTCATCGGCGGCGGCGACTGGGCGCTGGATCGCCTCGTCCCGGACATCATGCGCGCCTTTTCCGCCGGTGAGCCGGTTACCATTCGCAATCCTGAAGCTGTGCGCCCCTGGCAGCACGTTCTCGAGCCTCTCGCCGGGTATCTCACGCTGGCCGAGCGCCTCTACACCGACGGCGCAGCCTTCGCCGAAGGATGGAACTTCGGCCCCGCCGACTCCGATGCCCGCCCCGTGCGCTATCTCGTCTCCGAGCTGGCAAGGCTCTGGGGAGACTCAGCCCGCTGGCAGTGCATCGCGCCGGAAAAGATTCACGAAGCGCATCTGCTCCGCCTGGACTCCTCCAAGGCGCGCGCCCAACTAGGCTGGAGCCCGCACTGGGGCCTCGACGAGACTCTCGTCCACACCGTCGAATGGT
The DNA here is from genome assembly GCA_963838135.1 of uncultured Acidobacteriota bacterium. GTDB lineage: Bacteria > Acidobacteriota > Terriglobia > Terriglobales > Acidobacteriaceae > TOLSYN. The sequence continues at coordinate 484,297 of CAWIPV010000001.1, read as the reverse complement.
ACAAAGCTTTTCATCGCGGCGAGAATGTCCGCGCCTTGACCCTGAATCAAATCCAAACGTTTATGCGCCAAGCAGAGCTTCCCCGAATGTCGAAGCTGCAATCCGCGCCGGATGTGAGTGTATGACTACCGAAGAACTACGCGAACAAATTCTCAAACTCGTCACCGAGTACACCAAACAGCGGCACGCCCCGCGCGCCTTCGTCCCCGGTGAGAGCGTGATTCCTCCGTCAGGCAAGGTTTTTGGCGCCGAGGAAGTCTGCAACGCGGTCGATGCCTCGCTTGATTTCTGGCTTACTACCGGGCGCTTCAATGACAGCTTCGAGCGCAAGCTCGCCGATTATCTCGATGTCCGCTGGGCTGTGACCACCAATTCCGGCTCCTCGGCCAACCTGCTGGCCATTGCCGCGCTCACCTCGCCCAAGCTTGAGGAGGAGGCGCTGCGTCCCGGTGACGAGATCATCGTCGTAGCCGCTGGCTTTCCCACTACCGTCAACCCCGCGGTGCAGTACGGTCTCATTCCTGTCTTCGTCGATGTCGATATCCCCACCTACAACATTCAGGTGGAGAAGATCGAAGCCGCCATCACCGCCAAAACCCGCGCCATCATGGTCGCGCACACGCTCGGCAACCCTTTCAATCTCGCCGAAGTCATGCGCATCGCCGAAAAGTACAGTCTGTGGGTCATCGAGGATTGCTGTGACGCTCTGGGAGCCCGGTACAACGGCCAGTTCGTCGGCTCCTTCGGAGACATCGCGACCCTCAGCTTCTATCCCGCCCACCACATCACCATGGGCGAGGGCGGAGCCCTGCTTACCCAGGACAGCCAGCTCAAGGTGCTTATCGAATCCTTCCGCGACTGGGGGCGCGACTGCTGGTGCGACCCCGGCAAGGACAACACCTGCGGCAAGCGATTCCAGTGGCAGCACGGTCAACTTCCCGTCGGCTACGACCACAAGTACGTCTACTCGCACATTGGTTACAACCTGAAAATCACCGACTTCCAGGCAGCCGTCGGCCTCGCGCAGCTTACGCGCGTCGATGACTTTATTGCCCGCCGCCGCGCCAACTTCGCCTATCTCCACAGCCTACTCAAGCCCTTCGAGGAGTTCCTGATCCTCCCTGAGGCAACGCCCAACTCCGAGCCCTCATGGTTCGGATTCCCCATCACCGTGCGGCCCGATGCTCCATTCACGCGCCTCGAACTGCTTACCTTCTACGACGCAGCCAAGATCGGCAGCCGCCTGTTGTTCGCCGGAAATCTCACCCGTCAGCCCGCGTACAAAGATGTTCCGTACCGCATCTCCGGCACGCTCACCAACACCGATATCGTGATGAACCAGACCTTCTGGCTCGGCATCTATCCCGGCATCACACACCGAGATGATGGACTTTGTCGCCGACCGCACCGGAGCCCTGGTGAAGAAGGCCATGGCCCGTCCGGTAAAGACCCGCTAGCAGCCCAGTGCGAGCAGGACCGTGTTCACGGCCTGCTCGCACTTCACGCTCCGTAACCTTCGTTGCTCCTTCAAGCTGGTAGCATAGGAGGTGACACACTCTTATGGGATATGTGAATTGGACGTTCTAACCAGCACCGCAGCGCGCAGAGAATCTGGCTTGGACGTGGAATCCTGTGCCGCATCGCGCAGGTTTGCCTGGGCTGCGGTACTTCTCCTACTCCTGGCCGTTTACCTCGGCTCCGCGTTCTCGCCCGCTCTGCAGGACGACGTTGACACCGCTCATGCCGTAGCTGCCCGCGAGATGGTCACCCGCGGCGACTACGTGACGCTCCACATCAACGGCGTGCGCTACCTGGAAAAAGCGCCGATGATGTATTGGCTGGTTGCCGGATGCTATCGCGTCTTCGGCGTCAGCGACTTTGCCACCCGCCTGCCCACCGTTGCGGCCATGTTTCTGCTCGTCCTGCTCGGCATCCGCTGGGGAACCCGCGCCTTTGGTCAGCGAGCCGGTGTTTATACCGGCCTCTTCACCGCCACCGCCGCCGGATGCTTTCTCTTCACCCGCGTGCTCATCCCGGAGGCGATTCTCAGCCTGCTGATCGCCGGTGCGTTCTACTGTTTGGTCTCGGCGCTGGATCGCCCCAACGCGCGCTTAGCCTGGTACGCCACTTACGCCCTGCTGGCTCTAGCCGTGCTCACCAAGGGACTGCTTGCGCTGGTTGTCATCGGCATGACCCTTGTCGCCTACCTTGCCGTCACCGGCGAATGGCGGCGCTGGCGCGAGTTCCATCTCTTCTCCGGACTGCTCTTGTTTTTCGCTGTCGCTGCGCCGTGGCACATTCTGGCCGGCCTGCGCAATCCCGCCGTGGGAGATCATCACGGCTTCTTCTGGTTCTACTTCGTCAACGAGCATTTCCTGCGCTTCCTCGGCAAGCGCATTCCGAGGGACTACAACAAACTCCCCGGCTATCTCTACTGGACGCTGCACCTGGTCTGGCTCTTTCCCTGGAGCCTCTATCTTCCGCTGGCGCTCCGCCGCCTCATCGCCGATCTGCGCCGCTCACGCCGCGAGCACACGCCGCTGGATTTCCGTGCCCGCACCCGCTGGATTTGCATCCTCTGGGCCTCGGTCACCCTGCTGTTTTTCTCTTTTTCCACCAATCAGGAGTACTACACCTTCCCCGCCTATCTCGCGCTCTTCCTGCTGCTGGCCGCTGCGCTTGCCGGAGAAGAGGAGGAAGGTCGTCAGCCCTGGCTGCTCGCCACGTCCGCCGTCAGTGTCACCGTCCGCCTGGTCTTTGCCGTCGTCCTGATCGGCGGCCTGTGGTCCTCGCGCCATCTGCCCTTCGTGCCAGATATCGGCGAGGTTCTGGCGCAGAGCAATCTGGACAATGACACGCTCTCCATGGGCCACATTCTTAATCTCACTGGCCAATCCTTTGCCGCGCTGCGCTTCCCGGCGATTCTCGCCGTCATCGCCCTCGTCTTTGGCTCGCTGGCCGAAATCGTCCTCCGGCTCAAGCGCAAGCACCTTGCCAGCACCTGGGCCCTGGCCGTCACCATGGCGGTCTTCCTCTTCGCCGCCCACGTGGCGCTCATTCGCTTCGATCCCTATCTCAGCTCGCACACGCTGGCCATGCGTATCCAGCAGCAGGTGCAGCCGCAGGATCGCGTACTCATCTACGGCGATCAGTCCTTTGGTTCGTCTCTGGTGTTTTATCTTCAGCACCCCGTCGAGTTGGTCAACGGGCGTACCACTTCCATGTGGTTCGGCTCCACGTTTCCGGACGCGCCCCACATCTTCCTGGATGATGCCGACCTCGTCCGTCTCTGGAACTCCGGCACCAGGGTCTTTCTCTTCGTCCCCGACTTTCAGCAAAAAAAGGTAGATGAAGTCCTGGGCTCCAATAAGCTGGTCTACGCCTCCAGCTCAGGGAAGATCGTTTACACCAACCGCAAGTGATTTCTTACTCTGCTTCTCACCCGAGTCGTCGCCTGGGGCTCCAGTGGGGGCTACCTTTCCTGCGGCGTTTACGCGAACCATGCGTCCGCCCGTGACCAGCCGGTATTTCTCTCCGCGCCAGTCCACAATGTCTCCGGCATAGCTTGCCAGCCAAAAGCCAAAGCCCATCAGGTCGCGCAGCGGATAAAGCCAGCAGTACTCCAGCGCTCTCCGGTCCCGCACCACGGCCCAGCCCACCGCTACCGACATCACCATGCGATTGATCAGCGTCCAGCCCAGCAGCGCCAAGCCCAGCGCCAAATGGCCGCAGTTCCATCCCGCAATCGCCGCCAGCACTCCGAATGGCGTAGCAAAGCTCATCACCGAGCTGGCGTGTCCCACCGGAATCGAGAAGCGAGTGCTCATCATCCAGCGCTTCTGGTGCAGCATCGAGGTCTTGAACGAGCGGTTGACCACGTAGTGATCAATCACCTTATCGCTGATCACCACCTTGCGTCCCGACTTTGCAACCAGATTCCCCAGCACGTAATCGTCGGCGCAGTACTCCGCCAGCACGCCAATGCCGCCCACGCTCTCCACTACTTTGCGGCGCGTAGCCATCGTCGGCCCCAGCGCAAAATTTACTTCCCCCATGCTCGATGCCGCCACCACCCCGGCAGCCATCTCCACCGACATTCCCAGTGCCTCCAGTCCGGCCCAAAAGCCGCCCGTCGGCACCCCGCGATACAGGCACATCACCAGCCCGGTCTCGTCGTCGAGCAGCGGAGCGACCACCCGCCGCAGGTAATCCGGTTCCACTCCCACGTCGCTATCGCTGATCACCACATACTCGTGCGAGGCTTGGGCGAACATCTCGCGCAGCGTGCACACTTTCGCGTTCGGCTGGTCAGGTTCTCCGGAAAATACGACCTTTACCCGCACCTGCGGATAACGCGCGCAAAGCCGCTGCACGATCTTCAGCGCGGGATCTCTTGCATCGCGGGTACCGAATAAAATTTCAAATTCCGGATAGTCCTGCAGAAAAAAGCTGGTCAGATTCTCTTCAAGCCGCGGCTCCAGCCCGCACAGCGGCTTCATCATCGTCGCCGCTGGCAGCGGCGAGCGCGCGTCGGTCGCTCGCCTTCTGCGGCGGAAGCGGGCGCAGCCCACCAGCAGCAGAAGCAGGTATCCGGTCGAAGTGAGCACTCCGGCGATTGCCAGGCCCAGCAACGCTCTCCAAACTAAGCTCATGCCATGTTCCACATCTGAATTATTGTCGAGGACTCAACAAGTATAAGGGCTATTGCGCTCGAGGTGGGTGCTGTCCTCGAGTGTGTCTATCATAGCGCGCATAATTGACTTCGCGAAACCATGTGTGCCAGGGTGCCAAACAACAAAACGCCAGAGGCTTTGACCCCTGGCGTTTTCACAATCGGAACGATTACGCGAAGATCTCGCCCGGCAGGCTGTTCAGCGTGCGCGACTTCAACGTATTCGTATTCTTTCGTGCGTGCGTGATCGCAATCGGCATATTCGCCGGGGTCGTCGAGCGCATCTTGCCCAGTTCCTTGCGTTCGATCCGCAGCTTCAGCGTGCGCTCAAAGCGGCGTAGCTCGATCATCTCGGCTCCGCTCACAATCGTGGTCGCCAGGCCGGAAAGGCCTGCGCGGCCAGTGCGGCCCACGCGATGGATGAAGTCCTCTGCGATCGAAGGCAGATCGTAGTTCACCACGTGCGCAACATCGCCCACGTGAATGCCGCGAGCGGCCACATCGGTCGCCACCAGCACCTGGAACCGGCCTGCTTCAAAGCCGGCCAATGCCGCCGAACGCTGGCTCTGGGTGCGGTCGCCGTGGATCATCGACGCGGCAAATCCGTCGCGCATCAGGTCCTTGGCCAACCGCTCCGTGCCGCGCTTGGTGCGGGCAAAGATCAGCGTCTTGCCGCTCTCGTTATAGAGCAGTTCGCGCAGAACGTTTCCCTTCTGCATTGCCGGAACTTCAAACGCCTGCAACTGTACGGATTCAGCCGGCTTCAGGACATTGCCGAGCGAGATGCGAACCGCAGAGCGGGTGCACTTCAGCAGCAATCCCTGCACTGACTTCTCCAGCGTTGCCGAGAAGCACAGGGTCTGCCGTTCTGGCGGCAGCGCACCCAGAATGCGGGTGATCGCAGGCAAAAAGCCCATGTCCAGCATCCGGTCCACTTCGTCCATTACCAAAACGCGTACCGTGCGCAGATCGACAATCTTCCGGCGCATGTAGTCTTCCAGCCGTCCCGGCGTTGCCACTACCATCCGTGCTCCCGCGCGCAGGGCGCGGATCTGAACCTTTTCACTCAGTCCGCCGATGACCAAAGCTGCCGGCGGAGCTTTCTTTGAACGCAGTGCTTCATACTGCTCATGTACCTGGATGGCGAGTTCGCGCGTGGGCACCAGCACAAGCGCGTTGATCTTTCCCGCTGGCGTCGCTGCCAGCATTTCCATCACGGGGATCAGGAAGGCCAGCGTTTTACCGGTACCGGTCTGCGCTGTCGCAATCACGTCTTTGCCTTCAAGGGCCGGCGGAATCGCCTGAATCTGAACTGGGGTGGGGTTTACAAAATTCTTTGCCGCAAGCGCTTCTTGTAATAGCGCCTGGAGAGGCATTTCTTGAAATGTACTCATTCTATGGTTTTCTTCTTCTCTCTATACTGAGCGCGCGAGTTGGATGTGTGCGCGCGGAAACACATATCCTGCATTTTGTCTGTCGGGAGGAGATTTTGAGATCGGATCGCAGTGCTACTCGGTGGGATCAACTCAGAATCGCGCATCCAACTTTCGCGAGATACTGTTTGAATACTATCACAAGCTCAAGTGATCCCACCCGGTATTCTGCCGTTTATCTCTGAAGTCATTCACCTTGCGAACCCATGTACCACACTCGCCAACGCCATTCTGCCAGTGATTTGCCGGCCATTGCATTGTCGAAGCGTTGCGCCGCTCTCCTGCGTTCGCGATCATGGAATTGCAAAATCTGCGCGATAATTTTGCGGGATTGTCCCATGCCTCGTTGACTCTGTGCTACTTTTCGTTGTATCTTTAGTCATCGATATGAAGTACTTAGCCACAGCCCCGCTGACAACACCGCCGTCGCTAGCCGCGCGCACATCCTGCGCTCCGCAGCGAATTACCACACGGTAGCGGGGAATAGAATCAGGCAATCTAAATCAGCCCGAGTACTAATCACCCGCCAACTACAAGCTAGGCGGGTTTCGTGTTTATAGGGTCAGGTATTTAGCGGAATATGCACCACCGCACACGGGAGAGCAATGCGAGAGAATAATGAACAGCATGATCAGGATTGCCAGCGACAGCACGCCAGCGGCTTGCCGCCGGCCCAGGGTCTCTACGATCCAGCCAATGAACATGATGCGTGCGGCCTAGGCTTCGTCGCCAGTATTCGCGGCGAAAAGAGCCACTCCATCGTGGAAAAGGGAATCGAGGTGCTCACCCATCTTGAGCATCGCGGAGCTTGCGGTTGCGATCCCGAGACCGGCGACGGCGCCGGTGTGCTGATTCAGATTCCGCATGAATTCTTTGTCCGCGAGTGCGCCGTTCTGGGCATGGTTCTGCCCGAGCCCGGCTGCTACGCGGTTGGCATGGTCTTTCTGCCCGTTGGCAAACCTGAGCGCCTGCAGTGTGAAGGTGTGGTCGAAAAGATTATCCAGGAAGAGGGGTTCGAGGTCATGGGTTGGCGTGACACGCCCATCGATCCCACCGCCATCGGCCGCATCGCGCGCGGCTCCCAGCCCTACATCGAGCAGATATTCCTCAAAGCCTTGCAGCCCCTGGAGGAAACCGATTTCGAGCGAAAGCTTTACGTAGTGCGTCGCCGAATTGAAAACGAGATCGCCCACAGCGACGATATCGAAGGCAAAAGCCACTTCTACATCCCTTCGCTCTCCTGCCGCACCATCGTTTACAAAGGCCTGCTGCTTGCGCCGCAAATCACCAAGTTTTATCCGGAGTTGAGCGACCCCCTGGTCAAGAGCGCGCTCTGCATGGTTCACCAGCGTTTCTCCACCAACACCTTTCCGAGCTGGCCTCTGGCTCATCCCTTTCACCATGTCGCACACAACGGTGAAATCAATACCATCAAGGGCAACATCATCTGGATGAATGCCCGCCAGCGCCTGCTGGAGTCGTCGCTCTTCGGCAATGACCTGAAGAAAATTCTTCCCGTGATTACTCCCGGCGGAAGCGACTCGGCTTCGCTGGACAATGCCGTGGAGTTGCTCTTGCACGCCGGACGCGAATTGCCGCACGTCTTGGCCATGCTCATTCCCGAAGCTTGGTCGCGCAATCCGCACATGGACCCCGCCAAGCGTGCATTTTATGAGTACCACGCCTCGCTCATGGAACCCTGGGACGGCCCTGCGTCGTTGATCTTTACCGACGGTCGCGTGATTGGTGCCACTCTGGATCGCAACGGCCTGCGCCCTGGCCGCTACATTGTTACCACGGACGATCTGGTGGTGCTTTCCTCTGAGGTCGGCGTGCTGGAGTTCTCACCCGAGCGGGTGAAGTACAAAGGCCGTCTGCAGCCAGGCCGCATGTTTCTGGTGGATACCGTTGCCGGACGTATCGTCAGTGACGACGAGATCAAGTCCCATCTCGCCGCCCGCCAGCCCTACGCCGAATGGATCAAGGAGAATCAGATCACGCTCGAGCATTTACCCGAGCCCACTCATCTCCACGCCCCCAGTCACGAATCCATCATCGCCCGCCAGCGAGTCTTCGGCTACACCGAAGAGGACATCAAGATTATTCTGGAGCCGATGGCTCGCAACGGCGAAGAGCCGGTCGGCTCCATGGGCTCGGACACGCCCCTGGCGTGTCTTTCGGATCAGCCCCAGCTTTTGTTTAACTATTTCAAGCAGCTCTTTGCCCAGGTCACCAATCCGCCCATCGATCCGATTCGCGAAGACCTGCTGATGTCGCTTATCAGCTACATTGGAACCGAGCGCAACATCCTCGTTGAGACTCCGCTGAACTGTCACACCCTCAAGCTTACCCATCCGGTTGTGACCAACCGCGATCTGGAAAAGTTGCGCCGCGTCTCCAGCGGAGATCTGCTGGCGGCCACGTCTATCGGCTTCCTACCGCGCAGACGGCGAGGGAGTGGGACTCAAGCGCGGACTCGAAGGCCTCTGCCGCCGCGCCTCGCTCGCCGTCAGCAACGGTTACACTCTGCTGATTATCTCCGACCGTGGCGTCGATAAGGATTACGCGCCGATCCCGTCGCTGCTGGCTCTGGCCGCAGTGCACAACCATCTGGTGAAGGAAGGCTCACGCACCAAGATCGCCCTCATCGTCGAGAGTGGCGAGCCCCGCGAGGTCATGCACTTCGCCCTGCTGATCGGCTACGGAGCCAGCGCGGTCAATCCTTATCTGGCAATTGAGACGCTGGAGGATATGGTTCAGCGCGGCCTGCTTCCGCCCGAGATCACCCCCGAAAAGGCGGTCATAAACTTCTGCAAATCCATTGAGAAGGGATTGCTGAAGACCTTCTCGAAGATGGGCATCTCCACCTTGCAGAGCTATCGTGGCGCGCAGGTCTTTGAGGCCATCGGCCTCAACCGCGATCTGGTCAAGCATTACTTCTCCGGCACCGTCTCCCGCATCGAGGGCGTTGGACTCGACGTAATTGCGCGCGAATCGTTTCTGCGTCACCAGTATGGATTCAGCCCGCGCACCGAATCGGAGCTGGAACTCGACGTTGGCGGTGCTTACCGCCATCGCGTCGGAGGCGAGTATCACCTGCTGAATCCGCAGACCATCAGCAAGCTGCAACATTCGGTGCGCCAGAACAACGCGGAAACTTTCCGCGAATACACCGATCTGATCGATCAGCAGAATAAGCAACTCTGCACCCTGCGCGGCCTGTTGCAGTTGAAAGAAAACAAGAAACCGCTGCCGCTCGACGAAATCGAACCGGCGAAGGAGATCGTAAAACGCTTTGCAACTGGCGCCATGTCTTTCGGCTCCATCAGCAAAGAGGCGCACGAGACTCTCGCCATCGCAATGAATCGCATCGGAGCCCGCAGCAACACCGGTGAAGGCGGCGAGGATGCGACGCGCTTCACGGCCGACGCCTCCGGCGATCTGCGGCGCAGTTCAGTCAAGCAGGTGGCCTCGGCGCGCTTCGGCGTTACCGCCCACTACCTGGTCAATGCCGATGAGTTGCAGATCAAAATGGCGCAGGGCGCAAAGCCCGGCGAGGGCGGGCAACTGCCCGGCCACAAGGTGGACGAAACCATTGCGCGTCTTCGCCACTCCACCCCTGGCGTCACTCTGATTTCGCCGCCGCCGCACCACGACATCTATTCGATCGAAGATCTCGCGCAGTTGATTTACGACCTCAAAAACGTGAATCCGCAGGCGCGCATCAGCGTCAAGCTGGTCTCCGAGGTAGGCGTCGGTACGGTTGCCGCCGGAGTTGCCAAAGCGCACGCCGACGTGGTGTTGATCAGCGGCGATAGCGGTGGCACCGGCGCTTCGCCTCTCAGTTCCATCAAGCACGCCGGCATCCCCTGGGAGCTTGGACTTGCCGAGACCCAGCAGGTGCTGCTGCTCAATGACCTGCGCAGCCGCATTCGCGTGCAGACCGACGGAAAACTCCAAACCGGGCGTGACGTTGTAATCGCCGCTCTGCTCGGTGCCGAAGAGTTTGGCTTCGCCACTACGCCGCTGATTGCCATGGGCTGCATCATGATGCGCAAATGCCACCTCAACACCTGTCCCGTCGGCATTGCCACGCAGGACCCGGTGCTGCGTGCGCGCTTCGCTGGACAGCCCGAGCATGTGGTCAACTTCTTCTTCTTCCTCGCCGAGCAGGTGCGCGAGTACATGGCCCGTCTCGGCTTCCGCACCTTTGACGAAATGGTGGGACGCGTCGACCGCCTCGAGGCTCGCCTCGCCAGCAAGCACTGGAAGGCCAAGGGAATTGATCTCTCGACGATTCTGTACTCGCCCGCGCTGCCCACTCGCGTCGCCCGCCACTGCATCCACAAGCAGGATCATGGATTGGAGCAGGCACTCGATCACGAGTTGATGACCGCCGTAAAGCCTGCGCTGGACGAAGCCAAGCCGGTCGATGTGTCGTTCAAAATTCGCAACATCCACCGCTCTGTTGGAACCATGCTGAGCGGCGAAATCGCGCGCCGTTACGGTGCCGAGGGCTTGCCCGACGAAACCATCCGCCTCCGTCTCAACGGCTCGGCTGGCCAGAGCTTCGGCGCATTCCTCGCCAAGGGAATTTCGATGACACTGGAAGGCGATGCCAACGATTACGTGGGCAAAGGTCTTTCCGGTGGACGCATCATCGTCTATCCTCCCCGCGCGTCGCGCTTTCCTCCCGAGGAGAACATCATCGTCGGCAACGTCGTTCTCTACGGCGCAACCAGTGGCGAGGCATACTTCAGCGGCGTCGCCGGTGAGCGCTTCGCGGTGCGTAACTCCGGAGCCTCGGCCGTCGTCGAGGGTGTGGGAGACCATGGCTGCGAGTACATGACCAAGGGCGTAGTCGCCGTGCTTGGCCCATGCGGTAGAAATTTTGCCGCCGGAATGAGCGGCGGTATCGCCTACGTGTTAGACGAGTGCGGCGACTTCCATGAGAAGAAGTGCAACCTCGCATCGGTCGATCTTGAGCCGCTCACCGGGGATGACGACGTGCGCATTCTCACCGCGCTGATCGAAGAACACGTTCGGCGCACCGGCAGTCCGCAGGGCAAGCGCATTCTTGCCAACTGGGATTCCATGCTGCCGAATTTCGTAAAAATCTTTCCACACGAATTGAAGCGTGTGCTGGGCATTGAACGTGTGGCAAAACAATACAGCGTCGCGCGCGAGATGGTGGCCGCAGCCGTGGAGGTGCAGCGTGGGTAAGCCAACTGGGTTCATGGAATTCCAAAGAGAGTTGCCAACCCGTCGTCCGCCGGCCGAACGCGTCAAGGACTGGTTTGAGATTTACCAGGAGTTCCCGCGCTCTTCCGTGCAGCAGCAAGGTGCCCGCTGCATGGAGTGTGGCGTGCCGTTCTGTCACACCGGATGCCCGGTCAATAACCACATCCCTGACTGGAACGATCTCGTCTATCGCGGACGATGGGAAGAAGCGGTGCGGCGTTTGCACACCACCAATAACTTCCCGGAGTTCACCGGACGCATCTGCCCCGCGCCCTGCGAGGCTGCCTGCGTTCTCGGCATCAACCAGCCGGCCGTCACCATCAAGCAGATTGAGAAAACCATTGTAGATCGCGGCTGGGACGAGGGTTGGATTCATCCCGAACCCGCTCCCGAAAAAAGCGGAAAGAAGGTTGCTGTCATTGGTTCCGGGCCCGCTGGCCTTGCCGCCGCTCAGCAATTGAGCCGCTCCGGACACGAGGTCACTGTCTTTGAAAAGGCCGACCGCATCGGCGGCCTGTTGCGCTACGGCATTCCAAATTTCAAGCTTGAGAAGCATCTCATCGACCGTCGCTTGGCGCAGATGGAAGCCGAAGGCGTGAAGTTCGTAACCAACGCCCATATCGGCGTCAACATGGATGTGGCGCAGTTGCGCAGCGATTTCGATGCCATCGTGCTGGCTGGAGGCGCAGAGGCTTCGCGTGATCTCAAAGTGCCGGGGCGCGAGTTGAAGGGCATTCACTTTGCCATGGAGTTTCTGCCGCAGCAGACCAAGCGTGTGCTCGGCGACACCATCCCTCCGGAGATTTCAATCCTGGCCACCGGAAAGAAAGTCGTCATCATCGGCGGCGGCGATACGGGTGCCGATTGCCTTGGCACCAGTCTGCGCCAGGGAGCGGCAAGCGTGCGCCAGTTTGAGATCATGCCCAAGCCGCCCGAGACGCGCTCCGCGCAGACGCCGTGGCCGCTGTGGCCGCTGCAACTCCGCACTGAGACCTCGCACGAGGAAGGCGGCACGCGCGAGTGGAGCCTGAACACCGTGCGCTTCGAAGGCGACGCCAACGGAAACGTGGCGCGTCTGCACGCCGTGCAAGTCGGCCCAGCGCCGAAATTCGAGCCTGTTGCCGGAACCGAAACTGTAATTGAAGCCGACCTAGTGCTGCTCGCCATGGGCTTCACCGGGCCGGTACGCAACGGCTTGCTGGAGCAGTTGGGCGTTACTCTCGACGCCCGCGGCAATGTGGCCACCGATGCCCGCAGCATGACTTCGGTCGAGGGCGTCTTTGCCGCCGGTGACATGCGCCGCGGACAGTCGCTGGTGGTGTGGGCAATCGCCGAAGGACGCACCGCAGCAGCCGGCGTCAACGCCTACCTGAGCGCGGCCAAATCTGCCGCAGTGTAAGCCAACGTTTCACCCAATAAGAAAGACGGCCCTCGGGCCGTCTTTCTTATTGCGCGCTTGTCCTAAGCAGTTCCCGAATGCACTATACCTTCCAACTGCCCGCGGTTTCCACGCACCAGGGGCGCGCCTGCAGGCTTGTCTGCGGAGCGCTGTCAGTCGGATGTACCTTAAGGGTCTGAATGCGAAATGGAATAGATTTACGAATGTAAATCTCACCCAGCAGAGCGCTCACTTCATCCAGATTCTCTTGCGCCAGCGCTACCACCGAAGGCCCTGCGCCGCTGAGGCAGACCCCGAGCAGGCTGGGATGGCGCAGTTCCAGAGCTTCCTTGAGACCGGGAACGATCGAAGCGCGGTACGGCTGATGCAGGCGGTCTTTGAGTGCCTCGCGCAGCAGTCCGAAGTTCGAGGTGCGCAACGCTTCCAAAAGAAAAGCCACCCGCTGCACGTTGTAAATTGCGTCCGCGCGCGAAATCATATCCGGAAGCACGGCGCGTGAGGCTTTCGTCGCCAGGTGTTGCTCCGGCGTCACCACTATCAGGGCAAGCGACTCCGGCCATGTTGCGCGCAGCACGCGCAATTCACCTGGAGTGTCACAGCTAACCGTAAGCCCGCCGAGCTGTGCTGCCGCGATATTGTCAGGATGGCCCTCCAACTCGCAGGCCGCATTCAGCAGCTCCCGTTCATCCAGCGGGCCGGCAACGGCCTCATACAAACGCAGACCAGCGACGGTGGCGGCAGCGCTGCTGCCCAGTCCACCCTTCATCGGAATATCGCTCTCCACCTTCACGTCGAAAGAGGGAGGCGAAAAGTTATGTCGCGCGGCGATGAAACGAAATGCGCGCTCAATGTAGTTTTCGCCGTCCAACCGTTGATTCACGAACTCAAAGCGAAGCTGGCCTTCTCCCGGCGTCAGTCGCACACGCAGTGTCAAATAGAGCTGAACCGCTACCGCCAGCGTGTCAAAGCCCGGTCCAAGGTTGGCAATCGAGCCCGGCACGCGTATGACTATTTCATCATTAGTGCGCATGTGCTTCCTCTCGCTGATGAGCGCGAATGATGAAGTTCGTATCCTTCAGAGCGTGGCCGGTCAGGATGGCAACGACGCTTGCCTCTTGCGGAATCTGATTGCTTAGCCGCAGCTTGCGCAGTCCAGCCAACGTTGCGGCGGACGCGGGTTCGCATCCGATGCCGTCGTGTCCGATCACCGCCTTGGCCTCGGCAATCTCGTCATCGGTCACATCGAGCACCTGCCCTGCGGTGTTCTGCACTCCGCGCAGCGACTTTTTCCACGAGCGTGGATTGCCGATCCGGATTGCCGTCGCAATCGTCTCCGGTTCTTCCACCGGCGAGAGCTCTTCTGCGCCGTCGCGCCACAGTTGCGCGAAGGGATTGGCTCCCGCCGCCTGCACCACAATCATGCGCGGCGCCTTGTCGATGAATCCATAACGCAGCAACTCGTCAAACGCCTTCCCAAACGCGGCCGAGTTGCCCAGATTTCCCCCTGGCACCACCAGGTAGTCGGGCGACTTCCAGTTCAGCTGATCGAGCAGTTCAAACATCGTCGTCTTCTGGCCCTCGATGCGGAACGGGTTGATCGAGTTCAGGAAGTAAATCCCCTCGCCCGTCTTTTCCAGCAGCGTATTCAGGGCATCGTCGAAGCTTCCCTCGACCTCAACCACTTCCGCCCCGAAGTCCAAAGCCTGTGCCAGCTTATTCAGCGAGACTTGCCCCGCGGGAAGATAGACTCGGCCGATGAGGCCCGCACGCGCCGCATAGGCCGCCAGCGATGCCGCCGTGTTTCCCGTGGAGGCGCAAGCCACAATCTTCGCGCCCGTATGCACTGCCTCGGTCATCCCCACCGTCATCCCCAGGTCTTTGAAGCAGCCCGTAGGATTCCACCCCAGATGCTTGAACTGCAGATCACTGACCCCTGCCCATGACGCGGTCTTGTGTCCACGCACCAGCGGTGTGTTGCCCTCGCCGAGAGTAACGATTTCATTGGCCGGATAATCAGGCAGAGCTTCCCTGTAACGCCATACTCCGCTGATATCGCGGGGATCGCGCGATCTTCGGCGCTCGCTCCAGAGTTCTTTCAATACGGAAGCGTCGAATGCCGGGCCATTCACATCGACCTCGAGCAGTCCTCCGCATTTGGGGCAGGCCAGTACGGGCGCATGCAAGTCGAGCTTGGTTGCACAAAGAGGATCAAAACAGCGGAGTTGCATCAAAGCTCCTTCGTAAGTATTGGCATGGTCAGTGGAGCGCGGACCAGAAAATCGAGTTTACTAATATCGCGCATTGCCGCTTCCAGTTGTTCGGTCGGGCACTGTTCAAGGGTTACCACAAATGGCAGTTCGTCCTTATCGAAGCCTGGCTTCTGCAGCAGCGCATCAATGTTGATCGCGTGACCTGCCAGCGCATTCGCAATCGCCGCCACAATGCCGGGTCGGTCGCGCACCGTGAAGCGGAGATAGTGCTTCGAAGCAAAGTTGCCGCTGACCGGCAGCGCCTCGGCCAGCACCTGCGGCCGCAGTCGATCGCCCGCGCGTCCACGCGCAATGTCCAGCAGATCGCTCACAACGGCCACCGCCGTCGAGTGTCCACCCGCGCCGTGTCCGCTGAATGCAGTCTGGCCGCCGTACTTACCGCTGGATAGCACGATATTCAAGCTGCCGGTAATGTGTGCCATCGGCGAATCGATTGGGACCAGCGCAGGCTGCACTGAAGCATAAATATCTCCACCGCGGCGCTCGGCCCGTGAGATCTGGCGAATCGTGCATCCGAGTTCGTGCGAGTAAGTGAAATCAACCGCGCCCACGCTGCGGATCGAAGTGCACAGAACCTGTTCCGGTTGCACAATGGCCTTCAGGCCGATGCGCGAAAGAATCACAAGCTTGGCCCGTGCGTCGTATCCATCCACATCGTCGGTCGGATCGGCTTCGGCGAAGCCCGCGGTTTGTGCCCCGGCCAGCGCCGCGTCGAACGAAACGCCTTCGCGCTCAATCTTGGTCAGAATGTAGTTGCAGGTTCCGTTGAGGATGCCGCAGACCTTGTAAAGTTGATCGCCCGCCAATCCTTCCTGCAGGGCATCGATCACCGGAACACCCCCGGCCACCGAGGCGCCAAAGGAAATCGCGCCGCCGCGTTCACGGGCCAGCGCCGAGAGCTGCGGCCCGTGCTGCGCGATCAGCTTCTTGTTCGCCGTGACCACCGACTTTCCTGAGATCAGCGCGCGCGAGATCCAGTCGTACGCCGGTTCCACGCCGCCTACCAGTTCCACGATAATGTCGGCGTCGGAGGCAAGCACCTGCTCAACATCGCTCGACCAGCAAACGTCATCGGCAACCCAGTCCACGCGCTTGCGTTCCACATTACGATTAAAGACGTGAGTCAGACGAAGCGGCGACTGCGCGGGTTGATCGCACAGTATGCGGGCAACCGCGCTGCCAACCGTGCCGAATCCCAGGATGGCGACCTTCAACGCGGGAGCTTGCGCCGGGGAAGCCTGATCGAGTGCAGAGGTAGTAGCCAATCTGTTTCTCCAATTCATGACAGCGACAAAAACTTACGCCTGCGCCGTTTCAAGCGACGAAATGCGCGCCGGTCTCGGCGAGGGTTCCTCGAAGAAATGACGGTGCAACTCCTGTACCGACCTTACCGCATCTTTCTCGTCCACAACGAAACTCACGCTGATTTCAGACGAGCCCTGAGCAATCATGCGAATGTTAATACCGTCGGTAGCCAGCACTCCGAAGACCTCGGCGGCGATGCCGACCCGTCCGCGAATGTCCTCGCCCACCAGGCAAATGATCGCCTGCTCGGGCTTGAAATCGACTTCGCCCAGCGCCTGCAATTCAGAGGTCAGTTTGCCCAGCTCACGGCTGCCTTCCACTGCCACCGAGGCCGTCGCCCCTGAGATGGCGACAATCTCGCTCTGCAAATGATGCCAGCGCAGCAGGCTGAACAGATCGTCCAGAAAGCGCAGCGAACCAACGTGGCGCGGCGCACGCACATTGAAAACCGAGATGTTCTTCTTGAGCGCAATGGCCCGGAACGCCGACACCCCTTGCGCACCAACGGCGCGGATGATGGTTCCCGCCTCTTCAGGCTTGTGCGAGTTCAGTACCGCCACCGGAATGTCATGTTCGACCGCGGGCAGCAGGGTAGCCGGGTGCAGCACCTTGGCTCCGAAGCAGGCCAGCTCGGTAGCCTCATGGAAGCTGATCTCCTCGATCCGCTGCGCCTTGGGACAGATGCGCGGATCGGTGGTCAGAATGCCGCTGACGTCAGTCCAGATTTCGATGCGCTCCGCCGAAAGCGCCGCGCCGATGATGGCCGCCGAGTAGTCCGAGCCGCCTCGGCCCAGCGTCGTAATCTCGCCCGACTCACTCGACGCAATGAATCCGCCAAGCACGGGAACAAGGTCCTGCTTCAGCAGTGGGGGAATGGCTTCCAGCAATTTGGTGCGGGTCTGGTTGGTCAGAGGCGTCGCCGCCGGATGACGGGCGTCGGTAACGATCAGCTTTCGGGAGTCCGCATGGGAGGCCGGAACGCCGAGCCCCGAGAAGGCCGCAGCAACTAGTACGCTTGAGAGCAGTTCGCCGTAGGTGAGCATCTCAGAGTGCTGTGCCGGCGTGGCTTTTCCTTGCTCGGCGATCTTCTGCACCAGCGCCGCCGCTTCGGCAATCCGCGTGTCGAGCTCTTCACTGAACGCGGCTGCTGCCGTCGCGTTCAGCATCTCATTGGCCGCCAGAATGTGTTTGGCGCGAATCCCCTCCAGCAGTGCATTCGCGGCAACCAGGTCGCCGCGCGACGCCGTTTCGGCGATGAGCACCAGTTTGTCGGTCACTCCGCCCATCGCGCTGACCACAACTAAGGGCTGCTCCGCCAGGCGCGGAGCAACAATCGAGGCGACTCGCCGAATGGCCGCCGCATCCTGTACCGAACTTCCGCCAAACTTCATTACGATCATTACCGGCTCCTCATAATAGTAATATCTCTGCGCAAAACAAAAGAACCCATCGTCTGCCGGACGATGGGTTCTCGAAGGGTGCGAATCAGTTTGCTTTAGCTGATTTCTTCGCGGAACTCGCATGCGCCCGGTAGCAGGCCTGTAATTGTGCCTGTGACTGTTGTCCGGGATCTGTTTGTAATTCGCATGCCAGTGCCCTTAACGATAGCGGAACTGCACTCCTGTGTCAAGCACGGAGTGCTTTCCTCGGGGGCAATCCGCAGTGTCGAATGCCGTCTCGAATCCGTGTCGAATGGGGACCAATTTTGGGTCGCCAAGTTTGTGTCCTCACGAATGCTACTTGGCCGCCGCAACCGAGCTTACCGTCAGCGTGTTGCCCGTCAACTCCCCGCTCACCGTCACCCTCTGGCCGGCCAGCGCACTGACTTCCGAGGTTTTTCCGTCCAGAACAATAAGCTTCTCACCGCTCAGCATGGCAAATTTCGCCCCATGCTTTACGCAGGCGCGGGTGCACTCCGCATCCGACTTACCCGGCATCATGTGCTTGGCGCCGCACATGTCATCGGTAATCACTCCCGTCAAGGTCTTGGTTGCGGCCATCACCGGCATGGCGCACAGCGCGGTCAGAATCATCAGGCAAGCAAACTTCTTCTTCATTGTTTTTTCTCCTTGTTTAAATCCATCACTAAAAGTCTACGGTCGTGCGCATCGGCTCCAAATTCTCCGCCGAAAGTTCAGCCGCGCGACCGATCGCGGGTTTCACTTCCCAGTTCCACTTCCAGATGGCGAACAAAGGTGGATACACCACCAACTCCATTAAGAAGGATGTGATGATCCCGCCCACCAGCGGCACCGCAATGCGCTTCATCACGTCCGCCCCTGCACCGTTGGACCACAGAATCGGCAGCAAGCCGAAAATCATACATGCCACCGTCATCACCTTCGGCCTCAGCCGCTTTACCGCTCCGTGCTCAATCGCCGCCCGCAATTGCCACCAGCAAGTCAGCTCACCGCGCGCCGCAGCTTCGGCGCACGACAGGTCCAGATAGAGCAGCATGAACACCGCCGTTTCCGCATCCACCCCCAGCAGCGCAATCAACCCCACCCACACCGCGACGCTCATGTTGTACCCCATCCAGTGCAGCAGCCAGATCGCGCCAATGCCGGAGAAGGGAACCGCCAGCAGAATGATCGCCGTCTTAGCCACCGACCCGGTGTTGGCATAGAGCAGCAGAAACACCGCAAGCAGCGTCACCGGCAGCACCATCTTCAGCCGTTCGCGCACTCTTTGAATCGATTCATACTGTCCGCTCCACACCAACTGGTATCCGGTCGGCACACTCACCTTGCCGGCCACCGCGCGCTGCGCATCGGCCACGTAGCTGCCCAGGTCGCGCCCCGCTACATCCACAAAGACGTAGCCGCTAAGCCGCCCGTTCTCATCGCGAATGCTCTCCACTCGACCCGCCTTGCCAAACACCGACTGCACCTGCGGAAAGCTGTGTAGAATGCGGTCCTGCTCGCGCAGCAGCACACTCGCCTCGCCCACCGAAATTCCCGGCGTCGTGGTCGGCATGTATAGCAGGGTTCCCTCATCCAGCGGGGGCATAAACTCCGAGCCCAGCTTGTTGTACACCGGAATCGTTACCGCCATCAGCAGCAGCGCCACCGTAATCGGCAGCCATTTGTGGTCCAGCGAAAATTCCACCACCGGCTGATAGATCTTCATCATCGGCTTGCTGATCGGATGTTCTTCCTCGCTGCGAATCTTTCCCACCAGCAGTGCGCTTGCCGCCTTCGCCAGCCACTTGGGGCGGAAGCTGAAATCCTTCACTCGCGTAAGCAGCAGCCGCATTGCAGGGTCCAGCGTGATTGCCAGCAGTGCCGCAATCACCATTGCCAGCGTCTTGGTCAGTGCCAGCGGCTTAAACAGCCGGCCCTCCTGCGCCTCCAGAGCAAACACCGGCGTAAACGAAACGGCGATCACCAGCAGCGCGAAGAAGCTCGGCCCGCCCACTTCCTTCACCGCGTCGATCACCACTCGCCGGTAATCTTCCTTGCGCCCACCGGCCTCCCAGTGCTCCAGCTTTTTGTGCGTCTGCTCCACCACCACAATCGCCGCGTCCACCATCGCGCCAATCGCAACCGCAATGCCGCCCAGCGACATAATATTGGCGGTCATCCCCATAAGTTGCAGCGGGATAAACGCAATCAGAATCGTCACCGGAATCGTATCACCAGGCTCACGATGATCAACTCTTCAATCAGCGTGTGCCGCAAATTCTTCACCGCGCGGTCGATCAACTGCGAGCGGTCGTACACCGGCACAACCCGCAGCCCTTTCGGCAGTGATGGCTGTATCAGCGCAAGCTGCGCAACCGGATATGCCGCAGCCATCAACGCGATCTGTACCGGAGCCACGATCTGTGCCGACGGCTCGCTCGCAGCCGGCATCGGAGCCTTGCGCTCGCAGCACGGCGCCACGGGGGCATGATGGCCCAATCCCTCGCGATGGCTATTCATGGAGCAATGCGTCATGCCACAGGCCTTCGCCATAGGCGCCGCGGGAGTGCACAAACCGCCAGACCCAGCACGGGTGCCAGAAGCACCGTGACGAGCAACCAGGAGGCTATGAGTCCGCGTGACCGCATAACTCCCTTAAACACCCGCTGTCACCCGAGGTAAACACCGTACGATTTGAGCTCTCGCAAAAAAGCCCCGCGCTTTTCGGCGCGGGGCTCTTCTGTTTACGCTGTGTTCAGAGTTTAGTACATGCCGCCCATGCCGCCGCCACCACCATGCTGCGGAGCTTCCGACTTCGGTTCCGGAATCTCAGCAACCAGGGCTTCGGTCGTTAGCATCAGGGCCGCAATCGAACCTGCATTCTGCAGGGCTGTGCGGGTCACCTTGGTCGGATCGATCACGCCAGCCTTCACCAGATCGCAAAATTCGCCGGTCTGGGCGTTGTAGCCGTAGGAGTTGTCCTTGTTATCGCGGATCTTGCCGATAACAACTGCACCCTCTTCGCCTGCGTTGGCGACGATCTGGCGTAGTGGCTCTTCCAGGGCGCGCTTCACGATGTTGGCGCCGATCTGCTCGTCGCCATGTAGCTTCAGTGCGTCCACCGCCGGAATGCAGCGGATCAGGGCAACACCGCCGCCCGGGACGATGCCTTCTTCGACAGCGGCGCGGGTTGCGTGCATCGCGTCTTCCACGCGAGCCTTCTTTTCCTTCATTTCGGTCTCGGTGGCAGCGCCCACCTTGATTACCGCAACTCCGCCTACCAGCTTTGCCAGGCGTTCCTGCAGCTTCTCGCGGTCATAGTCGCTGGTCGTCTTGTCGATCTGGGCGCGAATTTCCTTCACCCGGCCGGAGATGTCTTCCGACTTGCCGTTACCTTCGACGATGGTCGTGTTGTCCTTGTCGATGGTGACTTTCTTGGCGTTGCCAAGATCGGCCAGCGTGATGTTTTCCAGCTTCAGGCCGAGGTCTTCCGTAATCGCCTTGCCGCCGGTCAGAATCGCGATATCCTGCAACATCGCCTTGCGGCGGTCGCCAAAGCCAGGAGCCTTGACGGCGGCAACGTTCAGCGTGCCGCGCAGTTTGTTCACCACCAGCGTGGCCAGTGCCTCACCGTCGATGTCCTCGGCGATGATCACCAGCGGACGACCGCTCTTGGCAACCTGCTCCAGCAGCGGCAGAAGATCCTTCATGCTGCTGATCTTCTTTTCGTGGATCAGAATGACGGCGTTTTCCAGAACCGCTTCCATGCGCTCGGCGTCGGTCACAAAGTAAGGCGACAGGTAGCCGCGATCGAACTGCATGCCCTCGACCACTTCCAACTGCGTTTCCATGGTCTTGGCTTCTTCCACGGTGATCACGCCGTCCTTACCGACCTTCTTCATCGCCTCGGCGATGATGTGGCCAATGGTCTCGTCGTTATTTGCCGAGATCGTGCCAACCTGGGCGATCAGTTCTTCGCGGTCCACCGGCTTGCTCAGCTTGTCCAGGGCGCCCGGAATCCGGGTGCCTTCCTTGTCCAGCGAGCCGTTGACGGCAAGAATGGCCTTTTCAATGCCGCGCTTGAGCGCCATCGGGTTCGCGCCCGCAGCCACGGTCTTCACGCCCTCGCGGAAGATCGCCTGCGCCAGAACCGTCGCTGTTGTGGTGCCGTCGCCGGCGATGTCGCTCGTCTTGCTGGCGACTTCCTTCACCATCTGCGCGCCCATGTTCTCCAGCGTGTCCTTCAGTTCGATTTCCTTCGCCACGGTCACGCCGTCCTTGGTGATCAGCGGCGAACCAAACTTCTTCTCAATAACAACGTTGCGGCCCTTGGGGCCAAGCGTAACCTTCACTGCGTCTGCCAGGACGTTTACGCCCCGAAGAATTGCCTGACGGGATTCCTCACCGTGAACAATCTGTTTTGCCATTGCGTATAGCTCCTTCGAATCTTCTTTTTGAACTGTTCCACCGCGCCGCCCGGCGTCGCGTGTGGATGGAATCTCAAATGGCGGCCAGATGGGCCGCCAAAAAATTACTTCTCCAGAATGCCGAGAACTTCTTCCTCGCGCATGATCAACAGCTCTTCGCCGTCAATCTTGATTTCCGTGCCCGCATACTTGCCGAACAGGATGCGGTCGCCCGCCTTCACTGCCAGGGGGAACACCTTGCCTTCATCGTTGGACTTGCCCTTGCCGACGGCGATGACTTCGCCTTCCTGCGGCTTGTCTTTCGCGGTATCGGGAATGATAATGCCGCCACGAGACGTTTCCGCCTCTGCAATACGGCTCACGACAATACGGTCGTGCAACGGGGTCAGCTTCGTGGTGATTGCGGTCTTTGTTGCCATTCGTGGAACTCCTTTCGGGGTTGAAGGGAACTGCTGCGGCGGTCGCCGCATCCCAAACGTTGGCGAGAGCGACACCCGTAGGGGATGTTGTTAGCACTCTCGCCACACGAGTGCTAATTTATCTCTCCCCTCCTACAAATGTCAAGTCTCTATGAGCGTAATTCACTCACATTTCATGTAGTCCAGAGTAGAAGCTTTTCCCAGGCTAGCGTCCAACCTTCAACACGGCGTACATACTGTGATAGCCCTCTGCGGTGAGACCAGCGGTAATGTCGGTGGCCCGCTTGAAAGACCGGAAAACTTGAAGTCCTTTTCCCAGTCCAAAGTCAGCCATGCATTTGCCCAGAAAAAAGTTTTGGGTTCGATGCATCATGCCAAACATGTAGCCGTTGAGAACCTGCCTGTTCACGTGTAGAGTCCCCACCTGCCATTGATCTTGCCAGAACTGGTCGTCCAATTTCCCGCCGGTGATCCGAAGATACCAATCCCTGATGCCCTGTTCTCGATTCGGCCGTTCGCCTTCGTGAAAGATATCTTTGGTAAAGGGATACGCAAACAGCGTGTCATAAAACATCTGAACAAACTCATCGGTCCATAGCTGCGTCTGCGTTGCAGACTCCTGCAACACGCGACAATCATCGTCGGAGAATTCGGTGAAATAAATTAGGCTGTCCAGAGTCTGCTTCACTGCAAATTCCTCCTGACAAGTTCTATTCCAGCTCCTTCATAGCAGCACCTGGTCGCCGGTGTGCATACACGGGCAGGCACCCTGCGGGACGAGCGGTTGATTGCTTCAGTTATGTCTCTACTTCGCCGCAGACATGCCAGGGCTGACCCCGCTCAAAGCTTTTACCGCCTTGTCTCCAACCGGCGCCGGAATCGGCACGTAGCCAACCTGCGACGAATATCGCTGACCGTCCTGCAGGCACCACTGGAAGAGGTCGCGGATAGCGTTCGCGATTTCAGGATTTTCGTATTGCTTGCGAAGCAATACCCAGGAGTACGTTACGATCGGGTAGGAGTTCGCTCCCCCTGGATCGGGCACAAAAGCTCTGAAATTGTCGGGAAGATCAGCCGCGGCCAGACCGGCTACGCAACTCTGCTCTGCTGGCTGAACATATTTTCCTTCTTTGTTCTCCAGCGCCGCCATGTCCAAGTTAAGTCTGTTCGCAAACTCGTAACCAACGTAGCCTATCGACCCGGTAGATCTCTGGATCAATGCTGCGACCCCCTCGTTTCCCTGGGCCCGCATGGCGTTTCCCGGCCAATTGACAAGCGTTGCCGGGCCGAACCGGCTATTCCATCGTTCACTGACGGCGGATAGGTTGTTGGTGAACGCGAACGTCGTTCCGCTGGTATCTTGCCGCACCGCGGTGGCAATTGTTAAATCCGGAAGCTTTACGCCGGGGTTCCATTGCGCGATCAACGGATCGTTCCATTTTGTAACCTCCCCGAGAAAGATACCCGCGTAAGCTTTGCGCGAAAGCTTAAGATCCCCGTGAAAGTTGGGCAAGTTATAGGCCAGCACAACGCAGGCTGAGGTCACAGGAATCATCAGCGCATCGTTGTTTGTCTGTGCGATCTGTGCGTCGGTCAGGGCAGAGTCGCTCGCACCAAAGTCAATCTTTTCTCCGTCTCCGAGGTTCTTTCCAATAAACCGGCGAGCGCCCTCCCCGCTGCCCACGGAAGCGTACTTGATGTAAATATTCGGATGGCTGTCGTGGTAGACCCTGAACCAGCGGTTGAACAGCACAGAGTCAAACGTTGAACCGGCTCCAGTCAACGGAATGCCTCCGGGAGGATTTTCGTCAGCAACCGGCTTTGAGCGTGTACAACCTCCCAAAACCGTCACCGTCAAGAACACCGCAAGGGTGGGTACCAAGGCTACGGAAAACTTTCTCATCTCCTGCTCCGTTCGTTTTGTCCGCGGTCGATCTGTCCTGCAGAACTGCTCCGAACTGTCTGGCATCCTTGCCGTCAGCTCCTTGCGAAACTTGGGAGAACCGGCTAGGCGGGATATCGTCGGCGCGCATCTCGGCGCCAGTCACAGGCTCGCAGGCCACACGATTGAATCTTGGACATGGGACAACACACGCCTCACATACGGAGACGCGGTGGGCGAAACCCGTCACGGCAGCCTGATTGCCATCTGCGCCTCAGATGGTGGGAGGCGCAGGTGGGTTGCCGTACGTTGTTCGCCCAGCCCAAAACATCGTATGCTGCGGAACGGCGGAGTTTCACGGCTTCGTCTGTGGGCGGGTTCGATACAGTGCGCCAGCTCCCATTACAAATCCCGCGACCCCGTTTCCACTAAGCCACCTTACCCCATACAATGGAGCAGTCTCTGCGTCGAGGGGAACCTGTGAGGAAGACATCGTGAGAAACATCCCAAAGCCGCGATTCGCCGTCCTCCTGAGCCTGCTGCTCATCGTTCCCCTGTGCCTCTCCGCGGAGGACAAAAAACACAAACCGCCCGAGCCGGTCAGCACCCTCAACTTCGTCGTTCTCAAAGACTCCGACGGCACGCCGATCAAGAACGCCAGCGTGGTCATTCACTCCCTCGGCAAGGACGGCAACCAGGAAGGGGAAGGCTTTCAACTCAAGACCGACAGCGATGGCCGAGCCTTCATCGACGGCATCCCTTACAGCAAGCTACGCCTGCAAGTGATTGCACACAGGCTGCAAACCTACGGCGATGACATTGAAGTGAATCAACCGCAGCAGGAGTTCGTAATCCGCCTCAAGCCTCCCGCCGGACAGCTATCCATCTACAAATAGATTTACAACTGGGAATGTTTTAGAAGTAGGCACTTACCGGTAGCAGCGATCCTTATCGAGGGTGTCATCCTGAGCTATGCGAAGGATCCCCGCGCGTTTCAAACCTCCCGCGCAGCCTCAAGCTCCTCAATCAGCAATCGATTCTGTCTAAAGTAAAGCGAACTAGCGTAAAAGTGTGGAGAGGATAAAGACGCGTGCTTCCAGGCGGTCCATTGCGCTCGTCGCGGGTGCAAACGTAGAAGCTGCGGCCAGAAAAAGGATTGCCACGCACATCAGCAGGAAGCCGACTGCGGCAGGAACAAATTGGAATCGCGCTCTCGGATGCATGACACTATGAAACAACAACTCCGCCTCTCTGTCGCGTTACGAAAGGTGAAGTTTTTTCCTACAGCGGCCAGTTCCCGTGGCGTTCCATGTACTCGCGCAACAGATCCAGCGGGCTAGCCGCGCTGCTGCACTTGCCGTGAATGGTCAGCGCTTCCACCACGCAGGGGCCCCGCAGGTGACGCGCATTGTGTAGCGCCTCGGTGGCCACCCGGTAGGCTGCAATCGCGTCGTTGGCGTCCAGGCTGAAGACCGGCATACCGACCTCAGCGTACAGCTTCCGCAGATCCAACTCCCGGCCCTTCTTCGCCAAGCTGCCCTTCTGCGTCATCCCTCGGCCCAGGCTCAAGCTATTGGCCACCACATACAGGATCGGAAGCTTATGGCGAGCCGCAAAGCCAAACGCGCGGCGGTAATCCTCACCCGCTGCCGGATCTCCGTCAAGCTGGCCGGCGCACACCAGCGCTGTTGCTTTGGCGTCGCCCAGCAATGCACTTACGGCCGCAAGCGTGGCCGCCGAGAGCATTCCGCCTTGGCCTTCCGCAACTTTGCCGCCAATTACCTTGCCGCCCTTGCGCACCGTGCGCGCACCATGCGCCGCCGAGGCCAGAATCACCGGGTCACGTTCGCCCAGTGCCAGGCAAAGGGCGATCTCAGCCACTTCGGCGCCGCTTGCGGAACTCAACTTCGCAGGCTTCAATGCGGCAAGCGCTTTGTACATTTGCTGTTGGGCGAGGGCTGGCACCAGCGAAAACTTCTTCGTGGCTCCGCCGGTTTCGGGAACTTTTGCAGGCTTCATGGTTGGCATGTGAGTTGGGCTTCGTCATTCTAACCTAACCACGTCGCAGTTGCGCGCTTTCGTCCTTTGTGCCTCTCCAAATTTTTTCAACACAAGTGTGGAAATGCCGGTGGGGAATCTTCGCGATGATGCAAATAGCCCAATGTTCATGCGGGGTTCTCCATTCTGCACTGAATGCGTTGCGTCTCGTTATCAAGTTCACAAGTTGCGCCCTCGCCGAGTATCGTTCCGTCCTCAATCTTTTCAACACAAGTGTGGAAATGCCAGTGACAAACGCGTTGCATGATGCGAATCACCCATTGTTCACGGGCTTTTTTCCACTCTGCACCGGCTCTGGTGCTGCGCAGAAACTTCCTGGCCCGCGGATTTCTTCCGCCAACGATTTACAATCTTTCTTGCCGAGTCGAGGGCTGTTTTCAACACATTTGTGGAAAATGAGGCTAAAAATCCAGCAGAGTACCTGTCACCGTATTGTAATGATTGACTCTCCTCCACTTTGCACCATCCACGGTGCGTAACCATCCTCAGTGTGCGGTACGTGTCCACTTGGCCATGGGCGCGGCTGGCTTATGGCGGGGTGTCATGAAGCAGCGCGCCAGAAAAACAGGGAAACGTTGAAGAAGCGAATTGACATTCTTTTGGTCGAGCGTGGCCTCGCCCCCACCCGTGAGCGGGCGCAGGCCATGATCCTTGCCGGACGCGTCATGGTCGACGAGCAAAAGGTTCAGAAGTCGGGCCATGCCGTGCCAGAGGACAGCAAGCTACGTCTGCTCGGCACCGATCCGCGTTACGTCAGTCGCGGCGGACTCAAACTCGAGCACGCACTCACTCACTGGAGCATCTCCCTCGATCACGCCGTCTGCATGGATGTCGGCGCCTCCACCGGCGGCTTTACCGACTGCATGTTGCAGCACGGAGCCGCCAGTGTCCTCGCCGTCGATACCGGTTACGGCCAGATCGATGCCCGCCTGCGTTCCGATCCTCGCGTCCGCCTGCTGGAGAAGACCAACGCGCGCTATCTCGAGCCGCAGCAGGTAACCGAGCCCGTCGAGTTCATCTCCATGGATGTGTCCTTCATCTCCGCCACTCAGGTCTTGCCTGCCGTAATCAGCGCTGCGTTTGCCGCCAAGGCCCAGTCCCATGAGCAGTCCCATGAGCAGCCCCGCCGCGAACTCGTTCTGCTGATCAAGCCGCAGTTTGAAGTTGGCCGCGGACTGGTGGGCAAGGGTGGAATTGTCCGCGATGAAGCGGCGCAGCTTGGCGCGGTGGCCAAAGTCCGTCAATCCGTTGCCGAACTCGGCGGCCTCGCCATCGAAGTCATTGATTCTCCCATTCTGGGCACAGAGGGCAATCGAGAGTTCCTCTTGCACGTGCACTTCTCTCCTCAATCCTCTCAAGTGGAGTACAAATAAACTGTGAAGATCGCCGCCGTCGTCTCCAAACCTGCCAAGCCCGAGTTGGGTGAGATCGTCCCCGAGGTTTTGCGCTGGCTCGCCGAGCGTGGCTACCGCGTCTACCTGGACCAGGAAACCGCAACCTACCAGACCAACGAGTTTGTCGTCCCCCGTACCGAGATTGCGCGCTACCAGCCTGAGTTCGTCCTCGTCCTCGGCGGCGATGGAACCCTGCTTTCGGCGGCTCGTGCCGTCGGCGCATCCGGCATTCCTTTGCTCGCCGTCAACCTCGGCTCGCTCGGCTTCCTCACCGAGGTGCGTCTCGATGAACTCTATTCCACGCTCACTGCTGCCGTCGAAGGCCAGTGTCCCTTCGAGTCGCGTTCGCTGCTCGAGTGCCGCCTTCTTCGCGATGGCCAGGAGATCGCGCACTATCACGCCCTCAATGACGCGGTGATTAAGAGCACCGTGGCGCGCCTCATCGGCTTTGAGATATGCATCAATGGCCAGCACGTCGTCGAGTACCAAGCCGATGGCGTCATCATCGCCACCCCCACCGGCTCCACAGCCTACTCGCTGGCCGCCGGAGGCCCGGTCCTGATGCCCAGCGTAGACGCCATAGTGCTTACCCCTATCTGTCCCCACTCGCTCACCCACCGTCCCCTCATAGTCGGCGGCGACGCCCACATTCTGGTGCGCTTGGATAGCGGTGCCAACGGAGCCCTCAGCGTCGACGGTCAGGTCGGAACCCGTGTTGCCCACGGAGACCAGATCGAGTGCAGCAAAGCCGCTTACCGCATAAAGCTCCTCCGCATGCGTCGCTCCTTCTTTGAAGTTCTACGCAGCAAGCTCCGATGGGGCCAGCGCTAGCAGAAGACAAAAATTTAACATCTTTTTAACAACGTCAAATCCTTATTCAAACTTGACAACTTCAGCTCGCGATTCCGTCTATCTCAAATAAAAATAAAGCTCCCGCCGAGACGGGCTGTTCAATTTTGCTCAATCTACTTGCATGAGTACTGCCCAAGATGCACTATGTCGTGCACCAGACAAACCCCGTCCACTATCCACCGCATACCGTCGGCCATTCCACTGCAGATGGAACGGCAGTGAGACATCTACGTCTCAGAAGTCGAGGATAAAAAATGAGAATTAAACCTCGTGACTCCGCACCACACCGTCCCGTCAAGTATTCTCGCCTAGGCTGGTTCCTAACTACTTCCTCTCTCGTCTTGTTCGCCTTGCTGGGTGTAATCCAAGCGCAAACGGATCCTGGGCCGCGCGGCGGCAAAGCGGGTGCAGGTGGCCCATATCCCACATTGAATGCGAACGAGAAAGCGTTTTTCAATCAAACTCTGGCGCGGTTCAATGAGATAGATTCTGTAACTGGAGCCTTGGCGGGTGAAACCGGTTCTGGCCTGGGACCGACCTTCAACGCCAACAGTTGCGCGTCGTGCCATTCGCAGCCGGCCACAGGTGGCAGCAGCCCCAGCCCATCCAGCCAGCAGAACCCGGCTCCAAACCCGCAGATAGCGGTGGCCCACTTGGATGGTGCAACCAACACGGTGCCGTCGTTCATCACCGCCAACGGTCCGGTGCGCGAGGCCAGGTTCAAGAGCGATAGCGACGTGCATGATTTGTTCACGGTTTCCGGCCGTTCCGACGCGGTCGGGTGCACTCTTGCGCAGCCGAACTTTGCCCAGCAGTTGGAGAGAGGCAACGTCAGTTTCCGTATTCCTACGCCGCTCTTCGGCCTGGGACTGGTGGAAAATACGCCCGACTCCGCGCTGCAGGCGAACCTGGCACTCAATCCAACAGGAAAATCCCTGATGGGTATCGCAGGCACATTCAATCTCAGCGGCAATGACGGCACCATCACGCGCTTCGGCTGGAAGGCGCAGAATAAGTCGCTGCTGATGTTTGCCGGGGAAGCCTATAACGTGGAGATCGGTGTCTCCAACGAACTGTTTCCCAACGAGCGGACCACCGGGCCAGGCTGTGAGTACGACGCCGGGCCGAAGGACTCCACCAACATCCTCAACCCCAACAACAACTCAACCACCGGGACAGCGTCGGATATGTCTTCTGACATCGTGAATTTTGCTGCGTTCATGCGCTTGACTGCCCCGCCAGCACCGGCGACGCCGACGGTTTCTACGCAGAACGGGCAGACCATGTTCACTCGCATCGGCTGCTCGCTGTGCCACTCGCCTTCACTCACCACCGCAGCCTCAGTCTTTACGGGCATGGGCAATGTGACCTACCATCCGTTCTCGGATTTCGCCGTACACCACATGGGAGCAGGACTGGCGGATGGAGTTACGCAGGGGGGTGCCGGCCCCGATCAATTCCGCACCGCGCCCCTGTGGGGAGTGGGACAACGCTTCTTCTTCCTGCATGATGGCCGAACCTCGGATCTGCTTGCCGCCATCCGGGCCCACGCCGGCTCCGGCTCGGAAGCAAACAGCGTGATCAGCATCTTCAACTCTCTCAACAGCTCGCAGATACAGGACATCCTGAACTTCCTGCGTTCGCTCTAGCTGCAGACGGATACACGGGGCACCACCGCACCGCCGGAGTGCCCCGGTCTTTGCCTCAAATCGTAACCAGTCCGGCAATCCTTCCAGACTTCCCGCAACGATTAGCACATGAGTAAAACGCGCCTTCCAAACGATTCACCCTTTCGTCAATGGTTTGCCCGAAACTGCACCATTTAAAGGGCAACTAGCCGAAAAACAACGTGCTCCCAATTGCCCCGAATACGTCCTTTCTTGCCTCGAAAATGACGCGCTTTCGCGTCGAGATCGCCCCGTTTTGCAGCCTGTCAAGCCAATATTCTTTCATAATCCCCCTAATACACTTATTCTAAACAACATAGAGCTCTCGCCCAAGTGAGGGGATCGCCCCCCAACTTTGTTATTCTGGAAATAGGAGTCCAAGAGAGTGCTCCCTAACCATCCTGTTTTCAAATTTTTAGCGGGAAATATAGGGGGAGGGGTGCTTCGGGAAACTTTCGAGCCCGCGCCGGTCAACCGGAATCTCGCTTCCGCGCCAATCCCGTTTAGAAACACAAAAAGCGCCGCCCCAGAGTTCACAGAAAGAGAGCGGCGCTCGCCATCCTCGCCGAGAATCGGCGAGGATGGCAAAACCCTCTAACGACTCTCGCGAGAATCATCGTTCCCTTGCGGAGGATTGGTGATCTCGATCGCGCATAACTCTTGGAAGACCCAGAAATTGCATTCGATCTCGCAACGTCGCGAGCAGAAGAGCTTAGCGCTTTGTGGAGGCATCACGTTCTGCCCGAGCGGCGCGCCGCACCAAGTGCAAGTGGTCAGCGCGTCATCATCCGGAAGGTGGTGGTCAGATTCCATTGTGGCACCAGAGTAGTCACACAATGTATATCGGCCCATCAGGCAATACGCTTAATCGTTCCCTCAGATCTCACTGTGAATCAGATCCTCGAACGTCTCGCGCCGCCGCACCAGGCGCGCTTTCTTTCCGTCCACCAGCACTTCGGCGGCGCGTCCGCGGGTGTTGTAGTTGGAGGACAAGCTCATCCCATAAGCGCCGGCATCGAGAATCGCCAGCAAGTCGCCGGAGGCAACCGGCGGCAGATTGCGCTCGCGGGCAAAAAAATCGCCCGTCTCGCAAACCGGTCCAACCACATCCATCACGCCGCCCCGAGCGTCGGCAGAGCTTTTGCGCGGTGTAGCCGGAACGATTTCGTGATGCGCTCCGTAAAGCGAAGGGCGAACCAGATCGTTCATCGCCGCATCCACCACCAGGAATTGTTTGCCGCCGTTCTCCTTGGTGTAAAGGGCGCGAGTCAGCAGCGCTCCCGAAGCGGCCACGATCGAACGCCCCGGCTCCAGCAGCAGATGCAGGCCGCTGCGCCGCAGCGGCTTCATCAGCGCCGCCGCATAGGCCTTCACGCTGCGCTCGAATTCGGCGGGGCTGGCTTCGGCGCTGTTCCCATCCTGGTAGCGAATTCCGAGGCCGCCGCCAGCATCGACAAAGTTGATGTTCAGGCCGTCCTCGGTCAACTCGCGCACCAAGGCCAGCACCCGCTCCATGGTTTCGCCGAAGGGCTTGACGTCGGTGATCTGCGAGCCGATGTGCACGCTGACGCCCACCGGATCCAGATAGGTGTAAGTTGCGGCCTTGCGATACAGCTCGCGAGCCTTGTCTATGGGCACGCCAAATTTATGCTGGCGCAGCCCGGTGCTGATATAGGGATGGGTTCCAGCGTGCACATCGGGATTGACCCGAAAAGCAATGCGCGCCGTCTTTTTCAGTTTAGCGGCGCGCGCGCCCAGTAACTCGAGCTCAGCCTCGCTTTCCACGTTAAAGAGCAGGATTTTGGCTTCCAGCGCAGCGTCCATCTCCGCGGAGGTTTTGCCCACGCCGGAAAAGACAACGCAGGCCGCCGCGTGCTTGCCGACACGAATCACCCGCTGCAATTCGCCGCCGCTAACCACATCAAAGCCGCAGCCAAGCGCGGCCAGGATTCGCAGTACAGACAGGTTCGAGTTCGCCTTCACCGAATAACAGATGGTGTGCGACTGCTTTTCGAATGCACGCTCAAAGGCCGCTACCCGAGCCCGTATCGCGCTGGCCGAGTACACGTAGAGCGGCGTGCCGAAGCGCTTCGCCAGGCGCTCCACCTCCACTTCATCGCAGCATAGAGTTAGGTTGGAATTGCTGCCTCGATAGGTAAAAGCTGGGGGACGCTCCACGAGGGAGTCTTTGCGGATGGTCACTTTTTTGCCATTTCCTTGTTTGGGACGATTTGGGCGGTTTGCAGCACCGCGACCGCCTGGTCGCTTCAATCCCGGATTCTATCATCGCCATCTGCGCCGGGTGTGGAATTGCCGCCCTTGCTTGGGGTTAGAATGTGGGCGATGCCCGGAGCACGACTCCTGCCCACATTTACAGGCACGCGGGCGGAAGCGGGAACGGGGTTCACAAAGCTCTCTGGGGTTCAACGCAATCAACACGGTGTACGAGGAAAGACAACGATGGCTATTTATCTGACTTGGCTGGGTCACTCAACCTTCAAGATTGAAACCGCGGAAGGCAAGACCCTTCTCATCGATCCCTGGATCACGCAGAACCCGCTCTGCCCTGAGTCCGAGAAGCGGCAGTCCAAGGTGGACGTCCTCCTCTGCACGCATGGGCATGGCGATCACATCGGCGATGCGGTCGCCATCTGTTGTGAGCTTCAGCCTACGGTGGTGGGGATCTACGAACTGGCCTGCTGGCTTGGTGCCAAGGGCGCACAGAACATCTCGCCAATGAACAAGGGCGGGACGCAGGAGGTGGCGGGCGTGAGGATTACCATGGTTCACGCAGTGCATTCCTGCGGCATCCAGGAGGAGGATGGCTCCTTCATCTATGCCGGAGAGGCTTGCGGATACGTGCTGGAGTTCAGCAACGGGCTCAAGCTCTACCATGCCGGCGATACGGCCGTCTTCAGCGACATGCAGATCATCCACGACCTCTACCGGCCCGATGTCTGCTTGCTTCCGATGGGCGACCACTTCACAATGGGCATCCGCGAGGCCGAGTATGCCTGCAAGATGCTCAAGCCTCGCATTGTGGTGCCCATGCACTTCGGTACGTTCCCCATGCTGACTGGAGATCCTCACAAGCTTGGCCCCGCTGCCAAGCAGCAAGGCTTCGAACTCTGGGAGATGCAGCCGGGGGTGCGGCGCGAACTGACCCTGACATAACAAGCTCAGCCATCGCTCCTCGCTGCGGTCCCGAACCCAGGGCCGCAGCGAATGCGAGGTGATTTTCGGAGCGCTTTCATCGGCGCGCGCGCCGGTTCAAAACCTGTTGGTCTGGGGTGCGCGTACACGTCCATGGGACTTCGGTCAGATGCCCGGTCTTCACGTCGTAAACAAATCCCCGCAGGATCAGTTCCTTGCGCAGCCACGAGTGCGCGGCCAGACGCTCGAGTTGCTCGTGCACATTCTTCGCTACATCGTCGAAGGCATGAAAGCGAATCGGAAAATTAGCCGGCTTTCCGGCTTTCTCTTCGATCAGCGCGTGCATTTCCTCTTCGCTGGCCTTTTGCAGTCCGCAGTCGGTGTGGTTGATCACCATCACCTCTGAGGTTCCCAGCATGTAGTGTGAGATCAGCAGCGAGCGAATGGCGTCCTCGGTTGCAATCCCTCCTGCGTTGCGGATAAAGTGCGCTTCGCCGAAATCGAGTCCGAGTGCCTTGCGGGAGAGCCGGGTATCCATGCACATCAGCACGGCAAGCTTGCGCCGGGGCTCGGGCGAATAGAGTGAGGCGTCGTGGCTTTCTTTGTACAACGCATTTGCGGCAAGAACTTCGTCTATGACGCTCATGCGGAATTATCCTCCCAAATACCAAGCCGAGTGCAGAGGCAACTATTGCGTTCTGCTTACTTTTTACGTTCTACGAGGTAATGTGCAATCTCTTTTAGAGTGTTGGCTCGTTCGCCGAAGCTGTCCAGCGCCGAGCACGCCGTGCGGATCAGTTGTGCCGCCATCTCTTCGGCCTTCGCCAGTCCGAAGAGCGCTGGATAGGTGACCTTCTCGGCGGCCAGATCCTTGCCGGCGGTCTTGCCGAGTTGTTCGCTGGTCTGGGTCACATCCAGAATGTCGTCGGCGATCTGGAAGGCCAGTCCCGCCGCACGCCCGAACTCGCGCACGCGCTCTACTTCCGTCGGCGTGGCGCCCACGTAGTAGCAGCCCGTCAGCAGCGAAGAGACAATCAATGCGCCGGTCTTTGCCTTGTGGATGTATTCGAGGGTCGGCAGGTCGGGTTTAACGTGTTCGGACTCGAGGTCCACCACCTGCCCGCCAATCATGCCGTCGATGGTTCCAGTTCCATGTGCCAGCTCTTCGATGATGTGCACCCGCGCCTCTGCCGGGCATTGCAACCGCGCCATCACTTCATAGGCCTGTGTCTGCAAAGCATCGCCGGCCAGAATCGCCGTGGCCTCGCCGAAGGCCTTGTGGCAGGTGGGTCGGCCACGGCGCAGGTCGTCGTTGTCCAGCGCAGGCAGATCGTCGTGCACGAGCGAGTAAGTGTGTAGCATCTCAATTGCTGCGCCGAGTTCGTCGACGCCTTGCGGAATTGCGCCGCTGATCATCCGCGCCGATTCCATGCACAGAACGGGGCGCAGACGCTTGCCTCCGGCAAAGACGCTATGCCGCATGGCTTCGTGGATGGAGGTGGGGTATTGCGTCGCCGCTGGCAATAGGCGTTCCAGCGCCGCGTCGGCAATCTTCTGGTCTTGGAGTAAAGTTTCTTTCAGCATGTACGCTAAGAAGTGTAACAGCGCGCTCAGTTGCTTCGCAAAACTGAAGCCCCGCACTGGACGGGGCTTCGGATTCCATCTGACTTTGTTTGCGCGGCAATCTCTACGCGGCAGTTGGCATGTGCTGAGTCAGCGCCCTGCGCGACGCACGAAGGATGGAGTGGAGATCATAGGGGTGACAGAATTCCACTGCTCCAGCATCCAGTGCGGCCATCCACATCCGTTCGTCCGGCGAACGATGAGTGCAAACAACAGTCAGATCGTCAAAAATGCGTGCCAGTTGGCGTACCTCTTCCAAACTCACTAATTCCAGATCGAGCACTGCTACCCGCGCTTCGTGGCGTTGCAGCATGGTGCGCAGCTCCATGGCATTTCCGGCCAGGGCTACCCGGGTAAAATGCGCATGAAGGTCATTCGCTAAGTCCATCGCTATGGTGGGATCCCGTTGTGCGATTACGATTGTAGGTGACGGCATGGTCTCTCCGTACGGCAACTGCCCGCGCCTTGCGGCGTGGCGGTCGGAAAGAGTTTTTCTATCTTTACTCCGTGGGGGGGGCGCTTGCTCTGCTTTACTTGCTCTCGCTGCTTCCGCCGAATGCTTCGGCTCGTAGCTTCCCATCGTCTTTCAAAAGGATCTCAATCCTACCCTCTGCCTCTTCCAGTTCCTTCCTGCAGGAGGCTGAAAGGGTCACGCCTTCTTCAAAGAGCTTTAACGACTGCTCCAGGGGTAGATCGCCTTTTTCCAACTCCTTGACGATTACTTCCAGCCTTTGCAGGCACTCTTCAAACCTCGGCAAGCGATCCTCCGCACTGGCCCCATTCTACGCCAATCGCGGTCTTCGGAACGCTCTGGCAGATTAAAAACGAGAGACACGGGTGGATCAACGGGCCAGCGTCGAATCGCGCAGGAAATCATAGTTTCCGGCCGGGGTAAGATGTACGTTTTCCAGCCTGCGTGTGTGCACCAGTACATTGTCCGCCCACCAGAGGTGTACATATGGCAGCTCGCGATTCAGCGTTTCCTGTATCTCGGCGTACACTGCCGTGCGCTGTTTTTCGTCAACGCTGCGCCGCCCTTGGGCAATTAGACGGTCCACCTCGGGATTCGAATAGTACCCGCGATTGGCCCGCTTGGGAGCAAAGCTTGCGGTGTCAAAGAGGTTCTCAAAGACATCGGGGTCCTGGTTGCTGCCTCCAACCCAGCGTAGGGAATAGAGTTGAAAGGCACCCTTGACCACGTCGGCGTAAAACGTTGCGAACTCATAGCTGCGGATGTCGAGCGCAACGCCCACCTGGCGTAACTGCTGTTGCAGCACGGCGCAGAGCAGGCGCGTGCTCTCATCAGTGGAAGTGTTCATCACCAGGTGGAAGCGCACGCCGCTGGAGTCAGGGCGGTATCCTGCCTGGTCGAGTAACTGGCGAGCCTTCGCCGGATCGTGGAGATAGACCTGCGCGGTGGCATCATAGGCCCAATGCTGCGGCGGCAGAACGCTGTTCGCCGGACGCGCCATGTCGTGCCACAGGTAGTGAATGATTGGCGTGCGGTCGATGGCGTAG
The DNA here is from genome assembly GCA_963838135.1 of uncultured Acidobacteriota bacterium. Classification (GTDB taxonomy): domain Bacteria; phylum Acidobacteriota; class Terriglobia; order Terriglobales; family Acidobacteriaceae; genus TOLSYN. The sequence goes on along the minus strand of CAWIPV010000001.1, from coordinate 447,581 downwards.
GCCAGAGCCTGCCGCACGGCTACATTCTTCAGAATCGGATCGCGCAGATTCATCGCCAGGTACTGGTAGCTGGTTCCCGGCGCTTGCTCCACAACCAGTTGCGACTGCCGCGCCAGAGCCGGAATCAGATCTCCCGGCAGCGCGTTGATCTCTGCGTCAGCGGAGCCTTTGCGCAATTCCAGCGCTCGCGTGGTTGCATCCGGAACTACGTTGAAGCGAACTCGCGCCAATCCTGCGGGCTTACCCCAGTACTGCTGGTTGCGCTCGATGACCACCTCGCGATCGGGCGTCTGGGATACGAAGCGGAACGGTCCGGTGCCGACCGGATTCCGCGCCAGTTCCTCGCCGGAGCCGTTGGGAACGACGCCGATCGCACCGTCCGACAAATTCCAGAGCAATGCCGCATACGGTTCTTTCAGTCGGATTACGACGGTGGCGTCGTCCGGAGTCTCGATCCGGTCAATGTAGCGGTAGGCGCTGGCTTTTGCCGAGCGCAACCTGCCACCGAGCAGCGAATCGAGCGTCCACTTTACGTCCGCGGAGGTCATGGCGCGGCCATCGTGAAAGTGCACATCACGCCGCAGATGAAAGATGTAGGTAAGAGGATCGGGAATCTGCCAGCTCTCGGCGAGCCGGGGCTTGAGTTCGAACTGTTCGTCTCGCCGCACCAGCCCTTCAAAGATCAACTCGCCGATTCGCTCGGATTGTGCGTCAGTTCCGATTCTCGGATCGAGGTTGAGCGGCGAGCTTTCGATGAGCATGACTGCTGTTGCAGGATCGGGTTGCTGCCGCGAACATGCGCCGATTACAAGGCAAAGTGCGAGTGCGGACAAAGTAAGTGCAAAGCTACGCATAGCTCACCTTGCCGAGAATTACTTCCCGACCAGCTCCCGTTGCGCCAGGAACGTTTGACGGTTTGCGGTGCCAGCTCTGGTGCGCGAGGACGGCGAAGGCAACGGCCTCTTTTGCCTGTGATGGAATTCCGGCGGCGTCGGTCGGCAAGACCTCGATGCCAAGGCCGGCCACCTCGCTGCGAAGCATCTTCATCAGGGTCAGGTTGCGCGTGCCTCCGCCGGAGACAAACAAGTCGTGGTAGCGGTCGGTCTTAGCAAGCTTACGTACTGCCTCTCCGATCGAGCGTGCGGTTACCGCTGTGGCTGTTGCCAGCACGTCGTGCTTGTTGGCTCGCCCGCACTGCTTCAAGAACGCAGCAACGTACTCGCGCCCAAACTCCTCGCGGCCCGCCGTGCGCGGCCCTTTACGCCGGAAAAAGGGATGCTTCATCTGTTCCGCCAGCACGGCAGGAAGCACGTTGCCCATGGCGGCGAACCTCCCTCGGTCGTCAAAGGCCGTACCAAAGAGCTCCTCGCAAACCGCGTCGATCACCATGTTGCCCGGTCCGGTATCAAACGCACGCACCTGTTCAGAGTTCGCTGCGGCGGGAATCGCCGTCAGGTTGCCGATGCCGCCGATGTTCTGCACAATGCGGCCCCGCCGTGAGTGCCGAAACACGAGCAGATCAAGGAAGGGAACCAGCGGCGCGCCTAAACCTCCGGCAGCCATATCGGCAGGGCGAAAATCGCTCACCACGGGAATTCCCAAGCGCGTAGCCAATACGGAGCCGTCGCCGATCTGCAAGGTGCAGGCGAGGCGGCGGCCCAGGTATTCGGCAGCCTCACCTTGATGATATATTGTCTGCCCGTGGCATCCTACCAGTTCGCACACTAGGCCTGCGCGGCGCTGAGTCCGCCGCACGCAATCGGCATAAAGTTCGGCCAGCAGAAAATTCAAGCGCGCCAGCTCACTGACCGCAATCGACTGTGCATTCATGGCCTTCAGTACTGCCGTGCGCACTTCGGCAGGGTAGGGAAACTCGCGGTGCGCAAGCAGCTCAAAGCGCGTCCGAAAGCTTCGGCCGGTCAAGCGGACAAGGGCAACGTCCACCCCGTCGGCAGAGGTCCCGCTCATGACACCGGCAACAATCAATTCAACGCTCCCTTAGTCCAGAACTCATGAATACGGAAAGAATACGGAAAGGCCGATTGTACTATTCACGGCATTCCACCGTGCGTAGGTTCGGGTGAAGGAAGCCGGCGGTGCGAGGCTGAGCGGATGATTCTTCTGATTTGGGGAGACTCTACTTGCGCGCCAGGGCGTGGGCTCGAGCCGCGCATTCGGTGCAAAATGTCTGCTCTTTGAGATCGATCCACTCCACTGCGTGCGAACTGGACATTACGCAACGATAATCATCGCAGTGGTGCAGTTCCAGAGTGTGTCCCAGTTCATGGATGGATTCGATCAACAGGCGGCGCGAGAGCAGGTTCATATCCGCGGGCAGGCCGTAAAACTCTTGTCTCAGCCGTGCGTAGGAGACCACTGAGCACTTCCCGCCCAACTGCGCCTCGCCGAAGACGAAGGTAAGGATGGGGATGTACAGATCGACCGGGGTGACACCGAGCACCCGCCATGTCTTCCAATTGGCATACTGCTGCATTCGCCCCAGCAGTTCGCTGGAGTGGTACTGGCCTCGTTCGGAGTGGAATGCGAAATCTGGGCGCAGGGGAGGGCTGAGCACCTCACAGCGGATCTGCAAGGCGTCGGAGAGTTCGGCGCGCAGCCAATCCAGCAGGGGCGCGTGCGGACCTCCGATGGGCAGTAGCTGTAATACCTTCATCGAGTTTCAGGCGCCGCCAGGGCCTGCTTGCTCCAGCCATATTTCTTCAGTTTATGGTGCAGCGTGACGCGATCGATGTCCAGTATTTCGGCAGCCCGCGTTTGGTTGCCGCCGCACTCATCGAGGACTCTGAGGATGTGCGATTTCTCGATGTCCTCCAAGGAACGCGCGTCGGATAGCGGCGCTGCCGTAGTCGCATGGGGCTGAATGGTGAAGTCACGTTCGCGTAACTCGGGCTCCTGTGAAACCACCATCGCGCGTTCGATTGCGTTCTCCAACTCGCGGATATTTCCCGGCCAGTGGTATTGCTGCAAAAGGTCCATCGCTCGTGGATTCACCCGCAGAATCTTCTTGTTCATGTCGCGCGAGAATTTGCGTACAAAGTGGTCCACCAGGATTGGAATATCGTCGCGGCGCTCACGCAGCGGCGGCAGTTCAATGCGAAATACATTCAGCCGGTAATAGAGATCAGGGCGGAAGCTGCCGGCCTCGATCAGTTGTTCCAGGGGCTTGTTGGTAGCGGCGACGCAACGGAAGTCCACCTTGATCGAAGTATTGCCGCCGACCCGCACAATTTCGCGTTCCTGTAGCACGCGCAGCATGTCGGTCTGCGTCCGCAGGCTGATGTCTCCGATTTCGTCGAGAAACACGGTGCCGCCCTCGGCCACTTCGAATTTGCCTTTCTTGCGATACTGCGCGCCAGTGAATGCGCCCTTTTCGTGTCCGAAGAGTTCGCTTTCCAGCAACGTCTCGGTCAACGCTCCGCAGTGGATTGCCACCAGCGGATGATAGCGGCGTGGGCTGGCAAAGTGGATGGCTCGTGCCACCAACTCCTTGCCGGTACCGCTCTCGCCCGTGATGAGCACGGTTGCGTCCGTAGGCCCGACGGTTTCAATTGCCTCGAAAACCTTCTTCATCGCCCCGCTCTGGCCAACCATATGCTCAGGGCGAGCGACTTCGTCCACGGTTTGGCGCAGACGTACGTTTTCGTCCATGGTCAGCCGGTGCGAGAGTGCGTTCTGCATCAGATGTGCGATTTCATCCGGGTCCAGCGGCTTGGTCACGTAGTCGTAGGCACCGTTCTTCAGCGCTGCCACCGCCGTCTCCACCGAGGCGTAGCCAGTCATCATGATGACGATCAGGTTGGGATCGAGTTCGTGGATGCGCCGTTGCAACTCGATGCCATCGGTTCCGCGCATTTTTATGTCCAGCAGCGCAATGTCCCATGGATGCTCGGCCAGTCGCAGCAGTGCCTGACTGGCGTTCTCCGCGGTTCCCACTTCGTAGCCCTCTTCGCGGAACCATTTGTGCAGCGAATCGCGCACACTCAACTCATCATCCACAATCAGCAGACGGCCCTTGTTCTCGCTCACGTTCCCGCTCCCGCGCACTTGCGCTTCGCGCTTAACTGCTCGATGAAGCCTGTGCGTGCAGATTCTCTGGATGAGTTGCACGCAGCGGCAGAATAACTTGGAAGGTAGTTCCCACGCCGAGGTCCGAGGCAACCTTGATGTGGCCGCCGTGCCGTTCCACGATTCCCTTGGAAACCGCCAGTCCGAGTCCAACGCCCTTACCTACTTCTTTGGTCGTGGTGAAAGGATCGAAGATATGCGGCAGAATCTCGGGCGGAATGCCCACCCCGTCATCCCTCACCTGCAGTTCGATCTGCTCACCATCTGCCACTGTGCGCGTGGAGACCCAGAGATTGCCTCCGTGCGGCATAGCGTCAATCGCGTTCAGCACCAGTGCCAGCGTGACCTGTTCCATCTGTGCGGAATCGCATTGCACCGGCGGCAGTTCGCGATCCAGATCGACTTGAAGCAGAACTCCACCCATTTCGGCCTTGTGCTCTGCCAGCCGAATCGTCCGCGTCACAACGGTGTTCAAATCCGAGAGACTCAGGTTCATCGGTGATGTGCGGGAGAATGACAACAGGTTATGTAGCAATTCGCCGCATCGCTTGCTCTCTCCCGCAATCAGGTCCAACGCTTCGATCGCTTCTTTCTTTTGTTCTTCTCCTGTAAGTCCGCGTTGAAGCCACTTCTTCAGCAGCTTGGCGTAGGTTAGAATTCCGGCCAGCGGATTGTTGATCTCGTGCGCCACCACGGCCGACATCTTGCCAATCGCAACCATGCGCTCGACTTGTAGCATCTGGTGCTGGGTTTGCTGGAGTTCGCTAGTCTTCTGCTCCACCCGATGCTCCAAGGTATGCGCCCAACTGGTGATCTCGCGCTGCGCGGCCTGCAACTGGCTGCTCATGCTGTTAAATGCAGTCGCTAGCGATCCAAGTTCGTCGGCTGATTCTACCGGGATCTGATAGCCGAGTTCGCCTTCGGCCAGGTGCTGGGTTCCCTCCTGCAGCCGCTTCAGTGGGGTATGTAGCACGGTGCGAATCGCGATCCATACAAACAGACCGACACACGCTCCCCCACTTAACAGCAGCACAATTACCCACATATTACTTTGGGCCAGGCTGGCATCTTCGCGCTTCAGGGACAGGCCGGTATCGAGGATTCCGAGGATGCGCTGGGATGCCGGGTGGGCGTGGCAGGCAGCGTTGGAGCACTCCGGCTTATTGACGATGGGAGCGATGACGCCGAGGACGCGGTGTTTGCCGTCCTGATCGCGTGCTTCATAGATGCGGAAGTGCTTGTGCAGCGGCTTATTGGATTCCTGATGGCACTCGACGCATTGCTTGCTGTCGCGGCCGATGATGCTTCCGGCCTCGTGGGAGTCACTGGAAAACGCCACGCGCCCGTCGTGGTTGATGATTCGAACCTGCTCGATGACGCTGTGATTGCCGATGCCTTGGATGGATTCGAGAAGGCCATCACGGTCATTGGCCATCATGAAACGGTTGGTGCAATCGCGGACGAAATCGCTGATTCCGATTGCCTCTTCGAGTGAAACCTGTTCCAGGTCGTGGCGGTGCAGACGGATGTTGACATATCCCAGCACGGCGGAGCCGGATGCCAGACAAGCCAGCAAGATTACCAAAAGCTTTGTGCTGACATGCCTCACCCTGAATCCCAGTTGCTGGAACATGACCTCTCCCGGAAAAATACGGGAGCGCGCCCCCGGTTGGGAGACGCTCCCCGCCCATTTGGTTAGTGCACCAGTGTAGCCTGATGCGATAGCGCTGGCGAATCGGCCAGAGCCTCTGCGTGGGCATCGTGAGGCCCGTGCTCATCCTCGAAAATCGGGAGATACTTCACGCACATTGTGTAGACGAAGAAGCCCATTGCGCAGATCATCAATGAAATGCTGACCTCGGTCCACTTCGGTACATAGTGATGTCCAGCCCAGGATTCAATGCTGGTCATCGCCACGTTCAGACGGTTGGTCACAAAGCCCAGAATGGCGCTTAAGGCGGCAAGGTAAGACAGGTCAGGGTTGGTGCGGACCTTCTTAAAGCTCAGCAGCGTCAGCGGAATCACAAAGGCGAGGATCAGCTCGACCCACAGGAAATAGGCTTCGTAGCTGGGCTTGAAGATTTCCATGAATACGTGACGATGGACGTAATCTTGCAGTCGCAGCAGCGCCATCACCCACAGAGCCACGTAGAGCGCGCCGGAAATCTCGGTGATGACAGAGCGTTCCAGACCCTTTCCGAAGGCCCGTGAGCTGATTGTAGATTCAAAGATCGTCATCGCCAGCCCGCAGATGATGGCTGAGATGAAGAAGAAGAACGGCTGTGCCGGTGTGTACCAGAACGGATGCATCTTCTCCGGGAAGATCAGGAAGAGCGAGCCGAGCGAGCTCTGGTGGAGCGTGGAGAGCAGAATGCCCAAGCACACCAGCACGGGATAGATTTTCTTGACCCAGCGGATCGGCGCCTGTAGGTTAAAGCGCTCCAGTACGTTCGGCAGAAATTCTAAGAAGAGAACCGTGGTGTAGGTCATGACGCAGAAGCCCACCTCGAGCATGACCGAGTGGAAGTTCTGGTAGACCATCATGTGCCAGATGTACCAGGGACGGCCAAGATCGAAGAGCAGACCTACGATAAATAGAACGTATCCCAGAAAGGCTGTGAGAATGGCGGGGCGAACGATGGGGTGCAGGCGCTCGACGTGGAAGATGTAAACCGCGCCGGTCACGCAGAACCCGCCGGCGGCCAGCATCACGCCACAGAGGCAGTCAAAGCCAATCCAAAGCCCCCAAGGGAACTGGTCGGTCATGTTGGAGACGGCGCCGAGGCCTTTGAGATAGCGGACGTAGGTGGAGTAGATGCCGAGCAGCATGATCACAACAAACACCACTCTCCAGAACGTCACCTTAATGTTCATAATCTTCATTTTCCACCTCGCATAGCTCTCTCTTCGGCTTCGACTTCAGCGACTTCTGCGCGGCGGTTGGAGACCCAGTACACACCGCCCAGGACCAGCGCCCAGAGAGGAATAAAATCAGGCATCATATCCATTACCCGGCCGGTGTACTCAGGCAGCGGAGTTTCGCCGAGACGCTCGGTCTTCGGCAAGCCGAACTGCTCGAAAGGCACAGAGGAGAGCAACAGAACACTGGTTCCACCCACTTCGTTCAACCCGTAGATATGAGGAACGTAATTCGATGGGTTCTGGCGGAGCCGGTCCTGCGCCTCGGCGACCAATGCATCGCGATCACCGAACTTGGTCGCCCCCACAGGACAGATCTCCGAGCAGGCGGTTTGCTTGCCTGCTGCCACCCGGTCGGGACACATGATGCATTTGCGTACGCGAGGGTTTAGTTTTCCCCACTCGTACTTGGGCACGGAGAACGCGCAGGCAACCATGCAGTAGCGGCAGCCCAGGCATTTCCAGACGTCATAAACCACCGGACCGGCGGCTGTCTTATGGAAGGCACCAACCGGGCAGACCGAGGCGCAGGCTGGGTGCTCGCAGTGCTGGCAAAGCCTGCGCATATATTTGTCGTTGTTGTTGAGGACTACCGTGAACTTGTGTTCCGACTGAACCGACTCCGCCGCAACTTTATCATCGTAGGGCAGTCCGTTCTGCTGGGCACATGCTCCTTCGCACTGCTTGCAGTCGATGCATAGGGTAGCATCGTAGAGAATAGCCTTGCTCATAAGATCTCCGCACCGCTAACGGCTGGCATGTCCATGTCAGTCGGAATGTATTCATCTGGCGTGGGAGTATGACGATTAACTAGGGTACGGAGCCTGTAGCCTGGGTTTCCCCGGGTTATCTGACGCGGGCCAGCGGTATGTACCGCTGAGGACGAGCGTGCAGTGGCTCCGGCCTTCAAACGCCGGATCTCCCACATCGCACTTGCCGCACCGCTGGGATCTTGCCCCGCGTTGCGCTTCCTGGCTGCCTGACATTTCAGCGGGCGGGGTAGCTTGCGTCTCGCCCAGAATGAGCTACTGGCCGGAGTCTTCGGCTCCGGACCTGCTCCCGCGGTCCAATCCGGCCATGGGAAGCTGAACCTTGCATCGCATCACCAATCACGGCTCCTGGCTTTACGATACGCAGAACAATGTACCCGTTCACTTCTCGTCGCCGTGATACGCGTCACATCGTCGCGTGCGCCAGAGAGGCGAATTCCGGTTACTAGCTGCTGCGTTGCACAACAGCAAATTGCACAAAGTCGCGACAGTGTTGAAGAAATCAGCAGGTGTTGCCAGAGATGAGTGAGTAAAATCTATGCAGGCAAGAATTCCTAAAAAAGGAAAGCTCGCCGAAAAGGCGAGCTTTCCTTGCAACCTCGCGCCAAAAACCTACGCTCCTACCAATCTCTCCAGCGCTGGCTTATTCCGGATCATTAGCGTCGATCCCTTCAATACGGCAATCTGCTTCTTGCGAAAATCCGCGAGGGTGCGCGTAACCGTTTCCCTCGATGTTCCGATAATCTGCGCGATTTCTTCATGGGTCAGAGCGACCTTGATGCGCATTCCGGCTTCATCTGCCCCTTCACCGTGCGACCATTCCAGCAGCAAGCGCGCCAGTCGCTCCGGCGCCGAGTGCGAGAGTCCCAATGAGCGAATCTGCTGATAAGCCGACTGGCAGTCCCGGCTTAGATGCTGTGCAGCCTTCAGGCAAGCATCGCCGTGCTGTTGCAGGAAACGCAAGAAATCTTCGCGCTTGATGAAATTCAGCTGGCAGGGCTGACCCGACTCGGCGGTGATTTCATAAGGAGTGTTGGAAACCGTGGCATGTAGTCCTAGAACCTCGCCGGGCTGAACAATCTTCAAAATCAGGATCTTTCCGTCGCTTGATGTTGTGGAAAGCTTCACCCGGCCCTTGCACAACATATAAATTCCACGGGGTGACTGTCCTTCCACGAACAGCACCGCTCCAGCCGGATAGGCGGCTGTAAACTTTATCTTTTCAAAGGCTTCCAGAGACGATTTAGGGAGACCGCAGAAGAAGCTGTCGTTGCGCAGCTTGCATATCAGGCAGTTTTCGATCAATTCCAAGCCGTACGGCGATCCCAATTCACCCTCCACCGAGTCACTGAAATGAGAATCCTTCGAATCTCAAGCGCCAGTTGTGCTGCGTGCCGAGCTAGGCCCACGGCGATGCGCGGCACTATTTCGTGGACCCTGAAAGTGACTTATATCACATTTTTTGTGTGATAGCCATTACAGACGCTTATCCAGAGGGTGGCCAGAGTGCTCCTGCTGGTCAAACTGAGGGGCGCGTCGCGCTGCCCTGAAATTGAGCCCGATGAGAGCCAGATACGTCGGATGGGGTTTGGTTAATGTCCCTCGGCACCTAAGATCTTACGGTGCCGAGTCCGCTCCAAATGGCAGCAACCGAGTGGCCACCACTTTCACCGTTTTTCACCGTTCTTAGCCCATCTGCGTGGCCGCTTCGTTTTTCTTATTTTCTCCACTTGCAGGAAAATCGAATCCAGCATATAGTTGCGCGCACCTCTCCTCTAGCGTGTGAGTCACTGCGATATAGCAGCCCTACTCCGCCTGAGTTACGAGGAAGTGTTGCTTTTCTTATAGGGGTATTAGATTTGGGCAATGCAATTGGAGTAGCTTCTCGAGGCACCCGTGTCTCGGTGTTTCCTCTGGAAGTTAGTTAGTGTTGTTTAGCCGTTCTGTCAGTTAAGTGGTTTCTTCTTAATGGCATCATTTGCGAAGTTTTGGCTCCGGCCAAATACAGGAGGGCATGCAATGGCAACACTATCAAAGACGAACGGTGACACTGGAGTTGGAAAGACAAAGTGGGACCGTGTGGAAGAGATGGAAGAGTTCCGCTTGCTGATTTTAGCGAAAAAAGAATTTGTCATTCCGGCGACGATCTTTTTCGTTGTTTACTATTTCGCGCTCCCGGTGCTGGTCGGCTACGCTCCGGGGCTCATGACCCACAAAGTATGGGGTTCTCTCAACATCGCCTATCTGTTTGCTCTGTCGCAGTTCTTTATGGCTTGGGGCGTTGCGATTGCCTATGTCGCCGCAGCCAAAAGGTTCGACAAGTTCGGCGTCCACATTCTTGAAGCCCTTAAGCGCGAGGGATATGACGACAAACAAGACGGAAAGAGAGGACTGTAGCCGATGCATTTCGATTTGACGCTAATTTTATTCGTTGCCTTTATTGGGGCCACCCTTGTAATCACAGCATGGGCTTCAGGGCGTTCTGGGGATGCGGCCAGTTACTTTGCCGCCAATCGTTCGATCACTGCCTGGCAGAACGGGGTCGCCATCTCGGGTGACTACATGAGCGCGGCTTCGTTCCTCGGCATTACCGGCCTTATTGCCTTCTACGGCTATGATGGCTTCCTCTTCTCGGTGGGTTGGCTGGTCGCCTACCTTACCGTCCTGCTCATCGTCGCCGAGCCCTTGCGCAATTCCGGAAAGTACACCATGGCCGACATGCTGGCCTATCGCATGAATCCGCGTCCAGTGCGCGCCATGGCTGCGACAAGCACGCTTGTCATCAGCATCTTTTACATGATCGCGCAGATGGTCGGCGCCGGATCGCTGGTGGCTCTCCTGCTCAAGGGCAGCCATATCAGCTACCCGGTCGCGGTCATCGGTGTCGGAATCCTGATGATCATCTATGTCGTCTTCGGCGGTATGTTGGCGACCACCTGGGTGCAAATCATCAAGGCCATTCTCCTGATGTGCGGAGCCACTCTGCTCAGTGTTCTGGTGATGGCTCACTTCCACTTCAGCTTCTGGGAATTCTTCCAGGCCATCGGTAACGTCACCTATCATGCCAAGGATGGCAAACTCGTCACGCAAGACTTTATGACTCCGGGCCTGCGCTTCAAACTGCCTTATGGTCCGCTGGAACTGATTTCCCTAGGCGTGGCGCTTATCTTCGGCACCGCTGGACTGCCCCATATCCTGGTTCGCTTCTACACTGTGCCAGATGCCAAGACCGCGCGTTACTCCGTGGTGTGGGCGATGTTTATCATTGGCAGCTTCTACATCATGACCACCTTTCTTGGCTTCGGCGCCGCGACCATTATGGGCCGCGACTTCATCAGCAAGAACGGCGGCACGAATATGAGCGCGCCTTTGTTGGCCAAGTTCATGGCCGGAGATGTCTTCTTCGCCTTCATCTCCGCGATTGCCTTTGCCACTATCCTTGCGGTTGTCGCTGGACTTACCATCACCGCTTCGACGTCGTTTGCCCACGACGTGTGGACGAACGTCATTCACCATGGGGTCGAGCGTAGCGCAGGCGAGGAGCGTATGGTCGCCCGTATTGCTGCTTTTGCTACCGGGGCTATCGCGATTGGGATTGCGATTATCCTAGGCCCGACGGCCAACGTAGCCTTCCTGGTTGCGCTGGCGTTTGCGGTTGCGGCCTCAGCCAACGTTCCGGTTATTTTGTTTTCGATTTACTGGAAGCGCTTCAACACGACGGGCGCTTGTTGCGGTCTGCTTTTCGGACTGCTGGGCTCAATCATTCTCATCTTCATCGGACCCAGCGTCATGGGTATCGATGCAGCGGGTGTGGTCGTACGTCATGCCATTCAGCATGCGCCGATCTTCCCACTCGAAAATCCCGGAATCGCCAGTGTTCCGATTGGGTTTATCGGAGCTATCCTTGGAACGTTCTTGGGTAAGGCCGATGAGAATGCCGTTCAGCGCTTCGAGGAACTTGAAGTCCGGGCCACTACCGGACTCGGTGCGGAGAAGGCAGTCGCAGGGCACTAAATCCATTAACCGTCGGGCGGAGGGGGAAATTCCATTTTCCCTCCGCCCCGGCGGGTTTTTGATACGACGCCAGCAATGCTGAATCGGAAATGAATGTGAGCGTGGAATTAACTGAGATCAGAAGGTGCCATCAGGGCACGCATGGCTGCAAAACCCTATGAGCAGCCGATGAAGTCAGAGGTGAAAGTCCCGCTTTTACCTTCAAATCACTGAGATCGAAAGGCGCGCAGCAAGCATCTAAGGGTTGTCGAGCCGAAGCCCGCGCGCTCCGTTCAAGCATTCAAACAATGGCACAGTCGCGGCGTCGTGCTGGTTGACGGCGATTTTAGAAATTTGTTCGGCGTTCGGCAAGCTTCACCTTTCACGGAGGAAGCAGCACGCATGGCGAACCAACCCGTAACCCATGGCGTTAACATCGATTCCCTGCTGCACGAGGATCGTGTCTTCCCGCCACCGGCAGAATTTAGTGCCAAAGCACACATCAAAAGCTTGGAAGAGTATGAGCGCATAAACGCCCAGGCGGCTGGGGATCCGGAGGTCTTCTGGGGAACGATCGCCAGGGAGTTGCACTGGTTTGAACCTTGGACCAAGGTTTTGGAATGGGACGCGCCATGGGCCAAGTGGTTTAGCGGCGGAAAAATCAATCTCTCATACAACTGCCTGGATCGTCATGCCGCCTCATCGCGCTGCGACAAGATTGCGATCCTATGGGAGGGCGAACCCGGCGATATGCGCAGCCTCACCTACGCGCAGTTGCTAGCCGAAGTTGAGCGCTTTGCCAACGCGCTGAAAGGTCTCGGTGTAGTCAAAGGGGATCGGGTTGCGATTTACATGGGCATGGTGCCTGAACTGGCTATTGCCATGCTTGCCTGCGCTCGCATTGGCGCTGTGCACTCGGTGATTTTCGGCGGCTTCTCTGCCAATGCCATCGTGGATCGCGTCAATGATCAGCAGTCCACAATCATAGTCACTCAGGATAGTTCCTGGCGGCGCGGCACTCAATTTCCGCTCAAGAGTACGGTGGACGAAGCTCTCGCCCATTGTCTATCGGTCAAGAACGTGGTGGTGTACCAGCGCACCGGAGCACAGGTGGATATGCAGTCCGGCCGCGATCATTGGTGGCACGAGTTGGTCGCCAAGGCTGCGCCCAAGTGCCCGGCCGAGGCTCTGGACAGTGAGGACCCACTCTACATTCTTTACACCTCCGGTTCGACCGGAAAGCCCAAGGGAATAGTTCACACTACCGGAGGCTACGCTGTAGGAACCTATATCACCACCAAGTGGATTTTCGATCTCAGGGATGAGGATGTTTACTGGTGTACCGCCGATATTGGCTGGGTCACCGGGCACAGCTACATCGTTTACGGTCCTTTGCAGAACGGCGCGACGACGCTGATGTATGAGGGTGCCCCCAATTATCCTGACTTCGACCGCTTCTGGGCGCTCGTTGCGAAGTACAAGGTTAGCGTCTTCTACACGGCACCCACAGCCATACGCTCATTTATCAAGTGGGGCAATGAATATCCCAACCGTCATGATCTGAGTAGCCTGCGACTACTTGGTACGGTCGGCGAGCCGATCAATCCAGAAGCTTGGATGTGGTATCGCGAGATCATCGGCAAGGAGCGCTGCCCTATCGTGGATACCTGGTGGCAGACCGAGACTGGGTGCATCATGATCTCTCCGCTCCCTGGCGCCATTGCTACGAAGCCTGGCTCCGCCACGCGTCCGTTTCCGGGAATCATTGCCGAGGTCGTCGATCGCGGCGGCGAGAAGGTTCCGCTCGGCTCCGGTGGCTACCTCGTTATCAAGCAACCCTGGCCAGCCATGGCGCGCACCATTTACGGCGACCCCGATCGCTATGTGAAGCAGTATTGGTCTGACATTCCTGGCGTATATTTCACTGGGGACGGCGCGCGCATCGATAAGGATGGTTACATTTGGGTCATGGGCCGCGTCGATGACGTGCTCAATGTGAGCGGTCATCGGCTCTCCACAATGGAAATTGAGTCCGCGCTCGTGGCACACCCGAAGGTCGCCGAAGCCGCCGTCGTTGGCCGACCTGACGATCTCAAGGGGCAGGCGGTATCGGCCTTCGTAACCCTTGAAGGCGGAGTTGCCGCCACGCCGACCTTGAAAGACGAGCTGCGGGCCTGGGTTGCCAAGGAAATCGGCTCCATGGCCAAACCTGACGACATCCGCTTCACCGAGCAGCTGCCCAAAACACGCTCTGGCAAGATCATGCGCCGCCTGCTCCGCGAGCTCGCCACCAGCGGCGAAGTCACGGGCGACATCACTACTCTCGAAGACTTTGCGGTAATCAGCAAACTCAAAAACAGCTCCGAATAGGATTCGGGCAACCCGAAAACGAGAAGTGGCCCGCCCCGTTCTGACTGCGATCCCGCAGTGTGGTATCGCTTTCGGCACGCAATTGGGAGCGCGTGTAATTTTCGCCGCTTGCTAAAGCGTCACGGATGCCGTTTTGTTGTCAACCTTCCAAGCAAACATCTAATCGAACACCCCGACAAGCGTGCCAGAGGGACGTTGCGTGAGCGTTGACGGAACTAGAAGACTTTTGGGGGTGAACCGAAGGTGAGGAGATAGCGAGTGGTGACGACTGCGGACGGAAACCGTATCCGAGTCCTATAGCTATTTTAGGTTTAGAAGTTGGGAGATGCGGATTGTGAAAAGGCTGCTGTTCGTAGTGTTGACCGTTGGCTCCATTGGCTTCATTGGCGTCGCGTCAGGATGTGCAACACGACAAGCTCTGAAATCAGAAGCTGAGCGGCGAGTGGTTCCAGGGCCAGCCACCGCGAACCCGCATCTAGACGTTCCTCGAAACTGCCAGCAGACGCGAAACGCAGACGGCAGCGTCCTGACGACTTGCGAGTGTGAGAACTGCGGTCATCCCGACGCCGGGGATGGCCTTACCCCCGCGCCTTGGTCCTGTGTTTTACGAGATCAAGGTCTGTTTTGCGGTTACGGCAATAGCGTCAATGTTAGCAAGGGCAGAGACGTAACAGCCCTAGAGTTGCCCCTCGCTGGCGCGTGTGGACGCGGCCGCGCGCCACGTTATCCAGTCCCTTCCACGGCTGGTGCGTATTCTCGTATTGGCGGATAATCGTGCTGGAGGACAACGTATGCACCGAGCAGCCATAGTACTGACGTTGCTGGGCGCCTCCGTTCTGTTTACCGGGACCATGCAAGCGCAGAGAAGAGGTGGCACGATTCGAAGCGGTTCCGCCCAGGGCAGGATGGGGTTTGGTCATCGCGATGTACGGAGCGGTTTTTCTCCTATGTATTCACACGATGCTCGTAACAATAGGGTCGCCTATCCCCTCTGGTACGACGAGGCGTTCTGGGATGACGAACCGTATGGCGAACTAGACGAGAGTGCCATCGTGCCTGCGCCGCTAGGCACAACCCTGCAATCCGGCAGATCGAGGTCAGCGGCACGGGAAGTCCCCGCAGCCAGCCCGAAGGTGATCGAGCTGCCAGACACGGCGAATTCAGCCTCCAAGCCGCAGCCGGCGGCGATGTTTATTTTGACCAACGGTGAGCGCCTTGAAGTCCGGCGATATTTGCTTACCCACGACACTTTGTACCTCACCGTTGACCGCCATGAGCGCACCATTCCGCTTGCCATGATCGATATCGGCGCTACGGTTGTGGTCAATCATGATCGCGGAGTCGAAATGCGGATTCCTGCCGACCGGAGTGAGATTTCTCTGAGCTTCTAAAAGCAACGAGGATTGCTATGTCGAATCCTGTTTCGTAATGGATTCTGGCGGCGGTGGACTTGAAAGCGATGCGTGAGGTGGGGCCGGTCGGGTTTCGGCAAGAACCTCATGGAGAACAGCCTCAATGACATCCACCGCGTCCCGGACCGGCGCCGTTGCTTCAGGATTCGTGGCATACGTAACGCATTCGATAACCTGCAACGCGTTGCGAATGCGGTCATTCATCTGCGCGATTCTCTCGAAGCGGCGTTGCATTTCCAAATCGTGCTGACGTACCGTGGATCGCCAGCGTAGAGCAAACGCGAACGTCAGAGCGCCTGCCAGCACGCTTCCAGTAAGGCGAAGCGGCCCGGCCCAGTGTAACCATTCGTCGTAGACGAGCCACTGCAGCCAAATCGCGGCAGTGAATACGGCAAAACCACTCACAAACGAAAAAAGTAAAATCGATAAGTTCGAAAAGGCTTGCCGTGCGAGAAGGCGCTCTGCTCTGAGCTTCATGAAAATGATAGATTGCGAGCTGTTGAATGTTCTCGAATTTCCTGATTGGCACCGCCGAGCGCGTGGCCGCTGACTTGGCACAGGAGTTCATCGTGCGCAGGCTCACGCCCAGCGCCAAAAAATAAAAGTAGTGCTACGTGCCGCAGAAAGACGCAGTTCCGTAATCAATCGTCATCTAGCTACAACCTTTGTCGGAATGCAGCCATGCTCATTAATCCCCAAAGGTTTTGGCTCCGCCTTGTAACTTGTTTGTGACCACCTGCGTCCAAATCCATTTAATGGCCCTCGCGTCGTTGTATGCGTAGGAGAGATTGTGGTTGAGGGTTGAAAAGCAATGCTGTTGGCAGCTCTTCTTCATGTCGGTAAGTTGCTTCTGGTCGAACTTGGGCTCGTCGATATTGCCCCAATCGAAGCTCGATGCATACATCGGGAAGCACGGCGCGACCGTGCCATCCGTACGGATAATCACGTTGTTCTGCCCGGCTCGACAGTTCCACTCCGCAAAATGAATATCACCATTGGGCTCGCGGACGATGCCCGGCATGGTTTCGAGCAGCTTCGTGATCTCGCCGTTTCCGCTGCTTCCGTCGCCGTACCACCCGTACTTTTATCTAGCGTACGACATTCTGGGTGGACAACACGGTCCGTTGCGGCTGCTCCTTACGCGGGCGGTAACGTATTCCCTCGTTTTCGGAATTGGATACGCCCTTGGCCTTGGCCTTTTCTTTGGTCTCGTCGCAGGTATCGCTACCGGCGTCACCATCTCGATGGAGTTGAATCGAGCAGCCCGGGGCCTCGATCATTATCCGTTGCCTTCGGAAGCATCATTCAGCGCGGTACGCGGGTTGGCGTTCGGCGCCGGACTGTACAGGACTCTCGGTTTGAAATTCGGAATCGCCTTTGCCCTTCTGGTCACGGCCGGATCAACCTTCTCCTACTCTCGCGGGATGCGGCCCGCTGTCGGCTATGTGGCGTCTCGACGCCCTCGCCTGACACGTCCCCAGTTTTGGGGAGCTGTTATCCGGACCGCTGGATACACTGCCACGGCACTTATCTGTAGTGCCCTCGTGCATCGGATCGACAGCACCTGGATCTTTGCAATCCGGGTTGGTCTCGTAACCGGACTCGTGACTGGTATCGGAACGACGGTAAATCCTTACATTGAGTACTACGCTGACAACCTGCCAGAACGGCGGCTCGGAGCTGTTGGTGTCGTACTCATCCTTTGCGGCTTTGTGCTGCAATCTGTTCAGTATTGGTTGGCTCTGCTGAATGTTCCCGTAACGTAGCAAGTGGAACAGCGCCACTCTCCCGACCCGACCTGGTCCGGCCCCGGATCTCGATATGCGCCAAATCGCCGATGCAGTGCCTGAAGCGGGTTACTCCGGGCAAGTAGGCATCGCGCATGTCAAAACCACTGTCGGCGCATTCGTACTGGGGCGTTGCGCCTTTAATTTATAATTCAGCGATTGGGTTGTTATGCTGCTGTGTCGCTCTTTAGCAGAGGGCGTCCGGAGATTTGCTCAACCAACTTTGCGAGAGCAGAAGGCGAACCCGCTCTCATCGCGCGAGGCAAAAGCCGTTCTGGCTATCTTCGCCGGATGCAGTGTGCAGTCCACAACCCACTGACGGTTTCGCATGGGCGGTGCAGCGCGGCAGGGCTTTGCTTACCACGCTTAGGACCGCGGCTCGAGCGAAAAAGAATTTCAACATCTCCACGCTTCCGCAAGACGCTTTTGACGAAATCAATCGCATTCAGATCAGGCAGAGGCTCACCCGGTTCGAGAACTATGCGGCTTGCTGTTCCAGGTCCTTCTTCAGGCTCAAGATTGTGCGAATTACGGCTTCATCCCCGACATTCGTGTTGAGCATGGCGTGATACAAGGGGCGGTTCGGCCATTCCAAATGAAAGTATCTTTCGATAAAGGCGGCTCGCTCCTCGTCCACGGTATCCACCAACTGTTCCGCTTCTTTCTCATTTATGTTCTCCGCCTTCAGGCGGCGCACCTTATCTTCTCTCGGAGCGAAGAGGAAGACGCGCAAGGTGTCATCGCGATTCCGAAGGAAATGTTGTGACCCTCTGCCAACGATAACGCAATTTCCAGCCGATGCCGCTTGTAGGACGACTTGCTGGGTGATCCGCTGGATGCTATCGGCGTCGAGCAGTTTCAGACGGTGCGCGTTCAGGCTGCCTTCGAAGCTGCCTCGCATGATGGATTTGAAGAGTCGATAGTAAAGTGGGTCAACACGCTCTTCTCTGCACTCGACCTCCGCTTGGTCACACCCTGACAGCCGGGCGATTTCGCAAGTCAGCAACTGATCCCACAGTTTCCAGCCAAGGCGGTCGGCTATCTTCTTTGCGATTACCCCGCCGCCGCAGCCGTACTCCCGCTCAATGGTGATGACTTTGATCACAACACTCCCCCCGAAGTGGATGCCGGAACCCGACATTGCGATTCCCCCAAACACTCCAATCACAACGCTTAACCCACCGCCGCCGCGCCGCCCGCGCCTGGGTCATTCTTCTTGAGAAGAAACGACAGCACAAACATAATTGCCGCGCCAACGGCGAGAATCCAAAATATATCGATGTATGCCAGGTTCGCGGCCTGTGCCTGCATAGCTTGATAGATACTGGCGTAAGCTCGATGCTGAGCGTCAGGGAGGCTCATTCCCGAGTGGACCAGGCGCTGGGCAAGGCCGTTGATTAAGTTCTGAAAGCTTTGACTTCCCGGCGTTGTGTGGCCGACCAGAATCGACTGATGGTATTGCGCGCGACGCGCAAGCACCGTCGTTACCATCGACGTTCCGACGCTGCTCCCTATGTTGCGCATGAAGTTGACCATGCCCGCAACGCTATTGCTCTTCTCCGCCGGCATGCCAATGTATGCCGCCAGCGTGATCGGCACGAAAAGAAATCCCAAACCCATAGATTGCGCGACGCGTAACCACGAGGCCGAGCCGAAGCTGATCAGCAAGTCGATACGCCACGTAGAGTAGTACATTGCAATCGACAGGCAGAGCCAGCCAAAGGCAATGATGTAGCGCACCTGAATCCTGGTTGTGAGTTGGCCGACAATGGGCATGGAGAGCAGGACGACAAACCCGCCTCCCGAAAGAACGAATCCCGCTAACTCGGCCGTATATCCCAACACGGTCTGGAGAAACAGGGGCATCGTCACAAGGCTGCCGAACAGCAGGATGCCGAAGGTGAACATCATCAGGTTCGAACTCAGGTAGTTGAAGTTTTTGAAGAGGCGAACGTCAATGACTGGATTCTTACTGAACCACTCCCAAAAGACCAGCGAGATCAGGCACAAACTCGAAATTACCATCAGAGTCAGGATGAAATGCGAACCGAACCAGTCATCCTCCTGCCCCTTGTCGAGCAAAACCTGTAGGGCGCCAACTCCCAGTGCCAGCAGAGCGATACCGATGTAATCCAGCTTGACCCCGGCTGCTTTGAGGTGGGCCAAATAGGGTGGGTCTTCAACGAGGCGAAGCACAAACGCCAACGTTAGCGCGCCGACCGGGAGATTGATGAAGAAGATCCAGCGCCAAGAGTAGTTGAACGTGATCCACCCGCCCAGGGTTGGTCCGATGGTCGGCGCCATGATCGCCGCTATGCCAAACACTGCGAAAGCCAAGGCTCGTTTTTGTGGTGGAAAGGTATCTGCCAAAATGGCTTGACACATCGGCTGGAGCCCTCCTCCGCCGGCGCCCTGCATGACGCGGAACAGCAGAAGAAAACCGAGGCTCGGCGCCATTCCGCACAGCAGCGAACTCAAGGTGAAAATGGTGAGGCACACCATGAAGAACCGTTTTCGCCCAAACCTGACTGCGAACCAACCGCTGATGGGAAGCACAATGGCATTGGAGACCAGGTAAGAGGTGAGGACCCAGGTGCTGTCGTCGTTGCTCGCGCCCAGATTACCAGCTATGTAGGGCAAGGCAACGTTGGCAATGCTGGTGTCGAGAATTTCCATGAACGCCGCCATGGACACAACCGCAGCAATCAGCCAGGGATTGTACTTGGGCTGCCAGGAAGCCTCACTCGCAGTGAGAGTGGGGTCGCCGGAACTCATCGCAAGTACACCTTCGGTTCCACGCTCATACCCGGCCGGAGCTGATGGTCGCGATTTTCTCCCGGCTCCAGCACCAGTTTCACCGGAATCCGCTGCACGATCTTGACGTAGTTGCCGGTCGCATTCTCAGGCGGGAGCACGCTGAACAGCGGCCCTGTCGCTCCGGCAATGCTGTCGACATGAGCCTTGTAGGTGCGTCCGTTGGAATCAACCTTGATTTCCACCTTCTGCCCGGGCCTCATGTGCTTGAGCTGCGTTTCTTTGAAATTCGCGGTGATCCAGATTTCGTCGAGAGGGACGACATTCAGCAACTGCTGGCCGGGTTGCACGTTCAAGCCGACCACAACCGTCTTGTTCACCTCGCCGCTGTCGGGCGCAAGAATCTTGGTGTATTGCAGGTTCAGTTCAGCCTGCTCCAGCGCCGCGCGCTTCTGTTGAGCGTCGGCGATGGCGGAGAGTGCGCGAGCGCGGATTGATGCGACTTGCTGAGGCCCGGTCTCTGCGGCACGGTGGTTCGCCTGAGTCTGGGAGAGTCGATCATTCGCTTGCCGCACCGCCTGCTGCGCGGCGGCCGCACTGGCGTGGGCGGCGGCGACATTGGCAGTACTCGCTTTTGCGGCAGCCAAAGCCTGGTCGTAGATCTGTTCGGAGACGTTCTGTTTCTCGACCAGTCGCTTGTACCGTCTTAGGTCGTCCTGCGCTTTCACATCGTTGGCCTCGGCTTGATCCACTTGGGCATGAGCGGCAGCGAGTTGTTTCTCTGCGACGATAATTCCGGCGCTGGCGTTTTCAACATCCGACGCGGAGAATCTCAATTGGCTTGAGGTATTCACAGATGTAATGGGAACGGTAATGTTGAGAGAGTGCGCTGTCGCTTCCGCATTTGCGAGATCGGCGCGCGCTTTATCAACCGCAACCTGGTAGTCCTTCGGGTCGATGTCGACCAGCTCCGTTCCCTTCTCGACATATTGGTTGTCGTCCACGTTGACCTTGATCACATATCCTGAGATACGCGCGCTCACTGGGTAGATGTGCACATCTACCTGGGCGTCATCGGTGGACTCGTACCCGGTGAGGTAGTGCCACAACATCATGCCTCCAACGAGCACGACAAACAACACGAAAACAACCAAAATGATTCCGCGACGCTTTGAGCGTAATCGCCACCGTGGCACGACGCGGGCGGACCCTCTATCGTGAACTGACGGCATTTCTACCACGGATTCCTTGTCTTCAATCGGCGTACGCAATGTGTTCTCGTCAGGCATACAGATACGCTTCCCCGGGCAACAGGCGTCACCTTCCTTGCAGGTATTGGTTGTAGTTAGTCCGTGCGACTCCCAAAGCGCGGGCCAGTTCGAGTTTGGCAAGGTTATGGCTGTAAAGACTGGCGATGTACTCATCGTCTGCGCTTGACAATGATTGCTGGGACTGTACGACCTCGACGCTGTCGGTCACGCCTGCGGCGAAGCGTTCTTTAGAGCGGGCGAGGTTCTCATTGGCCAGATCGACGTTTTGCCGAGCAACCGCCACCTGCTCTTTTGCAGCGTTTAGATCCAGATATGCCTTGCGGACGTCGTAGTCGATCTGCCCGCGAAGGTTTTCCGTTTCCGCTCGACGCTGCCGAAGTGCCGCTTCCGCACGCGTCAGGTCGCCCTTAATTCTTTCGCCGGTGAAGACCGGAACGCTGATTCCGGCCTGAAAATCGAAGATTCCATGAGAGCGGCCAAAGGTCGGCCCCTGCACCCCATAGTTACCATTCGCAGCCATCACGGGGTAGCGCTCGCCGCGAGCGGCGGCAAGCTCTTGCTGCGCGGACCTTTGGGAATCGAGGGCGGCGCGGAAGTCACTCCGCGAGTTGTAGGCGGTCTTGAGCGCCTCCTCGACGTTCGGGGGCTCGAGGTCCGCATACGGCAGTCGATCTGCAAGGTCGAACGCCTGGCCGAGAGGCAGTCCGATGCCACGCGCCAAGTTTAGTTTAGCGATCGCACAATCATTGCGAGCGACGCTGAGATTGTATTGTTCCGTGTGAAGTTGGACCGCGCTGCGGGTCACATCGATCTTCGGGCTGGTGCCGGCTTGAAAATCATCTACGGCTTGGTCGTAGATCGCCTGGGCGCTCTGTACACGCCCCTCTGCGGCCTCAATGCGCGAGGTGTCTTCGATAACCTGCAAATAAGCGTTGCCCACAATCAGCGTGACCACATCGAGCGTGTCGTTATAGGTCATCTTTGCGGCCTGTTCGGCTGTACGCGCAGCTCGGAACCGCTGGATCGATTCGATACTGAACAACGTCTGACTCAAGCTTGCCTGCGCGGTGGTGTAGCTGAATGGTCCAATGACAGGCGGAATAAAAGTTGTTCTCACGCCCAGCGTATCGACGGTGCTGTACTGCGTGACGTTTTCCCGGAGTCCTGCGCTCACCTGTGGCAGCAAGCTGCTCAACGCCTGGAGTCTTTGTCCGCGTGCTGCCCGGGAATTTTCTGCACTTTCGATCTCGCTGAGGTTGTAACGAACAGCCATGCTTATGGCATCGCGAAGGCTGAGGTGCACAACCTCGTTCGTTGCCGGCGCACTGGGGACGCTTTGTAAACCGGATGAAAGCGAGGTCTGGGTGGTTTGTGCCCGGGCAGAGAATGTGATTGCTGCCAACAGCAGTACAGACGCTAGTCTGCCTGGAACGCAGCACAGAGCGGCCTCAGCAGTTGTGCGCCTGGGGTAGCAAAGCCCCTGCGAGATCGGTGGCTCGGGGTGCGGGTTGGAGCCAATCCGCAGATTGCCGATAGCAACATTGACGCGAACCTTTGCCGGAGTCGCCATATGCGCTCCTCTCACGCGGGACGTTGAACGGACCGTGAAATTAGATTTGCTCGTTGCGACTATGGGTTTCCTTCAACAACATGTTTTGTTGCGCGCTCCATCTCTTCTCGTGGCATCTTCTCGCGCGAGACTTCGTGGAATCGCATTCGCTCTGATCCAACTGGTGCACAGTTGCCCTTTGTGTCTTGCCCGACGGGATTCGTGCCTCCCTCGCCGCGCAACGCAGGACATAGCGATCCGAACTGCACAAAAAGAGCGGGAGCACTCGTAGCTGATCAGCGTCGACAACCATATTGCCCGGGCGCCACCCCACAAGCACGACACCTCTGCCGCCCCCGGCGAGCCGCTTGGAGAAGAACAGATTCTGCTGACCAAGAAGGCTGCGGCTGGCGCAGCGGAAGTGCTGTTTGGTCCCACCAGAGGTGCTCGAATACATGCACAGTTATCCGCGTGCAGGGCGATGCTGAGAGCTCGCCAGTGCCGCAGCACAGCGCGGTATTCGGCCGAGTCGCTCTAGCGTCAATTCAACATCTCCGCTTACTTGCGGATCAGGACGCCGTGGTTCTCGATGCCGGCGAAAGCTCTCCTACCTCCACACTGCACTGTCCTCGCCTGAGAGCATTCTGTCTAGATAAGTTGCGGCGCTGATCAGCGCAAGGTGCGTAAACGCCTGGGGAAAGTTTCCCAAGTGCTGGCCATTCGAGCCTAGCTGCTCTGAGTACAGCCCGAGATGGTTGGCATAGCCCAGCAGCTTCTCAAACAGCAACTGAGCTTTTTCCAATTGCCCGGCTCGCGCAAGGCACTCAATGTACCAGAAGGAGCAGGCCGTGAAGCTACCCTCGCCCCCAGGCATTCCGTCCACGTGAGTGCGTTCGGCCTCATAGCGACGCACGAGTGTATCTTCTACGAGCCGGCTTTCAATCGCCCGCATGGTTGAAAGCCACAGTGGATCCACTGGGCTGATGAAGCGCATTAAAGGCATCAGCAACACCGAAGCATCCAGATCCTTAGAGCCCTTCGACTGGACGAACGACTGCAGTTCTTCATCCCAGAAGCCTGTGAAGATATCGTCACGAATTGCATCCCGCGTCTTCAGCCACTCTTGAAACGGCGCTGACAGAGAGCGCTTTTGCGCGAGCCGAATGGCGCGATCAAAAGCCACCCAGCACATGAGTCGCGAGTGCAGAAATTCCCGTGCTCCGCCACGCACCTCCCAAATTCCTTCATCGGGCCGCCGCCAATTCTTGTCCAGCCAAGCCAGCACCCGCTGGACATTTTGCCATCCGTCGTACGTGATAGCGCTGCCGTATTTATTTGCCAGATAGACGGAGTCCAACATCTCGCCATAAATATCCAATTGGAGTTGCTGATAGGCCGCGTTTCCAATTCGCACCGGGGCCGAGTTCTCATAACCGCCCAACTGGTCGAGAGTAACCTCGTCCAGTTTTTGGCGGCCATCCACTCCATACATGACCTGCAAGGGACCACGCTCGGCGTCATCACTCAGGCGGCCTTTCAGCCATTCGATAAATGCCCCAGTCTCCTCCACAAATCCGAGCCGTATGAGCGCGTAGAGCGTGAACGCTCCATCGCGGAGCCATGTGAAGCGGTAGTCCCAGTTGCGCACTCCGCCAATTTCCTCCGGCAGCGAGAATGTCGGCGCAGCGATCAGCGAGCCATATTCGCGACTAATCAGCAATTTCAGTACCAAGGCAGAGCGGTTGACCATCTCCCGCCAGCGCCCTTTGTACTTTGATTTCGCGATCCACTTTCTCCAGAATTGTGCTGTCTGATGGAATCGCTCTCCTACGCGCTCCATTTCCGGTGACTGCTCCGGAGAGCGGCTTTCGCCAAACAAGAACGTCACCGATTGCCCAGCCGCTAGACGAAACTGGGCTACAGCATCCTGAGCTTCCCGTTGCAACGGAATTGTGGAGTAAAGCGTCATTGGCAGACATTTGACATGATCCTGCGGCGTAAAGATTGCGCACTGATCATGGAGTCGAATGGTGTGCCCGCAGCTTGCATAGTGAAAACGTGGCTGGCACGTCATCTTGAAGCTGACTTCGCCCCTGACTACTGTGACCGTCCGGATAATTTCGTTGGGTTCTGTTCTGTCGTTCCCAATGGGCATGTAATCGGTCAGCTCAGCAACGCCTTCTTCAGCAAGAAAGCGAGTCACCAGAATATTGGTGTCAGGCAGATAAAGCTGGCGCACTCGCCGATCGTTGAGCTCAGGCTGAATCTGAAATCGCCCACCTCGCTCGTCATCGAGCAGCGCTGCAAAGACGGTAGGTGAATCGAAGTCCGGATAGCAGAGAAAATCAACGGATCCATTCATGCCTACCAGGGCAATCGAACGCATGTTACCAATTGCCCCATAGTTCTCAATCGGTTCGAAACTCATTGGTAGGTCTCTCGCACATGTTTGGATGATGCAAATCTGTAAGCGGTCTCTTGTCCCATTTGAAATGCTTGACACCGGGTGTGGAGTCAGACCTCGACAGCATTGGTGCCGCAGCCGCTTAGAAGCCAATCACAAATGAGTGGCGCTTCGAAATGGGTTCGTGATTCGTCACGGTGACGGGAGTCATCTACCGACAGATTAGCCGGCTTGTTGTTGCGGCAGAGGACGGTGGAAGAGGAGGTGCATAAAAATGAGCTTTTCAATAAGGAGCTTGGGTATTGTCGAGAAAACTGCACAGCTTGGCCAGTGAGATCGAACGTCACCGAGCGTGATTACTAACGAAAAACACCCCACGCCACAACAGCATGACAGGCACGCATCTGGCGAAGCGGCACCTTTGGCCGATTAAGTCCTGCAAATCATCAGCAAAACATAGATCGAAGGAAGGTAAATGATCGAACCGAATAGCAGTCGGCGCGCGGCCGCGTTTGAGCGTACCAGTGCCGCTGGCAACCAGCAGCGTGCCCAGCAAAGAATGAACAAGCAGCAGCAGCGGAAAGTTGGCAGACTGCTTTGGATAACCCAAGTAAAAACCGGCGAAGGTTGTGATCACAATCAGGAAATTGACCTCAGGTTTTGTAAGCGCCCAGTAATCGCCTAAACCCGCGTACCAATGCAGCACCCGAGGCTGCTTCGCGCCTGTCGGCAGTTCCATCTCGATGGACATCTTCACGCGACGTCCCTTTCGGAGGCACTGGGAGGCTGCCCAGCGATCATGCGCAAGCCGGGCCGCGCGTGCTCTTGTGCTTGGGTGCGTGCAGGCGAGAGGTTCTCGATGGTGACTACCAATGCCGGAAGTAAGTAGACGAACGTGCTTTTCCTGTTTTACGCCCACGGGGCTGTGGCTTCGAGCCTGTGCAGACCGAAAGCGGTTACGTGCATCGTTCTGAAGATGTCTGTTATCGGGTCCAACTTAGCCTCCCTCTTTTGGACGAATAGACAAATATTAGGACTCCCGAGCAGTTCTCGTCCACCGTCAAAGGAATCTACTCACTGTATTGAATGCTACGCATCTACCGAATGGAGTAATTATGGGAAAGCTTGAGGGTAAGGTTGCAGTCATCACGGGTGGATGAAGCGGCTTGGCGCTGGCGAGCGCCAAGCGGTTTGTTGAAGCAGGCGCCTACGTTTTCATCACGGGCAGGAGGCAGGAGGCGCTCGATGAGGCCGTCGAGCTGATTGGCCGGAACGTGACCGGCGTGCGCGGCGACGCGGCCAATCTCGACGACCTCGACCGCCTGTTCGACACAGTCAAGCGGGAAAAGGGCAAGATCGACATCTTGTTCGCGAGCGCGGGCAGGGGCGAAGCCCTCAAACTGGGCGAGATTACCGAGCAGCACTTCGATGCGGCCTTCGACCTGAATGTGCGCGGCACGCTGTTTACGGTTCAGAAGGCGTTGCCGCTGTTCAACGATGGCGGATCGATCATCATGACCGGGTCAGTTGCTTCGGTGAAGGGTTTTCCTGGTTTCGGCGTGTATGCGGCGAGCAAGGCGGCATTGCGCTCATTCGCACGCACGTGGCTCAATGAACTGAAGGGCAGGAATATCCGGGTGAACGTGCTGAGCCCGGGGCCGATCGCCACACCGATGCAGGAAGAAGTTCTCACCAAGGAGGCGAAGGAGATGTTCGAGTCCCTAATCCCGCGGGGAACGATGGGTCAACCTGAGGAAATCGCGACGGTCGCGCTGTTTCTTGCTTCAGACGATTCGAGCTTCGTGAACGGGGTGGAGTTGTCCGTCGACGGCGGCTTGTCGGCCATCTGAAGACGCGTCGAAGAGCGTGTAACCCAGCACGCCGCGGCTCGGCCTGGAAATCCTGCGGCAGGACACGGAAGTAGAGACCGTCCGACTTCAGGGACGCGATCGTTCCCTCCCTTGCTCCAGTCGCGGGTTTTATTTCGATCGTATCCGATTAGATCGGACACGATCCGATGTACAGGAAAAGGAGAGGTTTCGATGAGCATCGAGAAGAACGTCCAGATTGTGAAGAATTTTCTTGCGGCACTCGGCCGCCGCGATAAACAAGGTTTGCTGGCGTTGTCTGCCGAAGATATTGAGTGGATCATTCCGGGCGAGGACTGGCCGCTGGCCGGCACGCACCGCGGGCACGCGGGATTGGAGAATTTACTTCAGAAGGCTAACGAAACGGTGGAAACTTCCTTCCCAGAGCCCCCCGAGTTCATAGCGCAGGGAGACCGGGTTCTGGTCGTCGGCTTGGCTACGGGGAGAATCAAAGCCACGAATAGGACGTTCGAGGACCATTTTGTCTTCGCCATTACCGTTCGAAATGGCAAACTGACGAACATCCGGGAGTATATCGACACGCAAGCACTGGCGCGGGCCTCCGAGGCAGCCGCGAGCCCCAGGCCCTGACCCATCGAGACTGATACAAAGTCGTGGGCGGGATCGTGCTCGCCCTTCCGCTCCAGCGTTACATTCACGCCGCCGTGCTGCTCAGCGGCTGACAAGAAAGTCGTTTCGTACTCGACAGCTCCACCTTTGCGACGCAGCTCTTCTACCAGCAACCGCTCGGTCACATCCTGAGGAACCATGGCGACAAACTGATATGGGCTCTCTTCAGGGGCGAAGCGCGCGTGGGCGAGCCCGCGTCCGTGTGACACAACAGAGACCGACGTGACCCGGTTTGCTCGTTCGAGAAATGGACCGACAACTCCAGCCATGTCGAAGATCTCCAGCGTGCGAGGAAAGATTGCGAGCGCTTTCGAGTGTTCCGACTGGCCAGAGTGGGCCTCCACGATCCGGAATCTCAGACCCCGGCGCGCACACTCTTCAGGCCGCCTTCGTGGGCTCTGCGTTTACGAACGCCGCAAATTGGCGCTCGAGCCCCTTGGCCGCACCGCTGCGCCAGCTCTCCAACAGAGAATTAGACATCGGATCTGGGAAGATCTCCTCGTCCCCGTTCTCCACTCCGTCGAATATGGCTCGTGCAACGGACTCCGCCGAGGCCTTCGGCTGGTCCAAACCTCGGGCCATATCCGTGTCCACGGGCCCGGGCAGGACAGCATGTACCCTCACGCCTCGTCCGGCCAAAAGAGCGCGCAGCGATTGTGACAGGGAGAACGCGGCCGCCTTGGAGATCGAGTAGGCTGGAAGGATCGGAAAAGCGGCGAGGGCCGCCACCGACAGAACGTTGACAATGGCTCCCCGAGAACGAGTCAGCAACGGCAGGAAAGCCTGGGTCACGCCATACGTGCCAAACAGATTGACGGCGAGGCTCTGTTCGAGCGCAGCACGATCGCTCAAGTCATTGAAAAGCGCCAAGCCTGCGTTATTGATGAGGATATCGAGAGATTCGACTCTCTCGACAGCTCCCTGAATCTGTGCAGTGTTGGTTACATCCAGGGTCAGGGGCGTGCCCCGCACATCCGAATGGGCCAACGGCTGGCGCGTCCCGGCATACACTCGCTTCGCGCCTCTCTTCAAGGCTTCCTCGACCAGCGCCTGTCCAATACCGCGATTGGCCCCGGTCACCAGAACTGCTTTGTCTGCGTATGTCATACATCCTCCTATTGTTCATCTCTGGGGTGGCAAAGCTTGCCGCTAAGTCGCCTCTGTAGTGATGACGCGTCAGGGGGATAAGAGGAAGAAAAATTAACCGTGCTTTGGAGCAGGAATTCTCTCCCTGCAGGGTCTCCGGTTGTAAGCTTCTAACGCCCCATGTTGTCTACGCGGCTATGCCGCCATCTTGGCCATGCGCTTGCGGATTTCGTCCATCGAGACGTCTTCCTTGTGTGTGGCGATATGCCAGGAGTGTCCGAATGGATCTTTGACAGCTCCGCTGCGGTCTCCATAGAACTGATCCTTCACCGCAACGGTCGCGGTCGCCCCGGCACCTACGGCCTGATTAAAAACTTTGTCACAGTCCTCGACGTAGAGATACAAGCTCATCGGCGAGCCGCCAAGTGATTCGGGGCTGCGCGTCCCCCACTGAGGGTTTTCCTCGCTCATCATAATGATGGAGTCGCCAATCTTGAGTTCCGCGTGCATGATTCCCCCGTCGGGGCCCGCCATGCGCATCAACTCCGTCGCGCCAAATGCGTTCTTGTAAAACTCGATCGCCTTGGCGGCGCCCTTTACGACTAGGTATGGGGTTGCGGTGTGATAGCCATCGGGAATAGGTTCTACGTTACCTGACATTGCGGATCTCTCCTTGTTGAAGGGGTAATGGTAAGTGGAATTGACCATCCATGATTGGGAGTCGCAGGGCAACGCCCAAGTTGCCTCGCCTGGGCGGTATACCAGAGCGAACCATCAGGCGCCAGCGCCGGATCGTGAGGTCGCGAGTTTGGTGTCGGTAATTCATATTCCTTTATCTGGACCTGCAGCGTTCCCGTTGCCGCAAACGCAGCCGCACCCAGCATGGCAATGAAACAAAGTTTACGCACAGACACGGTTGCCATCCCTGCTTCCTCTGCTTCCGACCTTCCGAATGGCCACGACAGGAGCTGGTTTCAGTGGGCATTTTGTTTGATGTAAATGGCAAACTTCCGGCTGCCGACGTTGGTTCGCTGGTGGAAGAGCACGGACTGAAGTCGGCCGTTTTGCGCATGCCGGCGTTGACCTCCATGCCGTCTTCCATAAAGAGTTGCCTTCTGCCACAAAATCCCCTGAGACTCAGGACCTGAGGCTCACGCGAGACAAACACACGATAGGGCGACAAGGTTGAAGCTGAGTAAGCCCGTATTCCAGCCCGTAGTCGGGCTGTCTTGCACATATTGATGGAATCCGCGTGCCCCCAGGATTGCATCATTACTGCAAGAGCGAGAATGACACGCGGAGGCCACCATCATGGTTCACACAGTAATTGATGGAACGTTTCGCCAAACCAATCTGACCAACGAATCTTCCGGGTACCTGGCAAAGCGCGAGGAACTTCGGCTTGCCGAAATCGAGCTCATGCGTCAGCGCGAACGCGTCGCTGCGCTGCGCCGCAATCTTCCTGAAGGTGCTGCTATTCAGGACTATCAATTTGAAGAGGGCTCACGTGATCTCAATGCCGGTGATGCGTTTGTGCGCACCGTCCGCCTTAGCGAACTCTTCACCAAGCCCAATCGTTCGCTCGTCATCTATCACTTCATGTTCGGAAAAAGGCAGACTAAAGCTTGCCCCATGTGCACCGCTTGGCTCGACAGTGCCAATGGTGTTGCCCATCATCTCGCTCAGAATTTTGACTTCGCTGTTGTCGCTGCTGCCGATCTCCCAACTCTGCGTGCCCACGCTCGCGACCGAGGCTGGGACAATCTGCGCCTCCTCAGCGCCGGCGACAACACTTTCAAATACGACTTAGGCAGCGAAGACCACGAAGGCGGTCAGGACTCAGCAGTTTCTGTTTTTACGCGCGACGCCAACGGTATACTGCATCACTTTTACACAGCGCATCCCAGGATGGCGCCCGACATCCTGGAGCGTGGCATCGATCTGCTCACACCTGTCTGGCACTTCATGGACCTCACCCCGGAAGGCCGGGGTAGTTGGTATGCCAGCCTCGCCTACGGTACCAAAGCCGCGTAGGTCACCCCCAGGCCAGGCTTAAACAGGACGAGCACACGACTATCCAGGCGGCAAGAAGGGCGATGTGCTGACGGTGGAGTTCACCGTCCTGGGCATTCCTTGTCTCGGTCTCAACGGCGGCCCGGCATTTCGGCACAGCGAGGCATTATCCTTCCAGATCGCGACGGAGAATCAGGAAGAGACGGACCGTTACTGGAACGCGATCGTCGGCAATGGCGGCACAGAAAGCCAGTGCGGTTGGTGCAAGGACCGCTGGGGACTTAGCTGCATTTATAGCCCGCATGGTTTTCACGCCCCAGCCGGCGAAATCTCCTGAGCGGCGCGTTCGCAAGCCAGTGGACATTCGATTTTTTTGACGGTCTTCCCATCCGATTTCGCATCCTTGACAGCAGTGTCGGTAAGGGCCATGTTGGGGGCAACTCCTTATCACAGAAGCGCAGTTGCCCCCAATGTTGCCCCTGGTTACCCTCGGATGTCAACAAACAGCCTCAGCCCCCATCGGACGATAAACATAGAAAAGGCCAGCATTTACGCTGGCTTTAGGACGTTCTAGGAACTGCTTGGATGAAAACTTGGTGGAGCTAGTCGGGATCGAACCGACGACCTCATCATTGCGAACGATGCGCTCTCCCAGCTGAGCTATAGCCCCACAAACCTGGGTGGTGTGCGTTACTGCACTTGGCAATCATAACAGCGAGTTGCGGATTCGCCAAGAGCGCCGCGGTGCTCTTGGTGCAAACTCAAGTTGATTCGCGTCCGATTCATTCCGGCCCGTTTCATTCGAAGCGCACACAATCACAGCTCAGGACCGAGTGCTTCCGAAAATTCGTGTCATCTTTTTCCGGAAAGTCGCTCCGATAATGACCGCCGCGGCTCTCCTTACGAGCCAGCGCCGAGCGCGCAATTGCCAGTCCGCTCTCTGCGATGTTGCGTGCCTCGGCGCGTCGCGAGTTCTTCGGAGGCGGAAGCTGCGCGAGAATCGCCGTCAGCCTCGTCACGGCCTCGGAGAGTCGCGCGGCATCGCGCACAATGCCAACGTTGCTCCACATCAACTGCTGCGTCTCAAGCCGCAACGTCTCGCCGTCGCCTTCACCATCGCCTTTAGCGACGGCTTGCCGGGCAGGCGGTTTTGCTGCGTCCAGCGTTGCCGGTGCGCTTTCTCTAGCCATGCCGAGCGCTGCACGGGCTCCAAACACCAATCCTTCCAGCAGGGAATTGCTCGCTAGCCGATTGCCTCCATGGACCCCAGTGCAGGCGGCTTCGCCCGCGGCGTAGAGGCCTGGCAGCGAAGCTTGCGCATCCAGGCCGGTTCGCACCCCGCCCATTGCGTAATGGGCGGCGGGACGAATCGGGATCAGGTCGCGCGTGATGTCCAGGCCGTATTTCTGGCAGGTTTCGTAGATACGCGGGAAGCGCACTTTGAGCTTCTCTCCGTCCAGGTGGGTCACATCGAGGTAGACCACCGGCTCAACTGCTTTGCTCGTTTCCAACTCGCGATGAATAGCCCGCGCCACCACGTCTCTCGGCGCCAACTCGGCCAGTTCGTGTTGGCTCAGCATGAAACGTTTGCCGGCACTGTTCCGTAGGTACGCGCCCTCGCCGCGCAAAGCTTCCGAAAGCAAAAATCGCGGGGCGCCTGCAACGTATAGCGCCGTGGGATGGAATTGCAGAAACTCCATATCGCTCAGTTCGGCTCCGGCGCGCAACGCCATCGCCGAACCATCGCTAGTGGCCACTTCTGGGTTGGTGGTATTGGCAAAGAGCATCCCTGCCCCACCGGTTGCCAGCAGCACGGCGCGCGCGGTCACCGCCTGGGTACTGCCGTCCTCATGCAGAAGTTCGACCCCCACCACGCGGCCATCCTGCAGCAGCAGGTCACGGGTAAAACCGAACTCGCCGAAATGAATGTTGCTGAGTTTTCCGGCGTGCTCGTACAGCGCGCGCCGAATCTCGCGTCCGGTTGAGTCCCCGTCGGCGTGAAGAACGCGATTGCGCGAGTGCGCGCCTTCCCGCGTAAATGCGAGTTGCCCCTGGGTATCGCGATCAAAGCGCACGCCCCAGTCCAACAGTTCCAGAACCCGCGACGGGCCCTCTGTTACCAGCGTTCGTGCCGCGTCTTCGTCGACCAGTCCAGCGCCGGCGGAAAGCGTGTCCTGCAGATGAATTTCGGGCGAGTCGTCTGCTCCCAGCGCAACTGCGATGCCGCCCTGCGCATATTGTGTATTGGATTCGGTGAGTTCGCGTTTGGCCAGGCAGAGCACGGAACCGTGCTGGTTCAGCTCGATTGCGGCGCGCAGTCCGGCGACGCCGGCTCCTGCAACAATGAAATCGTAAGTAGAGTTCATGACGAGATTTCATCCTAACACCTGCAGCAAACAATCGCAGTTCATCGCCCATTCGCGTGTTCCACAAGCGCCCCGGCTGGTAAGATGGTGACTTGATTCGCATACAGATCCAAACCCGGAGCAAGACCTACGATGTGCTGATTGAGCAGGGACTGTTGCGCTCTGCCGCCGCCTATATTCGTGAGACTCTGCCCACGGCCAAGCACTTCGTCGTAGTCACTTCTGCACCCATCCGCAAGCATTGGGGCAAGCCCTTGCTGGATTCCTTCGCCTCCGACCGTGCGCGGGTGGACGTGATTGAAATGCCCGATGGCGAGCGCCGCAAGACGATATCAACGGTCGAGAACCTCTCCAACAAACTGGTCAAGCTCAAGGCAGACCGCAACACCGTGCTGATTGCACTGGGCGGCGGAGTCGTCGGAGATGTCACCGGTTTCCTCGCCAGTATTTACATGCGAGGAATTCGTTTCGTGCAGATCCCCACCACGTATCTGGCTCAGGTTGACTCTTCCGTGGGCGGCAAGACTGGCGTTAACCTCACCGCCGGCAAGAACCTCGTCGGCTGTTTCAAGCAGCCCGAGCTCGTCCTGGTGGATACGCAGGTGCTCTCGACACTGCCCGATCGCGAATATCGCTCCGGCCTCTACGAGTCGCTGAAGGCCGGCGTTATCCGCAACCCGCGCATCTTCGAATTCATGGAGCAGAAGCGCGAACAGGTTCTGGCAAAAGATCCAATTTCTCTGGAGTGGCTGATTGCCGAGTCGGTGCGGGTCAAGGCCGATGTCGTTGGGCAGGACGAAGAAGAGCACGGTCTGCGCAAGATTCTCAACTTCGGGCACACCATTGGCCACGCTCTGGAAGCCGAGACCAGCTACAAGGTCTTTCTTCACGGAGAGGCCGTGGCATGGGGCATGGTAGCCTCGGCCATGATCGCCGTAGTAATGCACAAGACGTCTCCCGAGGCGGCGCAGCGCATTATCAGCATGGTATTGGCCTATGCGCCACTGCCCAATGTGGACGTGCGTCCGAAGGCTATCTTCCGCCGTCTGGCGAGCGACAAGAAAACCCTGGACGGACTGGTGCACTTTGTTCTCCCTCATGATATCGGCCAGGTGGACATCGTGACCGATGTCCCCGAACGCGCCGTAATTCAGGTGGTAGAGGAACTGCGGAATCTGTCGCAGGCCTAGGCTTCGCGCAATTGTCAGGATGGAATGAAAAAGATGGACGAAGCAAAACCGATACCGGCAAATCCTCCTGCTTCCACAACGTTGGGTGCCCGTGTCGAACCCGCCCAGGATCAGAAGGCCGCAGCCAATGCTGTGCGCCAGATGTTTTCCAGCATCGCGCCGCGCTATGACCTGCTGAATCATGTACTTTCTCTCAGCGTCGATCGCTATTGGTGGTGGCGAACCGCCCGCCGCTTCCGTCACATCCTCGGGCGCGCCGATGCCACCGTGCTCGACCTCTGCTGCGGAACCGGCGATATGACTTTTGCGCTCTATCGCCAAGCGGGCGCGAGCGGCGCCTCAATCGTAGGGGCCGATTTTGCGCATCCCATGCTCCGCCGCGCCACGCAGAAGAGTGCCGGACTCCCAATGCAGTGGGTGGAGGCCGATGCCCTGCAAATGCCCTTCGCCGATTCGCGCTTCAACCTGGTCACTGCGGCCTTCGGCTTCCGCAATCTCGCCAACTACGACGCGGGCCTAGTTGAGATCCATCGCGTTCTTGCCGCCGATGGCGAGGTCGCAATTCTCGATTTTGGCGAGCCCAAGGGGCTGCTCGGCAAGCTATACCGTTTTTATTTTCGCCGCGTTCTGCCAGCCATCGGCTCGGTTCTCTCAGGAACCAAAGGCCCCTACGCGTACCTGCCCGCCAGCGTGGCGCGTTTCCCGCAGCCGACGGAGATGCTGGCGCGCATGAAAGCCGCCGGCTTCCGCGTAGTTAATTACACGCCCTATACCTTTGGCGTGGCTGGTGTGTACTGGGGCAAAAAGTAGGAGCATCGATGTGGGCGTCGGGAGTGGGGCGCCGACCGACGAAAAGCATTCGCACCCTTGGCATCGGTGGTCGCCCGCGATAAGCTCATTGGATAGTGACGACGGCAACCATCAACCCGGAACTGAAGAGCGCTGAGAAACAGCGTGTGGCGCGCAACAGCGTTCTCGTCGCCGTCGTCATTACGGTTTTTAAGTTTATAGTCGGCTTTATAAGCGGCAGCCTCGGCATTCTGTCCGAGGCCCTGCACTCTTCGCTCGATCTTGTGGCTTCGATCATGACGCTGTATTCGGTGCGCGTCAGCGACAAGCCTGCCGACGCCGATCATCAGTACGGTCACGGCAAGATCGAAAATTTCTCCGCCTTCATCGAGACAGGCCTGCTTCTCTTTACCTGCGGCTGGATCGTCTGGGAGGCTGTTCACCGACTTTTTTTTCACAACGTGGAAATTGAGCCCAGCATCTGGGCCGTGCTTGTCATGAGCATGTCGATTGTGCTGGATGCCTGGCGTTCGCGCGCCCTGAAGCGGGTCGCCGATAAATATTCCAGCCAGGCATTGCAGGCAGACGCGCTGCACTTCGCCACCGACATCTGGTCTAGCTCCGTGGTGATCGCCGGCCTCGGTTTTGTCTGGGCTGGACGCCATTACCATGTGCCGTGGCTCGCCAAGGCCGATCCCATTTCCGCCCTCGGCGTCGCCGCCATCGTGGTCTCGGTCAGTTGGCGCCTCGCGCGTGAAACTCTCGACGCTTTACTCGATGCCGCGCCCTCCGGTGTACGCAATGAAATCATTGCCCAAGTCGGCAGCGTCCCTGGTGTCCTCGGGGTCGAGCGCGTCCGCATTCGAAAGGCTGGCAGCCGCTACTTTGCTGACGTGGCCGTTGGTCTGGCGCGTAGTTTAACTTTCCAGGCATCCGATGCCGTCGTCTCCCAGGTTCGTCAGCGTATCGATCACCTGCTGGGAGATTCTGACGTGCTGGTCAATGCCGTACCCCGCGAACTCATTACTGAGAGCACCTTTGATCGTATCCGTGCTGCGGCGCTGCGGAATAACCTCATGGTGCATGACATCAGCGTGCAGGATCTGGACGGCGATATTCACGTCGAACTGCACGTTGAACTC
This sequence comes from uncultured Acidobacteriota bacterium, assembly GCA_963838135.1. Lineage (GTDB taxonomy): Bacteria > Acidobacteriota > Terriglobia > Terriglobales > Acidobacteriaceae > TOLSYN. Next base: position 411,182 of record CAWIPV010000001.1, on the reverse strand, counting down.
GATGAGACGATGACGCTGATAGCCGCTCATGACCGCGTCACCTCCCTCGAGGCGGACATCCGCGCTCACGTCCCCGAGATCACCTCGGTCCTCACCCATATTGAGAGTGAGCCAGCTACCATCGAAAGCGGGGACGCAATTGTGGAGGATGGCGAACTGGAGGGGAAGCTTAAGGCCATCGGCGCCCGTTTTCCCGACGTGGTGGACGTTCACGAAATCATCTTCAAGCGCGTGCGCGACCAGCTTTTCCTCTCCTGCCATGTAACCATGCAGGACAACCTTCTGCTCTCGCGCGTGCATGATGTGCAGACGGCGCTGGAGACACAGTTCAAACTGGAAGTGCCGCAACTGTTTCGTGTGCTCATTCATCCCGAGCCGCAAACTGACAACAGGCGCTAATCGTGCCGCAACCGATAGTGCGGCGACCCTGCGAGACTATGGAAATAATCTGACAGTTGGGCGAAGCTCACACGGCATTGTGGCTTCGTAGCGCGTCGCGCAGCCGGAAATATCTTTGCGCCCGCGCCACATCTTTACTGATCTGCTCTTTCAGCGTCTCCACGTTGGGAAACTTCTTCTCCGCGCGCAGTCGGTGCAGAAAGCTTAGGCGGATGGGCGTTTCGCTCGATAGATGGATGGGATGAAAATTCAGGATGTAGCTTTCGATCGCAAACGAGTCTTCGCCAAAGGTCGGACGGTTGCCGACGTTTGTGACCGACTGGAAATCTTCGCCGTTAATGCGCATCTCCGACACATACACGCCAAACGCCGGAGTCAGTTCATCGTAGCGTGCCAGGTTGACGGTTGGAACCGTATATTTCGCGCCGTATCCGCGTCCGCGCCCAGGTGGCGAATCGATGCTGAACACGCGCCCCAGCAAATGGCGGGCCACGTCCACCTCGCCTCCGAGCACTACCGCGCGCACGTTGCTGCTTGAGATCACCAGTTCGCCCCAGAGCATCGGCGTATGCGCCACAACAGTAAATCCGAGATTGCGGCCGAATTCACTCAACCTTTCCACGTCGCCTTCCGCCTTGTGTCCAAAGTGGAAGTTAAATCCCTCGTGGATTTCAATCGCGTGCAACTTTTTGAACAGGATCTCTTGGGCGAATTCAAAGGGCGGCATCATCGACAGATCGCGGGAGAAGGGAATTACGACTACGGCGTCCAATTCCGTCTCGCCCAGCAGCTCTAGCTTGCGCACTATCGGAGTGATCAGTGGGGGGCCGCCATGCGGATGCAAAATACGTTCGGGATGAGGATCGAATATCACCAGGAGCGCACGAGCATTCAGCGTTTTTGCACGTTCGCATATGGTCTGAATCAGCCTCTGATGCGCGCGGTGTATGCCGTCATAGTTGCCGACGCTGACCACCGCTGGTCCAAAATCCCTTGGTATCTCTTCCAGTGACTCGAATACGCGCACGCTCAGCTCTCCAGATCTGTCTCGACGCGCAATCCGTCGTAGGCCAGTCGCACCCCCGGAGGGAGTGTCTGGTTGGTCGCTTCGTGCGCCAAGTCGTGGCTGATGTGAGTGAAAAATGTCTGTGCTGCGCCGATGCGCGCTGCGACCATCAACGAATTCGCAACCGTGGAGTGGGTAGGATGCGGCTCATGGCGTAACGCATCCAGGAAGACCAACTCGACCCCTTGCAGCATCTCAATTGAACTATCGGGAACCGAGCTGAAGTCGGTCAGATAGGCGAATCGTCCGACGCGGTAGCCAATAATCTCGGCGTCGCCGTGCATTACTGGCACCGGAATCAACCGCAGACCCAGCAACTCGAATGGCTCGTTGATCTCGCGCAACTCCACCTTGGCAAGACCGCCATATTTATAATCTTCGTCGAAGACGTACTTGAACACCGACTGCAGAATCCGCGCAGTCTCCGGCCTGGCATAGAGCGGAAGGCGTCCGCCGCCGGTCACCCGCGGATAGGTCAGCGGGCGAAGGTCGTCGAGTCCCAAAATGTGATCGGCGTGGCCGTGCGTATATAGTACCGCGTCCAGACGATTGATGCCTTCGCGGATCGCCTGCTCGCGGAAGTCCGGCCCGCTGTCGATGACAATGCGATGTCCCTCCCACTCGACCATCACAGAGGGCCGGGTGCGACGGTCCCGCGAATCGCGGGAGTGGCAGACAGCGCAATCGCATCCGATTGTGGGCACGCCCATCGATGTGGCGCTGCCCAACACTGTCACCGTGCCTTTCTTCACTTGCGCCCAGCTCCTGGTGCGCCGGGGGCTTTCTGCATAGCTTGGCGGTCGATCATGTTCACAATTTCCATGTACGTCATCCGAAGCTGAAACACCGTGTTGGTCAGGATCGCCTGCTCCTGTTCCGTCAGGTTACCTCTGGTCTTTTCTTCCAGCACCGCGATCAGGTCGATCATCTGCCGCAGCCCCACAACGTCCACCCGCCGTTCGGTCCCGGTCTCCATCGCCCCGGCGTACATCATCGCCGACTGCACCAGCAGGTCCAGCAGATGAACGAACTCCATCTTTTGTCCGCCGAATGCGGTGCGCTCCGCATCACCGTTGTACCCGGTTTTCAAATCCGGCACGGCATCAAACGACGGCCTTTTGTCCGGCTCTGGCTTGGGTGCCGCCGCCGGCTCCGCCTTCGGTGCAGTCGGCTCTGCTGGAGGAACGACACTTTGGCTCGCAGCAGAAGGTGCTGCAGCCGCGGCAGGCTCTGCCCTTGGCTCTACGGGCGCGTCCGGTCGGGGCTCTCCATCCACGTTGAACTTGCGGCGATCGGTCACGACAAACTCTGGCTTCTTCTCTTTTTCCATCTCACTCTTCCCACTACGGCAGATGTGAACTCGCAAAACTGAAACGGTTACGCCGCAATTTCAGCGGCGCTGCTGAAATTTTAGAATTGAAACGGCAACTCCACGAGCCGCGCTGCGCTGCCACCTGCGGACAGGTTCTGACCGCCCGGATTCTTTGCAGCGGTATCGTACTTCACATAACCCAGCGCCACCGTCCTCGTCACTCCATCTACGACTATCTCTGCGCTGCTTGTGACTTCGCCAATCTCTGTATCTCCGGCCATGATCTTACTGCCGCGCTCGGGAACATTGCCCTCCACAATCAATCCGGCGAGGCGCCGACGCACCTGTCCACGCGCCCGGATGCGCTCGACGATCTCCTGTCCAATGTAGCAGCCCTTGTTGTGATGCAGCGCGTAGTCTTGTCCGGTCTCCTGCGGCAACTCGCGAGCCCCGGTGTCCACGTTCACCCTCGGCAGCCCTAGCAGAATCCGCTGCCACTCCAGGGCCTGTGCGCCCACCGGAGCCGCACCGGCGGCGACCAGCGCGTTCCAGAACGCCTCAACGTTCTCTGGAGCCAGCCACAACTCGTACCAATCCCTTATCTCAATCGGATCGCGCACCAGCGAAAAGCCGATGCCTTGCCAGCTTCCGTCCAGCAGCTGACCCGTTTGGGCCCCTCCTGGTAGCAATCCCGCGCGGCTCAGCACCTCAACGGCGCGCGGCCCGGCCACGCCAATCGACGTAAGCCTCGCGCTGATGTCGCCAATCTCCACATCATCCATAATGATGTAGCGTTCGAAGAACTCGCGGATCGCCGCAACCTGCCCCAACTCGCTTTCGAGCACGTAAAACTCGCCCCGCTGGAAAGCCAGCAGATCGCCCTGGATGTGTCCCTGCGCATTTAGCACAAAGCTGAAGTTGCCAAAGTCCTGGCGCAGGTCGCGCGTGTTATTGCTGACCATTCCGTTCAGCCAGCGCACCCGGTCTTCGCCGCTTACCACCAGTTTGCCGCGCCAGCCCGAGTCAAAAACGCCGCAGCCATGCCGCAGCGCGCCCAGTTCGTCCGCTACGGAACCAAAGCGCAACACCGTCTCAGCTCCGGTATATTCCCCGGTCACCGCCCGCGATCCGAACCTTTGAATAAGAGGAGTAGAGGACATAATCAAAAACGCCACCAGAAGAATCGATTATATCGGAGCCGGGTACTTCTTGTTTTCAGCGCAGACAAGGTTCTGGATTCCGGCAGAACAGATTGTTCTTCGCAACCGCGTTCGTCGCGATAGTGATCCTCTCCTCACCTCGGTCTCTGCGGATGTTATCTTTTCATCATGGCCCTTCATTGCAAAGGACGTGGATGAAACTCTTCCGCAAACTGCTTCTGCTGCTTACCCTGGCTTTGGCTGTCACTGCGCTCGCGCCCGCACAGAATACCCCCGCAGCGCAGGGCACCTCCGCGACTCCCGCGCAGGACACCTCTGCAGTTCAGTCGCAGGAAGAATCAGCCGAGGAGCATCATGTCACGGCGGCTGAAGCCAAAGAGCTTTTTCGCTCGGTCGATGACATTTTGCAGTTCGCGAGTGCGCACACCGGGCTTCCCATCCTCCACTCCGTCAAGAAGAAACTGGCCACTCGCGAGGAGGTTGCGAAGTACATCGAGGCTCGCATGAAAGAGCAGGGAAACGGCGAGCGCTTCGACCGCTCAGCGCTGTCGCTGAAAAAGCTCGGCCTTCTGCCACGCGACTTTAATCTGCGCGAGTACATGCTCGGCCTATACAAAGAGCAGGTCGAGGGATGGTATGACGCGCACAGCAAGACCGTCTATCTTCTCGACTGGGTCGCGCCCGAGGTTCAGAAGCCGGTGATGGCCCACGAACTGGTTCACGCCCTCCAGGACCAGAGCTTTGATCTGGAAAAGTGGCTGAACGTGGCCAAGGATTCCAAGGACGACACCGCACAGATGCTTCTCGACGAACAGCGTACCGCCCGCCAGTCCATCGTCGAAGGCCAGGCCATGATTGTTCTTTTCGACTACCAGCTCACCCCCGTGGGAAAGAACGTAGAGAGCGCGCCCGATCTGGTCGAATCCATGAAGTCCTCGATGCTTGACGAAGGCTCCACACCGATGTACGCCAAAGCGCCGATCTATCTGCGCGAGGCCATGCTCTTCCCCTACACCTACGGCATGGAATTCGTCCGCGCCGTTCTGGTCAAACGCGGCAAGCAGTCCGCGTTTGCCGGAGTCTTCGAGCGCCCACCTTTGGACACTCGTGAGATCATGGAACCAGCCACCTACCTCACTGCCGAGCCTCAGCCGCAACTCAAAGTAGCGCCCCTGGAAAAAATCCTCGGCCGCGACTGGCGCCGCGACGATTTTTCTGGTCTTGGCGAAATTGACCTCCGCGTCATCCTCCGTCAGTGGGGCAGCAACGAAATCGCCGCCAAGCTTGCTCCCGCGTGGCGGGGCGGCTACTACATGGCTCTTACTACCAAGAAGTCTCCCAAGGACGCGCCCGTGCCGCTGGCCCTAGTTCTCAGCTTTGCCTCGCCCGCTGCGGCCGATCAGTTCGCCGCTGTTTACGAGAGCTCGCTGGTGCGGCGTTACAAGTCGGTTCAGCCGGTAGCAGCGTCTCCGCATCAGTGGACGACCGAAGAAGGCTCAGTGCGCCTCTACGTCGACGGTTCCATGGTTGTCGCCGCCGAATCCTTCACCCCCGAAGATGCAGCCAAGATTCACGCCGCTCTCATCTCCGCCGGAGTTGTCATGAGCGCGCAGTGAATCAGCCCGGTGAGACCGCCGCTTGCGTCCTCGCCTCCGGTATAATCAGCTTTTCCGCCTACTTTTTGCATACCTCGGAGATTGCATTTGGCACACGCAGAGATCGGTATCATCGGTGGCAGCGGCCTTTACTCCATGAAGGGCCTCACTGACATTCACGAAGTTCAACTCGAAACCCCGTTCGGTGCGACCTCGGACCCATATGTTCTCGGTCGCCTCGCGGGACACGAGGTGGCATTCCTTGCGCGGCATGGACGCGGCCATCGTATTCTCCCCACCGAGCTGAATTTCCGCGCAAACATTCACGGCTTCAAGCAGCTCGGCGTCGAACGGATCCTGTCCGTCTCTGCCGTCGGTTCGCTCAAGGAAGAGCACAAACCCACAGATTTCGTGATTCCTGACCAGTTCTACGATCGTACCAAGCAGCGCGTCTCCACCTTCTTCGGTGAAGGTATCGTCGCCCACATCGCTTTCGGCGATCCGATCTGCCCCGAACTGGCCGCCATCGTCGCCAAGGCCGGAGCTGCGGCCGGAGTGGTCACCAAGAGCGGTGGGACCTACGTCTGTATGGAAGGCCCTCAATTCTCCACTAAGGCTGAAAGCAACGTGTACCGCGGCTTGGGCTTTGACATCGTGGGCATGACCAATTTGCAGGAAGCCAAGCTCGCTCGCGAAGCCGAGATCTGCTACGTCACCATCGCCATGGTCACCGACTACGATTGCTGGCATCCGGATCACGACAGCGTCACCGTAGAGCAAATCATCGGTGTTCTGAACCGCAACGCGGAAAACGCCGCCAGCGTGGTTCGCGAGGCCGTCGCAGCCCTGCCAGTTAACCGTAGTTGCAAGTGTGGTCAGGCCCTCGCTATGGCGATCATGACCGCGCCCGAGGCGATCCCCGCCGCGACGCGCGCCAAGCTTGATCTTCTCGTCGGAAAATATCTCAGCCCAAAGGCAGGCGCATAAGATGTCCATACTCGTAGTCGGGTCGGTTGCCTTCGATTCCCTGAAAACCCCTTTTGGCGAGCGCAAGAAGATTCTTGGCGGCGCAGCAACATACTTCTCGCTTTCGGCCAGCTTTTTTACCCAGGTCCGCGTCGTGGGCGTCGTGGGGGACGATTTCACCGCCGAGCACGAGGCCGTGCTGACCGGGCGCGGCATCGATACCCGTGGCATTGAGCACGCCTCCGGAAAGACCTTTCACTGGGGCGGCGAGTACGGCGAAAACGTGAACGAGGCCAAGACCAATTTCACCGACCTCAACGTTTTTGAAAATTTCACCCCCAAGATTCCCGCCGCCTACGATGACTCCGAGATTCTCTTCCTGGCCAACATACAACCCGAGTTGCAACTCGACGTGCGCCGCAAAATGCCGCGCGTCGCTCTGGTGGGTGGCGACACCATGAATCTCTGGATCAACATCAAGCGCGCCGAACTGCTCGAAACATTGAGGGAAGTCGATATTCTTCTCATCAATGACGGTGAAGCCAAACTGCTCGCCTCCGAGAACAGCCTCGTGCTCGCCGCCAATAAAATTCTTACCCTAGGTCCCAAGTCACTGGTTATCAAGCACGGTGAATACGGTGCCACGATCTTTTTCGCCGATGGCTCGCATCCATTCCGCGCCCCAGCTCTACCCATTGCCGAGGTTCACGATCCCACCGGCGCCGGGGACACTTTCGCCGGAGGCTTTATGGGCTATATTGCTTCGCAGCCCGGGATTACCCGAACGGTGCTAAAACAGGCTATGTTCTACGGAGGCGTCATGGGCTCGTTCACCGTGGAACGCTTCGGTCCCGAGCGTCTCATCTCGCTGACACGCGATGAAATCGAGGAGCGCTTCAAGCTCTTCCGCAGCCTCACTCATCTTGACTAATCCAATCCGTGGCGGGCGGCGCTGAAGTGGCTCTCGATCGTGACGATATCGGTAACGAGCAGCGCGGACGCAATGGCGAACTGGCCTTTGTCTCTGCACTTGCGTTCATGTTTTCGGTTATGGCCTTCGTCTGGTTCTACCGTCGCGGAGACATTCTCCTTTGGGGTGATGCGGTCGCGCATATCAACATCGCCCGCCGCCTTAGCGATGCACGCAACCCTGGGTGGGGTCAGATTGGAACCGTGTGGCTTCCGCTGCCGCACCTGCTGGTTGCGCCATTCGTCGCCAACGATTGGCTCTGGCGTAGCGGTATCGGTGGTTCGATTCCGTCGATGGTCGCCTACGTTCTCGGTGTCGCTGGCGTCTATCGCCTTGTCCGCGCGCGCGCCGCGGCTTCCGCGGCCTCGCTGGCTGCCGCCATCTATGCCTTGAATCCGTCGATGCTCTACATGCAGTCGACGGCCATGACCGAGTCCATCTTCCTCGCCGCGATAATCTGGGCGGTGGTTTACTTCGATGAGTTTCTCCGGGGGCTTTTCCCCGGCCCGGCTGGCTCGATTCTTGGCGTTCCGGCGTGGCGCGCCATCGAGCGTTGCGGACTCTGCCTGGCGGCGGCCATCTTTACCCGCTATGACGGATGGATCGTCGCCTTCATCGTCGGCCTCTGCGCTGTCTTCGCCGTTCTGCGCTGGCTCGCGGCGCGTCCCTCGCAGCGGGAGATCCTACGGCTCGCACGCTCGATGATCTGCTTTCTCCTGCTGCTTGCGCTCTGCCCCACGCTCTGGCTGGCGCACAACTACAAGAACAACGGACATCCGCTCGACTGGCTCAACGGTCCCTACTCGGCCAAGGCGATCGAGCAGCGCTCCTCGCGTCCCGGCGATCCGCCATATCCGGGGAAGAATAATGTGACTGTGGCGGCGCAATACTTTCTGAAGGCGGCGCGCATGAATACCGGCGAAGGCGCGCGCCAGAACTGGCTGATCCTGCTCGCCGTTGCCGGAGTCCTCCTGTCAGCCTTTGATTTACGCCGCTTCGGCGCGCTCTTTCTGCTCTGGATACCGTTGCCGTTCTACGCCTTCTCGGTTGCCTATAGCAGCGTTCCCATCTTTGTGCCGGAGTGGTGGCCGTTCTCCTACTACAACGTGCGCTACGGCCTCGAATTGCTTCCAGCCATCGCTGTCTTTGTCGCAGTTATTCCGTGGGCAATCTCGCGTCTGCATCGGCGCTGGCTCAGTGTGGCCGCGACCGTTGTTCTGTTCATTGCGGTATTGCTGGCCTTCAACTCCTCTGCGTGGTGCTTTTCCAGGCGCTCGCAGGACCGCAACTGGGGGCGCAAGTGGATGATTCCCATCTGTTACCGCGAAGCTTGGGCGAACAGCCGCGGCCGACTCCAACTTGAGACGCAGGTCGCGCAAGCGCTCGCGGCGATCCCAGAGGGTTCGACGATTTTGATGTACACGAGCGATTACGTTGGAGCCATTCAGAAGTCGGGAATTCATCTTAACCGCATCATCTCCGAGTGCACGCGATTTGCCTGGGACTCTGCCCGCAGCGCGCCTTTCGCCGGAGCCGACTACATCGTTGCGATCGCCGGCGATCCCGTCGCCGAAGCCGTTCAGATCAATCCGCGGGGTCTTACGAAGGTCGCAATCATCCGCACGCTGGGCAAACCCGAAGTCACGATCTATCGCAGCTCGCGCCAGTAAGCGTTCAGGTATTCTGCGCAGGCAAAAAGGCGCATGCGCTCGGATGAAAAATACCTGCCATCCTACCCCCCTATATTTCCGGCTAAAAATTTGAAAACAGGAGAGTTGGGAGGCAGGTTGAAGGTCGAAGATCAACAGACGACTTGGTCCCTAACTTCAGAATAGCAGTTTTGGTGGGCGATCCCCTCAGTTGAAAGAAAGCCCTATGTGGTGCGGAATCAGCTGGTTGGAACGATGCTGCGAGAAAGTTTGCTTGACAGAGTGCGAGATGCGGCGATTCTGCATACAGAAAAGCGCTATTTCGAGGTGAGAAGGTGCATTCTGGGGCAGTTTGGAGACAGGTAGTTTTCGGCTGATTGCACTGCTGATTGTGCGTTTCATGGGCAAGGATTGGCGAAAGCATGAATCGTTTGGAAAGCGAATGTTACTGATGTGCTAATCGTTTCGCGAGCTGGCAACGATAAGCTTGCTTACCTTGTGCGGGTGGTGAGTGTCATGGATTGTTCATGGACGGAACAAAACGACCAAGCGGGGTTAATCACCCGCCCAACCAAGAAAAGGTCGAAACAATTTCTAAGACACTAAACATATAGCGTCAGTATCCTCCCGGGCATACGGGCCAAGGTGGACTCTTTGGGTGATCGCGACGTACTTGTCAGCAGTTGTTTTGCGATCTCGCCTCCAGGTCTTGCCGCTATCCTGCGCGAGTGGGATGCACGAATCTTCCCTGAAGGCGCACAACTGGGGCTCGATTGCACCTGGAATGTGAGTTTCCGCAGTGACAGGCGTGTCCAAGTTTTGCAACCTACATGTATGCGGTCGACGTGTTGCGCTGCTTACATTGGTATGGGTGTAACCCACCTGTGCATTCTCTGAACCAGTGGACAGCTCACAAAGCTTTGCCTCGCAAATCCAGAGTTGCACACCAGTTTCTAAGTATTGATCCTAACTATTTTAATCTCTGCGAATTGATTGACTAAGCTCATTCGAGTAACCCGGGTGAGAGTTCGTGCTTTTATTGAGCAGCTCTCGAATTTAACAATGACGAGGCATCATGAATCGAGAGTCAGTCATCTACTAACGACAAAGCAGGACCGTGCTGCTGCTGATAAGTCCCTAACGTGGCGGGTGGAGCCGGATGTGACTTTGAGGGCGAAGCTTTGAGCAGCTCTCAATTTTAGAAGAAACGAGGCATCATCGATTGAGAGCGAGCCATCTACACAGGACAAAGCAGGACATTGGGTGCGGCTGAGAGGTTCACAACGTAGTAGCTGTTGAAATGTAACTTTGAGGGCGAAGCTACGCCTCCTATTTTGGTCTAACCAGCTCTCGAATTTGAAAGTAACGTACATCATCAATCGAGAGTGAGTCATCAGAGCAGTGCTGAGCAGGACAATGCTGCTGGGGAGAGGATCACAAGGTAACAGGCGCCAGATGTGACTTTGAGGGCGAAGCTATGCGTGACTAACTCCGACTTAGAACCGAACAGGTGGGACGCAAAGCTTGTGTTATTCGAAGTTAGGTACGCGACTAGGGGCAGACAAAAGCATACGAATGCGGCACGCCGGAATCTTTGGAACCGCAGGTGAAACGAACCTTGGACCGCAAGTAGGGGCAGGAGGCGTTTATGGAACCAGCGGATGAAAAGGTGTTCAGTTTGCAGAATGCGCAGTCACCATTTTCGGGTGCAACGCTGAGAGCTGAAAGTGTTTCGCATTGGTATGCGATTCACACTCGCGCCAAACACGAGAAAAGGGTCGCAGCGGAGTTGAGGGACAAAGGCATCGAGACATTTGTTCCGGTCTCACGTGAAGTCCACCGTTGGAGCGATCGGAGCAGGGTCTTAGATATTCCAATGTTTCCCTGCTACGTGTTCGTTTCGGCGGCGATCACCCCCACGGTGCAAGGAACCGTGTTGGCGCACCCGAGCGTGTTGCGTTGGATCGGATTCCAGGGCCGCCCTTCGCCGATACCTCGGGAAGAAATTGCTTCCATTCAGACCGTGGTGCGCAGCGGTGTTCCGGTTCGAGCACATGCCTTTGTGGCTGTCGGCGACCGAGTACGCATACGCGGCGGTTCGCTCGATGGTGTTGAGGGTGTTTTGATTGGGAACGAGGGCGAGCGCAAGCTAATCGTCTCCGTAGAGATGGTCGGCCAGTCGGTTGCAGTCTTGCTCAAGAATTACGAAGTAGAACTAGCAGCCCGGATATCAGCGTAGTAGGCAAGTGAGCGCAATCAAGCAAAGGCAGGATACGCGTGTCGCGTTCCGTCGTCAACGAAACTCCTTCGAGAGGTAATCCATGTTCCGCACAGTTATCGTGTTTACTATTCTGGTCGCCAATCTCGGTCTTGCGCAAAGCGTACCGCAGAATACGCCGGAGCTAAAGGCTGACGCATCCCCCGCACTTCCAAGCAGCGGGAAACCCGCAATCGTGCCGCCGGGCTTCGCGGACCGCAATGCTCGCTATAGGCTTCAAGCGGGAGACACCTTCGAAGTTATCTTTGAGTTCAGTCCGGAGTTTACACAAACCGTTACGGTTCAGCCGGACGGATTTATAACACTCAAAGGGATCGGAGACGAAAAGGTTGCGGGACTCACGACACCCGAAGCGATTGCTGCAATCGGGAAAAGTTACTCTGGAATTCTGAAGAATCCTGTGGTAACCATTTCACTAAAAGAAGTCGAGAAACCTTCCTTCGTTGCCGATGGCCAACTTAACCACCCTGGCAAATATCCCCTTCGAACAAACATGACACTCATAGAAGCCATTGCGATCGCAGGTGGAATAAACGAGAACGCCAAGCATTCGGAGGTCTTGCTCTTCCGCCGGGTTTCTAACCAATGGATGGAAGCCAAGGTCATCAATTACAAAGAAATGCTGAAGCGGAAGGATATATCCGAGGACGTTGTGCTGCAACCGGGCGACCTAATTTACGTGCCACAGAACGGGATCTCGAAGATGCGCCGCTACATACCAGCCCCGGGCCTGGGCATCTCGGCGACACCACCACTCTAAATATCTAGGGAAGTGACTCATGTCGAATGAAGAGCTCGCAGTCCAATACGCTGCCTCACGAACACTGTCCACGCCTGCAACTTCGATCGTCGAAATTGCGTTTCGCAATCGGCGCCTTTTATTGCTTTCGTTTTTAGGGGTGCTGCTTGGAGCCATTGCCGTAGCTGTCCTGTATCCGCCAGAGTACCGGGCTGAAACGAAGCTTATCCTGCGCAATAACCGTGTTGAAACCACGCTCGGACAGTCTGAAGTGCCCCAAGCACCGCTTCCAATTTCGGAAGAGCAAGTGAACTCCGAGGTGGAGTTACTGAAAGCTTCCGACGTGCTCCGGTCGGTCGTGGTCAGCACGGGGTTGTCGCACACTCACAGTGTGATTCATCCCTATGAATCTGAAGATCAGCGCATCGAACGGATTGCGCGTCGGCTCAACACGGAGATTCACGCGGCCGCGGGACGAAGGAGCAACGTAGTCACCTTGTCGTTTGATTCCTCTGACCCTTCACAGGCCGCGAACGTGCTGAATACGTTGACCGGGACGTACCTGGAACGGCAAGCTCAAATCCGCGATGCTTCCGGCCAGTACAAGTTCTTTGACGACCAGGCGGAACGGTACCGCAATCAAGTAATCGCGATTCAAAAGCAAACGCAGCAAATGTCTGACACGCTTCCGCACGTTACGCGTGACAGCACGCTCTCGCGCTTAGCGGAATTGAAGACCAATCTGGCTCAGGCTGGGGTGGCAATAAACGAAACTGAGCAGCGCCTTCACACGCTGGAACATCAGGAGAGCTCAATTCCCGCACGCTTGGTTACGCAGAAGAAGCATGCGGACAATGCCCAGTTGCTTCAGCAATTGAAAGGCAACCTGGCAACCATGGAGTTGAAGCGGGATGAACTTCTCGCCAAATATCAACCCGACTACCGACCTGTACAAGATCTGGAACGACAGATAGCAGATCTTCGCGCCAGCATTGACAAAGAAGAAACTGCTCCGCTGCGTGATGAAACGACAGACGAAAATCCGACTCACATTTGGGTTCGCTCGGAGATGGAAAGGGCGCGCGCCGACCTCGCCGGGTTGAAAGCTCGCGCATCCGCTCTGACGACAACGATTGCCAGCGTAAATCAGAGTGCGCAGGAACTGGAACAACAGTCGGTGGTTGAAGCAAATCTGCAACGCGACGAAAAGGCCGCGGAAGACTCCTACCTACTCTATCTGCGGAAGCGAGAGGACGCTCGCATTGCGGATGCTCTTGATCGGAAAGGTATGCTCAACGTCGAAGTCGTCCAGGCGGCCAGAGTGCCGGCACTTCCAGAGAGCTCCAGACTGGGCGTCCTTCTCGGCGGCCTGGTGTTGGCCCTGTTCGTGAGCACGGGAGCGGTGTTTGGTGCGGAAATGCTCAATAGCTCTTACCGAACTCCGCAGGAAGTCGTTAATTATCTCAATTTGCCTGTACTGGCTTCCCTTCCGCACCCATCCTCTGCGGCATTAATAGAAGTCACGCAACACGGGAGAATGTTCGGCGAAAACCCCGCAGCGTAGATCCAGAGGAGAGTGTGTTATGTTCTGTGAATTCTTCGGCCTTCGAGAACAGCCATTTGAGGTTACTCCTGCCGGGCGCTTCCTCTACCTGAGCGAAACCCACCGGGAGACGCTCGCCTCATTGACCTACCGTCTGCAGGCCGGCCGCGGCTTCGTTGGCGTGGTCGCGCCTCCAGGGATGGGCAAGACTACTCTTTTGTTCCGGTTACTTGAGGACCTACGGGGTACGGCGCGCACCGCATTCATCTTTCAGACGCAATGCACCTCAATTGAGTTCATGCGCTTTCTGATTGAGGAACTGGAGTTGGGCGCCGACGATGAGGATCCGGTCCGGCTGCATCAGATGCTGAAAAGAGCTTTGTTGAAGGAACGGATAGTAATCGTTATCGACGAAGCGCAGAATCTCAGCGACGCCGTACTGGAACAGGTGCGTCTGATCTCCAATTTCGAGACGCCTCGTGCCAAACTTCTGCAAATTGTGCTTTCCGGACAGCCGCAGCTTGCTACGAAACTGTCTCATCCCGACCTTCTGCAATTGCGTCAACGACTTTCAATCTTCTGCAGGCTGCAACCATTTTCTGCAGCACACACGACACAGTACATCGAACATCGATTAAAGGTTGCGGGACATTCGGGGGCTCCGGTCTTTTCGCGGCGTGCAATTGAAGAGATCGCACGGCTTAGCGGAGGCGTCCCACGGCTGATTAACAATATATGTTTCAACGCCCTGTCTGTTGGCTTTGCGGCGCGGCTGAGACTTATCGACGCTGAGCAGGTGCGCGAAGGGGCAGCTGATCTCAGGTTGATCGGCGAAACACCTGCACAACCTGAAAGGCAGCGCATCGGTCTGGGCAAAATACCTGACAAAATGCCTGACAAGAGTGCCGGTATAAACGTACTTCCCATTGACATCGATAAAGCTAATCCTGAGGTTGTGACCTCGGGCACACAGGCAGCAAAGATGCACTCAGCGCAGACTGAATTAAAACCAACGGCGTTGCCTTCGCAGCAACAAGCGAGACCGAAAGTTACTGGTTCCCAAACTTCTTCTTCAACGAACCGTTCGACGGGCAAGCAGGAACGCGAGGCGAAACCGGCCTTTCGGAAAAGCTTCACTGTGGTTGCGGCTCTCGCGCTATCTTTAACGGGCTTTCTCGGTTTTCAATTTGTGAACCGGTCCGGAGCTGCTGAGCTACTGAGAACTACGCTCGCAAATGAAGACGCTCAATCGCCGGCGTCATCGCCCGCGCCGTTAAACGACACAACTGTTAGCGTTCCTTCGCCTGCGTATCCGTCCGCCCCGTTTAGAGACACAACTCATAACGCAGCCGGAGACAACGGCACGAAGATAACGCAACGAAAACCGATTTTGATATATCAAGGCGTTGTGCAAGAACGCAGCGACACTGCCCCATCGGGACCGGTTCTAAATCTGCATGCAGAGCCTACAAAAACGGTTGCTCAGCCGCCGGCGGCTGGCCGGATAATTTCGTTAAGCTTGCCACCATCGCTTGCGGAAAATGCTTCACCCGTCACTCGTCCTGCTACTTCCGCCAAAAAGGCGGCTAGTCAGCCGGGATCGGTAAAATCGCTTTCACCTTTGGCTGAAAGTGCCCCGGTGTTACCGCACGCGCGGATCGAATCAAAGATCAACCCGAGATATCCAAAGTCAGCGCTGGATTCTCATGTGGGCGGAGTGGTGGTGTTGGACATCGACGTAGACGGTCGCGGCTCGGTCGAACAGGTGCATGTGATCGAGGGTGATGCACTTCTTTCGAACGCTGTGATTCAAGCGGTTCGGCTCTGGAAGTTTTTGCCGGCAACAGTCAACGGCAAGCCAATCGAATCCCTGAATCGCCTGAAGTTCACGTTTCGACTCCCGGACCATAGTTAATTAGGAAATCTCTGAGCAGGCACCGGACGGCGTCCATTGCACCATTTGGACGTTAAACCCAGTTGTTATTGCTAGTGTCCGCAACCTCGTCTGTCTTCGGAGTTCCTCGACTCAATTTAAAAGACTGACCCAGTGGAAAGCAGAGAATCTAATCAGCGTTTCCTTAGGAAAGGAACAATCGTTCATGAGTAAAGATTATGAACTCCTGCGCCGAGTGGAAGAAGAACAGCAGAAATCACCTCCGCCTTACGCTTCTGAGGAGATCTCCTCAGATTGCGACACGGTTACGGTGGAGGTTCTGAACACTTTGGTCACTCGCGCCAAATCACCTACCGAGTCGCTGCCTGCATTCACTCGCAAGCAACTGGAAAGCATGCTGCGGAAAACGTTTTCAACACCGTCTTCCCGCGTGCTTGTGTTTTGCGGAGTCGACGCCGACAACGATACGTGCCTGATCACGGCCTGCGCAGCCGAACTGCTAAGTAAGATCACGGAAGGGTCGGTGTGTGTGTTCGACGTATCTAGAGAGGGAAGCTGCGTTTCTGACCTATTCGAGTTACAGAGACAGGTAGACGACGGTAGCCAAGCTCTGCTCTACGCTCGCATTGAAGAAAACTTGTGGGTGGCCACACAAGCCAGCGCCGCTCTTTCCGCATCTTCAGGTTCGTCCGCTAACTTGCAGGACTGGATGATAGATTTGCGCAACAAATTCGACTACGTCTTGGTGCACGCCGCTCCTGTGGCACAGTCAGCGGAGACCGAAGCAGTTGGTCGGCTGAGCGACGGTCTTGTGCTGGTAATCGAGGCTGAGTCTACGAATCGTGAACTGACAAAGCAAGTGAAAGCCGAACTCGAAAGTGCCAATGTGCAAGTCCTTGGCGCAGTCCTCAATAGATGCCACTATCCCATTCCGCATCGAATCAACGACTGGCTGAAAGCATTTTAGGCTCCGCTGTAGTCATTCATCCCACACAGTTGCCGTAGCAAGCGTAAGGAGAACGTCGTGGCATCTGCCCCAGATCCTATTATCACCGCTCAGGACAGTGCGACTGATTATTGTTCAAACGCATCGCCGTTTGCGTCTACCGATCGCCCCAGGCTAGTCGAGATCTCCCGGCCGTTACGCGAGGAAACAGTTGAGTGGTATTCCCTATCTCCAGGTCTAAGGTGGAGGCAGGTACAGCAAATTGCAGCAGACCTTGCTTGCGCAACGCTTTCCGTTGCGCTGCTCGCCCACTTCAACGTCCTCTATTCACCAGCAACTCGCAACCCAAAAAGTTTTGCTCCATCTGTGAGCCTGTTACTACTGATTGGTGGAGTTACTGTTCTCTGTAACTCGCTCGCGGGTGTGTACACATTCGAACGGGAACGCGTGGTGGCGCGCGCGACGCGCCTAGCGGGCGCGCAAGCCTCTGGATTGTTTCTAGTGATGCAGTTTGTTGTCATTAGCGGTGTGGAGAAGTTTCGTCTCGCTGGGCTACTTTCTTCTGGCGTAATAACTTTCTGCAGTTGTTTTGCATGGCGTTACTACTATTGGCAGGTAGCGGCCAGGCGCACTACACGACCGCGTAATGCTCGCCGGGTGTTGATCATTGGCGCGGGTCGCAACGGAGATGCCATTGCCGCCGCCTTGCAAAATGATCCCGTCGGCGAGTATGAGGTTTTGGGGTTCCTCGACGACAAACTCAGCAGCCCGAATGTGCTGGGAGGACTCTCCGCGCTTCCGCACATAGTGGCGGCTGGCTTTGCCGACGAGGTCATCCTCAGCGACGCTAAACCGGAGTTGATTACGCACGTGGTCGCGAAGTGCCGTGAGGCGCGTGTCGACGTGCGGGTACTCTGTACGACGGAGGCCTCCGGGTGTATTCCTCATGTGCACATGATGGCCGGCTATCCAGTTCTGACAATTCTCAAGCAGCAAAAAAGTGACTGGCATCTCTCCGTGAAACGGATGATCGACGTGGTGTTTGCCGCGGCGGTCTTGATAGCATTATCGCCCTTTTGGGTGGTGATTGCCGTATTGATCAAGTTGGATTCCCCGGGACCGGTACTTCATAGGTCGTGGAGAATCGGAAGAAAAGGACGGCGCTTCGTCTTTTACAAGTTCCGCACCATGGTGGCAAATGCCGAGGAGATGAAATCCACTCTCCTTCATCAGAATGAGCGCACAGGCTTGCTGTTTAAGATTGCTGACGATCCACGAATCACACGCCTCGGCCGAGTTCTTCGGAAGTACAGCATTGACGAGTTTCCTCAGTTTTACAACGTTTTGGTCGGCGACATGAGCTTGGTGGGACCTCGTCCTCCTTCGGAAGACGAGTTCTGCCGCTACAGGCTTGAACACCTTAGCCGTTTAACCGTCGAAACAGGGATCACGGGGCTGTGGCAGGTGACCGCCCGTCAGGACCCCTCATTCGAGAGAGCCCTAGCTCTAGATCTTGAATACATAACGCGATGGAGTCCTGCATTAGATTTTTGGATATTTCTGAAGACGATACGCATTTTAGTCAAGGGTACTGGCTCCTAAAACTGCTGCCACCGTGAAGGACCGACAAATGAATCAGTACAGCGTGTTGGGAATGAGGACTGATCTACCAACTCAAGCGAAGGCCGTCGAGACCATCACTAACTGGGTGCGAGATGGTGTTCGTTATAAAACTGTTGCATTCAATAACGTCAACATGGCCATGAGCGGCTATTATTCCTCGTCATTCCGGGAGCAGATCAATCAGTGCGATTTTGTGCTTCCCGACGGACAATCGCTGGTTTGGCTTGCGCGAGCAAAGGGCCTCGTAGCTCATCGCGTCTGCGGGCCAGATCTCACACTTGCTATTTGCGAAGCCACCCAGTCGCAGGGAGCACGGCACTATTTTTATGGCGGAGCTGAAGGGATCGCAGAGCGTTGTGCCGCAGAACTTCAGAAGCGCTTTCCCGCGATGGTCATCGCAGGAACCTATTCGCCGCCTTTCCGTCCGCTCACCAGGCAAGAGGACGAAGAAGTTGTCCGGCGCATTAATGCTTGCAATCCTGACATTGTCTGGGTCGGGCTTGGGTGTCCAAAGCAGGAGCAATGGATGGCTGAGCACCGTGAACGAATCAACTGTGAAGTGGTGATGGCGGTTGGTGCGGCGTTCGACGTCTATGCTGGCGTAATGTCGCGAGCTCCACGATGGATGCAGCTTACCTGTCTGGAATGGTTCTATCGACTTCTCCAGAATCCACGCCGTCTTTGGCGGCGTTATTTAGTGTACAACACACACTTTGTCTGGCTACTGCTCAAGGAACGGTTTTCATGACCCCATGTATTTGAGGTCTCCCGGAAGCCGTCGAGTACCCCTGACGCTCAGGCCTGAGTTACTCAAACTCTACTCCCACAAGCGAGGATAAAAATGAAATTGGTCGAAAGTAAGAAACGGGTTCTTGTCACTGGCGGCGGCGGATTTATTGGCCATCATCTTGTGAGCCGTCTTAAGAATGAGGGCTACTGGGTACGCAGCGCGGATTTGAAATATCCCGAATATCAAAGCTCCGCCGCGGACGATTTTCGCATTCTCGATCTTCGCGAATTGAAAAACTGTGTCGCGGCCACAGAAAACATTGATCAGGTTTATAATCTGGCTGCCGATATGGGCGGAATTGGTTACATTACCTCTTCTCACGCCGAAATCGCGCGCAACAACAGCCTGATCAACTTACACATGCTTGAAGCATCTCGCATCAATGGCGTGAAGCGGTTCCTCTATTCCTCCTCTGCATGTGTTTATCCCCAAGGAAAGCAGCTAGACCCGAATGTAACGCCACTTGCAGAGTCGGACGCTATTCCGGCGGACCCGGAACCAGGCTATGGCTGGGAAAAGCTTTATGCCGAGCAGCTTTGTACCTATTACCGAGAGGACTATGGCCTGGAAACCAGGATTGTACGTTTTCACAACGTGTACGGCACGCTCGGAACTTACGATGGAGGGAAGGAAAAAGCTCCTGCGGCGATTTGCCGAAAGGTAGCACTGGCGAATGACGGCGACACAATCCAGATCTGGGGCGACGGCAATCAGACTAGGTCGTTTATGTACATCGACGACTGCGTCGAGGGCTTGCTTCGCTTGATGCACTCTTCACACCATGACCCGCTGAATCTTGGGACTGACGAACTCGTCACCATCAATGAACTTGTCGAGATGGTCAGTGCAATTGCGGGAAAACGGCTCGTAATGTCACACCAATTGGACAAACCGCAGGGTGTACGTGGCAGGAATAGCGACAACCACAAAATTCTGCAGTTGTTCGGGTGGCAACCGTCCATTCTGTTGAGAGAAGGGCTTGTGACGACTTATTCATGGATCAATCAACAAATGAAAGATTCCCGGCACGTACGTACAGCAGAAGTCGGTTAGCTCCGCTTCCGCTCAGTGAGACGGTGGCTCAAGATGGTTGAGAGTCACCGTCAGCGGACCTTGCATAGCAAACTCGTCGGTCATGGTTAAAGCGAAGTCAAATATGCGTACAGGAAACACAATTAAACGCGCGCCAGCGATCGTGACCACTAGCTGGGATGACGGGTATCCAGCGGATCTAAAAGTCGCGGAGATGCTGGCCGACCGAGCATTGCCCGGTACCTTCTACGTTCCTTTTTGCGGCCCGGATTTAAAGCCGACGCTAACTGGCAGTGAAGTTCGCAACCTCCATAAGGCGGGTTTTGAAATAGGGGCCCACACACTTACGCACGCTGTCCTTACCGATTTGAGTGTGGCCAGCGCAGCAACGGAGATTACTGCGTCGAAGGATCAATTACAGCAACGGCTGGGGGCGCCGGTATCGATGTTTTGCTACCCGCGCGGCCGGTTCAATTCGACCATCGTCGCTCAGGTAAAAACCGCCGGCTATATAGGTGCGAGAACGACGGAGATGCTTCGACTCGGAAGTGGCTCTTCGCCATACACGATGCCCACAACGCTGCAAGCATTCGCACACCCGAGCATCGATTACTTTAAGAATACCGTGAGACATGGAAGTTTATCGTCTATGTTTCGGTATCGTCGCGAATTACAAGTGGGTATCGACTGGGTTCAACTTGGCAAGTTTCTTTTAGATCGAGTTCTTCGAGAAGGAGGTGTCTTTCATCTATGGGGACACTCTTGGGAAATTGAAGGAAATCGCGACTGGAGTCGTCTGGGAGAGTTATTCGACTACATGAGTGGGCACTCTACCGTGCAATATTGCAACAATCGCGACGTCTACCGTTGCTTACTGCAGGATGGTTAAGTACATATGCACTTGTCGAAAATGACGCATTCAAATGAACGCAATACGAATGTCATTCTGTTGGCGTTCGCAGGCGCCACATTCTCGATTTTCGTCCTTGCGCGACAGCTTATGCGGGATAGCGAGAGCACAGTCGGAGCTGTTTGGATAGGTACCCTGCTATTACTAATGACTCCGGTCGCCGTCTGGCTTGGCATAGTTCAACCGCTGCATTCAGTGTATAGGCATGTGTATTTCCGACGAGTGAGGATGTGGCACATCCTTTGGACCCTGTTCTTCCTCAGCGGCTTGGTTTTCCGAACCAGAATGATTAACGAAATCCAACAGTCTCAGGTAGACGCATGGGCAATTTACCGAATGAGCTTGGTTGGGGTCGTTACTATCGTTCTTTTAGTGAAGCTGGTGTTGCGAGAGGACTTTCGAAAGACCTTGCGCACGGGAATTCTAATTCCGCTTGTCGCTTATTCTTGTTTCTGTTTGGCCTCTACCGTGTGGTCGATTTATCCTTCATGGACCGCCTACCATGCCGCCGAGTTCGGGACCGTCGTACTGCTGATAGCGGCGACCGTCTCCGACATGCGCTCAATAGAAGACGCGGATGAGGTTCTAGACTTTGCCTTTAAGCTGTTAACTGTGCTAATCGCTTCGATCTGGGTGGGTTTGCTGTTCGCGCCCCAGGAAGCACTGAAAGCCAGCCACGGGTTGATCCCGTTCCAGTTGTTTGGAGTCGTACCGTTTTTTGAAACGAATATCGTTGGGGAGTACTCAGCCCTGCTGTTGGTGATATCCGCGGCACGGTGCGCCACTTTGGGCCGGCATCGCTCATCGGCGTTTGTAAATGCATCGGGGATGGTCCTCGGTTCGATCACACTCCTGCTATCGCAGACTAGATCGGCAATCCTGGCTGGGTTCGTGGGTATCGGAGTGACGCTGCTAATCGCACGTCGCAGGTTGGGAATTGTGGCGGCTACCGTTTGTCTGCTCGCGTATTTCTCGGGCGGCGCGAATCTCGTTCATGATTTCATGATGCGTGGCGAGAATGAACAGGTCGTTGAAGGCCTGAACGGTCGCGTGGACTTCTGGGCAGCGGGTATGCAGGCGGTCAGCGCGCATCCCCTGACGGGCCTAGGCGCGTACGCCGGCGGCCGTTTCGGAATCCTGCCGCAGTTCGGGTTCGACGCGGTGACAATGCACAGTACCTGTATGGAGGTACTGGTGGATACAGGATTCACGGGACTTGTTCCTATTCTGTGTCTGATCATCGGGATGTGGTGGATCCTAGTCCGCCACAGGCCCGGAGAGCCGCTCCGCTCCTCAGAGCAACGGCTCACCGCCATCGCTGTGTTTTCAATGCTAACAGTGCGGTCTTTTTTCGATGCTGAGTTCATCGAAAATTCTACAATCATCTTCTTTGCCCTGATAGCGTACACGGAGTACTTACGAAGAACGCATGTTCGTGTTCCTGTCGTTTGCACTGAACCTGCGGAAAAGCAGTCGCGTCGCTCGGGCTTCGCTCAGGCTCTTACTGCAATCGTGTTCGCCTATCTCGGGATAACCGCCACAGCCCCTCGCCTATCAACTCAAATTCTCGAGCCGTACTCGGCCCAGACGTTTGGGCTGCAATTGGGCAATCTTAATGCCACGGTTTTGGAGGTGAAGGTCGACCGTCTCCAGTCTGGCTTCGTCCAAAGCGTGGCCTCCCAGCAGGTGAAGGAACTTACAGACGGTTGTTGATCAACCTGAGCGAAACGCCGCACCTATGTCAATGTTAAATGTTCGAAAGCTCTTAGGACACTCACTCGTGCGGAACGCTGGAGCTCTAACTGGCCTGCAAATTGCCACGTATGTTGTTCCAGTGCTCACGGTTCCGTATCTGGCGCGCGTGCTCGGTCCCCACGAATCGGGCAGAGTCGCATTCGGCCAAGCGCTTGGTTATTGCCTGGCCATCATTGTGGAGTTTGGGTTTGTTTTCTCCGCGAGCCGTGACGTGGCGCGAAATCGCGATAATAAGCAGGAGATTGCGAACATTGTAGCCTCGGTACTCGGCGCCAAGGTCGTCCTCTCCGCCGCTGTTATTCTGGCTGCGCTCGCGTTTCAGAAAGTACTTCCTGGGTTTGCTCTGGCTCCGGCTTTCGTGTGGGGGGGATCCTTTGGGCCCTGGCACAGGGCTTCAGTGTCATCTGGTATTTTCAAGGCGTCGAAAATCTTCCACTGGCCGCCAGCGTTGAGACCGGAAGCAGAATTCTCGGCACCGCCCTGATTTTTGCTCTTGTTCGCAGCCAGAATGACAGCTGGAGGGTGCTGCTGATACTTGGCTCGACAGCGCTGGTGGCTGACGTTTTCAATCTAGCTCTTATGTATAGCGACGTAGCCATGAGGGCTCCGCGCCTAAAGGAAGTGATTTCCCAACTACGCGCAGGCTCAACTTTGTTTCTGTTTCGAACTGCAACCTCTTATACCTCTGTGAATGCCTTCTTACTCGGGCTAGTTTGGCCGGCATCAACCGTCGCCTATTTTGCACTGCCCGAAAGAATGACAATGGCGGTTGTCAGACTGTTGTCTCCTATTTCGCAAGTTCTCTACCCTCGCGTTAGTTATCTCCTGCGCAGTAGTCCGCATGACGCATTCCGGCTAGCAAGAAGAGGAGCCGCGATAATGGCTTGTGCAGGAGCCTTAATGTCGATTGTGTTGTACTTGTTGGCACCGCTCATGATTCGTCTGTTTCTAGGTCGGCAATACACGCAGGCGGTTCCGGTACTGAGGATTCTTGCGTTGTTACCGCCGATCATTGCGATAAATACGGCCATGGGGCTTCAATGGATGCTCCCGCTGGGTCTCGAGAAGAGCTACACCCGTATTCTCTTCTGCGCAGGAGCACTCGATTTGCTTGTGGCATCAACATTAGGACTAAAGTTCGCTCATATCGGGATGGCGTGGACAGTCGTGGTCTCAGAAGCCTTCATCGCAACAGTGAGCTACATCATGCTCCGGCGTCATGGTCTAGATCTCGTATTTCAGGATGGCAACCAACTGGATCCGCAAACAAGTTCTCGAGAGAGCATTATAAGCCGCATCCAGGAAGTGCAGATCAGCTTGGAGGCGATCAACAGTCGCACTCGCGACGAGGTGCGGACGTAGGTGCTGCGTATAAGGTAGCGAGCGCAATAATTTGGTACGCAATCATGCCTTGCCCAAATAAAGGGGAGTATATGGAACAGATTGTGACGAGTTGTAAAAACAAGTTCCAGCCTGCGCTCTCGGTTGCGATGAGTGTCTTTAATGGCGAACGATACCTTGCTGAGGCGATTGAGAGTGTTCTTACGCAGTCTTTCTCTAACTTTGAGCTAATCATTGTTAACGATGGTTCGAGTGACGGTTCCGGTTCCATTATGCGAACGTATGCTGCTGCGGACTCGAGGATTGTGATAATTGAGCAGAACAACCAGGGACTCCCGGCTGCACTAAACCGCGCCGTCGAGGCCGCACGCAGCGGACTGATTGTTCGCATGGATGCCGACGATCTGATGATGCCAGGTCGTCTCGAGAGGCAGATATGTTTCATGGCTGAGCATCCCGAAATCAGCGTCGGTTGCACCTATGCAGTGCTGATTGATGCGAATGGGCGCGCGATCGGGAAATCGAGGCCATCTGTTGATCTCGGAAGGGCCTGGGCAGCCAGGAACCCTGATGCGTTCGTTAACCTAAATCACGCTGCGACAATTATTCGGAGAGAGCATCTCCTTGCCGTGGGCGGCTACGATGCGAGCTACCGTTTTGCAGAGGATCGTGAACTATGGGGAAGATTGTTTACCAGCGGCTATAAGATATCTGTGCAACCGGAGGTTCTCCACAAAACTCGATTGCACTCCGGAAGTATGACGGTCGGCCCGTTGAGGCGGAACGAGAACACCTGCCAGTTCATCGACCACAATATTGTGCGAAGAATGGATGGTAAAGCGAACATATCATTCGACGAGTTTATGCAGTGGCGCCAAAGTCGCACCAGAATGGAGAAAATGCGGTATTGGATGCGAGTGTCTGCGTCGATATTCTACAAGAAGGCGACTCGACATTTCGCCGAGAAGAATTGGATCGGGCTTGCATCGTGCGCCGCTCTAGCTGTAGTCCTCTCCCCCATAAGAACCTCGAAACAAATAACTGGCAAGCTTCGTAGCGGATACCATCCAATTCTGGCTCATATTGAATAACAGAGCTGGCTCGCATGTTCTCTTCTTGATTTCGAGCGGCACAAACACTGCAAAGATCGGAGTGCAATACGAAAATACTCATAGTTCATAATGAATACCGATTGTCTGGGGGAGAAGACGGTGTCGTCCGGAACGAGAAGGGGATTCTTGAGAGGGCAGGAAATGAGGTGGTAACGTACATCCGCTCGAACCGGGAAATTGACGAGCGAACTACGGTAAGTAGAATTCAAGCGGCGCGTAACTCTGTTTGGTCGGGTGCAAGCAAAACTGAATTCGCGTCGGTTCTTTCGACGTTCCAACCTGACGTTGTTCACGTCCACAATACCTTCGCGATGATTTCTCCATCAATATACCTCGCCTGCGAGGAGGCGAATGTTCCCGTCATACAAACACTCCACAACTACAGGCTCATCTGTCCGGGATCGACTCTCTTTCGGGACGGGCGTCTCTGCGTGGATTGTGTCGGACACTCCCCTTTTCGTGGTGCGCTGCACGGTTGCTATCACGGGTCCCGGGGCCACACCGCTGCGGTGGCAGTTATGCTGGAAACGCATAAACTGATGGGAACTTGGCAGAATCAGATTCACACCTACATTGCACTCACTGAGTTTGCGCGCAATCAGTTTGTTCGTGGAGGCTTACCTTCTTCAAAGATCGTCATCAAGCCGAACTTCCTCGATGTTGACCCTGGCGTCAAAGAATGTGTTGGCGACTACGCGTTGTTCCTCGGTCGTATGTCCCAGGAAAAAGGCGTGGCGACGATGTGCGAGAGCTGGGAGAAACTGCCTCGAAGCATTCCGCTGGTTTGTGTAGGTGATGGGCCACTGCGACCCGCGTTAGAGGAAAGGGCGCGCAACGCAGGGCTCACAAACGTCAGCTTTGTTGGACAGAAATCAAAAGATGATGTGTTAGCTCTTCTCAAAGGTTGCAGGTTCTTGGTGCTTCCAAGCGAATGGCCAGAGCAGTTCCCGCTAGTAATAGTGGAGGCGTTCGGATGTGGCGTGCCCATCATTTGCTCGAATGCACCATCCCTCGACAGCATAGTTATCGATGGCGCGACCGGCCTCATCTTCAAGGCCGGCGACGAGGCGCAACTGTGCGAAAAAGTGCAATTCGCATGGGATCACCCTGGCCTTATGCTCCAGTACGGACGGAATGCGCGGCGGGAATACGAAGCAAAATATTGTGCTTCGATAAACTTGGCGATGCTAATGGATATCTATAGTAAGGCGGCAAACCGTGCGACGTGGCGTCGCTTGAGTAATGCTGCATAGCGAGAAGGCGGGCGGAGTAGAGGCTCCGCTGCGAACCTGGCGCGCACTCGACTCCCAGAAGAAACTTATGTGCCTAGGATGAAGGAGCTCCGCAATGAGTACGATTAAGCAGATTGTCTGTGTGGACGCAACCGACGCCGGTAGCGTCTCCGGACTGCGACTGGATTTGGTGGAATCCCGCGACGAGCGGCGATGGGACAGCTTTGTCGATAGCCATCCTGAATCGCGTTTCTGCCACCTCTGGGGATTTCGTCGCGCTCTCGAGGATGCTTATGACTTAAATTGCGTCTACTTGGATATCGCCAGCCATGGGCGACTTGTCGGAGTGTTCCCTTCAGTATTGGTCCGTAAGCACCGGGGATATCTGCTTTCGCAACCATTCGTCGAGTACGGTGGTCCGCTTTGCAGCAACTTCTCTAAGGAAGAATTCTCGTGTTTGGTAACTAGGTTGACTGAGGCTGCACGAGTCAGAAACTGTGAAAGCATTTTCATCCGTGGGGGGATCGGCGCTGAGGATCTGAGTGCTTCCAAGCACTGCGAGCGAACCGTGCTGCAACTTTACGGCGAACTTCACCTTGATCGAACGGAAGAGGAGATCTGGCAGCACAGCCTGTCGCAGAAGGCTCGTAACGCAGTGCGATCAGCCGCAAAATCGGGGCTACGTTGCGAGGTTCATTGTGGTGCCGACGCAATTCGCCCTCCTTTTTACGATCTCTATCTTAGGTCGATGAAGAGACTTTGCGTACCTCCGCATTCGCTGCGTTTTTTTGAGTCGCTCGCAGCCAATCTGGGCGAAAAGCTTGTCGCTTGTTGGGCGTTTAAAGAAAAAGAACCCCTGGCAGTAATGCTCGGTGGCACTACAGCGCGAAGGCTTCATTGCATCATTATGGCTTCTGACGAACGCAGTTGGGCCTTGCGTCCAAACGATCTTATCCATTGGAGTTTGCTAACGTGGGCGCGCGCGAAGGGACTTTCACGTCTGGATCTAGGGTCCGCCAGTTCCGACGAGCAGTTGCGGTTCAAACGTAAATGGGGGGCCAGTATGCACGATTACGCGCACCTCTCCGTTGATGTCAACATGCTGGGTCAGACAGAGGCTCCACAGAAGGATCGCGAACACACATTAGCGAAGAAACTTTGGCAGTTCGTTCCTCTTAGCGCATCGCGCGTCGTCGGCCCATCTTTAAGGAAGCGGCTTCTTTAGATCGTCTAAGCTGTGTTATAGCGCACCGTCTTAGTGTGGCGACGAGGGTGGGGTGCCGCTTTTCGGAATCACATAGCCAGGAGGACCCCAGGCGCTTGGGATGCCAGGGAAGCTTACTGGCGGACTGAATACCGGACTAGCAGGCGCGATGGTATAAGTCCAGCCGGAAATCTGCGGATTCTTGCCGGTTACATCGTTCGTAGAACCTCTGTCGCCGGGCGACCCGGTGCCATAGGAGTAGACGAAATTGTTGCGTATGGTCAATGGGGTTGTGGGTGTATTGAGAATGTAACCGCCTGATGATGATGAGCCCGCGATGATGATATTGCGCTGTACATAGTTATTCGCCATGCAAGAGCTGGCGGTGCAGGTAACGGAGTTCTGATATTCGGCAATCGCCTGCGCCCCTGTCGCCCCGTCTGAAAGGTCGCAGATATTTCCGGTCACATTATTGTCATTTCCCCCGTGTGCTGCGTTGAAGCATACTGTGCCATGCCCGGTGATGACATTTTGTGTGACCGTCACGCCGCTGGTAGCGTCGTCCAGATAGACTCCGCGCGAGGAATTGCTCGCCGTGCCGTAATCTCGAATGTAGTTGTTCGCGATCGTTGCATTGAGTGAGCCCGTCCCACAAAGCCCGTTATAAGCGTAGATTGCTCCGGTATCCGAATTTCCCGAGTTAAGGTTGTACAAGACGTTGTATTTCACGACGAGCCCAGTCAGGTTATCCCAAGGGGCACGAGTGGAATAACAATCCGCCCGGATGCCCATGCCGCTAACATCATGAATAACGTTGTTCGTAATCACCAAATTAGTGACCTGTCCGGTGGCCTGTACTGCACCTAATACGGTACCAGTGGAGAGGGTGTCCGAACAGCCTCGCGGGACGGTTTCTACATCGTACACATTGGCAACGACGTTATTCTCGATGATGTCATTGTTTGCGGGCGGCTTGCCTTGGATCGGAAAGTAGGGGCCGTAATAAGAGGTTCCAGCGTGAAGCAAAATTCCGCTGCCGGTGTAGTTCTGAAAAGCTAACCCATTGATGGTGATGTTGCTGCCGCCCTCAATCCAGAAGCCGTATGTAAGCCCGCTGGAGTTGAGACATCCTTGAGTCGCCCGCCCATTGATAATGGCTGTGTCATAGCCGTCGGCAGGATAATACGACCAAGTTTCGCCGCTATCGGCTGAGGTCAGGTAGAGGGCTGCGGTCGTCGGGCCACCGCCGACTACGACTGCGGTCGGCGCATAGATGCCAGCGCGGATATAGGTGGTCTTGAGCTTAGAACTCGCCCGCATCGCCTTCTGCGCCCTTCCGAACGTGGCGAAAGGCGACGCGAGCGTACCGGGGTTAGAATCTTTGCCGGTTGGAGAAACGTAGTAACCGGCGCCAGCGCGTGGCGAATTGGCAACCGCCGCAGCAATCGTACCGTTAACGTGAGAAGTGACGGCCGCAAGGACGATCAGTACGATTTTCCAGCGGAAAGTTTTCACACTGTCGCGCTCGCTTCTGGGCTTGTGCTACGGTTTGGGACCGCGAAGAGCCCGCAAGTAAACCAAGGTAGGGTAGCACGACAATGGATGAACTTCCACCGAGCGCTGGTGCAACACAAGTATATTTGTATTTCTGAATACAACACGAATTTCTCATTCTGCGTCCTATGGGCTGTGTGAGCTGTTTGAACTCGCGCCGCGTGAACTCAGCCTGCGACTTCTGCCGCACGCCTACACCGTATATTGAGCCACGGCCGGCATCGACAGAAACCCTATGGACGGAACGGCCTTGTCGCACTGGCGAGTGCAGTGCGGATAAGTGGCAGCATTTTCGTTAGGCAACTCGAGGGAAGAGAGAGGAAGTTACCATGCGGATGACTATAATTTGTTGCCCCTTCAAGACTTCGTTCGGTGTGTACGGTAGTTCTTTGAAAGCGGCAATAGAGAGAAAAAGCGGCGACAAAATGCAGTGGGTGGCCTCAAACTGCGGTTGTGGAGATCCCATCGAGAAGAGCAGACAGTTCCAGATCCAGAAGAACGAGTGCGACTTCTTTACCATGCCGGTTTGCAGCGATGTGCAGTCGAAAGCTGCTTGGAAAAACGTCATCCGGCCAATTTTCAGGACGGTATTTCTTTCTGCTCGTGGAAAGCGATACGCGAACATGTCGAAAAATGCGGAAGTGGTGCACTTCCAGCAAATCCTCAATGCCTTCGGCTCAAAGGCGGTTTTCTCATGGCTGCAACAGCCCTCGACTGCGAGCCGGATTGTTACGGTCCATGAACTGGATGGAGAGCAGCTTCAATCCCCGAAAAACAACGAGATCTACAATCTGGCAGACGCGGTTATCGCGCATTGCGACGAGATGAAACAGAACCTCATTCGCCTTGGTGTCCGGGAGGAGAAGATTCATATCGTACTTCATGGCACAGACCTGCAGGCCCCTGCGCAGGACAATTTCCGGAAAGACATTGTGTTTTACGGCGGACACAAGTTGCTGTCCGGCAAAGGCATTGAAACGCTATTTGAGGCGATGTCGATCATTCAGCGGAGAATGGGGGCGAAGGCGCCTCTGCTGAATATACATGGGCACTACGGACCGACGGCCCCGGAGGAAGCGTTGCGCCTTGCCGCGCAACATGGGGTTACCGATAAGATTGCCTGGCTGAACCACATTTCAGAGGCGGAGACGGTTCGCCTGTATCAGCATTCCCAGTTATGCATTCTTCCCTACACGGGGAGTTTTGGCGGCGCTGCGGCAGGGCTGGCAGCTGCGTGTCAGTTGCCGGTGGTGTGCACGCGCAGGGCTGGATTGCCGGATCATCTGGGTGAGGCTGGAGTCTTGGTTGAAGAGAAAAACGCTGAACAATTGGCTGAGCGAATCATTGAACTGTTGAACAACGAGCCCAGCCGGCTGCTGCTTGGAAAGCAATTGCTTAAGAGGGCAGAGGCTTTCTTGCAGTGGGATGTGATTGCAGACCAGACACTGAAAATATACGAAGAAGCGGTACATCCGAAAACGAAGAGGGTGCTAGAGCGCTCCTGCGCTTGAAAAACGAGACGCACTGAAGATTGGGACGATTAGTACCGAAAAAAAGGGCCGGCATAATGCCGGCCCTTTCAGTTAATGCGACCCAGTTTAGTGCGGTGAAGAGGGCGCGGTGCCGGTCTGCGGAATCGAGTAACCCGGAGGTCCCCAGGCGGTCGGAATGCCAGGGAAGCTGATCGGCGCATTGAACACCGGACTGCCGGCTGCAATGGTGAAGTTCCAGCCGGAAATCTGCGGATTGGTGCCGGTTACATCGCCGCTGGAGCCGCCGTCATTGATTGAGCCACCGCCGTAGTTGTAGACGAAATTGTCCCGTATCGTCAGCGGGTTGGTCGGGGTGTAGTTCATGTATCCACCCGATGACGATCCGCTGATGATGATGTTGTTCTGGAGGACGTTATTCTCCATGCAGGTGCTGGCGGTGCAGTCTCCGGAGTTTTGATACTCGGCAATCGACTGCCCATCGTTTGACAAGTCGCAAATGTTGCCGGTGACGTTGATGCCGTTGCCGCCGTGGTAGTTAAAGCACACGGAGCCGTGTCCGGTGATGACGTTCTGCTTTACCGTCACACCGCTGGTGTCATCGTCCAGGTAAACACCGCGAGCGGAGTTGCTTGTCGACCCGTAATCGCGGATGTAGTTATCTTCGATGGTGGCGTTGAGAGCGGTTGCACCGCAAGCGCCCATGTAGGCATAGATTGCGCCCACATCTTCATTCTGGCTGTTGAGGTTATAGAGGGCGTTGTAGCTCACGGTGAGGCCGGTGATGTTGTCGCCACTCTGGTAGCAATCGGCGCGCACACCCATGCCGGAGACATCATGGACAATGTTGTGGGTGACGGTCAGGTTTGGAACCTGTCCATCAGCCATAATCGCGCCAAGAACCGTGCCGGTGGAAATCGAGTCGGAACATCCGCTCGGGATGGGGTAGACGTCATAGATGTTGGTGACCAGGTTGTTCTCGATGACGTCGTTGTTCGCGGCAGGTTGGCCCTGCGTCGGGAAGAAGGAGCCATAGTAAGAGGTTCCAGCGTGCAGCAGGATTGCGCTGCCGGTGTAATTCTCAAAAGCCAACCCGTTGATGGTGATGTTGCTGCCACCTTCAATCCAGAAGCCGTAAGTAAGCCCACTGGAGTTCATGCATCCTTCGGTCGCACGCCCATTGATGATGGCCGTGTCATAGCCGTCGGCAGGATAGTACGACCAGGTTTCACCGTCATCGGCCGAGGTCAGATAGAGGGCTGCGGTGGTCGGCGCCGACGGCCCTGATACCGCAGAGGGGGTATAAGTGCCGGCGCGAACGTAGGTGGTCTTGATCGAGGTCGCACGCATCTCGCTCTGCGCTTTGGTGAAGGTGGCGAACGGCGCGGCGAGCGTACCAGCGTTAGAATCGCTGCCGGTCGGAGAAACATAGTAACCGGTTGCTGTGGTGGTTGGCGGCGGCGGAGTCACGGAAGAAGAGCCGGCAATGATGGTGAGGGCGAGGTTGGAAGTTGCCGCCTGGGGAGTAGACTCGGAATCCTTAACGGTAACGCTGAAAGAGGAAGCTACGGCGGTCGTCGGTGTACCGCTGATGGTGCCGCTTGTGGAAAGAGTTAATCCTGCGGGCAAGGAGCCGGAAACCACGCTCCACACATAAGGCGCGGTTCCACCGCTAGCGGTCAGCGTTGCTGAGTAGCCGCTGCCGACGGTGCCGTTTGCGAGAGTTGAGGTAGTGAATTTGAGAGCAGCCGGTGGCGGAGTGACCGAAGACGAGCTCGCAACGATAGTGAGCGTAAGAGTTGCTGTGGCGGTCTGGGGCGTGCTCTCTGCGTCCTTAACGGAGACGCTGAAAGAAGAAGCTCCACTGGCCGTCGGCTTTCCGCTGATGGTGCCGCTGGTGGAGAGAGCCAATCCTGCGGGCAAGCTGCCGGAAGCAACACTAAAGCTGTAGGGCGAGGTTCCACCGCTAGCCGTCAGCGCCGATGAGTAGCTGCTGCCCACGGTGCCATTCGCCAGGGTAGCGGAGGTGAGTTTCAGAGTGGCGGGCGCTGGGGTTGGGGTAGGTGTCGGTGTTGGGGTCGGGGTCGTCGTGGCCTTGACCTGCAGGGTCATGCTATCGGAATAAATTCTTCCTTCGTAATTCGAGGATTGGACGACAACGGAGTGCTGGCCGCTGGTCATCGCGATGCTGGTATTAAGGCTGGAGGATCTGGTCGAATACACCTTCTTCGAATCCACGTAGATGGCGATTCCCGAGATTCCGCTCCGGGACTCAGCGCTGGCAACAAATTTTACGGGCGACTGAACCGTGGCGCCGTTGGTCGGCGTAGTGACGTTGACGCTGGCAAAGCCGGCGATCGTCAGGGCGGCGATAAGGATCGTAAGTGCGAGAAGTCGTTTCATGTTTTCTCCTGCACCCACAATACGGATTTGCTTCCGCTGCTCACATCGGCTAATACTCCAACATCACCTGATAATTTCGTCGCACGGCTTCTAGGGGGGATGGCATAAACCACTCAATATAAACAGATTATTAAACTAAGGTATTTGATATGTGTTAGGGGAGAGTTCCTGCTTCTGGTTCAGGTATGTTGCTGGTGAGAGATCAATTTCTGTCATGCACCCATTAGCACCTGAGCCTGACAGGCGCGACGGCCAGCGGTTACGAATCGCCGGTGGCCACATCACGTCACTGGCTCAAAAGACTCCGGCGGTCCACCAAAAGCAACCTCTCGATGAGCGCGGCGAGGAGTGTTTCCGGCGCGGGTTGGAACGGATTCTCCAGACCGCGACCAGCTTTGCAATTTGTCACGCATGTCGAATAGCTGGTGTACGTTTGTCTGCCGAATTAGTGGTAAGTTCGTGTTACATAGAAAGGGCCATCTCGCGATGGCTTTTTTTATTGAGAGGCTTTTGTGGGGGGCGGGTTGGAATTCCATTTTGCGGGCGCTCCGGATGCCACAACCTGGAGGCCCTAACCGGGGAGAAGCGCGGTGGTTGCGCTGACATGGCCAGCGGACAAACTTTGCCCCGCCCGCTTCGGCGCTTTACACTATTCCTGTGAAGATCGCACTCGCTCAGATCAATCCCACGGTCGGGGATTTCACCGGCAACGCGGAGAAGCTCCGCCAATACACGCTTTGCGCGCGGTCGCGCGGGGCCGAATTGGTTGTTTTTCCGGAGCTATCCGTATGTGGCTATCCGCCGCGCGATCTGGTCGAGGTTCCGGCTTTTGTCCGCCGCTCGCGGCAGGTACTGGAGCAGCTCGCCGCCGAGTTTTCCGACTTTGCCATCATTGCCGGGTTTCCTTCGCCCGCCGCTTCCGAGACGGGGAAGACGGTGATGAACTCCGCCGCGCTGCTGCGCCATGGTCGTATCGACTTCATCCAGTCCAAGCGCCTGCTGCCTACCTACGATGTTTTCGACGAGATGCGTACCTTTGCTCCGGCTCAGGTGCAACGGCTGTTTTGTGTCGGCGGCCAGTCCATCGCGCTCACCATCTGCGAGGATGCATGGAACGACAAGGCATTCTGGAGCCGGCGGCTCTACGATGCCGATCCGGTCGATGATTTGGTTCGGGCCGGGGGACAACTGGTGCTGAACATCTCCGCCTCGCCGTTTCACGTCGGCAAACCAGAGTTTCGCCAGGCCATGCTTGCCAGCATCGCCCAGCATCACAAAGTCCCCGTGCTCCTGGTCAATCAGGTGGGAGGCAATGACAGCTTGGTCTTCGATGGATCGAGCCTTGCCATTAGCCCCAGCGGAGAAATCATCGCCCAAGCCAAGTCGTTTGAAGAAGACCTCATTTTGGTCGACACCATATCGATGACGGGAGACATCCACGAAGGGATTTTCGGGGCGGAGGAAAGCGCCTATGAGGCTCTGGTGCTGGGAACACGCGACTATGTGCGCAAGTGCGGTTTCCGGAAGGTTGTGGTGGGACTCAGCGGCGGCATCGATTCGGCGCTTACCGCCGTTATTGCCGTGGACGCGCTCGGTGCTGAGAACGTCATCGGCATCTCCATGCCGAGCCAGTATTCTTCCGAGGGCAGCATCACCGATGCGCGCGAACTGGCGGCGAACCTGGGCATCTGCTTCGATGTGGTTCCGATCCGCGAGATCTTCGAATCCTATCGTGACGCTCTGTCCGGCGTTTTTAGCGGTCTTGCCGAGGATGTCACGGAAGAGAATCTTCAGGCTCGGGCCCGTGGCGGACTGCTGATGGCGGTGGCTAATAAGTTCTCGGCGCTGGTGCTCACCACAGGCAATAAAAGCGAGCTCGGCGTGGGCTACTGCACTCTGTATGGAGACATGGTTGGCGGACTGGCGGTCATCTCCGACGTGCCTAAGACTCAAGTCTATCGCCTCGCCCGCTATGTCAACTCCCGGCGCAGAATGATACCCGAGGCCTCCATCACCAAGCCGCCTTCGGCCGAGTTGCGCCCAGAGCAGAAAGACAGCGATTCGCTTCCGCCTTATGACGTGCTCGACCGGATTCTGGAAGAGTATGTCGGCAATTTGAAATCCGCCCCGGAGATCGCCGCGCTGACCGGCTTTGACGAAGAGGTAATCCGCTTTGTCATCGGCCTCATCGATCGCAGCGAGTACAAGCGACAGCAGGCGGCTCCCGGTATCAGAATCTCAACCAAGGCTTTCGGTGTTGGCCGGCGGTTTCCCATCGCGGCCAGCCATCAGGTCTACTAAAACTCTGGAGCTGCATTTATAGGACGGCTCCGTTTAAGGATGATCGCAATGCGCCGCTTTTTGAAGTGCTCTGCCGTACTGCTGTTGTCGGTTTCCCTGTTTGCGCAATCTGCGGAAAAGAAGCCGGCCGTAAAGGCCGCTGCCACTCCTGCGGCCGATGCCGCAAAAGCCATTCTTCCGGAAGGCGCTCCCACGGCGGCCATAGCGGAGGCTTATTTCAAGCGCATGTTTGGCTACGACCCAAACCTGCAAGTCAAGGTGCTTGGAATCGGCGTCTCGGTCATTCCGGAGATGTATGAGATCTCGACTGTTTTCATCACGCCGGAAGGGCAGCAGGCGGGGCATTGGTTCATCTCCAAAGATTTGAAGCATGCCATTGCAGGAGATATTCTGCCCTTTGGCTCCGACCCGTTTGCGCATGAACGCGCCGAACTTGCCAAGTCCGCTTTCGGTCCTAGCATTGGGCCTGCCGACGGCAAACTGTTAATCGTTGAGTTCGCCGATTTGGAATGCCCCGCCTGCAAAGAGGCTGCGCCGGTAGTGGAAAAGCTGCGCAACGATTTTCCGCAGGCTCGCTTCGTCTTTCAAAGCTTTCCGTTGCCACAGCATCCCTGGGCGGCGCGAGCCGCGTCCTATCTGGACTGTATCGCGCGCACCAATCCAGATCATGCATCGACTTTTATCGATGCCATCTTCAGTCACCAGAAGGAGATTGAAAATGCGGTGCGCAAGACCGGCCCAGACGGCAAGACTACGGTCGATGATGCCGCCGTTACCGAGCGGCTGCGATACTACGTGGAATGGGCAGGTGCCGATGCGGCAAAGATCCAGAGTTGCGCCGAAACACCGGCTACCGCCGAGCGCATTATGCGCAGCCAACAGCTTGGCCAGTCGATCGGCATCACTGGAACTCCCACCCTGTTCATCAATGGCCGCCGCATCGGCAATCCCGGCGGCGCGCAGTATGAGGCGCTAAAGGCCGTGGTAGCCTTCGAGGCGGATCAGGCCGACACCGGAAAGTAACAACGGCCGTCGGTTGAACGCGCAAAGAAAGCGTTCGTCGGAAAACAATCGCCCCACGTCCTTACTGGATGTGGGGCTTTATTCGCGCGAAATGCCGACAGCTATTTGGCGGCGGCGGCGAGGGTGCGGTACCAGAGGAGGGTTCGGCGGAGTCCTTCGTGGAAGTTGACTTTGGGTTCGTAGCCGAGGGCGGCGCGGGCCAGTGCGATGTCGGCCAGGGAGTGGGCAATGTCGCCGGCGCGGGCGGGGGCGTAGTCCACCGGGCCGGTGTAGCCGGTGAGCTCGCGGAGGCTTTTCACCGCGTCGTTGAGCGTGATGCGCTGTTCGGTGGCGACGTTGAAGACGCGGCCCGAGACCTTTTCGGCAGGTGCAGCCATGGCGCGGAGATTGGCGTCGACCACGTTATCAATGAAGGTGAAGTCGCGGCTCTGAGTGCCGTCGCCGTAGATGAGCGGGGTGCGGCCTTCCAGCATGGCGAGGGAAAACTTGGCGAGCACGCCAGAGTATTGCGACGAGGGATCCTGGTGAGGTCCGAAGACGTTGAAGTAACGGATGGTGACCGTTTCAAGGCCGTAGACGCGGGTAAAGCTGCGCATGTAGTGCTCGCCGGTGAGCTTGCTGACGGCATAGGGAGAGATCGGATCCGGGACCATGTCCTCGCGCTTGGGCAGCGTGGGTTGGTCGCCGTAGGCCGAGGAAGAGCCGGCGTAAACGACGCGGCGGACTCCGGCGTTGCGGGCGGCGACCAGCAGGTTGAGGGTTCCGGTAACGTTGGCGGAGTTGGAGGCGACCGGGTCCTCGACCGAGCGCGGGACGCTGGCCAGGGCCGCTTCATGGAAGACGAACTCGACGCCGTGGCAGACACGGGCGCAGGTTTCAGGATCTTCGATGGTGCCTTCGATGAAGTCGATGCCGTGCAGGTCTTCCAGATTGGCGTGCTTGCCGGTAACGAAGTTATCGACGCCGCGCACCGATGCTCCCTGGGCCAGCAGGGCGCGGGCGATGTTGGAGCCGATAAAGCCCGCAATTCCGGTAATCAGATAAGTCGACATACAAGTTATTCCGATGCTCAACCGAGCTGTTGTGTTGTGGTGCTTAGATTTGCAGTACTTAGATTTGTGGCGTTTGGATTTCCTCCCGCCGTTTAACTCCGGGTTTAACAGTGAACAATGTTGGTGGCGGTGATGCCTTTGGTGGCGTTGCGGGTGTCGACCACGATCTTGGATTCGGCCACGATGCGGCGGTAATCATAGCTGGTGTGGTCGGTGATGATGAGTACGGCGTCGTACTGGCCGAGATTGTCCAGCGGCGTGCAGGTCATGTTCAGGTCATAGTGGCGGCCGCGGCCTACCTTGGGGAAGAACGGATCGTTGTAGCAGACCTCGGCTCCGGCTTTACGGAGGAGCTCGATGACGGTGAGCGAAGGCGACTCGCGCAAGTCGTCGATGTCGCGCTTGTAGGCAAGGCCGAGAACGAGGATGCGCGATCCGTTGAGGCACTTCTTGTGCTGATTGAGAGCCAGCGCCGTCTTTTCGATCACGTAGTAAGGCATGTTGGTGTTGACCTCGCCGGCCAGCTCGATGAAGCGGGTGCGGAAGTCAAACTGCTTTGCCTTCCACGAGAGATAGAAGGGGTCGATGGGAATGCAGTGGCCGCCCAGTCCGGGGCCGGGATAAAAAGCCTGGTAGCCGAACGGCTTGGTCTTGGCCGCGTCGATCACTTCAAAGATGTCGATTCCCATGCGGTGGCAGAGCTGCTTGAGCTCGTTGACCAGGGCAATGTTGACGCAGCGGTAGATGTTCTCCAGCAGCTTGGTCATCTCCGCCGTGGCTGGAGTGGAAACCGGGACGGTGCGGTTGAAGATAGTTCCGTAGAGAGCCGAGGCGAGCGCGGTGGCTGCGGCTTCAAGGCCGCCGATCACCTTGGGAATGTCGCGGCGGTCGAAGTCGTTGCCGGGATCTTCGCGCTCGGGTGAGAAGGCAACATGGAAGCCGGACTCGCCGGACTTGCGAATGGCGCGCAGGCTCGATGGATTGCCCGAGTCGAGGATGGGAACCAGAACCTCCTCGGTGGTGCCGGGGTAGGTGGTGCTCTCAAGGATTACCAACTGCCCCGCGCGGAGGTGCGGCGCAATGGCGCGAGCGGTCTGCTCGATGTAGCTGAGATCGGGCTGATGATATTGGTCCAGCGGGGTGGGCACGCAGATGATGATGGCGTCCATCTCGGCGATTTCGGCATAGGCGCTGGTGGCGCGGAAGCCCGCGGCCTGGGCGCTGGCGATCTCAGTGCCGGGGATGCGGACGATGTAGGAGTTGCCCAAGTTGAGCGCCTCGACCTTGCTGGTATCGACGTCAAAGCCAGTGACGCGGAAACGCTGCTCGCTAAACAGAAGGGTGAGCGGCAGGCCAACGTACCCCATGCCGATGATGCCGATGCGGGCCTGGCGGGTGGCGATGCGGGATTCAAGTCCAGAGGAAAGCGAAACAGATGGCGGCATGAGAACGGACTCCAAAGTGAAAAAGAAAAACGGCTATGCACTCATCGTAGCAAAAAGGCTGGCCGGGAATATGGAACCTCGGTGAAAGCGAATGCAGAATGGGAAAGGTGGGTGAGCCGGAGGGCGAAAATTCAACGCAGAACGGACGAAGCCGCCCAAGGCGGAGAGCGCGCATCAGAAAAATACAGAGAATTTCGATGAACAATCGCCCCTCTGTCCGCATGCGCTCTGGCGGGTACGTGGCGGCCGATGCCCTTCCGTCCGTGAGCGCTGCGGTGGGCACGCGGCCACGGATACCGCTCCTGCTCCGGCCGTCGATGCTCGTTCAATTGGCCCGTTCCCACTATGGCCGGAGAACGGAAATGCTGCAGGCAGGTTTGCTATGGACGACGTTGTGCGCGTTGCTGGCCATGGCCGCGTGCGGTGGTGGCTCATCGGCGGCCACGGCCACAGTGCCGCCGGTGTCGACTCCCCCTTCCGTAGGGACGGGCGCCAGCCAGGTGGTGCTGGTGGTGCTGGAGAACCAGAACTATGCCGACGTGGTGGGAAGCACCAATGCGCCCTATTTGAATTCGCAGCTGGCGCACGGGACGCTGGCGACGAACTATTACGCGAACTCACATCCGTCGATCGGCAACTACTTTATGATGACCTCGGGAAACCTTGTGAGCACGGATGATGCGTACAGCGGAACGGTTCCGCCGCCGGAGATTGTCTCGGTACTGACGGCGGCGGGGAAGAGCTGGAAGGTGTACGCCGAAGGGATTCCGGCGACTGGGTACACGGGAGGCAGCACTGGGGCGTACCTCCAGTGGCACGATCCGATCTCGTACTTTTCCGAGCTGCAAGCGACAGGGGAGGCGAACAGTATCGTGCCCTTTGTGCAGTTCGCGACGGATGCAAGTGGGCCGCTGGCGAATTTCACGATGATCGTGCCGAACATGTACGATTCGGGGCACAACTGTGAACTTGCGGTGGCGAACTGTACGCCGGCGCTGGAGTTGCAACAGGCCGATTTGTGGCTGCAGAATACGCTGCCGCTGATTCTGACGAACGCGAGCTTTCAGGCAAGCGGGCTGTTGGTGGTGACCTTCGACGAGAGCTTGGACGACAACACTGACGGCGGCGGGCAGGTGGCGACCGTGCTGCTGGGGACCAATGTGAAGGCGGGATACCAGGCGACAGGGTTCTACCAGCACGAGAGCCTGCTCAGGCTGATGCTGGAGGCTCAGGGGGTGAGCGCGTTGCCGGGAGCATCGGCGACGGCGCCGAGCATGGATGAGGTTTGGAAGTAGGGAAGACCTGGGTGAAGATTGGCGTTGTGGTCAATCGTTGGAGCCCCATCCAGTTACCGAGTAGTACATCGTTGCGCGAAGTTCGGAAGGATTGCCTGACTGGTTATAATTTGGCGCCAATGACGATTGGCGCTTCTGATAATGGCTGCTACTCCACCCCGCAGCCGCAGCCGGGGGAGGGAACTCGGACGCGGAGGAAGTCGGCGACGCGCTGGTAGGCGTCGATTTGGTTTTCTACACGGGCGAAGCCGTGGCCTTCGTTTTCGTAAATTTTCAGGATGGCGGTCCCGCCGTGTTTCTTGATGGCGGCGGCGACCTGCTCGGACTCGCTCTTGGGGCAGCGGGGATCGTTGCCTCCGGCGAGGATGAGGAGCGGGGCTTTTACCTTGTCGATGAAGTTGATGGGGGAGCGGTCATGCCAGAGAGCTTTGTCTTTGACCGGGTCGCCCATGAAGAGACGGTCGTACTCCTGGAGCTGCGGGTCTTCGTTTTCAAACTCGGTGAACCAATTGACGAAGGGGACGATGGGGACTCCGGCGGCCCACATCTCGGGATGGCGGGTGACGGCCATCATGGTGAGGTAGCCTCCGTAGCTGCCGCCCATGACGATGAGCTTGGCGGGATCGACGAAGCCGGTGCGCTGGATGAAGTCGGCGGCGCCCAGGACATCGTTCAACTCCTGGCCGCCGGCGTCACGGCGGTTGCCTTCCTGGAACTCGCGGCCATAGCCGGTGCCACCTCGATAGTTCGGTGCGATAACTAGATAGCCTTGATTGTTCATGTATTGGACGAAGCGATTGAAGCTGTCCATGGACTGCGAGGCTGGGCCTCCGTGGATGTAGACGATGGCGGGATATTTCTGGTTGCGGACGATGTTGTTGGGGACATAAGCCCAGGCGGAGATGGTGAACTTGCCGTCGCGGCTGGGGTAGTGGACGAGGCTAGGGGTGACCATGCTGGATGGGCCGAGTCCGGCAACAAAGGAGTTGGTAAGCTGGGTGGATTGCTTCAACTTGAGATCGAAGGCATAGAGGTCGTTGGGAGCCTTCGCTCCGCTGTGGGAGTAGAGCAGGTGCTGGCCGGCACGCGAGAAGGGCGAAATGTCGCCGGCGAAGGCGTTGACGCCTACGGGTAGAGGAAGGAGTTGGACCTCGCCGCCGGATACGGCACGGGTGTAGAGCGCCTCGCGGCCATCGACGTTGGCGGACCAGACGATCTGGAGGCCGTCGGGCGAAAAGCCGCCGGCGTGGATCTCCCACTTGTCGGCGGTGATCCAGGAGAGTTTCTTGGAGGCGATATCGAGCAGGGCTACGTTGTCATAAGTGTTGGCGGCGTTGCTGGTAATCAGTAGAGTCTTGCCATCGGGTGAAAAGGCGGCGGCGGTGAAGGTCTGGTCTCCGGTGTGGGGGGTGAGGCAGGTTGCGGAGTTGGCGGCGAGATCGTAGAGGAAGATGTTGGAATCCTTGCCGCTGGCGTTCTCCTGAGTGTAGGCGAGGAATTTGCCATCGGGCGACCAGAGGGGCGAGACGTTGCCGAGCT
Source organism: uncultured Acidobacteriota bacterium (assembly GCA_963838135.1). Lineage (GTDB taxonomy): Bacteria > Acidobacteriota > Terriglobia > Terriglobales > Acidobacteriaceae > TOLSYN. The sequence goes on along the minus strand of CAWIPV010000001.1, from coordinate 369,564 downwards.
GAGGCGGAGAGTTGCGGGTGACGCTGGTGGTGCGGCGCGAAGCTATGTCGATGAATTCGATTTCAAAGCTGGGCGAGGTTTTGGCCTTGCTCATATAGGCGACCAGATGGGAGTCGGGTGACCAGGCGGGAGCTTCGCTGGCGATGTCGGGGGCGGCAGTGAGGTTGGTGACTTCGCCGGTTTGCGGGCTGACGAGGAAGATGTTCCAGAGCTCGTTGCCATCCTTGTCGCTCATGTAGGCGATCCACTTGCCATCGGGAGACCAGGCGGGCGCGGACTGGCGCTGATCGCTGATGGTGAGCTGGGTGGGCCAGCCGCCGGTGGCAGGGATGGTCCAGAGGTTGTTGTGTCCGCTGATGTTGGAGATGAACGCGACCTGGGAGGCGTCGGGCGACCAGGCTGAGCCGCCGATCTGGCGGGTGCTGTAGAGGGCGGCGATGGAGAACTTCTGGAGCGTTTCCACGGTGGCGGACTGGAGCCGAGCGGGGTCGGTGATGGCCTGCGGAACGGGAAGAGACTGCGCTGCGGCGAAGGAGCTCATGCAGATGACGATAGCAAATGCGAGGCGCGGAAGCATGGGGGAAGTGTAGCAAAGCAGGGTGGGAGAGTTCGACGGAAGAGCGTGGCGCGAGCTGATGTAGTCGGATAGGATGATCGGCATGAACCAACAATGGTGGATGGGTACGACTCACGGAGTGTCGGTTTTTCCGATGGTTGTGCCAATCGCGATTCTGTTGCTCCTCAGCCGGATCAGCGGCTGGCACTTGCTGGCGCGCCGCTTTCGCGCCGAGGGACCCTTCTGCGGTGAAACGTGGAGCTGGCAGAGCGCGCGCTTCCGAGGGTGGTTCGGCTACAACAACTGCCTGACCGTTGGAGTGAGCCCGGAGGGACTGTATCTGGCGATGATGCCGTTTTTCCGGCTCTTCAATCATCCGGCGCTGCTGATTCCGTGGGCAGAGATTGAGGTGGAAAGCGGAAAGATGTTCTTCGGCTTATATGACACCGTGCAATTCCGCATTGGGACTGAGGAGCGGGTGACGGTAAAGATCTACGGGAAGCTGGTGGATCGGGTGCGGCAGGCGGCGGGGAGCGGTTGGCCGCTTTATCAGATTGAGCAGATGGAAGGGCAGACGCGAGGGTAGGGAAGGGGGCATTGCTTCCTACTTAGCCGCGCAAAAGGGGGACGCCCCAGCCGCTTTTGCTGCCCTTGAGACCTGCCCGAGACGGGCGAGCCTTGCGTCCCATCTATTTTCCCTTCAACACCTCGGCGGCAAAATTCTCTGTCGACTTTTTGTACATCGCGGCCAGTTCATCGCTGTAACCATTCACCACCCATGGCGCTCTGGCCGTTGCAGACTCTAACAACTCATCCACTCGCTTCTGCTTACCGACGATCTCCGCGCTACCGTCGCTGAAGTTCAGTGACGCCTCGTACCGGGTCCCAATCGGAATCATGTTGATGCTCCGCTTGGTGGCCTTCTTGTGCACCCACAGCAGCTTCTCCATCCAGAACACGTTGAAGCTGAACAACGTACGCTGCACCACATAGTTGTCGGTAAGCGTCCAGCCCTTACTCTTGCACTTCACCGCACTCTGTAACTCCAGTTCCACCGAAGCCGAGGTGGCCACAAGGTCTCCCCAGGTCTTGGCCCGCGTTATGGCCGGGTGCTCCTGGCGTCCTATCAGCCTCATCAACGACCGCCACGCGAAGAAGCCGAAGATCGCTTCGGCCAGCAGACCCCAGAAGATCCCAATGAAGCCTGGCTCGCGGTACTTTGTTTCCAGCAGCAGCGGGTACACCCGCGCCTTCACCGCCGGGTCCACGTCGCCGGAGAACAATTGTGTATTCAGTTCATACGGCATCGGGTCCAGTGAACCCGTTACTGTCGTCGTCGGCGGCTTTGAACTCTTCACGATGAGCAACTTATCACCCACCATCAGGGCATAGTATCCTGCCGATACGTGCGAGATGAGGAAGTCGTACGTCGTCACCTCCTGCACGTCGGTATTCAATACCTTGTCACCGGTCACGGCTGCAAACGGGGTACAAATACTAGCGAAGTTGTCCGCCGCCGTCGCTGCTTGTGCTAGTCCTGTCGCGTCCACCACCACTGGCCCGCGAAAGAAGGGTCCCCAGTAGGAAGGATTCAGGGCGTAGATCGATCCCACGATCCCCGTCACCAGCAGGAACAGTATCACCTGTGTTACCGACCGCTGCCGCGCAGTTCGTTCGATCCACGTCGCCATAGTCCAGTCACTATACCAGCTTACTTGCCATGTGCCTCGTTTTGTAGCGCGGATCTTTGCGAAACGGACACATGTGCCGGTCGCTTGAGCTGTTTACTACTCGTAGCGCAGGGATTCGGTTGGCTGAAGTTTGGAGGCGCGGCTGGCGGGCAGGAATCCAAAGAGCACTCCGGTGGCGCAGGAGACCGCGAAGGCGACGAGTACGGAATAGATCGAGATGGGGATTCTGAGTCCCACCTCGGGTGGAATCAGAGGCTCGACGACGATCTTTATGCCGACAGCGATGGCAATTCCGACAAGTGCGCCGACTCCGCTGATGATGAAAGCTTCGATGAGGAACTGGTAAAGGATCTCGTCCCGTTTGGCTCCGACGGCCTTGCGGAGCCCAATCTCGCGGGTTCGTTCAGTCACCGTCACGAGCATGATGTTCATGATGCCAACGCCGCTGATGATCAAGGCGATCATGCCGACGAGCATGAGGACGATGGTGAGGGCGGTAGAGATTTTGCGGGCCGCCTCCAGGATGGACGCAAGGTTCTGCACCAGATAGACGGCTCCGGGGGTATGGCGGCTCTTGAGCAGGGATTGCACGGCGAGGGTCGTCTCAGGGACACTGTCGCCAGTATCGGTCTGGGCGTAAAGCGTGTGGGCGAAGTCATTGCCGGAATAGTATTTAATCAGGCCAAAGGGTATGAGGACGGATTGCGAAGTAATCTCCGATTGGCCGAAGGTGGAGACACGCTCGCGAATAACGGCGATCACGGTAAAGGTCTGCTCACCGATGCGGAGTTGGCGTCCAATCATCGGTCCTGGGGGTAACTGCTTCGCTAGTTCCTGGGTGATCAGGCATGCCTTGGCTCCAGTCGTCTGGTCGATGTCGTCAAAGAAACGGCCTTCGAGGATGAGAAGGTTGCGAATCTTCTGGAAGCCTTGGGTTACGCCGATCAGCGACACTGCCTTCTCTTGGCCATTGACGACGATGCTGGCGTGCTGGTCGTAGGTGGCCGCAGCCTCGACGACGTGGGGAAGATGGCGGACGGCTTCCAAGTCATTGAGGTTGATTTCATCGGCCTGGGAGCGCGCGTTGGCGGTTCCGCCGCTGTAGTTGGCATAGACGATATTGGAGCCGACGCCCTCGATCTGCGCCAGCACATAGGTTTTTCCGATGGTGGCAATTGTGACTACGAGTACGATGCATGCCGAGCCGATGACCACGCCCAACATGGTCAGCGCGGCTTTTACCTTGTTGGCGCGCAGAGCGTCGAGCGCTACTTGCCATGTCTCACGGCTGATCGTCATGAATTTCCTTCCATCAGTTCTTTCATTAGTTTCAATCGTGAGAGTGGGATTGGCAAGTGGGTGGATTGAGGCGGAGAAAAGTCTGCGTTCCGGGATACCGAGCCTGCTCTGTCCGGTGACGGCTCACGACTGTTTAGCACGGCTTTTTCCCCTTCCACCCGCAAATGCTGCTCTGAAACTAACTCGGGTGGTACGATGGCGATACACTGTATGCCATTGAAAACTCTGTTCCTCAATCCGCCCTCGTTTGAGAACTTTGACGGCGGCGCCGGTTCGCGCTGGCCGGCCACACGCGAAATCGAGTCCTACTGGTACCCGGTCTGGCTTGCCTATCCCGCTGGGATGCTGGAGGGGTCGCGTCTACTGGACGCCAATCCACACCATATCAGCGCGGAGCAGACGATTGAAATCGGCAAAGACTACGACTTTTTGGTTCTGTTCACCAGTACGCCGGGATTTGAAGGCGACGTCAAACTCGCTGGCCTGATGAAGAGGGCCAATCCCAGGCTTAAGGTTTGCTTTGTCGGCCCGCACGTAACGATTTCTCCCGACCACGCGCTGAGCTATCCTGAAATCGACTTTATTGTGCGTCGCGAATTTGACTACGCGGTGGTGGAATACGCCAACGGCAAACCGCTGGCAGATATTCTGGGCGCAAGCTTTGTCGGGCCGGATGGAAAAGTGGTTCATAACCTGGACCGCCCGCTGATCGAAAATCTGGACGCTCTGCCGCACGTGGTGGATGTATATAAGCGCGACTTGGATGTGACCCGCTACAATGTGCCGTTCCTGGAGCATCCCTACGTTGCGCTGTACACGACGCGTGGCTGCCCGGCGCAGTGCACGTTCTGCTTGTGGCCGCAGACGCACTCCGGCCATGCCTGGCGGAAACGTTCGGCTGACGATATTGCGGCCGAGATGGTGAAGGCAAAGACGTACTGGCCTGAGGTCAAGGAGTTCTTCTTTGACGACGACACCTTCAACATTCAGAAGGCGCGCACCATCGAACTTTGCTCAAAGCTGAAGCCGTTGGGACTGACCTGGTCGTGCACCTCGCGCGTGACCACCGATTTCGAGACGCTGAAGGCGATGAAGGATGCGGGCTGCCGGCTGCTGATCGTTGGGTTCGAATCGGGCGACGCGCAGATTCTGAAGAACATCAAGAAGGGCGCGACCCTGGAACGTGCCCGCCAGTTTGTGAAGGACTGCAAAAAGCTGAGGCTGGCGATTCATGGCGACTTCATTCTCGGGCTTCCCGGCGAAACCCGGGAGACGATTCGCCGCACCATCGACTTCGCCAAGGAACTCAACGTGGAGACAGTTCAGATTTCCATGGCGCACGCCTATCCCGGCACCGAGTTCTACGACTACGTGAAAGACAACAATTTCATCATCAAGCAGGACAACATGGTGGATCTGGGCGGACATCAGGTGGCGCAGGTGCAGTATCCGGGGCTGCCGGCGGATTACACCATGGAGATGGTTCACAAGTTCTACGACGAGTACTATTTCCGGCCCAAGGTTTGGGTTCCGATCGTGCTCGGCTCGCTGTTTAAGAGCGAGGATCGCAAGCGGCTTTACAAGGAAGCGAAGGAATTTTTGACCGTGCGTAAGTCGCGCATCAAGGCGGTACAGGAAGCGCGCGCCAAACAGGCGGCTCGCGAGGCAGGTACGGCCAAGGTTTAAGCTGCAAGGTTTCCATCGGAAAATGAAAGCCCGCGATCCACGTCGCGGGCTTTTTGCTGTAAGTGTGCAGACGCCAGGCTAGTCGGCGACGCCTTCGGCTACGGCTGCGGCTTCTGTGTTTGCGGTGCGGACTCGGTTGCGCCAGTGGCTCTGCACGAAATAGATGATGCCAAGAACCAGCGCGAGCACGATCAAGGCGTCAAAGCGATGGAGCCAGTGCTTGAGGCGGGGATCAGTGTCCCAGCGCTCGCCGAGAGCGTGTCCGAAGTAGGCCAGAGCGTAGCACCAGGGCCAGGAGCCGACAAAGGTATAGAGATGGAATTTGCCGCGCGGCATGCGGGCAATTCCCGCAGGCAGGGCGATGAAGGTGCGCACGACGGGCAGCAGGCGGCCAATGAATACCGTGATGCTGCCGTACTTCTGAAAGAAGCCATCGCTCACATTCAGGTCATGCCGGTTCATCAGAATGTATTTGCCGAAGCGCTCGATCAGCGGCCGGCCGCCGTAGGCTCCGAGCTCATAGGCCAGCAACGAGCCTAGATTGCAGCCGATGGCTCCCAGGGTTGCCACCACCGCCAACGAAGAAAAGCGCCCGGCGTAGACCAGGTATCCGGCAAAGGGCATGATGACTTCAGAAGGCAGCGGGATGCAGGCGGACTCAATGCCCATGAGAACCGCGATGCCCGGATAGCCGAGCGAGGAAATCACTGTCTTAATGAATGCGGCTAGCAGAAGAAGAACGTGTTCGATCATGAAGCCTCAAAACTCTTGGTTTGAATCCTGGGTATAAACGTATCCCGGCAGCAATAGCCCCTGCGCGGTCTTGGAAACTTTGATGCGCCGGGTTTCCGCGGAGGGAGCCGACACGTCGGCGGGGCGCAGCATGGCGAATTGCGAAAATACTTCGTTATAGACCTTGGTGACCAGGAAACTTTGTCCGCTGGCCTCTTCGCGCCAGACCTGACCGAGATGGATCGCATTGACTGCCATAAGGGTGTGTCTCTAGTTTAGCTCAGGAGAGGACAAATACGGAAACGCCTCCAACGTTTCGACGGGTACGTTGGAGGCGGATACCTTCAGTGCGGGTGTTTTCAATCAGATGCGGGGAGCTTCGATTCAGGGGGCTAGGGCCTCGCCGGGCGGCCGGATGGGATCGGCTGCGTTCTGGGCAGGGCTTTCGGAGTTTTGCCTTCGAGCAGGGTGGCCAATTCGCTGGCGGCACAGCGCAGACCTATGCAAAATGCGCCGAAGTTGGAGAAGACGCCGCTGACTTCGTCGAAGCGCATCTCGTAAATCAGTTTCTTGAAGACCACGGGATCATCGGCAAAGAGATCGACGCCCCACTCCCAATCGTCAAAGCCGATGGAGCCGCTGATGATTTGCTGCACCTTCCCGGCATAACGGCGGCCGATTTTTCCATGCAGGTCCATCTGGCGCTGGCGCTCTTCAAGCGGGAGGGTGTACCAGTTCTTCACCTCGCCGCGCTTGCGGTCCATGGGATAGAAGCTTACGTAGCGGCCCTCGGGGATTTGCGGAAAGAGGCGCACGTGCATCGCCTCGCGCTGGCGTTTCAGTGCCTCCTCGATCTCCGCGTTCCACTCCGGTGAATGGGGCTCGACAGCGCGGGCGACGAGGTCGCGGTACAGCTTGATGGTGGACTCGTACAATCCGAGCTCGATTACGGAGACATACGAAGAGGCGGGCTCGAGATACTCATTGAGTTCGAGCTGGTTAAGCGCGAGTTGGGCTTGGTTGAGGGCTTCAAAATCGTTGCGGAAGTGGACAAAGAGCAGGTCAGCCTTGTGTCCGAAGATGGAGAACAGAGCCGAGCCGGAGCTCTCCATCTCAGCCAGGGACTTTTGCGCCGCGGCGGTGATGCGGGTGCGCTCTTCCGCGCTCTGGCTGCGCCACTGGTTCCAGCGGAAACGGAACATCTGGTGCAGTACCGCTGAACCCTCCAAGGTTAAGGGAACGGCAGGCAGCTCAGAGGTTTGGACGCTTACGCTTTGCTCGCTTGTGCTCATACTTTCGGAACCCCCGGAATTGCGGTGAATGCACTGTGATCGATTGTAACGCGGGGGGGAGGATTGAGGTTTCAAAGTTTCAGGGTTGGGGGCAAGAGCAAAGGCAAGAGCAACTGCCCCACACAAGCCAACGGAAGGCTTGTATGGGCCACCCGTGTTCTTCGCTGCGAGCGCATCGGGTATTCTCTTCTCCGCCAACGTCGGGCTCTGTTACCATCGCTGGCATCAATATGGCGATGGCAGTGAAAAAGAGTGCGGCGACGAAAGCCGCGAAAAAAAGCGGAATGCGTTCAGGTGGCAACGGCGGCGCTAAATCCACCCGGGGCAAATTCGATCCGCTGGCTCCCGCGCGGGTCTCAGCCATTCTGGAAATATTGGAACAAACGTATCCGGACGTGCGCTGCGCGCTGCATCATGAAAACGCATGGCAACTGCTGGTAGCAACCATTCTTTCGGCACAGTGTACGGACGTGCGGGTGAACCTGGTGACTCCGGCGCTGTTTGAGAAATATCCGACTCCGGCGGCGCTGGCGAAGGCTGAGCCTGCTGAGTTGGAGCCGTTGATACGCTCCACAGGATTCTTTCGGAACAAGGCGAAATCGATTGTGGGGTCGGCGCGCAGGGTGGTGCAGGATTTTCACGGACAGGTTCCGGAGACGATGGACGAGTTGCTCTCGCTACCGGGGGTGGCGCGAAAAACCGCAAACGTAGTGCTGGGTTCGTGGTTCGGGCGGGGCGAGGGAATTGTGGTGGACACGCATGTGCAGCGCATCTCGCGACGGTTGGAACTGACCACTGCGGACGACCCGAAGCAGATCGAGCGGGAGCTGATGAAGGTGATTCCGCTGGCCAAGTGGATAGATTTTTCGCACGAGGTCATCCATCACGGGCGGGCGCTGTGCACGGCACGGGCTCCGAAGTGCGTGGATTGCCCGCTGGAGACGCTCTGCCACGCGGCGGACAAGACGTGGTCGACGGTCCCACAGCACGAGGCAGCAAAGGGGAAGACCCAGGGCAAGACCCATGGCAAGAATAGCTGAGAGCGGGATTTGTTCAGATTTGGCTAGCCCGGATGCGGCCTTCCATTTATACTTTTGGCTCGGTGAGGACATGCGACTCTTACAGAACATAGCGGCGATTGCTAAAGGTATGAGCATCACCTTCATGGAGATGTTCCAGCCAACCACGGTGGAAAACTATCCGGATGGAAAAGGCCCGTTGCGCGGGGCAGTTTTCCAGGAGCGCTTCCGCGGGCTGCACGTGTTGCAGCGCGATGAGGACGGGTTGGAGAAGTGCGTTGCGTGCTTCCTGTGCGCAGCGGCTTGCCCGTCGAACTGCATTTATATCGAGGCGGCGGAGAACACGGCAGAGAACCGCATCTCCAGCGCCGAGCGTTATGCCAAGGTTTACAACATTGACTACAACCGGTGCATCTTCTGCGGCTATTGCGTGGAGGCCTGCCCGGTCGACGCGATTACGCATGGTCACGGATTTGAGCTGGCGACCTACAACGCAACCAGCTTGGTGTATCGCAAAGAACGGCTGTTGGCGATCACTCCGGCGCACGAGGGCGACAACGCCCGCTTCAACGTGAGCGACGCGGACAAGATGCGGATGATTGCGCGATAGGTTTCGAAAAACCGAGAGTACATTCAACGGCTCTGGATCGCTGCAACGGCGGTCCAGAGTTTTTGTTTTACCAGCGAGTTTCCCGGAAATCCTGAAATCCCAGTCAGCCCCAGATGGAGATGGGGTCGCTGGAGTTATCTTCCTCTGCGGCATCCTTCTTCAAGACGCGCTTTTTAGGGGCAGGGAGTTCCATTTGATCTTGGTCCGGAGGGGCGTTTTCCTCGTTTTCTCCGCCAACCGTTGACATTGCCTGGGCTTCGGCTTCAGCTTCGCTTTCACTCTCGGATGCGCTGGATAGCAGCTTTTTGCGAACCTCAGCGGCTTGTTTTGCTGCGGCAGCTTTTTCCACCTCCACTGCGGAATAGAGATTCGTCGGGTTCAGATGGGCACCGTGAACATGCATAGTTCACCCCTGAGGACCTGTCGGCAATCATTGTGCCATTGGCTGGCTGGTCGGATTAAAAGAAGCTCATGCAGCGCGGGCGCGCGGTGAGGGTCATGGAGCAGAGTTGGACGCGATCCAGTCGACGTAGGCTGCCATCGCCGGGTGATTTTCAGCTATCCTATAGTTTTGCCGACGCGAAAGGCTCCTGTTCTGATGAGTGAGTTTCTGAAAGCCGTGAATGAGCGTGTCGTCGTATATGACGGCGCGATGGGCACGAACATCCAGTTCCGCAACCTTACTGCAGACGACTACTGGGGCAAAGAGGGGTGCAATGAGCTGCTGGTACTCTCGCGCCCGGACGTGATTGCAGATATTCATGCGGCGTTCTACGGGGTGGGCTGCGACGTGGTGGAGACCGATACGTTCGGCTCGACGCGCATTGTGCTGGCCGAATATGGGTTGGAGGATCGCACCCGAGAGTTGAACCTGGCCGCCTGCAAGGTTGCGCGCGATGTGGCGGCGCAGTTTTCTACGTCGGAGCGTCCGCGCTTTGTGGCCGGATCGATTGGGCCGACCACGAAACTGCCTTCGCTGGGACACATTACCTGGGATGCCATGCTGGCTGCGTTCGTGGAGCAGGCCGAGGCGCTGATCGAGGGCGGTGTGGACCTGTTGCTGGTGGAAACCTGCCAGGACATTCTGCAAGCCAAGTGCGCGGTGGTTGCCTGCTTTGATGCAATGCAGAAGGCTGGACGTCGGATCCCGTTGCAGGTTCAGGTGACGCTGGAGGCGACTGGCACGATGCTGCTGGGAACCGAGATCGGCGCGGCGCTGACGGCACTGGAAGTCTTCGATGTGGATGCGATTGGATTGAACTGCGCCACCGGGCCGCTGGAGATGAACGACGCGGTGCGCTACCTGGGGCTGAATTCGACCAAGCATGTATCTGTGCTGCCCAATGCCGGATTGCCGCAGAACGTGAGCGGCCATGCGGTGTATCTGCTGAAGCCCGAGGAGATGGGCTCCTATCTGAAGCATTTTGTCGAGGACTACGGAGTTCGGATCGTGGGCGGATGCTGCGGGACTACGCCGGAACATCTGAAGGCGGTGGTCGATGCGGTGAGCGGGATCACTCCGGCGGAACGCAAAGTTCTGGCTACCTCGGCAGCTTCCAGCGCATACACGACGGTGCCACTCGACCTGGAACCGAAGCCGTTGATCGTGGCCGAAGAGATGAATACGACGACGCGCATGGAGAGCTTCCGCAACATGGTGCGGGCGAGCGATTACGACGGGATTTTGACGCTGGCGAAAAAGCTGGTGAGCGATGGTTCGCACATGCTGGACCTTTGCTGCGCGGTAGTGGGCGAAGACGAAAAGGCGTACATGAGCCAGGTGCTGGAGAAGATCGCAACCCGCGTGCCGGCGCCGATTTTAATCGACACCACGGAGGCGGAGGTGCTGGAAGAAGCGCTGAAGCGCATGCCGGGCAAGTCGATTATCAACTCTATCAATTTGGAAGACGGCGAGAAGCGTACCGGGCGGGTGCTGCCGATGGCAAAGCGCTACGGCGCAGCGGTGATCGCGCTGACCATCGACGAAGATGGGATGGCGCTGACGGCGGAAAAGAAGATTGCGATTGCCGAGCGCATCTTTAATTTGGCGGTACATAAGTACGGGATAAGGCCGCAGGATTTGATTTTCGACGCGCTGACGCTGCCGATCTCGACCGGGCAGGAGGACTACCGCTCGGCGGGCGTGGAGACGCTGAAGGCGGTAGAGGGAATCAAGAAGGCGCTTCCGGAATGTAAAACGATTCTCGGCGTATCGAATATATCGTTTGGACTGAACGCGTATGCGCGGCGGGTGCTGAACTCGGTGTTTATGCGCGAGGCGGTAGACCATGGGCTCGATATGGCCATCGTCAATTACACCAAAATCTACCCGCTGTACAAGATTCCCGAAGCCGAGGTGGAACTGGCGCGCAAGCTGATTTATGGGGATCGCGGGGCAGGCGATCCGCTGCAGAAATACATGGCGCATTTCGCCGCGATGAAGGGCAAGCAGGAAGTGGAACCGACGGCGCACGCCGAGACGTTGGAGGTGGAAGATAAGCTGAAGTTCTGCATCATCCAAGGCGAGAAAGGCGTGGGCGCGGGCAGTTCCCGGCAGACGATTGAGGAGATTCTGGAGACCGCTCTGGAGAGCTACACGCCGTTGGAGATCATCAACACGATACTGCTGGATGCGATGCGCACGGTGGGGGATCTGTTTGGGGCGCGCAAGATGCAGCTTCCGTCGGTGCTGGACTCGGCCGGTGTGATGAAGGCCGCGGTGGCGCATCTGGAGCCGAAGATGGAGCGGCTGGATGGTTCGCAGAAGGGAACCATGGTGCTGGCCACGGTGAAGGGCGATGTGCACGACATCGGGAAAAACCTGGTGGACATCATCTTGACCAACAACGGCTACAAGGTTGTGAACCTCGGCATCAAGCAGGCGGCGGAGACAATTATTCACGCAGCGCAGGAGCACAAGGCCGACGCGATTGGGCTGAGCGGGTTGCTGGTGAAATCGACCCTGGAAATGAAGTACGTGGTTCAGGATCTAGAACTGCGCGGGCTGAAGTATCCGGTGATCTGCGGGGGCGCGGCGCTGACGCGCAAGTATGTTGAAGACGATTTGCGGCGGGAATATTCCTCGGCTGTCTATTACGCGGAAGACGCGTTTGCGGGACTGCACGCGATGGAGAAGCTGAGCGGAGACGAGCGCGAAGCGACGATTCAGGCGGGCTCGGTGGTGCGCGAATTTTTACGTACGAAGGCCGTGGCAGACCCATCGCTGAAGGACGAGCCGCGCGAGCCGATTGCAGCGGCGGAGATTCCGCAGCCGCCATTCTGGGGCGTGCGCACGGAGCGCGCTGCGGATTTCGAACTGAAGACGCTGTTTGAATACATCAATCCGACAGCGCTGTTCAAGAATCAGTGGCAGCTAAAAACCGCTTCGCAACAGGACTATGCAAGGCTGGTGGAGGAAAAGTACAAGCCGGTTCTGGCGGCGCTGGAGAAGGACGCAATTGCGTCCGGATGGTTCGATCCGCAGGTGGTCTATGGCTATTTCCCATGCCAGTCGAAGGGCAACGACCTGATTGTGTATGCACCCGCGCCGGGATTGACGTTGGAGGACTTTCGGACGGCAAGCCCGTCGTTCGATGGCAATGCACTGGCGGCTGGCGGCACGCTTGGGACCGACTTGCCGGAGCTGTTGCGCTTTACCTTTCCGCGGCAGGCAGAAGGGCGCAGATTAAGCATATCGGACTACTTTCTGCCGCAGTCGAGCGGGCGTGCGGACGTAATCGCGCTCTCAGTGGTGACGATAGGGGCCACGGCTAGCGTGGAGACGCAGAAGCTGTTTGAGCGCGGTGAGTACACCCGCTATCTATATCTGCATGGGCTTTCGGTGGAAACCGCCGAGGCGCTGGCTGAGTTTCTGCACCGGCGCATCCGGCAGCAATTGAGTATTGCGCACGAGGACTCACCGCGTATCGGCGACTTGTTCCACCAGAAGTATCGTGGCTCGCGTTACAGCTTTGGGTACCCGGCTTGTCCGCACATGGAAGACCAGACGAAGCTATTTGCCTTGCTGCGGCCAGAGGCGAATATCGGAGTGCGACTGACTTCAACCTACTTGCTGGAGCCAGAGCAGAGCACTTCGGCGATCGTGGTACATCACCCAGGGGCGAAGTACTTTGTTGTGTAGAAGTCGTGAGAGGTGGTTCCACAGGCTTTAGATGACGGCAAGGCGGAGATTTTGTTACACTCGCATTGCGAGCGTAAGCTCGCTCTGCACCGCGGAGAGGTGGCAGAGTGGCTGAATGCACCTGACTCGAAATCAGACGTGGGGGTAACTCCACCGGGGGTTCAAATCCCTCCCTCTCCGCCAGTTTTTCTGTCTCCCTATTCTCGTACAGATCACAAGATAGATAGATACACAAGCGGACATTGCGGACAGAACAGCCGTTATAGCCCTATTACTATCGTTTTTCTGACCAATCACAGGTGTCTGACCACGATTGTTGAAGTGACGACTATCCACCATGTTCTGTATCTGCGCCACAACAATACTCTACATCCAGTATTGCCCAATTAGGACTCTGGTGAGTAAATGCCTAAGCAACCGCTGGCCGAGGTTACGGCTTCCCAAGATATCACTTCTACTACCGAAGACTAGCCAAAACCATCTAACAACCGCGGAGTCTTATCGCGGTTTGGTGTCATGTCTAGTAGAGGTTTGATATGACCACCTTCGCCCTAGTGTTACTGCTCTAGCTGTGCCCTTGAAAGCGCAGCTAGGCTACTTCGGCCTACCGTCAGACTGACTCGAAGAACAAAGGCAACAGCAAAAGCGACTGGGGGAGGGAAAGGGCAAAAGCAAACCAGATCAACACAAAGCTCAAAAACTACTTGGTCCTCTCGATCTCGATAGCAATCTCGGCGTTTTCGTGGCTTTTAAGCGACCGATAGGTCGGAAGGGGTGAATGGGTCACTTAAGCCTCAAAAGTGTCCCATAGGCCATTTGTGGACTTGTTTTGCGCGTCCCGCCTCTCATATCCAAGAATTTATGTCATTTGTTTTGTGCCGGATGCCGCCTTTCCCACACTGCACCGCATTTAGGGAATTGACATGCACAACATAGAGAGATACTTTGCAACTGAAGAATGCGCTAAGCTCCGCGAGAGCATTGTTCATTGAACTGGATCATCTGATCCCATAACCCAGCCTTCCAGCTGACTGAGAGGCTCTTGGTGGTGATAGCCACTGAGAGCTTTTCTGTTGACCTGTGGTGATTGTGTTAGATCATCGTAGTCCACAATGGTCTACACAGCACCACAATGGTCTACAACTATCTAATTGCAACTATCCGATCCACTCGTAAGTTTGTCAATTGTTTTTATTGACAAAGCTGTCAATTAAGCACGCTAAAAGTACGCTATTGGTACGTTCTGAGTACGCTGATTGCTACGTCGCTAAGCACGTCGACCGGTACGTCGAGTAGTACGTCAGGTGATGCAATCAATTGCATTCTGCTGTGTACACTCTTGAGTATAGGAAGCGAAGCGTAGGACTGTAAAGGATGGCGTGTATTTAACTATCTTACTTTTCTATCAATTCCGCGTACTAACACAGCAGCACAGTACTATCCCATGCGACAATCTTATGGTACTAGAGATTTTGGAATTTGTCAATCAAAATCTTATCAAATATCTAAATAAAATTAACTTTACTTATACTACGGCCTTGGTAATTGGTAGCGGTGCGAACAGGTGCGACCAAGCGCTGGGAGTCACCCCAAACGAACTACTTCGTACTGAATAGGTGCGCTGGGTATGCCTCACACCCGCATGAATAGGGCGTGAGATATGGCAGTGGTACGACGTTGGGAAAGAGTTCCCTCCAAAAGGCCAGCTATACTACTGAAAAATATGGGAAATTGGCACTCTGGCCAGATTCAAATACACCGATAGGTGGTGCGACGGCTTTATGTCGTGGCTGATACCCCATCGGCGGCCCTTTCCGCGTCCAGCTCGGCTATCAATGCCTTGTCTTCGCGGTCATTGGTGGCGATAGGACAGGAGCAGGTACAAACACACTCGGTGCATTTTGTGTGGTTGGAAACTCGGCAAGTATTGCAAGGGTGGATTCCCCTGAAGTATTTCCGTTTGATGGGATGTTCCAAATCTCTATACTTCAGCGCGATCGGCTTCAATTCGGGCAGTGTCCCTAGTCCAGCGGTCACGGCCATCTCGATATAGTCCATTCTCTCGTTTCCTTAGTTTCAAAAAAGTCAAAAAATTACGGGAGCCATCACCGCATCATTGGGCCGTGATGCTCGGCCCTACCATCACTGACGCTGAAGGAGTTGGGCAACGTCAGTGGAGGTAGAGTCTGCAACGATGACACTGTTGCAACTCGGGTGCTCGGTTATTGCCCTACAAACTTCAGTTCCTTATGGGGTGGGACTAGGCCAAGCTCGACGGCTTGCAGTCTGAGCTTCTGATAGAACTCTGGTGATCCATCCCCAGCTTGTTTGCTAGTACCGCATTAGAGTGTGGCCGAATATCTGCTCTGGCTTGGTCTTGGCCAGTTCTGCTAGTGCATTGTGTGCAGTCTGGGTGGGTGCTGGTTCCGGTACTTCTACCCAGTGCGGAGTGCCATCTGGTTGAGTCCCATTGGTGTAGCGTTCTTCATAGTTCCTCGTTCTAAATAATTGATTACATTACTTATTGTACTACAAGATATAATAAATGTCAATATATACATTAGAGAAACTTATAGTGCGGGTGGGGCGGAGATGGAGTCCAAGCGGTGTCCATCTGGGGTAGCAGCGCTAATCCAAAACTGGCAAAACGTGGAAAGCTGGCCGACGTGGAACAGCTCAGAACGATCATCCTATGCAAGACAGCTTGCGACTGATACAACTTGCTACGTGATTTTACCTAGTCACAATTCAACCGAACCAGAGAGGCCGGATGAAGAAGTTGCTTGCTGTTGTGTTGCTATTGCTGGTAGGCGCGGCGTTCGGACAAGAGAAGCAGAATCAATGCCCTATCGTGTTCAAGGGGATCAGAACCGGCGTGCAAAGAAATGTCAACCTTACCACGGGGCGAGGTGTTGTTAGCTTTAGCATTAGATATAGGAACACCACAGAAAAGGTGATCGTAGGTGCAAAGCGACTTTCGCAAGCTGGTTACTGACCTTACCAAGAGAGGTATCAAGGTTCAGTTCATCAAAGAGAATCTAACCTTCACTGGTGAAGATTCTCCGATGTCTGAGTTACTGCTCAACATGCTAGGGGCCGTGGCTGAGTTCGAGCGATCCATGATCCGAGAACGCCAGCGCGAAGGAATAGCCATTGCGAAAGGCAAGAGACTCTATACTCGGTCGTAAACCTTCGCTGGTTTTTGAACAAGTCCAGATGCTACGCAGTCGTGTTGCCGCTGGAGAAAGTAAGACTGCATTGGCAAAGGAGTTCCAGATCAGCCGTGAAACGTTGTATGCGTACTTACAGTCAAGCACAGTAGTGCTGTAGGAAGCTCTCTAAGCCTTCCGCAACATGGGATTTGGCCACGGTGTCAGAGAGTCAGTAGCAATTGCCCAGACCGCCCCCCACCGTCGTTTGATGGTGTGGACAACACAAACAACTATCGGGAGAGATTGGAACACATGGATTGGAACCCTTAGACCTCGTACAGCGAATCAGGCATAGCAAGTCAGCATTGTCTGTGAAAGAATTAGCCGCGATGCTTATCTTCACAACCAGCAACATTCAGAAGCAAGCTAAACGAGGAAAGATCCCCTCATACCGTCTGTGTGGTGCCGTCAGGTTTGACCCAGTGAGAACCGCAGATTCGTTGCAGAGTAAAGCAATGTCGTAGCAAGCGGGGCAGAGATGATCTGCCCTTTGCTTTTGCCTCACAGGATGTCGTTGATCTTGTCCCGTACGGAATCATCAGTGGACGGTGTGAGATAGCGCATAGTCTATTCAATGTCGCTGTGACCCATCAGCATCATTGTGGTACGCAGATCGACTCCACCGCGTAGCAGATTCGTGCAGTACGTTCTACGTAATCTGTGAAGTGTAGCCTTCTGTACTTCTGCCCTAGCAGCGAGATACCCAAGCGCCTTCAACAGCTTTGTGTTCCGTTTGCCCTTAGCAGTAGGAAGCACGAGCTTGTCCTTCTCGTTCTCTTTGCGCCATGCCCCAAGTACCTTCAGCAGTTCATCGGTTAGCGGAATGTCGCGTTCTTCACAGTCCTTAATCTCCCAGCCATATTCAGCAAGTTTGCTTCTGACGCGCGAGCTTCTTATCTGGGAAGCCTAATATCATTCCACTGAAGGTGCTGTATTTCACCATCGCGCAGTCCGGCACCCTTGAGGATGTGTATTAGCACGCGATTGTACTCACGCTTGCACGCCGACAATAGATTATCTATATCTTCCTTCGTGTACACATCCGGCAGTTTCTTCTCATATTTCGGTGGTTTCATCTCCCACGACTTGTAATCCACATGGCAGAACCCAAGGAAGCCAGTTATCCTCTGGTACTTGTTGGAGATCGTGCGTGCGCTGTTCCCCTTCTTCTTTAGGAAGTGCCGGAAGGCCATCACTGCGGCTGCGTTAATCTCATCCACGTAAGCCAGCTTCTCGTTGTCTTGCTGGAACTCCAACATTGCCGATGCGTTGACCTTGGCAGCTTCCATTGCATCACGATCCTTCGCTGCCTTGTCGAACCTAGAAGCCTCCGTTTTGATTGTCTTTCTGGTCGTACGCTCATTGACAGTGACTCCAGCAGCTTCCGCAGATGTCCTAGCGTCGCTGAGATTCTGCTGACGATTGCACTCATTCACCTCTTCAGTGGTATCGGTGCCAACGCTACAGAACTTCGTTTGTCGATGCTCGTAATAGCGTAGTTGAAAGTAGCCTACTGCGTAATTGCGCTCCTTGCCGTCAACTGTCACGGCACCCTTCTTAATGCGGCCATTTCTGCCCATGACAACTTGGAATCGCTTCCAACCTTCAGGAGTCTTCGCACGCCAAACCAGTGTGACCGCATCCATAGCTGTTAACCCTCGATTGTCTGACCAACGTCTGACCACACAACCAGAGTAGATGGAAAAGCAGCTATTAACAATGCTTTTGTGAGTAAAGGAACACAATCCCTCCCTCTCCGCCATTTCTTTAGAATCAATAACTTATTCCTTGTTCATGGACGCCTGAGGAATCTGAAGTAGAAAGCTACGAACACCAAGACAATCCCAATATTCACGGCCAGCCGTTCCCAGAATCGGTCTCTGAAGAACGCGACATCTACACCGACTATGACGGCTGCCATCGCCACCACGTAAAGCACGGCAACTACCTGTCTGCCCATTTCAGATTCCTCGCTCAAATTTGATTCTATTCCCGAAGACATCCAGCGCAACCATCGACTCCACCGTGCTTAAGTTCGTCCGGCACGAGGCGGCTGGCGTGGGATGCTCTTGCGATGGGGTGCATGCGTGGACATGGGCTCCTGCTGACAACCTGCACGATGGAATGCAGCATCACACGTCCATATTGTGCCCCCACCGGGGATGGTGGGCTACTTCTTTTGGCCGCACGTGAGTGCTTCATCGGTATCAGTGAGTTCGTGTTATTAAATCTGAAACTCAATTTGGTTTCTCCACGGCTGAAGTGGAGTATGGGCATGCTTTTGGAGTCTAATGAATCGTGTACATACGCTGCTGGTTCTATTCTTACTCCTGCCGCTACTGGCAGTTGCACAGGAAATCGGCACGCTGACTCTCGTAGAGGGGCCGCTGCAGATAATTCGAGGCACGACCGTCCTGCGGGGGGCAGAAGGTGTGCGCGTCTTTCCAGGGGACATGATCGAAAGCTCCGATGCGGGATTCGCGCAATTAGAATTTGTCGGCGGCACGATCGTAGTTCTCGGCGGTTCCACACGCGTGCTCCTCTTCAGTCACGAAAGGGGGCGGAGCCCTGGCACCCCAGGAAATTCGACAGAGTTATTTTTGCTTAACGGTTGGCTAAAAGGCCAGAGTGGCTCGCGCGCCGGCGCGCATAGTTATGATGGCCCGCTGCTCGCTGCTTCGACCCAGGACGGTACGCTTGTCCTACATTCTGCGGGCACGTCAGCAGAGATTTTCGTCGAATCTGGGTCAGCGCGCATCAGCGAGGTAAGTCCGGACGGGATTTGGCGCGATCCGCGGATTACAAAAGCCGGGCAGTTTTCCTTCCGCTTTGCGGGCAAAGATATCACGGTCTACCCTCGTCCCAGTTCGACCTTTGTTGAAGGGATGCCTCGTCAGTTCAGGGACTCGTTTCCCTCTCGGATGTCTCGCTTTACCGATAAACCGCCCCAGCCCAAGCGCGATCACGAAGTCACCTATTCCGAAATTCGGCCGTGGCTGACTATTGGACAAACTTGGCGCAAGGGCTTCGTCAAGCGCTTCCAGGCCCGTCTTCAAGACCCTGCGTTTCACAAGGCAGTGGAATCTCATCTTAATGATCACCCGGAGTGGGGACCTCTGATATTCCCGGAACTGTACCAGCAGAAAACCTCGTCTACGGCAGCGGGCAATCCTGTCCCAAAGAAGAATTAGGAGGTACTCAGAATGAAACTGATCATGAAGGTCAATCTTGTCTTGCTCCTCGTGTTTGGGATCGGCTTTTTGTCGGTGGGGTACCTTACCAACAGGTTGCTGCAGAGGAACGCGAAGCAGGAAATACTGGAGAACGCCCGGATCATGATGGAAGCCGCACTGGCCGTACGCAGCTACACCAGCGCTGAGATCAATCCGCTTCTCAAGACACAAATGAAGTATTCTTTCCTGCCGCAGTCGGTACCTGCATACTCGGCGAACGAGTATTTCAAACGACTGCGGCAAAAGTTCCCTGACTACTCCTACAAAGGCAACTCTAAACCCGACAAATCCTATTAATCGGGCCACCGACTGGGAGGCGGACATTGTCAACAATTTCCGCCAGTCATCAGGACAGGCTGAATTGGTGGGCGAGCGCGATACACCCAATGGCTGGGCGCTGTACATTGCACGTCCCTTGAGGCTCAAAGATCCCTCTTGCCTTGAATGTCACGACACGGCCGAGACCGCGCCCCGGTCGTTGGTGGAGCGCTATGGCAGTGACAATGGCTTCGGCTGGAAGTTGAATGACATCGTGACGGCGCAGATCGTAACGGCGCCGATGCAATTACCGATCCAGCGGGCGAACAGTGCATTCACGGCGTTTATGGCCTCGCTAGCACTAGTTTTTACGGTCACATTTCTCGCCCTTAATTCCATGCTCGTCGTCCTCGTGGTCCGTCCCGTGCAGCGCCTTGCCAAGATTGTCGACGAGGTAAGCTTGGGGAACATGGATGTACCGGAGTTCCAGATGTCAGGCAAGGATGAAATTGCGAAACTGACGGAATCTTTTAGCCGTATGCGTAAGAGCCTAGTCCAAGCGATTAAAATGCTGGAGACTTAAATCCGAGGCAAGCGATTGTTGCTCTCATCAAGTGAAGCGCCGGCGGCCTAACATGAGTAGATTCCGATGAGCCGGCGACGAGGTAGCAGTTCTTTGGGGGCTGACATATGCCCCTCACAGATCGGGAAAGCCGGCGTCTTGCAGAAAGCGAGAACGTTCGGACTTATTCTCTATGTGTTCAGAGAGAACCAAGTAGAGTGCGCGCACGCTGTTGGAGCGATTTGCAGCCCTCTTAGCCAGAACACCCGCGATCGGGCCAACATGGCGGGCAAGCATGCGAGCCGCCTGGTCAACGACCGCTGCCGTAAGCTCAGGTACTGAGGTGGTGTTCGGCGGCGCTGCTGAACTTGCTACATGCAACGGTTCTTGCGATGTTTGGCTCTTCGTCGAACTCTTTTTCAAATCAACCTTCAGGCCGAGAAAAGCCTCTCGATCAACAACAGACTCCAGACTTGCGGCAAGAATCGAATAGAGTTCGTCCAGGTCAGTTGTTCGGAGAGCGGCCTTTTTAACGAGGATTCGCGCCAAAGACCCAATGAAGGTGGCGAGTTGTTTTTCCACGACCAGCAAAGTGTCGTCTTGCCATCCCGAGGTATTCTCGGATGAAACCGATTCGATTCTAGTTTCGATCCTTGGCGTAGCAGGGATTTGACGGTCGACATTTGCGTGCGGTGAGGCAGGGATCTGCTGTTCCAGTTTCTGCCGCAACGCGGAAATCTGTAATTGCAGGCGCGCGTCGCGATAATGTGCCGCGGCAGTCTCCAGAAGCACGAGAGCGGCAGAGTTCCGGCCCTCCGCAACCAGCTTCTCAGCGGAAGAAAGTTGCTGATCTACCCAACGGTTCTGTTGTAGCTTCGTAATCCGGTCCAACAAGTTCAACACAGTCCGATTTGCGGAATCATGGCGCAGAGCTTCCTCAGCCTTGGCTTGTGCCTGCACGAACTGCTCCTGCGACAAGAGTTGTTCGGCTTCCCGTATGAGGCTCTCAAAGCGCTCCGTGCGGATCTGCTCTTCACGCCCACTTGCAATGAGGTTCTTGAGCGATCCGATCTCTCTTGCCTGCGGGTTAACAGTTTCGGCCTCCCGCAACAGGCGGTCGGCATCCTCAAACCGACAGGAGGAGATCTCGGTGCGCACTGATTCCAACAGTGCTTCAAAACGTCGATGCTGCTCGATCTTGTATAGCTCTGAGCCCAACGCTCTAGCCCGGGTATCGCTGGGGTCCATCGCAAGAGCGTCATCGACGGCGCGGCGCGCTATTTCGAACTCACCGGCCTGCTGCGCGGCTTCCGCCGTATGAACAAGTTTTACAATCTGTTCTTTGAGCGCTTTGCGCTGCAAAACTGATGCGTGCAGACTGATTAGATCCGGGTTGGTTTGATCCAGTTTGAGAGCCTGGTCAACCAGAATTAGAGCGTCTTCCCAATTTGACCTATCCAATGCCTCTGCGGCACGCAGGCGCAGCGTTTGTACCTGGCCGGAACGCTGCTGCCGCATCAGTTGTTGCACTTGGTAAAGCATCTGTTTCGCGGTGGAGTTCTGCGAATCCATTTTCAAGACGCTCGAGAGCAGGTCTTGGGCCCGACCCAGGTCGGAGTCCATCGAAGCGCGAGCATTATCGAGATACTCCGATACGATATTCGCCTTGAGCATTGCCTCTACATTGGCGAGATCGATGGCAAACTCCTCGGCGCTGTCAAAGCGTGCTTCGCGGTCTTTGACTAATGCGCGGCCTATAATTTCGTCCAGTTCCGTTGGATAGGGGTGATCGAGGTACGTTGAAAGGGGAGGCGGATTCTCGCCCAGTATCTTGACTATCAGGGACGCCGTATCACGGCCTTCAAATGGCAAATGGTAAGTCAGCAACTGATAGAGCAGTATCCCTGCCGACCAGACGTCTGTACGTCCGTCCACTTCGCGGCCATTGATTTGTTCTGGCGACATATAACTCATGCTGCCGATAATCTGGCCCGTTTGTGTGAGGTTGACGTCGCCCGCTCGGGCAATCCCAAAATCCACCAGTTTGCAGTCGCCATCGGGTGTCACCATTACATTGCCCGGTTTTACATCGCGATGGATTATTCTTCTCTGGTGCGCGTAATGAAGGGCGCGCAGCACCTTTATGACGATGTGGAGCTTCTCAATAATGGACAGCTCACGTCGGGAGGCAATCACCCTGTCCAGCGACTCGCCGGCCAGGTACTCCATGACCAGGAAGGGAGTGCCGTCCTGATCGCCAAGGTCGTAAACAACCACAATATTAGGGTGCTGGAGATTGCCTACGGATTGAGCTTCATTGTAGAAACGGCGAAGCGCTTCTTCATTCTTCGAAAACCCGCTTGTCATCAATTTGATGGCTACCGGTCGCCCGAAGCGCGGATCTACTCCCTTGTAGACGATTCCCATGCCGCCTTCGGCGATAACACTCACAACTTCGTAATTGCCGATCTTCGTGATGTTCTGCCCGGGCATAGTCGGATTCCCTTTAATATCCTGAAAAGCATTACAGAACTGCTTGAGTTAATCGTATCGCAATGATCCTACCCACCGGCGCTTTTTCCGTCTCTGGCAGGGAATCTCAGCCTCGCGGCTGTGTTCGGCAGTGTCGCGGGATAACTTGTCTGCTCCCAACGCAGATATCCGCGCGGGCATCCCGTGATCCACTGTCCACCGCCCCTCCGCAATTGCCGAACTATTGAATTGAATCATCAATTAGGCGGTGATATAGTCTTTCGCATTCTCGCCATAGTTCCTGCATTTCAGTTTGCCAAACGATTTACAAACACCGAGCACACAGCTTCCGGTTCGCGTTGAAGTGCGGCGGGCAGCGGATGACAATTCAGCCCGCGACCTAATGTAAATTTACGACCATGCCGAGCTGATCAAGCGGATGGTTCTTGAACAACTTCCTGAGCGGTACTTAATTGAGTGAGGGCGAAAAATGCGCAGAAACATTTGCTTTGGTGTACTCACCGCTTGCTTGGTTGTAATTGCGGTATCACCCGGGCTGGCCCAACATTGTCAACCCTATTGGACTCCTGAGTACCGATGCATGGAGGGATGCGGTGGGTGTCCGGCAAATTCAGGCTACGACAACGGTGCCGCCCAACGTGCCGCGGCGGCGAGGGCAGAAGCTCAGCGACAGTGGAATGTAGCGGCGACCACACAGAACCAACTTGCTATCACGGCTGCCGATCGTGGAGACTGGGCAGTTGCTGAAACAGAGTTCAAGAAGTGTCTGCAATACTGGCCGAACGATCCCGTCATCCTGAATTCCATCGCCAATGCCGAGCAGTGGGAGGGAGTTGCCGCCTACGACCGCGGGGACTACGATGCGACGCTGGAGTTCTACCGGCAATCGATGGTGAACGAGCCCTCGACCGAGCAGCACTACCAAACGATGCTTGACAACTATAACGCTACGAAAAGAAATATCGAAGCCATTCGTGCCAAGCAGGCGCAACAGGCCAGTGCCATCCGTGCCAGGGAGGAGCAGCAGCGGCAGGATGACCAGACCAGCAAGAACATCGATCAATCCATCCAGAGTTTTACGCAATCGTTGAGTCCAACCCCGGCGCCGGACGGACTGGACTTCAACGATGGCAAAAGTCCCAAGCGTGACGGCAAGACCTTGACGGAGGCGCGCGTGGCGGCGGCGACGGCCCGGAGCGCGGACTGCGTGTTCGATGGCAGGACGGGATGCGCAGCGCCAGTGGCGCTTGTGACCGTAAGCGCAGGGAGCCCTCCCGTGCCCCCGGATGTTGCGAAGTATATCGATAGCATTCCGAAAAGCGTTCGCCAGAATCCTGCGGTGAAGCCCGATATCACGTTGTACGAGCATATGGCGAGCGTTCGTGGGCAGTTACAGAACCAGTTGAGCGCCGACGCCGCTGCGGCCAAGGCGCATCCCGAGGATGAGAGCAAGAAACTGAAGGTGATGGAAGACTCCGGACATCTGAATGCGGCAAAAGAAGACGAGAAGAAGTCCAAGGAGCGCGTCGGTTTCAGTATTGGTTTGCTGAATCAGCATTCTGGTGCGCCAAGCAAATGACAGGTGACGGACGCGCTGCGAGGGCAGGCGCTGAAAGAACAAGAAAGGCAATGAGGGCTCTATGAGCGTACGCGCTACATCTCCCCGGGTTACTTTTTTGGCGGCGGCATTGTTGCTTGGTGCGGCCTGTGCCGCGCACGCTGAGTTACCGCCTGCGGCACAGTCAGCGGTCGACAATGGAATTGCTGCCGCGAAGACGCAGGACTACATGCTCGCCGTCCGCTACTTCGAGGAAGCCCGCAAGGTTGCTCCGATGGCGCCGGAGATTTATTACGATCTGGGCTTGGCCGAATCGAAGATTTCCGGACGGGAGCTGCGGGCCATCGCGTGGTTTGAGTCGTATCTGGCAGCCGACAAGAATGCCACGAACGCAGCCGCGGTGAGTGCCCAGGTAAATGCTCTGGATGCACGAAGCCGGGACAATGTCGCAAAGCTCCTCAGCTCCGCGCGGCAGGCTGCCACCAGTAAGTCGCGCGACGAAATTTTTACATCGTATTCTCTATCGGAGGTTGCGCGCGTCGCGGCCCAGGCCGGTAACGTCACCTTCGCTTTGCAAATAGTTGATCTTCTTAGCAGTGCGAGGGACAAGGCCGAGACACTAAAAAATATCGCTTGTGCCCAGGCAGATGCCGGTGATTTTCAGGGAGCTATCGCAAACGCCGGCACCATTCAAGGTCCGTTGCCGCACTGGAGGACCGCGACGCTGTTTTACATCGGTAGGCTGCAGGCGAAGGCTGGCGATTTCTCTGGGGCCCTTCAGACAGTCCAGATGATGCAGACTCCAGAGGATAAGAACAACTTGCGCGGCACCATTGCCCAAGCACAGGCAGATGCGGGCAAGACGGCAGATGCCTTGCAGACGATCGACGCGATCCAGGAGCCACCTGCAAAAGGCAGTGCGCTTCTCGATGTCGCCAACGCGCAGGTGAAGCGACACAATGTTATAGGGGCAAAACAGACGCTGGCCCTTGCCCTGAAAGCTGCATCTCTGGTTGGGAATGTGAGCGACAGAGCCTCGCTCAGGAATCGGATTGCTGAACTACAGGTGACCGCTGGTGACATCGCAGGGGCGAAACAAACTCTGGTGTATGCACTGAGCGACGTGCATCTGGTTTCAAATTCGGTTCCCAAAGCTACCGCCGAGCTCATGGCGGCGATTGCAGTCGTCCAGGTGAAGGATGGCGACATCGCGGGAGCTCAAGACTCTCTCCGGTTTGCGCTCTCTGAAGCCGATCGGATCCAGGATGAAGACGACAAGCGCCACGCCAAAGTGGCTATCTCGAACAAGCAAGTCGATGCCTTTAACGTTCTGGTGAAGACGAAAGATTTTGCCGCTGCGGAAAGGATCGCCGAAATGATCCTGGAGCCGGACGATCGATGCGGCGCTGAGGCACAGATTGCAGAGTTCAAGAAAAGAGCAGGCGATGAAGCCGGTGGTGAGGTTATTTTGGCTGCCGCGAAACGGGACGCCATGCAGACGGGAGGCATCGACGTCCGATACGAGGCGATAGACAAGATTGCCAATGCCCAGATTGCGGCTGGCGATTATGCGGGTGCTTTGCAGACGAGCTTGCTGGCTGCCGGCGAAAAATGGGACGACATAATTGACGATTCGATTGCCCAAGCCCAGGCCAAAGCAGGTGACATACCGGGCGCACAGAAGACCATCGGAATGATGCATAACGCTAAGCTCACAAGCGATGCCCAACTCGATCTGGTGAGCGCTCAATTAAAGGCGGGCGACATCGTCGGTGCGCAGAAGACGGCGAGCCTCATTCAAGTCGCGGACTGCAAGAGCGCATCGCTAAGAGAGATCGCTGAGGCCCAGGCACAGGCCGGCGATGTCGCGGCGGCGCAGAGTACAGCGGATTCAATTCCGGATGACTATTCCAGGAAGCGGGCCGAGAAAGCCGTCGCCCAAGCACAAGCGAATTTAAGTTCAACGAATAGACCGGCTGCAACCGTCAGCCGGAAAATCACTGCCAAGCCCGCCGTTCGGCATCCTGCGGCTGTTCCGGGCGGGCCTGCCGCTCCGGCACTCACCGCTGCCGACTGGCTCGGCAAACTCGACGATGATGAAGACAACCAGCTTCACGACTGTGCGCTAGGCACCGATCTTTTTCTGAACATGAGTCATTTTTTGACCACTCTGCCGACATTTGCGCAGAATCCCGGCGTGCAGATGAACGAGTTCATTTTCGCTATCGAGAAAGTCGTTAAAGCGCAGAACGTCGTTGACCGAATGCTCAAGACAACGAACGGGCAATACCGCCAATACACCGGAGCCCAAGCGGAAGCAAAGCGCTTGCCGTCGAGTCCAGTGAAGACGGGTGGAAAGAGTGACGACCATGCGGGGCACGGCCTTAAGCGGCCTGATGCAGCTGCCTCCGCGGCGAAGCGTACAACGCTGGCCGATGAGGTTCTCGAGCATCTGACAGCGTCAGCTGATTATCGGGCTCTTCAAGCGCTTTACGACTTGAATGCAACCCAGCCCGGATGGACTGCTAGCGATGAGGGTTCGGCCATTTCGCAACAGTTGGCTATGCATCGTTCAGACGCCCTTGCGACCACAATTGTTAAGGGCCCAGATGGCCGTATTCTTCAGTACTCCGTCGGCGGCATTAAGGTGACTGATCCTGGAATCTCAGCCGCCGACTTGGAGCAGTCCAAGTCCTACCGTTCTACCATTGCAGAAGCCATCGCGTCGAATATCGCGTCGGACCACCCTGATGCGAAGGTGCAGGCGGCCCTTGACCGCTTCCGGCGCGTCCAGAAATAACTTTATCTCCGGATCCTAAGGAGGACGTATATGCGAAGGCGACACAGCGCGATTGCGGTGCTGCTATCGTTGGCACTACTGGGAGTGGGGCGCGGGTTTGCGCAAAGTGGCGACATGCCTGATCTGTCGGGGCTGACAATGCGGGTGCGGCAGGCGCATCCGGAGTATGCGGAGCAGCGCGCAGACCTGAGTGCTGCAGTATCGGCGTTCAATGTCGCGGCCACGCAGTTCAACAGCGACTGCGGTTCGATCGAAGCGGATGACGCGGCGAAGATACAGAACTGCAAGAGCCAGTTGGCTCGGTTGCAGGCGGAGCGAGACAGCCTGATTGCGCGGTTGCAGTCTTTCAATGCGCTTGTTGCGGCAGCGCTTGAGCATGCGCCCTACCGGCCTTCGGGCAATGGGATGGTCGGCGGAACGGGGTGGATTGTCGGCTACAACGTCCCCAAGCCGACCCCGGAGCTCATTGCGAAGTCGCGGGCGATGCTGGCCGAGCAGGAGCGGCTGGCCGGATATAGTTACGCGGACGCGATCGACTTTGACCGCTACAACTTTGTGATTGGGATTGCTGCGGAGACAAACTTCTTTGACGACCTGCTGCGGCGCGTAGGTCTGAAAGACGAGATGACCGCGGGGCAGTACTCGATCGAGAACCAGCCTGGATATGCGGCGCTGGCGGGGCGAAGCTTTCATGACCTGGCATGCCATAGCAACGGTGCGATGGTATGCCTCGCAGCGTTGCGGGCTAAGGATGTGAAGGCCGACAACGTTGTGCTGTATGGGCCGCAGGTCACTCAGCAGGCACTGGAACAGTGGAACGAGATGGTGCGCGGCGGGCAGGTGAAGTCGGTGACGCTGGTGGTGAACAGCGGAGATCCGGTGCCGCCGGTGTCGCTGGGGTTTGAGGATTATGTGCGCAGCCGGTTGG
This sequence comes from uncultured Acidobacteriota bacterium, assembly GCA_963838135.1. Lineage (GTDB taxonomy): Bacteria > Acidobacteriota > Terriglobia > Terriglobales > Acidobacteriaceae > TOLSYN. The sequence goes on along the minus strand of CAWIPV010000001.1, from coordinate 341,494 downwards.
AGGGGCGCGGCGAGACTTATCAGAACAAGGCGCTGCTGCGGGCCGGAGATTTTACTTCGGCGGTGAATGAGACGGCGCCGCGCCTGCTCGTGCATGTGTACGATTGCTCGTTCAGCGTGAGTGACCCGCTGCATTGCCATGGGATGGCAACGTACAAGAGCGAGGGTGCGCACTGACCTGTCACCGGAACTGTCGTGAATGCCAACGAAATCGACGTCTCTTTCGACTGGAAGACTACAGGCCACGCACAGCATAACGACAGATGCAAGTTCAACACGCGAGCAAGGCAAGTTTCGCCAAGCCAACTGGGACGAAGCACTCGGCCCTGTCGCCCGCAGACTTTGGAAATCAAAGCCCACGATGGGCCGGATTCCATCGCGCTCATATCCTCTTCCAATTGCTGCGCAGCCTTCTCGTGATGACAATTGGATGCCGTGGCGGGTGCCGACGGTATGGTCGCCGATAGGGAAGTAAGGGCTCTGGTCGTCAGCCAGCTCGACAGGACGTCTGCCGTTTTGGGACGAGTGAGACGTAGCTAACGCGGACTTTTTGGTTTGAGCTTTCGTGGATCAGCTAAAATTCTTTCCAGAGGAACCCCATGACCACGGATAGGGCGTCCGCCATCCAGCGTGAAGTGGAACAATTGATCGATTTGCAAATCGCGTTGCTGAGTCAAGAATCGTCTCTCAGCTCTGCCCAACTTATGGACTACAATTCACGCTTCGAAACAATCCAAATACTCTATAGAGAATTGGATCAGATCAGACGAGCCGAAGTAGTACTCAAATTCGCCAACGTAGCCTAAAGCGTTTTTCTACTCTGGAACCTCTGCTCATTGACTGCAGGCATCTTCGGCGTCATTCCCCAGTTCCATGCCCACCGCATGACGCGCCCGCTCATGAGGCATTCGACGTTCCAGCGAGAACGTTGGTTTCCCGACCGACTGCGTTGACATCCAGTTTTTCAGTCATGTCCTGAGCTTCGCCTCGGGTGGTGATCACCTTCGTATTCAGATGCGGAGTGTGAAAACGTCGGAAGAATCGAGGGTTCTCGACTGCAGTTCAAAGCCCGCGCTGTTCGAGCCACGCGATCTTGATGGTTGCGGTTTACCACATCTTAAGATTCGCCTGATCGACCCACTCGTGATATCCGGAGCCGCTGGCGTTGACATCGAGCTGCCACTGAACACCTGCGTTGTCTGGCCAACCTAAGTATTTTGCGGGTTGGGTCTGGTTGAGAGTATATGCCGCACCATCGACTGCCAGCGTGCGATAGGTATAGGTGTGATTGGTATGGTTTGCGGTCATGTACCACTGAATGTGGTGCCACGTTCCGGGTGCGAACTTCTTGCACGGGATGGTGGTATGCAGCCATTTTCCAGCGGCCTCGTTCCATGTGTCCCACACGCCTACCGCGTAGTTACACTCGGTGCCGATCATGTAATTGTAGCCGCCGACGAATTGAAACGCGTCATATTCAAGAGCCTGTGCTCCATCGATAGAGGCGGCGTCCAGTTGCACGTAGAAGTCCCACAAGAAGTTCGTTGCGCTGTCGTCAGCACCCATTTTGTGATACCAGAGAGCGTTGCCCCAGCTACCATCGTGAAAAAGTTCCATGCTGCGGCCACTGAGCGAGGGCGATGACTGATCGAAAGCCTGCCAGAAGGCGCCTTCGCCACTGCCGCCAGCACACGCCGCCGTGTTGCACGATGCCCATCCGCCGGTCATCTGTTCAATGTTGCTATAAACCTGTGCATTCGCGGGAGGGGTGGGTATTTGGCCGATGCAGAAAGGTGCTAACAAGCAGAACGTACCAAGCAGGAGTTTTTTCACTACAACCTCAACGATGGAAGTCCGCTAGCTTCGAAATCACATTCGTTTCAAGTAGCGGCTGACTGCGCCACTATCAGTCAGCGCCGTCCACCTGCACATAGGGAGAAGACCTCATAGTGCATCTAGGGTGACTTTGAATACAACTACTCGGGAGACATGTAGGCTGTTGGCCTGAATTGATGACCGTTGTCTAACAGAGTTACTTACATTGGAACATGAGCACATTAACCATTTATCTTTAAGTCTTTGGACAAATGTGTTCTCGGGCTAGAGACGCTCGACCTAGTTCCTGCCTTGGGCGCGAACGTCCTATCAGACGTTAGGATGTGGGGTGCGAGTCTGGATACGGAAGCAACAAGTTCCACACAAATCACAAGCTGTAGTATCTGGGGCATCGCATCTGTGTGACACTCGCCGAGAAACTCGGGGGGTAATTTCGAGGTAGAGCGAGACGGAGTGACCATGATGCTGAAGGCACCGTACCACTCCATGTATTTAGGTGTGCCCTGATTGACGCCGAATGCGAGAGGATGTGGGCCACCTGCCCCTACTGAGCAGGGTGCTGGCCAGCAACGGCTTGCCGTGTCAGGGCACGGATCATATCTCTGTATTTCGAGTCAGGTCAGCCAAAGCCACCCTCATTCTTCAGGGAGTCCTTGACGATGTGGGGAGGAGCACCGAATATAAATGCTGGACAGCGTGCTCAAATCTCAAGAATACGTAGCGGAGGCGAATGATGGTTGTGTGCCCAAATTGCAAGAGCGAGATTGATGTCGAGGAAGACGAACTTGAAGAAGGCGAGCTTCTATCATGTCTCGAGTGCGACGGTGATTTCGAAGTGGCCGGCGTCGAGCCTCTGAAACTGACGAAGGTCAGCGATGAGGAAGAAGCAGACGAGGAGGACGAATAACGCTTGTTAGCGTTCTCGTTTGCTCTTCGGTACCGGTTGGCTGGTCATGCCTCCAGAGAGTTACCCCCGGCGAGTTGCTTACGATGCGCGGTCTATCTGGCTGCGTTGGCCGACTTGCCTGCCAGTTGCAGTTCACACTCAGCGTCGTGCAGTAAAGCCTCCGCTTTCGCTCCATGCCCGTCCATGTCGTAGTGATTCGCCGCACAAGACTTCCCAGTCAGTTCCCATGTCAGCCCTCCCTAGGTCTGGCAAGCAATCACACGAAGACGTGCCTCACATCACAGCAGAGCTGGATTCGATAATGCTACAAACCTACATTACTTTAGTCTGAAACTTTAGTTTGAATTGCTTAGGAAGCAAGCAGTGCCCGAGCAGCGGGGCAGGCTTATCCGTCTCCCTAGCCTTCGGTATGCCTTGTCAACTCGAATAAAGAGCGGGAGAGTGGCATGAATCCGAAATCGAAATATTCATTGGTAGCTGCTGGTCTTATCCTCGCATTCTCGCTGATGGGTTCACTTAATGTCTCTGCGCAGGACATGCCAAGCAGGACAATTAATGCTGACCCAACATCGCTCTTACCGGGCGAGTCCTATTTTCAAAATAGCGACGGCGGCACGACCTATGGATGTACGAATTGTCATCAGGAGAACTACCCGAACGGTTTCGACTTTATTCCCGACGTGACCATCTACTTTGCAAGCGGACACGCCAACACGCTAGCGAAGACCCGGTCCGGACTTAATCCGACAATTTATCCGACAGCCAGTGACCCTTATGGATCGGGAAGCATCTTCGACTGGGTCGATGGAACCATCGGTGTGGGCACAGGTGCTCCGTCGGTGAATACGAATCCAGCGAATCAGAACCCCGATGGTTCCTATAAGTACTACGGCACGACCCAGCCTCTCTATTATGTATATGGTGGCTGGTCGAATCAGGCGCAGGTTCAGACAATATTCAAAAATGGTTTCACCGGCCAGCTATATCCGAATGGCAACTTCGACTGTGCGCGGTGCCACACCACCGGCTATAACTTCGACGCCTCTGGGCCCGAACCCACCACGGCCAATTTGCTCAGTTGGACCACGGGCGCCTACAGCTTCACCCCTATCACTGATGCCGAGTTCAGCCGCATTCCCACGGACGGATATACAGCTCCAGGTACAACCGGGACCTCTTCGTGGTATCTGACTGCTGTCCAGTGCGCACGCTGCCACAACGGTATGGGATACGTCACCAACCAGTCCGCCACCGCGCTCTGCCTCGAGTGCCACCGGGAAGAAACCGTGAACACGACTTCCCACACCATCACGCCTGGCAACGGTCTGACCGGAAGCGCGTATTCATACCTTCTTGTCAGCGACCATGGCTCCTGCTCCAACCCGACGATTTCGAATTACGCGAACTGCACCACCGCCGGCGATAAGTGGAATTACGTCCCATCTTTAGACCACTCAGCGGGGCCAACATTTCTGAACAGCCCGCATGCCCGGTTTAGCGGAACCTTGGCGCAGAACAGGCAGAACTCCCCGGATCTCTCCGTGGTTATGAACGGCACCTACAATAGTCAATTTACGGACGCGATGGTCAGAACCGCCGGCGACCCAACCAAGAATGCTGGCTGCGTGGGATGTCACGATCCACACGTTACGACTGTGGGCACAACCAGCCTTAACAACAACAACGTCCCGGGCAGCGCGGACCACCCCGCACACAATTGCAGCGACTGCCATGCCTTGGCCCAGAGCATAATGCAAACCACTTGGCACCCGTTCTTTCAGGGTACGCCGTTCCCGACGGGAACTCCTGCCGATATCAACGGCTCGTGCACGATATGCCATATGCAAGCCGCCTCGGGAGTCGCCGGAAACCATCTCTTCAGAATCAGCACGGACCCCAACTACAGTACGTACCCCACGCCGGCTCAACTCTACAGCCCGACAAGTCCCCAAACAACGCCAAATACGGCTACGGACGGGGTTCTTCCCTATGCAGTTTGGGAAGACGTTGACCTTGCCTGCGGTCAGTGCCATGTAGGCGGCTCCGGTAACGGAAACCCCTATGGGTTAACTGTTCCCCCGGGGTCCTCCAATGCACGTGTCCTTACCAAGGCCGAGTTGGCGGATTATGCAGCCAACGGATATCCGGAATACCCGGGTTCCGGAGCCATACACAATCCAGACCCCACGGTGGCGACACCCACGTTAGCGCCGAACCCTGGGACGTACAATACAACGAAGTCTGTGACATTGTCGGATACGACGAGCGGCGCGACCATCTACTACACCGTAGACGGATCGACGCCGACGATTGCGTCCACCCAGTACATGGGAGCAATTCCGGTAACGGCGGACACTACTATCAAAGCAATCGCAGTGGCCCAAGGGTATCTGCAAAGCTACGTGGCCAGTGGAGCGTACACCCTTCAGGCGTCGGTGCCAGCCCTCTCGCCTAATGGCGGGTACTATACTGCGCCGCAATCCGTTACGCTAACCGACATCACGCCCGGTGTTACGGTCTATTACACCACCGACGGTTCGGCACCAACCACATCGTCCACAAGCTACTCAGGACCCATTGCTCTCCTCTCAAGTCCCATCACAATCAGGGCTATCGCAGCGGGTGGCGGTTTCGACGCAAGCACGTCGACCCAAGGGACGTACTACGTCACTTTCCCTGTGGCAGCGGCGCCGACCTTCACGCCGCCGACATTCTGGGGGCCTTTTACCACGCCGCAATCAGTGACGATCAGCGATACCACGCTTGGCGCAACGATCTACTACACCACGGACGGTACGACGCCGACGACCGCATCAACCAAGTACACGGGAGCGATAGCAGTCTCGACCACCACCACGATTAAAGCGATGGCTGCCGGCGGAGGATACCTCCCGGGCTCGGTAACCAGCGGAACGTACACGATCGTCGCGCCGGCGCCGACGTTCACGCCGCCGACATTCTGGGGTCCCTTTACCGCGCCGACGCCGGTGACAATCACGGATACCGCGCCTGGTGTAACGATCTACTACACTACGAATGGCACGACGCCGACGACTGCCTCAACCAAGTACACGGGACCGGTTACGGTCTCGACTACCACAACGATTAATGCGATGGCGGCCGGTGGAGGGTATGGTGCGGGTGCGGTAACTAGCGGAACGTACACGATCGTAGCGCCGACGCCGACGTTCTCGCCAGGGGCCTTCGGAACGTTCACCCCGCCGACGACGGTGACGATCACAGATACCGCGCCTGGTGTAACGATCTACTACACCAAGGACGGCTCAACTCCCACGACGGCGTCACCTCAATACGCGGGGCCATTTACGGTCTCGACCACGACCACGATTAAAGCGATTGCTGCTGGCGGAAATTACGGCGTGAGCGCGGTAGCCAGCGGGACCTACACGGAAGTGGTTGCCCTGACGAGGGGCGCGCCTGACGTGGCAAACCCCGGGTACACAATCACGCCTTCATCCACATCGGTTTTAGTGAACAGTGGCGGCACGGCTTCTGTGACGATCAACTTGGCCTCCACGACCTTTGCAGATTCAGTTGCGCTGACCGCGACACCTAGCTCACCGGCGATCGCTGCAACGCTCTCCCGCAGCACTGCAACCCTGGCACCAAACGGAAGCGATTCTGTGACCCTGACAGTTGCCGCTCCTTCTAACTCCGCGAATCGTGCTCCGGCAAGGCCTTTCCAGAGCGCATCGCTGCTCTTCTGTGGAGTGCTGCTGGGTGCCCCGGTACTGCTAGGAATACCACTGCGGAATAAGAGGCGCGCGCTTGCCGCTCTTCTGGCATTCACTACGATTGTGTTGCTAGGCTTAGCTATCTCTTGCGGCGGAGGGAGCAGTTCGAACTCCAACGTAAGCTCTAACGCAAGCTCTAACTACACTGTGCTCGTCATGGGCACAGGCGGAGTAAGCTCTACAATCAATGTCGCTGTAAAATAAGACCGTTGTACGCAGCTAATAGGCCGCATCCAAGTGCGGCCCTCGATAAGAACGAAGTGGTTGTCAAGGCGAGGGCAGCGCGCGAGCACTGCTCGGCTTGAGGCCAGAGTTGAAGCTCTGGTCCTCAACCAAAGAATACAGAGTCCGCCAAGGCCTTCGATCTTATCCAATCAATGCCAGCCCGTTGTCGTCTTGAGTGGGACAAGTTCCGACGAGCGGCGTGAGGAATTCCGAAAGAGCCATTGCCGGGAAACTCAATTGTTCTTGTAGCCAAATGTAATCAGTCAGGCAATCCTTCCACTTCGCGCAACGATGTACCACCCGGTAACGGGGTGGGCTTCTAACGATTGACCTAAGTGCCAATCTTTACCGAATAAATCCTGCGGGTCGGCTTTTCGCTAGTGAAGCTGCAAGATTAGGCAGGAATGTCGGATCCAAACTGTGCGTAGTTATCGAGATAATCTTTGATGATGTGGTAGCACTCGCAAGCGGTTCTTTCCAGCCCCGCGACGTCGAGGATGGAGATAGTTCCCCGGTTGTACTCGATAGTTTTCTGTTTTTTGAGAAGCTCGGCCGCTACGGAAACGGTGGGACGGGTACTCCCGAGCATGTGGGCAAGATATTCATGCGACATGGCAAAGGTATGGCTGTGTGCGCGGTCGGCACAGATGAGTAACAAACGCGCAAGCCGCTGCTCGACCCTGTGTTTTGCATTACAGCCCGCGGACTGAGCCGCTTGGACGAGTTGCGCCTGGACATACCGAAGCGCGAGTGCTTGAAAGAGGACACCGAAATGGAACTCTCTTCTCGCGGCTTCGATTGGAGATGAATAACCAGAACCGGCGATCCGAGTGTAGATGCGATTGAGGCTTTGCTTTGTTCCCATCAGTGCGGAAATGCCGATCACCGACTCGTAACCGAACATGCCTACTTCGACCTGGGACCCATCCGAGAACGATGTAGTCATGATTGCCATTCCCTCTTCAACAAAGAAGAGGTTTTCGATCCGGCGGCCAGGAGATTCGATCTCATGTTCCAACTCAAATACGACCGGACTCAGACAGAGGCGCGCGATGACCTCCGCATCTAAAGCCTTCAAGAGAGAGTTTTTAAAAGTGCGAGCATGCACGGGGAATCCCTTTCGGCAATCCGGCCGCCATTCTCCTCCCCTAACACAGAGAATGAAGTGAGCACCGTCACATATGTCCGGTCGCCGACTTCCATTCGCTCGGCGGCATCTTCGGCGGCCGCACCTTCCTCCTGGGCCGCGTCTCTTCCGTATGCCTGTGCTCGCCGATGTCCTCCACGCTGCCGTACCAGCAGAGAATCTCACCCGAAGGGCCACGGCGCGGCGATCCACGGGATCGCATCCACCTCCACGGTCCGCCAATGGCCTTCAACCGGTACTCGATATCGATGGGCTGCCCCGTGCGCAGCGCGTTCCGCAGGGTCTTCATGGCGGGCTCCACATCGTCGGGATGCAGCGCGTCGAGCCATCCGAGGTTGCGTGTTCGCTCCTTGCTCTGTCCCGTCGCCTCCTCCCATCGGGAGCTAATCTGCAGGACGTTGCCCTCCGTATCCAGGACCCACTGCACCTGGGAATTTAGCTCGAAGACATACCGGTGGCGGTCTTCACTCTCGCGGAGCGCCTCTTGGGCTTGCTTGCGATCCGTAATGTCCATCACCGCGACCGAGACTCCGACCACCTCTCCCGCTTCGTCCCAGGCTGGCTGATACGACACCATATTGGTTACGTCTGGCTGGCCAGGTTTGCATGACGGCCTCGAAACCTCTACCCCCGATATTGCTTCACCCTGCAAGGCGCGCCGGAGGTACGGCTCATAGCTCGAGAACCACTGAGGAAACAATTCTTTCACGCTTCTTCCTAGATGGTCAGCCACCGGGATGCCGTTCATTTCGGCAAGATGGCGATTGATGCTCACGTAGCGAAGATTGCGGTCCAGAAAATTCAAGCCCACAGGCGCGCCATCATAGATTGCCTGCAACTGCGCCAGGCGTTGCGTGGGCATCGCTTCCAGACTTGATGCGCGGGGTCTATTCCGCAGCGGCTCCGGCAGTCCGGACGACACAGCATGTGGTTCGGCGGCGATCATATCGGGGATTGCATCTGCGGTAGCCGGCCGCCCGTAAAGCCACCCCTGCCCTAGCTGGCAGCCGAGACACAGCAGCATCTCCGCCTGCTCCTCGGTCTCTACACCCTCGGCCAGCGTAATCAGGCCAAGGCTTTGTCCCAATCCAATAATCGCAGCCACAATTTTGCGGCTCTCGCGAGTGTCTGTCATATTCATGACGAAGCTTCGATCAATCTTCACTTCGTCAAACGGCAACGCCTGAAGGTGTCCCAGGCTCGAATACCCCGTCCCAAAGTCGTCCAGCGCCAACCTGCAACCCATAGCTTTTAACTCGCAGGCGACACTACGGGCCTGCGCAAGGTTGTCGAGAAGCGCGCTCTCTGTAATCTCAATCGTCAGCCGCCCCAGCGGAAACCCTGCTTCCTCGGCCGCCGCGCGAATCTGAAGAGGTAGGTTTAGATCATGCAAATGGAGTGGCGATATGTTTATAGACAGCGACAGAGGTGCGGACAAAACTGGGGATGATTTGAAGGCCTTCCGGACAATTTGCTCCGTGAGCCGTTCGATAAGTCCGTTCTCCTCTGCCAGCGAAATGAAATTCTTCGGCAGAATCGCGCCGTGCGCCGGGTGTTGCCAACGCGCTAAAACTTCAAAGCCGACCAATAGGCCCGTGCGAAGATCAACCAAAGGCTGAAAGTGCGGTATGACTTGATCGCTTTCGATGGCCCTCTTAACGTCAGCAAATTCAACAAACATACTAGAAGCGTATGACTCCATCAACCGTGTGTCTGTCCGCAAGCACACGAATGCGACCTAACCTATGAAACTAAAGACATATGACCATCACTTAGGAGGTCGGCTTGGTGGAAAGGCAGCTGTTACGATCGGGGGAGTATTGTTAATACCAGAAGTAACTTGCAGATTAGAAAGAAAAGGTATTCTACACGTTCGGCAGACCATTCGACTGGTTGTTGTCGAACGGGCGGGAGGCCCGAAAGCATGCAATCGCAAGCATCAGAATGCACGGACTGCCATTTGTTGAAGGTAGGTTGTGTGCCGCGGCTATGCTTCAAAAAGTGGAAACACAATCCCAAATGTCGTTCCTTTATTTTCCTCGCATCTCACGGAAAGGTTGGCGTGGTGCATCTCTGCGATCCACTTGGCGATTGACAATCCAAGGCCGCTTCCTTCCACTTGGCTGCGCGACGCATCCGCGCGATAAAAACGGTCGAAAATGTAAGGCAAGTCAGATTGGGCAATGCCGATTCCACTATCGCGCACCAGGACGGTTGCCTGTCTTGGACTCGTGCTTAGACTCACATCGATATGGCCGGGCGCTGGAGTATATTTGACCGCGTTGTCGAGGAGGATCCAGAGCAGTCTGCGAAGGGTCGGAAAGTCTCCCATAACATTCACCGTTTGTTCTGTGTCGAGGGAAACTGACAGAGTAAGTCTCCGCTCATTGGCCAGAGGGCGTGCCTTCTCGCAGGCGTTTTCAATTACCCCAACCAAGTCAACTGGCTCCCAAATTACGTCGGAGTAATCTGAATCGGCTCGAGCCAGGGTGAGCATATCGCCCAGCAGCACAGCGGCTTTGGCGCCTTCATCGACGATATCTTCAAATGCCCGCCGACTCTCTGGATCAATTTGCGGATTTCTCAAGGCAACTTCTGCCACAGTCCTGGTAAAGGATAGCGGAGCACGAAGCTCATGCGAAGCATCGGCAGTAAACTGCTTGATTCGATTGACGGACGATTCCAGGCGCGCCAGCATAGCATTGCAGGTTTCGGCGAGCCGTTGCAGTTCATCGCCGGTTTCGGCCACGGTCAATCGCCCAGAGAGATTGTTTATGCTGATGGATTGCACCGTGGTCGTGATTCTGTCCACCGGTTTCAGTGCCTTTCGGCCGACCCAATAGCCTCCTGCCGACGATACCAGCAATAGGATTGGCACCGAGGCGAGCAAGCCGACTAGAAAGCGGTTGAGTACCAGCAGGCTTCCGGCCTCAGGCGCCGCAGCCAATAGAAACAGAGGCTGACCGTGGAGAGAGAACGGCCGCATCAACACCCAATAGGTCTGACCCGCTGAGATTATGTGCGAGAAGTGTTCCCGATCACCGTTCTTTACGGTGGGCCATGGAAAAATTCGAGCGGCGGACGAGGGCGAAGGAAAAGCCCGGCTTCCATCCATCCGGAACACCTCGTTCAGTCCATTTCCGGTCGCACGGGCGAAATCCTGAAAGTCTTGACGCCGATCCTCGTCGTTTTCGTCCTGGGTTTTGCGTAACACATCCTGCAACCGGTCCACGCGTCGGGAGAGTGTTTGGAAGCGTTCCCCAGTCAAAGTGCTTTGCAGGTTGAACCACATCGCCGCACCGAATAACAGCCACCCAAGAAAGAAGATTCCTCCGAACCACAAGGTTAATCGCAAGGAAATCGAGAAGCGGCGCATTAGCAGTTACTCGCTCCGCAACGAGTAGCCGACGCCGCGAATGGTACACAACAACTCCGGCTCTCCAGGGCGGGTGATCTTGGAGCGAAGTGCGCGGATAAAGACATACAGGCTATCGAAGCTGACATCGCACTCCGCGCCCCAGCCCTCTTCGATGAGTACGCCGTGAGGAACAACAGTGTGCGCCCGCCGCATCAGGGATTCCAGCAATGCACACTCGGTGCGTGTCAGCGTCTCCACACGCTCTCCGCGCTGCAACTCGTACTTATTGGGGCGCAAGACGAGATCTTCGAATTGCATCCCTGGTGACAACGGCACAGAAACACGGCGCGTCACCGCGCGGATTTTCGCCAGCAACACGTCCAGCGCGAATGGTTTGGTCAGATAATCGTCGGCTCCCGCATCCAGCCCAGAGACGATGTCGCGCATCGAATCGCGCGCCGAAACCATGATGACTTGGGTATGGAGCCGCTCCTCGCGCATTTTTCTAACAACTGTAAAGCCATCCATGCGCGGGAGCATCACATCCAGAAGCATCACATCGAAGTTGTTCGTCTTGCCAAGGCGCAAGGCTTCCGCGCCGTCGTCGGCAAAGGCCACCGAATAGCCTTCGCCTTCAAGTGCGCGGCCCAGGTGCTCCGCCATACTACGTTTATCCTCGACAATTAGAACTCGCATGAACGTCATCCTACTCGGGCAACGTTAATTCTTGATGAAATTGGCCCGCAGAACGCTCATTCCTTAGATTGCGATCAGATTGCCCTGACATACTTTCCATGAAATCCATCTGCACTGCCTGCATTCGCAGGATTTGTTTTGGGAGAGAAACTGCATGATTTCAATGAAACGAAGTTGGAACGCCCGTGCGATCGGCTGGCTGCTAATCAGCCTGTTATTGCTTTGTTTGCCAGCTCTTGCGCAAACCTCCAGAGGAGTCATCTCGGGCACCGTGGTGGACAAGTCCGGAGCGGTTCTCAGAGGAGCGCGAATAGAACTGCTTCCTTCGGAGATCGCCACCAGCGCTGGCGGCCAAGGTGAATTTGTACTGCGCGACATCATGCCAGGGCACTACACCCTGACAATCTCCTACGTCGGTTTTGCGACCCATAATGAAGAGATCGACGTGGTTGCGGGCAAATCGCTGAGCCTTAACCTCAAGCTTGACGTGGCCTCCAAGGGCGAGGAAATCGTCGTCAGTGCCTCGCGCGCCTTCGGTGAGGCTGAAGCCATCAACCAAACCCGCGTGGCAGACAATCTTATCGACGTCCTTCCTGCCGAAATTATCACCAGCTTGCCCAACGCTAACGTGGCCGACGCCCTCGGACGTCTTCCGGGAGTTGTACTCGAACGTAGCGAGGGCGAAGGCGAATACGTTGACATTCGCGGCTTGGAGCCGCGCCTTACCAATATCACCATCGACGGCATCACCGTTCCGGCTCCCGAACCAGGGATACGCCAGATCCGCCTTGACGTAATCAACTCCGACTTGGTGGAAGCCGTCGAAGTTAACAAGACTCTCCAGGCCAATCAGGATGGCGATGGCATTGCTGGCTCGGTCAATCTGCGCACCAAGACAGCGACTGACCAACCGCTACTCAGTGTCTACGGCAACGGTGGCTACACGCCGATCCTCGGCAGCCGCGAAGCGACCCAGTGGGGTGGTGTTTGGGGCCAGCGCTTTGGCCAGGCCAAGAAGTTCGGCATCCTCATCGGGGGCACTTACGATTACAACGGCCGCGGAATCGACAACATTCAGCCGGCCATCGATCCCTATTCGACAATGGCCCAGCCTTTCTATGACAGCAACACGATCCGCGAGTACCGCTATTACCGCACGCGTGACGGTCTCTCCGGCAGCGCGGACTATAAACTGAACGATAACAACAGCTTTTACGCCCACGGTCTGTTCTCCGATTTGAAGGACTGGGGCGACAAGTGGTATTACGCGCCTGAGTCCAACGCCCTCGCTTCCACCGGTGGTATCGCAGCGGCCGACGCAGGCACCTCCGCCGAGCCCGAAGTTCTATACCTCCAGCAAGCGCCCGAATGCCTCCATCGGCGACTTGTCACTCGGCGGAAGACACATCCGCCAGAACTCATGGTTTACGTGGGAAGTAGCGGCGGCGCGCTCCTACGAGGTTGATTCCGCGGGAAATCCCAAGGCCGATTTCAGCTGGCTCGGACCGAAGTTGAAGTGCAACTACAACCCGCTAGCTCAAACGAACGTCAACACTCCCACCTTTGGCGCGTGCGATCAGGCCAGTTCCCCATTGCTGAACGCTGCGGATTGGACGCTGAAGGATCTGACTACCTCCAAAGGCTTAAACTCCAACCTGGCCCTTTCCGCTGCTGCATCGTACGCACGAAACTACTACGCGGAAGGGCATTTCGGGACCTTCCAGGCTGGCTTCAAGATCCGCAACGGCCACCAATCTCAGGACGCCACCGAAACCGTCTATGACAGTTTCGCTAAGGGCAACTCCGCGCTTCTGATGAGTTCACTGCAGAGCACCTTCCAGAACCACGAGTATTATCACGGCAACTATTTCGGCGGACAGTACGGACCTGTATCGGACTTCACTCAGGTTCAGAGCTATGTTCCGGCGAACCTTGGCGGAGATGTAGACGGAGTCAAGACCGCAGCTGATACCTATCCCAACATCTACCACACCGTCGAGCGCATCACCGCAGGCTACGTGATGAACACCATCGACTTCGGAAAACTGCACGTGCAGACTGGCATCCGTTTCGAAGGCACGCAGATGGATACCGCCGGCTACCTCGTGACCCTCTATCCGGCACAGCCTTCTCCGAATTTCTATCCCTGCACTTCCACAAACAACACCGGTTGCGGCATAGCCAAACCGGCCATCAACAATCCCTCTTACCTGGATCCCCTGCCCAGTGTGCAACTGCGTTACTCGCTTTCCCATGACTCGGTGCTGCGTGCGGTTTATAGCCGCGGCGTCGCCCGTCCCGATCCCGGCCAGCTTATTCCCTATGTGACTGAAGACGACACGGCCAGCCCCATCGCGCTCACAATCGGCAACCCTTCGCTGAAGCCTGAGCACGCCAATAACTATGACCTGCTCTATGAGCGGTACCTGCACCCGCTTGGCATGTTCCAGGCTGGGGGCTTCTTCAAACAGTTGACTTCTCCGGAAATTCTACTTACCGGCGTTCCGGCCTCACTTGTTCCTGCCTCCATGCAATCGATCGTCACGCAATACAACGGCACCGGCGATGCGATCACGATGTACGTCAACGGCGAGAACGCCTATGTTTACGGCTTTGAAACCGCCTATCAACAGCATTGGACCCGGCTTCCCGGCGCGCTCAGAGGCCTGGGCGTCTCCGCCAACTACACCTATACCGCCTCACAGTTAAAAGGCATTGCTGGACTGCGCAACGATCACCCGGCTCTGCAGCGTCAGACTCCTAATAGCTGGAATCTGGGCCCAACCTACGACACCAAGCGCATTTCACTGCGCGTGGGTCTGCAATACACCGGAGCCAGCATTTACACCTACGACTGGTCTTCACTCCACGGTGCTGACAAGAGCGGTCTCGGCCCCAATGGTCCCTCCGGCGATATCTACACCTACTCGCACATGCAGGTCGATGCGCAAGGGAGCTTCAAACTCGGCGGCGGATTCACGGCAATGGTTTATGGACTTAACCTCACGAATGAAGTCTTCGGCTTCTACCAGGGAAGCACGCAGTTCGTGAATCAGCGCGAATACTACAAGCAAACCTACGGTGGCGGTCTCCGCTATACCTTCGGTGAGCGCTGAGCAGCTTTTAAGTCGCTACAATTGAGCTATGCATCTTGACCCGGAGCACATGCCTTGCCATGGCATGTGCTCCACTTCTTTTGTCGATGTTGCCTGCCGAAGGCCGTCGTCGATCCACTACCGAGGACTTGCATGACTCGCAGGGTTTTCTATTTTGTTTCGCTGTACTACCTTTTCATTGCCGCCTCGCTCAGCGCGCAAAGCGTTACTCATGTTTCCACCATCCCGGATGCTGAGCTTAAATTCGTGGTTTACGTGAGCCGTCATGGGGTTCGTTCGCCCACCGGAAAGCCGGAACAGTACAATCCCTATTCCACTGCCGCGTGGCCAGCGTGGAGCGTTGCGCCCGGCTATCTCACGGAACATGGTTACCAGTTGATGAAACTATTCGGCGCTTATGATCGGATGGAACTGTCAAGCCAGGGTCTGATGAAACCGGTTGGCTGCGAGGATGCTGCCCATGTCACCATTCACGCCGACTCCGACCAGCGCACCCGCGAAACCGGTAAAGCGCTCGCCGAAGGTCTCTTTCCCGGATGTGGTCTTCCGGTGCAGGCCCTGCCTGAAGGCGTAGAAGACCCGCTCTTTCATTCAATCCCGGCCGGCGTAGGTCAGCCGGACTCCGCCCTGGCGGTCGCCGCACTTTTCGGACGCATCGGCGGCAATCCAAACAACCTTACCGAAGCCTACCGTACGCAGCTTGCCGCACTCGATAAGATACTCTCCACCTGTGGCACTCCGTTTACCCGCGAAGCGGAACGCTCTTCTCTTCTTGAAATCCCGGCAAAACTCGCTCCCGGAAAAAACGATCATCTCGCCGAGTTACGCGGTCCGTTGAACACCGCATCCACGCTGACTGAAAATATCTTATTGGAGTACACCGAAGGCATGGACGCTCCCAACGTGGGCTGGGGTTGCGTGGATGCCGCCAAACTCCGCTCCCTCGTCGATCTGCACACGGCGGCTTCGGACTTTGTGCAGCGCACAAAGGCAATTGCCCGGATGCAGGCTTCCAATCTGCTTGAACACGTCCGTAGGGCGCTGGAACAGTCAGTCACGGGCAAACCAATTTCCGGCGCTCCAAACGCGCCCGCTGATCGCGCGCTCTTCTTAATCGGGCATGACACAAACCTGACCAACATCGCCGGGCTACTGAATCTGACCTGGATTGTGGATGGCCGTCGTGATGATACCCCTCCCGGGGGAGTGCTCATCTTTGAGCTCTGGAAGACACACGCTACAGGAAGCTACTCTGTGCGAACCTACTACTCCGCTCAAACCCTTGAACAGATGCGGTCCGCTTCCAGCCTGACACTTAGCGATCCTCCGCAACGCGTACCAATCTTCCTGCCTGGATGCAGCGAGGAGAGCCTTTCCTGCTCATGGCCGTCCTTTGCAATGACTCTGGATCAGGCTATCGATCAGCATTATGTAAGCTCCCGTTGAACCATTCGAGCAATAGGCTGTGGCACAAAATCCACTCCTTTTGGTCCACAGCAGGCTGCCGAAATCGAGGCAGCCTGTTTTCATGGAGTGGGTATTGCACTGCACCATAGATGCACCCACTTTTCCTGCGGCTCTCACTCACGGACTCAATCGCGGGCTGATCGAAGTGTGACAGTTGGCCGATATAGACGGAGGTTCCCGTGTTTCATGGTACAGAGACGGAAGACGATTTCCCGCCGGGTCTGTTATTGCAATATGCAGCCGGGCCGCCTTCGCGTCCGCGAACAGAAGGAACATGAATTCTATGACAGCAACACGTACGGATAATCACTGGAGCGCCTGCATGACAAACTTGGGCTCCTCGCCCGCGAACTGATGAGCCGCCGTCTCTAGGCCGACCCGCTTGCGGGTGTCGCCCGCGCGCGCCGTTCTATTTGCTTGCCGTTCCTGAAGCCGCTGCGTGCGATGGAACGCGATGGAGCAGTTCGATCACAGCCTGATAAAGTCGGTTGCGCATTTCAAAGCGATCGGCGGCCCGCGTGACATAACGCACGATGATGTCCGTTCCAGAAGCGGCGGGGCGCATATCTACGGCGGGAGTGGCACTGAACTGGCTTAGTCCGTTCTGTTTGGTGACGCGCTGCCACTCGACCTTGGCAAGGTTGGCATCTCTCTCCGTCTCTTTGACCACTGTGCTGTGAATGAGTTCGATCACCTCGTGGCTGTCCTCTGAAGATGGAATGTTGACCTTGATCTCGTCCCACATCCATTGGCCGGTTGTAGAGAAATTAAAGTATTGGCCGGAGATGGCGAATTTGTTGAGAAAGGTGACCCGCCTGCCCGTTGGGTGTCCTCTGTCCGTCCAGCTACCTGTCTCCAGTAGCGAGGTGCGAAAGAGGCCAATCTCGACGACCTCTCCCCCGACTCCGTTGATTTCAATCCAATCTCCCACCCGTATTCCGTGCTTGCCCATCAACACGAACCAGCCAAGAAAGGCAATGATGAAATCCTGAAATGCAAGCGTCAATCCCGCCGTGGCAAGGCCGAGAATCGTGGGTACTTGATTGGGTGGCCCAAATATTACGAGAAGAATGCACAGAAGCGCGGCACCTTGCGTCGCCAGTAGAAGGATAGTATGCAGGGTATGCCTGCGGCGATTGTCGATCGACGGGTGCTTTAGCACAGCGTGCACCACCGAACCCACCAATCCGGCACACAGAATGATGAATGCGATCCATGCGAATGACCCGAGCATCAAGTGCCAGAGGATGCGATGTTGCAGTAATACCTGTGCAGCCCATTTCCCGTAAGCCGCTGAGAGCTGTTGCTGGGTTTGCAAGCGGTCGCCCAGAATACCAAGAATGCTGCTTTGCGCCGACAATCGCTTGAGTGACTCCAGCTTGCTTGCCTTGGTGAGTGTTGCGAGAGGTGCTGCTGCCGCTGCAACTGCGTTGGCGGGTGGCTGGATCGCAGTGTGCGTATTTCCGATCGTACCGGAATTCACAGAAGTTTCTAATTGTGCATATTGGGATTTTAGGGAAGCCGCGTCCTTATCTGCCTGCTGCATGGCTTGAAGGATGGAATCATGACGGCTGCGCTGGTTGAACCAAGCGGTGAGGCGCAGATACAACGTCCCCTTTGCTCGCGCTGACGCCACTGCTGTCTGCCCACCGCTGTTAGCGTGCTCATCGTACGAGTGCACCGCAGCTTCACGAGCAGTGAGTTCTTGCTGAATGGTGCCGCGCTCGTCACCGCTCTGACGAGCAAGACCCGAGACTGCATCGTTGAGCGCATCGGTGTCTAGCGCAAGTTGTGCGGCCGCGACCTCCAGATCGTCGGCAATGGTTTCTGCGTTGGGCCGCTTCGCCTGCACTGTCAGGCTATCTACAAGAGCCTGATCATCCTTGACTGTCCGCTGCAGATCCTCGACTTTGTGCGAAAGAGCCAAGGCCTCTCCGGCTAACACGTGTGTCCGAAGAGTTGCTTGGCGAAGCGCCATGGCAAATGCCTGGTCCACCTCATGATCTGCGAGTCGTTGTGCTTCCCTGGCATAGCGCTGCTCTTCCGCGGAGACGGCCAGAGGGGCCAATGCTATCGCAGTGTTCCAGGGCCTCTGATCTACTATTCCCTCTGAGGACTGGCCTCTGAAATGGAAGTTAGCCATTGTGTCCCGCGTCAAGTAGTTGCCGATGATACAGGAGATCAGCGCGAGCGCTGACATGAAAATAACCAGCCCACGTCCACTCGTAATCGCACTCTTTATAGATCGAAAACGGCTATTGATAATATTGCCTCGGATAAATAGGGAAGGAAAGTACCAGTGTATGGACGGCACTGCAAGCGATTGTCGAGAGTGCAGCTTTCATCGCTTTGGCGCATTTGGACAGCTCTGAGTCAATAGTATGACGCAAACCGGGTTTGTTCAAGGCACCGCTGTCGTTTTGAATCGTCACGCCTGTCGTTCAGGGAGAGAAGTTCGATGCTCCCTATGCTAAAAGTAACTTTTAGGCGTTAGGCTGCGTCGTGAGTACCAGGCCGCTGGCGGTAAAACTCGCGAGCTTCTATTGCATTGCCGAACAGGTATTTGAGTTTCCGTCGCTCGTGAAAAACAGTATCGGAATCGGCGTTCACGGCGGACCAGACCAGTCGTGCAGCCTGCTGCACGATCTGCTTGAGCAAGTAACTGGGATATCCCCAAACTAGGCGGGGCCGGGTGCCGGACTCGAGCGCCTTGAGGCGATACTGGCCTCGGCCAAACCGAACTGTTCGATTGAGCACCCAATCTTTGTTCATCTGAAACGACCTAATTATGTGCTCGACAATGGCGGTCTTGCAATGCCAGCACTGATAACCATTCTGGGCCAGTCTCCGTGTGAACTCTGTCTCACTGCCCATTGCATAGGTCTGGCCGCATGGCCCGATAGACATACTGAAGCGATATTTTCGCTGGAAGATGTTGGCGCGAACAGCCATGTTGGGACCGAAGATGTAAGCCGCTGAGATGGGGCCTTCTTCCCAATTAGGATTGGTCACCGAGAAAGCGCTTTCGAGTGTAGGAAGCCTGAAGATCCAAGGCTCCGGCGTCCTCTCCCAACGGGGAAGAACTACACCACCGAATATGGCAAAGTCCGGATGGGCAGTACTGCAGTTTTGCAGTTGGAGCAGCCAATCAGGACGTGGAATAACATCATCGTCGGTTAGAACGACCAAATCCCCTGAAATATGCTTCAAGCCTGTGTTTAGGGCCGCATTCTTTCCTCGTCGGGGCTCCGAGACGTAGGTGAGCGGTAACAGATCGGAGAAACTGCCGATGATCCGTGAGGTCTGGTCCGAACTGCCGTTATCAACCACAACAAGCTTCCAGCCATCGGGAGGAGACTCTACGCCGCAGTATGCCTGTAACACTGCGGGGAGCGTTTGTTCACCATTGTAAGTTGCGAACAGGACCGTGAGCATAGCTTGACGAAGTCACCTCAGAGATAATGCTCGGCATGGTCAATGCAAGGTTAGCTATGATTGCCCACGATACACACAGACTGTTCTTTACGCGCGGCAGTCGGCCGCTTCAGATCTGGGAATGCGGCAACAAAATAACGCAATGCCTGCAACAACTCCGCGTAAAGTATGGGCTTCTTAAGGTAGTCACACACGCCCACTTCACGGCAACGCGCAGGCGCGTCTTCATTCCCTCCTGCGCTCACCATCATGATGACGTTTATGGTGAGATCGGAGTCCTTCTTAATTTGCCTGACTACCGCATAACCGTCCATTTCCGGCATGTCGGCATCGAGCAGAACCAGTCCAAGCGAAGCACCGGCGTCTCTCTTTTGTTGCAGTAACTCAAGGAGTGGCCTGCCGCCACTTACTGCAATAGGCTTTACTCCCCAGACGCTGAGCATCTCGACAAGTAGATGCCGGCTGTTGGCATTGTCGTCTGCGATCAGCACAGGCAAACCCTTCAACTCTTCGATGGGCCTTGTTGGGGATGTGAACCCCGCAGCGCTCGTCGGCAAACTTAATCGCACTGTGAAATGGGAGATGTTTCCCTGTCCGTCCGATCTGCCCTCGACCCAGGTTCTTCCACCACCGTTTGCTCGGTCTGTTACGCGATTATCCTGTGTAAGCGCTTGGAAGATCACCCCAACCGTCTTCGCCAGCCGCAAGGAGATTGTCTGGCCAGGGGCGGAAGCGCCAAACTTCGGGTCCGTAAAGCTGTTGCCCCGCAGGGCTGCATCGCCGATCACGAGCCGTTGTCCAAGCGAGATTCCGATGCAGGAATCGGTGATCGCAAAGTGCAACCACACGTCGTCTCCACGCACGGACTCCACAGTAACCCGGACCGTGACTTCGCCCTCTGAAGTGCGATCTATCGCGCCTTTCAGAAGTCCTGATAGTATTTGTCGCAGCCGACCTGGGTCACCTATTACGGTTTCTGGCACTCCGCAGGCCACGTCGTAGATGAGTTCCAGTCCCTTGCGCTGGGCAGGGAAACTGAGTGCCGCAATCACGTCGCTAAGACCTTCACGCAGGTCAAACTTGACCCGTTCAGTCTCCGGTATTCTTGCGCTGCCGGCTGACTCTGGCGTCAAAGATTCTTCGTGAAAGCTCGCAGCGCGGTGAAAGAACTGCGCCAACCCGGTGCTGTGAAAGCCTACGTGCTGCACCAATGAGCGTGCGGTCCCGTAGAGGGCGTTTTTTTGAGCGGCGTACTCCCGGACCAGCAGGTCGCTGGGGCCGAATTGTTGGACGACGCCATTCTGATAAATGAATTGGGCTAGCTCCGTCGCGGTGCCGCGAGGATAATACATGCATTGATTGCCGTAGAATGTACGAGCGTTATTCTTGGTGGAAGCCTTTCCAAGACGGAGCAACTGCTCAGCACCATATGGCAAGTATGCGGTCAGAAGATAGTCGGCTGGCTTTTGCGTATTCTCGATTTCGTTGACGGCGACGAGTAACTTGCTCAGGAATCCTTCTTGAAATATGACGTCGTCCTCGCATATGCAAAGACCCTCGCAGTCCTCCTCAATGATCGTCAGAGCACGATAAAGATTGAAGCAGCATCTCCGTTGAGGGGGCCAGTCACTTGTCTCTTCGGCGTCCTGCTGTCCCATTAGGTGGATGTTAATGCGGCGGTGATGGCGGTACTGGTGGAGGTACTCTGCCTCGTTGCCACCTACTACGAGGTGAACACCTTTCAGGCGGTGTACCAAGGGGTCGCTCACAAAAAGACTGGCAAGTGTTGCGTGAATGTACTCGGGTGATCGCCGGGCGGTCATCACTGCGAGACGGATATCGCTGGGTCGAATCATGCATTCTCACCGTTGAACCTTTAGCCGACACCTCAGCAATTTCTAAACTCCAGTTACGACTTCAAGACAGCCGTACTTGATAAGCCACATGCAGTGACGCCGGATGTAATCGGACGGGTATGGCGGATCCTGGGAAAATAGCTCCACAAGGCTATCCATGCGGAATGGAGAGCGGTGTGCACTCGGCGCTCCGGAGTCACCGGGGTCGGCAGCCGCGAGCTTTTCTAAGATGCGTCGCAATACAGGCCCATCAAGGATTTTGAAATCCGATAGCGTCCCCGGATTCAAAGGCAAGTACGCCCCTGTCCGGGCCATCTTTTCGCCAACTGCCGTCAAGCACAACATTGTTTCGTCCGACAGCGAGTTCGATGCGAAGTGCCCATAGAGGTCGAAGTAAGCAGGCCGGTCGAACTTGGCGCTGCTTGGGGGCATAGGAAGGCGGCGCGCTATTTCCGCAAGTTCCGCCCACAGTTCTTCGTATTGCCGCACTATGGACGGAAGGCTGTACAAGGTCAAGGCTCGTTGTCGGGAGCGCTGTGCCATCTCTTGCCTGAGCACTTCGTTGTCGATCAGCGCTTGGATGTATTCCACGTATTTGCCCAAGTCGATGGCGATGGACTGGCTCGTCGAAAGCAGGTCGTGTGCCCACAAAAGGCCACCGCCACTGGTTAGGTCGCGATGACAGTTGGTCCAGTAGGTCGGTACGAGGAAACCTGTCTCGCCGTGGGCGACGGTGTCCCGGTATCCGCTCCAATCGGGCAACACCTGTGGTATGCCGCAGGCCATTGCTTCAACCGGGGTCAGGCCGAAGCTCTCCTGCAGGCTGTCCGTAGGAGAGATAAAGACATCAGCGGCGGGCATGAGGTTCTCTTTGGTGCCATCGGAAAGGTTTAGCATCACCTTGACATGTTCCTCTATGCCAAGTGCGCGGCAGTACTCTCGCAGCCTCTTTGTATAGTCTTTGTCGTCCGTTCCCGCTATTACCCACAGCAACTTGCGGCCTGGGTTTCGTTGGAGAAGCGCTTCGAACACTTGAACGAATGGGTATAGATCAGCCTTGAAGGAGGAGATCCGTCCCAGAAACAGCATGATAAAAGCATCTTCCGGAAGCTTTAGTTGGCGACGAAGCTTTCCCTTTTCTTGCGGCCGCAACTTGTCGGTGTCAACGCCGAGAGGTATCAGATCAAGTCTGCCGTGGTAGCGCAGATGAGTCTCAAACTCCTTGCCGAAGCTCTCTTGCAAGTGCTCAAAGATTCTTCGCATAGCTTCACGGCAGGCACGACTGGTGCAGATCATCGAATCGCAGGGATAGGTTCCTTCCAGGAGAACTCGCAAAAAAGGATCGAAAAGCAACCGGTTCACACCCAGGCCATGAATCAGAAGTGTGATTGGATACATCCTTGAACTACAACTTGCTCGGATGCGCGATGAGATTTCCATCCCGCCCAGCAGTTGAGAACTTTGCAAGGGATTAAACCAGGCGCTTAGATTGTCGTTTAATTTGCCGTTGACCAGGCCGTCGATGGAAGTGATGCTGACTTTTTCCAGTTTGCTTTGGTCGAAAACGCTTTCAAGGTAGTCGGTGGCTTCCGCCTTCGATTCCGGATGTACGAAGAGTTCGAGCGGAGTCGTACCGTATTTAATAAAGGCATCCAGTAAAACGTCAGCGGCGACGATGTTACCGCGCACTCCCAGCTGGCGGTCGGGAAAGATCCTGTTCAGCATCGCCTCCTGGAGACGGTCAATAAGGTCAAGGGGCCGCTTGCGCACCTCGTCATAACAGCGAAGGGCTTCGCTCATCAGGACGCCGATAGAGCTTCCACGATTGAGACTTGATGTTAGTTCACGCTGAGACAACGGAGAGTTAATAATCATCATGTTCTCCCAAGGCGCTCGCGGACAAATGGTAACCGTGCGAGTCGCTTCAATTTCGCGGGCAATGCCGCTGCCCAATGCTTGACATTCAACCCACTCTTTGTTGCAGCCCATATAACGGCTGTTGCTTATTACTTTCGCTCAAGGCACAAAGTCTCCCGGCAGCAATCCGACCGACGGCATTAAGCGAATATTTCTCCCGCAATTGAGCCGCTCCTCTTTTGGCACGCGCCAGTGCTTCCCATCGATTGTCAAAGACCCGGCGCATGAGAGCTGCCGCGTGAGCAATGTCTGGTTCGGCCCACATCATCTCTGGGTTGAAGAACGCGTACGTTTGGGTCACTGGAGTGAGCTTGTATCGGACCAGGTGGTGACACTCATCATCTAAATAATCTGCCGGCCCGGAATATCCAGTTGCGATAACGGGCTTGCCATTGCAGGCTGCGTCAAACGGCGGATATCCCCAACCTTCTCCGCGATGGAGCGATACGTAGCAGTTTCCGCGTTCAAAAAGCGCTCTCACCAGATGGCCCGGCCATACATCGGTTTCAACTTTGATCCGGGGGCTGCGCCCGGGGCGCATGTATCGGCTGAAACTGATCATGGCTGCGCCTTCGGCGAGCGCCACCGCACGTTCGGCTGCATCCCTGAACCAGCTTTTCAGGATGAGCACGACGTTCGATTCGCCGTTAAAGGCTTCCAGAAAAGCTTGAACGATACCCATGGGACATTTCCGCTCCTGCCACTCGAAGACGCTGAAGAACACGAAATCGTCGCGTTTGAGTTCGAAGCGGCGGTTGATGACAGATGCATCCGGTTCGGGTAAGGGATATGGGATGTAAGGATGAGGTAATTGGAAGACCGGTGTGTCGATGCTTCGCGCAAAAACCTCCGCATTGTGACGGCACGGCACCCACACCTCCCGTGCACGCGCCAATTCACTAATCCAGCTCTCCGGTATTATGCTGGTCTCCCAGGCTGTAAGTGCAATCAGCCGCGCAGATGGCAGACCCAGCTCAGACAACTGCGTGGGCACGGTATGGCACACATGAAGGTCGGGAGTAATCGGCTGGTCCAAGAGAGATTCGATCAGCGGGTCGGTCACGTGTTTTCTGCCGCCGAGGTCGTTGATCGACATGGGGACGCCAGTGGCGTGTAGGGCGTGTACGTAGGCACGCGCGGCAGAGCCGTAGCCTGTTGGTTCGTGCACGTAGCCGTGGAAGACGATATTAGGAAGTCTTGTCATTACGGTGCAGTTTCCTGTCCTAGGGCTTCCCGACTCAAGCCGGCCTTCCAACTGCTCTCATTTCGCTGCTTGCCTCAGTTATCAATAGCTTCTGCAGATATTCCGCGGCTTTCCGTGCACCTTCCGGTCGTGTGTGGAATCTCGTTCGAATCGGCTCCCGAAGAAGTTGGGTTGCAATCTGCGACAGCTTCAAATGGTCGGTCCCCTCAAAAACGGAAATCTGTGGATTTCTGGCCGCAACGATTCTCGCGCGGGCAAACTGATCGTCACAGTCTCGCGAGGCGGGAACGACAATCGCCTTGGTCCCGATCTGCTCCAACTCTGCGATGGTGTTGTATCCCGCTTGGCAGATAACCAAGTCGGCACCCGACAATGCGCCGAACATGTCGGGTTTGAAAGGAATCACATTAAATCCAGTAGGAAGATCCAGCGCCAGCCAATCGCGGAACAGTGGCCCGGTGATCAGACAACACTCAAAACTTCGATCCGCCTTGCGCAGTTCTACTACCGCAGCCATTGCGAGATTGTAAAACCGGGCCGTTTCAGGAAATCCGCCACCACCGCCGCTTATTAGGATTTTCCGATTGCCGGAACCGGGTTGTTTGATGGGCTGAGAGTGCGCACGCACAATCTGGCCAACGAAGCGGCTCTTGTTGCGAAGCATCTTCGGTAACTCAAAGGCCCCCTCCTCATGTGGGATCAGAATCGAGGTGACCTGTGGCAAGATATTGCGAATGAGATCGAGATATTGGGCGAGATCCTTCATCTGACGAAGGCACAGCACAATGGGAACTCTGTGTTCCAGTACCGATAAGAACACGGCAGGAGTTGCAAAGCAGTCGAACACCGCCAGTTGCGGGTCCAGACTCCGCATAGTTGCGCGACAGACTTCTCCCATCAGGCTGGATCGTTCGCTTGGCGGCCACGCCTTCCAACAATCGGTTTGTTCCATAGCGTGGGAAGCTGGCAGCGGCACGTACGGCAACCCGAGCACGTCAAGCAGTTCATGACCACCGCCCTCGATCACAAAAGGCGTCCGAACGCTTTCGTTGATTTCGTGCAACGCAAGGGCTATTGCCGACAGCCGATTGATGTGTCCTAACCCAACATGGTTTGTGGGATGGAAAAGAACGGTCGGAGGCGATCCCATAGCCCCGTCCCAATCCCACGGCTTGGGCTTGGCTTCTGCCCGACGTCGGCCATCAAGAAATTTCAGTAATCCCATTCGGTCACCCGGAAGACGACGATAGTCCGCTACCTGGCCGCGTACTCGCTGTCCTCGCAGTTCAGCCGGAGAGCAAAAATAGCGGGCAGATCAATCTATTAAGAACCTATCCACCGCGCGGGGGATTCCGCCGGGCGTCGCCGCCCGGCTATTTCCTCCGCGAATCCGGCCTGACCTAGTCAGTGAGAGTAACAGTGGTTGTTACGCTCACCGTCAGGCTGGTGGTGCAGGGCGCCTTGGGCTTGACGACGGGCTTGCAAACGCTGTTACCCAGGCTGCCCTGGCGTCCGACGTCATGCGAGTTTGTGCCGACGGTTAGATGTCCACACAAGGTCTTCGCGCCCGATGCCAGTGCGGGAAGCACTAACAACCCAGCGGTCATGGCTAGAGTTATCAAACGTCCAACTAGCTTTTTCATGCACTTCTCCTATTCTGTGTGCGGTGGCTTGGCTTTTTCCTCCGTGATTCCGGCCTTTCCTAAGGGCTGACAGTGGCGGTATCTGTCACAGTTACAGTCACCGTCAGGCTGCCGCTACAGGGCGCCTTGGGCTTGACGACGGGCTTGCAAACGTTGTTACCCGTGCTGCCCTGGCGTCCGGCGTCATGCGTGTTGCTGCCGACGGTCAGGTGTCCACATAAGGTCTTCGCCCCCGATGCCAGAGCGGGAAGCACCAACAGCCCAGCGGTCATGGCTAGGGTTATCAAACGTCCAACTAGCTTTTTCATGCACTTCTCCTATTCTGTGTGCAGTGGATTGCGAATGCGGATTGTTGCCGTCTGGCTTTGTTGTTCTGTAAATGCGGCCTAACCTACGCCGGGATGCCAGTAGTACTTATCGTCACGGTCACGGTCTGGCTGGTGTTGCAGGGCTTGGGCTTGATGACGGGCTTGCAAACGTTGTTACCCGTGTTGCCTTGGCGTCCGATGTTATGCGAGTTTGTGCCGACGGTCAGGTGTCCACATAAGGTCTTCGCCCCCGATGCCAGAGCGGGAAGCACCAACAGACCGGCGGTCATGGCTAGAGTTATCAAACGTCCAACTAGCTTTTTCATGCACTTCTCCCATTCTGTGTGCGGTGGCTTGGCGTTTTCTTCCGTAAGTCCGGTTAACCTAAAGGCTGACGGTCACAGTAGCCGTTACGGAAACTGTCTGGCTGGTGTTGCAGATCTTCTTAGGCGGGACGACAGGCTTGCAAACGGCGTTACCCGTGTTGCCCTGGCGTCCAATGTTATGCGAGTTTGTGCCGACGGTTAGGTGTCCACATAAGCTCTTCGCCCCCGACGCCAGAGCGGGAAGTACCAACAGACCGGTGGTCATGGCTAAAGTTGTCAAACGGCCTACAAACTTTTTCATACAGTTCTCCTATGCTGTGTGCTGTAGCTTGCGAACGCATATTGTTCGCGACGGCATTTGGGTTTTTCCCAACTGTCGCGAATGCATTCAAGAGTTAAATAATCGCCGGACCCGCAATTAACTTCGCGGGCTCCGGCACTAGAGTTCGCTACACGCCGGGTAATGCGCCGTGGGTGCTCAGAAAGCTTTGAAGATTCCAAGCTGGACCCCCTTGCGCTGAAAGGATGGGTTTGAGTAGTACAGCCCTCCGAAGTTGAGGCCCCAACTGGCATGCACCCACTGTTGCCACGTTAACGTGACGGAGTGACTCTTGAAGTCGGAGATGCTGGTGCTGGGGCCGATGACCTGATACGCCTCGCTGCCAAATTCGCCGCGCAGAGTAACAAAATACTTTTTGTCGCGACCCTGCCGGATGGCTACAAACTGGGAGTGCGAAAACACCGTTCCTGGCGCGCTCAGGTTGAAGGTCATCCCCCCTTCTAGCATCCAGGGGCGCTCGAAGAAGTATTTGGCGCTGGCGAGCAGACGCGTATCGCGATGCTCGTCCTTGGCTCGGTCGTAGCCGATACCGAAGCTGGTGGCAAGCTGCTTCTGGCTCATCCATTTCTTGTGCAGGTTGCCTTCAACCGTGAGCACAGGGAGAAAGAATCCACCGCTGCTGCCGCCCATATGCAGATCACCGTAGAGGCTGCCAGTGAAGTCGCGCGTGATCCCGCCGCCCAGCAAGTAGCCGGTGTCTCCGAACTCCTGCGCACGCGATGCGTCCCCGCTCCACTGAGTCTTCGAGTTCTGATCTATAGCTGCGTGCAGATACATATCAACGGCGGCGCTATAACCGGCGCTCATAGAGCCATAGCCCGCGCCGAATTCCACCGACCCGGAATGAAACGGCTTGGGTTGGCTCGCGGGAGCGCTTTCCGTCGCCGCCGTCGCGACTGGCTGAATATCGCGGGGAGCTGCCGGACCGACGGGGGCTGCCGTATCGCTTCCGGCTGTCAGACTTGGCAGGGACCGAGATTGAGCAGCATCATCCTGCTGAGCGCTTATCATGCCCGAAAACAGCAAGCTTCCGAAGAGCACAGCAAGCGATGCCATGACGCGTCGGGCCCGACACAACGATCGCAACAGGAACCCGTAACGGTACTTCAAACTTTCCTCCCGACTGGTCATTTCCGGAAGCCGTCCCGCCATCCGAATGAGTTGTCTTCATCACGCGACCAAGCGAAAGACGCGTGATCTTCTCAGCCCACAGGGGATACCGAGCAAAGGAGTTTAGGTGCTAATGCCGGAATCCCACAAGAGAGGGAAAGACCTACGCCGGTTGTTCTCAATCGCATTGCGGCCGTGAATCGATGGCTCTCAGTCGGACAACGTCCAAAATGAGGAGAAAATCTCAATCGTGGCATTGAGAACTTCGTATTAAATCGATAGAAGGGTCTGGTCTCTAGCCGAAGATTTGAAGTACGAGCATGCAACCGGACAGCTGTTTGTAGGCTCAAACGCCAGTATCGGGCGCACTCACAATCAAAGGGGGCCCAAGTGAACGTTCTGGTAGCTGACGCCAACAGAATAACGCGCGAGCTGATGGTCCAAGCTCTAGAACAGCAACCCGAAATCGACGTGGTCAGCTCCGTTGCCAGCCTAGGCGAGGCCTTGGAAGCGACGAAACAGACTGCTGTTCACGTGGCGTTGGTCAGCGGCAAATTGCAAGGCGAACCGCTGAGCGGCTTCGGCTTGGTGCAGCAGTTGCGCCATAGTTGCCCAAACACCCGGGCAATCCTGCTGCTGGAAGAGGGGACGCCGGACTTGGTTGTGTATGCGTTCCGGGTCGGAGCGCGCGGAGTTTTCACCCGTGACAAATGGGGACTGGAAATGCTCTACAAATGCATCTTAACGGTCCACCAGGGGCATGTGTGGGCCGATAAGAGCGAACTCACGGCTCTGCTGGACGCCTTCTACCACACGACCGCTCTTCGCGTGACAGATGCGCGGGGGACCAACCTGCTGAGCAAACGGGAGAAGCAGGTTGTCATTCTCGTCTCCGAAGGCATGTCCAATCGTGAGATTGCACGCAAACTTGGACTGAGCGAACACACCGTGAAGAACCACCTCTTCCGAGTGTTCGAGAGGCTGGGAGTATCTAGCCGCGTGGAATTGGTCCTGTACGCGCTCAACAGTTCGAGACGGGCGGAGTATGAGCTACCTGCTGCCTTGGTAGGCGCGGCCTAACCATAAGAGCGCGGAACATGTCGCGCGTGAAGTGATAGGCGACCCATCTCATCACGAACTGTGCGCGCCGACGATCGCTAACGCGACCAAGCGGATACCTTACGACGATTGGGTTTCAGATGGCTCCTAGAGCGGTTGTCTTCCGCGCGGCAGGATACGGGTTGGCGAATCGTTTGCGGGCACTCGTCGGCTATGAGGCTTTGGCGAGGCTCCTGAATCTTCCGTTTTATCTTTGCTGGGTTTCCGACGAGACATGCCAGTCGCGGTTCGAGGACCTGTTTTCTACCCCGCTCAACCTCATGAGTTTGTCCGAAGTGGAACAGCTTGGCCCGGAGACCTCAATTTTTCATGAGGGTATTTGGTTCCACGAAATTTGGAAAAGAGTGGCCTCTGACGCCTTTGAATGGTCAGAGTACCTGGCGGAAGTACACAGATGTCTGCGGGCGTTGGTCCCGCGCCGGGAGTTGCTGCAAATTGTAGAGAATTTTTCCGCCAGCAACCATTTAGCGGATGCGCTCGGCGTCCACGTCAGGAATACCGACAATCTGAAGGCTTATGGCCAATGGGCAGCCAAGTCGTCTGGCTTCGACAGCAGCAGGATTTCCTCTCTCGACGGTTTCACGGATGTTATACAAGCTCATATTTTACGCAGGCCAGTGTTCCTCGCTACCGACGATAATGACCTTGAATACAGGTTCAAGAAAATCTTTCCCGATCTCGTCGTTTTTCCGAAGGAATACGTCCTGTCCGACTTGCGCACCACTCACATCACGGATGCTTTCTCTGAAATGCTGCTCTTAGGCCGTTGTAGCCAGATTATCGGAACCTACTACAGTAGTTTCAGTAAGTTCAGTGCAATTTGGGCTGGAGTCCCTTATTTCGAGGTCATCGGACGCGAGCGAATTCGAAGCAAGTTTGTGGACGGAATGCGAGATCTGGTGAGCGAAGCTCATGGTCCCTCCGCGGGTTAGTAGGGCTTAGGGACGCACATAACACCCGCTCTGTTGGTGGAGTCCACCGGTGGGGGGAAGTTCTAGATACGTGCTGCTTTAAGCGGTGTTCGTCGCCATTTGCTGCGAGTCACACGGGAACTCCTTGCCGCAATCCAAGCACACGACGTACGTGGTCGTGGACGGTCTCCCTTCGAACGAAACCGAACCTGGCTTCTTGGCGGTTGTCGGAAAGGCGCAGTGGATGTGAGAACAGTTGCTATCGGACTGGCTTGCGGAGTCCGAAAGTATCTCCGCTATTCTCGCCAGCAGCTCGAGAACAGGAACTGGCTTAGCCAGAATCTCAAACTCGAACCCCTTTGCAATTGCTTGCTCCAGAAGGTTCAGGCACGGAGCGTTGCCAGAAATGAACAGAACCTCGCACCGGGGTAGCACACCCAAAATCTCTATTGCGGCCTCGATACCGTTCATCACCCCCATCATAACGTCACTTACGATGCAATCGGGCTGAAAGGAAGATGCGACTTTAATCGCCTCCTCCCCACTGTTGGCCGTGGCCGTCTCGTAGCCTTCAGACTCAAATATCGTGGCGAGGGTAGAGGCGATAGCCCGGTCGTCATCGACTACAAGGATTCGGTTTCTCTGGTTCAGCATGGGCATATCCTGTTTGAGAACTGAAATCATTGTCCACGGCGATGAAATCCCTGCTGCAATCAGGAGACACGGCATAACGGTCGGAGCGTGCCTCGGTGAAGTAGGAGCAACAACGTACTACGTAAGCTACTCACATACCAGCTACTTCGCATGGCCCCGAAGGCGATTTGGTGAGAATGGTGCCATTTTGGGAGCAGCTGGTTTGAGACGCAACTTCCCTGCGGTGGTGGGCGCGAACATCCATTTTGCGTCGCAAGCCATTTTCTTTTGAGTGCAAGTACGGTTGAAGTCAACTAAGGTCAATATTGCTCAGACAGAGAAGCCCGGGAGTTGGTATATGTATTGGAACCCAGGAAGAAGTGAGAAGTATTATGAGCGACAATTACGCTAATCTGACGATCATTGCGAGGAATGCGACACCTATACGTGAGGATCACTACCCATACACTTGGATCGTCAACTCAGGCGGAAAGGCCGTCCTGGTACACGTGGCGCGCGATTGTGCGTCACATCCATATGTCGAAGACAGGTGTGCCGCATAGCGGATTTGTCAGCACCACCTCCGTCAAAGGTGCGGGCGGGGGCGGTGTTTTTAGGTTAATCCCATGCGCCACAATCTTATGTACGAAGCCGGGATGAGGCGAGTTGCACCTACAACGCTGACTCAATCTCGAAACCCCACGCCTCAAGAAGAGGTTCAGGAATAAATTTCGAATTTTTGTTGTGACGCGCCCACTCGCGAAGACGAGTCGAACGGATGTATTGCTCAGGCTGCAGCTTGAATTCGTGCGTGACCCGCTCGAATTCCGTGATGGTCGGAATCACGGGCCCGCCCATCTCCGGCTTGCCCCAATTGGGATTGCCACGTCTCTTTGCCATCTACTCAGTCCTCCCTTGCGACAAGAACGATTAATAGTGAAGCTGGCCTGTCACTCCGCTTGTATTCAACACTCGCGGCGCCAAGCATCTTCGAATCCTAACAACTACAGGGATGGGAATCTGTTCGGTATTGCTCACATCGTCGAAAGCGCCGGGCACAGGTGGATTTTGGTGTGCTGGTGATGCCACGTGAGGTGCACAGGTGGCACCATCGATGGCTGGAGACGGTAGGGCAGGTGGTAGGAAGGGAAGTGCTGGGCATTCAGCACATTAGGGGCATTCTTCAAGCGTATTACTGCCCGCTCGGCCACAGCGTTGCTGTAACTGAATGCAGGCGCTAGCTCCGCGCCGTTATAATCGTTAGCTCCTGTCTCTTATTTGTGAGGAGTGCCTGTGGCCTACAACGATTTGCGTGAATGGATAGCGGCGCTGGAGAAAGCCGGCGAACTCAAGCGCATCAAAGCTGAAGTCGATCCTGTTCTGGAAGTTACCGAAATCACCGACCGCGTTTCCAAGTGGGGCGCGAAGAGCGGCAAGGGGCCAGGTGGTCCGGCGCTGCTGTTCGAGAACGTAAAGGGACATCCGGGGCACAAGATCTTCATCAACCAGTTTGGTTCGGAGCGGCGCATGAATCTTGCGCTGGGATCGAACTCGCTCGATGAGATTGCGGAACGGATTCATCAGATGATGGACGTGAAGACGCCGCAGGGGTTGCTGGAAAAGATCAAGATGCTGCCGATGCTGGCGGATTTGGGAAATCTGTTTCCGAAGCGAGTGAAGACCGGCCCGTGCAAGGAAGTGATCAAGCGGGGCAACTTTTCGCTGCTGGATTTTCCGATTCTGCAGTGCTGGCCTCAGGACGGAGGACGGTTCATAACGCTGCCGTGTGTGATGACGCGCGATCCGCGCACGGGCAAGCGAAACATCGGGATGTATCGGATGCACGTTTATGACGCGACGACGACGGGTATGCACTGGCAGCGGCACAAGAATGCCGCCGAACATCAGCGGGAGTTGATGCGCGCGGCGGTGGCGAACGGCTCCACACTGGGCAAGACCTCCTCGGTGGACATTATGGCGCGTAGCGGTGGGGCTAGCATCGCCATTCAGGGCAAACCGGTGCAGGGAAGGATGGAAGTCGCGGTGGCCATCGGCACCGACCCGGCGCTGACGTTTTCGGCCATCGTTCCCGCGCCACCGGATATCGAGGAGTACATGATCGCCGGGTTTCTGCGCGGCAAGCCGGTGGAAGTGGTGAAGTGCGAGACAAGCGATCTGGAAGTTCCGGCGAATGCGGAGATCGTGCTTGAGGGATATGTGGATATCGGCGAAATGAAGGTGGAGGGGCCGTTCGGCGATCACACCGGATTCTATTCGCTGGAGGACCTGTACCCAGTGTTTCACGTGGAGTGCATTACGCATCGCAAGAATCCGATTTACGCGGCGACGATTGTGGGTAAGCCTCCGCAAGAGGACGCTTGGATGGCGCTGGCGGTGGAGCGCATCTTCCTTCCCGCGGCCAAGATGATGATTCCGGAGCTAGTGGACTTTCATCTTCCTCCCGAAGGGGTGGCGCATAACCTGATGATTATTTCGATTCGCAAGTCTTATCCGGGACAGGCGCGCAAGGTGATGAATTCGATCTGGTCGCTGGGGCAGGCGATGTTCACCAAGTGCATTGTGGTTGTGGACGAGGACTGCGACGTGAAGGACTTGCGCGAGGTCACACTGCGCGCATTCAACAATATCGATCCGGAGCGCGATATTCAGTTCATGCTGGGGCCGGTGGACTCGCTGGACCACGCCTCGCGGCTGCCGAATTTTGGCAGCAAGATGGGGATTGATGCCACACGCAAGTGGTCTACCGAGGGCTTTGATCGTCCGTGGCCGGATGAGGTTGAGATGTCAGATGAAGTGAAGCAGCGGATCACGGAGCGGTGGAAGGAATTCGGACTGGAGTAAGTGGCTTTGTTGCAGCAACAACTATGGGACGGAGTTCGCACCGTAGGAGAGAGCGAAACGGATTCGCTGCGAAATCGGCGGATGCGAGTAATTCCAAAAGACGAGGACGGGTGAGGGATTGGGGTAGGAATAGGAGTTCTCGCCGAGGAGTTGAAATGCTTGGGCCGCGACTTGGCCTGCGTCCTTAGTAACCGGCGTGGTGACCATCAAGCCGTACTTATCCGCTTGATGCTCCTCCCAACGGCTGAAGGTGTTGGCCAGTGGTTCGCCGAAAAATGAGAGCAGCCCAGCCAACGCAACCAGCAGCGGGAGCGAGGACCATTCGCCGAGGGAGCGAATCTGCCAGCGCGGGCCGAAGCGGGCGAGCGTGGCTTCGGCGAGGCGTTGGGTCAGCCAGAGACCTACAAAGAGCAGCAGCGCGGTATAGGCAAGGCCGAGATAGATGTGGTGGAGAACATAATGTCCCATCTCATGGCCGAAGATGAAAAGGGTTTGTGGGCGGGTGAGGTCGCGGGCGGTTGTGTCCCAGACAACGATGCGCTTGGTTGCGCCAAAGCCTGTGACGTAGGCGTTGTAGGTGGTCACCTTGTCGCTAGCGTGCATGAGGAAGATGCGGGAGTCGGGAATTTCCAGTCCTGCCGAGTGGGCCAGGTTGCGGAGCTGGGCGGTTAGCTCGGGATTGGTCGTTGCGAGCGGTTCGAAACGGTTGAACACTGGGTCGATGATAACCGGCGCGACAAAGACCACCGCGGCCATGATGGGCAAGGTGAAGAGCCAGGCGTAGAACCACCAACGGCGGGGGGCGCGACGAATTGCTGCGTATAGGCCCCACAGCGTCAGTGTGGCAAACGTCAGGGTGAGCAACTCGGCTTTTGCCCAGTCCAACATCCATGATGGCCAACTCTGCACGCTCAGTCCATACGCCAGAGAAACGTGATGGCCATAGACACGCAGCGGAAGATCGAAGCAGGCCAGCGTGAGCAGCAGGACTGGAACGAAGATGAGCGCCTGGACGAAGCGGTTTTTGGAGATGGATTCCACCGCGCGCTGGAGCTTCGGCGCAAAACGCAGGGCGATCAGCGCCGCGACCACCGCGAAGCCGAAGAGGGTGGAGGTGAGCGAGAGCACGACGTTGGTGCGGTGCAGTCCCTCGGACTTGCAAAGCTGCTCTGCCGTGAGGGTGTAGGCGTTTACGGTGCGCTGCGCGACGGCCTCTCCGGGTGAGAGCTTTCCTGGGGTGGTTATTGCAGGGCTGGCGGCGGCAAGCATCGGTCCAAATCCTCCGAAAGAGCCGGTGATTACCGCTAAATGCTCATTCATTACGGTTCCCTGTGGAAAAGCGCATCATAACCCGCATTGCACGCCATTCGGCTGGCTGGTTGCCCCACATACTACAACATGTTTGCCAAAGCAGGGTTGCAGGAGAGAGCATAGGTTGTTTGCGGTATTAGCGTTGACTCTATAAGGAAGCGGTTCATACATTGATGGCGACAGGGCACAAGGATACTCCAACGGAAATTGCAGCAGCCAAAGGTAAGCTTGGAATATTGATCGTCGGACTGGGCGCAGTGGCTACCACGTTCGTGGCCGGTGTGGAGGCGGTACGAAAAGGCATCGCTGTCCCAATCGGTTCGTTGACCCAGATGGGGACCATCCGCCTCGGCAAGCGTACGGATGGACGTTCTCCGCTGATTAAGGATTTTGTTCCTCTGGCCGGGCTCGACGATTTGGTCTTTGGCGGTTGGGACATTTTTACCGACAGCGCCTATGAAGCGGCTGCCAACGCCAAGGTTCTCGAAAAGGATCTGCTGCTCCAACTTAAGCCGTTCCTGGACACCATCAAGCCGATGCCGGCGGTCTTCGATCACGAGTACGTCAAACTGCTGGACGGGCCGAACGTGAAGAAGGGCAAGAATAAGCTGGATCTGGCCGAGCAACTCCGCGCCGATATCCGCAACTTCAAGAAGGAACATAACTGCGATCGCCTCGTGATGATCTGGTGCGCCTCGACGGAAAGCTTCCAGACCGCCAGCGAAGTTCACGCCTCGGTTGCAGCCTTCGAAAAGGGGATGGAAGCAAATGATGCGAACATTTCGCCCTCGCAGATTTATGCATACGCGGCGCTGCAGGAGAGCGTGCCTTACGCCAACGGCGCGCCTAACCTTACGGTCGATCTGCCGGTGATGCAGGAGCTTTCGCGGAAGCACAATGCGCCGATTGCGGGCAAGGATTTTAAGACCGGACAGACGCTGATGAAGACCATTCTTGCGCCAGGCTTCAAGGCCCGGATGCTGGGAGTGAACGGCTGGTTCTCCACTAACATCCTGGGCAATCGTGACGGCGAAGTGCTGGAGGATCCGGGCTCGTTCAAGACCAAAGAAGAGTCCAAGCTCAGTGTGCTGGATGAGATCCTGCAGCCCAAGCTGTATCCCGAACTGTACGGCAATATCTTCCACAAGGTCCGCATCAACTATTACCCGCCGCGTGGCGATAACAAGGAAGGCTGGGACAATATCGACATCTTCGGTTGGCTGGGCTACCCGATGCAGATCAAGGTCGATTTCCTCTGCCGCGACTCGATCCTGGCCGCACCTCTTGCCTTGGATATCGTCCTCTTCCTAGACTTGGCGGCACGTTGCAGCGAGTTGAAAGGGATTGGTATTCAGGAGTGGATGAGCTTCTACTTCAAGTCTCCGATGACCGCGCCGGGGCTCTATCCCGAACACGATCTGTTTATCCAGATGATTAAAATGAAGAATACCCTCCGCCACATCAAGGGCGAGGAGCTGATCACCCACCTCGGGTTGGAGTATTACGACTAAGTTCCGCGATGTTTTCGCGGAAGGGGCAGGAGCTTTGGCTCCTGCTTTTTTTTGTGACCGGATCGCCGCAATGGAAGAGAAAAGCAGCAACTCAGAATTTTGCGATAGTCCGGCACCCGAAGCCGTAAAACAAGCATCGTAATACACATGAAACGGCTGGGGTTGCATTCGCTGATCGCGGTATTGCTGCTGACCTCGGGGTTATGGGCCGAGACGCAAGGAACCTTTCGTGGCGAAGTGGTGAGCCCACCGCGCGGAGAGTGGTCGTCCGGCCTGATCTACCTGATGGGGCGCGATGGCAACGTGCGCCGCGTGGTCGTGGCGCGGGCCGCAATCGTCTATGACGCGGCAGTGCCCAGCGAACACCGGCAGCCCGCCGGAAGGGCTCTAATTCCCGGCACCGAGGTTCGCGTAACTGCCCTAGTTGACGCTGCCAGCGGTGAGTGGACCGCCTCGCGCGTAGAGGTCATTGCAAACCACGCCGGCGAATTCGAGGACGACTATGGCGAGGACGGTACTGGGCCGAACCAAGTCACCGCTCCCCGTGAGACGACTGTCGACTCGCGTACTATCTGAAGCCGGTGGGCTGCTGGCTGCGATGTGTTCCGAGCGACACGGTCGACGATGGCGGCGTGTGCGCCTTTTCCCCCCGTGAGTTTTTGTGCAGCTTCTTGTGTGCTCTCCTTATTTTCAACGGGATGCGGGGCACAGCCTTCACCTTGCTCTCGTCCACTAACTTGGTGCCGTCTGCAGGAAAGGTGGCTGCTGCGGGAACAATCCAAAGTTCGGTTTTCTGGCCGTCACCGCTCCCGGTACGAGGCTCGATGCGCGCCGGATCTATCCCTTTTTCTCTGGCCACGTAATCTTTGGTGTTTACGGCGCGTTGGCTGGCAACGCTGAGAATGGTCTTGCTGTCCTTGCCATCCTTAGCTCCGGCATACCCAACTACCACGCCGGTGACGTCTGGCGTTGCGGCTAGGTCGTCGGCATAACGGTCGAGTTCGCCTTTGGCTTCGTTGTCAACCCTGGTCGGACGCTTCACGTCGCGCTCAAACTTTACGACGCCGTACCGTGACGGCTTTGGAGTGTTT
The DNA here is from genome assembly GCA_963838135.1 of uncultured Acidobacteriota bacterium. Classification (GTDB taxonomy): domain Bacteria; phylum Acidobacteriota; class Terriglobia; order Terriglobales; family Acidobacteriaceae; genus TOLSYN. The sequence continues at coordinate 303,411 of CAWIPV010000001.1, read as the reverse complement.
TTCACCAGTGTGTGCGCGCTGTCTGTGTTCGCCGTGGCATCACTGAGCTTCCGTGAATCCTGGTCAGTCGCGACGAGTGGCGTCGGTGTCTGTTTGGGCTGTTCAGCGGCGACGAGTGGAGTCGGTGTCTGCTTGGGCTGTTCAGCGGTGACGAGTGGGGTCGGCGTCTGCTTGGGCTGCTCAGCGGCGACGAGCGGAGTCGGCGTCTGCTTGGGCTGTTCAGCGGCGACGAGCGGCGTCGGTGTCTGCTTGGGCTGTTCAGCGGCGACGAGTGGAGTCGGTGTCTGCTTGGGCTGCTCAGCGGCGACGAGCGGCGTCGGTGTCTGTTTGGGCTGTTCAGCGGTGACGAGTGGGGTCGGCGTCTGCTTGGGCTGCTCAGCGGCGACGAGTGGAGTCGGCGTCTGCTTGGGCTGTTCAGCGGCGACGAGCGGAGTCGGCGTCTGCTTGGGCTGTTCAGCGGCGACGAGCGGCGTCGGTGTCTGCTTGGGCTGTTCAGCGGCGACGAGTGGAGTCGGTGTCTGCTTGGGCTGCTCAGCGGCGACGAGCGGCGTCGGTGTCTGTTTGGGCTGTTCAGCGGTGACGAGCGGAGTCGGCGTCTGTTTGGGCTGTTCGGCGGTGACGAGCGGAGTCGGCGTCTGCTTGGGCTGTTCAGCGGCGACGAGTGGAGTCGGTGTCTGCTTGGGCTGCTCAGCGGCGACGAGCGGCGTCGGTGTCTGCTTGGGCTGTTCAGCGGCGACGAGTGGGGTCGGCGTCTGTTTGGGCTGTTCGGCGGTGACGAGCGGAGTCGGTGTCTGCTTGGGCTGTTCAGCGGCGACGAGCGGAGCCGGCGTCTGTTTTGCGTTGACCCTGAATTGTGCGTCGCAGCTCGCCGTCTGCTGGTGCTTGCCGGTGTCTAGAACCTTGGCGGTGACGGTGTAGGTACCTGGCGGAACCCCCGTAGTATCGACTGATTCCTTCGCCGTGCTTCCGGAAAGGGTGCCGCCGGTGGTCGCATACGAGTAGTGTAGCGTCCGCTTAGACTGGAAGCCCTTGGGGGTTACGCCAATCTTGACGTGTACGCCAGGATCGACAGCCGAGGGTTCCGCGATGCAGGATGCGAGGACTTCACGTTCCGACGTGGACATCTCCGGCGAGAACCACTTGAGGTTGTAAATGAACCCGGCCTGCGCGATGAAGCCATTAAAATAGTTTTGCTTCCCCCCAGATGTGGTCAAGACTGAGTAGTAGGTGTTCATGTAAGAGAGCTGGAAGGGACGTATCGAAAATGCACGATTAATCTTTACATCCATTCCGACGCCAAAAGTGTAGGTCGGTGAGTTCTGGCTGAGATAGCCTTTCGGACTGAGATGCTGAACCCCCAGTAAAAACTCCCCGAATGGTTTGAAGTGCCCCAAGGGACGCTGGAAGCGTGGACCAACCGCGAAGTCAAAGGCCTTCGCGGAATCATTGGAGTGGTCACTCACATCCACTACTATTGCGACCCTCGGGTCCGCATTAAAGATAAATTGGCCGTCCCATCCGAATTTAAAGTCCGGCAGTTTGACGCCGTAGATGTTGCCACCGGGTTGATATCCCGAGTATCCGCCAAACACTTCAGCGCTGGATTGGCTCGACTTCTGTCCGGGTGTCGGTTGAAGAAAGCCCTGTGCGGACGCCAGTGACGGCGCACAAAAGGCTATCGCCGAAAGCAGGAAAACTGACACGAAGCGGCGCAAAGACAAGGGTTCCTCCCAGAAGTCACCAAAACAGCTCAGTCGGCAAGTAGCTTCATTGACCTGGAATTTCACTCCCTAAGGTCAAGATATATTGAGTCTTACGCTCAATTGTTGGCTGGAATAATCATAGGATGATTAAGATCATTTTCAACAAAAATCTAGGGTTTGATGCGACTTTTTGCAAAGCCAAACGGGTATCGGCCCCCCGGACGCGGGCTTCTTCAGTATTCTGTGCGTTGATTGCCCTAGACTAGAGGCATGAGAATTTTGATTGCGACCTCGAACAAGGGCAAGCTGCGTGATTTTGCCGGCGCCGCAGCCATTTATGGGATTACGTTGGAGGGGCTGGCGGATTTTGCAAATCTGTCAGGGGCAGTCGAGGACGGTGCGACTTTTGAGGAGAACGCACGCAAGAAAGCGGAGCACTACAGTCGTTTTGCCGCCGTTGGTGAACTGGTGCTGGCCGACGATTCAGGCCTCGCGGTGGACGCTCTGGGGGGTGCGCCGGGGGTGCGCTCAGCTCGCTATGCCGCTGGGGATGCGGCGGCCCTGCATGACGGCGACGAGGCTGGAACTGATGCGATAAGCCTCGATGCGATGAATAATGCGAAGCTGCTGCGCGAACTGGAGGCGATTGGCGAAGCGCACGCAACGGCGCGCTTTATCTGCGTGATCTCGGCCGCACGCGACGGATGCGAGGTGGCGCACTTTCGCGGCGAGGCAGCAGGGGTGATTCTGCGCGAAGCTCGCGGCGGCATGGGCTTTGGCTACGATCCTCTGTTTTACGTCCCTGGACTGGGCAAGAGCTTTGCCGAACTCACGCCGATTGAGAAGGCGCGGGTGAGCCATCGTGGCGATGCTCTGCGGAAGTTCCTGGAATGGGCGCGGCTTGGCGAATAGCCACAAAAACAAGCGGGCTCGATGCCATTTTGTTCGAGATTACTAAGATTTGGGGGTGTCAGATTGAAGCTATTGGCTGCCCCCCAGGGATTCGAACCCCGATACCCTGCTCCAGAGGCAGGTGTCCTACCGTTGAACGAGGGGGCAGCATGGTGCTGCGCCGCTGATTATGCTGACTGCGACGACTTGATCATAAGTGCTTGAAGATATTTCGTCAACTTGGCTTATCCACAGCTGGCGGCTACGCCGTTCCCACCCCGAATCTCGCGATTCGGCCAACGTGGCGCTCTCTGGGGCTCGACAATTCCGCAGATGCCCAGCCATCGGCGCCGCTGGAATCTGCGATAATGACGGAAAGAGGGGCGGCGATGGGGGAATCACAGTGGCACCGGGGAGCTGCTTCCCGAGCACATCGCTCGCGCGGGTCTGTTGAAGTAGACCGGCAAGGATTTGTTGAGTGAGTTTCGAGCCGCAAAAAACATTCTTCATCGAAACTTTCGGATGCCAGATGAACTTTCACGACTCGGAAAAAGTTGCTGGATCGTTGGTATCGCAGGGCTATCGTCAGGTACAATCCGCCGAGGATGCAGACCTAATCTTCTATAACACCTGCTCGATCCGAGACAAAGCCGAGCAGAAGGTCTTCCATCGCCTTGCCGAATTCAAGCGTTTGCAGAAGCAGGGAAAGAAGTTCGCCGTCATTGGTTGTGTCGCACAGCAGGAGGGCGAGCGCATCTTTGAACGTGCCCCTCACGTCTCGCTGGTAGCTGGGTCGGCCAGCTATCGCAATCTGCCAGAAATGCTGGTGCAGATCGAGCGTGGAGAGCGCGCCACCGGATTGGACGACCGCAACACAGAAGACACCTTTGAGACCGAGTTCACCGCGCGCACCAACCCACATCGCGGATACATCACCATCATCGAAGGCTGCGACAAGTTCTGCGCCTATTGCGTGGTGCCGTACACCCGCGGACGCGAGCGCAGCCGCACCTCGGAATCGGTACTCGAGGAGGCCCGCCGGATCCTCGATAGCGGACTGACGGAAATTCAGTTGCTCGGGCAGAATGTGAATTCCTATTGCGACCCGCTCGGCCGGCTAAGTTTTGCCGAGTTGCTCTCCGAGGTCGGCCAACTTCCCGGGATTCGCCGGGTGCGGTTTACGACCTCGCATCCGCGCCACTTCACACGGGAAATCGTCGAAGCCATCAACTCCGTGCCAACCCTTTGCGACCACGTGCATCTTCCCGTGCAGAGCGGTTCTTCGCGCGTGCTGGCCGCCATGGCGAGGGAATACACCCGCGAGCAGTATTTGGAGCGCGTGGCGTGGATTCGCGGTTCGAAGCATAGGTCGATCTCCATGACTACCGATATCATCGTTGGGTTCCCGGGCGAAACCGCTGCGGAGTTCGAGCAGACGATGACGCTGCTGGAGGAAGTACAGTTCGACGCAGTATTCAGTTTCAAGTATTCGCCGCGTCCCAACACACCGGCCATTGCAATGGAGAATGCGATTCCAGAGGAAGAGAAAGTGCGCCGTCTCGCGATCCTCAACGACCGCCAGCGCGAGATTCAGCGCATCAATTATGCGGGGCATGTCGGCCAGGTGCTGGAGGCGATGGTCGAAGGTTATCAATCAGCGCGCGATCAAGTTATCGGTCGCACGTCGCAGAACAAGACCTTGAATTTCACGGTTTCAGAGGGCAGTGCCTTGCCCAAGGTGGGCAGCTATATGCAGGTTCGCGTGGTGCGCGCGCATCCCAACAGTCTGGTTGGAGAAACGGTGTGTGAAAGCAAAGCGCGGGAGGCCTACACTGTTATCTGACGGCGTTAGGGGAGGTTTGCGTGGAAGTGGAAATGCGAATTCGTGGACTTATGTTGGACCCAACCACCAACATGCCGATCATCGTACTGAAGGACGTAAACAGCGATTCGGTGCTGCCGATATGGGTTGGCGTCTTCGAGGCAAACGCGATTGCGCTGGAGATTGAAAAAGTCTCGCCGCCGCGCCCGATGACCCATGACCTGCTCAAGAACGCAATCGTTGGACTGGGCGCCACGGTGGAGCGCGTGGTAGTCACCGAGTTGCGCAATGACACGTTTCTGGCCGCGATCTGGGCAACGCGCAACGGTGAGCCCATCGTGCTCGACTCGCGCCCCTCGGATGCCATTGCGCTAGCGATGCGTACAGACTGCCCGATATTTGTCGACGAGGAAGTGCTGAAAAGTTCGCGCATCGCGACCGGCGCCAGCGGGCGCATTACGGGAGACGATCTGCGGCGATGGCTGGAGGGATTAAGCGACGACGACCTCGGACGCTATCGCTCTTGATTGCTTGCGTAGCATGGCCTATAAGGTTTTCAGAAAAAGCCTCGCCTCTTCAAAGTGAGGGAAGATTTTTTCTTCCTCGCGGAATTCCTTGCCGTGAACCGAGCGGCGGATGCCGCGCATCTTCACCGGATGCTTCAGGTGAAGCATCTCGTGATAGACGATGTACTCCATGGCGAGACGCGGCACGCGTGCCTGATCAAACACTTTGCTGATGATAATGGCGTTGTGCGCCGGATCGTAGTGGCCCAGCAGATGTCGTGCGCGCTCGGCGCTCCAACTCATCTGCGGCCGTCCCAGCAATCCGTGGAAGAAGCGCGCATTTAGCGTTTCGAACACCTCGTCCAGGTCGTAGTAGCTTCCCTGCGGGGACTCGAGGCGCTTGCGTCCACGTAGCTGCCGTACCTGCTGCGCTTTTTCCAGCATGTCGCGCGAGGCCACGTAGCGCCGGTAGCGCGATGTGTGACGAGCATCGATCGGCTTGCGGTATATCTTGGCGAGCAGGATGTGCACGATAGCCTTCAGCACAGGCTCGGGCGCTCCCTCCAGCAGGTCGGAAAGGCGCAACTTCATGCGCCCTTCCGACAGACGAATAGTGTTGTTGATGTTGGCGAAGGGGTAAAACTGTAGGTCAATTTCCGGGATCGGCGCGCGTGGCCGAAGTTCCCGGTACATTTCATGCAACAGTGCCAGCAACGAATCCTTCAAGGTGATTCCAGATTATCAGAATCGCAGCTGACTGGCTTGCGAACCATGGGTTGCCAATTACTGTCACTGACGTTCCGCGCCAGACTCATGCGTGTCCGTCTGTCTGGCCTCCCGACGATCGGGCTTCTCCTTGTCCTTCTCCTCACCTTTCTTCTCAATCTGCCCGGCTCGCATGGCGCGCGCGCTTTCGCTGCTAGTTTTCACCGAATCTAAAGCGTCCTCAAGTGCTGCTGCCAAGCGCCGCTTTTGCAAAGGAGTTGCCCGCTCATTGAGCGCCTCTAACTTCGGTAGGAATTCCGCCTCTGCATCCAGCACATGACGCAGAGAACGGCGAAGGTCCTCACTGTGCCGGCTGTACATCGCCAAGTTGTCGTCCAACTCATCGATCAGAGCCGCAAGGTCGGCGAGCAGATCTGCGATCCTGCTTGCATCGTCCAAGCCAAGCTGGTTCGCGCCATTTTGGGCTGCGCACAGGCGGTCGACGGCCAGCATTCGCTCACGGGCAAAAGAGATTAGCAGGTCGATGCGCTTCTTCGGCTGCTGTGCACTATCCCGCAACAGATCCACTTCGCGAGGGTTCAGAGGATCATGATGCATCTGCGCTCCGGCGTCGGCGCAGAGCACAACCAAAAGACCAATCAGTACGAACGCGGCGGGAAACTTCACGGCTTCTTCTCCGCTGATGCGCCTCCTGCTGCAGCGCCAAATAGCGCGAGCAGAAGTCTGTCGCGCTGCTCTTCTAGATCCACTAGCGACCGCGAAAGATGGGGTCTGTCCTCGGTGTCTAGCGTGTGCAGAAACCTCCTTTGCGCGCGCGATCAGCCGTCGAAGATCGATCTCGGTGGTCTTTTTCGGCTTTCTGCGCCTGCAACGAACAATCCACCGCGTGCCTCACGTCTCCTAGAGCAACATCGATTGCCTTGTGGGCAGCATTCGCTCGCCACTTCCGAAGACCGCTTCGCCTCCTCCAGTGCCTGGTGCGCGGCCTGCATACTTAATCGCGCACAGTCCCACCCCTTTTGCCTGTTCGGCCCTTGCGTTGCAACTCCTGCCGCGGCGTCCTGGCCTGCCAAGGAGATCGCGCCGCAAGTTGCCAGCAACACACCGATCACCAATGCTATACAGCGCTTTCATCTCTTTCCCCTGACCTCCGGCTCAATTGCCATTAAGCGATGCCGCGCCTTCCACTCATCGTCGGGAAACTGCCCGTGCGACGCCACAAGGAAAGCCTTGTAATTCTCTTCCGCCTCCTCAAAACGGCGCAGATGATCGTAGCAAGTCGCGCGCAGAAAGTAGCTGCTCGGCGATTCCGCTAGCAGCTTCGTTCGCTCATCCAGTGCCTTGATGGCAACTTCATATTCTTTGTTGCCTGCGGCAGCCAGCGCCAACTGTCCGTACGCCTCGCCCCACTCCGGCTTAAGCCGGACACAGACCATGAATTTGTTTTGGGCTTCTGCATATTTAAGCTGCGACAGCAGCGCCGTGCCTAGCCCGTCATAGATCTCCGCATCCTTGGGGAAATGAGTTAGCAAGGTTCGGTAGCTGTTTTCCGCCGCGGCATAATTCTTGCTGCGCTGCTGCACAAAGGCGAGTTCGCGCATTGCATCCCAATCATCTGCTCGCAAAGCGAGTGCCTTTTGGAACTCTGCCGCCGCCTCGGCGTCCTTTTTTTCTGCGCTTAGCACGCGCCCAAGCTGTAAATGTTCGTTCTCCTGCGGTGGCGCCAGGCTCGCCAGTTGCCGCAACGTCTCTTCGGCTTCGGGCAGGCGGTTAGCGCGCATAAAAAAGTTCGCCAGAGCGGTCAGTGCATCCGTCGAGTTTGGATCTAACTCGTTGGCCTTGCGAAACTCTCTCTCTGCCCCGGCTGCGTCTCCGGTGCGTTCCAGTACCTCGCCCAGTCCGAGCCGGTGCTGAGGATTGCCTGGCGCAAGCGCCACTGCGCGCGACCACGAGTCCACCGCGTTCTTCGGGTTGCGGAATTCCTGCTCCAGAGCCAGTGAGGCCCATGTGCGAGCCAGTGCCGCCTGCGGATCTTTGCCCGTCGGTTTCAAGTGAGTAGCCCTCTCCAGGTACTTGGATGCCTGGGCATCTTTCTCATGCGCCAGCATCAAGCCAAGGTTCAAATTACATTCAAAGCTATCAGGCTCGGCTGCCACCGCGCCGCGGTAAGCCAGAGTTGCCTCTGCATAGTTCTCCTCGGCGTGCATCACGTATCCCAGGTCGAACCACGCCTGCGCATTCTTTGCGTCTGCCGTTACCAGCTGGCGCAGAATCGTCTCCGCCTCGGACCACTGCTTTCTGTCCATTGCGCTCTCGGCGCGGACAATCGCCGCCGGTTCCTCGGTGGGCGCACTACGTGCGCCGGGCTTCTGCGCGGAAAGGATTGGAGCCAAAAGGACCAGAATAAGCACCGGCATGAGGGTGCTCTGTTCAGGCTTCTGCTGCTTGGGCGGGTGACTCGCCATCACTGCCGGCCCAACTTCACCGCACTACCGCCTGCAGCGGCAGTACCTTGCGCAACCATTGCCCGGTATAGGAACGCTCGTTTGCCGCAATCTCCTCAGGCGTACCCACGGCTACCACTTCGCCGCCTCGTTCGCCGCCTTCGGGCCCAAGGTCGATCACCCAGTCGGCGACCTTGATTACATCCAAATTATGCTCGATTACCACGATAGAGCCGCCTGCATCGATCAGTTTCTTAAACGCCGCCAGCAACTTACTCACATCGTCAACGTGCAAACCCGTGGTTGGCTCGTCGAAAAGGTAAAGCGTATGCGACCTTCGCTTGAGCGGCGTCCCATCGGGATTTTTGTGTAGCCTGTCGTGCCCCTTCGGTTGCAGGTGCGCAGCCAGCTTCATGCGTTGCGCCTCGCCGCCGCTCAAAGTAGTTGCGGATTGTCCGAGCCGGAGGTAGCCAAGCCCGACTTCTTCCAGCACACGCAATTTGTCCACCAGCTTCGGCACGCCGGTAAAGAATCCCAGCGCTTCCTTCACCGTCATGTTCAACACATCATGAATGTTCTTTCCGTGATAGCGCACGGCGAGAATCTCCGGCTTGTAGCGCGTGCCTTTGCAATCCTCGCAGAGCAGTTCCACGTCTGCCAGGAATTGCATTTCCACGGTAACCGTTCCGTCGCCCGAGCAGGTCTCGCAGCGCCCGCCGGGAATATTGAACGAAAAGTGTCCTGCGGCGTAGCCATGCTTCTTGGATTCGGGAAGCGAGGCAAAAACCTCGCGAATCGGATCGAATGCCTTGATGTAAGTCACCGGATTCGAGCGCGGAGTGCGTCCGATGGGCGATTGATCGACCAACTCCACCTCATCGAGCCACTGATCGCCCTCCAATTCCCCCTCGATTGCGCCCACGTCACTGTCGCCAACTCCTCCCATGGTCTGCCGCTTGATCGCTGCCAGTCGCTGGTAGAGCACGTCGTGCACCAACGTACTCTTTCCCGAGCCGGATACACCCGTAATCGCCACCAGCATTCCGAGAGGAATCGTGACGTTCACGTCCTTCAAATTGTGTCCGTTGGCATCGCGCAAGCGTAGCACCTGCTTTCCCGGAGTACGCCGTTGCTGCGGAATCTGAATCTGCAAGTCGCCGCTTAGGTAGCGCCCCGTCAACGACTGATGGTTCGCGCGGATCTCCTCGTAGCTGCCATGAGCCACAAGTTTGCCCCCGTGCTCGCCTGCTCCCGGACCGAGGTCCAGAATCTCGTCGGCCGCAGCCATTACCTCGGAGTCGTGCTCCACCACCAGAATCGTATTCCCAAGGTCGCGCAGGCTTTTCAGGATATGAATAAGTCGTGCAGTATCGCGGCTGTGCAATCCGATCGAGGGCTCATCCAGCACATACAAAGTGCCCACGAGTCGCGAGCCCAGCGATGTCGCAAGTTGAATGCGTTGCGCTTCGCCGCCGCTCAACGTCGAGGAGAGGCGGTCCAGCGTCAGATACTCCAAACCCACTTCATTTAGGAAGCGTAGACGGTCGCAAATCTCCTCCAGAAGCTTGCCGCCAATGCCGGCCTCCTGATTTGTAAGCTTCAATTCCCTGAAGAAGCGCTCCGCCTCCTCGACCGTTTTGCAGCAAACCTGGCAGATATCCAGTCCGGCGATCTTCACCTGGCGCGCTTCATTGCGCAGCCTTGCGCCGCCGCAGTCGCCGCACAGCGCATATCCGCGATAGCGGCTCAGGAAGACTCGCACGTGCAGCTTGTACTTTTTCTTCTCCAGTTGGTCGAAAAAACCGCGCACCCCAAACCATCTTCCGCCGCCTTCGGGTCCGCCTTCCAAAATGAACCGCTGCTGTTCTTTTTTCAGCTTGCCCCAGGCCACATCCAGCGGGATTCCGGCCAGTCGCGCCTCCCGCCGCATCTCCGTGCCAAACGGTTTGTACTTCGGCTTTGTCCAAGGCTCCACCGCCCCCTCTGCCAGCGTCTTCGACCTGTCTGGAATCACCAGAGCCATATCGAAGTCGATGGTATTCCCGAATCCCTGGCAGCGCGGACAGGCGCCATACGGATTGTTGAAGGAAAAGAGTCGCGGCTCCGGCTGCTCGAATTTCAGATTGCAATGCTTGCACTCAAAGCGTTGAGAAAAGCGCAGGCGCAGTGCGCTACCCTCACGCGGCGCGGATTCAAATACCACCTCGCCCGCCTCGCGGTAGCCGCTCTCAACCGCTTCCACAATCCGCGAACGTGAGTCGGCGTCCACCACAATCCGATCCAGCAGAATGAACACGGATTTGCTGAAATCGATGCCCAGCAGCGACTCCGGAGTCGAGAATTCGAAGACTTCTCCGTCCTGAAACAATCGGTTGAAGCCGCGTTTGCGCAGTTCAAAGAGGCGTTCCCGCAATGCTGCGTCTTGAACTGCGCGCTGATCAATTTCCGGCTGCTTCTTCTTGCGTGCGCGCGGCTTCTTCGCGCCTTCGGGCTTCTTGACTTCGCGTACTACGGCTTCCAGCTTTGTGGCGTCCGCAGGCTCGGGGTTTAGCAGAGGAAACAGCGCCTGCACGCGCGTGCCATCCTCCATGGCAAGAATGCGCTCGGCGACCTCATCCACCGTGTCATTCCTGACCTGCTCACCGCACTGCGGGCAATAGCTGCGTCCAACGCGTGCGAAGAGCAGACGCAGGTAGTCGTAAATTTCTGTAGCCGTGGCCACAGTTGAGCGTGGGTTGCGCGTCTGATTCTTCTGGCGGATGGCGACCGCCGGAGCAATGCCGTCGATCAGTTCAACATCCGGTTTCTCGATGCGCTCCAAAAATTGCCGCGCATAGGCCGAGAGCGACTCAACATAGCGGCGCTGCCCCTCCGCGTAGACAGTGTCAAAGGCCAGCGAAGACTTTCCGCTTCCAGACACTCCCGTCACCACCGTCAGGCAATTGTGAGGAATTTCGAAATCGATGTTCTTCAGATTATGAACGCGCGCGCCGCGAACTACGATTGCTTCCTTGGGCATATTGAGAACGGACAGCCAACCTGATCGCTAACAAACCCTGAGCTGAAATCCGAGATTCAATCCCCAGGGCACAATCCCATGGCTGAATCCCACGGCCGCGATCCGCCGCCTACCGAATCCCACCATTATAGTTCGCCCGACGCAGCCGATCCAAGTTCAGGTAGGTTGCCTAGTCCAACACCTTCACCACCAACAGAACATAAGCCCACATCAGGGCCATAAAGTGCCAATACCACGCCGTTACGTCGAGCGTAATGCAACGGCGCTCGAGCGAGAGCCTTGGCCCCGCCGCCAAGCACGCATATAGGAGCACGGCAATGCCCGCCGCCAAATGCAGCGCATGGGTACCCGTGAGCAAAAAGAAAAATGTACTGGCTGGCCCACTATTTACAAATGCACCATGAATGTTCAGCTGTTGCCACACGCGGTACTGTCCAAAAAGAAAGCCTATACCCGCCACTGCCGTCGCCCACACCCAAAGCAGAGAAGTCTGGCGAATCGGACGTACGCCCGGAATGTGGCCAATCGGAAGCAGGACTGCTTCCCACCGAGCCGCCCGCCTTGCGACCTCAATCAGAAGGCAGCTTACGATCAGCATCGCGGTGTTGATGAGCAGACTTTTCATCGGCAGCGGCACGGAGATCCAGTCGCTTTGGAAGTCGCCGGTCAACGGATCATATTTACCCGCCCCACGGCGTGCCACAAATAAAGTTGTGAACGAAACGAACAGCATCACGATCGAGGCGATCGTAAACAGCAAGCCCAACCGGTAACGCTGTAACTGTTGCCGGAAGTCATGCAGGCCATCGCCGTCACCGCGCCCGCCGCCTCCACCGCCGCCGCCAGAGGCTTCGGGAGGGTAGGTGCCGCGGTTGCCGCCGCCCGGAACGGGCTTGCTGGGGGTGCGGGAAAGCATATCCTTGCCTAGATGCGGAAAAATCGTTTCGCCGCTGAAATTAATTTTCATTTCCAGCAGGATTTGCCATCTGTGGCGATCTGAATCGAAGTCAACTAATCTGAATCGAAGCCTCGCACTCAACTTCGATTTGTGGAGCCGCTATCTCATGGCACGGAATCTCGCCCCTGATCAAGACGCACAACCTATCTGGCAACGTGACAACTGTTTTGGATGCGGGGCCGCGAATCTCAACGGGCTGCAGTTGAAATTTTCTCTGCGCCAGGATGGCAAAAGTTACGTTTGCGAATTTTCACTCCCCAGCCGCTTCGTCGGGCCGCCGGGCCACGCCCACGGAGGCATTATCGCTACCATTCTCGATGAAGCCATGAGCAAGGCCAACAAGCTCAAAGCAAACGAACTCAAGACCAAAGTAGCTCTCACCCGCCGCATCGAGGTCGAGTACCTGCGTCCGGTGCCGCTCGAGCAGCCGCTTGTGGCCCGAGGCCAGGTCAGCAGGATGCGGGGTCGAGTGCTATACAACAGCGCTGAACTTCGCAACGTAAAAGGAGAGGTGCTCGCCCGGGGCCGAGGAATGTTCCTGGCTATTGACGCGGAAAAAATGTTTGCTCGCGAGCTTGAAAATGAACGCCGTAGCGCCCGCTAGTATTGAAGTTCAATGGGTTAACCAGGCGAACAACCGAATTGAGGCATGACACGCTTGGAGCACAAGCCACGGATACACCTTCACAAAATAAAGAACGGCCAGCCGGTGGTAAATTCCGGCTGGCCGTCACAGAGTTTTACGCGGACTACTTATGCCTTGGCTGCGGTGGCCTTGACGGTCTTGGTCGCGGTGCTAAGGATCTCTTTCTGAGCGGCAAGCATGGTGTCGACGCCGCGCTGAACCGAATCCGTGACCGTCTCAACGGGCGAGCCGGTGACGCCGGGCTGCTGCTTCACGGCCTCGGTGACTGCCTTGGTCTGCTTAGCAGCCAAGTTCAGAACCAGATTCTGGGCGGCTAGGGTGCGGTCCACAGTCTGCTGAACCAGGGTGTTGATTCCGGCCTTCACGCTACCGGCATCAAAGCTGTGCTGCTGAGCCTGAGCTGCTTCGAGCACGGCATTGTTCTGCTCAAGAGCCAGATCCAGGAGGCTCTTCTGAAGGGCGACGCAGCTCTCAAAGGCCGAGCTGGCCAGATCCAACACGAAAAGACCGGGCAGCGGCGAAGACTTCAACGCCTTCTTGCAAGAGGCCAAAAGTTCGGTGTTCTGCTCGACGGCCAGATCAAGCGAGCTCTTGCTCACTTCAACAACCTTTTCCAATCCCTTGTTGAACAACTTCGCAGCATTGTTGTAGGCGCAGGCGACTTCGGCTTCGGGCTTCACTGACTTGGTTTCCATAATTTCCCCTCCTTGATGGGGCCATTCTATGTACTAGATCTTATGTTGCAAAGTTTGCTGCACTGCAGCACAAAACGATTATTGCGCTCATGGCGACGGCTTGTCAAGCCGAGATTTAGGTTCAGCGCGAAAAAACACATGCGCCATTCCGGTTAGCTACAACTGAGGGCCGGAACGGCGCATGTGTTTTCGTTGTGCGCGATTTGCGTCGAGGTCTACTCGCCTATGTTGAGCGCCCGTTTGAAGGAGCCGCGCTCGTTCTGAATCTTCTGCTGCAGCGCGGTAATGGCATAGATGAGCTGCTCGGGACGGGGCGGGCACCCGGGCACATAGACGTCCACGGGAAGCCACTGGTTGACGCCCTGCACGACGGCGTAATTGTTAAACACTCCGCCAGAGGTGGCGCAGGCTCCCATGGAGATGACCCATTTGGGTTCGGGGATCTGCATATAGAGGTTCCGGATTACCGGAGCCATCTTCTGCGAGACGCGGCCTGCAATGATCATGAGATCGGACTGGCGCGGCGATGGGCGAAAGACCTCGGCGCCGAAGCGGGCAATATCAAAGCGGGATGCGCCCATTGCCATCATTTCAATGGCGCAACAGGCGAGGCCGAAGGTCATTGGCCAGATTGAATTCTTGCGCACCCAGTTTACGGCCGAATCGAGCGTGGTAAGGATAACGCCTTCCTGCTCATGGCTGCCGCCGTAGGTGACCTGCGCGATGCGGGCCGGGCTCTGAGGATCGCCAGCAAGAGCCTGGAAGCGTTCGGTTCCACTCACGTTATTTTCCATAAGGCGCCATTGTAACCTGTGGCGCGCTAGGATTCCACTGCGAAAAAAGCACGGCGCATTCGCAACGGCGCGCATCGCAGCCGGGTACGCGGCAACGGACGACGCTCCGCCGCAGTCGCCAGGCGGATACGCGGCAATATGCCCCCGTTCGCCGGTACTCGACCGGAAAACTAGCGAGGAGGCGCGGCTCCTGCTACCTTAAGCGTATGCACAGTCCTGGCGTTTGCGGAGTGATCTTGGCAGCTGGCTCGCAGGTGGGGGCCGGAGAGACGCGGAAGAGCAAGACTGAAGCTTTGAGCGAGCTGATTGAAGCACTGAACGCCGATACGGAGATGGTGTTGGTAGCGGTGGGGGCAGATGCCGAGGCGCTGACTCCCGTGGTGTGGGCGAAGGCGGCCTACCTGGTGCAACTCTCGGCGACAGCGAGCGACGCGGACGCGCTGCGGGTGATGCTGCAGGAGGTGCTGAATCGCGGGCGCGATGCAGCGCTGGTAGCAGCTTTGGACGGTCGTGGGCTGACCGCCGAGACAGTGCATCGCATGGTAGCTGCCTACTGCGAAGCGGGCGACGAGATCTGGGCGGTGGTGCCGGAGATCGAGATGCAGCAGGGCCATCCCGTACTGATGGGGCGCAGGATGATTGAATTGTTTCTTCGCGGGAAGAAATGGAACGCGGCCGATGAGATCTTGTCGGCGAATCTGGAACATGTACGCACGGTGAAGGCCGTCGATCTGGGAGCGAGCCCGGTCCAACAAGGTGCGGAGTGGAAAGCGCCCTGGGATTAGTTGCGGTAAGCTACACTGTTTCATTCCCTAGATTTTGAAAACAGGAGCCATCGTTTGAGCCATCTCTCTCTTGACCTTGCCGCACTTCAGTTTGTTCAACAGGTGGTTGCGACGCGTCCGGCGATTGCGGTGTTTGATTGTGACGGAACGCTGTGGTGGGGTGATGCCGGCGCGGATTTTTTCTACTGGGAAATCGAAAAAGGGTTCATAGCACCGGAGATTGTTCCGGCGATCCGGCATCGCTACAACGAGTACCTGGCGGGACGGGTGGATGAGCTGGCGATCTGCGGAGAGATGATTCAGATTAACAAGGGAGTACCGGTGGAGCGGCTGCGCGCAGGCGCACGAGAATTCTTCGCCGAGGTTGTGGCGCCCAGGATTTTCCGGGAGATGAAGGAACTGACGCGACAGCTGGCAGCGCAGGGCTGCGAACTCTGGGCAGTCTCAAGCACAAACGACTGGGTGGTTCAGGCCGGCGCGGCTGAGTTCGGGATTCCCTCCGAGCGGGTGCTGGCGGCTACGCTGGCGGTGGAAGACGGGCTGGTGACCAATCGGCTGGTGCGCGTGCCTACGGATGAATTGAAGCAGACGGCGATCGAAGAGATAATCGCGCGTCCGGTGGACGTGGTCTTCGGAAACTCGATCCACGACTTTGCGATGATGGAAAGGGCGAAGAGCGCATACGCGATTAATCCGAATCCGGAGCTTTGGTCGAAGGCGACGGCGCTGGGATGGAACGTTTATTGGCCGGAAATCGACTAAGCGGACTCTAGTCGGAGCGGGTCGAATATCCATCGTTGAATATCCATTAGAGATACTAAGGGCCGCTTGGAGCGGCCTTTCACTATGCGAATTGTTTCTTTGCAACCAAGCATTACGGTGACCCTTGCGGGGTTGGGAGCGCTGGACCAGGTGGTGGCGTGCACGCGCTACTGCGAAGATATTTGTCCGGAGGTCGGGCATGGTGGGCAGGTGATTGTCGAGGATTCGTGGTCGGCCAATGGCGAGCAGCTTCTGGTAACGCACCCGGAGTTGGTGATCGTGTCGGTGCCCTACCGGGTGGAGTCGCTCGCGGCAATTCTACGCGCGGGAGTGCGGGTGTTGGCATTGGCTCCGAAGTCGCTGGCAGACGTGTATGGCGACATTCGCACACTAGCGGCGCTGGTGGATCGACATGCGGCGGGAGGGGAACTGGTGAGCGGGTTGCAGTACGAGATAGAAGAGACTCGAAAGATGACTGCGAGATGCGAGGCGCAGCGCGTCTTCTGCGAGGCCTGGGGCAAGCCGCTGATTGCATCGAACCGCTGGGTGGCCGAGCTGGTGGAAGCCGCTGGCGGCCTTGCAGTGGGGGCGCCGGGCGAGCAGACCACGGCTGGGGCCGTCGCGAATGCAAACCCCGAGGTGATTTTCGCAGCATGGTGCGGCGCGGGGGACCGCGTACCCCTGCGGAAGCTTGCGGAGCGTGAGGGGTGGGCAGGGACAGCGGCGGTGCGTGAGCAGCGGTTGTACTGCGTTGCAGACGAGTTGTTCAACACTCCGGCGCATACACTGGTGGGCGGACTGCGGGCGATTCGATGGGCGTTGCATCCGGAGATGTTCGTGCGACCGGAGGGAATTCGCGGGATTGCCGAAGAGGGGAATACCGGGGGAAAAGATTGACAGAAGCACACGGGCTCAAGCAGGTGGTCGCGGCAGTTACGGTGCGCGGGAGTCGCGTGCTGATCTGCCAGCGAACTGAGCAGCAAGCCTTCGCACTGCAATGGGAGTTTCCGGGCGGGAAAGTCGAGACGGGCGAAGAGCTGCCTGTCGCGCTGGCGCGCGAACTACGCGAGGAGTTGGGTGTCTCCGCAGCGGTTGGGCAGGAGATTGCAACGGTGCGGCATCATTACGCCGAAGGGCTGGGCGTGGAGGTACACTTCTTCCTGGTGCGGGAGTTTGAAGGAGAGATCGAGAATCGGATCTTTCGCGAAGTGCGCTGGGAAGAGCGCGAAATGCTGGACGCAGAAAGCTTCCTGGAGGCCGACCGGGAAGTGGTGCGGGCGATCAGAAGCGGTAAGTTGGGGTAAAGGATCTCTGGCGCGTTTGCTTCGCCATCGTTGACTTCCATTCGACACAACCCGTGAGGTTCAATAACAAGATCGACGGCGCCTGCCAAGTCAAAAACCCCATATCTGCCAACGACAGGCAGATACGCGCCATCCTGGTGTTTGTTGGCGATTAAGGCGGCCTTCGCTGCTTTCGTTCGGGTTCGCCGTGCTATTCTGCGGGCAACAATTACTGAGGCGACCGCGTGACTCGGCCCGATGAAAAACTGCGTGTAGGCGCCGTTGCCTTCTCCTTTACGGAGAAGGGCTCGATTGCGCGTTACACGAAGATTCGGCAATTGCTTCCTGCACGGGCAGCGGCTGAGTTACCTCAATACATTGCGGGAGCGGGCAATCGGGATCAGGCAGTGCTGCAATTGGAAGTACTTCTACAGCAGCATTCCTCCGAGGCCATAGCCGCTTTTGATTCCAGCGCGCAGGCGCTGCGCTCCTGTGTGGCTCTGTTTGGCTCCAGCCAGTGGTTGGGACAAACCCTGCTGCAGAATCCAGACCTGTTGCAGCTTTTCGCGCGTCCCATGGGACTGATACATCCGCGCGAAGCCGAGGATTTCCGGGAGCAGTTTGCTCGCTTTCGCTTGCGCTCTCATGAAACACCTCTGGCCGTGCTGCTGGCAAGATTCAAGCGACGCGAATACGTGAGGATATTTACCCGGGAGTTGCTTGGGTTGGCGTCGCTGGCCGAAATCACCTCGGAGATTTCGGCACTTTCGGATGTGCTGATCGAACAGGCGGTACTGGATTGCGAGAGTGAACTGCGCCGGCGCTACCGTGGCTGGCCGCAACTCCGGTCCAGCGGGGAACGCGAATATCCGGCACGCTTTTCGGTGTTGGCGCTGGGAAAGCTGGGCGGCAACGAGCTGAATTACAGCTCGGATGTCGATTTGCTCTATCTTTGCGACGATGCGGAAGACGCGGGCACACTGGAGATTTCCGCTCGAGAGTTCTTCACGCGGCTGGCGCAGGAGTTAACAGCAGTTCTCTCAAACGTCAGCGCCGATGGTCAGGTTTTCAGGGTCGATCTGCGCCTTCGTCCGCAGGGAACCAGCGGCGAGATGGTGGCTGGCGCCGGACAGGCACTGCGTTACTACGGCAGCGTTGCTCAAGACTGGGAATTGCAGGCGCTCCTGAAGCTGCGCCCAAGTGCCGGCGATCGTATGCTGGCGCGAGAGTTCGTGGAGCAGGTACAGGAACTGATATATAGCAAGCAGCTCAGCCTGTCTGCCATACAGACTGCGGCGCACTCGCTGGAGCGAATCCGACGTGGCAACGTGCGGCAGGGCGCGCAGGAGTTGGATGTGAAAAACGGGGCTGGCGGCATCCGAGAAATCGAATTCGTGGCCCAATGTCTGCAACGGGTTCACGGTGGAGGAGAGCCATGGCTGCGCTCCAGTGGAACCCTTCTTGCGCTGCAGAAGCTTCACGACAAAGGGCACATCGGCGATGCTGAGTGTCGGGAATTATGCGCGACCTACGGTTTGCTGCGCGGCATCGAGCACCGCTTGCAGTGCCGTCAGGGGGTGCAGTTGCATCGCTTGCCGGAGGCGCCTGCCGAGCAGTCCGCGCTTTTTCGCTCGATGGGTGGAGAAAGCATTCGGAGCGCGCAGGAGTTGAGTCGTGTGATGAAGTCGGCCAGCAATCTCTGCGCGCAGGTGCTGCGGCTGGGCTCAGGGGTAGCCGGAGAGGCAACTTCTCTGACGGTGAGCTTGGGGGCGCCTGGAGCAGCGAGCCTGAGGCGCGAACTGTCCGCGCGTTCGCCAGCGCTGGCCGAAGCTCTGGCCGCAGAGGTCGGCAATCCCACGCTGCGTAACTTGGAGCGCTTTCTGACCGCAGCCTCCACCGGAGAGGAGCGTGTCCGTGCGGCCCTCGGAAACGTGGAGTGGATTGAACAGGCGCTTCCGGTTTTTGCGCGTAGCGCACTGGCTACGAATTTTCTGGCCCGGCATCCGAGGGACATCGTTGCACTCTTCCGTCAGTGTGAAAGGGAAGGAGGGAGGTCGATCTGGGATCAACTGCGGATTGATTCGCGCCGGTATATGCTGCGCTCGGTAGGGCAGACGCTCTTGGAGGAGATGCCGGTGTGGGAGGTTCTACGCGAATATTCGCAGAAGTTCGACCTGATCCTGCAGCAAGCCCTTGAGGCCGCGGAGGCGCCCGCCGGCTTTGCGGTACTGGCCGCGGGTCGGCTGGGGACCTTCGAGCTGGACGTGCTGTCAGATGCGGATCTGGTGTTTTTGCGCAGTGCAGAATGCGATTCGGAAAAGGCCGAGCGGTGCGCGCTATCCTTGGTTGCGATGTTGTCCGGTTATACGCGGGAAGGTTCGGTGATTACGGTGGACGCCCGGCTACGTCCCCATGGCAAGGAAGGCGAACTGGTGGTTACGTCACGGCAGCTTGCGCAGTATTTTGAGAGCGAGGCAAAAGCCTGGGAGACCATTGCATTCGGCAAGTTGCGACTGATCGCCGGAGCGGAGCGTCTGGCGGAGGAGGCAGCGGAGTCGCTGCGCGGGTTGCGAAAACGTAGCGCCGCCTCGCCTCAGTTTGTCCCAGAGCTACGCTCGATGCGAAAGCGGATTGCGGATTCGGGCGGAGTGGAGAGCTTTAAGACGGGCCTGGGCGGCACCTATGATCTTGATTTCCTGGTGGGAATGCTGGAGGCTCGGGCCGCGGTACCTGCTGCCGGAAAGCAGCTATGGGAGCGCTTGGAGGCTCTGCTCGAAAGGGAATTGCTTAGCCCAGCACAGGGAAGGGATCTTCTGCACGCAGCCGGGCTGTTCCGTCGCGTGGATCATGGCATTCGGGTAGTCGAGGGGCGCTCCCGGAAGTGGCTGCCGGAAAGCGATGTCTTGAGGGCGAGCGTGGAGCATGTGGTCCAGTGTTCCGGCTTGGCTTCGGTCTTGAGGGCGGAGATGCGGGTTGTGCGTACTATTTTCGATTTCTTTTTCTGTGATTGAAGCGCGGCATTTCTACTGCTAAACTCGATTGTTCGAAAATTCCCGGAAGAACGTAAAAACTGGTTCGATGGCGTGGCGGTGTGGGGAGTTGCCATTAGAACCTGCGTAGCAATTGCGATAAGCGCAGCTGCGAGTCCGGGGGCAGCCCCACGTTAATCTCACAGGAGGATTTATGTTGGCTTCTTACAATGGACTTTCGCTTCCGACCACAGGCAAAGCAGTTGAGTTTAAAAACGGCAAGTTTGTAGTTCCGGATAATCCGATTATCCCGTTCATCGAAGGCGATGGCACGGGTCGCGATATCTGGAAGGCGTCGGTGCGTGTGATCGACGCGGCCGTCGAACGCGCCTATGACGGAAAGCGTCGTATCGAATGGTTCGAAGTATTCGCCGGCGAAAAGGCGATGGAACAGTTCGGCAGCTGGCTTCCGGACCAGACCGTAGATGCCTTCCGCGATCTGCACATTGGCATCAAGGGACCGCTCACCACGCCGATCGGCGGGGGCATCCGGTCGTTGAATGTGGCGCTCCGCCAGCTTCTGGATCTGTATGCTTGCGTGCGTCCTGTAAAGTATTATTCCGGCATTCCTTCCCCGGTGAAGCGTCCCGATCGCATGAACATCGTGATCTTCCGCGAAAATACCGAGGATGTGTACGCCGGAATCGAGTGGAAAGAGGGCACTGCCGAGTGTAAGAAGCTCATCGACTTCCTCAACAATGACATGCTGGCCGGAACCAAGAAGAAGATCCGCGCCGACTCGGGCATCGGCATCAAGCCGATTTCGATCACGGGAACCAAGCGGCTGGTAAAGATGGCTATTGAGTATGCGTTGGAGCACAAGAAGCCCAGCGTGACTCTGGTGCACAAGGGAAACATCCAGAAGTTTACCGAGGGTGCATTCCGCGAGTGGGGATACGAAGTTGCCACGCAAGAGTTCCGCGCACAAACTGTGACCGAGCGCGAGAGCTGGATTCTGGGCAACATAGACAGCAATCCGAAGATTACGGTGGAAGAGAATGCGGCCTTGGTTGAGCCCGGCATGGAATTTGCGCCGGAGGAATTCCGCCAGGCAGTTTATGCCGAAGTGCGCAGCGTTCTGGCTGCGATCTCTTCGACCCACGGCAATGGCCAGTGGAAGAAGAAGCTGTTGATCAACGACCGCATTGCTGATTCGATCTTCCAGCAGGTTGTGACGCGCGCCGACGAGTATTCGGTTCTTGCCACGCCGAACCTGAATGGCGACTACATCTCCGACGCATGCGCGGCGCAGGTTGGCGGTCTGGGAATTGCACCGGGAGCCAATATCGGTGCGCAACACGCCATTTTTGAAGCTACCCACGGCACCGCTCCCAAGTATGCGGACAAGGATGTAATCAATCCCGGCTCCGTGATTCTGTCGGCCGTCATGATGCTGGAATTCATGGGCTGGACTGAAGCCGCGAAGCTGATTGAAAGCGGCATGGAGCGCACCATCGAACAGAAGCGCGTGACGTACGATTTCGCACGCATGATGGAAGGTGCAACCAAGCTGCCTACCAGTGAATTCGGTTCTGCGGTTATCGAGAATATGACCGCAGTGGTTGCGAAATAATTCGAACGCTACCTGAAATCGCTGGATGCGATTCAATATAGGTTTTTTTCCGTACTTGTAACTCAATGCCCCAAGGGGGCTTGAAAGGGAAAAAATGCGCAAGAAAATTTCAGTCGTTGGAGCAGGAAACGTGGGCGCAACTGCAGCCCATTGGATCGCCGCGAAGGAACTGGCCGACGTGGTTCTCATCGACATCATGGAGGGCATTCCGCAAGGAAAGGCTCTGGATCTGCTACAGGCCATGCCGGTGGAAAAACGCGACAGTACAATCACAGGCACGAATGACTACGCCGATACGGCAAATTCCGACATCGTTATCATCACCGCCGGAATTCCGCGTAAGCCTGGCATGAGCCGCGACGACCTGCTCAACACCAATTACAAGATCATGCAGGATGTCGTGGGAAAGGTAGTCAAATACTCGCCCAACTGCATCATCATCGTGGTCAGCAATCCTCTGGATGCAATGGCGCAGGCCGCTTTCAAACTGAGCGGCTTCTGTCGCAATCGCGTGCTCGGCATGGCTGGCATTTTGGATTCGGCCCGCTTCCGCACGTTCATCGCGCAGGAACTCAACGTCAGCGTGGAGAACGTTACCGCATTCGTGCTCGGTGGCCACGGCGATACGATGGTTCCGCTACCGCGCTACTCCACGGTCGCCGGAATTCCCATTACTGAATTGATCGAACCGGCGAAACTGGCAGCACTGGTTCAGCGTACCCGCGATGGTGGTGCCGAGATCGTAAAGCACCTGAAGACCGGCAGCGCGTACTACGCTCCTTCAGCCGCGGCGGTGGAGATGGCAGAAGCGATCCTGAAGGACAAGAAGAAGATCGTGCCTTGCGCAGTGCACCTGGAAGGCGAGTACGGGATCAACGGCCTATTTGTCGGCGTTCCCGTGAAACTAGGAGCTAACGGCCTGGAAGAAATCATCCAGATCAAGCTGACTGCAGAGGAACAGGCCGCGCTGAACAAGAGCGCTGCTTCCGTAAAGGAATTGATCACCGTAATCGGTCTGTAGTTCTAATCTGTAAACGCAATTTGTAAATGCAAACCCCGAGGCCTAGGCCCCGGGGTTTGTTTTGCTCTGAGCAAAAGCTAGACGCGCTCGATGGTAACGCTCTCCAGCACAACCTCGTTCTTTGGCCGGTCCTGCTGATTGCGAGGGAGGACGCTGATTTTGTCATAAACATCCTGCCCCTCGAGGACTTCGCCGAAGATGGTGTGGTTGCCGGTGAGCCATGGCGTGGGTGCAACTGTGATGAAGAACTGCGAGCCATTCGTATTAGGTCCGGCGTTGGCCATTGCAAGCTTGCCAGGTGCATCGAACTTGAAAGGCGAGCCCTTGGTCTCATCCTCGAACTTGTAACCGGGGCCGCCCATGCCTGTGCCGCTGGGATCTCCGCCCTGAATCATGAAGTTCGGGATGACACGGTGGAAGACCGTTCCGTTGTAAAGAGGACCGGGGCCTTTCTTGCCGCTCACGCTGTCCTTCCATTCGCGCTTACCCTCGGCAAGCTCCACGAAATTTGCAACTGTCTTCGGTGCTTCCTTCTCGAAGAGGCGGCAGACGATGGTGCCCTGATTTGTGACAAACGTGGCGTATAAACCCGGTGTACGTTCGGCCATACTGGCTCCTTGCTGGAATCTACTGACTAGTCAGACTAACAGAATTTGGATTGCTGCTTCGAAGGCGATGTGATTACCGCGCTCCTAGTTATTGGGCGGAAGTCGCCAACTTCTTGGCGGACGTCTTTGCCGTGCTCCCATCCTCAATCTTGATGTGCTTAATGAAGATGGTGGTGTTGGGTTTATCGTTGGCATTACGCGGCTGACGTGCGATCTTTTTGACCAGTTCCACGCTCGCGTCGTCGCACTGGCCAAAGATGGTGTAGTTGCCGTCCAAGAACGGTGTCGCGATCTCTGTAATGAAGAACTGCGAGCCGTTGGTGTCTCTGCCTGCATTGGCGTAGGCGAGCCGGCCGGCGCGATCGAACTTTAGATCGGGCCAGGTCTCATTCTTGAATTGGAAACCCACATTTCCCGCGCCGGTTCCGGCAGGATCGCCGCCCTGAATCATGAACTCGGGAATGACTCGGTGAAATGTGGTGTTGTCATAGAGCGGAACGCCGTGTTTGTTCTGGCCAGTTTTGGGATCCTTCCAGTCCTTCGTGCCCTTGGCCAGACCGATGAAGCTTGCTGTGCCAATCGGTGCAGCCTTGGGAAAGAGAACGCAATTCAGATTGCCCATACTGGTCTCGATGATGGCCACGGGCTGTTCCTTTGTGCCCTGTAGCTTGGTTTGGGGAGTCTGTGCGTTTGCGCTCAATCCCAGCATCAGCAGTCCGGTGACAATTAACAGTCTGCGCATAAATCAGGTTTCCTCCGAGTACACGTGATGAGTTCGTCGGCAATCTGTGGTAGATCGGAAGGAGAGCGAGGCTACAGATCGCTTCGCCCTGGTCTTGCCTCCGTCGCAAAGTCCAAATTATACCGAAACGGCAGGTCAGCGCCATGCGACAGGCGAATGAAAACACAAATGCTGTGAGGCCTATGTTGCGGATGCGAAGGGGTGGAGCTAATGAGCGGCGCTGAAATCCCCAGGAGAGTTGCGATACTGGTCATAACGTTCGCTGACCATAATGTGATAGCAAGCTTGGCGGCGTTCCTCAGCAGCTTCCACCAGTCCGAGTTGCTGCAACCTGAGCACGTACTGGTCGATCCAGGCGCGCTGCCTTGCGGAGAGAGGACTTTTGCCGAGATCGACGCTAAGTCCGGCCAGATGCGAGGAGGCAGTGTCGCCGTCAATGGGAGCGGCATTGTGATTCCATCGCTGCAGCCGCGCCTGCTGGTCCACAGTGCGGACCGCCGAGGTGACCTGAATGGGTTGATGAAATTGCGCGTAGAAGGCTTGGCTCAGATCTTCAAGGAAGGCGCGGGTCCAGGGGCGGCAGAAGCGCCGGTTGAGTTCGAGATTAGAGGCAACCTGCATCGCCTTTGAGTCATGCAGACTTACCAGTTCACCGCGCAGTTCAAGTTCCTCAAGTTGCTGGTCGTCGCCGATGCGGGTAAGCCTGAGGCGGTCGATTTCCTCATTTTGACGAAGCATGGAGTCGTGCGACCCGCGCAACACCGGATTCCAGTGGACAACGCGGACGTGGGCGTGGCGTAGCGGACGCCTGGAAGTGCGGTAATGAGAATAGCGAGAGTGAATGGCGAAAGCGGACGCGAATGGCACACTAAGAAAAAAAACGAGGATGAGGGCTAGCGAAATTCGTCGCATCATTAAGGGAACCGTGCAACTCCTACCAAGTATGATGACTTTATTACGTCCAGTGTAACCCAGTATCGCGGTTTTTATGCTCAGGTAAATCACCCGGTTCCACTCAAAACGGGAGTACTGTTCCTCTAGAGACGAATGCGCGCGAGGCGGGACCTCGCGCGCATTCGTCTCTGCACTGAGAACGGACTAGGTGCGGAAGAAATCGAGGATCGCCTTCTTCATCACGTCGCCGCCGGCATCACTGATCGACTTGGTGAGCGGAATGTCCTTGGGGCAGGCTTCGACGCAGTTCTGCGCGTAACCGCATTCCTGAATTCCGCCATCGCCCATCAGGGCCTTCAAACGTTCTTCCTTCAACACCTTGCCGGTTGGATGCATGTTGAACAGCCGTGCCTGGGCAATGGTCGCCGCACCGACAAATCCCGTGCTCTCGTTAAACTGAGGACAGGCCTCCATGCAGCAACAGCAACTCATGCACTGTGAGAGTTGGTACGCTTCCGCCTGTACC
Organism: uncultured Acidobacteriota bacterium; assembly: GCA_963838135.1. Taxonomy (GTDB): domain Bacteria; phylum Acidobacteriota; class Terriglobia; order Terriglobales; family Acidobacteriaceae; genus TOLSYN. Next base: position 277,984 of record CAWIPV010000001.1, on the reverse strand, counting down.
TGAGGGACAATCCTCGGACCATCGCCGAGGGCGTAAGTTCCGTCGATGGGAACCCAGGCTTTGACGGCCTTCAGGTTCTCGAAGAGTACCGAGCGATCCACCTGGAGGTCGCGAATCGAGAAGGACGATGGACGAGAGGACCGACCGTATTTGCCTACAGCTTCGGCGAGAGTAACCGATTAATTGCAAGACGCGCCAGGAAAAGCGGGCGTTTCAGTTTGCTCACAAAAGGCTTGCCAGAACGCGCTAAAATAGTAGTTCGCTCCACAGGTTCCATGCGCGCTGGTTCTGCCCGCGTTGCCCGGTCCTGCGGGTAAGCTCAATTATTGTTTGCAGGGAGATATCAGCATGTCGGATACCAATGGCAACGGACTGCGTCTAAAGATAGGCCTCGCGGAGATGCTCAAAGGAGGCGTCATCATGGACGTCATGAGCGCGGAGCAGGCAGAGATCGCCGAGAAGGCCGGCGCGGCTGCCGTGATGGCTCTGGAACGCGTCCCCGCCATGATCAGGGCCGAGGGCGGCGTGGCGCGCATGGCCTCGCCCAAGGTCATTAAAGAAGTAATGAGAACGGTGAACATACCGGTCATGGCCAAGGCACGCATTGGCCATTTCGCCGAGGCGCAGATTCTGCAGGAACTCGGCGTTGATTACATCGATGAATCCGAGGTGCTTACGCCTGCCGATGAGGAGCACCACATCGATAAGCACGCATTTAAGACACCATTCGTCTGCGGCGCCCGGAATCTGGGCGAAGCGCTCCGGCGCATTGCCGAGGGTGCATGCATGATCCGCACCAAGGGAGAGGCGGGTACGGGCGACGTGATTCACGCCGTGAAGCACATGCGCCAGATCGTGAAGGAGATGCTGCAGCTTACGGTGATGAGCGAGCAGGAACTCTACCTAGCGGCCAAAACCCATCAGGCTCCCTACGAATTGGTTCGCATGGTGGCCAAGGCGGGGAAACTGCCAGTGCCGAATTTCAGCGCCGGTGGCATCGCAACACCGGCCGACGCGTCGCTGGTAATGCAACTTGGCGCCGAGGCGGTATTCGTCGGCAGCGGTATCTTTATGAAAGGCGGAGCAACTCCGCTGGATTTGAGTATTCCGAAAGAGCGCGAAGAGGCAGAGTCGCGCGCCAGGGCCATCGTCATCGCGACCACCCACTACAAAGACCCGAAGGTCCTCGCCGAGGTCAGCGAGCAGATGACTGGCTCCATGAAGGGATTGGCCATTTCAGGAATTGCCGAGGCGGATTTGCTGCAAACACGGGGCTGGTAGATCGTTTGCTGCTCCAAAGCGGTGCGGCTTGCCAGTCGCACCGCTTTTTCCTGCCCGGCCTTGGCGGGATTCAGTGGCTTCAACTTCGTGAGAGAGCCTGATACAGCCTGAGAAACACAGCCTGTTAAATTAAATAGTGATGATGAAGATAGGAATTCTCGCCCTGCAGGGCGACTTCGATGCACATAGCAGACGGCTGGCCCAACTGGGAGCCGAGGCGGTGCTGGTACGTAAACCAGAGCAGCTCGAAGAGATCGACGGGCTCATTATTCCCGGAGGCGAGTCTTCCGTATTTCTCAAATTGCTTGGAGAGCAGGGTCTCGAGAAGCTCACAGAGTTTGTCCTCTCGAATCCAACCTTTGGCACGTGTGCGGGCTGCATTTTGCTGGCGCGCGAAATCGAGAACCCTCCGCAAAAGGGCATTGGCGCGCTGGACATTACGGTGCGGCGCAATGCGTACGGGCGGCAGATCGACTCGGCAATTCTGGAGGGAGCGAGCAAACTCGCAGGCGGCCCGATGGAGCAGGTGTACATTCGCGCGCCGCGCATCGAACGCGTTGGTCCCGAGGTCGAGGTGCTGGCCGAGCGTGACGGCTATCCGGTGCTAGTCCGCCAGGGTAAACTGCTGGCCGCAACCTTTCATCCCGAGATGAGCCTGGACACGCGGGTTCATGCGGAGTTTCTGCGGTTGGTGGCGAAGAACAAGAAATAAGCTGGTGACCGTCCACTTCTTTTTTTGGATCCGTCACATATTGCGGATGACCAAGGCAGGGTGTACAAGATATCGGGCCTGGAGGGTATAGCGCCCCCGCAACTTGTACCAGCCTTTGCAGATGTCAGATAAACATGATAATTTGGAATGGTTACAACATCGATAAAGTAGAAGCAGGAGCGCGTCAGTTCCCAGTGCTAGCACGAGAGCAGAAGAACAATATCATCGAGAAGTACAAGACCCACACCTCCGACACCGGCAGCCCTGAAGTTCAGATTGCCCTTCTCAGCGAGCGGATCGGCCAATTGACCGAGCACTTCCGTACGCACAAGAAGGACCATGCTTCGCGTCGCGGTCTTCTCATGATGGTTAGCAGGCGTCGTAGCTTGCTGGACTATCTGAAGAAGTACGACACGGAGCGTTACAAGGCTGTGATTCTGAAGGTGGGTATCCGCAAGTAAACGTCCGCCGGAGGCTAGGTGATCCGCCTGCCTCCCGTGTATTCCGCTGGCGTGGCTCCGCAAAACAACGGGCTACGCCAGCCTACTCCCAAATTGTCGCAGCGCAGGCATTGGCCATGCTGCTTGGGAGTGCGAGTGAAACTCGTAGCGGCTGGAACTGTTCCTGTTCGCATTCTTAACTGCGGCTTGACGCGTACTGCTCGCGCTTGCTGTGGTGGAGTGCTCCTATCGTGGACGCGCCCCCTGGCGAAAGGGAATGAATGAAACAAGAAACAAGCATCACACTCTCCGGCGGTAAAACCATTTCATTTGAGACCGGTCACTGGGCCAAACAGGCTCACGGATCCGCGGTTGTTCGCATTGGCGAGACCGTTGTTCTCGCAACCGCCTGCGCCAACGCCGAGCCCCGCGTCGGCATCGATTTCTTTCCGCTTACGGTTGACTATCGCGAATACACCTACGCTGGAGGCCGTATCCCCGGGGGCTTCATCAAGCGCGAAGGACGAATGAGCGAGCGGGAGATTCTGACCAGCCGTCAGATCGATCGTCCTATCCGTCCCCTCTTCCCGGAGGGCTTCCGTTCCGAAACTCAGGTCATCGCATTCGTGCTTTCGGCTGATACCGAAAACGATCCGGATGTTGCCGGAATCAACGGCGCATCGGTTGCCCTTAGCCTCTCCGATATTCCGTTTGCCGGTCCGATTGGCGCCGTGCGCGTCGGCTTGGTTAACGATGAATTCGTCATCAACCCCACCTACGATGAGCAGCGCGAAAGCAAGGTCAACATCATGGTCGTCGGCACCGCCGAAGGCATCGTGATGATTGAAGCAGGCGCCAACGAAGTGGACGAAGACCGCGTAGTGGATGCGATCGAGTTCGGTCATGGCGAGATCAAGAAGATCTGCGCCACCATCAGCGAATTTGCGCAAAAGTTCGGACGCGCCAAGCGTTCGTTCGATGCTCCGGTGATTGACCAGGAATACCTCAACGCGCTACGCGCCAAGGTTGGCGAGGCGCTTGCGGACGCAGTCAATACAGAAAAGTACACCAAGATCGACAGCTACTCGAAGATCAAGGCGCTCAAGGACAGCGTGAAGGCTGAGTTCCCCGAGGACAAGCCGGAAGAGCGGACCAAGGCCGGCAAGTACTTCGATATGCTTCGCGAACTTGTGTTCCGCGAGGAAGTCACCAAGAACCGTCGCCGTCCCGATGGCCGCGCCTTCGATCAGATTCGTGCCATCTGGAGTGAGATTGGCGTGCTGCCGCGTACTCACGGCTCTGCGGTGTTTACCCGTGGCGAAACGCAGGCGCTGGTCACCACTACGCTCGGCACCAGCGATGATAAGCAGCGTCTGGAACGCTTCGAAGGCGAGACCAAGAAGCGCTTTATGTTGCATTACAACTTCCCGCCGTTCTCGGTTGGCGAGGTTGGATTTTTGCGTGGTGCCGGACGCCGCGAAATTGGCCACGGCGCACTGGCAGAACGAGCGCTTACCACGGTACTGCCAAGCGAAGATGACTTTCCCTACGCGATCCGCGTTGTCAGTGACATTCTTGAGTCCAACGGTTCCTCCTCGATGGCTACCATCTGTGGTGGTTCGCTCAGCATGATGGATGCCGGCGTGCCGCTACGCGCACCGGTGGCCGGAGTTGCGATGGGACTGGTTAAGGAAGGCGACGATTATGCCATCCTTACCGATATTGCGGGTGCGGAAGATCACTACGGCGACATGGACTTTAAGGTTGCCGGAACGCGCGATGGAATTACCGCATTGCAGATGGATATCAAGATCGGTGGAATTACTGCTCAGATCATGCGTGAAGCACTGGCACAGGCGAAGCGTGGACGGCTCTTCATTCTGGACAAGATGAATGAGTCGATCACCTCTGGCCGCGATAATGTCAGCACTCACGCTCCGCGCTTCTACACCGTGATGATTCCGACCGACAAGATCCGAGAACTGATCGGACCGGGCGGCAAGGTGATTCGCGGCATCGTGGAAGCAACCGGCGTGAAAATTGACGTCGAGGACAGCGGTCAGGTTCGTGTTTCTTCCAGTGACGCGGCAGCCGCTGAAAAGGCTCTGCAGATGATCGGCGACATTACGGCCGTGCCTGAGATTGGCAGGACGTATCTGGGCACCGTGACCCGGCTGGCGGAGTTCGGCGCATTTGTCGAAATCATCCCCGGCACCGATGGCCTGCTGCACATCAGCGAGGTTGCCGAGCACCGCATCAAGGACATCAAAGACGAACTGAAAGAGGGCGACCAGGTTTTGGTCAAGGTTCTTTCGGTGGAAGGCAACCGAATCAAGTTGTCGCGCAAAGCGATCCTGAAAGAGCAGCGAGCAAAGCTGGAAGCATCGGGTGAGGCATTGCCCGTGGCGGAAGCAGCGCCTGTGCACGCACGCTCGCTGGAAGGCGCCGCCGCAACATTTGAAGGCGGCTTCGATGACGGAGATGACGACGGGGAAGATCCGAACTTCAATCGTGATGACACACCGAACGAGGCTCCCGGTCACGATGCTCGTCCTGCCACTGCGGGTGCTGGAGCTGGAGACCCGCGGCGCAAGCGTCGTCGTGGTCCTCGTGGACCGCGCGGCCCTCGTCAGTAGCTGGAACCCTTAGACAGAAGGCCACGGTTATGCGCCGTGGCCTTCGCTTTTGGCCGTTACTTCCTGATGTTACAATCCTCCGGCAATTCCGCTTTTAGGTGTTGCGAGGCAACGTGCACGGTTCATTGCCATTTCTGGACAAAACTCTGCAGGCGACAGCGGCCCGCACGGGGAGCACCGCTCAACTCGATTCAATTCTGAATGATGCGCAGACAAATAAGCGGAGCAGAGTTATCGAATAGAAGCGTACAACTCAGCAGCTAGAGTTCACTTTGGAGACGCGACGCGAAACGCACCAGGAGTTACAAGCGAGATTGCGCGCTGAATTCGACACCAACCAAATCATTTCTTTCAGTTCCAGTGAACAGGAGTAATCATTGTCTCAAGTCTCCCGCATTCCTTTCGTCAAGGCCAGTGCCTACGGCAACGACTTTCTCATCATTCGCAAAGAGTTCCAGGGAGTTTACGCTCCTGCGCTGACACGCGCCTTGTGCGATCGCCACAATGGGGTGGGGGCAGATGGCGTCGAGTGGTTGAGCGATGAGAGCGGACATGCCGCACGCATTCAATTGATTAATGCAGACGGCTCATTCGCGGAACTTTCCGGCAATGGTACCCGTTGCGTTGCCGCGCACCTGGTGTCATGCGGCGGAGCAGAGGATCTGCTGATTGCAACCGATGCGGGCTCAAAGCGCTGCCAGCTCACAGGACGTAGCGGAAACCGCTTCGACTTCGTGACCGACATGGGCTCTCCAGTGGTGGAGGAGCCCTTCGACATTGACCTTGGACACGTGCGCTACACCGGGGTTCCGGTCTCGATGGGAAATCCTCACTTCGTCATTTTCGTTTCGGAATTCCCGAAAACCTGGCAGAAGGACTCGCAACTGATTCAGGCTCACACGGAGCTGTTCCCTGAGGGCATCAACGTAGAATGGGTCCAGTTTAAGCGCGTGCCGGACATCATGATTCGCATCTTCGAACGTGGCGCGGGCGAGACCCAGTCGTCGGGAACAGGAACATCCGCATCGGCGGCTGCCGCCATCGCCACGCGCAAGAGCGCCGGGGAGCTGACAGTCGTTGCGCCGGGCGGAGTCCAGCGGGTGCGCTGGCAGCCTGGAAGCTCGCTGATGTTGGAAGGTTCGGCAAGCCTGATTTGCAATGGAGAATTCTTCGTCTAGCGATTTTCGTTTAACATCGTGAGGATGGCTTCAGAGCTTCAGTTCGGCAAGCGTGCCCAAGCCTTGGGACCGCAGAGCGCGGTTGGCGTCGTCAGCCTTGCGAGCTCCGTTGAAGGCTCGGCCCTGCAATCTGGTTGCACCGCGTTGCGCAAGCTGAGCGGTTGGCAGGTCGAGACCTCGCCGGTTGCGTTGGAGCGCGAAGGCGATTTCGCAGGAACTCCTGCATCGCGCGCAGCCGCTCTGATGGAGATGTGGAAGCGCGACGACGTGAATGCGATTATCTGCGCTCGCGGAGGGTACGGTTCAAATTACCTGTTGCCGCTGCTCGATTTCGAGGTGATGAAGGCGACGCCAAAAGCTTTCGTCGGATATAGCGACAACACTTCGCTGCTGCTGGCGCTCGATCAGGCTGGCATCGTGTCGTTTCACGGTCCGATGGTTGCGAGCGACTTTGCGACGGGGCGCGCAGACGAGCACTCATTTCTGGCCGTACTCGGGGGAGATGCTTTGGATTTGTCATTTCCCGCCGGAGCGAGCCCTGCTGAATCGAGGGTGCTGCCGCTTCTCGCGGGTGAAGCGCACGCTCCGATTACTGGAGGATGTTTGTCGGTGGTTGTGAGCTCGCTGGGAACACCGTGGGAGATCGATCCCTCTGGCAAAATCCTCTTTCTGGAAGACGTAAATGAGAAGCCATTTCGCATCGACCGGATGTTGATGCAGCTGCTACTGGCGGGAAAGTTTGACGGAGTTTGCGGAATCATCTTCGGCGCGATGATGGGGTGCTCATCTGCGTCTAAGGAAGAGGAGACTCTCCCGCAGATGATCTGTCGCATTCTTGGAAGACTTGGCGTTCCGATTGTCTTTGGATTCCCCTCCGGCCATGTTGAATCCGGAAATATTACATTACCCTTCGGCGTTCCGGCGGTGCTGCACAGTTCCAAGTCGGGAGTTCGCGTGCAGGTAGGGCCCTCGACGTTAGTCTTAATCTCATAAGGAATCGTTCGCATCGATGAAGGCTCGTAGCATACATCTTATCGGGATTTGCGGTACCGCGATGGCCTCCCTGGCCGGGATGTTGAAGGCGCGAGGGTTGGAGGTACGCGGCTCGGATAGCGCCGCATATCCGCCGATGTCCACGTTTCTGGATTCGCTGGGCATTCCGGTTCTGGAGCCATTCAGCGAGAGCAATCTCACTCCCGCGCCGGATGTGGTGGTGGTCGGCAATGCAATTTCACGCGGCAATCCCGAGCTTGAGTTCTTGCTGGATCAGCGGCTCGAATTTGTTTCCATGCCACAGGTAATCCATCAGGAATTCATTCGAGGCCACAACTCGCTGGTCATCGCCGGAACCCACGGAAAAACCACAACGACGAGTATGGTCGCGTGGATATTTGAGTATGCGGGACGCAATCCGTCGTTCCTGATTGGCGGCATTGCGGAAAACTTTGGCTCCAGCTTTGCCGTAAGTGACGGCAAGGAATTCATTATCGAAGGCGATGAATATGACACGGCTTTCTTCGACAAAGGCCCGAAGTTTCTGCACTACTTTCCGGACGCGGTGATTCTCACCTCGGTTGAGTTCGACCACGCCGACATCTATCGCGATTTGGAAGCCGTCAAGTTTGCTTTCAGACGTCTGGTCAACCTTGTGCCGCGCCGCGGGCGAATCATTGCCTGGGACGGAAGCAAGAACGTCAGCGAATGCGTGGAGCGTTCCTTCTGTCCGGTGGAGCGCTACGGTTTTCATTCCGATTCGTTCTGGCGCATCGAGGATGTTCAATACGGAAGCTCGACGACGCGCTGGAGTGTGCTGCGCGGGGGCGAGCATTTTGCGGAGTTCGAGTTCGCTCTGGCGGGGGAGTACAACGTGCTGAACGCGACAGCTGCGGCGGCGCTCGCGCATTGCTACGGGATTCCGGCCGAGACCATTGCGCAGGCTCTGCGCAGCTTTTTATCGGTGAAACGCAGGTTGGAAGTGCGCGCCGAAATCGGCGGCATCACAATTATCGACGACTTTGCGCATCATCCCACGGCCATCGCTGCCACGCTGGGCGCGCTGCGCAAGCGTTACGCTGGACGCCGCCTGTGGGCGATTCTGGAGCCGCGCTCCAATACACTGCGGCGTAATATCTTTCAGCACGAATTGAAGGAGAGCTTGGCTCTGGCAGATCAGGTTGTGATTGCCAGTGTTTTCTTCAAAACCACGGACACGCTCAAACCGGAGGAGCGGCTGGATGTTGACGGGGTAGTCGCGGACCTCAACGCCAGAGGCATCGCTGCACAGCAGTGCTGCGATGTTGCTGCTATCGTGAGCAGTGTCGTTCCTCAACTTGCCTCCGGAGATGTGGTGGCGATTCTTTCCAATGGCGGGTTTGGCGGCATTTATGAAAAGCTTCCTGCGGCGCTCGAAATTCATTCAAGGTGATCATGAGGAAAGTAAATTATTGGCTGCTGACCGCGGGCATTATTTTCCTCTCCGGCACATTGTCGGCGCAGGATACGACGTTCTGGTGTCCTGCCTCGGGCGTCTCCTACGGCGTCTCGTTGAAGCGTGCCGCAGAGCACATTGTGCATGTGGATGCCGTGACTCACCAGCCCGCGGATGAGTTCCAACTTCCGGTGTGGAACGCGCTCTATCAGATACGCGATTTTGCGGTCAACGTGAACCACGTAAAGGTGTACGAAGGCGTGCCGGAGTGGCTGTGCGACCACTGTGACACTCGCGACGGGCGCGCCGAAAAACGCGACAAAACTACCTGGAGCTTATCCACTTCCGGCGAGCACCCTTGCGTCACTTTTAGCTACGACATTACTACAAACGATCCGGGACCATTTGGATCCAGCCTTGATCGGCAACATGGGTACTTCAACTGGGCTGAGGTTCTTGTATATCGCCCCGACCAGCGCAACGCACCCGTTTCCGTGCGCATATTGGATGCTCCCGCCGGGTGGAACCTGCGCGACGGAGGGATATTTGGAGCGCGCAGCGTGGACGAAGTCGCAAACTCTTCAGCGACCGCACCCAGCTACGACCGTCTGGCTGATTCGCCCGCGATCTTTGGCAAACTGTACGAAAGCACCTTTGAGCAAGACGGCGCCACGTATCATGTTGTCGTAGACTCGGCGGACGCCGATCTGCAAGCGCTGCAACAGATGCTGCGAAAGATCACGGCCGCGGGCGTGGAATGGATGCAGGAGCGTCCGTATGACGAATACACATTTTTATTTCTGGCCGCGAATGGCAACGGCGGAGGCGGCATGGAACATGCGTATTCCGCGGTGATCGACGTTGGTCCGCAGCGCACGAGCCAGGATGTGCTGAACGCAAGTGAAGTTTCGGCTCATGAGTTTTTTCATCTGTGGAATGTGAAGCGTATCCGCCCGAAGTCGCTGGAGCCAATCGATTACACGCGCGAACAGTATTCGCGAGCGCTCTGGTTCAGCGAAGGGGTTACCCAGACTGTCACCGATATCCTCGAGATGCGCGCGGGACTTACCGACGAGAAACATCTGCTCGCACATCTTGCTGCGATTATTGGCGACGTGCAGGCACGCAGCGCCCGTCTCGCGCAATCGGTCGAGGAGTCCAGTGTGGATACGTGGTTCGATCCGTACCCGAACTATCGCCGTCCCGAGCGCAGCATCTCCTACTATGCCAAGGGCGAGATCCTGGGATTTCTCATCGATATAGAGATGCGCCGCCTGACCAATGATCGCCGTTGCCTGCGCGACCTGTTTCAGTACATGAACCGGCGCTATGCGCAGCAGGGAACGTACTTTGACGATTCAGAGGGCATACGCCGTGCTCTCGAAGAGCTTACTGGAAACGATTTTCGCGATTTCTTCTCGCGCTATATCTCCGGAACAGACGAGCTTAGTTATGACCAGTCCTTCGCTTATCTTGGACTTACTCTGAGCCGACATCAGCGGGAACAGGTGTACGCGGGTATGCTCACCTCGCGCGTACCGGGCAAGCCCGTAACCATTCTTCGCGTCGATGAGAACTCCGATGCCTCGCGTCTCCGTCTGCTTCCGGGGGACGTGATTCTAGAGGCCGACGGCAAGTCCGTCTCAGGAGATTTCAATCTGATGTTACAGAAGCACGATCCTAAGACGAGCTTGCATCTCAAAGTCAGCTCCGAAACTGGAGAGATGCGAAAAGTTAAGTTGACGCTCAGCACTCGAAAGATTGAGGAATACCGATTCGAAGATTTGCCCGGAGTAGCCCCGGCAATCCGGAACCGTCGCACGGCCTTCTTGCGCGGCGAAGTGGAGGCGGGAGCGCAGTGATTCGTCTCTTCTTTTGCGTGGTTTGCTGGGTGCTGTTTTCTATCCCTGCGGCGGTGATCGGCTTCCCCGCACTGTATATCACAGGGCGCATCGATCTTCTGTGGAAGCTTTCGGTATGGGCCTCCAGCATGGGATACCGCCTCGCCGGCGTCCGCGTCCGTGCGGTTGGCCGTGAGCAGTTGGTAGAGGGGCGCGCATATCTCTTCATCTCCAATCACGTTTCCAACCTTGATCCCCCCATCATTACCCGGTTGCTCGGGCGGCGCATTTCCATCATCGCCAAGCAGGAACTCTTCAAGATTCCGTTCTTTGGCCGTGCCATGCGTGCCGGCAACTTTGTCGCGGTCAATCGCTCGGACTGGAAATCCGCTGTCGGGAGCGTTCGCGAAGCGGCAGCCGTGTTGCAATCAGGGCTGGGAATGCTGGCATTTCCAGAGGGAACGCGCTCGGGCTCTGGCCGACTGCTGCCGTTCAAAAAGGGCCCCTTCCACGTGGCAATGGAAGCTGGTGTTCCGGTGGTGCCGATCACAATTACAGGCAGCCGTGAGGCGTGGCCCAAGGAAAAAATGTCTCTCCGCAAGGGAGAGGTCGTGGTGACCTTTCATTCGCCTATCGATCCTCACCAGTTTGCACGCAAGGAAGATCTTCTGGCAGCAGTTCGGGCCGCGATTGACAGCGCGTTGCCCGAGGCCTACCGCGACTCTGCTAAGGCCGGACCTGCCTCGTACTGACGCTCATGCCGGGGCCAACCTCGAAGGCGATCTCCGTGGGACACTTTGCACCGAGATCATACGTTCCGGCATATTTCTTTCCGGTTTGATCCTCAAAATCGAGACTGAATTTGCAGGGAGTTCCGATTGGCGCCATCTGCCGATGCGTACTTTCGTTAGGAAGTTCAGCCAGTCCGAAGATTCCTGTCGGATGCTTCACCTCGAGGTTTTTCATGGGATGTCCGGAGTGGTTCGCAATGTCGACATACATCACGGGTTTGGCGTAGTTGCATCCAGCGGCCAGCACCAACCCCGAGAGACAGGCAAGAATCACTTGAGCAGCAGGCGTCATGCTGCCATTCTACTCTGGAAGAGAATCAGAGAAGTGTAATGCGGCGGCGTCACTTTTTTTCGATTAGCCGGGCGCTCAGCACTACGCCGTCGCGTCCGTCGTGCAGTTTGAGTGGGAAGACCAGCACATTCCACTGCCAGTAGCGTGATTCCGCTGGCAGATGCGGCATTGCGCGGTGGTTACGCCGATCGATATAGGTCTCTCTCGTATCTGCGACGGTGCGAATGATCTCATTCCATTCTTCGCGCATCTCCGGGTAATGGTCGAAGATATTGCGCCCTGTGTACCACGCCCGCCGTTGATTACTGAGAGCCGCGAAATAGTCGTTCACATATTGCCAGTTCCCATCCCGGTCGAGGATTTCGATCACCATGTCATCGCCCATTGCCATGATGATCCGTGAGTAATAGAAATCACGAGAGTCAACCACGACGGGCCGCCCGCGCCGTTTAGCCTCAAAGCTGCGCAACGCCTGTACCAAGTCGTCCACTGAGCTGCTTCCCTTGAGCAGGTGCATGTCGGCGATCCCGCCGAATTTACGCTCCAGCGTGGCAGACAAGATGATGATCGGTACCTCGGGACGCTTCGTGCGCAAGGTTTGAGCCACCTCGGTCCCAAACTTTCCCGCGCCAAGATGATAATCCAGCACAGCGATGTCAATCTCGGTGAGTTTGGCCTCTGCCTCCTCAATCGAGGCGGTGGCTACGATGTGATAGCCCTTCTGGCGAAGAATGGTGGAGCGTACCAGTAAATTTTCTTCGCGGTCGTCCAACAGCAACACAGAGATAGGCTTCTGCTCTTCGAACTTGCCGCCTTCGACAACCTCGAAAGGCTTACTCTCGTCCATCCCGGTCTCCGTCCTCATCGTTTGGATGCAAAAAGGTTCACTGACGAAATAAACCTGCTATTCCGGGGCGCGATTCAGCTTGCGGATCGCTTTGGCCAGTTCCGGCAACTTATTGAAAACAGCCACCGCACGTAGCCAGTGACGGTTTTCAATCGCCGGATAACCGCTTACCGTGGCACCGGCGGCAACATCGCCCGGAATGCCGGTTTGCGCGGTGGCAACCGCCCTATCCCCGATCGTCAAGTGACCGGCGACGCCGACCTGTCCGGCGAGAATCACATTGTTGCCCACCTGCGTTGATCCTCCCACACCAACCTGCGAGCACAGCATCGAGTGCTCACCGATTCTGCACCCATGGCCCACCTGCACCAGGTTATCGATCTTCGTGTCGGCGCCAATCTCGGTTACGCCAATGCTGGCGCGATCAACGCAGGAGTTTGCCTGCACTTCCACGCGGTCGGCAAGGCGAGTGACGCCGGATTGAACGATCTTGTGCCACCCATTGGCACCATCGCGAGCGAAACCGAAACCATCTGCGCCGATGACAACCCCATTCTGCAGAGTCACGTCATCACCCAGCTCACAGTATTCGCGCACCTGGGCATGAGCGTGAGCGAAAAACCTGCACCCGACCTTTGTCCCACGGTAGATTACAACATGAGCCAGCAGTACGGCATCGTTACCGATGACAACCCCGGCGTCGATTACGACATATGGACCGATGTGCGCCCCAACTCCGATTTTGGCCGAAGGGTCGATCACCGCAGTGGGATGGATACCGGGTTCGTACTTTGGAGGCTGATAAAAAAGCTCCAAGGTTCGCGCAAATGCCAGATAGGGGTTGGCATGGCGCAGAAGCGGTCGTCCTTCGGCAGGGAAGTCTGGGGTCACCAAAATGGCCGCTGCCTGAGTAGACTTGGCCAGCGAAGCGTATTTGGGATTTGAGATGAATGTGATCTGCTGCGGACCAGCGTTTTCGATCCCTGCCACCCCGATGACTTCGGTCTCCGGCGAAGCGTCTTGCAGGGATGCACCCAGAAAGTGTGCAATTTCGGAAAGTTTCATATCGGGCAATAGCGTATAGGAGCAGCCACGTTAGACGCTAGAAGAAGCTGTGAAGAATTTTCACAAACTTGAATTCCGCATCCCCGCAAGGCGAACTGCAGTTACTCTGCGGGAAGGTCGGTGAACAGAAGAGGTGTCTGCTGTTCGGCATCAGCCTGCCGCCGTCGTTTGGCCGCCGAACCAATTACCGCCAGGACCGTCAACTCCGAAAGGGCCGAGCGTGGCACAAAGATCCGCTGCACGTTACCGCGCGTGTCCGGGGGATTCAGGAAAAAGCCTTCCGCTCGAATCTGGGTGAGGTCGTTGGGCATCAACCCTTCGAGCGCCTCGGCATCCCGGAAGCGGAGCCGAACCCACAAGCCCTCGACTCGCGGCCTGGTCGTAAATGTCTTTCGCTGCAATGAGTTGGAGTCAGCAAAGTCTCTGACGAAGTATACGCCCTTGATTTCCCCGAGTTCAATCAGGACGACGTTCCCGGCGGTATTAAGCACCTCGACTTTGCTTCCCACGAGGAATTCCCCTGCCGCAACGTATCCCTGAACGCTGTCTCGATCCATCTTGCGGACGATTACCTTCTTGTGAGTCGATGCCATCCCTATCCCATTACGCGTGGTCTGATTGATCGGCCACAACCCAGAGCGTTGCATCGATTGTCGCACCCTCGTGGCTTGGAAATGAGACAAAATATCGCAGGAGTAGTTGATCCGTTAACGGGGCGTGTGCTGGTAAGCGGTAATCTCCTTGATTACCGGTTTCCGAATCCAGAGTAGCCAGATGCCGCTGGTTTGTGATATTGTTTGCAGTTTGTAGCGGGAACGATGCATTTCCCTGTAAGTAGCCATCTGCAAACGAGTTATTGACAACTTGTCGCAGCGCTAGAACTAGGTGTTACGTCAAGCTGATTCTAGTTGCACGTATTTAAGTTATTGAATCTATTGTCTTAATTATGGCCGATTACATTTACACAATGGAGAGCCGTTTAACGCCCGAGCAGATGCGCGCGCTAAATGTGGTTCAGCAAATTGCCCGATCCCACGGCATGAACGTCTATTTGACCGGGGGAGCGATCCGCGACATTCTCACCGGCTTTCCCATCCGTGATCTGGATTTCGCCGTTCAGGGGAACCCTCTCAAACTCCAGCACGACATTGAAAAATCGGGTGGAATCGTAGATATGACCGATTCGGTCATGGGTGCGATTCATACGATTTTTCACGGTACCCAGGTCGAGATCACCATGGCGCGTGCCGAGGTTTTCGACAAACCCGGCAAATCTCCGCTGGTGACGCCCGCCACAATCAACGAGGATCTGCGCCGCCGCGACTTTACTTTCAATGCGATGGCGCTCTCGTTGAATGACGGCTCGCGCGGCCTGCTGCTCGATCCTTTCAACGGTGCCGCCGATATCGAAGCACGGCTGATCCGAATTCTGCACAGCTATTCGTTTCTGGAAGATCCTTCGCGCTTGATTCGAGCGTCGCGTTTTGCGACGCGTTTTGGATGGGAGATGGAGGAGCGCACGCGGGCGCGCTACGACTCGGCCCGCGAGGGCGACTACATTCACTTCATCGGGAGCCGTGCGATCGGATACGAAATTGAGCAGATCGCACGCGAGGAAAATCCTATCCCGGTGATGCGGGCGCTGGAGGCAGAGGGCTGGCTGAAGGTTCTCTGGCCGAGATGGACGGTCGCCAAGGCCGATAGTCCCGAATTCGCGCAGTTGCTTAAGACTCGGGCCACGATGGCGGATTTCAATATCAGCGTAGACGCCGCGCCGGCGGTCATGCATTTTCTTACCCTCAAGCTGAGCGAGGGCGACATCTCAGCGATCCAGGATCTGCTCCCGCATCGTGAGTTTGTGGCCGCATGGAAGCGGTTGGACACGGATGCGAAGGACCTGGCAAAGAAGCTGGTCTCCAAAGAAGCGACCTTGAACTCTGGAGCCTGGGAGATTCTCGCTGCGGCCAAACCAGAAGCGCTGCTTTATCTGGATGTCACCGGGCGCAACAAGACGGCGGATGAAAAGATAAAGAACTTCTTTGGAAAGTGGCGTCAGTTTCAAGAAAAAATTCCGTATGCGCAGATGGCCGAGTTGCGCATTACGCCTCAGTTACCGGAGTATTCCCGGATTTGCCATGAGGCATTTTTATTACTGATGGACGGAAAGCTGCGTTCGGAGGGCGAGATCACGAAATTTCTTGCCCCCTTCGAACCGCCTCCACCTCCGCCTCCGCCAACCCCGATACGTCGTGGTCGAGCAGCCGCCAAAAAGGCGCCAGTGGTGGTGAAAGCAGAAGTCCAGAAGCCAGTTGCAGCCGCGGTTGCCGCTCCTCAGGTTGTGGTGGAAAGCAAACTTGCAATCCATAACCCTCCGCCACAGAAGAAGGCCGAGAAAGCACCTGAGTCAAAAGCCAAGCCGGTGGCACTGAAAAAGCCAAGCCCAACCAAGCCGGCGACAAAAGCCGCGAAGGCTCCGGTAAAAGTCGTCTCGAAAGTGGAAACTGTCGCGAAGAAAGTTTCCACGAAAGCGCCGAAGCCTGCAGCCAAAGCATTGAAGCCCGTCAAGCCAGCGGTGAAGGCCGCGACGCCTGCCACGGCGAAGAGCAAGAAGTCCGCGGCAAAGGTTCCGGAGAAAAAGAAACACGGGCAGAAGAAACCCGACAAAGCGCGCTCAAAGCGACGTTGACCTGAAACGACAAAAGGCCCATTCGCTGGGCCTTTTGTTATTTAGGAATCAATGCTGACCAAAGAAAACGTCGGGGTATGGTCGCACCCAGCTACTTGGAAGGATTTTCTTCTGGAGTTTGCTCCCGGGATGGCGGCTTAGCGGAACTCGCGGTCTCTGTGCTGGTTTTATGACATCGGCAGTTTGCAACAATGGCGGAGTGGATACGGCTGCGAAGTTCGTCGGGAAGTTCGTAGAGCTTGGAATCCCGGTAGATTTCGATGGTGCTTTTAGTGGTGTTGCATACGACGTAGCAGTTATGGCACCACTGCAAATGCTCCTCAAGCTCAGCCTTGGTTCGGGCGTCCATGGCGTTGTCGAGGTAATCAGTCAGCTCTTTCAGGAAATCAGAGCATTTCACGGTCGGGCGTCTCCATCGCGTCGTTTGAAATACTTATTGAGACGTTCGCGCAACTGCAAACGTGCGCGCAACAATCTCGATTTCACGGCCGGAACGCTCAGTTCCAGGGCCGATGCGGTTTCTTCGGTCGAAAGTCCCTCGACGTCGCGTAGTACGAACACGGTACGGAAGCTTGGAGGTAAGCCTTGAATGGTCTTGCCAAGAATATCCTTCAATTCCGCCTGTGTGTACATTTGTTCCGGGTTTGGAGACCAATCCGCGATTTCGCGCGGCATGGAATCCTCTTCCGTCTTTACATCCTCGTCGATTGAGACCGTGCGCTCCGGACGTCTCCGCCGCAAGCGCATGAGCGCTTCATTCACTGCGATCCGAACCAGCCAGGTATAAAACTTCGATTGTCCCTGGAACTGTCCCAGATTCTGATACGCCTTGAGAAACGCGTCCTGAACCACGTCCTCAGCATCCTCGCGATTCTGAGTAATATGCTGCGCGATGCGGAAAACGTTTCGATCGTATCGCCGCACGAGCGATTCAAATGCGCCGATATCGCCGGAGCGTGCTGCTTCGACGAGGACGGTTTCTTCGCCCGGTGGCTCTGCTACTTTGTTTTCGATGGCTTCCATTCGTCCGTCGATTCAGAAATTGCGTGAATTAAAATTGAATCAGTAATAGACCCATTGTATCGGTTGGAAGCGGCAGTTGACAAAATCCGATTGTGTGCAGTGGACGTGAATTGGAAGAACGGTGCTTAATTTGAGTCTGGCGACGTTGACATGGTGTTAAGTGACAACCATAATCCGAGTATCCTCCCAATTAGCCGTCTCCAGCGGGAGCAGCGCCAGCCATGCCAAACGAAGATTTAATCCGGGAGATTGTCGCCAGAGCCTGTCGCGAGGCACTGCAGCAGAAATCGCAGGAGTTTGCCGAAGATGTTGCACGGCGGACGGGCGAGGCGCTGGCATTGCCGCCTTCTCCAGCCGAGCACGGCAAGGATCTGCGCGATGGGGCGCGGTTGATCGCCGGTTCCAAGACGCAGACCGAAGCGCTTGAAACACTATTGGCTGCGGTTTCGGCAATCACTCCCTCGTGTGGCCTGATGATTTTGCGTGGGACCCAGGCGATCGGCTGGAGTTGCCATGGCCTAGCTACTGCGGAGAGCTTTAAACGGGCCAGCATGGACTGCACGCGGGGAGTCGTAGCTAAGGTGATCGGCTCCTGCGCCGCGACGGCTGCACAGGTATCAGAACTCGATCCGGGCTTTAACGCCGCGTTGGGTCTGGAGAACTCGGCACGGATTCTACTGGTGCCCGTGTTGCTGAAGGAGCGCGTGGCCGCGTTGCTGGTTGCTCTGTCTCAGCAGAATGACGACCTGGCGGGAGTGGAATTATTGGTGCAAGTCGCAGAACTAACCCTCGACCTGCAGGCATACCGCAAGGTCTCTCCGGCAGCACCCGCGGCAACGGAGCCAACCAAGTCTGCAGCGGCCCCGCATGCGCCTGCCCCGGTGTATGCACCGGCGAGGCCGGTTGCTGCGCCACTACCTCCTGCGGCCCAGGTTGCGGTACCGTCGTTCCAGCAGAGCGTAGCTGCATCGCAAGTCAGTCAGCCAGTGATGGACGAGGCGCATGAGAAGGCTCGCCGTTTTGCCAAACTGCTAGTGGAAGAGATCAAACTCTACAACCAGACCAAACTTGCAGAGGGACGCGCGCGAGGCGATCTCTACAGCCGGTTACACGACGATATTGAAAAGAGCCGTGGGGCTTACCAGAAACGCTACGGCGAAAGCGTGAAGGACGCGGATTACTTTAATCAGGAATTGATAAGAATACTTGCAGATAACAATCGGGCGGTCATGGGACCGGGCTTCCCGGGTTAAACTGCAAGTAGTCCTCCTATGTCCACAAAGCTTCGAATTCTTCCGATACTCCTATTGGTGTTGACAACCTTGGCCGCCGGCGCGGATGAGACGAAATCATCGGCGCACAAAACGTCGCACCAAAACCAGGCGCATAAAAAAAGCGCCGCGCAAAAAACTTCCACTCAAAAGAAATCCGCCAATAAGCGAAATCGCACGTCAGTTCGTCGCGCGACCGGCGGAGCGAAAGCGACTCCGGCCAAGACGCGGCGGATGGCGCGTGCCTTCGTGGCTTCGGCTGACCTGAAGGTGATGGCTCGGCAGTTGGTGGAGAACCGCACTCCGGCCGCCTATGCGGGTGTGGAAGACTACGCTCGACGCCGTGCGGGAAGCGATGCGGGAGCGCTGGCGTGGCTGGCAGTGGGCTACTCGCGGATTTTGGACCAGCAGTATTCGCAGGCAATTGTGGCGCTGGAAAAAGCCAAACCGAACGCCGGCGATCTCTATGACTACGTCCGGTACCTGGAGGCAATCTCCTACGGCGGGCAGGGAGACAGCGGCAAGGTTGTGGAACTGTTGCGCGGCTTCGAGGCAGAGTCACCGGAGTCGATCTTCCAGAAAGACGTGGTCGACGTTTACGGAAACGCTTTGAGCTCACAGGGTAAGACGGAGGAGGCGATTGCGTACCTGGAGGCGCATCGGTTGCCGACGAGGGGGGCGGTGGAGTTGGCTTTGGGCAAGAGCTATTTGCGTACGGGCCATCCGGAAAAAGGGATTGAAATCCTGAAGCACCTATACTTCACGATGCCTACGAGCGAAGCGGCGACAGAGGCAGCGACACGATTGACGGAACTGGAAGGTAGCTACAGCGACGAGAAAATGCGAGCGGACTTGCTGGCAAAAGCGGGGCGCTGGACTGATGCGGTGCACGCCTATCGCCAGTTGGAGCGCACGGCTCCCGCAGCCGAGCTAGGTAGCGTGGAGGTTGCTTTGGCTGCGGCGTTGCGGCATACCAACCCCGATGAAGCACGTGCGCTGCTTGAACAAGTGCAAGCCTCAGGCGAGGCCAATGCACAGCGCCTCTACCTGCTGGGTGAAATTGCGCGCAACGAAAACAACGAGAGCGCGATGACACAGAACCTGGACCGCATGAGACAAGAGGCGCCGGCAAGCCCATGGTTCGAGCAAGCGCTGCTCTCGGTCGCAAACAGGGAACTGCTGGACAAGAATTACGATCAGGCTATCGACATGTTTCGCGAGATGCAGCAGCGCTTCCAAAGCAGCCCGCGCGCCAGTTACGCGAGTTGGAAGGCTGCGTGGCTGACCTACCGGCAGGGACGCACGGAAAACGCGAAGAGGGATTTCGAAAACCAAGTGATGTGGTATCCGGATCGCCCCGAGGTTCCGGCGGCTTTGTACTGGCGCGCACGCATCGCCGAAGATGAGCACGACTACTCGGTGGCGCGGGCTTGGTACACGAAGCTTGGCGATCGCTTTCACAACTACTACTACGGATACCTGGGACGCGAGAGGTTGGCGAAGCTGCCTCCGGCTGCGACCGATGTTGAGTTGCGGCAAGATGCGGCGCTGTCGCAGATTCCGGAGTTGAAGCCTTTGGGAGCGGAAGCGCTGGAGTTGGAAGCACCGCCCAATCAGCTACGCGCCGAGAAGAGCCGGTTGCTGGAAAACGCGGGCATGAATGAGTTTGCGATTCGCGAACTGCAGGCCGAGCAGGGTGGGCAGGGCGCGTGCTGGGCGACATTGCAGATCGCGCGCATCTACCAGGAGAGCGGACAGACTCATCGCGCAATTCAGTTTTTGAAGAAGTCGCTGCCGGGCTATTACTCGGTGGATTTGGCGGCGCTGCCGCGGCCTTACTGGGAGATATTGTTTCCGCGTCCGTACTGGACGGAACTGCAGCAGCAGTCGATGGCGAACTCGCTGGATCCATACCTGGTGGCTTCGCTGATTCGGCAGGAGAGCGAGTTTAATCCTGGCGCTGTCTCGAATGCCAACGCATATGGGCTGATGCAACTGCTGCCACAGGTGGGACGGGGCGAGGCGCGGGCGGCACACATCAAGCACTTTTCGACCGAGTCGCTGCTGGTTCCGAACGTGAACATTCAACTCGGCACCCACTACTTCAAGGAGATGGTGACGCAATACAACGGCCAGGTGGAGTACGCTTTGGCCGCCTACAATGCGGGTTCCAATCGGGTGGACGCGTGGTTGCAAGGTGGGCACTATCGCGACATCGCGGAGTTTGTGGAGTCGATTCCGTTTACCGAAACCAGGGAATACGTGCAGGCCATTGTGCGCAACGCGAAGGTTTATCAGCGGCTGTATCCGCGGCAGTAGAAGGTGAAGGAGTGGCGGAGTGGATAATCGTTGGAAAAGCGGATTGTATCAAGTAGTCAATGGTTGCGCGGATGGCAAACGATTGCCTGAGTGGACACTATTCTGGCAACTAGGTTAACTCATCGAGTACTCCGGAAGGTTCGCGATACCCAAATCGCCCCACAACTGCTGCTCCTTCCGGTTGTCTTGGCTTAACTGATCGTAGTATCGGGTCGTGCTTGCTCCACGAGCTTGAGCTTTTCATCTTTGCGCGCCTCCATCGGAAATCAGTTCTCCTTCGCCGCTCGGCTGCCGAAGATGAGGTCGATGCATAGCAGGGTGGCGCCGCAGACGATGGCGCTGTCGGCGAGATTGAAGTCGGGCCAGGTGTGGGGGCCGATGTAGAAGTGCAGGAAATCGGTGACTCGTCCGAAGAGGAGCCGGTCGTAGAGATTGCCGATGGCTCCGCCGAGGATGAAGGCGAGCGCGAGCCCGCCCCAGCTGAACTTGGCGGCAGACCTCCAGAGCATGTAGCAGACCACGATCATGGCGATGCTGGAGAATCCGACCAGCAGAGGGACGCGCACGCGCTGAGGCCACTCGGCGAAGAGGCTGAAGGCCGCTCCGGTGTTCTCGACGTGAGTGATGGAGAAGAAGTGCGGAATCACCGGCACGCTGCCGAAGTTGAGTGCGACGTGGCGGGCGACGACGAGTTTGGTGAGGCGGTCGCCCAGGATCACAAGCGCCGACACCGAGAAATAGAGAAAGCGCAGAGCGGAGCGCGACATTAGAATTTCGTTCCAGTCGGGGAGCTGCCCATAAAAGCATAGGCGCGTTTGAAGAGGCGGACTTGTGGGTCCCCGAAGGCTCGGGCTTGCGGGTTGAGGGGCTTGGGGCGGTACAGCATATTTGAGCCTTGCCGGGGGCCTTCACTTCGCTCAGGATGACACGTGAAGAGCTGGAACCTTCGATCAAGGTCAGGAGCAAGAACAAGAGCAGGATCAACTGCCCCACTCAAGCCAAAGGAGGGCTTGAATGGGGCACCCGCTTCACTCAAGCTGAATGGGCTACCCGTGCGCTCCGTCCCCACATTCGCCAAAAGAGGGCGAATATGGGCCACCCGCTTGCTGATTGTCATGCGTTGGTGCTCCCGGCCTGCTCGCCTGCGATGACCGCGAGGTTTGTGCTGCAACGCTCGCAGACGGTGGGGTAGGTTGCGTCCTCACCGACGTGGGTGGAGAAGTTCCAGCAACGCTCGCACTTGACGCCTTCGGCTTTGCCGACCTCGAAGGCGATGGGTGCATCGGTGGCTCCGGGTATCGCTGCTTTTACCTCGACCTGCGAGACGACGAAGAAGGCGGCGAGCTTATCGGCGTAGTGGAAGAGACGCTTGTAGTCTTCACCGGAGGCGTGGATGGTGACGCGGGCTTCGAGATTGGCTTTGATGGTTTTGTCGTTGCGCAACTCTTCTAGCTGGCGCAATGCCAGCTCGCGAACGGTGAAGAGGTAGTCCCAGTCGGCGCGGACCTGAAGCGCCTGCTCGCGGTCGCGGATCTCTCCGGTGATGTCGTTGGCGTTGGGCAGCAGCGCGAGGTGGACGCTCTCCGGACGGGAGAGCAGCTTGGGCATGTACTGCCAGGCTTCGTCGGCGGTGAAGCTGAGGATGGGGGCAACCAGACGCAGCAGGGCTTCGCCGATGCGCCAGAGCGCGGTCTGCGCAGACTTGCGCTCACGCGAGGAGCGGGGGAAGGTGTAGAGGCGATCCTTCAGGATGTCGAAGTACTGGGCGCTGAGTTCGACGGCGAAAAATTCGTTGAGGCGCTGGTAGATGCGATGAAAGAGCATCTGGTCATACCAGGCGCGAATCTCGTCGGCCAGGTCGGCGGTGCGGAGAAGCATGGACTGGTCGAGCGGCTCCAACTGTTCGAAGGCAACCAAGTCCTGCGCGGGCGAGAAGCCGTGCAGGTTTCCGAGGATATAGCGGAAGGTGTTGCGAATCTTGCGGTAGTTTTCAGAGACGCGCGTCATGAGGTTTTCGCTGGCACGCACATCCTCGCGGAAATCCACCGAGGCGACCCAGAAGCGAACGATATCGCCACCCATGCGCTTGGCGATATCGACGGGATCGACGGTGTTGCCGAGCGACTTGGACATGGCGCGGCCGTTTTCGTCGAGGGTCCAACCATTGGTGGCGACGGCCTTGTAAGGCGCTTCGCCATTGAGCCCGATGGAGCAGAGCAGGGAAGAGTGGAACCAGCCGCGATACTGATCGCCGCCTTCGAGATACATATCGGCGGGCTTCCACTTGCCGAAGATCCGCGGCAGGACCGATGCCTGCGAGGAACCGGACTCAAACCAGACGTCGATGATATCCATCTCCTTGCGGAAGGCGCTGTGGCCGCAGTGGGCGCAGACGGTTCCGGGCGGGATGATTTCAGCGGCAGGGCGGGCGTACCAGGCGTCGGCTCCCTCGCGCTCAAAGAGGTCGATGACGGCGCGGTTGGTGGCTGGGTTCTCATGCAACGTGCCGCAGCTTTCGCAGAAAAAGACGGCGATGGGAACGCCCCAGATGCGCTGGCGGGAGATGCACCAGTCGGGACGGGTGGCGACCATGTTGGAGATGCGTTCTTCGCCCCAGGCTGGGTCCCAGCGAACGCCGGCGATTGCCTTGAGGGCCTCGGTGCGGAGGGTTCCTTCGCCGATCTTGCCTTCCATGGAGATGAACCATTGCTCGGTGGCCCGGAAGATGACCGGCTTGTGACAGCGCCAGCAATGGGGATAGGAGTGCTCGATATTCTCGCGCCCGAGCAGGACACCGCGTGAGTTGAGCAACTCGACAATCAATTCATTGGCGGCGAAAACTCTCTTGCCATCGTACTCGGGAAGGCCTTCGGTGATGTGGCCGCCGGCATCGACGCGGGTGGTGGCATCGAGGCCGTACTTGACTCCGGTGTAAAAGTCATCGGCGCCGTGGGATGGGGCGGTGTGAACGGCTCCGGTGCCTTGATCCATGGTGACGTAGTCGGCGAGGACGCCGAGGATGTCACGCTCCAGGAACGGGTGGGCGAAGATTACGCGCTCAAGCTGCACGCCGGGGAAGGTGGCGAGCACGGTGTGGCCAGCTTCCTTGCCGATTCCCAGCTTGGCAAGGACGATGGGGGCGAGCTCGGCGGCGAGGAGGTAAACCTGGCCGGTGGCGTTGTCGAGGATGGCCTGGTATTCGGCGCGGGGGTGGAAGGCGACGGCCATGGAAGCAGGCAGGGTCCACGGGGTGGTGGTCCAGATGACGGTGCTGACTTTGCCTGCATAGGCGGCCAGCTCAGCGGCGATGGCCGCCGGGTCGCTCTTTAGTGCGTACTTTACGAAGACACTGGGGCTGGTGTGGTTGGCGTACTCGACCTCGGCTTCGGCCAGGGCGGTGCGGCACTGGATGCACCAGTAGACCGGCTTGAGACCCTTGTAGACGAGACCCTTCTCGAAGAAGGCGAAGAAGTTCTCGATGACCTTGGCCTCGTAGCCGTTGGTCATGGTGGAGTAGGGGTGGTCGAAGTCACCGAAGACTCCGATGCGCTGGAACTGGTCGCTCTGGATCTTGAGGTATTTCTCGGCGTACTTGCGGCATTCGTGACGGACGGCGAGCGGGTCCATCTCTAGCTTTTTGCGGCCGAGCGCTTCATCTACTTTGATTTCGATGGGGAGGCCGTGGCAGTCCCAGCCGGGAACGTAGGGCGAATCGAGGCCAGCCATGGTGCGAGCCTTGACGATGAAATCCTTGAGGGACTTGTTGAGGGCGTGGCCGAGATGAATGGCGCCGTTGGCGTAGGGTGGACCGTCATGCAAGACGTAGGAGGGCGAGCCCTGCCGCGATTTTCTGATCAGGTCGTAAATGCGTATGTTCTGCCAATGTTCGAGCATTTTGGGCTCGTTCTGGGGCAGGTTCGCCTTCATGGGGAAATCGGTGATGGGCAGGTTTACGGTTGCCTTGAGGTCCACT
The DNA here is from genome assembly GCA_963838135.1 of uncultured Acidobacteriota bacterium. Lineage (GTDB taxonomy): Bacteria > Acidobacteriota > Terriglobia > Terriglobales > Acidobacteriaceae > TOLSYN. The sequence continues at coordinate 253,201 of CAWIPV010000001.1, read as the reverse complement.
CGGGTCTAATTCTCCGATCAATCAATCAGCGGGGGGTGTTGATCCGCATCTACGAAGTTCTTGAACTTTTAATTATAAGCCGAGAGACGCTCGCAGTTGGGAGCGAGGAGCTCTGGTTGCGAGGGGAGGGCCGATTCGCTTGTGAAAAGATTGGCGATGGACGGAATGCAACTTAGCGCGCAAAGCGCGTATCTGAAGCACTAATAGAGAGCGGTTCAGGAAGTGTGCGCCGCCGCGAATGGCCGAAGCAAAGGAATCTCGTGGGGGGATTCCAGAGCGTCTGGGCTGAGTGTAAATCAGATCTGCAATACCAACGCACGCAAAAGCCCTGGGTGAGGGCCGGGTTCCGAACATGGAGAATCGAATCGCAGTGCCGTCAATGACAAAAGAGCCAGAGCTTCATCTGCTGATACAGGAGGATCTCGATCCGCCACTTTGGCAGTCGCTGTTCACCAATGTGCGGGAATCGCTGTTCCCGAAAAAGCTTCCGCCGTTGAACCTCACCTCTCGCCCGGTGAAGGTTGCGGATATGTGGGGCGAATACAGGTTCAAGAAGAAGAGCGCCGGGGTTTCGCTGGTGATTCACGCGGCGGGCTTGAGCGCAATTCTTTGGCTCTCGATCGCCGGAGCCAAGGAAATTACCAGGCCGGTGCAGCAGATCACGCTGATTGCGCCGCAGATCAGCGACTACGTGCCGATCTCAGCCAAGCCGCATGACACGGTGGGGGGCGGCGGCGGTGGTGGAGATCACGATAAGTATGTGGCTCCGAAGGGAAGGCTGCCAAAGTTCGCGATGCAGCAGATCACGCCTCCGGCGATGGTGATTCGAAACGACAACCCGAAGCTGGCGGTGGAACCGACGGTGGTGGTGCCTCCGCAGGTGAAGCTGGCGTCGGCGGCGGCGCTGAACTTTGGCGATCCGAAGTCGGTGCTGCCGTCGGGACCGGCGTCAAATGGCACCGGGATGGGCGGAGGCATTGGGTCGGGTAGCGGCGGCGGTATCGGCAGCGGCACGGGGCCGGGCGTCGGACCGGGATATGGTGGCGGCATCGGCGGTGGAGTGTTCCGCGTAGGCGGCGGCGTGAGCGCACCGCGAGTTCTGGAAAAACCAGACCCGGAGTACAGCGAAGAAGCGCGCAAGGCGAGGTACCAGGGAACCGTGGTGCTGTCGCTGGTCGTGGACGCCAATGGGAGGCCGCACGACGTACGGGTGGCACGCAGCCTGGGGATGGGATTGGACCAGAAGGCAATCGAGGCGGTACGGCTTTGGAGATTCCAGCCGGCGTTGAAAGACGGCTCACCGGTGGCGGTTCAGATCGCTGTGGAAGTTAATTTTCACCTCTATTGAGGAGGAGCCGGGGCTGTGGAGTTTGCTGCTCCCCACCTTGGAAGCGCAAAGGCGGTGCGCCGAAGGCAGGGCATCTGGCTTCCGGATTGTCGAAGATCGGAATCGAGAGAGGGAACGTTCCTCTCTCTTTTTTTTGTTGTAAATGTATTCGTATGCCGCTCGCGTGATATCAAGTAAATAGACGAACTGTTGCCGGACGCCCAGATTGCGCCGACGGAATGGTATGCGAATGAGAGACGAAACGGCCAAGTGTACGGTTTGCAGGCAGCCTTTGGGAGAAAACGGCCGTTGCCAGCATTGCGACGAGGATGGTCACCATACCTGGACGATTCAGGATTGGCGGCCGTTGCTGACGCTGGGGCTGGTGATCGTGCTCGGATTTTCATTCACCAGCCTAGTGGTCAACGGCTTCCACGAAAAGCAGAATGCGCTGGCCGCCGAGTACTACCAGGCCGGTCTGCACGCGATGGAGACGAAGCGGGCCAAGGCGGCAGTGGATGACTTTGAAACCGCACTGGTTTACTCCCACGACAATTTCCAATACCGGCTGAAACTCACCGACGCGCTGCTGGCCTCGGGTGCGACCGATGAGGCGCAGGCCCAGTTGCGTGCCTTCTGGGAGCAGCGGCCGGGAGACGCCCAGGTGAACCTGAAGCTAGCCCGGCTGGAGGCGCAGCGCGAGCATGTGGACGATGCCTTGCGCTATTACCAGAACGCCATGGAAGGAGTATGGCAGGAGCAGACCGATCCGGTTTCGCAGCGTCTCGCAGTCCGATTCGAGTTGGCGGAATTTCTGATGCAGCACGGTCGCCAGGAGCAGGCGGAGGCGGCGCTGACAGCATTGGCCGCAGTGCTACCCAGTTCTGCGCCTGAACAGGGGAAACTGGGGGAGTTGTTTCTTCGCAATGGCGATCCGGTGCGGGCGCTGAGCGCGTACCAGGCGCAGCTAAATCAGGAAAAAAACAGTCAGGAAAAGAACGGTCAGAAGAAGAATGATGACGGCGCGATTCTGGGTGTGGCGAAGGCGAGCTTTGCCGCCGGGAGCTATGCGACGGCTCGCCGGTACCTGATCGAGCTAAAGACGGAGACGCCGGAATCGCGCACACTGCTGGAACAACTTGAGCGGATGGAGGCGCTGGACCCGTTCTCGAATGGGGCTACGCCGAGAGTCCGCGCCGAGCGGACGATGGCAGCGTACCGGATCGCAATCGAGCGGTTGGCCAACTGCGGAGTGCCATTCGCACGTGCGATGGATGCGACGGATAAGTCGTTCGCACTGAAAGATCCGGCACAGTGGAGCGGGTTGGCAAAGTGGGCCGAACAGCTTTCTCCCATGATGAGCGAACGGAAGCTGAGGGGACGCGACGACGTGATCGAGAGCACGGTACGGTTTGCATTCCAGGCGGAGATGGCGGCACAGAAGGATTGCGGAAGTCCGACGCTGAACGATGAAGCGCTGCTGTTGCTGGCTCGCGAGCGCATGGGGGCAGACCATTGACCCCGAATCTAGACCGCAGCCGGGAGACGTTGCGGAAGCTGATGACGTCCCCGGTGCGCCGGAAGTACTTTGAGACTTTGCGCCGGATGCTGGGTACCTCCGGTGTGATCTCGATTCGCGAAGAGCAGTTCTTCCTTGTGCTGGCGATCGCCATCGGCATTCTTGCAGGATTTTGCGTGGTGCTGTTCCGGATTGCGATTGAGTCGGCGCGGCTGTGGCTGCTGGGCAGTTCGATGCACCCGAGTGCGCCACGCGTGGTGCTGGTTCCGGCGCTGACGGGGCTGGTGATTGCGGTGGTAGCGGTGCGGTTCTTCCCGCGGGTACGGGGCAGCGGAGTGAACCAGACCAAGGGCGCTCTGTACATCTACGACGGCTACATTTCGTCGGAAACCGTGGTGGGAAAGTTCGTTCTGAGCGCGTTGGCGATCGGCAGCGGTCAATCGCTGGGGCCGGAAGACCCTGCGCTGCAGATCGGCGCGGGGCTGGCTTCGGCGCTGGGACGCTGGCTAAAGCTTTCGAAGGAGCGGCTGCGGCTGGTGGCTCCGGTGGGCGCTGCGGCAGGCATCGCGGCTGCCTTCAACGCTCCAATTACGGCGGTGCTGTTCGTGATCGAAGAGGTGATTGGGCGCTGGAGCGCGGGAATTCTAGGAGCGGTGGTGCTGTCGGCCATCTCCAGCGTGGTGGTGGAGCGCTGGTTTATGGGCGATGAGCCGTTGTTCCGCGTGCCGCAGTATCACCTGGATCATGCGGGAGAATTGTTGGCCTACGCGGTGCTCGGCGTGGTGGGCGGCGCGGCATCGCTGGTATTTGTGAAGATGGTTAAGTACGTACGGCCGAGGCTGCGGGGGCTGCCGCAGTGGTCGCAATACCTGCAACCCGGAGTGGCGGGACTGCTGATTGGATTCATCGCGATCTGGTATCCGCAGGTGATGGGCGCCGGATACGAGTGGATGGACCTGGCGATGCATAATCGCTATTCCGTGGGAGGTGCTGGGAATTATCGCGGGGCTGAAGTTGCTTTCCACCGCCTTGAGCTTTACGAGCGGAACCCCCGGCGGATTGTTCGCTCCCGTGCTGTTTATGGGCGCCATGCTGGGCGGATCGGTGGCGATGCTGGAGCAGCAGTTGTTTCCGACGATTGCGGTGCCAGTGGGCGCCTATGCGCTGGTTGGAATGGGAGCACTGTTTGCCGGAATCCTGCGCGCACCGATGACTTCGGTCTTCATGATCCTGGAGGTGAGCGGTAATTATTCGATCATTCTACCGGTGATCATCTGCAACACCATCTCGTACCTGATCTCGCGCGGCTTCCAGGAAGTGCCGCTCTTCGACCTGCTCTCACGGCAGGACGGGCTGGATCTGCCTTCGCTGGAGGAAGAGCGCGAGCAGGAGATCCTGCGGGTGGAAGACGCCATGCATCCTACGATGGGCCGGGCGCTGCTGGGAGGCGAACTGATCGCCTCGGCCCGGAGCATCGCCACCAGCACCCCGGAAGAGCACTTTCTGGTATCGCTGGGCGAGGGACGGTGGAGCGTGCTGAGCCGCCAGGCACTGCTGGACGCCTGCAAACGACGCATCGGCGCCAGTGCGGACTCTGGTTCGCACCCGTGTGCCGCGCCTCTATCAGGACCAGTCGCTGGATGTGGCATTGCGCTTCATCAAGGACCGGCCAATGCTGCCGGTGGTGCATCGCGGCAATATCGACTTGCTGATGGGGGTGGTGAGCGTGCGCGGATATTCTGGGCGCCTATCGCAGGGCGGGACTGGCCGAACCGGAAGCCGCAGACACTTGGTAGAACAGACTTGGTAGAAAGCAGCGAACCCCGGAGCGCAGAACGCCTTCTAACGGAATGCAGAGTTGCCGAATCCGTTCCCGAGGAACTGACGTGCTGAAGGTAGAGACACTGCGGAGTGCGCATGAGCTGGACCGGCTGAAATCGCGCTGGACGTGGCTGGAAAATCAGGGCGACTGCACGCTGTTCCAATCGTACAAACTGAATCGCGCGGCTGCCGAGTGGTTTGCGGCCCGGGAGTCGCCGCACGTCGTGGTGGCCGAGTCCGATGCCGGGATGGCGATCATTCCGGCGGTGCGGCGGGAGAGGGAATTGGGGCTGATCGGCGAAACCCTGTTCGATTACCGCGACGTTCTCAGCGCCGGCGAACCCAGGGTGCTGGAGTGCGCCTGGCAGGAACTGGCGCAGATCGGGGTTCCGCTGAAGGTGACGGCACTGCGCGGGCAGCAGGTGCAGGGGCGGTGGCAGAGCTTGCAGCCTACGGAGTTTTGTAACGCCCCGACGACCCGGCGTTGCGACCTGACGGCCGCAGAATTTGTGAAAAAACACCACAAGGCGGCCAAGGCGAGTCGGAGACTGGCTCGCGAAGGACTGCGGCTTGTGCGGCGGGAGCGAGGGCTGGGAGCAATCGCGGAATGGGTTTATCGGCGTAAGGCGGAGTGGAGTGGAAAGAGCGATAACCTGTTCCAGGACAGGCAGCGGCAAGACTTCATGTTATACATTGTATGTAGCGGAGTAGAAGACTGTACAATATGGAGTTACGAGATAAGTGGTGGCGACGTTGCGGCCGCTCTGGTGAGCTTTCGGCGTGGGACAAATCCGGCACTTCTATACGATTCATCACGATGCGCGGTGGGAGAGGTTTTCACCGGGGCAAGTGATGATCTTCGACGTGACGCGGGAGACGCTGGCCGAGGGGCTGGATGTGGATTTCATGACCGGGGAGTATTCTTATAAGAATCGTCTGGCGACCGCCATGGTACCGCTCTTCCGAGTGGAGGCCAGCGCCGCCCAGATGTCATCATGGAGCGAAGCAATGCCACGGACGGTAACGCCTGCGGCCTGATGGAGGAATCCAGGTGCCTGATCCCGCGAAGCAGTTACAAGCCATCTATATGGCAGGGTTTGAGATAGAGACCTTCGAGCGTTTTCCAAATACGGTAGGAGTGATGAAGGGAAATTGCATCGCCTTGGTGCAGCCGACGCCAGTGGGACTGAAATTGATTGGGCAACCTGGATGGCACATGGGTGAGGTTCTGGGGCTGCTGGTGGAGCGGGCAGGCAGACGGGTCTTCCAGGCCAAGAGCGAGCTGGTTGAAGCAACGCCGGAGCGGTTGAGCGAGTTGGAGAGCTTTAGCCGTGAGTTGGAGACGCTGATGTCGGCCCGTGCTTGATACAAAACCCTAAAGCGGCAAAGGTTCGTTGCTGCCAAAGAGTACAACGCGGGGCTGGAAGAGCGTCCCGGCGACCCTTTGGGCTACCGCAAGGAGCAATTGCTGATCGGCAAAGACCTTGACCAGCGGAGCGTCGGAGAACTCCGGGAGATTGACGGAGCGGCCGTTGCGGAGGGCGGTTACCACCTGCGGAGAAGCAGTGACGGAAGGAAAGCGGGTGAGTATCTGGCGAGGATGGATGTAGGGAGACGATGGGGGCAGGAGTGGAATATTGTGGGTTTCTGTGGGGTTTTCTCGTTCTACAGTGTCCGATAATGGGTATTCTGATAAGTTCGGAGCGGGGGCAGTTTGGTGGAGGGTGGCGTGGTATTGCGCTAACGCGTCGAGCGTTACGGACTGAGAGAGGTTGAATTCCCCGGCGTGGGTTCGGCGCAATTGGCTGAGGTGGGCTCCGCAGCCGAGCGCCTGGCCGAGGTCGTGGGCGAGCGAGCGGATGTAGGTTCCGGCGGAGACCTCGGCGACGAAGCGGGCGCGGTCTCCGCAAATGCTTTGGATTTCGAAGCGATGGACGGTGACTTCGACGGGCTTCATCTCAACGGGCTTATCTTTTCGCGCCAGTTTGTAGGCGGCGACTCCGTTAATCTTTTTGGCCGAATATACGGGGGGCAGTTGCAGGATTTGTCCGGTGAGGGCGGGCAGGTGATGGTGGATCTCGCTCAAGGAAGGCTCGACGGCGGAAGTCGGACCTGCGGCCTCGCCTTCGGCATCGTATGTGTCGGTTGCGAAGCCAAAATGTATTTCACCTTCATAGACTTTGCGGCCATCGTTAAAGAACTGGGCGAGCCTTGTAAAGCGGCCAAGAACGAGTGGGAGTACACCGGTCGCCATGGGGTCCAAGGTGCCGAGGTGGCCGACGCTGCGCTCACCGGTAATTCGACGGACGCGGTTGACGACATCGTGGGAGGTACAGGCGGCGGGCTTATCCAGGACCAGGACTGCGTTTATCATTCCTTCCTATGGTCGTGGAAAGCTGGCCTGCGGTCAAACCGATGGCTGTGGAAGTTCGGCGGTCGGTTGGGTGAAATGCCGTATGATGTGAACTCCAAGATTGCCACGCGGCAGAGATTAGGCAAGATAGACGAACCATGATTCCGCTGAAAGACGATACGCCGAGGTTGTCCACGCCGCTGGTCAACTACTTTTTGATTCTGGCCAACGTGGCGGTATTCCTTTTCCAGATTTCGCTGGACCGGAGATCGCAGACGGAGTTTGTCCGGACTTTCGGGCTGGTGCCGGAGCAGGTGGTGCAAAGCCTGCAAGGGATTTTGCCGCATGCGCATGCTCATGGATATGCGATCTCACCGGTGTTTGCGCTTTTGCCGATTCTGACCAGCATGTTTATGCACTACGACATTTTGCACATCCTCTTTAACATGTGGTTTTTGTGGGTGTTTGGGCGAAACGTTGAAGAGGCACTTGGACATTTCCCGTATCTGGTCTTCTATCTTACGTGTGGATTGATGGCGGCGCTGGCGCAGATTGTCTCGGATTCCAGCTCGGTGATTCCGATGGTGGGAGCAAGCGGGGCGATTGCGGGGGTGATGGGCGGGTATTTTGTTTTGTATCCGCGGGCACGAGTGCTGATGCTGGTTCCCTTCCTTTTCGTATTCTTCCTCTGGCTGCCGGCTTGGGCGGTGCTGGGCTATTGGTTCGCGCTGCAATTCCTGAGTGGGGTTGGGACGGCGCTGGTTGCGGCGGGCAGGAACACGGGTGGAGTTGCCTTCTGGGCTCACGTGGGAGGCTTTCTGGCTGGGATTTTGCTGGTGCGGCTCTTCCCTTCTAAAACCCAGCGCTACCGATACGGCTACTAGGCTTTAAATCTCGCGGGTGGGCATCGCTTTGGGAGTCCAGGAGACTCCAATAGGCAATACCAAAATTCCCCGAGGTGCCCAATGCATGAAGCCAGAGATTTCTGTGACCGCCCCAGCGTGTACGCCCGCGCCGATCCGGAAGACGACTACAGGCCAGACCCGATGGAACCGTATCTTATCGACGACGATGAGCGCGACGAGATAGACGACGAAGACGAGTTTGATGAGGAAGATGCTTAGGTTTCGACCGTAGCGACTCGACAAAGCTCCCCACGCCCATGGAGCACGACCCATGGGGTGAGGGGGCTTGTCTTTTGTGGCCGCTAGAGCGCGCCAGCCGATGGAGTGATGACGAGTTCGTCGAAGTTTGCGTTGGCGGGCAGCGTTACGGCTGTGGCTACGGCCTGTGCGATGGTTTGCGGCGACATCATGCGTCGGCGGGGCGCGGCGGGCCAGAATTGATTCCAGATCTCCGTGTTGGTGGCTCCGGCAAGCAGCGCGACAACTCGAATGCCGCGCGGACGCAGTTCTTCGCGCAGCGTCTCGGTGAAGGCCAGCAGGCCGCGCTTGGAGGTGTTATAGGCAGCCATTCCGGGGAAGGCCGTGCGGGCTGCAACGCTTAGATTGTTGAGGATCACGCTTCCCTTTCCGAGGAGCGGGAGCAGGGACTGGGTGACCAGAAATGTTCCGTGGAGGTTGGTGTCGATCACCTCGCGCCAGACGGCGTAGTCGAGCGACTCGATGGGTTGCGAGGGACCGGCGATTCCCGCGTTATTGATGAGCACGTCGAGGCGCCTGGGCTTAGCCGCCGACCCAGCTACGGCAGCAGCCAGTTGCGCGACCGATTGCGGATCGCGAACGTCACAGGCGATGGCGGTGGAATTGGGCAGGCGTGCGGCGAGGCGCTCCAGCGGACGGTGGCTGCGCGCGGCGAGGACGAGATGGAATCCGCGTTCGGAGAGCGCCTCGGCGATGGCGAGACCGAGGCCGCGAGAGGCTCCGGTGACGAGGGCGAGCTTGGCGCGCGCGGGCATGTTGAGAGAGTAGCAGAAGAGGGCGCGGGCGATCGTCAGAGGGATTGAATCATTGTGGTGTATCCGCAGGAGTCAGGGATACACCACGGATAGGAGAGGCTATTTCCCGGCTTCGATGGTTTCCTTTTCAGAGATGAACGTAGCGGTGCGTTCAGTCAGCTTGTTGTCGGCTACCTCGGTCAGGGTCTTTCCGTCGGGGGAAACGCTGATTCGGGAGACCGAAATCACTTTGCCGTCGCGTTTATTCGTCACCTCGATCGTGTGCTCGTCGATTCGCTTCAAGGAGACGGAGTCATAGGAATACGAACCTTGATATGGGTAGTCTTTCCCGTCCAGCTTTGCGGTGTAGTTCTCGCCAGTGGGCTGGGTCATACTCAATTCATCCCCGGCCCATTTGTATGTGGTCGTCAGCCCGTTATCGCTTTCGACAACTTCGTTGATTTGCCACGAGCCGGAGGTGTCGTTGGCGTCCGCGGGACCTTTGCCCATGCGTGTAAAGCTCGCTTCGGTGTCGACTGAGTTGCCGTTCTCTTTGGGGTAAGAAGTGCTCTTTACGGCAAGAGTGTTGCCATCGTCTAAAACGGTCCTGGTTTGTTCGAAGACCGTTTTGCCGGCCTTCTTGCCAGTTAGTGCAATGGTCTTGGTGTCATCGACGCGGACGCTGAGGGTGTCATAGGACTGGCCGGTGACGGGCTGGTCGGCGCCGTCGGCTTTGATCCTTATTTTGGGGGCGCAGGTGGAGCACTCGTAGATGCCTGCAACGACAGAGAAAACGTAGGGCTTGGGGGAAAGCTGGGATTGATCCAGTTTGGTGTGCCAGGTGCCTTGCAATGCGCTTTGGCCGAACAGGAGGGTCGGGGCAATCAACAGGACGGTTGCGAAAAGCTTTTTCATGGCGATTCCTTTTCCGATGAGCCCAAAGGACACACTTCCGCGCGCTCACCCGTCCCATGAGTAGCCCGACGGCAGGCGGAGGTTGCCCGAAGTCGATGCGTATTCGCTGGTTACATCCGGGGCTGGTCACATCCGGGGCTGGTCACTGGGGCTAGTCACCGGGGCTGCTGTTTCCGTTCACCGAAGGACAGCAAACAGACTGCTGTAATCGTCGGTCCAGATGCGGAAGCCTGACTTGGAGCGCAATGGAACCATCTTGCTTGTGAGCGGGGCCTCCAAATTGCCGACGAGGACCCAGACACTTCGCCCATTGTCTGGGTCGATGGAATCGACGAGCCATGCAGCTTTGCCGGAGCGCTCGGCCAACTCCGCAACGACTGGCTTGAGATCCAGGTAACGATTGCTGATGTGAACCGCGAGAACGCCGCCCACGGGATTCAGGTGTTTTAGGTAGAGGGCAAAAGCCTCGCGCGTCAACAGATGGAACGGAATGCTGTCTCCGGTGAATGCGTCGATTGCCAGTACGTCAAAACGCTCTGGTTGATTGCGCGCCAGCTCACGCTCCAGCGAAATTCTGGCATCGCCAAGCACCACGTCCACCTTCGCAGGACTATCCGTTAGAAAGGTGAATCGCCTGTTCGGACCGGAATAGGACAAACGGACGACTTCAGGGTTGATTTCGTAGAAGCGAATGGAATCACCGCTTCGAGCGTAGGCGGCGATGGTGCCGACTCCGAGGCCAACTACTCCAATGCGTAGAGGCGACTCGGGACTCCTGGCAATTCGATCCCTGAGCAGTAGACCTATGCCGCTGGACGGGTTGAAGTAGGCTGTCGGCTGAGATCGTTTTGAGGTTTCAATGTATTGCATGCCGTGAATGGTTGCGCCGTGCCTGAGCGAGAGCAAGCGAGCGGAATGTTGGTCCTGACGCTCCAGTACAGAGAGTACGCCGTAGAAGTTACGGGAGACGGCGACTGCGCGACTCAAATCGTTTATGGCCGGGAAGAACAGGGTCACAGCGAGCAGAACTAGAGTGAAGACGACGGAGAAGCGGGCGGCCTTGGTCTGGGTGGCCTCGGACGCTTTCGGATTGCCCGAGAGCAGGAACGCAATAAAGCCGAGAACTCCAAGCGCTGCCAAGAACAAGCTTAGAGGAGTTAATTCCACCGATAACAGGATTGGTCCGGAACAGATCAGCAGCACACAGAAGGCAAGCAGGATGGGCTTGGGGAGGTATATCCATGACGAGCGGTCACGTAGTAACAAGACGCAGAGTAATGCCCAGCATGCCAAAATTCCGATGTGAAATTCCCAGAATCCTTTGAAGATGAATGGGAAGATCAGAGTAATGCAGACACCTCCGACGGCGCCGCCTGCTGCGACGGTGAGATAGAAAGAGGTCAGATGAGCGTTTGACGGCCTTGATCGCATCAACTCACCGTGACAAACCATGCACCCGGAAAACAGTACGAAACAACAGACGGCGATCCGAAACCAGAGGCCGACATCGGGGCGGTAGAGCACAACGCTCACCAGAAGAGTGGCCGCAGCCAGCATCGCCGACCAGAGCGTACGGGATAATGGCCGCTCCGTGCCAAAACAGAAGACGAACGACAGAAGATATAGCGAGAGCGGCAAGACCCACAAGAAAGGCACTACGGCAAATTCCTGGCAGATCTGGTTGGTGGTCGCCAGAAAAAGAAGCGAGCCGCAGCAGGAGAGGAGAAGCCAAAGCACAAGGCGACGCCCTCCGGGCACAGCCGAAGCATCCGAGTATTCGGCAAGAGGCGAGGGATAACGTGCCGCCAGGCATGTGATGGCTGCCGCCGCGCAGGCGAACAACGCGAAACCGATAAACCACCACAACGCTTGCGTCCTCAGCGTGGCTCGCGGTTCGATGAAGACTGGATATGCCAGCAATGCGGCTAGCGACCCGGCATTCGATAACGCATACCACTTGTATGGGGAACCGGCGTACATCCGGGCCCACCATGACTGAAGGAGAGGGCCGGTGGTAGAAAGCACAAAGAATGGCAGAGCAACGCTGACCAGTAACACAAAGACGATATGCGCGACTGGAAATAGGCTATCGACGGGGCGCAATCGTGCATCGGCCAGCAAGGGGACGCGCCAGACGTATGTCTGCCAGAACATCACTCCCAACGCCGAGACCAGAAGCAGAACATGGATGATCGGCTGACGGGGTGGCGAGACCCTGGATTCGAGAAGATGTGCGTATCCGTAGCCAAGCAACAGAAGAACTTGGAATACCAGCATGCAGGTGGTGAACACTGCAGGCGTGCCGCCAAACCACGGCAGGATGTACTTGGCAATTAGAAGTTCGACCTCAAACAGAAGAAAAGCGCTTAGAAATACAACGCAGCCAACCAGGACGCCAACCACCGCGGAAGGCTCTTCAGGAGACACCACCTTCGCGCGAGGCGCACTTTCCGTCAAGCTCTGCATTTGTCATCTCCATTTCGCGGCCTTCAGCGAGTTCTGCAAGATGATCCTCCTTAAAGGGTCCGCGAATTGCGCAACAACGTTTAGGCACGGCAAAGCACGCAAATTGTACTCTGGTTGCGTTAGCTTGAATATCGTTTTCTTGAGTTACCACGAACCCTGTTTAGAACTCCCTGGAACCTCGATGGCTGGTTGAAAGGCTTGAGGCGGGGCGAAGGATTTGAGCGGTGCGGCGATCCTTCGCTGCGCTCAGGATGACACTTTAAGAAACAGGGTCAACGGCAAGAAACAGGGGCAACGGCAACCGCGAAGAGCGGGAGCAATGGCGTGAGGGAGCAACGGCAAAAGCAACTCTTCGCACGGAAGTTAGAAGTCGTTGGGTGCTTTCTGGCGCAGGAGCGAGAGGAACTCGTTGCGGGTTTCCTGCTGCCGGAAGACGCCGAGCATGGCCGAGGTGACGGCTGCGGAGTGCTGTTTTTCTACGCCGCGCATCATCATGCACAGGTGGCGTGCTTCAATGACGACACCGACTCCCTGGGGCTGGATCGTTTCCTGGATCGCCTCGGCTAACTGGGTCGTGAGGCGCTCCTGCACCTGGAGACGGCGTGCGAAGACTTCGACCAGGCGCGGCAGTTTGCTGAGTCCGATGACCTTGCCTTTGGGAATGTAGGCGATGTGCACCTTGCCGAAGAAGGGCAGCATGTGGTGCTCGCAGAGGCTGAACATTTCAATGTCTTTGACGATCACCATCTCGTCGTAGTCGACGGTAAAGAGAGCGCCGTTGAGCACGTCGGCGGGCTGCTGCGCGTAGCCGCGGGTGAGGTACTGCATCGATTTGACGACGCGCTGGGGGGTATCGAGCAGTCCTTCGCGCTCGGGGTCCTCGCCGACGCGGGAGAGCATCTCGCGGACCAGCTCTTCAAAGCTGGCGTGCTGGAGGGCGTTCATTTCGTCTTGCTGTGGCTGGCTCATTCGTTTGCTGATGGCGATCGCTTTCATTATCTCTCGATTTATCTCCCGCTTACTAGTGCGGGTTAGCAGTTCAGCGTCTTGGCTCTGAAGCGGCCGCGTATTCAAATGAGTTCTTCGGCGTCTCTTCGATACGGATGCTTTCAAGATGAGCCGGGAGCGGAACTCGGCTCAGAATCTGCTGAACCTGGATTGCGAGATTTTCCGTCGTAGGAATGATTTCGGTGAAATCCCGAAGCTGATTCAAGTTCTGGTGGTCGAAGCGGTCGAGGATTTCGCGCTTGACGACGGAATCGAGCGCGTCCAGATCGCAGACGGTTCCGGTCTGGGGGGCAATAGGGCCGCTTACGGTGACCTCAAGAAAATAGTTATGGCCGTGTCCGTGGGAGTGGTTGCATTTGCCGTAGCACTCTTGATTGGCGGACTCACTGAGCATGGGATTGTGCAGACGGTGGGAGGCGACGAAGAGATAGCGGCGGGTGAGATAGACCTTCGTCGCGACCTTCATCGGGCTATTCACCGTAGTAGTCCACAAAGAGGTCGGGCAGCTCGTAGAGGCGCACGCGATGCAGCTTTGCGGGATGGAGTTTGGCTTCCAGGCGCCGCCAGATTGCGACCGCGAGGTTCTCGGTGGTGGGAAGCTGGGCGGTAAATTCGGGGACTTCCTTATTGAGGTGGCGATGGTCGAAGTCGTCGAGGACCTCGCGGTTGAGGATATCTTTTAGCAGCTTGAGGTCGATGACGAAGCCGGTGATGGCGTCGACCTCGCCGGCGACGGTGACTTCCAGGGTGTAGTTGTGGCCGTGTCCATTGAGGTTGGAGCACTTGCCGAAGACGCGCTGGTTCTCCTCGGGAGTCCACTGCGGGTTGTAATAGTAGTGCGCGGCGGAGAACTCGGCCTTACGGGTGAGGTAGATCATTGCAAAGGGGCTCCATGACGAGTGGGGCGAAAGTATTGCACGGCTACTTGGGATTGGATGCGACGGAGCGGGTTTCGGCTCCCGTCGTACGGTAGATGCGTCCTCGCCAAGTGACAGTTCCCTCTTCGTAAGCTTTGGCCGAGCGGCGAAGGAGCGCGGCAAAAGACGGAAGTCCGAAGAGGGAGAGCAGGGTTGGACCAAACGGAAAATGGGCGCGGGCTACTCGGACGTAAAAGACGGCAAAGCTGAAGAGCGTGAAGAGCCACAGGAAGAAGACCGCAAGGATCGGAATCCAGTGAACCGGAGGAGCTACACCTGTTTGAGGCGCCGTGAGCTGTGCCGTCCAGAATAACGACAGAAGAAGCGACAGGAGCAGCCAATAGAACTCGTTCAGGCGTTTGTGGGCGAGTTTGCGGGCATGTGGAAAGAGCAGGGCGAGATTCTTGGTCCAACCGGTACGGAGATCGTCCCAGGAGCTGTACATGCGAGTGCGCACGAGGCCGCGGCCGAAGCGGAAGCGGATTGTGCTTCCCTGCTGTTTGTAGCGGCGGGCCAGTGCTACGTCTTCGAGCAACTCGGTGGCAACGGAGGCAAAGCCGCCAAGTTTGCGGTGAACTTTGGCGCTGGCCAGGATGTATTGGCCGTTGGCGGCGGCATCGGGTAACGCGGGATCGCTGACGCGCCGCGGACTGTACTTCATGGCCAGTTCGCCGAAGATGAGCGGCATGAGCAAGCGCTGGCGGAAGCCGGTGAGAAGCTGCTCGGGCGAATAGGAGAGCAGGTCGGCGCGGTATTCCTCGGCCTCGGCTACGGCGGCGGCCAGAGAGCCTTCGAAGTGTTCGGTGTCGGCGTCGGTGAAGAGAAGCCACTCGCCTCGGGCGGCGGCCTCACCGGTGACCAGGGCATTCGCCTTGCCGGTCCATGCCGAGGGTAAAGGCTGGGGCGCGTCGAGAACATGGACATCCAAGAGGAATCGATTGAGGCCGATGAAGGGACACTGGCGAACCCTGGTGAAACTCTCGGCGATGGCTCGCGTGCCGTCGGTGGAGGCGTCATCCACGATGAGAATCTCAAAGGAAACGCCCTTCTGGATCACGAGCGAACGCAGGCAACGCTCGAGATTGGCCTCCTCATTGCGAGCCGGAATGATGACGGAGACCTTAGGTATGGAATTAAGAAGGGTCGTGGAGTCCATAATTGTGCTTCGAGGTTTATTATAAGGGACGTGAACTTCCGCAAACGATTTGGGATTCTTCTGGCAGGGACAGCGCTGGTGCTCGCGCTGGGCTCGTGCCGTAACTCGGAACCAGCAAAGATTGGCACAACGGCTCCGGACTTTACGGTGAGCGACGGCCAGAAAACGGTGCAACTGAGCCAGTTCCGCGGCAGGCCCGTGCTGCTGAACTTCTGGGCCACATGGTGTCCGCCATGCGTGCAGGAGGTGCCGGACCTGGTGGCCTTGCAGCGGCGGATGGGCGACAAAGTTGTGGTACTTGCGATCAGTATGGACGTGGACGATGGAGCCTACAAGGCATTTACGACAAAGAACATGCAGGGAGTGCTGACCATCCGCGATCCGGATCATAAGTCGAGCTCGCTGTATGGAACGTTTGCGTATCCGGAGACGTTTTTGATCGATAAGGACGGGAAGATCCAACGCAAATTCATCGGCGCGGTGGAGTGGACCTCGCCGGATATGATCGCTTACTTCCAGAAGCTTTAAGAAGTTTCGTATGGCAAACAGAAAGGCCCGGAGATGATCCGGGCCTTTTTGCGCCAGTCGCGATGTGGTTACCGGCCCAGGATGGACAGGTAGCGGACGATCGACTCGATGCCTTTGTAGAAGTTTGGAATGTGAAACTTTTCGTTGGGGGCGTGGATGTTGTCGTCAGGGAGACCGAGACCCATCATGACCGATGGAATTTTGAGATCGTTGCGGAATTGTCCGACGATGGGGATCGAGCCGCCAGAGCGGGTGTACACGGTCTCTTTCTGGAAGACCTCGCCAAGCGCCTGATCGGCTGCTTTGATGTAGTCGTTGTCCGTGCTTACCACCACGGCTTTGCCTTTGGAGTGCACTTTGATGCTGAGCTGGATTCCCTTGGGCGTGAGTGAATTCACGAAGCGGGTGAACTTTTCCAGGATGTCGTCGGGGTCCTGGTCGGGCACCAGGCGCATGGAAACCTTGGCGGACGCTTTGGCCGGAATGACCGTCTTGGCGCCGGCTCCGGTGAAGCCGCCGGGGATTCCGTGTACCTCAAGCGTGGGGCGGGCCCAGGTGCGGTAGAGCACGCCGTAATCTTTTTCTCCGGTTAAGACCGTCGATCCGACCTCGGTTTTGCGGTAGTGCTCTTCGTCGAAGGGCAGCGACTTCCAGGCTTTCAACTCGGCATCGGTGGGCGAGGCCCATTGATCGTAGAAGCCAGGGATGAGGATGCGGCCATCGTCGTCTTTTAGCTTGCTGATGATTGTGCAGAGAGCAAAGAGCGGATTGGGAGCCGCGCCGCCGTAGACACCCGAGTGCAGGTCCGTAGCCGCGCCGCGCGCCTCAATCTCGGTGTAGACCAGGCCGCGCAGACCGACGCACAAGGTCGGTAGCTCGGGTGCGAAAAGTTCGGTGTCACAGACCAGCGCCACATCCGACTTCAAGCGTTCGCCGTGCTCCTGTACAAACTTTTCAACCGCCTCGCCGCCGACTTCTTCTTCGCCTTCATAGAGCAGACGAACGTTGACGGGCAGTTTCCCATCGGCGGCGAAGAGCGATTCCAGCGCTTTGATCTGCATCCAGAGCTGGCCCTTGTCGTCTACCGCACCGCGCGCGTAGAGATTCTGATTGCGTTCGGTGGGCTCAAACGGAGGCGAAAGCCATTCGTCGAGCGGTTCGGCCGGCTGCACATCGTAATGCGCGTAAACGAGGACGGTGGGCTTGCCGGATGCGTGAAGCCAATCGCCGTAGACCAATGGATGACCGTCGGTCTCGATCACTTCGACGTGCTCGATACCGATGCGCTTCAACTCGGCGGCGACAAAGGCGGCGGCTTTATCGATGTCGCTTTTGTGCTCCGGAAGAGTGCTGATGCTGGGGATGCGAAGCAGGTCTTTCAGCTCTTCGAGGAAGCGTTTTTCATTTTGTTTTGCAAAAGCAATCGCGGATGAGGCCATGACGGGGAGAATCCTTTCTGAAGTGGGAAAGAAGCTGCGCTTCCACGCAAACCGGAAAGTATAGCACCGCCTTGGATGCGCAGAATTCGTTGCAGCGCTTGGGCCCAATCCTTATGAGCATTGCGGGGCGCGGGATTTCAGAGGACAATTCAAGGACGGATAAATCATAAGTTCAGGAACAGAGCCCATGCTGATACCCATCGGTCACGATAACATGCAGGCGCGGCGATTGCCGATTATCACGATTGGGCTCATTGTCATCAACGTTGTGGTGTTCCTGCTTACCATCTCTACACTCAACAGCGAGTCGTCGGAACTGACAGAGACGCGGATGCACATACGTCTTCTGGCGGCCACGCATCCGGACCTCACTCTGCCGCCTCCGGCGCAACTGTTGGTGGACGACGTGAAGCGGCGCGATCCGGGTGCATGGGCCGCCGCGCAGAGTGAGACCCGCGGCGTGGCGGATGCGTGGGACGCTCGAACCCGGTTGATAGACGACCCCGTGCTTTTGCAAGGGGAGATGGACAAACTCTCGGCGCGCTATGAGAAGCTGCACTCTGGCTCGGTGCTGGAGCGCTATGCGTTCGTTCCGGCGCACCCGACCTGGTACTCCTACATCACGGCCAACTTTCTGCATGGCGGATGGCTGCACATCATCGGCAATATGTGGTTTCTGTGGCTGGCGGGAATCGTGCTGGAAGACGCGTGGGGACGCGGGCTGTATCTGGCGGTGTATTTGATTGCTGGGGCGTTTGCGCTGCAGGTGCATAGCTGGTGCAACCCTGGCAGCAATGTCGCCACGCTAGGGGCATCGGGCGCGGTGGCGGCGCTGATGGGCGCGTTCCTGGTGCGCTTCCCCAAGGTGCAGATCAACCTGATGTGGCTGTGGGGATTCTTCCGCCCTGCGCGTTTTTCTGCCGAAGCCTATTGGCTGCTGCCGATCTGGTTTGCCATCGAGATTTTTTCCGGCGTGATGTCTGGAGCCAACAGCGGAGTGGCTCACATGGCGCATGTGGGGGGCTTCGCTTTTGGCATGGTGGCCGCCGTCGCCATTCGACGCTCGGGGTTGGAGCACGCCATCAACAAGGGCATCGAGAAGCAGATCGATCCGAACTACGACGCAGAACTCGACCAGATTCACGAACTGCTCGGCCAGAATCGTTTGGACGATGCACTGGTTGAACTCGAGCGGTACGCGGAGGTCAATCCCGAGTCCGAAAGAGCCCTGTTGTTGCAGCAGGAGATACAGTGGCGCAAGCACGACATCCCCGCCTACGCACACGCCACGCAAAGACTCTGTGCGCTCCACCTCAGCCTGCGCGACCCCAATCGCGCGTTACAGGATTACGAGGATCTGGTGGGGACTAGCGGCGCTCTGCTGCCAGCCGAGACTTGGTTCAAGTTGTGCCAGGCGCTTGAGGAGCAACAGGAATACGAGCGCGCACTGGGCGAGTACCAGGAACTTGCCGAGGCCTATCCGAAGGATCACCAGGGGTTGATGGCGTTGCTGGTGGCCGCGCGTCTTGCGATGACCAAGGTGCACCGTCCTCAGCAGGCGTTCAACATTTACGAGGCGGCGCTAGACTCCCCTGTGCCGCATCTGGACCTGGACGACAGCATACGGGCGGGAATGAAGGATGCCCGCGCGGCGATTGTGCTGACTTCTCCGGCTGGAAAGTAAATCTGTTTCGCTGCGTTATAGACGGTCCGAAAGCTAGAAGCGTTGCGGAGAAAATCTTTCCATCGGCAACAGTGTTTTTCCCTCGAGAATAAGCGCAGACATGACCTCGGCCGTCACCGGAGCGAGGAGAATTCCGTCTCTGTAATGCCCCGCTGCGGCAAAGTAGCCCGCGATGGTCGTAGCTCCGAGCATGGGGAGATTGTCCGGGGTTCCGGGGCGAAGTCCGGTCCAGGCTTCGGCAATCTTTGCCTGCGCAAACGATGGAATCAAGCGCGCCGCCGCATCCTGCAGCCGCTTTACGCGGTAGGCGTTGAGCGACTTGTCAAAGCCAGCCGGCTCGACCGTGCTGCCTACGACGTAGCGTCCATTGCTGCGCGGAACGATGTAGCACCAGCGCGAGCGCAGCACATGGCGCAGGACGCGCTTTTCTTCGCGGTCGGCGGAGGTCATCGCCAACTCCTCTGGAAAAGCCAGGGCCACCATGTGTCCCTTGACCGGCAGGGTGGGCAGTTTGACGCCTGCAATCTGGGCCGCCCACGCTCCGGCACAGTTCACCACACGCGGCGCGGCATAAGTTGCATGATCAGTGAGCACTCCGGTGGCGTGGCCATGCTCCACGACTACCTTCTGGACGGCCTCGCCGGTAACTACTCGTACGCCGTGTCGCTGCATCGCCAACAGCAAGGCGGAGACTAAATCGCGAGGGTCCACGGCGCGCTCGCGCATGGTGTAGGCAGGGTCGGGCGGTATTGCCAGCTTGGGTTCCAATGCCAAGGCTTGCGCCGGAGTGATGGCGCGGATGCCCTCGGTCTCGGCAATCGGATGTTCTTCAAAGGCAATCACACCGGCATCGCGCAGGTCGATGCTGTGTTGCGACTCGGCTTCGAGATTAGTGACGAAGGTTGGATAAAGCTTTGCGCTGCGGTGAGCCAGTTCGCGGAGGTCGGCCGGGAGCACGGGATCGAGATCGGCGATCATTCCACCCGCGGCCCGAGCGGCCTCTTGTCCAAGCTCGGCCCGCTCGATGACCAACACCTGCGCGGACTTGCGGCTTAGCTCCCATGCGAGCGAGAGGCCAATGATGCCGCCGCCGATAACAATTACGTCATTCTGTTCTTGCACCGCTCCATTGTAAACAGTGCGCGGGTTTCCGGCGAGAGAAGTGCGGAGTTCGATAACAGCGATGAGAGGAAGACCGTTTAGGTGCGGACGCTACTGCCCTGCTCCGTGAGCCGCGGCCTTGTCCATCGCCGCGCGCTTCACTTGGATTTGCGGCGCCTGGATTCGGGGCTGTTTGGATTCCGCAAGATTGGGCAAAGCCGCCTCCGGCGAAATCAGTTTGCTGATTACAACCAGTCTCTGCGGGGCGGGCCCCGGGTAGTAGGCCGGATCACAGGTGACAAGCGTGAGCCGGTTGTCGTTGGTCGGCGCAGTCACGGAGACGTCGTTGGGATTGACGATTCTGAAGCCCTCGACCGCGTAGGTAAAACTTCGTCCGCCGCGTTCGATCAGAATGCGGTCGCCCGGAGTGAGCTTCATGATGTTGCGGAAGAAAGTGTCGCGGTGGGCGCTGACCAC
This sequence comes from uncultured Acidobacteriota bacterium, assembly GCA_963838135.1. GTDB lineage: Bacteria > Acidobacteriota > Terriglobia > Terriglobales > Acidobacteriaceae > TOLSYN. The sequence goes on along the minus strand of CAWIPV010000001.1, from coordinate 232,593 downwards.
GGCGTTGCCTGCCTCGCCTGGAACAGCCGTGCCGGTCAAATGTCCTGGGCCGATCATTAACGAATATAAATCGGTGCCCTCGACGATTACGGCTGAAAAATCAATGCTTGGAATGCTGATGCGCGTTAGAACGCCATCTTCGGAGACTGGGCGGGGTTGGGGGCGATTGTCGGAAGTATGATTGATTCTCTGTTGCTGGCGCCAGAGCGCTTGGAGATGACGCTGCTCAAAGAGCATCGCTCCGTATTGGAATCCCGCGTAACCTAGAACTGCAACACCGGAAAAGAGAAGCAACGGTGCGAAGTAGCGTCGAAATACTCTCATACCTAAGGGTGCGCGCGCCGGAATGAAGGGAGACACAGTTTTCACGTCCTAGAGGTCGCGGCTTCACGCCGAAAACTCAATGGGTATAGATGCTAGAGACGGCTGCAGAAACACAGGCCAGAATTGGAATTATGGACGGTCAGGTGCTGAACTTCAGTGTGCGCGCATGGCCTGCGCGGCACCCCCAATCAGTAACCCAAAACCAATCAGCGACAGCAACGGCAAGGGGCTGCCTGCCAATGGAAGCTTCGGATCTCCTTCGTTACGCAACTCAGGAGGAATGGGTGCGGCCGGAGCAGCGCCGACGAGGGTTCTGTTGGCTTGACTGCCGGGTGTTCCACTGGAATGCAGCGCGGCGCCGCGCGGGTCATCGCTCTTTGGTTGGTCGGATGGCACCTTGAAATGGACCGTTGCGCTACCACCCTGGACGGGTACATTGTTTGCATCCACCAGCGTCACGCGGATGGTATGGTTGCCGGGCTGCAGATCGGGGAAGGTGTAATCGGTGTCACTCGTATTGATCGGATCGGCGCTATCGAGTTGTACCAGGAAATTCGGCTCTCCACTGAGCGCGGGCTGCACCAACTCGAAGCGGAGATGGACATAGTTCACCGGCAGTGTCTGTCCCTGGGTGGGAGTGAGAATCCTTACCGGCGAGGGTTGCAGGGCCGGGGTCACGATCACCGTGGTAGGCTGCGGATTATCGGCGGGGGGCGTGTTGGACGGTTGACTGTCCTGTGCAACTCCGACTGCCGTGGCAACAAGTGCGAACAATATGAACAGACGAATCTGTTTCATGTACTCTCTCCGACTATGTAAGCGGCGCGTCAATTGCAGTACGCACATTCCCAAAAAGAGATGCGCTGCTGACTTTCCGCGAAACCGCCTACGAAATATCTCCGCAGGGCTAATCTGAACTTCTGGCCCTGAAAAAACCGGGGCTGAAAGTGAACTGTTGGCCAGAGCCGCAGTTCTGCTGGCCTATGTTGGTGCACGGGGAGAACCAAACTGGTCAGTTCAGGCCAGAATTCCAGAATTTGTTATTTCGTAATACGGATTCGTGTTGAGGAGTAAGGTCCACATTGACACGTCGCAGGTGCACTGGAACAATCTGAGGAAGCCAAACTTCTCATCAGGAGCCCCCACATGCAAGAAAGTAACGAAATTCAGCCTCTTGAGAGACGATCCGGAGATAGACGGACAGGGGAGGATCGACGAAGCGGTGGCACCACGATCATCTGTACGGAGAGCGGAACCAGCGCTGCGGTGGTCGTAGTGGTTGTTGCGGTAGTGCTGCTGTTTGTAGTCGCGCTTTATCTTATCTTCGAGCTGCGCGACCGGGTGAGCTCTCTTGAAGCGAGTGCGGCCCGGCAGAGCGCGGAATCAAAAGTCATTGAAGACAAACTTCACCTGACCAACAAGAACATTGAAGCAGGGATGGAAGCTCTCGGTTCCAAGGTCGGATCGACGCAGAAAGAGCTTACAAGCCGGACAACGGAGCTGAAAACGCAGCAGGAACGCGCGGCCGCTAAACTCTCGGCTGAGCAGCAGGCGACGAACCAGGAAGTGGCCAGCGTGAACTCGGCGGTGAGCGGAGTGAAGACCGACCTGGGCGGCGCGAAGAGTGACATTGCCAGCACCCGCAATGACCTGGCGGCAACCAAGGCGAAGCTTGAAACCGCTATCGGCGACCTGAATGTGCATAGCGGGCTGATCGCAAAAAGTCATGATGAGCTGGAGTTTTTGAAGCACAAGGGCGACCGCAACTACTTTGAGTTCACTCTGAAGAAGAAACAGCGCAGCCCGATTTCGACCGTGAGCCTGGAACTGAAGAAGACAGACCCGAAGAAATCGCGATTTACGCTGAATGTTTATGCCGACGATCACACGGTCGAGAAGAAGGACCGCAGCCTGGGAGAGCCGTTGCAGTTCTACACTGGACGCGACAAGCAACTCTACGAGGTGGTGGTCTTCAATATGAACAAGGGGGAGATTTCCGGGTATCTAGCGACGCCGAAATAAAGTTGCGACGCCAAAACGAATGATGCGGGCGCGGCCTCAAGCCGTGCCTTCGTATTCAGGTGGTGTATGCGGAGGCGCGGATTTTACCGGCGGAGGTACGGTACTTCCGGGCGAAATGGCGGCGAGCGGCAGGTAGATGCGGAAGGTTGTGCCCTGTCCGAGAGTGGATTCGCACTCGATGCAGCCGTTGCTCTGGGAGATGATTCCGTGAGCGGTGGAGAGACCGAGGCCGCTGGTGAGGGTGGTGTTCTTGGTGGAGAAGAACGGTTCGAAGATACGTGCGAGAGTTTTCTCGTTCATGCCGATGCCGGTATCCGAGACGGTGAGTAGCACGCACGGCTTCGCATCCAAGCTCTTCACATCGTTCTTCGCATCGTGATTCGCGTCGTTCTTCACACCGGGGTCGTTCGCATCGAGACTTTCGGGGCAGGCGGCAGTGGAGATTCGCAACTGCCCACCCTGGGGCATGGCGGTGCTGGCGTTCTCGGCTAACTGCATCAGGACGATGGCGAACTGGTCGGGATCGATGAAGATGGGAGCGACCGTTTCATCGAGCTTCAAGGCAATGTCGACCTCAACCCCGAGGGTGCGCGTGATCATGCTGAGCGAGTTTCGAACGCAATCGTTGATGTTGACGACTTGCGGTTGGAGCACCTGGCGGCGACTGAAGGCGAGTAGTTGGCGGGTGATTTCGGCGGCCCGCATGGTTTGCTTCATGATGTCCATGAGTTTGGATTGGAGTGCCGGGGCTAGCTGCATCTGAAGCAGCGCGAGCTCGCACGAGAGGCTGATGGACTGGGTAATGTTGTTGAAGTCGTGGGCGACGCCTCCGGCAAGGCGGCCAACCACCTCCAAGCGATGCGATTGACGGAGGTGCTCCTCTAGCTCGCGCTGACGCGTAACGTCCTGCACATAGCACTGCACAAACTCCTGGCTGTTCTCAGGGTCGGCACCGAGATAGCCGGAGATGCAGACGCGGAGAATGCGGCCATCCTTTGTGCGGAAGCGGGTCTCGAAGTCCCGAACCCTGCCGGCGGCGCGTAACTCAGCCTGATAGCGCTGATGATCGGCGCTATCGGCATAGATGGCGGGGCTGGGGGTTGAGCAGAAATCCTCCAGGCTATATCCGAGAAGTTGCAGCAGCGCTGAGTTGGCCTGTTCATAGCGCAAGCTGGTCAGGTTGAAGCGATAGATTCCAAAGGGACATTCCTCGACCAGCGAGCGATGAATTTCCTCGGAGCGGAGCAGCCTGAGCTTGGACTTGCTCCAGCCCGAAATATCAACGGCAGACATGAGACAGAGGCTTTGGCTCCGGTGGACGAAGGGAACGAGACATATCTCCACGTAGAGCAGGGTGCCGCGGCTGGTGATATGCGTCCAAAGCGAGGACGAGGGAGCATCTGCGCCGGATGGGGACTCGCCGTCGGGGGCGGGCGCGTCACCGCACGGGTGCAGGTCGCGAACGGTCATGGAGCGGAGTTCTCTTACGCTATAGCCGTACTTTGAACGCGCCGCTTCATTGGCTGCTCTGATTCGCAGCGAGTTGCAATCGTAAAGAAACATTGGGACGGGGCTGCGGTGATAGAGGAAGTTATAAAGACGTAAGCTCGAAGTCGCCATACTCTCACCTGCTTAGCTGTGGTGACGGAGGATGGAATACGAAGATGAAGCCGGCAGAACAAATTGCCCAGCTTGTACAGATCAAGGCGATTTCAAAACGGGATCGTGCAAGGGGCAAATCAGTTGCGGGCGAGGGATTGGCGAACTTGATCGAGCAAGGCCGGGAGATTTTGCGCCGCAGAGGCGGAATCTCCGAAGCGGGCGCGCTCGTAGGCGGCGTTGAAGCGGAGAACGGCCTCGCGCAGCGCGGGATCGGCGATGGAGGCGGCGAACTCGGAAGCGGTCTGGGTGGGGGCGCGGGGATATCCCCGGCGGGCAAGTCGGCGGGTCATGCGGAGATAGAGGATGGCCGCTGCCGAGCCGGGCGACGCAGTTCGCCAGAGATGCTTGAGATGAAGCAATCCGAAGGGCAGCGCGATCAGCACGACCAGGGCGAGCAGGATGAGCGCGGGACGTAGCAGACGCTCGGGATTGTGGGTGACATTCTGATGCACGCGCCGAGCAACCTGCAACATTCGGCGATACCGTTGGGCAGCCCACAGACGGAATGTTGCGATGCCGCTGCGGCTCTTGCGTACGCTGGCGACAGTGAGGACTTGCTGGTGCCCGGCATCGTAGTTGACGATCCACTCGCGCCAGAACTCGCGCGCCGCGTCCAGGTAGAGCTGGGAGCGGCTCCAGAAGGTCGGCTCCGGCGCGTCACCGGGCGGGGTGGGGTCAAAGGCCAGCCAGCCAGCCCCCGGAATGTAGGCTTCAACCCACGAGTGGGCGTCGCGGGCGCGGACGATGTAGGTGGAGTTGACGGGGTTGAACTGCGCCCCGCGGAAGCCGGTGATGACGCGCGAAGGAACATTGACGGTGCGCAGAAGCACGGCCATCGAGGAGGCAAAGTACTCGCAGTGCCCGCGGCGGCGGTGAAAGAGGAAGTCGGCCAGAGGGTCGGCCGGAGGTTGCGAGGGAAGTTGAAGAGTATAGGCGTACTGGGTGATGAGGTAGTGCTGAATGGCAAGTGCGCGGCGATAGGAAGATGGCTCCGAGCCGGCGATTTGCTGCGCTAGTTGCGGAATACGCGGATCGAGATTGTCGGGGAGTTGGAGATAACGCTCCGGAATGGAAAGAGGCGTATCGCCACGAAGGCCGTTGAGCGTGGTGGGTAGCGGCACGGAGACGTCGGAGACGCCCTCGTAGCTGGTCACGGAGCGCTCGCGGTCGAGATTATGAAAGGTTTGGTCGTCGTCGACGCTCATGGCGCGAAAGAGGCCGAAAAGGGCTTGGGCGGTAGGAATTGTGAAGATGACGCTGGTGTTGAGCGGCTCCATGAGGATTCGGTAGTGGATTAGATCACGCTCCGGTCCCCTGGCCAGGTGAACCTCGGCGCTGCGATCGGAGGCATTGGCGCGGACAGAGAGCTGGCGCCGGTCGAGAACCTCGGCTTCGTGATGAGGATTGATCCAGCGCTTTCCGTCGAAGCCGGTGAGCACGGCTCCACGGAGGCGGATTTGACGGTCGCCCGTGGTGTCGCCTGTGATGCGGATGTGGGCGATGACCTCGGAGGACTGCTGAATGTGCCCGATCTCGCCGAGATTGACCGAGTCGGAGAAGCCGGTGGAGATGGCGTCACTCTGGGCGTAGCGGGAGAGATAGCCTCCGCTGATGCGCGGCATGGCGAAGAAGAGAACTACCGAGGTGGCCAGGATGGAGGCGACCATGATGGCGGCGGTGCGGGCCAGCGAGCCGGAGAGCCGCTGCATCGGCGAGATGGCGCGGCGGCGAGTGCGGCGGCCAGGTATGACCAGCGCGCCGGAGTTGGAGGCGGTCAGCGAGGAGCGGCGCATCTCCATGGCCATGAAGCAGAAGACGGCCAGAACCATGAAGAGAGCAAAGGCCGCGAGAAAAGCCGAATCCACGGTAAGAATCGCCGCCGACAACACCATCAGAAACGAAAGCACCGCGAGGAGAACGTAGTCGAACTCGCGCTCTACGTTGAAGAGCTTGACGCACATCAGGAACAGAACCAGGTGAACGGCGGGAGCGACCCAATCGCGGGCGGAGAATACGAAGTAATCAACAAACATGAAAAGGAAAAAACTCACCGCAAGCCACGAAGTGACACGGCGAGGAATTACAAACGGGCGGTCGCGCAGGAGAAGAACGCCTCGCACTAGCAGCGCCGAGAGAACGAAGATAACGCTGGGCATATCCATCTTGCCGGTGGAGGCGAGGGTGGCAAAGCCGGTGACGACCAGCAGGAACAGCGAGGTCTGGAAAAGATGCTCGATCTCGGGCGGAGCCTGACGGGATGGGTGGACAAAGGACATCCGGAAACCAGTATAGTAGAGCTCGCCGAGGCGATGGAGTTTTCCTCAGCGGCAGGGATGAAGGATAAAAAGGGACGTGGTAGTATCGAACCTGGTCGGACATCGGTCTTACGCGATGAAACCCCGCCAATCCCGCCAGGTCCGGAAGGAAGCAACGGTAACGGGCCGTTTCGTGCGCAGTGAGCTCCCGATGTCCGGCTTTATTGCTTTTGAGCTTGTCTGTCTCTATTTGTAAATCTTCTGCAAAATTCCTGAATTGAAACCTGCTCCAGTTTGGAAACTCTGCTTCCGCGGGAGCCCCGTTTGTGCTTTGATAGCCGGAAGAGTCTGCGAGAAACTTGCGCATGGAGCAAACAGTAATGCAGACGGAAAGCTGGGTAGGGCGAAATCTGGCGTCAGAGGCGCTAGCCGCCGAAGGCGCAATGGAACAACTGACGAGGCAGGGCCCGAGCTGTGGGGTGGACTTCGAGTTGAAGCATCCCGTATTGATGGCGATAGCACTGTCGCTTCCGTTCTGGATAGCGCTCACAGTGCTGTTATGGAAGCTGTTTCGTTAAGTGCAAATCACCTTATTCCTCCCTCTGAAAAAACGCCTCTGAAAATGGTCTGCGAGAGAGTGTTTCGTCTTGCCCTAGCCCGCTGAACCCGGCTGCGCGTGAGCACGGGCCGCCCTCAAAGGTGCCAACCGGACGGCTCGCGGTTGATTGCCGGTTGGTGGACTCTGGTGAGAGCGGTTTACATTCCCGGCGCAGTGGGCGACAATTGGCAGATTACTACCAGCGGAGAGTAGGAAGTTGACGACTAAGATTCGAGCCAAGATCACGGCTCTGGGCTCATATGTACCGCCACGCGTTCTCTCCAACGACGACTTGGAAAAGATGGTCGCGACATCAAACGAGTGGATTCTGGAGCGTACAGGAATTCGCGAGCGGCATATCGTTGACCCTGGTGTGGCCGCCAGCGATCTGGCTGTGGGTGCGGCGCGCGATCTGGCCGCCCGGCATAATATCGACTTGAGCACCGTGGAGGCGATCATTGTGGGCACGGTGACGCCCGACATGATGTATCCCTCAACCGCATGCCTGGTGCAGAGGAAACTCAACATTCCCCAGGCGTGGGGATTCGATATTTCGGCGGGATGCTCGGGCTTTGTTTACTCCCTTACCACGGGGGCGAAGCTGGTGGAGAGCGGTGCGCATAAGAGAGTGCTGGTGATCGGAGCCGACGTGAATTCGTCGATGATCGACTATACCGACCGCACGACCTGCATTCTCTTCGGCGACGGCGCGGGAGCGGTGTTGCTGGAGCCCACGGAAAACGGCGAAGACCTCGGCTTGATTGACTTTGTGCACCAGATTGAAGGCTACGGCGGGGATTACCTTTACATGCCCGGTGGCGGCAGCTTGCATCCTTCATCGCATGAGACCGTGGACAAGAAAATGCATTACGTTCATCAGGATGGCCAGCAAGTCTTCAAGTATGCGGTGAAGAAAATGGCGGAGATGACGGAGCGCGTCCTGGCGAAGAACGGGATGACCGGCGCCGACGTGGACTGCTTCATCTCTCACCAGGCCAATAAGCGGATTATTACTGCCACCGCCGACCGCCTGAAAATGCCGCGCGAAAAAGTGATCATCAACGTGGAAGATTTCGGCAACACCACGGCTGGGACGATTCCGCTGGCGATGACGACGGCGGTGCAGACCGGACGTCTGAAAAAAGGAGACACCCTGCTGATCGCATCGGTTGGTGCTGGATTTACGGCCGGCGCGTCGGTGATTAAGTGGGCCTTCTAAGCAGAAGCAAACGAAGATTGGAAGTGTGAGGTGCTCGCCGTTGGCGGGCACCTTTTTGTCAGGGAACAAAACAAACAGATACACCAGGGCAACAAATCGGACGCCTGCGGGTTTTAAGGTGAAATTCACCGTTCATGGCGGACGGCTACGCGTGCGTATTCCTACGAGGTAGAAGATGAGGCTCTCTCGCATTTTGTCCGTGGCATTGATTGCTTGTGCGTTGCTGACGTGCGCGGCAGCGCAGGATCAAACCCAGCCTCAGCAGCCGTCGGCGCTGCCGCCGGATCAGACTCATTCCGCTCCGCAGGCTGTCCCGTCGAATCAGCCGCGGGAGTGGGTTCCCGATGGGATTGCGGCTTTGGGCAAGAATTCGACCTCGCGCTCGGAGTTTACGCTGGACCGCTCGATGCTGGCGCTATTCTCGAAGCTGGACAAGAACAACAATGAGGATCTGCGCAAGGTGATTGCGGGAGTGAACGGAGTTTCCGTGCACAGCTTCCGTTTTCCGGGCGAAGTCTCCTGCGATCCGGTGATCATGGCTGGAATTAGGCGGCAGTATCACGAGGCCGGATGGATGCAACTGCTGAGCAAGCACAAGAGCGATGCAGGGGTGACGACCGATCTGTGGGTTCACTTGGATCAGGCGGCAATTCGCGATGTTGCGGTGCTATTTGTCGGCGCAAGGCAGTTGAACTTCGTCTCCGTATCGGGGTCGATCACGCCCCTGGATCTGTTGCATCTAAGCGGGCACTTTGGGATTCCGAAGATGGATGGGGGAGTGGCGGTGCCGGTGCCGGGAAAATAGTCCGCGCCGCAGGCTTCGCTGATTACTTTGGAATGTCGGTTGGAACGTGAATGTATGAGCCGCCGTGGGTGCGTCCCGAAGTGATGTGCGGCTTTATCACCACCAGCAACTCGTCGGCGCTATGCACCTTTGTCTGGTCAGAGAGCGCATTGCCAAGCACGGGAATTTCCGAGATCAGCGGAAATCCGTTAATGCTGGCCATCTCGCTCTTGTCCACGAGCCCGGCGGCCACGACGGCTTCTCCATCCTCGGTGCTGATGGTTCCCTTCATTTCGCGGTTGGTAATGTCAGGAAGCCCGTTGGCTTCGGTGGCTCCCAGTGCGCGCACCGTCAGTTCGTAATCCAGACTGATCAGCTTGCCGTGCACCTGGGGAGTCGCTTTCAAGACCAGTCCCAGATCCTCATAGCTAAACTGCGGCAAAGGGATCGCCGTCGTTCCGTTGGCTGCGGTTCCTATGCCCAGCGATGACAGCAGGCTGGTTGCGGCGCTGGAAGCGGAAAATTGTGAGCTGACGATAGGATAGCGTTCGCCTACCTTCATCGTCGCGGCTTTTCCGTGTTCCGAACGCAGCAGAACGTCGTCCACCGTGCGGGCCAGCGAACTGTTGTCTGAAAAATGCGCCGAGCTGGTCGGAATCGTAACGCCGGAAAGCGTCAATCCTCCTCCGAAGGTCCCAAATGGCTGTCCTAGCACGGAGGTAGTTGATGCCGAGGAGGCCAGCAGTGCGGCGAGAATAGTGGTTGCGTTCACCGTCTGTCCGCTTGCCGCTAGCGCAGCCACAATCTGCTGATAGCTGCTGCTGCTCACCAGCGAGTTGATCTCCGAGGAGACGTTAAAGAAAGTGAAATCATTCGGCACCGAAGTTCCGAGGTCTCTGGTAAAGGTAGTTGAAATCTCGAAGACCTTTATCTCCAGCATCACCGTGGGCTGTTCGTCTTGCAGATAGTCCAGAAAAGTTGTGATCGCGTCCATGGTCTGCTGCGGCGCTCGGATCACGATGGTGCCCTGCGATGCGTTCGGTGTGATGAATCGGAGGTCAAACAGGATTCGCAGGGCGGTGGTCAGTTCGGTCAGTTCCGCAGGCGTGCTTCCGCCCACGGAATAAAAGGTGCGCAGGCTCATCCGTGTCAGGTCGCGCCGGTTCTCCTCCGAATCGTTTGCCAGCAGAGCTTGCTGCTCGCTCATGGGAATGATGAGGACCTTGCAGACCCGCTGCAGAATCTGCGATCCCGTCTCCCAGCTCACCTCGTCCAATTTGATACGCACATTGCGTGAACTCAGTCCCTGATCCGAAACCAGGGTAATGCCAAATAATCTCGCAAATTGTTGCAGAGCTTGGATCGAGTCTCCCTTGAACTCAAAGCTGTGCACTCCCGGGGCCGGCTCCAGCCGGGTCTCGCCCAACCTGGCGCGGAGCTGCGCCGTGCCGAACTCTTCGGGAAGAGGCAGCGCATCATGCAGCCGCTGTATCGCGTACTCGTTCGCCGGATCGACCTCGACGGCCTGGCGGAATGCTGCCAGCGCGGAGTCTGTATCGCCGGCCAGCATGGCCTGATTGCCCTCGCGCAATGCCTCGGCGGATAGCTTTTTCTCAAGCGTCTTCTGGGACGACGCGTACACGATGTCCAGAGGCGAAATCGCCCGCGCGGCTTTCAGCTTCATCAGGGCAAGGTCAAACTGCCTCTTAGCCGCCAGCTTTTGACTTTGCTCGTAGATCGTCCTTGCTCTTTTCTGCTCAGCCTTGGGGATACCGCAGGAGGGAAAGCTCTTCTCGTAGTCGGAGCAGGGTTGCGCGCTAGCTGCGGTACTGGCATCGTTAATCGCAACGCCACTTGCCGCGTTATTCGCAGCGTTACTCGCATTCGCAGCCGACTCCTGTCCAAACAGAAAGCCTGGAATCAGCAGCGCAACGGCCAGCAGGACGGCAGCAAGCATGACCCGAATTCTACCGGAATCCGCTCATCCTGCGTAACTCCACAGGGTTTCGCAACCTGGGATGCACATCTCCGGCTCACCCTTGGCCAGTTCCGCGAGCGAGAAGATGCCGGTAGCCACGGCAATCACCGGAAAGCCGCAAGCCTTGGCCGCCGCCACGTCGGCCGGAGTATCGCCGACGAAGCATATTCTGGCCTCGCCGCCCAGTTTCCGGCGCGCCTCTGCGGCACCCCAGCGGAAGATTTCTGTCCTCGTCTCGTTGCGGTCGCTGAACGAGCCAAAGGAAAAATATTCGCCAATGCCGGCGGCCTTGAGCTTGGCCCAGCCAATCCGCTCCACATTGCCGCTGGTCACTCCCAACAGCTTGCCCATGGATTTCAGCTCCGCCAAGAGCTTGGGCACCGCTCCGCAAAGCTCCGGACGCAGTTCTTCGGCTCGCGCCTCGACCTCCGAGCACATTCGCGCCATGGCTTTGTTGAGACCCGCGCGACCGTCGGCCTCGCAGATTCCCGACCGCTGCAGCGCCGCAAGCAAGATCATCGGATCGGTACTGCCGTGCACGGGAACGCCGTCGAGCCCGACAGGGCGCCCATAGAGCTCTCGCATCGCGATCAGAAAAGCCTCGTAGTGCACCGCGTCGCGCGAGTTCAGCAGGGTGCCGTCGATGTCAAACAGATAGGCATCGAATGCTCGCCAGTTGAATCCTCTCGGCAACGCTGCGTTGTCCGTGAAACCGTCGGCCGCAATTACCAGGGCTCCATCTTCGCGATTACTTTCCATTGGTCCTCTGCCTGCCCTCTTCGTTTTCAGTACGGCCATCTTCATACAGCATAATTCGTTGGATGCTGCGCGCCCGGCCTGTCTGCTCGTCGCAATCCACCAGCGCGGCGCAGAAGCGCACGTCGTTGGTGGCCGCCTCAAAGCGAGCCGGAAGGCTGGTCAAGAAGCGCTGCACAATTTGCTCCTTCTGCACCCCGATCACGCTGTCGTAGGGCCCGGTCATGCCCACGTCAGTTTGGTACGCCGTCCCTTTCGGCAGCACCCGCGCGTCTGCCGTCGGAACATGGGTGTGCGTCCCCACGACGGCCGTCACTCGGCCGTCCAGATACCACCCCAGCGCAATCTTCTCGGAGGTCGCCTCGGCGTGTATGTCGACGAAGATCACCTTGGCCGCAATATTTTCCAGCAAGCGGTCGGCGACGCGGAATGGGTCGTCGATGTTGGCCATAAACACCCGCCCCTGCAGATTCACCACCGCGTACTCAACCCCGGCGCGAGTCGAACCCTCGTACACGCCTACTCCCGGAGTTCCCGCCGGATAGTTGGCCGGACGCAGTACGCGTCGCGCCGGACTGTAAGGCTCATTCACCGCAGCGTTAAAGTATTCCGTCAGCTCGCGCTTGTCCCACACATGATTGCCTGTGGTAATGACGTCGATGCCGAGATCGAAAAACTCTTCGGCAATCTGCGGCGTCAGTCCAAAACCTCCCGCCGCATTCTCCCCGTTGGCAATGCAGAGATCGACCGCGTGCTCTTTTGCCAGCGCGGATAGACGGTCACGCACAATCGTGCGCCCTGGCCTCCCAAAGATGTCCCCAATAAACAGTATCCGCAATCGATCGCCCCGGCTGGAATTCGCAACGGTCCATGCTATCACCCCGGAGGAGGGTGGCCGCGCAAGCCTCCGTCAGTTGGTAAGTGGGGGAGCCATGAGGATGCGCGATTTGATGAGGTGGCAGCGAAGTTTGGCATAGAGAATCTTTCAAAGAGCAATCGCTGCCGCTCAGGCATGTTTTCCGCGGAGTCGGTGACGCACGTCACGGTTCTCTGGTCAGAGGGGCAATCTCATTTCAAAGCTGCATCCAAAGTGGGCAGAGACGTGGTTTTTGTAAGTCATTTATATAAGGAGAGTCCTTTAAAAATGAAGAAGATCATGTTTGTGCTCTTCGTCGTCGTCATCGCCGCTACGGTGGGCGTGGCGCAAATCAGATCGGGCAACGTAGCCTATATCCCAGGAACTGATGTCCAGGGCGCGCACGAAAACGGCGGCCGTGGTTGTGCCGGATGCCACGCTCCGCATAGCGGCGGCCGTGGTTCTGGCGGCGGTTCGATTATCGGTCAGGTATATTCTGGCCCCGGCGTTGTTGAAGGCGACACGGGTCTATGGGGTACCGACACGGCGGCTATTGAAGCCGGTTACGGCGGCACCATCACCTTTGACACCAGTTTCCCCGTTACCCTGTCTGGTTTGACTTGGGCGAACGGCGCTCTGTACCAAGGCGTTGCCACCTGTTTGAGCTGCCACGACGGCAGCGTCTCCAAGGGCGCGATGATGTCAGGTCAGGCCTACGAGCAGTCATTTGGTCTTTTGAACTTCGCCACCAATGTTGGCTCCAATCACCAAGCTCCTCCGGTCAATCTATACGGCGCCCAACCGATTCCGACGCTGCTCGGCAACGACGGCGGCACGCCCGGCGATTATGCCAATGATCACCCGATTGGCCCACTGGCAAATTTGTCGGCAGTAGGCGCCGCTGCTCTGGGCAACGGCTTGGTCGTCTCCATTACCGGCAACAAGGCGTCGATTACCGTCAACGCCAGCACCACCTACGCGCAGTTCGTAACCAACTACGGAATTCCGGCGATCTACGCGATGGCAGTCACCAACGGTGACAACGCTGGTGGCGATATATATGTGGTTTGCACCACCTGCCACAACCAGCACGTGCAGAACGTCTTTATGGCTTCCCCCACTGATCCGATTGCGGGTCTTACAACTGGGACTTTTGCGACGATCTTCTACGTCAACGGTCCTTACAATCCGGGCGCTCCCTACGACCCGACCCACGTTCCCTCGACCAACCGCTTCTGTTTGCAGTGCCACTTCGACCACTCCAGCGAGTTCTTTGGCGCAACCACGGTGGGAACAGCGTTCTAAGCAGGTGAGTTGATAAACCGTGTGGGGAGGGAGCTTAATCTCTCCCCCTTTTTGTTGCGCTCTCTCGCCAGCGGTAATTCGCTTCCCCGTGCTATCCAGCCAGACGAGAGTGGCCGCACAGCCTCCGAGTTGGACTGCTCTGCTTCCCTTCCCTGGCGCCACAGTTTCAAGTTACCGCGTCAATCGGGACAAATCAGTTTGCAGATTTCAGAAGCCTCCGCCTACCGCAATTGACGGTTCATCGCTTGGTGGGACGATGCCGCAGATGCATTGGTTACAGGTCACCCACGAATGTGACCACGAATAAGACATAAAAGTAGGTGAGAGCCGTTCGCTTTGCGTACGCGACTCCGATGTGAGCCTGCCGCTTATTACCAAAGGTCACGCCCACAAACCTGCGGCGTGCTGGAGAGTGGACGTAACAATACGAATACTCAATCACTTAGCTATGTTTTGGCACAAAGCTGGGAACCGTGGATGTTTGCCGTCAGGAGGGGCGGAACTGCGCGTGACGGACGGACTGCAAGGGCGTGACGAACGTCACTGAGTCCTGGCCAGCGGCGAAGCTAAGCTGCTGCCCAACAAGTTTGCTGGGAACGGACGAAACGGGGCGGACAACTAGGCTCCATTCGGAAGAGGCAGACGTTGTGAAAAGTGAGTAATTCATTCGTCAGGAGATTCTACTAAATGAAGAAGATCATGTTTGTACTCCTAGTCGTCGCTTTCGCCGGTACCATGGCGCTGGCGCAGATCACCTCAGGCAACACGGCTTATGTCCCGACGGTTGACGTCCAGGGCGCGCACGAAAACGGCGGCCGTGGTTGCGCCGGCTGTCACGCCCCGCACAGCGGCGGCCGCGGTAGCGGTGGCAACATCATCAGCGGTTCGGCTGCTTTCACTGCAGCTGGCGTTGCTGAAGGCGACACTGGCCTGTGGGGCACGGATACGAACCCCATCGAGACCGGTTATGCCACCATCACCTTTGATGGCAGCTACCCTGTCACGTTGGCTGGCTTGACTTGGTCGAGCGGCGCCCTGTACACGGGTGTTGCCACCTGCTTGAGCTGCCATGACGGCAACGTTTCCAAGGGCGCGATGATGTCGGGTCAGGCCTACGAGCAGTCGTTTGGTCTTCTGAACTTCGCCACCAACGTTGGCTCCAACCACCAGGCTGCTCCGGTCAATCTGTACGGCGCCAACCCGATTCCGACGCTGCTCGGCAACGACGGTGGTGTGGCTGGCGATTACGGCAACGATCACCCGGTGGGCCCGAAAGCCAACCTGGGCGCCGCTGCTGCCGCTGCTCTGGGCAACGGCCTAGTCGTGACTGTCGCCGCCAACAAGGCGACGATTGCCATCACCGCCGGTACCAGCTATGCGCAGTTCGTTTCCAACTACGGATACCCGGCGATCGCTTCGATGGCCGTTACCTCTGGCGACACCACCCCTGGCGATCTGTACGTGGTTTGCACCACCTGCCACAACCAGCACGTGCAGAACGTTTACTCGGCTAGCGGCCACGGCGCAGTGCCGATCGCTGGCGGCACTGTGACGTCTGCCGCTTCGATCTTCTACGTGAACGGTCCTTACAACCCGGGCGCTCCCTATGACCCGACCCACGTTCCTTCGACCAACCGTTTCTGCCTGCAGTGCCACTTCTCGCACTCCAGCGAATACTTTGGCGCGACCACCGTGGGAACCGCATTCTAAATTGGCAAGCTGATAGAGCTCATGAAGGGGGAGAGAACTTTCTCTCCCCTTTTTTGGTCTCCTCTCCGGCACCACCTCTTTACGTTTCTAAATCCCCATATGTGACAGATAGCACGCGAGCGCTGTGAGCCGCGTCACTGCAGTATGGTTGCCTTGGCCTTATTGTGCTTCAAGTCACTCTGCTCAGGGACAATCGAAACGGCGCGGACAGATAGGCTCCGTTCACGGGCGGGCCTCGTTCCTAACGAGGCAGTGAATGTTGAGGATGTTCCACTAATCATCAGGAGAGTCTTACTAAATGAAGAAGTTCATGTTTGTCCTTCTCGTCGTCGCTTTCGCCGGCACCATGGCATTGGCGCAGATCACCTCAGGCAACCTTAACTATGTCCCGACGGTTGACGTCCAGGGCGCGCACGAAAACGGCGGCCGTGGTTGCGCTGGCTGCCACGCCCCGCACAGCGGCGGCCGCGGTAGCGGTGGCAACATCATCAGCGGTTCGGCTGCCTTCACCGCAGCTGGCGTTGCTGAAGGCGACACTGGCCTGTGGGGCACGGATACGAACCCCATCGAGACCGGTTATGCCACCATCACCTTTGATGGCAGCTACCCTGTCACGTTGGCTGGCTTGACTTGGTCGAGCGGCTCCCTGTACACGGGCGTTGCCACCTGCTTGAGCTGCCATGACGGCAACGTTTCCAAGGGCGCGATGATGTCGGGTCAGGCCTACGAGCAGTCGTTTGGTCTTCTGAACTTCGCCACCAACGTTGGCTCCAACCACCAGGCTGCTCCGGTCAATCTGTACGGCGCCAACCCGATTCCGACGCTGCTCGGCAACGACGGCGGCACGGCTGGCGATTACAGCAACGATCACCCGGTGGGCCCGAAAGCCAACCTGGGCGCCGCTGCTGCCGCTGCTCTGGGCAACGGCTTGGTCGTCACTATCGCCAGCAACAAGGCGACGATTACCGTTACCGCCGGCTCCACCTATGCGCAGTTCGTTTCCAACTACGGATACCCGGCGATCGCTTCGATGGCCGTTACCTCTGGCGACACCACCCCTGGCGATCTGTACGTGGTTTGCACCACCTGCCACAACCAGCACGTGCAGAACGTTTACTCGACTGCTGGTTACGGCGCGCAGAAGATTGCTGGCGGCGCTGTGAAGGCTGCGGCGACGATCTTCTACGTCAATGGTCCTTACAACCCGGGCGCTCCCTATGACCCGACCCACGTTCCTTCGACCAACCGCTTCTGCTTGGAGTGCCACTTCTCGCACTCCAGCGAATACTTTGGCGCGACCACCGTCGGAACCGCATTCTAAATTGGCAAGTTGATAGTGCTCATAGGGGGAGAGAAGTTTCTCTCCCCCTTTTTTGGTCTCCTCTCCGGCACGACCTCTTTACGTTTCTAAATCTCCATATGTGACGAATAGCGCGCGACCACAGTGACCCACGTCACTGCAGCATGGTTGCCTTGGGGGTATCGTGTTTGGAGTCACTCTGCTCAGGGACAATCGAAACGGCGCGGACAGACAAGCTCCGTTCACGGGCGGGCTTCGTTACAAACGAGGCAGTGAATGTTGAAAATGTTCCACTAATCATCAGGAGAGTCCTACTAAATGAAGAAGCTCATGTTTGTACTTCTCGTCGTCGCTTTCGCCGGCACCATGGCACTGGCGCAGATCACCTCAGGCAACACGGCTTATGTCCCGACGGTTGACGTCCAGGGCGCGCACGAAAACGGCGGCCGTGGTTGCGCTGGCTGCCACGCCCCGCACAGCGGCGGCCGCGGTAGCGGTGGCAACATCATCAGCGGTTCGGCTGCCTTCACTGCAGCTGGCGTTGCTGAAGGCGATTCTGGTCTGTGGGGCACCGATACGAACCCCATCGAGACCGGTTATGCCACCATCACCTTTGATGGCAGCTACCCCGTCACGCTGGCTGGCTTGACTTGGTCGAGCGGCTCCCTGTACACGGGCGTTGCCACCTGCTTGAGCTGCCATGACGGAAACGTCTCTAAGGGCGCGATGATGTCGGGTCAGGCCTACGAGCAGTCGTTTGGTCTTCTGAACTTCGCCACCAACGTTGGCTCCAACCACCAGGCTGCTCCGGTCAATCTGTACGGCGCCAACCCGATCCCGACGCTGCTCGGCAACGACGGCGGCACGGCTGGCGATTACAGCAACGATCACCCGGTGGGCCCGAAAGCCAACCTGGGCGCCGCTGCTGCCGCTGCTCTGGGCAACGGCCTAGTCGTCACTATCGCCAGCAACAAGGCGACGATTACCGTTACCGCCGGCAGCACCTATGCGCAGTTCGTTTCCAACTACGGCTTCCCGGCGATCAGGTCTATGGCCATTACCTCTGGCGACACCACCCCTGGCGATCTGTACGTGGTTTGCACCACCTGCCACAACCAGCACGTTCAGAACGTCTATGCGGCGTCCGCCAGCAAGCCGATTGCTGGTGGGGCCGGTTCGTTCGCTTCGATCTTCTACGTCAACGGTCCTTACAACCCGGGCGCTCCCTATGACCCGACCCACGTTCCTTCGACCAACCGCTTCTGCTTGGAGTGCCACTTCTCGCACTCCAGCGAATACTTTGGCGCGACCACCGTCGGAACTGCATTCTAAGAAACGTTTTTGCTAGCATCGGGGGAGAGACTTCATGTCTCTCCCCTTTTTATTGCACTTTCCCGCCTGTGTGCCATCGCTCTGCATACCATCTCTCCCTGCATCTACCGCCAAAGCTCAGCATGCGGTGCCTGAACGTTACGAAAGTTTTAAGAAGAAGGCTCTATAGACAGAATCTGAGCACTATGTTAGCCCGAACCAGCGGGTCTGATTCATAGCTCTAAGTGGCAATAGAAGCAATGGGCTGGCTGTCATTCTCGCCCTTCTGCCTCATTCGACATCACGAGCGGGGTGTGACCTGCAGGGCACGCCTTAGTGACTCAAGTCACGGTGGCTTTCGGATTATCGAGCTACTCTCCTTCCCAGCTACTCTGCTAAGAAACAAATGAAACGGGGCGGACAGGCAGGCTGCCGTTCAGATGTAGCAGACGATGTTGAACATGTTCGAATTAATCATCAAGGAGAGTCTTACTAAAATGAAGAAGGTTATGTTTGTACTTCTAGTCGTCGTCATCGCCTGTTCCATGGCGCTGGCAACCGGAATCACGTCAGGCAACACAGCCTATGTCCCGACAGTTGACGTCCAGGGCGCGCACGAAAACGGCGGCCGTGGTTGCGCTGGCTGCCACGCCCCGCACAGCGGCGGCCGCGGTAGCGGTGGCAACATCATCAGCGGTTCGGCTGCTTTCACTGCAGCTGGCGTTGCTGAAGGCGACACTGGCCTGTGGGGCACCGATACGAACCCCATCGCGACCGGTTATGCCACCATCACCTTTGATGGCAGCTACCCTGTCACCCTGGCTGGCCAGACTTGGTCGAGCGGCGCCCTGTACACGGGCGTTGCCACCTGCTTGAGCTGCCATGACGGCAACGTTTCCAAGGGCGCGATGATGTCGGGTCAGGCCTACGAGCAGTCGTTTGGTCTTCTGAACTTCGCCACCAACGTCGGCTCCAACCACCAGGCTGCTCCGGTCAATCTGTACGGCGCCAACCCGATTCCGACGCTGCTCGGCAACGACGGCGGCACGGCTGGCGATTACGGCAACGATCACCCGGTGGGCCCGAAAGCCAACCTGGGCGCAGTTGCTGCCGCTGCTCTGGGCAACGGCTTGGTTGTGACTGTCGCCGCCAACAAGGCGACGATCACCATCACCCCCAGCAGCACCTATGCGCAGTTCGTTTCCAACTACGGAATTCCGGCGATCAGCTCGATGGCCATCACCTCTGGCGACACCACCCCTGGCGATATGTACGTAGTTTGCACCACCTGCCACAACCAGCACGTGCAGAACGTTTACGGCGCCGGCGGCCACGGCGTTGTGTCGATCGCGGGCCTGGCTACGTCGGCTTCGTTCGCGACGATCTTCTACGTGAACGGTCCTTACAACCCGGGCGCTGCTTATGACCCGACCCACGTTCCTTCGACCAACCGGTTCTGCCTGCAGTGCCACTTCTCGCACTCCAGCGAGTACTTTGGCGCGACCACCGTCGGAACTGCATTCTAAGAAACGTTTGTTGCTAGTATGGGGGGGAGAGATTTCAATTCTCTCCCCCTTTTTATTGCACTCTCACGACTGGCCACGTGGCACTCTCGTCCGGCGATTTCTCCGGGTCCTTCCTAACAACTTGCAGCGCCTGGGCGCCCGCCTCGGTTGACATCGCAAAGCCCTTCCTCAAAACCCCTGTGTAGAGTCAATCACCTAACCAGCATTGCTCAACATCTCTGAATCGCCTGAGAGCCCCCCGGAGACAAACTGGGTCCAGTAAATCTTTACCTAGAGAGAGCGGCTGATCCAACCAAAAGTCGGAGGCAGCATCGAAGGAAGCAGAGATGTGGGCGGGGTAAGGAGATCTGTCGTCATGAAGAAGATGATGTTTGTATTCCTCGTGGTAGTTATTGCCGCGTCGATGGCGATGGCGCAAATCATATCGGGCAACACAGCCTATATTCCGACTACTGACGTCCAGGGCGCGCATGAAATCGGCGGCCGTGGTTGCGCCGGCTGTCACGCTCCGCACAGCGGCGGCCGTGGTTCTGGCGGCGATATCATTGGTCTTAATCTTACCGTCGGAGGCGTTTCTGAAGGCGACGCCGGCCTGTGGGGCACGGATACCGGCCCCATTGAAGCCGGGTACGGGGGCACCATCGTCTTTGACACCAACTTTCCCGTGAGCCTGTCTGGTTTGGTTTGGTCGAGCGGCGCTCTATACCAGGGCGTTGCCACCTGCTTGAGCTGCCATGACGGCAACGTTTCCAAGGGCGCGATGATGACAGGCCAGGCCTATGAGCAGTCGTTTGGGCTTTTGAACTTCGCCACCAACGCTGGCTCGAACCACCAGGCGGCTCCGGTCAATCTGTACGGCAGTCTGCCCATCCCGACGTTGCTTGGCAACGACACCGGGGTGGCGGGCGATTACGCCAACGATCACCCGATTGGCCCGCTGGCCAACCTGCAGGCGGTTGCCTCCGCGGCTCTGACCAACGGCCTGGTTGTCACGGTCGCAGGCAACAAGGCGACGATTACCGTCACGGTCGGCAGTACGTATGCGCAGTTCGTATCCAACTACGGTATCCCGGCGATCCAAGCGATGGCCATCACCGGTGGCGACACCACCCCTGGCGATCTCTACGTGGTCTGCACCACCTGCCACAACCAGCACGTGCAGAACGTCTTTGTGGCTACTGCCGCCGATCCGATTGGGGGTCTCACAAAAGCGAGTTTTGCGACAATTTTCTACGTGAACGGTCCTTACAATCCAGGCGCTCCGTATGACCCAGCTCACGTTCCTTCGACCAACCGCTTCTGCCTGCAGTGCCACTTCGACCACTCCAGCGAGTTCTTTGGCGCGACCACGGTGGGAACGGCATTCTAAACAGGTGAGTTGGTAAACCGCGCGGGGAGAGAGCTGCCGGATGCGCTCGTCAATCTGACCAGTAGAAGCTCACCGGTGCCGTGCGTGCGCCTATTGTGTATTTGGAGTACCAATCACCGCGTATTGCGCACCCAGCGGACACCACGTCAGGAGATTTTCCGTCGGACGCAGCCAGCTCAGTAGGCGTGGAAAGAACACGATGTAGTCGTGCCGGAGCACGCTGAGTTGCGCATGGCGAAAGTATCCGGTGACTTCTGGTGGCCGCAGCAAAACTGCATCGCGATCGAAAGCACAGCGGCACACAGCGGCGCGTGTGACTGGGTTGGCGGGATTGTGTTCGAAGATAAATATCCGTCCTGAGGGTGAGAGCCTCTCGGCGAGAGCTGTCATCAGACTCGGCCGCTCCGCTGGTGGTACGTGATGCATGACATTGGCGAGAATGATTGCATCCACCTTTGGCGGAAGCGTGGTTTCCTCGGTCGTCAGATGTGCTCTGCTGGCCACTTCTGGCGAGGCCATGCGGACGCTGGCCTGCGAAGGATCGAACCCGAGCACTTGGGCATGGGGGAATGATTGCAATAGATAACCTGTGAGCAGGCCGACGCCGCAGCCATAGTCGAGAATCGTGCCGGAAAAATCGTTACCAAGAATCCTGCTGGCGTATTGCGCTTTGAAATTTGCGAAATACTCCCCAGACTCACCCGAGGCTGAAACGCTCTGGTCGAGCAGGTCGCGATAGTGGTTTGCAAAATCGTCGAACTCGACGTTGGTTTTGGATTGGTCGTCTTTGTCCATCTTTACTTATATACGCGCTCTCGTTGACCTGCTCAGTGGAGGATGCGGGGCCGTCAGGGAAAAGCCAAGCTGCTCCTGAACAAGGTACAGCGGCCTGCGTTTCATCTCCCAGTAGGTGCGGCCCAGATATTCGCCGATCACTCCAAGGCAGACGAGTTGCACGCCGCCCATGAACAGTCCCGCCAAGAGTAGACTGGTCCACCCAACCACCCACTCATGCGTCCAGAGGCGGAAACCGAGAGCCACAGCGCTTCCGAGTAGCGCCAGGAACGAAGCTGCCAGGCCCATTAGGGTAGCGATGCGGAGCGGAACCACCGAAAATGACAGAATGCCGTCCATGGCAAATCGCAGCATTTTTCGCATCGGGTACTTGGTGGTTCCGGCAAAGCGGGCGACCCGGTGGTATGGCAGCGCCAGTTGACGGAAGCCAAGCCAACTGACCATTCCCCGCAGGAAACGGTCGCGCTCTGGCATAGAGAGCAATGCATCGACAACCTTGCGATCCATCAAACGAAAATCGCCGGTGTCGAGTGGAATCGGGATATCAGAAAGCGAATTGATGACGCGGTAAAACAGCTTGGCGGTGCCGAGCTTCCAAAAGCTCTCTCCTTCGCGATCGGTCCGGGTGCCATAGACGACGTCCCAGCACCCCTCGTTCCAGCGTGCCAGCATTTGCAGGATCACCTCGGGCGGATCTTGCAGGTCGGCGTCGATGAGTACAACGGCGTCACCGGATGCGTGTTCCAGACCGGCCGTGATGGCGAACTGGTGGCCGAAATTACGCGACAACCGCAACACCTTGACTCGCGAATCTGCAGCGTGCAACTGCCGGAGAATTTCACCGGTGGCATCCACGCTGCCGTCATCCACATAGATGATCTCAACGTCCATGCCGCTTTGCTCAGCCGTCGCAAGGAGACGACGATGGGTCT
This sequence comes from uncultured Acidobacteriota bacterium, assembly GCA_963838135.1. Classification (GTDB taxonomy): domain Bacteria; phylum Acidobacteriota; class Terriglobia; order Terriglobales; family Acidobacteriaceae; genus TOLSYN. The sequence continues at coordinate 209,891 of CAWIPV010000001.1, read as the reverse complement.
CGCGGATGCTCTGTTCTTCGTTGAAACAGGGCACTATGATCGATAGTCGGCTATCCATACACTTCCAATCATGTGTTACCCGGTCTGGCGTTGCAGTGCTTCTACACTACATCCCCAGGGGAGCGCCGTTCAGTTGCGATAAGACATTCAACTGCTGCGTGATACCTGGTACCGCTGGCAGAGTTAGCGGGTCGGCCTTGGCTAGTCTGAGGGCAATGGTGCACTCCCCGAAAGCTTGTCGTACATTACGGTTGGCCGTCAGCGCAATGCAATATAAATCGTGGGAACGGAATGAAGTTGGCTCGAACTCCACCAACTTTTCCGCCGGGGGCAGAATTGCAGCAGGATTGATGCGCGAACGCAGTAGTCTCAATATTCTGTCGTCTAAAATTGTGGCGGCAGCTATATGGGTGTCGAATTCTCCCTCATAGACGAGCACGGCACCGCCTCCGAGACGGGCCTTAGGTTCCACCCCATGGAAGATGGAGTAGAAAGGTGAAAGCGGGGTGCCCGGATGCCCATAAACCTGGAGCCACGAACTGCTGACAAAAACGATTCCTTTCATGCGCAATGGAAGGTCAGTCTCCGAATGATTCCCAATCATCGTGCAGGGCGCGTTATATTTGCTCACCGGAACAAGCCAATTGCTACTCACCCAGCACGGCGTATTAGGATGCTGCTCCATGTACCGGCTGACCTCCCAATACGTCTGATTGAGATCGGTCCAAGGCAGGTGCTTGGGGAGGTTTTGCGGTCCGCCCCAAAGCTCATTCGCATAGGAAAGATAATTCGGATATGCGCGCAAGGAAGAAACCGCATGAAGCACGAGCAGACAAACTAGGACGCCACCGGCCCAACGATACCGGCGGGCAAGATAAACGCATCCTGCCCCCGCCACAATCAGCAGGAACGGGAGCATCGGGAACAGATGCCAGATACCAGCGGCGGTTCTCTGCATGCGCGTGCTCAATGCCAGAAACAGCAGAGCCGGCAGTAGCACAAAGAGGATCTCCCTCTTGCGATCTCTGCCCATGGCAAATAATCCCGCTCCACCTAGGGCCAGCATGGCTAGAAACGGCACCGTGAATTTTATCGTTGTGGTCAGCGGGAAGTAAAACCAGGGAGCCGCTGTATAAGGTCGCCCAAGTAGATCAATCGTATCCGACCCATGCGTAACCAAGGCGCGCACTTCGAGCATGCCATCGAGATAATCCTGCGGTAAAAGATGGGCGGAGCGGACGGCCTTCACGATTCGCACATCCGCGGAATTCATCGACGCAAGCTCCTCTTCTGTACCCCGTCGACCCGCCCGAGTACCGCATGCCATAGCCGCACCAGATCGTTGCGGCAGCGATCATCCCAATCGCTGCCACCGCGCCCAGATTCCCCAGCGCCCGGCCCGCTGCTTCCCTCTTATCTTTCTTCTCCAGCCACGCCTCGGCCAGTGCGAGCAGAATCAGCGTGGGAGCCAATAAAACCGCCGAGTTTTTCGTCAGCAGCGCCAACCCCATGAGCAATCCCGTACCCACCAGCAGCGGCACAGAGCGCTGCCGGGTCCAGAGATAAAAGCTGAACACTGTGAGCAGGAACAGCGCGGACAGAAGGACGTTACTCAATAGGAGAGCGCCATGTCCCAGAATGTTCGGCTCAAACGCCAGCGTCAGTGGTGGACACAACCGCCGCCGCCCGCCCAAACATACGGCGCGCCGCGATCCAAACACCCATGCAGAGCGCTACCGCACCAATACTTGACGCAACTCTGGCTTCGGTCAGCAGGTGCCACCAATTATCCTGCGAATAGAGCCAGTCCGTAGCCTGATCCTCCTGTGAATAATCCCAGTCTGTCCCATACTCGACCCCGTACTTGTCCACAGCGAGTTGGGCGCAGTTGATCGGAGGATTACTCCACAGCAGAGGAATCGCCACCAGCATCTTCGCCAGCGGCGGATGCTCGCGGCCCAAAGTGTAGTCGCCGCACTTCAGTGCGCGATAGCCCGCGTACAGATGGGTCGCCTCATCCGCATGCTGCGACATCTGTCGCACGCTGCAAAGCATCTGCACCAGCATGATGAGGCATAGGGCTGCGGGGATCAGCCACTCGGCACGAGGATGTCTTGTAAGTAGACCTCTGGCGGTATTGATCATGCTTGATGCACCTTGGCGGGATGACAGTAGAATACCGTAATCCGTGGACGGAGGAAAGTCGATTCCCGCATCTCGCGAGGCCGCCGTTGAGAGCGGGTGCGTGCTCCGGCCCGAAGCAACGCTTAAGGCCGAGAATGTTCTTCTCGAAGAACTCATAGCTCAATGCGCGTTGTCACAGGCTCGGGTGATCGTCCTCACAGAACACAAGTACATGAACGACTTACCCTTACGAATCCAGCACGATGGAGGCGAGTCCAGCCCCGGTGCTTCCGGCGGTGTGAATTGGCCCAGCAATCGACGACGAAAACTTCAAATAGTGCGATCGCGCACGTCCGCCAACTCGACGGAATTCGCGGATCGGCGATTCTGCTCGTCCTGTTCTGTCACTTCTATTACTTCGAAGGAGTGAAAGCATATCTGGACTCCACGAGCCTGAAAACCGTGTGGAGTTTGGCTGGTTCCGGATGGCTCGGCGTAGATCTTTTCTTCGTTCTTTCAGGTTTTCTGATCTCGACGATTTTATTCAATACGAAGGAATCTCCAAGCTACTTCAAGTCCTTTTACGGTCGCCGGGTGCTGCGTATATTCCCGCTTTACTTCCTGGTCCTGCTTCTATATTTCCATGGCCCGATGTCGATATTCACCGGCCATGACAAGCGCTGCGGGCCTGGTCACGAGATCTGGTTCTGGCTGTATTTTGCAAACTGGAAGATTGGTTTCTGGCCGCTGGATGAGCTGAGTCATCTATGGTCATTGTGTGTAGAGGAACAGTTCTATTTCGTCTGGCCACTGGTGGTCTGGGTGACGGGAAAGCGGACTTTTCCTTGGGTCTGTCTGGGGGTCATCGCTGCGTGCATCGGCTGCGGGGTCGGCTATGAATTTGCCGGACTCCCAGATGGTCTGGTTCTTGGAGCTACACTGCCGCGCGCTCAAGCCATTGTGTTTGGCGCACTGATGGCGTGGCTTGTACGGCAAAGCTGGCTGTCGCGCGTCACCAGTCAGTTAAAACTGATATTGCCTGCGGCATTTGGCCTCTTGCTGGTTTGCGCGCTGACCCCGCCCTTCTTCCGAAGCTTCCGCACCCTGGAGATGTTTATCGCCTCCGTGGCATGGTCGGCGCTATTGCTGCAATGTATCACCCGTTCAGACGGTATCTTTGCGCGCATCATGCGAACTCCCGTGCTATGCAGCTTCGGAAAATTCAGCTATGCCATCTACGTTCTGAACCAGTTCGTTTACTTTCACGTCGGCAACTTTGCCTTTGACACGTTGAAGCCGTACGTCTCATCAGACCCTTTGCTGCTCGCGCTGTTGTTCATCGCCATGGTCGGGGGTGCATACCTGGCTGGATTCTTCTCCTGGCACCTCTTTGAAAAGCACTTCCTCGGCCTGAAGAAATACTTCCCCTATGAGGCCGGGCCTCCAGTAGCGGATTCCGAATCGCTGGCGGCTGTCGCGACCGGCGATTAACGATCCGCCGGTACTTACTTATTCTGCAGAGGGTGGCCTTGGAACGCGGTTTCAGTGGGAATGCCTCGATACCCAGGCGCAACATCGTGGCGCGCGTGCGCTACGATGTGCTGTAACATAAAAGCAAAGCTGACTACCCCTCGACCGTGAGGACCTTGACGATGAAGGATTCCCCGATGAACTCGCTTGTCGCAGCGATCCTCGAGGGTGATTGTGCAGAGTCGGTTTTGCAAGCCGAACAGCTCCGCGCCAGCGGGGCCAGCCCTCAGCACATCGTCATGCGCGGCATTGAGCCTGCCATGTTGGCGTTGGACAGCAAATGCACCCTCGAACAATTCAATCTGCTTGAGATTATGCTGGCGGGCCGGGCCGTGACGGAGGTCATGAAGCTCCTGTATCCCGTCGGTAGCGTCACGGCCGTCACAAAAGCAACCATCGTGATTGCCTCGCTGGAAGGGGATGTGCATGATCTGGGTAAGAACATCCTCAAAATGGTACTTGTCGGCAGCCGCTATCGCGTGGTGGACTGCGGCAAAGACTGCCCTCTGCCAAGACTGATGGAAGCGGTGGAGAAAGAACAGCCCGTGGCCATCGGGATCAGCGGCCTCATTACCCATATCATTCCGCTCGTGAGACAGGTGAAAGATCACCTGAGGCTTCGAGGTCTGGAGCGGGTAAAAGTCATGGCCGGAGGCGCGGCGTTAAAGCAATCTTCCCCCGACAGACTCAATGTCGATTTTGTAGCCGAATCTGCCTTCGACTGCCTCCACTACCTCGAGGCAGTGGCCGGAGACGGCCTGTGAACAGCCTGCAACGGATCGCCGCCACCATTCAGTTTCAGGAGACCGACCGGGTTCCGGTTATCGCACAAGTATTCGGCCATGCTGCCAGGCTTTCTGGCGTGCCGCTGGATGACTACGTGCGGGATGGCGAGACCCTCGCGCAGTGTCAACTCAAGGCCTTGCATCAGTATGGCTATGACGCTGTGTTTTCGGTCATGGACGTCAACGTGGAGACAGAGGCCGCCGGCTCCGTTTTGCGTTATCCGGAGAATCAGTATTCCGTGATCGAACGGTACGCCTTGTCCACAGAGGTCGATTGGGATGGCCTTGCTGTTCCCGATCCACTGCGCGACGGACGCATGCCGGAGATGCTCAAAGCCCTGACTATTCTCAGGCGCGAGCTCAGGGACGAGGTGGCTGTGATCGGTTGTATTTTGGGTCCCTTCACTCTTGCCACCCAGTTGCTCGGCCTGGAGGCCACGCTTTACCTGGCGGTTGACGACCCTCTCCGATTGGCGCAACTAATGGATTTTGCCGCCGAGACCGTGATTCAGTTTGGCTTAGCCCAGCTCCGGGCCGGCGCACATCTGCCGCTGGTGTTTGATCCCTCGGCCTCCCCGGCAGTCATTCCTCCCAGTTTCTTCAGGGAGTTCGAATTGCCTCGGCTGCAGCGGGTCTTTCAGGCATTGTCGCAGGCTGGAGCGATTGCCAACTGGCTGCATATCGCCGGTCCGGCGGCCCCGATCATGCCTTATTACGCGCGGGCCGGGGTTCACATTGCGAACTTTGACTACACGATAAGCGCCGACGTGGCGAAGAGCCAGCTTCCACTCACCTGCATCAATGGGAATATCAAATCACTTCTGTTTGTGGAGGGAAGTCCTGCGGACGTCGATATAGAAGCTGTCAACCTTCTGCGCGCCTTCGGCGACCGGCGAGGTTTCATTCTCTCATCGGGCTGCGAGATTCCACCCGAAGCCAAGCCGGAGAACGTCGCGGCGCTGGTGAAGTCGTTGGACGACAAGGGGCGGTAAAATGCCAACCCTCACGGTAATGGATAGCGACGTCGCTCGGGCGATTCCCTTTTCGCCCGGTGCGTCCGTGCAGGAGATTCTCGCGGGCGCCGGAATTTCAGTTCGTGTCGGTTGCCGGGGCGACGGCGCCTGCGGTCTCTGCCTGGTGCAGATCGAAGCGGGCGAGGCCGCTCCCCCAACCAAGAATGAACGCCTCGTGTTGCTACCCGAACAGCTTGCGCGGAACGTTCGTCTGGCCTGCCAGCTCCTGCCGGAAAACGATCTTCAACTACACGTCATCAATACGGCTTCCAAGACCAATTGGCGCGATCTGGCCCCGGACTTTCTCCCGTGCACCCCTTCGTCACTGCCCCCTTTGGACGCGAGGCCGACAGCCGACACCGCCTACGGGTTGGCGGTCGACCTGGGAACCACGCAGGTCAGCATCTCACTCTGGGACCTTAAGCGCGGCCATCGCCTCCACGGGTGCGTAGGGCCGAATCCGCAATTCCCTTACGGCGCAGACGTAGTGGTGCGCCTGATCGCCGCCGGTGAATCGCAGGAGAACGCGCTGCGGTTGGCTCGCCTGCCCCTGGAGGCCGTAGCCGAGGCCCTGGCGGAGATGTGCTCGCGAGCCGGATGCCGACCACAGGAGGTTGTCCACGCTGCCTTTGTCGGAAACACCGCTATGCTGGCGTTATTGACGGGCGCAGATTCCCAGCAATTGCTACAACCCCACAACTGGACGCGCGCAATGGAGTACAGAGTGGAACAACCAGAGACTTGGGTAAGTGTTCTGGGAATCCATCCGCAGGCCACAGTGGAAGTCATCTCACCTCTCGCCGGTTTCGTCGGTTCCGACCTCTTGGCGGGAGTGCTGGCGACCCGCCTGACAGAGCAGCCGGGCAGCCTGTTGATCGACTTCGGAACCAATTCCGAGATGGCGCTTTGGGACGGACAGACGCTCTGGGTGACCTCGGCTGCGGGCGGACCCGCCTTCGAGAGTTGCGGAATGCAATGCGGCATGCCCGCTGAGCCCGGTGCCATCTATCGTTTCGGAGTAGCACAGGGCTCCGGCGAACCGGATTTTCAGGTGCTCGGCGGGGGCGAAGCCAAGGGATTCTGCGGCTCTGGCCTGGTGGACCTGATCGCCTGCTTGCGCGTAAGCGGAGAGCTGACGAGCACGGGTGTCTTTGGCAGCCCTCGCCATAAAGACGGCTTTGCCATTCCTGGGACGGACCCGATGATTCGCCTCACCAAGAGAGACGTGGACACCTTCCAGCGCGCCAAGGCGGCAATCGGCGCCGGAATCAGTACGATGCTGGCCCAGGCCAAGATGAGCGCAACGGAGTTGACACACATCTGCGTGTGCGGCGTCTTCGGCCAGAATTTGAATGTCCGGAATGCCCAGCGCATTGGTCTCCTGCCGGACTCTCCGCCCGAGCGCGTCGAGCTCTGCGGAAATACGGCGCTGGCGGGCTGCGAACGCCTGCTTCTGTCGCCGGAAAGAAACCCAGAAATGGTATCATTGCGCAAACGGGCGGCTATTCTCAACCTCTCCGAAACCTCTGACTTCGACACTCTGTTTTTGGAGAATCTCTACCTTCAGCCCCTGAAAGCGGTATAGGCATGAGCGACCTTCCAGGCGGCGAACAGACGATGTTCGAAGCCTTCCTCAAATCGACTCAGTACCTGCTTCGTCTCCAGACCCAGCAGGATATTTGGGAGCACCTGGGGAAGTTTGTGCTGACGCACTTTCCGGCCGATTGGCTCGCCTTCGTCGAGCGGGATTCCAACGACAATCGCCTTACGCTCCGCTACAGCACATTGTCCGAGGCCGCCTCCGAACGGCAAATCCTTACCAACGAAGTTCGAACCCTTGTCGCCGATGTACTGGAAAGCGGCTTTTTGGCCTCACGCGTCCTCCTCACGCCAGCCCCCTCGATGACGGCTTTCCTTCCTATCGTCGAGAATGGCCTTGCGAGCCGGGTTATGCTGATTGGCCACACCAATGCCCAGCCGCTTCCGAAGGAACTGTTGAGTATCTATCTCGCCCTCGCCGGGCTGGCGGGCACCACCACCGAGCGCAAGCGGGCCGAGGAAGAGGTTCGCCGGTTGAATGCGGAGTTGGAGCAGCGCGTGGCCGACCGTACGCTGCAGCTCCAAAAAGCCAACGGCGAGTTAGTGAAAGAAATTGTCGAGCGTAAGCGGGCCGAGGCAGGGCTGCGCCGAGCCAAGCAAGAATGGGAGCGCACGTTTGACAGCGTGCCGGACCTGATTGCGATTTTGGATAATCAACACAAGATCGTACGTGTCAATCGGGCCATGGCAGAGCGGCTCAACACTGAGCCTGAAGGTTGCGTCGGTCTACACTGCTTTGAAAGCGTACATGGGTTGTCCTCTCCGCCGGACTATTGTCCGCATACACTGACTCTGCTGGATGGGCTGGAACATATCTCCGAAATGCATGCCGACCAGCTCGGCGGCGACTTTATGGTGAGCGCGACACCCCTGAAGGATGAGTACGGACGTCTGATGGGCACGGTGCATGTCGCCCGTGATATCAGCGACCGCAAACGAGCCGAAGAGGCGCTCCTCCGCAGTGAGAAGTTGGCCTCGGTGGGCCGGATGGCTACCACCATTGCACACGAGATTAATAACCCGCTGGCGGCGGTAACCAACACGTTGTTTCTCATCCAGGGCATTGCTGAACTTCCCGAATCTGCTCGCGAGTATCTGGACATAGCCGACGCGGAACTGAGACGTGTGGCTCACATTACCCGGCAGACATTGGGGTTTTATCGCGAATTTGCAGCCCCGTCAGTTGTCTGCGTAGGCAGCACCATGGACTCCGCTATCGAATTGTTGAAAAATAAGATTCGGGCAAGGGGTGTTACCGTCGAACGGCGGTACAGCGAACAAGTCCAGGTCACAGCCGTCGCAGGGGAATTGCGTCAGGTCTTTGCCAACCTTCTCTCCAACAGTCTGGATGCGATCGGCGCAAATGGCACGATTAAGCTCCGGGTCTCCCGTTTGCAATACCTCCGCAATGGACAGAGCTATCTCAGGGTATCGGTTGCCGACAACGGTAGTGGGATTGATAAGGCTACGCTGGGACGCATTTTCGAGCCTCTCTTCACTACCAAGGTTGACATCGGGACGGGGCTGGGCCTTTGGGTGAGTAAGCAGATTGTCGAGAAGCACGGCGGCTTCATCCATGTTCGTTCCCGCGCCAGCGGACCGTACCGCGGAACCACGTTTGCGATTTACCTTCCCGTCGTGATCGCGCACAACCAAGTCCCGTCTCACGTCCCCAACGAATGCATCAGCTTGCCGGACGAGTCACCGGTGCGTACTGCCCTCGCCTTGGACGACGACTGACCCGGCCATGTGTGAACAGGCCGGTGCCATCGGCACAGTGCGATTTAGTAATGCTTCCGTGCCGGCCAGTCACGCTGGAGGTCACCATAAAAGCCGCGGCAGACGTTGATCATTGGCCCTCTCAGGGCACTGTACCCGTAAGGATTCTTAAGAGTAGCTCCGTACTGAACGGAGCGGCATAAGTGATCGGGAATCGCGATAAATATCAGGACATCGCCAGTATAGTTGCGTGGGCCGAAATCGTAATAGGACAACTGTCCACAGATCGCTTTTGGTAGCCCATATTTCTTGCCTAAGAGGTCAACTGCACCAGCTTCACCGTAGGTATCAGTAAGGATTCCTGCCTTTGACCGTTCGTCTTCAGGAAGTGCGTAGTAGACCTTCGCGACAGCCGCAACCATTTCATCCCACCCGAATTCCCACGCCAAGTGACCGGGAAAATCCGTTTGTTTCTCGTAATCCTCCGCCCTTACAGGGAGCGGAAGGTGCAGCGCGCTTTGATACGCAACGAATCGCGATGGGGGAAGAATGGGAAGGAAGCAGGGAGCCAGTATGACGCCTGCGGCAATCATCAGGGCTAATGAGATCTTGCGCAGCCAGCGCCGATCAACGCCCACGGTCAGGTGTTCAAGTACAACAGCACCCCCGGAGTATGCAACGGCGTAGATCGGAATTGCGTAGTGCGGTTTGCCGGAGCGGAGGCAAACGCCCAATACCACAAGAATTGGGAAGCCCAGAAAGCGGAACCGCTTCCCTTGCGCAGAGAAGAGGAAGAACCATATGCCCGCGATCCATAGGACAAATGCGGGAAGCGTGTACATCACTTGATTGCGGGCAAAATCCCATGCTGAGAAGTTGAAGGTCTGCACCCCTGGGTGCGCCCTGATATATCTTTGCCATTCGATAAATGGGAAATGGTGAGCCGCTTCCCATATCAGGTTGGGAGCGAATAAGAGCAGAGCCACTCCGATGGCTGCCCAAGGCTGCCAGTTCATCAATGATTTTCTGGCCGACGTGCATACTAGGCCCAAAAGCAGACCAAAGAGGAAGACCGCGATTGTGTACTTGAGTTCCAACCCGAGGCCCGCAATTAAGCCGACCAGTAGCCAGTTGTTGGGAGCGTCACGTTTGATGGCACGCACCGCAAAATATGCGCAGCCAGCCCAAAGTAACGGATCGAAGGCCACGATGTGCAGCATGTGGTGAACCAGAAGATAGGCTGGCGTGACGAGTACGGCAATCGCAGCGACGGCCTGAGCAAATCGTCCTCCGCCGACCTCGCGCGTGATGCTGCCAGCGGTCCAGACAAGGAGTGCCCCCGAAAGTGCGGGAAGCAGCCGAATACCTATAAGGGACTCGCCGAACAGATGGCGGGCGGCAAATGCGATCGCCGCAATGAGTGGCGGCTGGTCGATATAACCCCAAGCCATATGTTCGCTGCAGGCCACGAAGTAGAGTTCGTCGATGTGGAAGCCATATCGAGAGGCGCAGAGCATCTCGACGACGAACATGACAATAGCGACGTAGAGTACGATTGCGGGGCCGCTCGTCCAGCGGTTCGTTAGTTTGTTTTCTAGATCGCTGCAGCTTGCCACAGTTGACATGAAATGAGTCCTGCCCAAGTTTTGGCGAACTGAGAAAAATGGATAGATGGTGCGCCCTGAGAGATTCGAACTCCCGGCCTTCTGATTCGTAGTCAGACGCTCTATCCAGCTGAGCTAAGGGCGCGTTCCGAAGCGTTGCGCTTCACTTTACCGTGGTCGCCGTGGCCAGCAACCAAACTCAATATAACATATACCTTTACCTGCTCTGCAACCCGCGCCTGTGGACATTCCGACTCGGCGCGGTCCACATCGACATGTAATGCGGCAATTGTGTCTTTCTTACGCGGTGGCGCAAAGTTTTCCAACGCACCTGCGAGGAACCTTTCGCTAACTTATTCATTCCGGGCGGCACTCGGTTTGGCACGGCGTATGCACGTATGTCAGGCAACACGTAGTGGCGCATGAAGGGGTTCAGCCGGGGAACGAATTGGCGGAGCCCCTTCTAAATTGCGCCAGCAGCCGGAGTGCAGTCGGCAGTCCGGCCGTTTTACTTCAGGTCTAATCCAGTGCGCCGCAAAAGGCTCGCCACCGTCTCCGGATTCAGCCGCGTCGCATCGTATTCCACGGCCACGCTGCGCGAGTCTTCGTTGAGCTTCAGGCGGCGGATCCCATAGACTTCGCGAATGTTGTCAATACCCCGCATCACTGCTTTGTCCGGTGACATCCCATAGTTGTAGCTGATTTCGACGTTGGTCATTGTATGAGTCCTTTACCATGCTGGTGCGCGATGCGAGTGCATTCGGCGTACTCGGGTTCTACTATATCAGTGACTTCGCATCGCGTTCTGATCCGATGCTGAATTTTACGTGTGTGCTGAGAGGAATTCATTGTTGCCGGAAACCAAAGCAAAGGACCCTGTCTGCGGAATGACCGTCGATACCGCCGCCGCGCGTGGAGGCTCGTATATCCACAAGGGCGTTGAGTATTTCTTCTGCAATCCTAAGTGCAATGAACGCTTCCGCTCCGAACCTGAGAAATACCTGTCGGCCAGCTATAAACCTGGTGGAACGATGACCGTCGTGCCCGTCGTTCCACTTGGAAACATTGGTCCGGCGGTCGCACCAGCCTCGAAGTCATCGGGCCCATTCGTCGTACGCGACAGCGGCAAGGCCGCGCAAGCCGCAGTGACCTACGTTTGCCCGATGTGTCCCGAGGTTCGCTCTGCAAAGCCTGGAGCGTGTCCCTCGTGCGGAATGGCGTTGGAACCCGAAACGCCGCAAATCGGCGGCGACGCCCCCAATCCCGAACTGAATGACATGACTCGCAGGTTGCGGGTGAGTATTGCCTTCGCCTTGCCGCTGCTGGTGCTGGCCATGCTTCATATGGCTACGCCCATGCAGCACGCGCTCAACGAGCAGAAGGTCGCCTGGGTGCAACTCCTGCTCGCCTCGCCGGTTGTCCTCTGGGGAGGCTTCCCTTTCTTCCAGCGCGCCGTCCGATCCATCCAATTCCGCGCCCCGAATATGTTTACGCTGATTGGGATGGGTGTCGGTGTCAGTTACCTGTACAGCGCGTTTGCAACCTTCTGGCCTACGCTCTTTCCGCATTCCTTGCGCGGTATGCACGGACAGCCCGCGGTGTATTTTGAATCCGCCGCCTTCATCGTCATTCTCGTCTTGCTCGGTCAGGTCATGGAACTTCGTGCCCGAGGGGAGACCTCCAGTGCCATCCGCGCCCTGCTCGATCTCTCGCCCAAGGTGGCGCGTGTTGTCGAAGCCGATGGCCAGGAGCGCGATCTTCCGCTCGATCAAGTCACCGTGGGCCAGTCGCTCCGCGTACGGCCCGGCGAGAAGGTTCCGGTGGACGGCGTCGTACTTGAAGGCCGCACCGTAGCCGATGAGTCGCTGATTACCGGCGAGTCGCTTCCGGTAGAAAAGAAACCCGGCGACCAACTCATCGGTGCCAGTGTCAACGGCAATGGCTCGATACTGATGCGAGCACAACGCGTCGGCAGCGAGACGGTGCTGGCGCAAATCGTCCGCCTCGTCGCAGAAGCACAGCGCAGCCGCGCTCCCATCCAACGGCTGGCCGACAGAGTGTCTGCCGTTTTTGTTCCCGCCGTCGTCGGAGCCTCGCTCATCACCTTCATCGCCTGGCTTGCCTTCGGCCCCGCGCCAGCCCTGCCGAATGCGCTGGTCAACGCCGTGGCTGTGCTGATCATCGCTTGCCCGTGTGCACTTGGGTTGGCTACGCCCATGGCTATCATGGTGGGCACCGGACGCGGGGCGCGCGCCGGCGTGCTGATCAAGAACGCCGAGGCTCTGGAGGCGATGGAACGGGTCGACACCGTGGTCATCGATAAGACCGGCACTCTCACCGAGGGCCATCCCACGGTCGAGTCGGTCGTCTCGCTCTGCAATCACAGCCAGGAGGATCTGGTGCAGTGGGCTTCCAGCCTCGAGGGACTCAGCGAGCATCCGCTGGGAGCGGCCATCGTGCGTGCGGCCGAGTCGGCGCAGCTTCGTCCGCATCGCGTCGAACGCTTCGAGTCGCGTCCCGGACGCGGCGTTCTCGGCGACGTGGATGCGCGCTACGTTGCGGTCGGAAATACGGCGCTGATGCAGGAGCTCAATGTCGCGATTCCGGCTGACGCATCCTCGCGTGTCGAAGCGATGCGCAAGGATGGCCAGACCGTTCTCTATCTCGCCGCCGACCGCGTACTCATCGGTCTCTTCGGCGTCTCGGACCCGGTCAAGCCCACCTCTGCCATGGCGCTGGAAGACCTCGCCCGCGAAGGCCTCCACGTCATCATGCTCACCGGCGACAGCCGGAGCACCGCCGAAGTCATTGCGCGCAAGCTCGGCATCCGCGACTTTGAGGCCGAAGTTCTTCCCGAGCGCAAGTCCGAGGTCATCGAGCGCCTGCAAAAGCAAGGGAGAGTGGTCGCCATGGCCGGCGACGGCATCAACGACGCCCCGGCCCTGGCTCAAGCGCAGGTCGGCATCGCCATGAGCACCGGAACCGACATCGCCATGCACAGCTCGGGAATCACTCTGCTGCGCGGCGACCTGCGCGGCATCCTGCGCGCCCGTCGCCTCAGCCAGGCCACGATGCGCAACATCCGCCAGAATCTGTTCTTTGCGTTTTTCTACAACGCCCTCGGAGTGCCCCTCGCCGCCGGAGTTCTCTATCCCTTCACAGGCTGGATGCTGCACCCCGTTTTCGCCGCCGCCGCCATGAGCCTCAGCTCCGTCTCAGTTATCACAAACGCTCTGCGGCTGCGCAATGCAAAGCTGTGAAGCGAAGCACGCAAAGATCGATACGCGAGCACGGCAGGAAACTGGCATCCCTTCTCGGCGCGGCGCGCGTCCCACCCGTTAGACGAAAGGACAGAGATGATGACGAAAACCCTCAGCACTGCTGCGCTGGCACTTCTTCTCGGCGTGGCTGCCTCCGGCCTAGCGCAAGACACCTCGACAACGCAGAGCGGCGCCAAGCAAGACATGAAGAACGCAGGCAGCGACACAAAAAGCGCCGCCCGGAATGCTGCTAGCGGCACGGCGAAAGAGACCAAAAAAGCAGCTCACGCAACAAAGAAAGGCACCAAGAAAGCCGCAAACAAGTCCGCCGAGAAGACCGGCGAAGCTGCCGATAAGGTGAAAGATAAGACGCAGCAATAGGCGAACTCACCAGATTAGAAACGCGAACAGAACAAAGCGGCTCCTCGCAAGCCAAGATACATATCGCGCGTACCCGCCCCCGTTGGTAATTGCGGAGATGGCACATCCAAAAAAGCCGGTCTCAGTATCTTAATGGTATTGGGATGCTTGCCTTAACCGCCGCCGCATCCCTATAATCGCGGTTTCAATGTAAAGTGCTCAGTTGGTTATGCCTAGTACTGTCTTCCGTCGTATCCGGCAGCAAGCCGTGCGTTCATTTCACGGACCTTCTGCCGATCAGTGAGTCGCAGATTCCGCAAAAGTCTTTAAGGAGCAAGAGAATGAAGAAGTCCCTAATTATGTTGTTGCTTGTTGCTGCCGGCGTGGTGGCGCAAGCGCAGGGTGCCCCTGCGGGACAGCAGCAGCCTGCGCCGGGAGCTCCCGCCGCGGGCCAACAGCAGAAGAAAGTTATCCAGGATCCCAACGAGTACAACGCTTATGTGGCCGCCGTTAATTCCACCGATTCAGCACAAAAAGCTCAATTGATGGAGAGCTATCTCCAGACCTATCCCAACAGCGTCATGAAGGAAGATGGTCTGGAACTGCTCCTCAAGACCTATCAGCAGCTCAACAACACGCCGCAAATCAAGGCTACCGCCCAGCGCCTGCTGCAGGTGAACCCGAATAACTTAACTGCGCTTGCCTTGCTCAGCTATCTCGACCGTGCCCAGGCTCAGGCTGGCGGTACCGATGCTGCCACCTTGCTGCAGGACGCAGGACAACTCGGCGCCCGCGGACTCCAGACGCTCCAGAACGCCACCAAGCCCGAGGGCTACACCGACGAGCAGTGGAACACGATGAAAAGCTCGTTCCGCGTCATCTTTCTGGGCTCGGTTGGCCACGCGGCTCTGCAGGCCAAGGACTACCCTACCGCGCAGCAGAACTTGAAGGAAGTGGTAGCTGCCCAGCCCACCGATGTCAACAGCATCTATTTGCTGGCGCTCGCCTATCTGTCGCCCAAGCCGATCGTGGTTGACGGTCTGTTCTGGATCGCCAAGGCTGCCGCTGGCGCTCCCCAGCTGCTTCCCTACGCTAAGAATCAGTACGCCCGTTATCACGGCGGAACCGATGGCTTTGATGAGTTGCTGGCCTCTGCCAAGACCGCGCCGACGATTCCGGCCGGGTTCACGGTTGCTCCCGCACCCTCGCCCGCCGATCAGGCCGCCGACATGCTCAAGAAAAGCACTCCGGAGAAACTCTCCTTCGCCGAGTGGCAGTTCATTCTGACCAGCGGCAACAAAGATGCCAGCGATCAAGTTTGGAACGCAATCAAAGGAAAGCCCGTGCAATTGGTCGCCGTGGTTGTCGATGCTACTGCCGATACACTGAAGCTCGCCGGCAGCGCCGACGATATCGACGCCAAGAAATCCGACATCACCCTGACCCTCAAGACTCCGCTTACCGCAGCTCACGTACCCAAGGCCGGGGCGCAGCTCATCATCCAAGGTGTTCCCAGCCTGTACAGCGCTGAGGGGGATGTCTTTGACCTCACCTTCTCCGACGGAGAGGTTTTGAAGGGATTGCCCGAAGCTCCGTCGAAAAAGCCCTCAGGAGCACACAGAGCTCAGTAGCGTCGAGTCAAGATGAAGCCGACAAAGCTCTCGCATATGCGGGAGCTTTGTCGTATCTGATCCTACTGGGCAATGGTCAAGGGGCCACGCGCGGATCTGCTTTGATTTGTATAAAAAACGGGCCGCACGCGGGCGGCCTGTTTTAGAGCTGCACAGAACCGCTACCGCGCAATCTTCTTCTCCACCTCAGGGGCGACCTTTTCGCTCTTGGGTGGGCGACGTAGACCGGCGCGTACGGCGCGCACGTCAAGCTCCAGCTCGGCGATAGTTCGGCTGAGGGTGTTGCGATGCATTCCTAATTGCCTTGCCGCCTTACATTGATTGCCGTTGTTCTGTTCGAGAACGGTTAATATGAATCGTTTTCTAAATTCGCGCACTGCTTCAGAGTAAAGAATTCCGCTCTGATACATCTGTGTTACAAGAGCCTCAAGCTGGTTCCTCACCGAGAGCCTCTCTTTCTTCTTGGATTCGATAAAAATCACTTATTAGTTAGTGTCTTTCGGTTACGCCTACCTGATTCCGGTGCAGCCTCTTTGCTCCCGCATCACCTGGAGCGTCTTACAAAACAGTGTCGCGGCGGTCGTGGTCCACTTGGCTGGTTTTGTCGCGAATCCGCTCCAGCGCCTTCAGACCATCGCGAAACTTATGTTTCAAATCTCCCGGGCCGGCATAGACTGCCGCCCGCCCGGCAACCAAGAAGTACTGTGCTAACCCAGACTTTGCCAGCAGCTCAGAGGACGGCAGAAAGCTCGCCATGGCCATCACCAGCACCATCACAACCAGCGCGCCGCGCAGAAGGCCAAACGCCCCGCCCAGCAACCGGTCGAACCATCGCATGCCAACGCTTGTGGTTGCAAAGCGCGCGATGCGCCCCGCAGCCCCGGCCAAAATCACCACCGCCAGAAAGATCAGTAGAAAACCGGCGCCTGCCGCAACCACGTCGTTCTTGACGTAGGGCGCAAGATACTTTGCCGCCACCGGATATTCCCAGGCTGCCACAAGGTATCCCATTACCGAGCCCACCAACGAAAATAACTCGAATACAAAGCCTTGGGCCGCCGCGTGAATCATCGAGAGCAGGAGAATTCCCGCGATCAGCCAGTCCAGGCCGTTCATGCGCCTATCCCCGAGGCAGTTCTCGCCCGGTCAAGCGACGATAAGCTTCCACGTATTTAGCGCTGGTATTCTGCTGCACCGCTTCGGGCAGCCCCGGTGCCGGCGGCTTCTTCTCCCAGTGAATCTCTTCCAGATAGTCGCGGACGTACTGCTTGTCATAGCTCATCTGCGCCCTGCCTGGAGCATAACTATCGGCGGGCCAGAAGCGCGAGGAATCCGGAGTCAACACTTCGTCGGCAAGCACCACTCCGTTTGCCGTGTGACCGAATTCAAACTTGGTGTCGGCGATGATGATGCCTTTGGTCAATGCGTAATCGGCTGCCTTTTGATAAACGTTCAGGCTCAGCTTACGCAGCGTCTCGCTGTCGGCGTTGCCGACGTGTTTTGTCATTTCGCTAAACGAAATATTCTCGTCGTGCCCGCTTGCTGACTTGGTTGCCGGGGTAAAGATCGGCTCTGGCAGCTTATCGCTCTCGCGCATTCCCTTGGGCAAATCGATGCCGCACACCGTACCTGTCTGCTGATATTCCTTCCATGCAGAACCGGAGAGATAGCCGCGTACCACGCATTCCACCGGATACATGCTGGCTCTCACCACGATCATCGACCGGCCGCGCAACTCCGGCTCATGCTTCTTCAATGCCTCCGGATACTGCCCGACATCGGCGGTCACAAGATGGTTGGGCACCACGTCTTTCAAAAAATCAAACCAGAACAGAGAAAGTTGCGTCAGCACTCTTCCCTTCTCCGGAATGCCGGAGGCAAGGACGTAGTCAAACGCAGAGATCCGGTCCGTGGCAACGAACAACAGTCGCTCGCTATCTACACGGTACACGTCGCGCACCTTTCCGCTGGCATGGAGCTCCAAGTCAGGGAAGTCGGTCCGAAGAAGAATGGGGTCGTTCGGTTTCGTAGTCACTGGATAGTTCGAACAATTCGAAGAACGATTCTAAACAGTGGCTCGATTTTGTCAACGTCGAGCTTCAGATTCATTCGTTAAAGGCTGAAAAAAATCCCAATACGACCATTGACAAAGGAAGACGATATTGCTCTCCCTTGTAAATAATAGGGTTGAAGAGGGTTGACCGGAGGCGTGCCAGGGACTTGGAAGTACCGGAAAAGCTCTAACCTTCTAATCACATCCCCGGCTCCAACGGCAACAAAGATTGCAAAAGTTCGGACATGCCCTGACGGACATCTCCTCCCGGCGACCGTTGAATCCGGCAACTGGCGAGCTGCGCCAGTTGCCAGCCTAAGCCGATACCGCCTGCGGCTCTTCCTGCCCGGCTCCGAAGCGTACGCTGACGATGCGCGACACACCCGGTTCCTGCATGGTGACACCGTACAACACCGGCGCCATGCTCATGGTTTTCTTGTGGTGGGTGATGAGGATGAACTGGGTTTCCATGCTCATCTCGCGCATCAACTCGCCAAAGCGGGCCACATTGGCCTCGTCCAGCGGCGCATCCACCTCATCAAGAATGCAGAATGGCGCGGGCGCAAATTGGAAGATGCCGACCAGTAGCGATAACGCGGTCATCGCCTTTTCACCGCCGGAGAGCAGCAGCACGTTCTGCATCTTCTTGCCCGGAGGCGAGGCGACAATGTCGATACCGCTCTCGGCCGAATTTTCCTCGTCGGTCAGCTTCATCCATGCTTCGCCGCCGCCAAACAGCTTCTTGAAGGTGCGGGTAAAGTTCGCATTGATGATTGCGAACGCGTCGTTGAACTTGCCGCGCGATATCTCCTCGATCTCCTTGATCGTGCTCTGGGTATTCTCGATAGAGTCCAGCAGATCTTTGCGCTGCATCTCCAGGAAGTCGTGGCGCTGCGCCGTCTCCGTGTATTCTTCCAGGGCCATCATGTTGACCGGGCCCATGCCTTCCAAACGGACGCGCATCTCGCGATAGCTGGTCTCGGTCGCCGTCAGAGTATCGCCCGTCTCGTGGACAAGAGCCGGGTCTGCCAGCAGCTCTTCGCGGCTCTGGCCTAGCTCCTGCACGCAGGTTTCAACCAGATGCCCTGTGTCGCTGGCGGCCTTTGCGGCCTGCGCGCTCAACTCGCCGCGGCGGTCGCGAACCCTATCCAGAACTTCGCGAGCGGCCTTCAGCTCAACCTCGATTTCGCCCAGACGGGCGCGGAGCTGTTCGCTTTCGGCCGTCAGTTCCAACTCGCGTGCTTGCGCCTGCTCGCGCTCGCTCTGCCACTCCACCAGTTTCGAAGCCAGCAGTTCGTTTTCCTGTTCGCGCTGCGCTTTCTCGGCGGCTGCGCCCTCCAATTGACCATGCAGAGAATTCACCCGCTGATTCACCTCGGCGACCATCGACTGGATTCGCGCCAGCGATGCGGCGGCGGCGCGGCGGCGCTCTTCCAGTCCGGCGACACGGGCCATCACTTCGCTGGCGGCCTGTGCGGCGGCATCACGAGCTATGCGAAGCTCTCCAACGTGCTCCTGAGCGGCAGACATCTGCGCCTCCAGTTGCAACCGCTGCGCTTCCTGTTGCTCCAACTCCTGCTGGCGCTCGGCGATGAAAGCCTCGCGGCTCTGGCGCTCGCCGGATACGCGCTGCAACTCACGCTCGTATCCCACGATGCGATCGCGGACTCGCGTCATCTCGCTCTCCAGTTGGCGCAGGCTGTGGCCGCTGGTCATCACCTTCTGCTCGGAGTCGCGGCGCTCTGCCTCCAACTGGTCAAGCAACAAGGTCAGAGCTTGGATCTCACTGCCAAGCTGCGCGACATAGCTTTCCTGCCCGGCCAGTCTGCGTGCCAGCTCTTCGTACTGGCGCTGCACCTCGCGCAAATCGCGCTTCATTTGCAGCGGTCCCTCGGCCAGCTTCTTGCCGCCGGTCACGGTCACGTTGTGGAAGCATTCACCCGAGAGTGCGAGGTAGAAAGCGTCGGGGTTCTCCAGGGCCAGTGCGCGTCCGGTTGCGGCATCGGGCACAATGTAGCCGTTGCCCAGCTTCGGCAGAATCACCTCCAGCGAGGTGCCGAAATCCTCGGGCACGCGAATGCAGTCTTTCAGTGGGATTACGCGGTCCTCGCGCAGATGCGTGCGCATCGTCTCGTCGAAGATGAAGCTGAACTTCGCCTGCGAATCGTCAGGATGCACCAGGAACGTCGCGCGCCCCTCCACTTCGCTGCGGAGCAGGTTCAGCCCGTCGTTAGCTGCGTCCCATGACTTCACTACGAGGAAGTTCAACTCATCGCGCAGGAACTCGTCCACCACCCCTTCGTACTTGTCTTCCACCTCGATGAAGTCTGCCAACACGCCGACCGGAGCGCTGGCTCCCGTCAGTTGTCCGGAGCGCAGCAGTTTGCGCACCGACTCCGTCGAGAAGCCGTGCTCCTTAATCACCGCTTCCAGCGAAGCCCGCTTGCCCTGTAGCTTTGCGGCCTCGGAACGCATCGCGTCCAATTGCTTCTTGGCTTCGTTTTCCGCCGCGCGCTTCTCCGCAATCTGCGCCCGGGCTTCGGTAAGGCGGGCGGCAATCGAGCGCGACAATTCGGTTGCCGATTCAAACTCCAGGCTGATCTGCCCGCGTTGTCCGCCAAAGGACTCCACCTGCTGGTTTGCCGAGTTCAGCTCCTGCTGCAGGCGTTCGCTCTCGCGTTGCAGTGCGTGGATGCGCTCCTCGGCCTGCGTGATGCGGTTGCTCACCCCGGAGGCCGCATTGATTGCCTCCAGCATCTGGCGTCGCTGTTGCTCCTGGTTGCGCTCCACTTCCATCAGGCGTTGCGCAGCCTGCTGTGACTCGGACTGCCTTTGCTGGCGTTCCTGTTGCGCAGATGCCACGTCGGCGGCGGCACTCTCCAGCACCTGCTGGTTGGTCGAGAGTTCGTCTTCCAGGCGCTGCAACTGGCTGCTCGCGCTGGTGGCTTCGGCCTCGGCGGCGGCGGCGCGTGCGGTCAGTTCGGCGCAGCGCTCTTCATTGTTGCGGCGGCGTGCGGTGGCCCGCTCCATCTCCAGATGAACCTGGCTTAACCGCTCGCGCGTTTGCTTGGTCGCCGTGTCGATGGCGTAACCGTGCTGGGTCCGTTCGGCGTGCTCGGAATCCATCGCCTGCACTGCCTCGGTGCGGAGGTGCAGAACCTCGGTTAGTTGCGCCAGTTCGGCTTCAACCTCCCGCGCCTGGGTTTCAAGTTCGGTCAACCGGCTGGCCAGCACGATGCGCAACTGTCCGCGCATCTCGTCGCGCAGTGTGACGTACCGCTCGGCCTTGGCGGCCTGGCGCTTCAGCGAATTCATCTGCCGGGTCACTTCGTCGAAGATGTCGTTGATGCGGGCAAGGTTCTGCTTCGCATCGGCCAGGCGAGCTTCGGCAAGCCGCTTGCGCGTCTTAAACTTTGTAATTCCGGCGGCCTCTTCGATGATGTTTCGCCGGTCGGTTGGCTTTGAACTGAGGATCTGCCCAATGCGTCCCTGTTCGATCAGCGCGTAGGACTCCGGCCCCAGACCGGTTCCCATGAAGATGTCCTGTATGTCGCGCAGACGGCAGAGCTTGCCGTTCAGCAGGTATTCGCTTTCGCCACTGCGGAACAGGCGGCGCGTCACTGCGATCTCGCCCTTCTTGAAGGTTGACTTGAATTTGCGCCGGCGGATTTTGAGAACCACCTGCTGGCCGCCCATGCTTGCATGGCTACCATGAATGCTACCTTGGTCCCCGGAGGCGTTCGCCTCCGGAGACACAGAGGAAGCCCCGTCGTCTGCGGAAGACGACGGAGTGGCCTCCTGAGCAACTGCGGGAGCAGTGCCAGGAGTGGCGGCGGAAAGATCGTTGCCCGCGGCTGTGGCGGCCGCTACGTCAATTTCGTCAGTCTGGCCGGGACGCATCTCCTCGGTGTACTCTTCGACTTCGCGCTCGCGTTGTGCTTGCAGCGAGGACTCGTCCCAGTCGCGTTCGGACATCTCGTCCTGAATTTCGATGACCGGCGCGTCGATTCTGCCTTCGTACACCTGCGGGTCGATCAGGTGAAGCGTCACCTCGGCCATTCCGGTGGGTCTGCGCTCGCGCGTGCCCGCAAAAATCACGTCCGTCATGTGGGCGCCGCGCAGGCTCTTGGCGCTCTGCTCGCCAAGTACCCAGCTAATTGCGTCGGAGATGTTCGACTTGCCGCAGCCGTTCGGGCCGACAATGGCCGCAATGCCGTCACCGTGAAACTTCAACTCGGTGCGGTCACAAAACGATTTGAAGCCCAAAATCTGAAGCTTTTTTAGTTTCAGCAAGCGTGTACTCCTTGCGCCCGTATGTCGCGGGCCTGCTCTCGCGCTCGCCGCCGGACCGCATACGCGGCCTCCGCAAAACCGGCGGTCTGCTGGGAGAAATGGGCTGGCTCTATGGAGACAATTAGACGACAAATCGTCTCGCAGAGTCCATCAAGCTCCGGCTGGGAGCTGTGCCCTTCTACGCTTTCAATTCGAGCCCTGGGCTCGTATCTCAGCGCTGCGCGAGTGGTGGCTGGTAACTCGGATCCAACTCCGAGCCCTCCCAAGTCCTTTCGGCGGGGAGGTCCGCCTCGCAAGTTGTTGCCACTCTACCGAGCTTCGGAAGCAGGAGTCAAGAGAGAAAACCCCATTTGTTGGGGGTCGCTGTGCAAAACCCCTATATGTTGCACCGCTCTTGTAGCAATGCCGCAGCTTGTCGCAGAAAACGCCCTATACATCGTGCAATCCGCGCAAGCGTAAGGCCGCCGGGAAGGCGGCCTTCGCAATGCTTGGGAACAGTGTTTTAGAAGTGATAAGAAACGCCCGTGGCTACGCGCGCGCGCGCGCTGAGATTGACTACCCGTCCTGGAATATCCGCGATCTTTCCTGCGAGCTGGGTTACGGCGAAGTCAAGCTGCAGCGGCGATTTTTCCAGGTGAGGGACGAGGCGCGCAAAGTAGCTGAGCGATGTCGGAATCGTAGCGCTCTCGCCGAGCGAGGCATCGAGTCCTTCCACGCGCCGAGGCTCCTGCAAAACTTCCGCACCGAAGACCAGAGCCGACTTCTTCGGTCCTCTCAAAGCAAATGCAGCGGCGCCGAAGGTGCGTCCCTGCCAGTGCGGAGCATTGCCGGCGATGCCTAAGATCGAGGCGTTTGTGACCTTCTCGCCAAGGTTGAGCAGGAACGGGAACTTCTTGAACTTGCTGATGGTTTTGGTGGCAACGATGTAGAAGTCGCCATTCGTTTCCGAGCCGCCCAATGGATGCGGGGTGAAGAAGAAGCTTCCGCGCTGAATTCCGGTGCGGCCGATGGCGCCCAGGGCGATAGCCGGAATCCACTTGCTCCTCCTGGCATTCTCGTTCAACACCTTCAGCTTGCCGTGAAATTCGCTAAAGCCGTTGGAGAACAGATAGCTCGGAGGATAGTTGCCGCTGCCGTCAGGTCCAACGTTACCGGCAGAGCTGAACGCGCCGGTGTAGCCGAATTCGAAGTGCCGGGCCAGGCCCTCGGTGATGGAGAGCTGGTAATCGTTGCCAATTACGTTGCCCCCGTTCAGGTAATGAAAGGCGAGTTCCGGCTTGCTGAACTTGGTATTCGGTGAGCCTGCGGTGTAAGCGTAGGGCGTAAGGAACGCACCGGTCTGCCCTTCCCAGTTCAATCCCTGGGCAAATGAAGTTTGTGTGAATGCGGTGATAACAAACAGGACGTAAACGATGAGGAGCTTTTTGCTGTTCATGCTAGGCAGGTCTCCTGAAAGTTGCAGTTGGTTTTGGTTCTCTTGCGCAGCATAGCAGTCAGGGACAAGCCTGCTCACTGTGCGCCCGAGAAGGTGGGGATGGAGATTTCTTTTCTCCGTCCCCACCTTCAGGGGGGTCACATCCAAAACTGCATCCATCTTACCTTTCAGTCGCCATAGCCGCTATTGTCATCCAGCACCACCTTGCCGCGGAACATCCTGTACAGGAAGACGAAATAGCCGAGAGCAATCACCATGCCGAAGGTCCACCAGCGCAGCCCAACCCGCAGCGCATAGCTGGCGGTGATCGAATTCGCGACCGTCAGGCTGTACTGCGGATCGATCGCAGGCAGGATCACCGGATAGAGCGCATAGACGGCTCCAACCAGCATAAAGGCCAAATACAGCGCTCCGCAGACGAATGCCAAGACTTCCTTCCTGGACTTCTGGAAGATGAAGACCCCTGCCAGGCTGGCGAATACGAGTATCGGAATCGCATACCCAATCGGCAGCGCGTTGAAGTTTGCAAGTAAGTTGGGATGAATCGAGAGTGTGGCAAACAGGCTTACCAGGGTGAGCAGAAGGAGTACCGGGGTCAGCACCAGCGAGGTCGTGCGCGCCCGCTCATTCAGTTCGCCGTCGGTCTTCACCACAATGTAGTTGGCGCCATGCACACAGAGCGCAACCAGTGCGACCACGCCCGAAAGCACCGTGTACCAGTCCAACACCCCCGGATGTGCGCCGACCTTCCAGTTTGTCCACATGGGAAGGAAGAAATAGTGATCCGGTCCAAGCGGCAGACCTCGCACCACGTTGCCCAGTGCAGCGCCGTAGAAGATCGCCAGCAGCAGGCTGCCGATGGAAAAGATACCGTCAAAGAACTTCGCCCAGATGCTGTCCTCGATGTGGGTGCGGAACTCCAAGCCGATGGCGCGCAGCATAAGCAGCCACAGCACCATCATCAACGGAAGATAAAAGCCGCTGAAACTCGATGCATAAAGCTGCGGAAAGACGAAGTAAAGTACGCCGCCGGTGGCAAGCAACCAGACTTCGTTGCCGTCCCACACTGGACCGATGGAACGAATGATCTTTTTCCGCTCGTCATCGGTGCGTCCGAGGAAAAGATGCAGCGCCCCGGCGCCAATGTCAAAGCCGTCGAGGACGACGTAGACGGTAAGCATGACGGAGATAATCCCAAACCAAAGCAATCCCATGTTAGTTCCTCCTCGTGGCAGTCAGTGGTTTGCCCTTTACCAGCGTGGGTCCGGCGCCCTCACTGTGATCCGGACCATGTGCAAGTTCGCGCTGCATCAGGAAGAGGAACAGAATTGCGAGCATGGTGTACATCCCAAGAAAGCCCAGCAGCGTGAACCACACGTTGCCCGCAGACACCGACTTCGAGAATCCGTCGATCGTACGCATCACGCCGTAAATCAAGTACGGCTGGCGTCCAATCTCGGCCGTCATCCATCCCGCTGTATTGGCGATGAAGGGCAGCGGACAAGTCAGCATAAGAACCCACAGCAGCCACTTGGTTTCAAACAGCTTCTTGCGTGCCAGTTGAATGCCGGAGAGCAGCATCACCAGCATGAAGATGGTGCCCAGCCCAACCATGATGTGGTAGGCGTAGTAGAGCAGGGCGATATTGGTCGGCCACTCGGATTCGGGGAACGAACTCAGTCCACGCACCTGCGATTTCCAGTCACGGTTCACCAAAAAGCTCAGCGCGCGCGGCACAACCAGCGGATTATCGATGCTCTTGGTCTCAACGTTGGGCTGGCCGAGGATCACCAGATCGGCCGTGCTGGTGTCAAAGTGGGCTTCCATTGCCGCCAGTGCAGCCGGCTGGTATTTGGCGAGGTTGATGCCCTGCCCGTCGCCGGTCGGTCCAATCACCAGCAGCGAGGAGACGATTCCGGCAACCACGCCCACTCGGATGAAAATCTTGCCTTGCACAACATGCTTCTCGCTCAGCACGTAGTAGGCGCCGATCGCGGCCATCACAAATGCTCCGGTCACCGCTGCGCCCGCCATGTTGTGCGCATACTGCCAGAGCGCCCAGGGATTCAGCACCAGCCCCCAGAAACTGCTCAGAGTCACCGAGCCGTCGGCAGTGACGCGGTAGGCCACCGGATGCTGCATCCACGCGTCGGTCGCGACGATAAAGTAGCCGGAGAGCCACGAGCCGAAGAAGACGGCAACGCCGGTTCCCCAGTGCGCAAGCTTGCTCATGCGCTTCTCACCAAAGAGGAAAAGGCCGAGGAAGGCCGACTCCAGAAAGAACGCAAACGTCCCTTCCATCGCCAGCGTCTGTCCGATGACGCCGCCAGCGAACCTGGAAAAATGCGACCAGTTGGTTCCGAACTGAAATTCCATCGGAATGCCGGTGACGACCCCAAAGACGAAGCTGATACCGAAGATTTTGGCCCAGAAGCGCGCGGCTTTGAGATACCGCTCATCGTTGTTCCAGAGACCGATGCTCTCCAGCGCCACAACCAGCGGAGCCAGTCCCATGGTCAACTGTGGAAACAGGTAATGGAAAGTTACGGTGAATGCGAAATGCAGTCGATGTATTAGTACGGCCGAGTCCATAAGCCCCACTCAATTCTTTATATTTTTTTCTTGCGTGTGTCGCGCATTGTGTTGCGAATTGTGTTGCGAATTGCCCCGGCAGAAGCCGTGGATGGCCCTGCTTTCGTCTTTAATTTCTGTGTCCGAGCGCCCGTGGAAGATTGCTTGCTTCCTTCCTTGTCTCGCTCGATTACGTCTCGCTCGATTACGTCGCGCTTGATAACGTTCAGCTCCGTGCCGTGCAACGCCGCAGGGGAGACCATCTCTGCGATTTTCGCCTCACGCAGAACCGACAACATTGCCGACTGCGCTTGCCGCCAAACCTCATGCACGGCGCACTCGGCCTGACGATGACAGGAGTCGTCCGAAGTGAGGCAAAGGTTCAAAGCAATGGGTCCATCGATGCTTTCGACGACATCGAGTAATGAAGCTCGTGCCCCCAGCGGAAGCAGGGCGAAGCCGCCTTCAACTCCTCGCAGGGCGCGAACCAGTCCGGCGCGAGCCAGCGCCTGAAGAATTTTGGAGAGAAAACTTTCCGGCGCCTCAGCCGCCTTTGCCAGCAGGGTTTTAGAGATTACCGTCCCTTCCGGCTGGCTGGCCAGATGGATCATCACGCGAACAGCATAGTCGGCGGCACGGGTCAGTTGCATAAGAGGTCAATGATAATCTGGACCCAGTTAGTCTACATTGACCATAGGCCGTGGGATCTGCTTTTTCAGTGATGGATACCCGCCGCCTTTGTGACCTGTGTCACCTCGCGTTCGTTGCCCGCTCGCAGCCGTGCCGCGCGTGCGAGCAGCCGCCGAAATTCCAAGAGCGCCGAGCGTTCGGTTTACACTGGTAGCCGTGAATGCTGAGATCGTAGCTATCGGCTCCGAGCTCTTGACGCCCTTTCGCCAGGACACCAATTCCCTGTTCCTGACCCGGCGCCTCAACGAGCTTGGAGTGGAAGTCATCTTCAAAACCATCGTCGGCGACCGTCGCGAGCATCTTCTGCACGCGAGTCGGATCGCCCTCTCCCGCGCTCACATCGTCCTTTTTTCCGGAGGCCTCGGTCCCACCGAAGACGATCTGACGCGTGAGTGCGTCGCCGAAGCCATGGGCCTGGAGTTGCGCCGCGATCATGAGATGGTGGCCGCGCTCTACGCCCGTGCCGCTACTCTACGCATGAGGATGGCGGAGAACAACGTCAAGCAGGCCGACTACATCGTCGGTGCCGAACTGCTGAAGAACGCGCGCGGCAGCGCTCCAGGGCAATGGCTGGATACCCTTCACGAAGGTCAACGCCGCGTCGTGATTCTGCTGCCCGGCCCTCCCTTCGAGTTGGAGGGCATGTTTAACGACCACTGCTTCGAGCGCCTGAAACTCGATCCTGCCCGAAGAACATCTGGCAACCTGCGAGTTGAAGATCGCAATGGTGCCGGAATCCAGCGCAGACCAGCGCGCCGCAACCATCTACAAGCAATTTCCCGATGTCGAGACCACCATCTTGGCGCACGCCGGCGAGGTGCAATTTCACCTCAAGGCGCGAGGCGCAACTCAGATAGTGGCGGAAGAGCGCATTGAGAAACTGGCCGGGCTACTTGAGGACGAATTCGCCGACGAAATCTTTTCCTCTGGCGGTGAGTCGCTCGAACAGATTGTCGGCTACTTTCTCCAGATGCGTGGCGCTACCCTGTCGGTAGCCGAGAGCTGCACCGGAGGTCTACTGGCCGAGCGCATCACTCGAATCAGCGGCTCCTCTCGATATTTTATGGGCGGAGCGCTAGTCTACTCCGACCAGTTGAAGCGCGATTTCTGCGGCGTGCCTCCGCTGCTGCTGGCAAGTGACGGCGCGGTCAGCCGTTCCGTTGCCGCCGCGCTCGCCGAAGGAATTCGCCAGCGCTGCAAGACGACGCTAGGCATCGGAATCACCGGCATTGCCGGCCCCGGCGGCGGCACCGAGGAGAAGCCCGTTGGACTGGTCTACATTGCGCTCGCCGACGGCAAGCACACCGAAGTGGTGGAGCGCAGATTTCCCGGCGACCGTGACCGCGTTCGCTGGTTTTCCACGCAACTTGCGCTCGATCTGTTGCGTCGCAAACTCCGGTAACCCATGCGCCTGTTTGTTGCCTTGGACATCGACGAAGCCATCCAGCAGCGGCTGGACGATTACGTGCGCACCCTGCAGCCCCGCCTGCCCGGAGTGCGCTTTGTGCGCAGCAGCACCTATCACGTCACCCTCAAGTTTCTCGGTGAAGTGCCGCACCCGGACGCCGTGCGTACCTGCCTGCGCGAGGTTCACGCACCCAGCTTCCAGGTTCACGTTGGCGGCGTCGGCTTCTTCCCCAATGCGCACTCGCCGCGAGTCTTCTGGGCTGGAGTGAATGCTTCCGAACTGGCGGCGCTGGCGCGCGCCGTCGATGAATCACTCCAAGCGCTGCGCTTTCCGCCCGAGCGTGACTATCATGCTCATCTCACGTTGGCGCGCAACGGCTCGGCAAGGCCTGGCCGTCTGCGGCGCGAGCCGCTGCCGGGAACATTTGCACAGCTTCCTGGAATTGTGGCGTCCAGTCCGCCACCGGAGTTCGGTACAATGGCGGCGCGCGAATTCTTCTTATACGAGAGCAGACTGTCGCCCACCGGAGCGAGCTACCACAAGCTCGACGTCTTTACGCTCGATTAAAGGGGCCAGCCTGCTATAAACATGAATATGAGCTATCCCACTCTGATCGCCATTGCCGCCGGTTCCTATCTTCTGGGCTCGATTCCCTTCGGCTACATTCTGGTGCGTGTCTTCCAGGGAGTCGACGTGCGATCGATCGGAAGCGGAAATATCGGCGCAACCAACGTGGCCCGTACTGGCGGCAAGAAGCTGGCCATTGCCACGCTGGTGCTGGATGCGTTCAAAGGCTGGCTCCCGGTATTTCTCGTCCTCACAATTCCCTGTATCCACGCATCCGGCCCGGCCCAACTTCACACGCTAGCGACCTTCGCCGCGTTGATGGCCGTGATCGGACACATGTTTCCGGTATGGCTCGGCTTTAAGGGAGGCAAGGGCGTAGCCACCGGCCTCGGCGTGTTTCTCGCGCTTGCGCCAAAGGTTGTGCTGATCGTCTTTGCATTGTTCCTCCTCGTCTTGGCGCTCACCCGTTACGTTTCACTGGGCTCACTCCTCGCTTCTGCCGCATTTCCGGCGCTATTGTGGTGGCTTAAAGGAGATACGTTTCATGCCTCCGCGTTAGCCATGTGCGCAGCCGTCGCGCTACTGATTATCATCCGTCACCACCAGAACATCGCACGCCTGTTGGCAGGCACCGAAAGCCGCTTCGGCGCAAGAAAGGCATAGTTTTCATGGCAAGAATCGCAGTCATTGGCGCCGGAGCCTGGGGCACCGCACTGGCCATTGCGCTCGGGCGCGGAGGCACACATCAACTCAAGTTGTGGGCTTACGAAAAGGAAGTGGTCAACTCCATCCGCGCCACCCACGTCAACGAGCTATTTCTCAGCGGCTGCCCGCTGCCGGAGGGCATTGAAGCGACGCAGAGTCTGGCCGAGGCCATCGCCGGAGCCGAGATCGTACTTAGCGTCATGCCTTCTCATCACGCGCGGCGCCTATGGAGCCAGATGAAGCCGCTGCTTGATCCGGCAATGCTGCTCGTCTCTGCCACCAAGGGCCTTGAGAACGAATCCCTGCTGCGTATGACCGCGGTCATCAGTGATGTGCTAACCCAAGGCGCAGGCAGCTTTCAGCCGCGCCTCTGTGCCCTCAGCGGTCCTACCTTTGCGCATGAGGTGGCCAAGGGCTATCCCACTGCCATGAGCGTGGCTTCGGCAGATTCCAAACTTTCCGCACAGGTCCAGGAGCTTTTCAGCGATGCCAACTTCCGCCTTTACCGCAACGAAGACGTGATCGGAGTGGAGCTGGGAGGCGCGGTCAAGAACGTCATTGCCATCGCCGCCGGCGTGGTTGACGGCATTGGTTACGGCCACAACACGGTCGCCGGTCTCATCACCCGTGGTCTCGCCGAGATGACACGCCTCACCGTCGCCTGTGGCGGACGCGCCGACACCATGTCCGGCCTCTCCGGTCTGGGAGACTTGGTCCTGACCTGTACCGGTGGGCTTTCGCGCAATCGCAGCGTCGGCGTCCAACTCGGGCGCGGGCGCAAACTCGACGAGATCATTGCAGACATGCACGGCATGGTCGCCGAAGGTGTATTGACCACCAGTGCCGCAGTCGGCCTGGCGCATTCAGTGGGAGTGGAGATGCCGATCATCGAACAGATGCACCTGATTCTACAGCGCGGCAAAGCTCCGGCCGAAGCGATTCGAGACCTGATGCATCGCCCTCTCACCCAGGAAAGCGCACTCTACCGCCTTTAGCTCTTGATCCGCAGATGCTAGATCCAAGTTGTTGATAACAAATCACTGTGCTATCGACAAGCACTTCGCATCACCTTAGTCTCAACCGAGATTCTTTGGATGTAACTACACATTGTAGTTACACGGTGATATCATGACGCTGTTTGAATGGAATGACGCAAAGGCAAACGCGAACCTGGGGAAGCATGGGATCAGCTTCGAGCTCGCGCGTTCTATCTTTGAAGACCCGCGCCTCGTTCTGCTTCCAGACCGGGTAGTAGATGGGGAGCAGCGCTGGCAAGCGATTGGTAGCGCAGAAGGCAGGATACTGCTGCTGGTAGCACACACGGTGAATGACAATGGCGAAGACGAAAGAATCCGTATTATCTCGGCCCGAAAAGCCACCCGCCAGGAAACGCGCATCTACGAAAAACAAGATTAGAGGCGTTCTCGGCCAGCTACCGCCCCTGAGTCCTCGCCAGTTGCGGGAGATTGAAGCTTTAAAGCGTAAGCCGGACTCCGAGATCGACTTCTCCGACATCCCTCCCATTACCGACGAAATGTGGCGCAACGCCATTCGAGGCAATCCCTATCTGCCCAAGAAGCAGCAGCTCACCGTGCGTCTCGACAGCGACGTTCTAGTGTGGCTAAAGGGAATGGGCAAAGGTTATCAGACAAAGTTGAACCTCATGCTGCGCGCAGCGATGAAGGCATCCCTAGCCAAGTAGCAGCCACATCCGCCGTTCCCTCAGCTCCAGCTGTTTATAATTGAAGGTGCAATGATTCAGACGCTTATTTGGAAGCCTCAACCAGCCCGAAGAAAAAAAGGCATCGCTCTTTGAGCGCATGAAGCAGGCGGTGACGCGCACCCGTGAGAACCTCACGGAGCGCATCGAGGAAGTCGTCAGCTTCCGCAAGGAAATCGACGCCAGCACGCTTGACGATCTCGAAGCCACCCTCATCGCTGCCGACCTCGGCTCCACCACTACGCGCGAAGTGCTGGCTGCGATGCGTGAAAAGGTTGATCGCAAGCAGATTGGCGACACCGCGGCGCTCAAGCGCGTGCTCAAGGATGAACTGCTGGCCATTCTCGACCGTGCCACGGCGAGCACGCCGAAGATTGTGGCTCGAGCCCCCGGAGATCATTCTCGTAGTGGGCGTCAATGGCGTCGGCAAAACCACCACCATTGGCAAGCTTGCACACTCGCTGCGGGCGAGGGCAAAACCGTTCTGCTCGCCGCCGCCGATACCTTTCGCGCCGCTGCCATCGAGCAACTCGAGATCTGGGGCGAGCGCACCGGCGCCGAGGTCATCAAAACCAAGGCCGGAGGCGATCCCTCAGCCGTGCTCTTCGACGCATTGCAAGCCGCCAAGGCTCGCAAGACCGACTATGTCATCGTCGATACGGCTGGACGCCTGCACAATAAACAGCATCTGATGGCCGAGTTGGAAAAGATGCACCGCACCGCAAATCGCCTGATTCCAGGCGCTCCGCATGAAACGCTGCTGGTGATGGATGCCACCACCGGACAAAACGGACTGCAGCAGGCAAAGGTCTTCACCGAGGCGGCAGGCGTGACCGGCATCGTACTCACCAAACTCGACGGCACTGCCAAGGGAGGCGTAGTGATCGCAATTTCGCGCGAGATGAACCTTCCCGTGCGTTACGTCGGCGTAGGTGAAAAACAATCGGATCTGATTCCGTTCAGCGCGGTCGACTTTGTCGATTCGCTCTTTGCTTAAGCCATGACGATCAAGGCCGATGGACTATTTCTCAGGCAGGCTTTGGAACTTGCCGCGCGTGGCCGGGGTCTGACCTCGCCCAATCCCATGGTGGGCGCGCGTCATCGTTGACGAACGCGGGCGCATTGTCGGCCGTGGCTTCCACCTTTATGCTGATTTGAAGCACGCCGAAGTGCTGGCCATCGAAGAGGCGGGCGCGTCAGCGCGAGGCAATACGCTCTATCTCAATCTGGAACCCTGCTCGCACACCGGACGCACCGGCCCGTGTGCCGACGCGGTCATCGCCGCCGGAATCGCGCGCGTCGTCTGCTGCATGGAGGATCCCAATCCGAAGGTTGCCGGAAAAGGTTTTGAGAAACTTCGCGCCGCTGGAATCGAAGTCGAGGTTGGAATCATGCAGTCCGAGGCCCGGCGGCTGAACGAGAGCTTTGCGCAGTACATCCGCACCGGCCTGCCCTTTGTGACCCTCAAAGCCGCAATGTCTCTTGACGGAAAAATCGCAGCTCCGGTCACGCACCGTTTGCAAGCCGAAGCTGCCTCAAAGCCAAGTGCGAGTTACATTACCGGGGCAGCCGCGCGACAGCGCGTGCATGAGATGCGTCATGCCTCCGATGCAATTCTGGTCGGCGTTGGCACCGTAGTCGCCGACGATCCCCTGCTTACCGACCGCAGCGGTCTGCCCCGTCGCCGGCCTCTGCTGCGGGTAATTCTGGACTCCTACCTGCGCCTGCCGCTGACCTCGCGCGTGGTTGAAACCGCACGCGAGGATGTCGTCGTCTTCTGCTCTTTTGCCGAGGAGAACAAGCGCCGTGCCTTGGAGGCTCGCGGCGTCCGGGTCCAGCAGGTGAACATTGAAGCCATGGGCCCCGGCGGCGAGCCACTCCCCCACGAGGGCCGTCCCGATCTCTATCGCGTTTTCGCCTCGCTGGGAGCCGAGCACATCACCAGCCTGCTCGTCGAAGGCGGAGCCGCCGTCAACTGGGCTTGTCTGCGCACCCGGCTTGTCGATAAACTCGTGCTCTTCTACACCCCGCAAATCTTTGGTCCCGTTGGCTCTGTGCCTTGGCTGGAGGGACAGAACGGTTTACCCCTGGGTGAAGACCTCCGCTCCTCTAACATTGGGATCGAGCGCTTTGGAGAAGACTTTGCAGTAGAAGCCTATTTGCGTGACCCATATCAACCGCTGCGGCCGCAGGGCTGACAGGAGAACTCATCATGTTTACTGGAATCGTAGAGGAAGTCGGACGCATCGCCCGCATCGATCAGAACGGGGAGAACCGCCGCATCGTGATCGAGGCGAAGAACGTAACCAAGGAACTGAAGACCGGAGACAGTTGCGCCGTCAGTGGCGTATGCCTCACCGCGCTCGATATCACCCCCACCTCCTTCGCCGCCGACCTCGCGCCGGAGACCTGGGTGCGTACCTCTCTCTCCCGCATTCATCCCGGAGCCCAGATCAACCTGGAGCTTCCCATGTCTGCCCATGGCCGCTTCGGTGGACACATCGTGCAAGGTCACGTCGATGGCGTGGGACGCCTGGAAGCCTTCGAGCGCATCTCCGACTCGGATGGATTCTGGCTGCACATCCAGGTCGATCCCGAACTCGAAAAGTATCTTGTCTTCAAGGGTTCGATTGCGATTGAAGGCATCAGCCTGACCGTAGCAAAACTGGAAGGCCTGCGCTGTTCAATAGCCATCATCCCCCACACCGTCGAGTGCACAAACCTCGGCACCCTCAAGCCCGGCGACCCCGTAAACATCGAGACCGACATCGTTGCCAAATACCTTGAAAAGTGGATGATCCGCGACCGCCAACTCCCCGGCCTCACCGCCGACGCCCTGGTCGCAAAAGGCTTTTGAGAAGGGGATAAAAAGAACTGCTGGGCGGGTGGCCCAGAGTTGGCGCTGTTTGTCCAGTTCCGCGAGATGCTTTACAGTTTGTTCCGCGACATCCCTTACAGTTTGAGTTATGAGATCTCGGCGTCCAGGCAGCGATCGATGATCATCGATCGCTGCCTGGCGAGGTCGAGTTCCCGGACCAGGGTGCGGCAGTAGAACACCAGCACCCGCTCGTCGATGTGCTGCAGTTGTACTCGCTCGCCAGCCAGTGCCAGGCTGATCGTCCAGTGCTGGCCACCTAGCTTGATCTTGCCGTCCGAGTCCACCTTGAGCACATGTGCGCCCTCGGCGTATTGCCACTCGGCCGGCTGCGGATCATAGCGCCGCAGGCTCGGCTGCCAGCGCGAGGACGGCGTAGCCATTGCGAGCGCCTCATGCGGGCGCAGGTGGTTGTGCTCCCAGCGATACTCATTAAGCCAGCCCTGCCGCTCGGCGGGCCCCGACGGTGCGCCACGACGGTCCACCGCACGCTGCAACTCGCCGTGAAAGCGCTCTACCTTGCCCTGCGTCTGCGGATGCCGCACCCGGCTGAAGTGCAGTTCCACGCCCTGGCGGATCAGCCACAACGCCAGCCGCGTCAGTCCCTGCGGCGCCTGCCGTCCCCACCATGGTGTGCCGTGATCCATCAGCATGGCCTCCGGCACGCCGCAGTCGGTAAAGGCCTGCTGCAACCGCTCCCGCACCAGCTCGCCTCTGGTGGAATCCAGCTGTTCGAGCGCTACCAGGTAGCGGCTGTGATCGTCGAGCACCGACAGCGGACCCAGGGCCTCGCCCTTGCAGAGCGGCCCCTTGAAGTCCATCTGCCAGAGCTCGTTTGGCGCCACACGCTCAAAGCGCTCGACCGCTGGCCGCTGCCGATCCTCTTCCCGCACCAGCCCGCGACGCAGCAGAATGCGATGAATCGTGGTCACCGGAAGACGAATGCCCCGCCGGGAAAGCAGGACCGCCAGCTTGCGCGCACCCCAGTCAGGAAAGCTCATGCGCGCCGCCACCACCGCCGCTTCCAGTTGCGGCTCGGTCTGCTGCGGGCTCAGCTGCGGGCGCCGGCTGAGCTCACACAGGCCAGCCACGCCACTCTGCCGATAACGCCCCAGCCATAGATAGCCGGTCGGCCGCGAAATACCAAACTCAGCACACATCTCCGAGAACGGCCGCTCCGCCCGACTGGCCAACACTACGAAACGAACTCGCTGATCCTCGACATCCATCGTCTTCCATGCCATCGCAGGTCACACTCCGTCGCTCGCTACGCTCGCGACGGAGTGTAAAGGATCTCGCGGAACACTTTGTAAAGGATGTCATGGAACCGAACACGCTGTTCCAACTCTGGGGCTCTTGCGGGGCGAGCAGTGTCCCCAGACGCACGAGATACTGCTGTGATCGTCACAGATTTCGAAGAAGGGACAATGTATTCATGCCCACGGGGCTTCTGCGCCTACAGCAGACCGGACACTCCCACTTCATCACCTTCACCTGTTATCGGAGGACGGAGCACTTGACGAGCCCTGAGGCCTGCTCTGTTGTGCTGCGCGCGCTGGAGAACACGCGCAAACGGTACGGACTCCGCGTATTCGGCTTTGCTCTGATGCCTGAGCATGTTCATCTTCTGCTCAGCGAACCGGAGCGCGGCACGCTTGCACGCGCACTGCAATCGCTGAAGAGTGCGTCGGCGCGGATGGCGCGATGCGCCCGTACGGAAAGCTTGGAGACGCGCACGCCCTTCTGGAAGACACGCTATTACGACCGCTACATGAGAGATTTCGATGAGTTTTCCGAGAAGCTGCGATACATTCATCGCAATCCGGTAAAGCGCGGATTGTGTTCTTCGCCCGAGCATTGGCCATGGAGCAGCTTCCGGAATTACTGGAACGGCGCTGATGTGGGTGTCGAAATCGAGTCAGAGTGGACAGTTCGTGGGACTACCTATCTCCGCGCTGATCGCACCAATCATAAAAATGAATTGGACTTTGCCTCTGGTCCAAGCTAACGTCGTAGTTCTACACAGGAGCGCGCAGCGGCCTTTCGGAACCGTCGCCCAGGCTGGGTGTCTGTTCTAAAATGGCGGCCCGCTGTTATCAAGCGTCTGCATCCTCTGCTCCCTGACCGAGCAAAAGTCCCAGTCCCTAGTTGAATTTGCTGCGCGGTTTTTTCGCGCGATCATAACGCGACCCCACGAGCAATCGTGAGAGCCGCTCTGTACTCACGTCCTGCCCGGATGCAGGACGAAGAGTATTCACGGCCCTCACGCAACTCATGACGTTTTCTAAGGAGCAATAAACATGGCGAGAAGAAGCATCGCGATCTACGGCAAAGGCGGAATCGGAAAGTCCACGACGACCCAGAACACGGTAGCGGCACTGGCCGAGATGGGCAAGAAGATCATGGTGGTCGGATGCGATCCCAAGGCGGATTCCACTCGCCTGCTGCTGGGTGGCCTGATTCAGAAGACCGTGTTGGACACTTTGCGCGATGAAGGCGGCGAGGAAGTCGACCTGGCCGAAATTCTCCGCCCAGGATATCGCGGAGTGCAGTGCACCGAGTCGGGAGGACCGGAACCGGGCGTGGGCTGCGCAGGACGCGGCATTATCACCTCGATCAACCTGCTGGAGCAGCTTGGCGCCTATGAACAGGAACTCGACTACGTCTTCTACGACGTGTTGGGCGACGTGGTATGCGGCGGCTTCGCCATGCCGATGCGCGAAGGCAAGGCGCAGGAGATCTACATCGTGTGCTCGGGCGAAATGATGGCCATGTATGCGGCCAACAACATCTCCAAGGGCATTGTGAAATTTGCAAACGCCGGCGGCGTTCGCCTCGGCGGCATTATCTGCAACAGCCGCAATGTAGACAACGAAAGGGAGATGGTCGAAGAGTTCGCCCGCCTGCTGGGCACGAAGATGATCCATTGCGTTCCCCGCGACAACGACGTGCAGCGCGCCGAGATCAACCGCAAGACGGTGATCGAGTGGCGCAAGGAATGTCCGCAGGCCGATGAGTACCGCGCCCTGGCCACCGCAATCGATCAGAATAAACTTTTCGTGATACCGAAGCCGATGGAGATGGATACCCTGGAAAAACTTCTGATCGACTTCGGCCTCGTGGATGGCGTCGCCCCTGGCACGGAGGTCGTAGCGTAATCCAGAGATCTCGTCAAAACTCCCATTCAAGCCAGTCGTTGGCTTGAGTGTGGGTTCTGACGGGAGGCGGGAGGGATTCCGAAAGAACCATTGCCTGGAAACGCAATCGTTTTTGAAGCCAAATCGTAACCAGTCAGTCAATCCTTCCAGACTTCGCGCAACGATGTACTACCCGGTTACAGGGTGGGGTTCCAACGATTGACCAAAGTGCCAATCTTCATAGTGGAGCGGCAGGATCCTGCCCGCCCCGCCAATACGATAAATCCAGCGAGTCCAGGGTTAGAAACTCGCGCACGATCTCCAATTTCGATTGCTCCATCTCGGCCGGGGTTCCAAAGAACACCACTTGCGCCTCATGCAGGAAGACGATACGGTCGCCGACTTTTTTCGCCAGTGCCATGTCATGCGTCACCACGATGCTGGTCAGCCTCAATTGATGCTTCAACTTTTGAATCAAGTCCCCTAGCAGGTGCGCCGTCAGCGGGTCCACCATGGTGGTTGGCTCGTCGTACAGAATCGCCTCGGGCTGAGCAGCCAGGGCGCGGGCGATTGCCACCGAGCGCTTCATACCCGTAGACAGGCCGGATGGCAACAGGTCGTGATACTCGGCCACGTTCACCATCTCCAGCAGTCCGTTCACAACCTGGTAGATCTGTGCTTCGTTCAGATCGCCTCGTTCGCGCAACGGGAATGCAACATTTTCCCCCACGCTCAGCGAGTCAAACAAAGCACCATTCTGGAAAACCATGGTGACCTTCTTGCGAATCCTCTCCAACTCTTTTTCGCTGTACTCGGTAATGTCCTCGTGTGCCACCCAGACGCGCCCACTATCCGGCTTCAGAAATCCCATGATGTGGTGCAACGATACCGATTTGCCGACGCCGCTTCGCCCCAGGATGCAGACGGTCTCCCCTGCTTTTACTTCAAAGTTCACGTCACGCAGAACGACGTTATCGCCGAAGGCTTTGTTGACGTCTTCAAACTGGATGTACGGACGGCTGTAATCAATGTCATGCATGGGCGTTGCAATGAGTGTACCGGAACCTTCGCTGGTCGCACCACGCTCTAGGCGCTAGCCGTCGTAGTTGGCTGCCACTGAATCACCATCCCCACGATGCGTCCGGCCATGTCCACATCCAGGCGTCCTGGGACGCTGATCACCGTATCTCCGCTTCTTCCCTTCACCGCGGCAAAGACGTTAGGCTCCACATAACTTCCCTCTCCTTCGCCGCAGATGAACGCCAGGGCCTGCGGGTTGCGCAACTGCTTGGGCAAGACGAAGGTCAGGTCGGCCAGATCCCCGTTCTCGGTCAACGAGACCGCGACCTCCACCTCCGAACTCGTCTGCACGTCCTCGACGCCGATCTCAAGGTTTGGCTTGAAGACGACGTAGTACAGAAATCCCAGCACGGGATCAAACTCCGCCCGCTCCACTCGTATACCCGTCATGGCCGCTCCGAAGCAAATGGGTTTGTATCATAAACGGTAGATTCGCACCAGAGGCCTCGGCGTCAATGCCCTGCTTCAACGGCTGGTCTGAGCCGACCTGTTAAGCGCTCACAATCCGCGCGCCTATTTCGTAACTCCCGGATTCGGCCCGTTCCCCCTATAATCGCTTTAACACTTCTTTGGTGAGATACGCGCGTGTACCCTAACTGGTTTCTGGGAGCCGGATTCTTCTGTATCGGCCTGATCTTCGGCAGCTTTCTGAACGTCTGCATCTACCGGCTGCCGCGCCGCCTGTCCGTGGTCACGCCGCGCTCGGCTTGTCCCGAGTGCCATGCCCCGATCGCCGCACGTGACAACATTCCGGTGCTAAGCTGGCTGATTCTCGGTGGCCGCTGCCGCCATTGCCGCGCACCCATTACCCCACGCTATGCTGTGGTCGAACTGATCTGCGGCATGCTCTTCCTACTTTCTTTCCTGCGCGGCGGCGCCACGCCCGAGGCGGCCAAGGGCTGTGTCTTGAGTTTCCTGCTAGTTGGGCTGACCTTTACCGACGCCGAGACACATCTTCTGCCTGATGCAATGACCTTGCCGGGAATTGGGATGGCTTTCATTTTTAGCTTCTTCGCGCCTGTGTCCGGCCCTGCCTACAGCTTTTTTCCATTTCACTCCGGCCTCACACTCTCCCAACTGAATCTTCAACTCGGTTTGCGCTCGCTTGCCAATTCACTGTTGGGGGCCGCCATCGGCGCCGGCTTTCTCTACGCAATCGGTTGGATCTATCTGAAGCTGCGCAAGGTCGACGGAATGGGAATGGGGGACATGAAGTTGATGGCGATGGCTGGCGCGTTTCTTGGCCCGGCGATGACGCTTTTCGTGCTGTTTATGGCCTCGCTGCTCGGCGGTGCATACGGAGCTCTCATCCTCGTGACCGTCTTCCGCAAGCGCTTTGCCCGCTACCGTGTCCGTTTTCCTGCGCAGGCAGCATCCCGTGCCTGGCGGGCGGCGCATGTCGCCATGCGTTGTCTGGAGATTCCATTTGGCGTCTTCCTGGCCATCGTCGCGGTAGTAACTTGGTTCTACGGCGCGCAGATGATGCGGGCGTACATGGGCCTACTTCGGATTCCCGGCTAAACAAGCCTGGACTTTGGTTCTACCCGTACCGCGCTTGCAACTGTGCGAATCATTGGGTGGGAGCTACAATACATTCGCATTACATTCGCATTCATATGCTTGGGCGTGCAGTGGCACAACGGAAGAAAATGGAGGAGGTGGGTCCCGCATGAATCTTCGCGATTTACGCATTCTTGCTTTACTGATCCTCGCATTCCCGCTTTCGTCCTATGCGCAATCGCTCGGCGACGTAGCGCGCCAACTCCGTTCCCAACGTCAGCAGAGCGGACTTTCCCATGCCAAGGTCATCACCAACGATGACATCGAGAGCCATACAAACAAGCACGCAGCCAAGGATGCAACTGTGAGCGAACCCGGCTCAGGCAAGCCAGGTGAAGGGACGGCGGCAAACTCCGCCGAGGGCGCGAAGCCGAAAGCCAAGGCAAGCGCCAAGGAAGATCCAGCGAAGGAACGTGAAGCACGCGAGCGTGAAATCGACAAGCGCAGCGAGGAAATTAACAAGGTATACAGGGACCGTATCGCAACCATACGCACGCAAATCCTTACCACGCAACAGGAACTGGCAAAGCTTCAGCGCGACCAGGTGGAAAGCACCAACGATTTCCAGCGCAGCTATGGCACGTCACCAAATATAGGCACGTATGAAGCGCAGCAACGTTTGTTTAACGAGCAGATTGAAACTCACCGCACCTCGCTCAGCGGCCTGAACTCACAACTGGAAGATGCCGAGGAAGCGGCGCGCCACGCTGGAGTTCCACACGCTAGCGACTAACCGCACCTGCCTTGTTCCCGCTCCTCGTCCGAATCTGCAACAGGTGATGATGACCGTGAACGTAGTGGAATTTTCTCCACTCGCGCGGGGTCAGCGGCCCCAATCTCGGATGCATCGCGATCGGTTTCCCGCTTCCCCACCGCTCTTCGGCCAAGGCGATGGCAATGTCCATGCGTTCCAAGTTCGTAAATGCCCGCTCCAGCGCAACCGGCCCGGGATCGCCTTTCGGAGTCACCATGGCAGGAGACTTGGCGCCCGGGGGAAGCACTCCCAGTTTTACAACCAACAGCTTCTTCAACAGCTCCGCAACATTTGCCGGGCGCACCTGTGGAATGCCGGCACCCATGCTCAACTCCAGCATCTTTGCCGTCGTACCGTAGCTGCGGCCCAGATGCTCCATGATCTGGGCGCTATTCCATCGTTCTTTGGGCGCGCGACTCCAGTCCGAATCGCGCAACTTTGAGGTCGTCTCTTCGATCTCTTTCCGCAAACGATTCAACCAAGCATCCATCTCACGAACACCCGCTGCCGATCACTGCTTCTGCAGTCTCTCCAGAGCTTTCTTTGCCTCGCCCGCGCTCGGCCCATCCTTCAAGATTGCCAAGTACTCTTGGTAGCAGGTTCGCGCTTCGTCAAACTCCTTCGTCTTTTCCAAAGCCTGCGCAAGTTTGAACGTGGCCGCCGCGTCGTGCGGTTTGAATTGCAGCGCCTCCCGGTAGCGGCTGAGCGCGGCTCTGTAGTTTCCAAGTCTAAAATAGTAGTCTCCGACCTCGACGTCCTTCATTGCGCGCAGAGGATTCCACTCGTGCACGTCCATCTCTGACAAGTGCCCGCCATCCGGGTGCGCCATGGCGTCGCCTGTGGGCGGCGATAAGTCAATGCGCGTCTGATTACTGCTGCTCTCGTCGTCACTGCGCGGCGGAGTGCGGTTGGCGGGTGTCTGTGGGGCCTTCGTGCTCTGGTTGTAGCGCGGATTCTCCGTCATCGGGCCGTCGGTTTGCCCTGGAGTCTCCTGCTGTTGCGCCGCCAGCACGCA
Source organism: uncultured Acidobacteriota bacterium (assembly GCA_963838135.1). Taxonomy (GTDB): domain Bacteria; phylum Acidobacteriota; class Terriglobia; order Terriglobales; family Acidobacteriaceae; genus TOLSYN. The sequence goes on along the minus strand of CAWIPV010000001.1, from coordinate 168,403 downwards.
CGTGCACGCCATCGCGCCGGCCACTAGCAACGCCAGTGTGCTTGCAAGTTTCATTCCCTGATTGTACCGCCGAGACTTTACGCCCTTGCCGATTTTATGAGAAAGTGCCGCACCGTTTCCCGGGTCTCCAGACGTGCTCTCACTTCCAGTTCGGTCGTGCCGTCGGCCAATGCCAGAGGCATTTCGGCCACGCCAGCCTCATTCGTGGAGGTGTTTTTTAGCACTCCTGAAGCCGACGGCGTCTTCCAGCACGCGGCCACCTCTGCGGACGCCGCAACATATCCCCCTGAAAGAACTCGAAAGCGAAGAAGAACTTCCTCACCCGAGACCCTCAACGAGCCGAGAAACTGCACCACCAGTTCCTCGGTTGCTTCCTGATTCAGAACCTCATCTACAAAACCATCGCGCACCGCTTCCAGAACCCAGCGGTGTTGCGCCCGCGCCAGTTCCTGTGTGGCTTGCTCGGTTGACTCCGGTGGAAGCGGGGTAGAGCGTTTCCCAATGCAGCGGCCACTGACGAATACCTGGGACTGCAACCACTGCTCGTGCTCGCGCACTTCGGTCTGCACATGGTAGACCGTACCCTGCGCTCGAATATCCGTATTGAAGCCGAAGATCATCTTTGCCGAGTTTCTCTCAGTCGCAAACCGACCCGATTTAATCGAAGAACATATCCGGCGTTCTTAAGAAGAGCAATGCCTCCCCGGATTGTCTAGTACCAATCGCCAATTCCACAACGTTACTTTGGTTTGGAGTGCCACCTTAGGCACCTTGTCCGTCAACGAATTACAGTACCTAGTCACACCTACTCCATATATGCTTGACACCAGGAAAAACTAATATCTATACTGGCTCGTTCCTAAAACAGCTTAAGAACTTCAGCACTATTAAAGAGCAATGACAGAAAACTATTTTGCCAGGTATCTACCTCTGCTGATGCACTTCACGCTGGTCTGCCTTTTGGCGGTCGCCATCGTTACGCTGTCTTATTTCGTTGGTCAGCACAAGGCCAATAAGAGCAAAATGTCGCCCTACGAGTGCGGTATGGAACCCGTCGGCGATGTTCGTCAGCGGTTCAGCGTGTCATTCTACCTGGTCGCTATGCTCTTTATTCTCTTTGACGTGGAAGCCGTATTCCTCTATCCCTGGGCGATCCTGCTGAAACAGCTCAAGATGTTCGGATTCTGGGAGATGATGACCTACGTACTGGTGATCCTTGTTGGTTATATCTACGTGTGGAAGAAGGGCGTGCTCGACTGGAACAAACCTTCCCGCGGTGAGGCGCTCTGAAGACATGGCCCTGCAACCTGCTGTTACCGATTTGGAAGCGCTAAAGGACCGTCCCGCGGTTGCATGTCTACTCGCTGGCCTGCCAGGAGCGCTTCAGTCCGCAAAGTTCGACCGCGACGAGCTTACGCTCTGGATCGATCCGATTCACCTCATTGGCGCTCTGAAGCTTCTCCGCACCGCTAGTACGACCCAATTTGCCGTACTGGCAGATCTTACCGCGGTCGACTGGCTTCCGACGGAGCCTCGCTTCGAGGTGGTTTACTCTCTTCTTTCTTATGAGCGCCGTGAGCGCATTCGTATCAAAGTCAAAATTAGCGGAACCGATCCAATTATCGAATCGGTCACTTCATTGTGGCTGGGAGCAGCGCCCTTTGAACGCGAGGTCTTTGATCTGTTTGGCATTCGTTTCCAGGGACATCCCGATCTTCGCCGCATTATGTTGCCGGACGACTGGGAAGGTCATCCCCTGCGCAAGGACTACCCGGTCGAGGGGTACCGCTAATGGCCAGCATTGATCAGTTCCGCTCCGCGCCTGTCGTTGAGACCGTCGCTGGGGACCGTACCATGGTTCTCAACATGGGACCGCAGCACCCTTCGACCCACGGCGTGCTTCGCCTCTTATTGGAGATCGACGGCGAGACCGTCGTGCGCATTCGTCCTGACGTGGGATTCCTGCACACCGGCATCGAGAAGACCTGCGAGGCCAAGTTTTACCAACAGGTCGTTCCTCTGACGGACCGCATCGACTATCTCTGCCCTATGACCAACAATCTGACTTACGTGTTGGCCGTCGAGAAGTTGCTGGGGCTGGAGATACCGCCGCGTGCGATGTGGATTCGGCTCATGCTCAATGAGCTGACCCGCATCAACTCGCACCTGGTCTGGCTTGGCACCCACGCTCTGGACATAGGCGCAATGACCGTCTTTCTCTACTGCTTCCGCGAGCGGGAAGAGATTCTCAAGATGTTTGAGATGGTTGCCGGCCAGCGCATGATGACCTCCTACTTCCGGGTGGGCGGGCTTGCCATGGATCTGCCGCTCGGATTCTTGGACTACATCAAGAATTTCGCGAATTATTTTCCGGACAGAATCGAACAGTATTCCGACTTGCTCACCAACAATCCGATTTGGATTGGCCGTACCAAGGGCGTCGCGCTGATTACCAAAGAAGATGCCATCGAATTGATGCTCACCGGCCCCACGGCTCGTGGCAGCGGCGTCGACTGGGACCTGCGGCGAGACATGCCCTACGGCGGCTACGATCAACTCGAGTTCACGGTGCCAGTGGCGACCAGCGGCGACGTTTTCGGCCGGTACGAAATACGTATGGAAGAGCTTCGGCAATCCATCAGCATGGTTAAACAGACCATCGCAAATCTGCCCGACGGCCCGGTCAAGGCCGACGCGCCCAAGGTCGTTCTGCCGGATCGCGAGAAGATGAAGACGCAGATGGAATCGTTAATCCATCACTTCAAAATTGTCACCGAAGGCTTTACGGTTCCTGAAGGTGAAGTCTATCAAGGGGTGGAATCGCCGCGCGGCGAGATGGGCTACTACGTGGTCAGCGATGGCACCGCCAAGCCTTATCGGGTGCATATGCGCAGCCCATCGTTTGGCAACCTGAACTCGATCGGGGTGATGTGCGAACACAACCTGCTCGCCGACGTAGTGGCGGCCATTGGCAGTATCGATATCGTCCTGGGTGACGTGGACCGCTAGAACGGAGAGACAGCTTGGAGCACTGGGGAACACAGTTTGCCAGAAGTGTAGGACATCGCAGCGACGGCCAGAGCGACTTCGCCCTCGACCTCATCGACCTGCTTCAGCAAAAGGCCGAAGAGTTCAACAAAGAGGCGCCGAAGGACTTCAGATTTTCGCTTAAGGTTCTACCAAAAGGCGAAGACGTTGAGGTTACCAACGGGTACAAGACCGCCGCAGCCGATGCAACCTCCCTCCCTGGAGCCATTTTTATTCGAGTGTGGAACAACACCACCGAGCGCGCCTTCGAGGCTACGTTGCACAACACCCCGGAGGGCTTCGAGCCGGACGGCGTTCCCAGAGAGTGCTCGGAGCCGCCGGGCTTGGCACAGTGGATGATCCACGAGATCTTTGAACCTTAGCTTTGCCTGGGAGTTCAGTAGAATTCCCACAATTGACCAGCAGTCGTATCTTTATACATCGGGTTCCAGAGGCACATGAACTTCAGCAAACAACTCGAAGCGCGATATTCCGATATGCTTACGCACTATCCGGTGAAGCGCTCACTCCTCGTTCCCTTCCTGCTCTATATTCAGGACGAAATTGGCTTCGTTAACGATGAAGCCATTGAGGAACTCGCGCAACGGCTGGAAATTACCGCGCTCGATATTCGAGGCGTCATCAGCTATTACTCCATGCTGCGCACCAAACCCGGCGGCAAGTACAACGTGCAGGTGTGCACCAATATCTGCTGCCTGTTGCGCGGCGGAGAAGAGATGTTATCGCACGTGCGCGAAAAGCTCGGCGTTGCCGTCAACAAGGGAGTTACTCCCGACGGTGTTTTCTCGGTGGAAGAAGTCGAATGCATCGGTGCCTGTTCCTGGGCACCGGCGATGCAGGTCAATTACGACTTCCACGAGAACCTCACGCCGGAAAAAATCGACCAACTCCTTGACGAGTACCGGCAGAAGGCGGCCCAACAGTAGCTATGGCATACCTGGTCTCCCATCCCGATGAGGTTAAAGTCGTCAGCAAGCGTTTCGGCCAAGGCGCGGCCAACCTTGATCGCTATCTCGAACTCGACGGTTACAAAGCCCTGCAGAAGGCGCTCGATCTCGGTGCCGACAGCATCATTAACGAAATGAAAGCCAGCAACCTGCGCGGGCGTGGCGGCGCAGGCTTCCCTACCGGAATGAAGTGGTCCTTCGTCCCCAAGGAGAGCGCCAAGCCCAAGTACGTTCTCTGCAACGGCGATGAGAGCGAGCCCGGAACCTGCAAGGACCGGCTCATCTTTGAGCACGACCCTCACGCCATTATCGAAGGCGCAATGATCGCCGCGGTTGCTGTGGGCTCGCACGCCGTCTATATCTATCTTCGCGGAGAGTACCGCTATCTGCTGGAGATCATGCAGAAGGCCATCGCCGATGCTTACGCCCGCGGAATTTGCGGTAAAAACATCCTTGGCTCCGGCTACGATTTGGACGTCTACTGGCATGGCGGTGCCGGCGCCTATGAGGTTGGCGAAGAGTCAGCCCTGATGGAGTCGCTAGAAGGTAAGCGCGGCGTGCCTCGCATCCGTCCGCCATTTCCGGCGGTGGTTGGCCTCTGGGGCGGTCCCACGGTCATTAACAACGCCGAGACCCTCGCCAGCGTGCCTCACATCATGCTCATGGGCGGCAAGCAGTATGCCGAGATCGGCGTAGACCGCAACGGTGGCACGCGCCTCTTCCAACTCAGCGGACACGTCGCGCGCCCTGGCGTCTACGAACTTCCTCTGGGCTACAACCTGCGCAAGGCCATCTACGAGGTTGGCGGCGGCATTGCCAATGGACGTACTCTAAAATGCGTTGTCCCCGGCGGCTCCTCCGTCCCTTGTCTCCGTCCCGAGGAGATCGACATTGGTCTCGACTTCGATGCCATGATGAAGGCGGGAACGTTTCTCGGCTCTGGCGGAATTGTCTGCATCGACGACCAGACCTGCATCGTTAAGTTCGCCCTCCGTACCAGCCAGTTTTACCGGCACGAGAGCTGCGGCTGGTGCATTCCCTGCCGCGAGGGAACAGACTGGCTTACCAAGACTCTCAAGCGCTTCCATGCCGGGGCCGGAGTGGCAAAGGATATCGACAACCTCGCCTACCTCGCAGAAAACATGTTGGGCCGCACCTTTTGCCCACTCGGTGACGCAGCTGCCATGCCCATCATCGGCTTCGTAAAGAAGTTCCGCGAGGAATTCGAAGCACACCTGGACGGACGTCCCTGCCCCTACGGGCAGCACGGCGCCCAAAACGCATTGCCGGTTCTGAGCCACTAGGGCTCACGCGAAGAGAATTCATGGCTGACGTAACGCAAAACGTAACGCTTACGGTAAACGGAAGAACCATCACGGCTCCCAAGGGCACCTTGCTCATTGAGGCCTGCAAGCAGTATGGCATCGAGATTCCTGCCTTCTGCTACTACCCAGGACTTTCGCTCCAGGGCGCATGCCGCATGTGCCTGGTCGAAATCGAAAAAATGCCCAAGATGCAGACCGCTTGCACCACGCCTGTGGCCGAAGGCATGGTGGTGCAGACGGAAACCGAGAAAGTGGTGCAGGCCCGCAAGGCCACCCTCGAACTGCTGCTTGCCAACCATCCACTCGACTGCCCGGTCTGCGACGCTGGGGGCGAGTGCGAATTGCAGGACATGACCTTCAAGTACGGTGCCGCCGAGTCGAAGTTCATCGACATCAAGAGCCATCGCGACGAGCAGCAGTGGTCGCCGATTGTCTTCTATGATCGCCCGCGCTGCATTCTTTGTTACCGCTGCGTGCGCGTTTGCGGAGAAGGCATGGACGTATGGGCACTTGGCATTCAAAATCGTGGCCAGGGTTCAGTGATCGCACCCAACAAGGGCGACTCGCTCGACTGTGAAGAATGCGGAATGTGCATCGATATCTGTCCGGTCGGCGCACTCACCAGCGGCTCTTACCGTTACAAGACGCGCCCATGGGAGATGACTCATGCTGGCACCGTCTGTACCCACTGCGGCGACGGCTGCCTTACCACCGTGGGCGTGCGCCGCTCCGAAACCGGTTCCGAGATTGTGCGCTGCGACAACCGCGACCGCAGCGGCATTAACGACGATTTCCTCTGCATCAAGGGTCGTTACGGCTACGACTTTGCCGCCAATCCTGAGCGCGTCACCACGCCCCTGATCAAGCGTGATGGAAAGTTCCTCGCTGCCACCTGGAGCGAAGCCATCGAGGCCGTGGCCGCCAGATTCCAGCAGATTCTTCTCGCCGGCGGTTCGCACTCAATTGGTGTGATCGGTTCCAACCACACGACTAATGAGGAAAACTACCTGTTGCAGAAGTTCGCTCGCACCGTCCTCGGTACCAATAACATCGATCACCATCGCACCGCCGATTTTCCAAGTTTTGCGCGCGCCATCGCCGCCAATAAGGCACAGACGGCTTCGATGAGCGAGGTTGCTACCGCTCCGGCAATTCTTTTGATCGGCAGCGATCCGACCGAGCAGCATCCGTTGCTCGCCTGGCAGATTCGCAACAATGTGCGCCTACGCAACGCTCGCCTTTACGTGGTCAACGCCAAGCAGATCAAACTCGCGCACCAGACCTCACAGTTTGCGCAAGTTGCACCCGGCACCGAGGCCGATTTCGTCTCTTTCCTTGCCGGCAATGATGCGGGTGCCTCGAAATGTGGAGTCTCTTCCGAAGTGCTTGGAAAGTTCCGCGACGCGCTCGCCGCCGAGAGCAATCTCCTCATCGTTTTTGGTGCTGAACTGGGTGGCGAAGCCATCGACGCGCTGGTCGCTTACGGCGCGCCGAAAGCGGCAAAGTTCGTCTGCTTGGCCGACTACGCTAACTCGCGCGGTGCGGCCGACATGGGGCTCTATCCCGATCTGCTTCCCGGATATCACGCTGTCGGCAGCAGTTCGCCAGCCACGCTGGCTTGGAAATCCGAGATCCCGACCGCTCCCGGCTTAGCGCTTCCGCAGATGCTCGACGGGGCCGCCGCCGGAGAGTTGCAGGCACTCTGGGTCATCGGCTCAAACCCCGCCGCCCGTTATTCGAATAGCCAAGGATTCTCGCGTCCGTTCCTGGTTGTGCAGGATATGTTCCTCACCGAAACCGCGCAGCACGCCGACGTTTTTCTGCCTGCTGCCTTCGCCTATGAGAAGGCAGGCACGGTGACGAATACGTGCGGCGATCTGCAGCGCCTCAAGAAAGCTTCAGACGTTCATGGCGTCAAGGCTGATTTTGAGATCATCATCCGCATTGCGGAAAAGATGGGTGTCGACCTGAATAAGCTTGTGCCTTTCCGTGGCTACACCTATTCCGACGCGGGCCAGAGCCGGGGTGCTCAGTCCGGCGAAGCCGATCGCAATGCTGTGTTTACAGAAGCGCATGGATTGGCGTCGCGCACCTCACCTCTGGATCCTACGATTACGCTTGATGAAATCTCGGAACTGGTTCCAGGTTATGCCATCTCTCAGCTTGACTTGGCAGCCGGTGATTGGCAGCGCACGGAGTTGGTGCAGATCGATCCTGCAGGGATCGCAAGCCATCCTGAGCTGGTCTCATCCGCCGGAGACTCTTTATTTACCTCCGGCACGCTTGGCCGCTACTCGGCAACATTGAACTCGGTCGTCGAAAACCATCGCAAGACGAGCGAGACAATCGGGGCTGACTGATTATCTTTTATCCGGCCTTCGGGTCGGAATTTGTAAGTTTCTGCCGTACCAGGCAAGAGCCTTGCGTGGACACGGCCGGGGATTGATCTTCCGATGAGCGCTTTGACTTTTTTGATCGTAGCGGTAATCAAGATCGCCATTACTATCGGCGTTCTGCTCACCGTCGTCGCCTACACCGTGTGGCTGGAACGCAAGGCCGTGGGCCGTATGCAGAATCGCTGGGGGCCTTCGCGGGTCGGTCCTTTCGGGCTGTTGCAACCTCTCGCCGATGGAGCCAAGTTTCTGTTTAAAGAGGACGTGACGCCACCTTTCGTCGACAAGAAGCTTTATCTTCTGGCGCCGGTTCTGGCTCTGGTCACGGCTCTCACTTCGATTGCCATGGTGCCCATCGGCCCCATCGTTCACCTGTTCGGCATCAGCACTCCGGTGCAGGTCACCGGAGTGGTGGACGCATCCGGGCAGGCCAGCGATATCAATGTCGGGATTCTGATCATCCTCGGCCTCACCTCGCTGGGCGTCTACGGAATTGCTCTCGCGGGCTGGTCGTCCAACAGCAAATACTCGCTGCTGGGTTCGCTGCGCGCCTCGGCACAGATGGTCAGCTATGAAGTGTCGCTTGGCCTTTCGCTGATCGGCGTGCTGATCATGTCGAGCACTCTCAGTCTTACCGGCATCGTCCACGCTCAGTTCGGAACATATTTCGGTTTCATTCCGCATTGGAACATCTTCCGCGGTCAGTTCATCGCGTTCTTCATCTATATGATGGCGGCCTTTGCAGAGACCAACCGCATCCCGTTCGACATGCCGGAAGCTGAGACTGAGTTGGTCGCCGGCTATCACACCGAATACAGCGCCATGAAGTTCGCCATGTTCTTCATGGCCGAGTACGCCAACATGGTAACGGTTGCCTGCGTCGCTTCCATCATGTTCCTGGGAGGGTGGAGCGGACCGTCGCTGCCGTTCCTGCCAATGGTGGTGCAGGCCTTCCTGCCGCTGCTCTGGTTTTCGTGCAAGATTTTCTTTTTCCTGTTCCTCTACATCTGGATTCGCGGCACGTTGCCGCGCTTCCGTTATGACCAGTTGATGGCCTTCGGCTGGAAGTTTCTTTTCCCGCTCGCGCTGGCCAACGTCATTGTCACCGCTTTCTTTGTGGCGATCCGGGCATGATGGCCGGAATGGAAAACTGATGCATCTCTTTCTCTTTCTGCTTTTCGCGATGCTCTGCGTGGGGGGCGCGGTCAATCTGCTGATTCAGCAGAAGACCATCAACAGCGCGCTCTCGCTCATTGTCGTCATGGGCTCGCTGGCTCTCATTTACCTGCTGCTTGGCGCCGAGTTCGTCGCCGTCATCCAGGTGATCGTCTACGCCGGAGCCATCATGGTGCTCTTCATCTTTGTCATCATGCTGCTCAACGCTGGCGAGGAGGAGCGCTCCAAAGGCAGCCTTGTCGCCAAAGTCCTCGGCATTCCCGGCCTCTTGGTCGGCAGCGCAATCGCCGTCTGGGTGTTTCTCCATCACGGTCCGCAACAGGAGCTCATCCCCATCGGCGCGCTCTACGGCCCCGTCGACAAAGTGGGCATGTTGATCTTCACCAAGTATCTTCTGGCCTTTGAAGTCACCAGTGTCCTGGTGCTCATAGCAATTATGGGCGCGGTGGTTCTGGCTCGCAGGAGCGATTCATGATCCCGATCTCCTGGTATCTGCTGCTCAGTGCGTTTCTGTTCGCCTGTGGCGTCACCGGTTTCCTCACGAAGAGGAACATCATCACGCTCTTCATGTCGATCGAGCTGATGCTGAATGGCGTGAACCTTTCGTTCGTTGCCTTCGCCACCCGTCTGGGAACCCTTGACGGGCACATCTTCGTCTTCTTCGTCATGGTCGTTGCCGCCGCCGAAGCTGCAGTCGGACTGGCTATTATTATCTCTGTCTATCGCACACGCGAGACGCTTAACGTCGACCGGGTGAACCTACTGAAACTATGAATTTATTTTTCTGGCACCCCTGGCTCATTCCGATCCTGCCCTTGACGGGCGCGCTCATCAACGGGCTTTTTGGCAAGCGCTTTCCCAAGTCCCTGGTCGCCGCCATCGCGCTCTTCTTCACCGGAGCGTCGTTCCTCGTTGCCTGCGCGCACGCCTACACGCTGGTTAACTCCGGCTTCGATGCGCTCGAAAAGTCATACGGCACATGGATTCGCGCCGGAAACTTCTCGGTAGACTTCGGCTTCTATCTCGACCATCTTTCGCTGGTCATGATGCTGGTCGTGACCGGGGTAGGATTCCTGATTCACGTATACTCCGTCGCGTACATGGAGCATGAGGGGGGCTATTATCGCTTCTTTACTTACCTCAACTTCTTCATGTTCTTCATGCTCACGCTGGTGCTCGCCAACAATTACCTGCTCATGTTCGTGGGTTGGGAGGGCGTGGGCCTCGCGTCGTACCTGCTGATAGGCTTCTTCTTTCTTAAAGACTCGGCTGCCAACGCAGGCAAGAAAGCCTTCATCACGAACCGCGTGGGCGACTTCGGATTCCTGATCGCACTCTTCCTGCTCATCCAGCATTTCGGAACATTACGCTACACTGCGGTCTTCGAAATCGCTTCGCACCTCCCGGCTGAAACCACCGCCGGATTGCTGACCGCCATCGGCCTGCTGATGCTGGTCGGCGCCTCCGGCAAGAGCGCGCAAATTCCGCTCTACGTCTGGCTGCCGGACGCAATGGAAGGCCCCACGCCGGTTTCCGCTCTCATCCACGCCGCCACCATGGTCACGGCCGGCGTTTACATGGTCTGCCGATCCAACGCCATCTTCAGCCGCGCCCCCATCGCGCTGCTTGCCGTGGCCACCATCGGCACCCTGACCAGCTTCTTCGCCGCTACCATCGGCATTACTCAGACCGACATCAAGCGCGTGCTTGCCTACTCGACGGTTTCGCAGCTCGGCTACATGTTTATGGCTGCCGGCGTCGCGGCCTACTCTGCTTCCGTCTTCCACCTCATGACTCACGCCTTCTTCAAGGCATTGCTCTTCCTCGGCGCCGGCTCGGTCATTCACGGTGTCGGCGGTGAGCAGGACATGCGCAAAATGGGCGGCCTTCGCAAGTACATGCCATGGACCTTCTGGACCATGCTGATAGCAACGCTGGCCATCGCCGGAATTCCTCCCTTCGCCGGATTCTTCTCCAAAGATGAGATTCTCTGGCAGGCATTCAGCAGTCCGCATGGCAGCAAGGTCTTCTGGGTCGTGGGCGTTATTACTGCATTCATGACGAGCTTCTACATGTTCCGCCTCATCTTCCTCACCTTCTACGGTGAGTATCGTGGTGCACCGGCGAAAGCTCACTCTGCTCGCGCCGGCCACGACGATCACGGCGGTCACGACGGTCATGACGATCATCACGACACTCCGCACGAGTCGCCATGGCTGATGCTCGGTCCGCTGGTGTTGCTAGGCGTGCTCTCCGTTGTCGGCGGATGGGTCGGTATAGGAAACCGCTTCGAACACTTTCTCGATCCGGTGATTCAGAAGGTCTCCGTCGAGCAGAGCGTGGCGCAGCACGGCGAAGCCGAAGCCACTCCGGTCAGCGAAAGTGAAGGAGCTGGCGAGAGCAAGGGCACCGAGCAACTGCTCATGGGTGTCTCTGTCCTCGTCGCCTTCTCCGGTCTCGGACTCGCCTGGTTTCTCTACATCAAGCGCCCCGAACTGCCCGCGCAGATTGCCGAAGCCACCGGAGGTCTTTACAAGTGGGTCCTCCATAAGTATTGGATCGATGAACTTTATGGTGCCGTTATTATCGGTCCCCTGGTCGCGCTCTCGCGCGTTGTGCTCTGGCAGACCGTCGACCAGAAAATGATCGACGGCACAGTCAACGAAAGCGCTGTTGTCGTGGGCGAGGTTTCGCAGGCGGTACGCCAACAGCAATCCGGCCTCATCCGCAGCTACGCCGGCTGGATTGCCGCCGGGGCCGCGGCGGTGGTTGCCTACATGGTCTGGATGGGAACCCGATGAACTTATCAACGCTCAATCCCTGGATTCTCACACTGACGACTTTTTTGCCTGCGCTGGGAGCGCTTCTGATTGCCTTCCTGCCGCGTCGCGACCGCGATATCCGCTGGTTCGCCATGGCGATCTCGGTCATCACCTTTCTGGTTTCTCTGCATTTGCCCGCGCACTATCGCGAGGTTGCGCCCGCTGCTTCTGGCAGCTTTGCCTATGAGCAGAACCTGCGCTGGGTCACCAGCCCCAACATCCACTACCACATCGGTATCGACGGCATCTCGCTCTGGCTCGTGGTTCTAACCACCTTCCTGGTTCCGTTTTGCGTCCTTGCCTCCTGGAAGTCCATCCACGAGCGGGTGAAGGAGTTTTTCATCCTTCTCCTTCTGCTGGAAACGGCAATGATCGGCGTCTTCATCGCGCTTGATCTTTTCCTCTTTTACTTTTTCTGGGAAGCCACCCTGATTCCGATGGCTCTCATCATTGGCATCTACGGCCACGAGCGCCGCGTTTATGCCTCCGTCAAGTTCTTCCTCTACACGATGGTCGCCTCGGTCTTCATGCTTGCGGGCATCCTCTGGCTCTACGCCCACTCGGGGACCTTCGACTTCACTGAAATCCAGCATTTGATCGCCACCGGGGCCATTGTTTTTCCGGGACACACCGCTTTCTGGCTGTTCATGGGCTTCTTCCTGGCCTTTGCCGTCAAGGTTCCACTCTTTCCCTTCCATACCTGGTTGCCCGACGCCCACGTCGAAGCGCCCACAGCAGGCTCGGTGCTACTCGCCGGAGTCCTGCTGAAGATGGGAACTTACGGCCTGTTGCGCTTCAACATTGGGCTCTTCCCCGCCGAGGCGCACAAGAACGCACCCTGGATCATTACCCTCGCCATCATTGGCATTGTCTACGGTGCATTGGTCGCGCTGGTCCAGCCGAACATGAAGAAGCTGGTTGCCTACTCGTCGGTGAGCCACCTCGGCTTCGTCGTGCTGGGCATTTACAGCTTCACCCGCGCAGGCATGGATGGCGCCGTCTTCCAGATGCTCAGCCACGGCATCTCGACCGGCGCGCTGTTCCTCTTGCTGGGCATGGTTTATGACCGCCGTCACACTTACGAGATCAAGGAATATGGCGGCCTCGCCACACCGATGCCCGTCTATGCCACGCTCTTCCTGCTCATTACCCTGGCCTCCATTGGACTGCCGCTGATGAATGGATTCGTCGGCGAGTTCCTGATTCTGAGCGGTGCCTTCCAGGCCAAGGCGATCTATGGCATCCTCGCCGCCAGCGGTGTCATCTGGAGCGCTTTCTACATGCTTTGGCTTTACCAGCGCACCTTCTACGGAACCATTTCCAACCCGGTTAACGCGAAGCTGCCCGACGCCGATTTGCGTGAACGAAGCATCCTCTGGCCGCTGGCGGTCGTGGCTCTTGTTATGGGAGTCATCCCCAGTCTATGGATGAACCCCATAGATGCTTCGGTCGCAGGAATACTGGAAGGATCAAACGCCGCGTCCTCTGCCACTACACTCCAAGTCAAGGTCAACACGGTGCTCAAATAGCCATGCCAACAGCCGCCGACTATATTCGTATTCTTCCTGAAATCGTCCTCACGGTCTGGGGCCTGATCGTCATGTTCGTTGAGTCGCTCTTGCCCGCACGCAGCAGCCGCAAGGGTCTAGGCCTCTTTGCCGCCATTGGCGCACTCGTCGCCATCGCCGCAACCGTATGCCAGGCGCAGCCCGAGTTTGCTGGCTTCGGCTTCGGTCACATGCTGCGGGTTGACCACTTCAGCATCTTCTTCCACCTCATCGTATTGCTCGTCGCCTTGGCATGCATCCTCATGTCCCTCGACTACCTCCCCTTTCAAAAGATTGATCATGGCGAATACTACGCACTGATCCTCTTTGGGTCGGTTGGCATGTGCCTGATGTCGTCTGCCGTGGAATTGGTGCTCATCTTTATCGCGCTGGAGATCTCCTCCATCTCCAGCTACATTCTTGCCGGCTTTCGTCGCCGCTCTGCTGCGAGCGCCGAGAGTTCCTTGAAGTATTTTCTCCTCGGCTCTTTCGCCACCGCGTTCTTTCTCTACGGCGTAGCCCTGCTGTACGGAGCTACCGGCTCCACCAACGTCTTTGACATTGCGGCAGTCCTCGGTGCCGGCCACATCGGACCTCTGGCCTACTTTGCCGTTGCCCTCATCTTCACCGGCCTCGGCTTCAAAGTGGCCTGTGCTCCCTTCCACATCTGGGCTCCGGACGTTTACGAAGGTGCGCCCTCCCCCGTGGTAGCCTTTATGTCCACTGCTCCCAAGGCTGCCACCTTCGCGGTTCTCATCCGCGTCGTTATTGAGACCGCCTCGCCCAACTGGTTCTGGATCATCTGGATCGCTGCGGCTCTTTCCATGTGCGTCGGTAATCTCGGTGCCATCCGCCAAACCAACGTCAAGCGAATGTTGGCCTATTCTTCCATTGCCCACGCCGGTTATCTAATGGTCGCCTTTGCATCGGCCAGCAATCGCGAACTTGGTATCTCTGCCGCAATGTTCTACTCCGCCGCCTACGCCGCTATGAATGTCGGCGCTTTCGCCGTTATCACTCAGATGGCTGGGCGAGAAGAGCGTTACTCGCTGGTGGACGATTACTCTGGGTTGGGAAAGCGCTCGCCGTTACTGGCCGCCGCGCTCACCTTCTTTCTCTTGTCGCTGATCGGAATTCCTATTACGGGCGGCTTCTTCGCCAAGTTTTACGTCTTCAGCGCCGCGCTGCGCGCAAACCTTATCTGGCTCACCATTATTGGCGTGGCCAACAGCGGGGTGGGCTCCTACTATTACCTACGCCTTATCGTGCGCATGTATATGTTTGAGCCGCGCACGGAAGAACCTGCTCCCAAAGTACGCTTCGGAGTTGGAATGGCCATCGCCATCTGCCTAATTGCAACTCTATGGCTCGGCGTACTTCCCAACGTGATCCTCCATTACACACAAGGTGCCCCCACCATTCTCGCCGGACAATAGAACGAGCATCGCTCCACGCAAAAGGCCCGGATTCGCTCCGGGCCTTTTTACATTACAGAGAAACCTGTACTGGGTCCCCCATAAGTCGCTAACGTTCTTCACTGCGGCGCTCCACCGGCAACCAGATGGTCACCACCGTGCCTTTGCCGCTCTGACTGCGGATGCGGATCTTTCCGTCGTATTTCTTCACAATTTCGCTGGTTACCCACAATCCCAAGCCGGTGCCGAAGGACTTCTTGGTTGTAAAAAACGGCTCAAGAATTCGCTTCCGGTGCTCGGTAGCGATGCCCATGCCGGTGTCGGCTACGGTCAGGGCGATCATGGGGCGGTGATCGATCCACATGGGACCGGCGGTGCGCAGGTACAAGGTCCCACGAACTGGCATTGCATCGATACTATTCACGATGAGGTTCGAAATCACTTGCCGCACCTCACCTTCGATCGCCTGGACAGGCATCTTCCCGTTGTACCTACGTTCTACCCGCAGGATGCTGCTCGTGAGCTTGGTCTCGAATAGGTTCAGAACATCGTCGAGTATCTCCGACAGGTGCACGGTAGTTGCGCTGCCGACCTCGCGGTAGAACCCCAACGTCTGCTTGACCATGTGGGCGGCGCGCCTCAGTTCTCGATCCGCCATATCAATGTATTGGCGGACCGATACTGGCAGCCCAGGATCGGTGCCAATCAAAAAGAGGGCGTTCGTAACGGCGGCCAGAGGGTTGTTCACCTCGTGCGCTATCGTGGCCGCCATGCGGCCAGCCGACGCCAGTTTCTCGCTCCTGATCAAGGCCTGCTCGGCTTGCTTCCACTCGCTGATATCCACGTTCACCGCAACTCCGCCAAGAATCTCGCCTTGGGGACCCCGGACGGGCAGCGCGCTGTTCAGGATCGTCTTGTGGCTTCCGTCGAAGGCCTCGATTTCAACTTCTTCTCCCAAAGTGGTTTCCCCGTGGAGGACGGCGCGGGCGAGCGCCCAATCGGTTGACTCAAGCAAGCGGCCGCCTCCAGGTCGCCGCCCCTTGTATTCACGATATCGTTCAAGGTCGACCAGCGGCGCGTGTGCTCCCCATAGCTGGTCGGCGGCAGGGTTGGCCTCGATCAGTTTGCCGCTGGCGTCGCACATGAACACAGCCACCGGCAGCACATCCAGAACCGCGCGCAGTTGTTGCTCTCGTTCCTGAAGCGCCAGTTCGGCCTGCTTGCGCGCCGTGATGTCCATGCTGATGCCGATCATCGTTAACGGCGTGCCATCCTGATCGAGGGCAATCTGGCCACGACTGGCGATCCAACGAAGCGCTCCATCCTTGCGTCGAACGCGGGTCTCTACGGTCCACAAACTGTTGTTGACGAGAGCCGCCTGGAAACTGGCATCGACCTCGCTGCGGTGCTCTGGCAAGACGTGTTCAAGGAATAACTTGTAACTCCACTCTGGCTGCAGCGAGTCGTAACCGAAGATCTCGTCGTAGCGGGGAGATTGCGCCATGGCATGGGTTTTCAGATTAAGTTCCCACTCGCCCAAACCGCCCACCTGGAGCGCGAATTCAAGCCGGGCGTTACTTTTTTGCAACTCACTCAGAAGCGCGGCGCGCGCTTCCGCCAGTTTGCTTTGCGCCCGGGCTTCGGCGGCTTCCATCTCCTTGCGCAGTAACTGCTCGCGTACAGTGCGGTTTTCGTCCTCGAACTGTTTGCGTCGGAGCGCCGCGCGCACCCTGGCTCGGATGACGTCGAAGTCGCTCGATTTCGGTATGTAATCGTCGAAGCCGGAGTTGATGGCTTCAATCATTGCCTCCCGGTCTTGTACTCCGGTCAGCATCAGCAGCGGGATATCTCGTAGCGCCGAGGTCTCCTTGATGCGCCGGCAGGTCTCCTGCCCGGAAAGGCCAGGCATGATGAGATCGAGCAGAATACAATCCACGGTCTGCACCAAGGCCAATTCCAGCGCTTCCATTCCGGAACGGGCCAGCACGACGTCATAGCCTTCCAATCGTAGCTGAGAGGCGAGTTCTTCAAGATAGGTCTCGCTGTCATCCACCGCGAGAACCCTCTTCGGACCCAGAACGCTGGATGGGGATTCCACCGCCGATGGTGTGCCGGCCGACCGCAGCACTGCGGCCAGTCGCGCCAGCACCACGCTCAAATCTTCATCCTTGCGCACAAAGCCATCGGCCCCGGCCTCCAGCGCTCGCAATTCCTGGCTGCGATCCTCCGACCCGGTTAGCAGCAAGCACGGAGTCCTGCGCAAAATGGCGTCTTCCCGCATCCGTCGCACCACGGTCGCGCCGTCAATCCCGGGTAGTCCATGGTCGACAATCACTGCGGCGGGCCGCTGGTTCACCGCCAAGTGCAAACCGTCTTCTCCTGAGGAAGAGGTGGTCACCCGATAGCCGGCGGCTTCCAGGGCTTCCTGCATTTCGTTTCTGAAGGTCGCGCTGTCATCGATCACGAGAATCGTGGCGCGGTCCTCCGCACTTGGGTGTGGCTGTCGCAGCCGAATCAGTTCGCGCGCGCGGGCCACAACATAACCGGAGTCGTACGGCTTACCGATATATTCGTCAGCCCCGGTGCTCAGTCCGTGGACGCGGTCCCGCGCCTGTGCCTCAGTCGAAAGCAGCATCACCGGGACGGCGGCGGTTTGCGGGTTGGCTTTCAATTCTTGCAGAAACTCCACCCCGTCCCCATCGGGCAGCAAAACATCCAGCACGGCGAGCGCAAACCCACTCCCCACCATGGCGGCGCGGGCCTCTTTCAACGTCGAACAGGGAGTGACTGCAAAACCGGCGTTCTCGAATGCCTCGCTCAGGTCCATCCGCACAGTGAGGCTGTCGTCGACGATCAGGGCACCTGGCTTCACAACGTCCTCCCCGCTTTCAGGTTGCCGGTCAGTGCCACTAGCGCGGGTGCAATCTCTTCAATCGATAGCACGCGCTTTGCCGCGCCAAGTCGGATCGCCTCGCCCGGCATGCCAAAGACGACCGAGCTGGCCTCGTTTTGCGCTACGGTCATGGCCCCGGCGTGGTATGCCGCCAATAATCCCAGGGCTCCATCTTTTCCCATTCCTGTCAGCAAACAGGCAATGCAACCCGGTCCCATCTCTCGTGCCAGCGACTCGAAGAGTACATCGACAGACGGACGGCACGAATGCCGTTCCGGCTCATCGGTCAGGTGCAAGAATCCGCCGCTCAACATCAGGTGCTGACCTGGAGGAGCCAATAGAATGCCGGTCTTCGGTAGCGGCTCGCCGTCCCGCGCGTAGCGCACGCGAATTGCGGACTGCCCGTCCAACCACTCCGCCATCGCAGCAGAAAACGGCAGCCCCAGGTGAATCACCACCAGAACCGGCAAGGGAAAAGTTGCGGGAAGTTCGCGCAAGATGGCCAGCACCGCCGCCGGTCCGCCGGTGGAAGCGCCGATGGCGACCACCCGTGGCTCGGATGGCTCGCCGCGAGGCGACAAATCTAGTGTGCCTCCGCCGTGGCGCATTTTCATCAGCCGCGCACGGGGATGGGTGATCACCTTGATCCGCGAGATCAGCTTCACGGTGGAGACGAATCTACGCGCCCACTCTTCAGGTACGGTGCTGGCGGTAGGCTTCTCCAGCACGTCCAGCGCACCGGCCGCCAGCGCCTCGTAGGTCTTGAACAACTCGCCCCGGTTCGTCGAGGCCGACACGATCAGAATCGGTGTCGGGCAGTACGCCATCACATACTCGGTGACCGCCACGCCTGTCAGCAGCGGCAGCATCATGTCCAGCGTCATAACATCCGGCCTCAAAGACTGGCACAACTCGATCGCGCGCTGACCATCAGGCGCTTCGGCCACCACCTCCAAGCCGGGGTCGCTCGCCAGTACTTCAACCAGGCGCTTGCGCACGGTCAACGAATCTTCCACTACCAGAACGCGAATCTTTTTCATTTCACCTTATCAGCCGCCGAATCGTCTGCAGCAATTGTGCCTGATCAAATTCGCCTTTCACGACATAGGCGCGCGCTCCGACTTCTTCGCCGCGCTTTTTATCCTGCGGTGAATTGCGCGACGTAACCAGTATGCAAGGCACGTCCGAAAGTGCCGGCATCGAGCGAGTCCGAGCCACAAATTCAAAGCCGTCCATGCCCGGCATCTCCACATCTACCACGAATAAGTCATAGTCCTCGGTGCGGGCTTTCTCCAGCGCCTCTTCGGCCGAGGTCGCCAGATGCACTTCATAACCGGCGGTCTCCAGGATGCTTTGTTCCAACATGCGCGTGGTCAGCGAATCATCGATGACCAGCACCACCGGCGTACGCGGCGGCGCTTCCTGGGTGGGGCACGCTTGCTTCGCCCCGGCGGCAAGAATCAGCGCCGCAGGGTCTAAAACTAATTGTGGATTGCCCTCTGCGTCCAACGCAGCGCCGGCCACCACCGGGTCAACTCCAGCAAAAGCCGGGATTGGCCGCAACAACACGGTCGACGTACTCAATACACGGTCGACGCCGACCGCAGCGTGCTCCGAACCGGAGCGCACCACAACCGCCGAAAAGCGCTGCCCCCCTTGCCTGCGTGGGGAGGACTCTCCCAGCACCCGCGCCAGCGGCAAAAAGGGGACGGTCTTACCGTCGAAAACGATCGAATCGCCATCAGCGCTGCGCACAACGTCGCTCTCAACCAGCCGCAGCGTCTGTAGCACCGAGTCCAAGGGCAGAGACGCGCTCACCCCCCCGCTCTCCACGATCACCGCACTCAGAGACAACAATGACACCGGCACAGAAATCTCCACTCTGCTGCCGGCGCCGGGCACGGTCCACATCGCCACTTCGGCTTTCAGCTTGCTGGCGGCTTCGCGGACAACGTCCAAGCCGATGCCGCGTCCGGCCACTTCGGTCACGCCCTCGCTGGTGCTAATGCCGCCGCCGCGCAGCAGCAAACGAAAGACATCTTCCGAGTTGAGCGCCTCCACTGACGCTGTTGCGACCAGGCCGCGTGCGAGGACCGCCCGGCGTAGCGCCGCCACGTCGAAACCCCGCCCGTCGTCCTGGCAGGCAAAGACGACGCGATTGCCGCTACGGCGAACCTGCAACGCAACCACTCCCTGCGGGGGTTTGCCAGCCACGGCACGCTCGGCTGGCGCTTCGACGCCATGGGCCACTGCGTTGCGCACGATTTGCACTAACGCGTCCCGCACCGCCGCCAGCACATGCGCGTCCAGCCGGTGCTCTCCACCGCCGGTTACAAAATCCACATGCTTGCCCAGCGTCTGCGCGGTGTTGCGCACCGTGCGCCGCAGCGGAGCAAACACAGCGCTGGCCGGAACCAGTCGCAATTGGCTCGCCGTGTCCCGGACCTGCGCCACCTCGCGCTCCACCTGTTCCACGCTTGACACCAAGGTGCGGGACAACGGCCTGAGCAGGCCCTGCAGGTCTTCGGCAATGGCCCGTCCCTTGCTCAAAGACGCTGTAGCCCGTTCGCTTCCACTACCGGCGGCAGGGGCCGACAAATGGCTCAGCAGTAGCGCCGCCAAGTCGGTGGCGTGTTCGACCGTGGCCAGTTTGTTCTTCAGTCCGGCCAGTCGCACACTGCTCTCCGCAATTCCCTCCAACAGCACATCCATGTCGCCGAGATCGACCCGAAGCGTCTCGAAGCTCTCCTCGGGCGTGGCCGGGGCGGGATGCTCAATCGGTTGCAGACCTTCAGCGCCCAGCGCCGCCAATTGAGTAGCCATGCCGTCAACCAGTCCGAGCATAGCCTCCGCTTGCTGATGAGGCACGGCATCGCTGGATTGATAAGAGATGAGAATATCTTCTAACTGGTGCGCCAGGCTGGCGATCCCGGACTGTTTTACAACATGCGCCGCGCCTTTCAGGGTATGCGCAAGACGCAGCATCTGCCCCACAAGTTCCTTCCCAAAGACCCCTTGCTCCAAATCGAGCACACCACGGCTCAGTTGCTCGACAATCTCCTTGGCCTCGACCCGGAAATACCGGTAGGGATCCTTCGACATCAGCGTGCACCATTCGCCTGCGAGCGGATCATCCGGCTGAGATCGCGCGACAGGCTAGCCAATTGCGAGGCGGTCCGCAGCGCCTGGGTCGTGCTCGATTCGGCTTCCTTGCTCACCTGCGCCACGTTGGTAACCGCACCGTTGACCTGCTCCACCGCCGTGGTCTGCTGCTTGGTGCTCAGTTCGATCTCGCGCACTGCATCTGCGGTAGCGCCCAGCATAAGAGTGATCTGGTTTAGCGAGTTCGTCACATCACTGAATGCTCGTGTGCCTGCGTCCACCGCCTTGGTGCCGCCCTCGGTAGCCATCACGGTCGAGTTGACCGCCGCGCGGATCTCTTCAATCAAACTCCGAATATCCTTCGTCGAACCGCCGACCCGGTCGGCAAGTTTGCGGATTTCATCGGCGACCACCGCGAATCGTCTGCCGTTTTCGCCGGCGCCTGCAGCCTCTATGGTGGCATTGATGGCGAGAATATTCGTCTGTTCCGCCAGTTCGTTGATGATGTCCACGATGCCGCCGATCTGTTGCGATTTCCGGCCCAAATCCAGCATGTGATTGACGATCAGATCGACCTGCTTCTTTATGCCGCCCACCGAATCACGGGCTCGTTGCACCGTAAGGTCGCCGGCGGCGGCGGCGTTGGCCGTCTCCAAGGTGATGGTCGCCACACGCTGTGCGCTCTCCGCGATCTGGCGCGAAGTAGCCAGCAGTTCGTTGATGGTGGTGGTAATCTCGCTCATCGCCGTCGCCTGCTCGCGCGCACCGGTGGCCTGCTGTGTCGCGGTGGTTTGCAGTTCAGCCGAAGAACTGGAAATATCCTGCACCGCCGAACCGATCTGGCGGGAAAGTAACTTGGAGAACGCAATCGCCAGCAAAATAGCCAACACGACCACCAATCCGGCGATCACCAGCACCAGTCTGGTAGCCGAGGCAGCGGCTTCGGTCGAGGCGTTCTGCCCGTCGTTCAGCAGCTTTTCCTCCCAACGCGCGAAATCATCCACCCGCGCATAGAGGCTCTCGACCATGGGAATCACCGTACTTTGCATGTAGTGAATGATCTCCGTGCTCGGAGCGTTCGCCGTACGCATCGCATTTGCTTTTTCCACCACCGTCTGGTGTTGCGCCTCAATCACCTCGATATCGTGGATCATGGCCTTGCCCTCGGGCGTGAACAGGTTTGGCTTCATGTGTTCCACGGTCCGAAAGAATAGCTGCCGTGCCTCATTCTGCTGTTCCAAGTACCGGGCATCTCCGGAGAGCATATAGCCGCGCACTGCCGCCGCCTTCCGTGCCGCCGCGGTTTGCAGTTTGGCGGCGTCAGTCAGGTTCTGCGCATTAACGGTAATGACGTGATCCTTGCTGGCCACCGCACGATTCAGCGCATAGACGGCGATCCCTGCCATAACCATGGCCAACAGCGCGGTGGTGGCAAACCCAATCGCCAACTTCACTCCGAACGTCAACCTCTGCCCCATAGTTCTCCTTATCCCTATCTCTGACTTTTACTTTCTGGGTTTACCCGCGCCCCGCGCCTTGATGTACTCGACCAACGAGGGAACACTGATGACACCGCGCAGCGTCGCGCCTTCACGTACGGTCGCACTCACGTAGCGTTGACCAGCGGCTTCCTGACGGGCAAAGATTTCCTCGCTCGCAACCTCGAATTGCCCTTCCATGCCTTCGAATGCCAGGGCAATCGGGCTCTGCCTATCGCCGCAGAAGGCCAGCCAAAGCACCTGACCGCCCTCCGAATCGAATCCGAGCAGTCTGGGCAAGCTAAATACTGGAACGACGACTCCGCGAATCCCTGTGAGGCCCAGCAATTCCGGAACCCGGCTTGGCACTGGCACAATCTTTTCCCTGCTCACCGCCAGTCCCACAATCTCATGCACGCGCAGCGCAAAGCGTTCGCCTTCCAGAGAGATCGCCAGCATTGGTTCGGGCGCTGCCGCCTGTTCCGGCAGAGCCAAGGCAAACGACTCGTCGAAGTGACGGCGCATCTCTGCAACCCTGCCTTCAAGCTTTGAACCCGTCGTACTCATGCTGGCCCTCTGCATCCCTGCAACTCTCTGCGGCACACTTCCACTAGAGCCGCGCGGCTGAAGCCGCCACCATACACCAGAACCCGCGGCGCGTCTTCTCGCGGCAGCAGTAGCGATGCCTGACTTAACTCCTGTACCGCCAGATCCAGTTCACCACCACGCTTGGCCAGCAATCCGAGATGCAAGTGCGGCATAGCGAATGATGGGTCCAGATAAATCGCCGTCTGATCGTGTTCCATCGCGGTTGTGCGGTCATCCACCTGCTCGCGGCAAAGCGCCATCACGTAATACGCCCCGGCGTTCAATGAATCCATTTTCAGAGCTGAGGTGCACGCCTCTTCGGCCTGCCTCGGCTCGCCGTGATTGGCCAGTAGAACGCCCCGCAGCACGTGCACGTCAGGGCTGCTTTGAGCCTCCGCCGGCAACGCCTGCAACGCTGCAAGTGCCTGCTCAAAACGCTCCTCCTGGAGCAGTTCCAACACGGCGCTCAAGTCAGCGGGCGTACCCTTGGCAATGCCCCCTGCTGGCAACGGCCGCTCGTATGGCTTACGCAAACTCTCCGGACTCTGAGTTAAGATTTTTATCCGCTCTGAAGCTTCTCGTATCGCACTGGCCCAATCGCCGCTGCTAACCACCGATGGCATCTTCGTGCTCAAGGCAGACTGGCCAGCACTCCCGTCTCCTGACGCAAACGAGGATTCACGCGAATGTGAGGAACCCTTGACCGCTTTGGCGCTGCCCGTCCGTAGCTGATAGTAAAAAGTTCCATGGGTATGGCATAGATCAAAGTCCTGGGAAACACCGCGCAAACTCTCTGCCGGCCCCAGAAAGAGATATCCGCCCGGCGCCAGCGACGCGGCCATCCGAGCCACAACCGCACGCCCTGCCTCGGGCGAAAGGTACATGAACGCATTCCGGAAAAAGATCGCGTCGTACGCTCTTGGCTTCCAAAACGGGGCGTCTGCGTCCACCAGGTTCCCCTCTTCCAATGAAACCATCTCGCGAATAGAGTCGTGGAGTTGGAAATTCCGTCCCTCGGGACGAAAACCGCGCTCTTGGAAATTGGCCTGAGTTTCGCGCAGCGACCACGCCGAATAACGTCCGACTTTGCCTTTCGCAATCGCCGCCGCGTTGACGTCGATTCCGCGTATGGAAACTTGCCAGCCAGCCAACTCCACCCTGCCCTGCATCAGCATGGCGAGGGTATAAGGCTCTTCGCCCGAGGCGCAGCCGGCGGAGAGGATGCTGAGCCGCCTGACGACCCTCTGTGCCCGCATGCGCTCCGGCAGCACCACTTCCTGAAACACGCGAAAGTGATCCGGAATTCGGAAGAAATAAGTTTCCGGGATCGTCAGGTGCCCAACCACCTCGCGCAGCTCTGGTAAAGAGGTGCTCAGCAGACACAAGTAGCTCTCCACGTCAGCGCTGCGGGACGCCTTCATCCTGCTGCGCAGCACATCCGCCAGATCCTCAAGCTTGGAATCGTCAAAACTCAGCCCCAGCCGCCGTTCCACCATGGCCCGGAAACTTGCGAGTTGGCTGGCTTCAAAGCCCTGCTTCATGGCATCGCCTTCGTCTGCGAGAGCGATTCCCAGACGGACTCTGGCATCAGGCGAGCCAGATCGAGCACCACCAGAAATTCCGCGTCCAGCGTGCCTAGGGTTCGGATCAATTCGGTTCCCAGGTTCGTGAGCAGCGGCGGCAGTGCGCCAAAGACCTCATCGCTGAGGTCGGCTATGCCAGCCACGCTTTGCACAGCTAGCGCTACGCAGCGCTGCCCAACCCGAAGCGTGACAAACCGGGTTGGAAGTTCACCACCTTGATCCTCACCGCTATGATTGCCTTGGAAGAGCGCCGCTAACCCGACCACCGGCACAGCCTCTCCGCGGATGCACGCCACCCCTAGGATGAAGTCGGATTGACTGGCCAGCGGCTCAATCGGCAGAGGCCGCATAGTCTCAATTACCTGGGCCAGAGGGATCGCACACAGAGCGCCTCGGACTCGCGCCAGCAACGCCGGATTCGCACGGGGTTTGTCCATAGTGAATTTCTGTTCAGCCCTGCCTCAAGCGCCGTACGTCACAATGCCCAGGAGTATCCGTCAGTATATCCTGAGCCGCGCCGACCGCGGAGCTTCGTCCAACAGAATGCCGCTAATGTCCTTACCGAATGAGGCAAACAGCGATGCAGACCGGAAGCATCGTCCCGAAGATTACATCTAAAGCATAGTGATAGCGTCCGACCACTGCTCCTGTAGCAATGCTGAGCGCGATCACCAGAAACACGACTCCTGCCCCAGGTACAAGCCGAATCAGAACCAGCGATGCCCCGACCGTAGATGCCACGTGAGCGCTTGGAAACGTGTTGAGCTGGATGCTGGCGTGCCGGAGAATGAAGAGATTTACGGAACGAATCTTCTGCTTTGCAATCAGCCCTCCGGCACAGGGCAGCAGCCTCGGTGGCAGAGTCTGTGTGAATGGCACAAGCACATAGCAGAGATAGCTAGCCGGTAATACAATCTCCCAATACTCGTCTATACCGATGCGCTGGTTCGTCCAGTACAGAACTCCAACGCCAAGTGGGACCAGCGCATAACAGAAAAGGTACGCCATCTCGAAATAGCTTCCGACCCAGGTGCTGTTCCATCTGCGGGCCCAATCATCAAGCAGAGTGCCCAATCGTCTGCGGTCG
The DNA here is from genome assembly GCA_963838135.1 of uncultured Acidobacteriota bacterium. Taxonomy (GTDB): domain Bacteria; phylum Acidobacteriota; class Terriglobia; order Terriglobales; family Acidobacteriaceae; genus TOLSYN. The sequence continues at coordinate 142,999 of CAWIPV010000001.1, read as the reverse complement.
AATTCCATCAGCCAGTTCTGCAACTTCTCATTCGTCCGGCCAATGAATCGCCCCGACTGCCAATAAACGATCAACATCAACAGGCATGGCAGCCAGTCACCGACCACTCTCCCGCTCCTCGGATAATGCGTTGACAGTGCCTGCGTAGCAGCGATCAGCACGATGCCGAGCAGCCCAAGCCCGACGATCTGCCGCTGCTGCTTTCCGGACACCCGCCGCAGCCACCCCGCGGCGATCAGGAAAAGTAAGGCGGCGAGAGTGACGGAATCGCCAGGGCGCATCATCTCAATCGCTCCTCCCATCGAGCAAACCAGTTCGCGTCAGAGGCATTGTCTTCGTGTGAATCGCAGAACACCCTGCGAAATAGAACGCAAGCGCCCTGCCGTCGCTCCACTCTTGCGACATTGGCGTTCTCCCACGGCTTGCGACCCGTAGCTGTGCCCAGAGAAAAAATAAATCTGCTTCCAAACCGACACCTGCGATGCCTGCTTTTCTTACTTCGTAGCCAGCAATCCTGCGCGAAGCTCTGCCTCGGTCATTGGTTTTAGCGGTAAAGTTGCGTTATTCGGTACGCCCACCTCGGCCGTGTTGAGCAGCATCGACACCATGACATAGGTGCCGCTGAGGACTATCAAGTCGACGGTTTGCTGTTCGCCAAGCAGGCTATGCACGCGAACGAAAGTCGCATCGTTGACCGCATGATTTAACGACATTTCCACGCAGAACTGGTAGACGGCCTCCTCGTCGGCGGCCATTTTGGCCGGACGCCTTCCTTCTTTCAGTGCATCGGCAATCGCCGCCGGAAGGCCTGCCTTAAGCGCCAGAGGATAATGTGCCCACCATTCATATTGTGCGCTGGCAAGCCTCGCCTGGATAAGTATTGCGAATTCATTCAGAGGCCGCGGAACCGAGGTCTTAAAGCGCAGGTAGTCCAGCAGGTCGAAGGTCCGATTCGCCATCTCCGGGCTACGTAGCAGAGCGTTATACGGCCCCCCGAGGCCGGCACTCGACACTTTCAGAATCTCTTGAGCGAGCGCTTTTTGCGTCGGGTTCAGCTCTTCCATGGTCAACTGCGGGAAGCGTGGAGGTTTGCTTTGTGTTTGAGCCATAGCCGGAACTCCTGTCGATAAGCATGTGGCGATGAGCGCGGATTGCAGCAGCAATGCGCGAAGTCCATCAGGCTTCATGGTTTCTCCTTGTGCGGGAGAAGAATGCGGTGCGTTTCCCGTGAGCCGCAATGATAGCAAGTCGGACTGTCTTCATTCCACAAACGGATGCCGGTCAATATTGACCAGATATGTGCGAGCAAGCAGCTGATACTGGAGTCCGGATAACTTCCGATCGAATATATGAAGGTAGCTGAAGAACTGGAACAGATCTACCATGAGCGTCGTCCCCATTGGAGACGTGCACATCATGACTGGCGCTTCTTCCTAGCCTTGACCCTAATGTTTGCGGCCATGCTGATTTACGCAATGACAGATGATCTGGCATTGGTGCCTGGCATTCAACCTCGGCCACACTCGAGCAACGTTGCCGCAAAATAAATGAAAGTCGAAATTGATTGCGCGTGGAGACGTGCAATTCGCCGATGGGGGCTCCAAGGTGAGACAAGGAACAACGCAGAAGAATCGTCGCATGTTTAGACAGACAACCCAACGGGTAAATCTAGGAGCTCGCGTACTTTCCGCACCAAAGCATCTCGGGTGTAAGGTTTTTCGAGAAATTTATAGTCTGGTCTGAGCATGGCGCGCCGGAAGACTGCGTCGTCAGCGCATCCGGACGTATAGAGTACCCTTGTTTCCGGCCTGGTCTCGGCAAGTTGCTTAGCAAGAGTAGGGCCGCAGAGCCCGGGCATCATCACATCAGTGATCAATAGAGGGAGCGCATCGGTGTATTCTCCTGCCATTCGAAGTGCGTCTGCTGGATGGCCAGAATCAAGCACCGTGTATCCGCAGTTTTCAAGGAGCTTTCGCGTCAACTCCCGCAAACGATCATTATCGTCAACCAAAAGGATTGTTTCTGATCCTCCGCGTAAGGGTGCCGCCTTCGCTTGCTGAGTGGCAACCGTAGCCTCTTCGCAGCAGGGAAAAAATATCTTGAACGTTGTTCCCTGCCCTGGTTCGCTCACAACGCAGATCGTACTGGCACTCTGTGTGACGATGCCTAATACAGTAGATAAGCCGAGCCCTGTGCCTTTGCCAACCTCTTTCGTGCTGAAGAAAGGCTCGAAAATGCGGGACTGAGTCTCCTTGTCCATTCCGATTCCCGTATCGCTGACGGCAAGCATTACGCATGGACCAGGCGTGGTTGAACCGGTCTGCTGGGCGTTAGTTTCCTCAATGGCAACGTTCGCGGTCTCGATCGTGATCCTTCCGCCCTGTGGCATTGCGTCGCGAGAGTTGATTGCAAGATTCAGCAATATCTGTTCGATCTGGACTGGATCGGCCTTGATGGTCCCAAGGTCACTGCCGAGTTCGCTTACCAACTGGACATCATCGCCGATCACCCGCTTCAACATCGTATGGAGACGACTGACGGTCGTGTTCAAGTCTAAGAGTACTGGCTGCGACACCTGCCGCCGGCTGAAAGCAAGAAGGTCTCGCGTGAGATCTTTGGCAGATGTGCCTGCGCCGTGAATCGCTCCGATCATCTTGCGAACGGGCTCCGATAAGTCCGACTGATCTTCCAGTACTTCGCAATATCCCAGGATGATACCTAGAAGATTATTGAAGTCATGGGCGACACCCGCGGCAAGTTGGCCGACCGTCTCCATCTTCTGGGCTTGCCGAAGTAGTTGTTCTGACCTTTCGGCACGCTTGCGAGCTGTGATGTCGCGAACGTTACACTGAATGACTGTCTTGCGATTCACCCGATAGACATTACTTACAAATTCCACGCTGATGGATAGGCCGGCTTTGGTCTTGAGCGGAAGATCTTCATATCGAACATACCGTTTGGACACTAACTCTCGAAATGCCGCCTTGGAGGCCGCGATGTCTCTGAACAGGCCGATCTCCCAGAGCGCCTTCCCGAGAAATTCCTCAAGAGAATAGTCCAACAGCTTTATCAGAAATGGATTCACATCTGTTATCAAGCCGGTCTTTGCATTAAGTATCAGAATGCCGTCCTGCGCTGTCTCAAACAAACGGCGGTATCTGGCTTCGGAATCTCCCAGCGCCCGTAGCGACGATGCGCGTTCCAAAGTGATAGCAGCATCTTTGTTTGCTTGCATTGCGCCCTCTTGTTTTTAATCACAATAGAAACTCGCACGCCCGTCGAGAGGATCGCATCAGCAGCCCTGCCAGTCTGTTCCCTATTGCTCACAATTGGGGCCCGGCCCAACTTTTTTGGCGGACGTCTGCGCGCACAGTTAGATAAGCCGCCGACACGAAATACTCGCAGATCCAAGCTGCAAACGTGTGGAGCCGTTATACTTACCTGAACCGACGCCAGAATGTCGCCGGGAGGAATGTCGGCAGCGGAAGGAAATGGCGCCAAAAGGGACTTCTGGGGACGAATTGTGGCCGCATGAATTCCCAAGCATTGTGACATTTGGAATTACCGACAATAACCTTGACAGCCAAATTACCGGCGGACACCTGCCGCAGCGTCTGAAGGCTTTATACTTACCGGAACGACGAATGGAATTTTAGGAAGGAAAAAAAGTTAGCATATGGCGAAGAGCGTAAACAAAGTCATTCTGATTGGCAATCTCGGCAAAGATCCGGAGTTGAAGCACACCGCCGGCGGTACTGCCGTGGCCAAATTCACTCTGGCCACCAATGATCGCTACAAAGACAAGGATGGCAACTGGCAGGACCGCACCGAGTGGCACAACGTCACCTGCTGGGCGCGCCTCGCCGAGATCGCCAGCGAGTACCTCAAAAAGGGCCGCACCGTCTACGTCGAAGGTCGCCTGCAGACCGACTCCTGGGATGACAAACAGAGCGGTCAGAAGCGCTACCAGACCTACGTAAACGCCAGCGACCTCGTCCTGCTCGGCGGCGGACGAGGCGAAGACGGTGGTGGACGCTCCTCCCGTGGCAGCGACTTCGATCAGAGCGGTAGCGGCGAATTCGACTCAGCCCCCGCCCGCGCCACCGAAATCACCGACGACGATATCCCCTTTTAGATAGGACCTCTGTAGGTGTCTCCATTCACTATCACGTGGAGCACCTACAGCAGGGGAGAGGCTTTCCGCCATGCCGATAACCACTCTGTTTCTCGATCTGGGTGGAGTTCTGCTGACCAACGGGTGGGATCGTCACGCGCGCGAGTTGGCCGCGCAGACCTTCCAACTTGACCGCAAGGAGATGGACGAACGCCATCATCTCACCTTTGACACCTATGAAGTCGGCAAGCTCACCCTCGATCAGTACCTGAGCCGCGTCGTCTTTTACGAGAAGCGCAGTTTCACCGAGCAGCAATTTCGCGACTTCATGTTCGCGCAGTCCACAGCCTTTCCCGAGATGATCGAACTTGTCCGTACCCTCAAGGCTCAGTACAAGCTGAAGATTGCCGTGGTCAACAACGAAGGCCGCGAACTCAACCAGCACCGCATCGCGCACTTCAAGCTCAACGGATTCGTGGACTTTTTCATCTCATCCTGCTTCGTCCACGTGCGCAAGCCCGACGAGGACATCTACCGCATCGCACTCGACATCGCCCACGTTCCACCCGAGCAGGTTGCCTATCTTGACGACCGCCTCATGTTCGTCCAAATCGCTGAAACCCTGGGAATCCGCGGCATTCATCACACCGGCTATGCCGCAACCACGTCCAAACTAGCCTCCCTCGGACTCAAACTCGAAGAGCGCCGATCAACCCTCGAACTCCCCTAGCGCCTGTGGCCGGAGCGGCGTCCATTGCCCGCCTCTAGTCCAGGCTTCCCTGCTCCACCACCACGTTTTCGCGCACAATCAGCCGGTGCGCCGCCATCTCCTTCAACTTCGGGAGCACCCGCTGAACGTGTTCGTCGGTATCGACAAAGGAAATAATGATCGGAAGCTTTCCGCCGCCATCCACCAGCGTCGCAGTCTTCACTCTCATCCGTCCCATAAAGCCCGCCACTGCGTGATAGGCGACGGCTCCGGCCACGTTCTCCTCGCGCAGATATTTCAAAACCTCCAAATGCAAGGAGCGGTGATGCCACTGATCTTCTTCAACCAAGTACATCGTAACTTGTACGGCCATCGTAGTTTCTCCCTGCCCCCGCCCGCCATGACGCAACCCGTTCTGTTACGCCGGCCATTATATGCTGCGTGCGATTATCGCGCCGGCCACAACTCCGGCTAGGCACAGCACATTGTTTGCGACCACGTTCCCGGCAAACAACAAGTAATTTCCCTGCTCAAAGAGCGAGAAGCTTTCAAACGCATAACTGGAAAACGTTGTGTACGAACCGCAGAAGCCGATAGCGATCAGCAGCCGCCAGCGCGGGTCGGCCAGCGCGCGCTCCGTACTCCACACCAGAAACAGCCCCAGAATAAAGCTACCTGTGATATTGATCAGCAGCGTGCCGTAAGGAAACGAGGCTGTCACCGCCTTGGCAACAAAACGGCTCAGAAAGTAACGTGCGCTTGCGCCCACAATGGCGCCAAGCGAAACCCACAGATAGGCAAGCACGATTCGGAGTTCTCCCGGCTTCTTAAATGTAGGAGTCATCAGCCGCACTTGCCGAACAAGCGCAACGGTTAAGGCGAACTCCATCGCCTCCCGTCATTCTAGCAACTCACACTTGCCGCGTTCCACTAAAGGCCGAACGATCACTCGTCGCTTATTCGTTGACCTTGATCGAAGTTGCGCGATAGCGCTTGCCGTCAAAGCTGGCGGTCACCGAAACCGGAACCCCCACCACCAGGCGGCTCACATTCTTCTGGCTCGCGGGGTCAAAATAAAGCTCGTAGTTATTGCCGTCCACCTGGTCGTCCAGCGCCAACACGCCGTCGCGCAGATCCACATGGGTCAATCTCCCCGCAAAGACGTAGGATTCTCCTGGCGAGGCGTGAATCGTAATGCTTTGCGCGTCGCTGCGCCGTACACCCGACATAAATGTCACGTCGATCAGCGATCCCTCATGCAACTCTCTAGCCGACGCAGGCGCGCCGCGCGCCTCCACCTTCGTCCGGTCAGAGATGTCAAACTGAATCATCGTCCCACTCAGCCGGTCCTGCAGGCGCACCCGTCCGCCCATGACCTCGATCACCTGTCCGCTCGCCTGTGCCGGCCCGCCCGTTTTCCGTACTTCGATGGTGCGCGCAAACACCTGCGGTCCTAGTATCTGTGTGTCGGCATAAATCCGGTCTCCCGGATGAATCGCCAATACCGTCGTCTCGCGTCCTTCGCTCAGGATGCGAGTGCGATCATCCATGTAAATCAAGTACTTATTTCCTCCGCCAAAGGGCTGCACCGTCACCCGGTTGTGCACTTTGTCCACCTTGCGCGCAATCCCTCCAATCAGCGACAGATCGGCCCGAGGCAGCGGCTTCGGCTCCAGCAGTGGATCATGCTCCGGACCGCTCGCCGTATCCAGCATCTCCGTATGTGGCTCTCCCGAGGCGGCCGGCTCCAGCGCTGCGGGCGTGCTCGTGCTTTGCACAGCATCCGTACCATGCACCGTGCTCGTCTTCTGGCTCCCGGTCATGCCCTGCGCCGCGTCCTTCGGATCAGCATCCTTCTGCGAGGCTACTTGCGCAACGGCAAAAGCCGCGCTCATCCCCAGAACCGCAGCGATCAACAATCTCTTCATGGTCTCCCCAGCAAACGCCAGCGTTCTCGCCCAGTTTAGATGCAGAACAGGGTTTACGAAGCACGCCACTAAGTACAAGCCGCCTAAGTAAAACCTGCAACTCGAATCCGTCTGCAGCCTGCAACTCCAATCCGAGCCGCTCCCATCTAAGCAGCCAGTGCAAGGGCCTTGGCGACTCGGAACCGGGCGGGCTGCTGACGTGGGGTGTGGGTGTGGCAATGATTTCGGCGCTGACTTTCTTTCGATTTCAAACCAGGACGGCTCAAACCAAGCTGGTGCAATCCAGACTGACGTGGGCTTTCCTGCTCGTAGCCGTCCTCTCCGTGGCATCGGCGCAGGCCGCCGATCTGCACGTCAAAGTCCCCAGGCGAACCAAGCCCACGCCGGTTCAGCAACTCAATCAGGAGGGCGTAAAAGCTCTCGCCCGGAACGACATCGACCGTGCGAAACGCGCCTTTTACCGCGCCTATCTCCTCGACCCAGACGATCCATTCACCCTCAACAACCTCGGCTACGTCGCCGAGCTCGACGGAGAGATCGATAAGGCGCAGAAGTTCTACGACCTTGCCGCCGCCAACCCTTCCAATGCCGTGGTCGCCATCTCCAGCAATCCAGAGTTGAAAGGCAAAGAGGTCTCCCAGGTCGCCGGCAACGCCGTCAGCGCCTCCATGCAGGTCAACCGCCTCAACGTGGCCGCCATGGGATTGATGATGAAGGACCGTGCTCCCGAAGCCGAACTGACGTTGCACAAAGCTCTGCGTATGGACCCCAAAAATCCCTTCACCCTCAACAACCTCGGCTACGCACTGGAAAAAGAGGGAGAGCTTGAGTGGGCGCTGTACTACTATGACCACGCTGCCGCCAGCGGCTCCAACGAGAAAGTCGTCGTTGCTCTCAACCGCAGTTGGCGAGGCCGTCCCATCTCTGAAATCGCCAGCACCAACGCCGAGGCCGCTCGTCGAGAGCTTGCCACCGAGGCGTCCAGCGAGGCCAAAGTCACCCGCCTCAACCTGCGCGGAGTCTCCGCCCTGAACCGAAACCAGCTCGCGCAAGCCCGCCAGTACTTTCAGCAGGCGTACCGCCTCGATCCCACCAACGCTTTCTCCCTGAATAACATGGGATATATATCTGAAGTCGAGGGTGATCGTGAGACGGCGGATTACTACTATGCCAAGGCCCGCGAGGCCAATCGCAGCACCTCACGCGTTGCCCTCGCAACCCGCAAGAGTGTCGAAGGCAAGAGGCTTGCCTCGGTCGCCGATCAGAATGAGCAAACCGTTCAGGTCGCCGAGGAGAGACGGCTCGCGGCTCTCCGCGCTCAAGGTGGACCACCGCCGCCACTGCGCACCCGCAGCCAAGCCATAGTCCGCGAACCTGCCACGCCGCCCGTGCCCGAACCGGTAATCCCAGTTCGCATCGTCGCCGAAGACAATCCCCCGCCCGAGCCGCCCCGCGCAATGGCAGCGCCCTCCCGTCCCCTTAGCCGCAACCAGCCTCGCGCCGCCACGTCGACCGCTGGCATAACGCCTGCACCCGTGCAGGCTGCGCCCCAAGCGTCTGCGTCAGCCTCGTCAGCTCCCGTGCAGCCGCCCGCTATTGCTCAACCTGTTCCTACCATCCGGCCCGATCCTCAAGACGAAGCTCCCCTGCTCCCCGTCATCCCCGACGAACCACCAGTCTCCGCCCGTTAGCGAGCAGGATTTGACCGTCGGCAGTTGTCGTGTTGCTCTTTGTTCTCCAAGATGGCTGCGAGCACGTTCACCGCATCGTTTGTGCTAACTTTCTCTCATGAGTAAGCCTCCGGTAGTGTGGACAATAGCCGGCTTTGACCCCTCCTCAGGCGCGGGCATTACCGCCGACCTCAAGACCATCTCCGCCTTGGACTGTTACGGCGTCGCCTGCATCACCGCACTCACCGTGCAGAACACCATCGGCGTGCGCCGCGTCGAGCCCATATCCCCCATAATGGTCATGGATACACTTCAAGCATTACTGGATGATCTTCCACCCACCGCAATAAAAATAGGCATGGTTGCAACCGCTGAAATCGCAAGCGTTGTGGCTGACTTTCTACTTGCTCTGCCCCGCCTTGGCTGCACCGTTGTGCTCGATCCCATCCTGCGCTCATCCTCCGGAGCCGAACTTCTTGACCCCGCTGGAATCCGCCTGCTCCGAGCCCGCCTGCTCCCGCTGGCGACCGTCGTCACCCCCAACCGCAGCGAAGCCGAACTCCTCACCGGGCTGGCTGGAAGCGACGCCGAAGCCATGGCCCGCGCCCTCCGCCGTCTAGGCGCCGCTGCCGCCGTCGTTACAGGTGGAGACGCTACCGGTCGAGACGCGACAGGCGCAGATGCCACCGAGGACGTGCTCGCCTACGCCGCCGCTGGCATGGAGCTAGTCGAAACCCTCTCTGCGCCTCGTATTCATTCCAGTGCAACTCACGGAACCGGCTGCGCCTTTTCGACGGCCATCGCATGCGGGCTCGCCCGCGGACAGAACATCCCCACCGCAGTCACCTCGGCCAAAGCTTTTGTCCGCCGGGCCATCCAATGCGCTCCCGGCCTCGGCCATGGCAAGGGCCCAATGGGCTTAGAGCACAGCGGGAAAACCTAGCAGTATGGAGCCTCCCACCTACCACAGCGATGCCAACATGGCAAGTGGAAAACTAGACTTATTCTATCCAGAGTTGACCTGAAAGCGCTAACCCCTTAGAATCTAAACATCGCCCAGGTTAAGAACCCGGGCGTAGTTGTCAGGGGGAAAACCCAATTAGCGAGGTGTTTGATTGCGACGAGTACTGACCCATTCCGTCTTCGTATTGCTTTTGCTAGGCGGCACTATGGGAGCGGCACCCGGCCATACAACATCGGCTATCCCGAGCGCGCCAGCCTTTCTGCCATTGCCTACCGACCAGCCATATCAGGTGGGCAACGCATCTTGGTACGGCGGCCTTTTTCAGGGTAAAGCCACTGCGAGCGGCGAAGACTACAACATGTACGACTTCACCGCCGCTCATCGCGAACTGCCGCTGGGTACGTTCGTGAAGGTCACAAATCTGAAGAACATGAAGTCCGTTATCGTACGAATTAATGATCGTGGCCCGGTCACTCCAGGACGTATCATCGATTTATCTTTTAGCGCAGCCCGAAGCCTTGAAATGCACCAGAAAGGCTTGGGGAAGGTTCGGATCGACGTCGTCGAACCTCAGGATGCAGAGATGGCAATGGCAAATCAGCCCGTCCCGCCGCGCTAGAACCGAATCCACACACTCTGAACCCGGCCCTACGGCACACCCCCGCCGTCGGGCCTTTACTTTTCACTTCCTCCTGCGCCTCCGGCCAAGTTCCTCCCCGTGCGTTATCCTATTTACCATGCAGAACGGCAGAGAGAGTTTGATCGTCGCACTCGACGTCTCCAACGAGGAGAAAGCCCGTGCGCTGGTCGCCCAGCTAGGCGAGTCCGTCAGCTTCTATAAGGTGGGGAAGGAGCTTTTCACCGCCGTTGGTCCCGCCCTTGTCCGCGAGTTGGTCGCTGGTGGCAAGAAGGTCTTCCTCGACCTCAAGTTCCACGACATCCCCAACACCGTAGCCGGTGCCGTCCATAGCGCGGCAGCGCTCGGGGTTTCGCTCCTCACCGTGCACGCCTCGGGAGGCTCCAAGATGCTGCAAGCTGCCGCCCAGGCCTCCGCCCAATCCGTCGGCAAGCCAACCGTCTTAGCCGTAACCGTTCTCACCTCGCTCACCTCGGCTGACCTGGAGGAAGTTGGTGTCAGCGGCAGCGTCGAGGCCCAGGTTCTCCGCCTTGCCGGATTGGCCATCACCGCCGGTTGCGGCGGGATCGTAGCCTCTGCCCAGGAGGCCCCTCGTCTGCGCCAGGCGCTAGGTGCCGGATTCACCCTGGTCACCCCAGGCATCCGTCCTGCCGGAGCCGTCGCCGCAGACCAGGCCCGTGTTGTCACCCCGGAGGATGCCATCCGCGCCGGAGCCAACTTTCTCGTAGTCGGCCGTCCCATCGCCGCCGCCGACGATCCCAAGCACGCCGCTCAAGCCATCATCCAGCAGATCGAGCGCGCCCGCTGACCCCGCGAAAAAGCCCAACTCGGCTCGCTATATATAATGGGGAGGCCTTGAAATCGCATCGGCTTTTGACTCTTCTCGCGCTCCTTCTTTTGCTTTCGGCCATGGCCCTTGGCCAGGCCACCCCCGGCACTCAAACTGTTCTCGTGCTTCCCTTCGACAACTCCACCCACCAGCCTGGTCTGGAGTGGATCGGCGAAGCCTTCCCCGAGGTTCTCGGCCAGCGCCTCGACACGCAATCGCTCTTTCTCATCAGCCGTGACGACCGCCAGTACGCCTTTGACCGCATGGGAATCCCCGTCAACCTTCATGCCTCGCGTGCCACTCTCTATCGCATCGCCGCCCAGCTCGATGCCGACTACATCATCCTCGGCAGCTACTCCTTCGACGGTCAGACCTTCACCGCGCGCGCCCAGATTCTAAACATGAAAGTTCTTCGCCTCTCTCCCGATCAGGTTGAGAGCGGCCCCTTGAGCGACCTCATCGGCATCCAGACCGCCCTCGCTTGGGATGTCCTTCGCGAGATTCATCCCGCTTTCTCCGAGCCGCGCCAGGCTTTCCTGCAGCGCGCCCCCGCCATCCGTCTTAACGCCTTTGAGAATTTCATCCGCGGCGTCGTTGCCAGCAGCTCCGCTGACAAGATTCGTTATCTCAAGGCCGCCGTCGCCATCAATCCCCAGTATGCACAGTCCATTCTCCTGCTCGCCAAAACCTACTTTGCCGCGCGCGACTACGAGCAAGCCGCGCTCTGGTTCGCCAAGCTTCCCTCCGACGACCCCGCCGCAGCCGAGGCCAATTTTCTCCTCGGCCTCTGCCAATATCATCTGGGACACTTCGACAAAGCGTCCGAGGCTTTCAAGGCCACCGCCGAGCGCGTTCCCCTCAGCGAAGTCCTCAACAACATCGGAGTCGCCGAGAACCGACGCGGTCATCAGCGAGAAGCCGTCGAATACTTCGAAAAAGCCGTCACCGCCGATGCCTCCGACCCCGACTATCACTTCAACCTGGCCGTTGTGCTCTACCGCAAGGGAGACCTCGCCGCAGCCCAGCGCCAGCTCCGCGAAACCCTGAGCCGCCGTCCCAATGACAATGAGGCTCGCCAGCTCCAGGAGTCGCTCGCCGCCAGCCTCGCCTCGTCATCCGCGCCTACTGTTCCCCCGACGGCCACAGCCCATCCCGCTCCACCCACGCTCCCACTCCCCCGCATCAAGCGCAATTATGACGAGAGCTCTTATCGCCAGCTCGCCGTCGAATTGCAAAATGCCATCGAGGCGAGCATCGGCAAAGCCAAGCTCTCCGACCGCGCCACGCTGCACATTGAGCGCGCCCGCGAGTTCCTCTCCAACGGTGCTCCCGGCGAGGCCGAGAACCAATTCCGCGAGGCGCTCACCCAGGAGCCCGCAAATGCCAACGCCCTCGCCGGGCTTGCACACGCTCTGCTGCTCCAGAACAAATTTCCCGAGGCCCGCCACAGCGCCGCTGCCGCGCTCGACCTGCAACCCAGCGCCGAGGCCTACCTCGTCGTCGCCCGTGCCGACCTCCATGACAACAACAGCGACGCTGCCAGTCAGAACCTGCAAAAAGCGCTCGCCCTCGAACCCACCAGCGTAGACGCCAAAGCTCTCGCCCAAGAGATCCAGTCCCGTGCCACCGAAGGCGACCCCGCGCGCTAGAGCCGTTCTCGGCCCGGCGGTGCCTCTGAAGTGATCGCTGGCTCGCAGCGCAAAATAGCGTGCGTCGGTGGGCACTCGACATTTCTTCTTGGTGGAAAGCAACTTGTTCGTGCTATCCACACAGCGCCCGTCCTCAGCGGATTCGCGCCACTGTCATTGCAACATCTCCCTCCCAAGCGGTAGATTGGTGAGTCAAAGCTGGGCCTTACGCAACTGGCACGGAGCTGGCTTCCCTTTGCGCCGCCGGAGGTTTTTCTATGAAACGCTTTCGCCTGTTCCTCACTGCGTTTCTGTTGCTCGTCGCAGCCCTCCCGGCCGCCGCGCAGATCCTCCGCCTTCACATCGATGGCACCATCCAGCCTATCGCCGCCGAAGAGGTCTCGCGCGCCGTCGATGCCGCCGCCTCGCGTCATGCGGCAGCTCTGCTCATCGAGATCAACACTCCCGGCGGCCTCCTCGATTCAACCCGCGAAATCGTAGCCAAAATCGAGACATCCCCGGTTCCTGTCATCATCTTCGTGGCCCCGAGCGGTGCCCGTGCCGCATCCGCGGGATTCTTTATCCTCGAGTCCGCCGATGTCGCCGCCATGGCCAATGGCACCAACACCGGAGCAGCCCATCCCGTGACCATCGGCGGTGGCCAGCCCGATGAAATCATGAAGGCCAAGATTGAGAACGACACGGCGGCCTTCCTTCGCTCCTACGTCTCGCGCCGCGGCCACAACGTCGAAGAAGCTGAAAAAGCCGTTCGCCAATCCATCTCGTGGACCGAGAAGGAAGCTCTCGATCTCCATCTCATCGACCTCACCGCCAGCGACGAAGCCGACCTGCTCCGCCAGCTCGACGGCCGTGCCATCCGCCGCTTCGACGGCTCCACGCAAACTCTCCACCTCGCCGGCCAGTCCGTCCAAGAGCTTCCCACATCCTTACGTGAGCGCGTTCTCGGGTGGCTCATGGACCCCAACATCGCCTTCATTGTCCTCGCCATCGGAGGCCTCGCCCTCTACGCCGAATTCAATCACCCCGGAGCCATCATCCCCGGCGTCGTCGGAGTGATCTTCATCCTTCTCACCCTCTTTGCCCTCAACCTTTTGCCGACGCGCTACGCCTCGCTCGCACTCATCGCGCTGGCGTTTATACTGTTCGCCCTGGAAGCGAAGTTTCTCTCCCACGGCATCCTCACCATCGGCGGCATCGTCTCGCTTACCCTTGGCGGCCTGCTCCTGGTCGATGGCCCTATCCCCGAGATGCGTGTCAAACTGCTCACTTCGCTAGCCGTCAGCATCCCCTTCGGACTCATCACCGCATTCCTTATGTCCATCGCCTGGCGGGCTCGCCGCAACAAAATCGTCACCGGCTCTCAGGGAATCATCGGCGAACTCGGCATTGCCTGCACCGACCTCGCCCCCAGCGGCAAAGTCTTTGTCCACGGCGAACTCTGGAACGCACACTCCGCCCAACCTCTGCGCTCCGGTGCCCAGATCCGAGTCGTCGCCATCCACCAACTCGAACTCGAAGTCGAACCAGTCGCCTGATACCTTTGTTTTGGTTTAATTTGAGGCTTCATCCGGAACGAAATGAAAAATCCCCACGAAGCCCAAACCTTCACTCCAGTTTCGCCCGCACAACCATTGCAAGCGGAAAGCCTCTCCAAGTAAATAGCTGTCGTAGTGGCGGCCGGCGGAGAACATCAGATGAACGAAGCAGCTCAGAAATACGTCTCTCGCATTTTGGGTTACGCCCAGGGACAAAAACCCCTTGAGGTGCAGGCGGCAACTGCAAGCACACTCTCACGGCTTATAAAGGGCGTCTCTGCGTCCAAGCTGCGCAGGCGTCCCGCGCCGGAGCAGTGGTCAGTGGCAGAGATTCTCGCGCATCTCGCTGACTCCGAAGTTGTATCGAGCTGGAGGATGCGTGCAATCTTGGGCGCGTCTGGAACGCCAATTGAAGCCTATGACCAGAACGCATGGGCCGCCGCTGGACACTACGAGACCCGTGATCCGCGCCAGTGCATCGAGCAGTTCCGTGTAATGCGAAATGCAAATCTATCGTTGTTTAACTCACTTACCCCGGAACAATGGAGCCACTATGGCATGCACGCCGAGCGAGGCAAGGAAACCATAGAACACCTCGTAAAATTAATTGCCGGCCATGACCTCAATCACATCCAACAGATCGAGCGCATCCTCGCTTCGCTAAAGGGGAAACCAGTCCGCATCGCTGCTTGAAGTGGGCGGCTTCCTGAACATACGCTCAGTCGCAGGTGCCTTCGCAGGTGCGCCACGTTCGCCTTCAGTCGGCCTACGTAGATGAAGCCTTCGTTCTCGTGCCGGAGAGAATTTCGCGGCCTTTCCGCCCTCACCGAAATTGCTCCCCAACACTCGTTCCTTTTCCGGCATAATGTCTCTTTGCTTTCATCCGGCCCTTCTAAACCGGGAGCTCTGCAAGCAAGACAACTCTGATGGCTACTCGACATCACTCGCGAATTGAAAAGAGATACCCGTAATCCTATGAACCTCTTCGACTCGCTTCAAATCCGCGATGTAACCTTTCGCAATCGAATCGCCGTCTCTCCCATGTGCGAGTACTCCAGCGAAGATGGCTTCGCCAGTGACTGGCATCTCGTCCACCTCGGCTCTCGTGCCGTAGGCGGCGCAGGCGCGGTCCTCACCGAAGCCACCGCTGTCGTCCCCGAAGGCCGCATCAGTCCCTCCGACCTCGGTATCTGGAAAGACGACCACATCGAGAAGCTAGCCCAGATCGTCGCCTTCCTCCGCCAGCACGGTGCCGTTGCCGGAACCCAGCTCGCCCACGCCGGCTTCAAAGCCTCCACCGATGTACCTTGGCGCAATCACGGCCATCCCGTCGCCATCGCCGACGGCGGCTGGCGACCCGTCTATTCCGCCACCTCCAAACCCTTCACCCCGGAGTCCATTCAGCCCGAAGCACTCACCTGCGAGGCCATCACGCGCCTTGCCTACGCCTACAGCTTGGCTGCTGGCCGCGCCCTCGAGGCCGGCTTCGACCTCATCGAAATTCACGCCGCCCACGGCTATCTCATCCACCAGTTCCTCTCGCCGCTGGTCAACACCCGCACCGACCACTACGGCGGCTGCTTTGAGAATCGAACTCGCCTCCTGCGCGAGATCATCGCCGCCGTCCGCTTCGCCTGGCCCGAGCGTCTGCCGCTCTGGCTACGCATCTCCGCCTCTGACTGGACCGAGGGTGGCTGGACCATCGAGGATTCCATCGCTCTCGCCCGCCAGGTCAAACCCCTCGGCGTCGACCTCATTGATTGCTCCTCGGGAGGCATCGTCCCCGCCGCCAAGATCCCCCTTGGCCCCGGCTATCAAACGCCCTTTGCCGAGCGCATCCGCCGCGAGACCGGAATCCTCAGCGGAGCTGTCGGCATGATCACGGCACCCGAGCAGGCCCAGCACATTCTCGCCACCGGACAAGCTGACTTCGTCCTGCTCGCCCGTGAAATCCTTCGCGACCCCTACTGGCCGCTACGTGCTGCCCAACTTCTCAAGCAGAACGTTCACTGGCCCAAGCAATACCTGCGCGCCCGCCTCTAACCCGGCGCACCCAAACAGTCGCGGAGAACTCTCCCTAACGCTGAATCTATTTCAGGGGAGCGCACCAAGTATCGTCACTCAGGCCTGTGATGGCTATCACGTAATTCCTTTCATGCGAACAAAAGCAGAGTTGCTGAATGTTTTGCGTGCGGGTTACTGAATCGACTGTTTCCAGGCGCGAGCGCCAAGAAATGCCACCGATTCCAACCCACAGCGTAACCGCCCTCCGATGGAATCGGCGGAGATGCAGCTACTGTGAGCCGTTGGGCCGAACCATGGGGATCTACCGAATTTCAATTTGAAAGTAGCTGTGCCAAGGAGCGCCATGCGCAAGCTCTGCCTCGCAATCTCTCTCGTCGCGTTGATCCTTACCGTGAAGACCGCCGGTGCGGCAGCGACAAACATCGCGGTTCAGCCGCTCTACCTGAACGTTTCCACACTGTCCTTCGGTAATGAGGGAGTGGGTGTGCCGTCCGCACCGATAACGGTGAACTTGCATAACAATTCAGGCAGTACGTTCACCCCGGCAATTCAGCCGTCGGCGGGGGCCTTTGCAACCTCGGCGGGGAGCTGTGCGAAGCCGTTGCCGACCAATAACTACTGCAGCTTCACGGTGACCTTTACTCCCACCGTTGCCGGTGCCGTTCCGCCGACAACGCTGAACGTATATGCGCCCGGGGTTACCCTGCCGCTGGCACTGACGGGCAGCGGTGTGCAGCCGTTCTACCTGAACGTTTCCACGCTTGGCTTCGGCAATGAGGGAGTGGGAGTGCCCTCAGCACCGATAACGGTGAACCTGCATAACTATTCAGGCAGCACGTTCACTCCGTCTATTCCGCCGTCGGCGGGGGCCTTTGCGACCTCGGCGGGGAGTTGTGCGAAGCCGTTGCCGACCAATACCTACTGCAGCTTTACGGTGACCTTTACTCCCACCGTTGCCGGTGCCGTTTCGCCGACAACGCTGAACGTGCAGGTGCCCGGTACGACCCTGCCGCTGGCACTGACTGGCAGCGGGGTTCAGCCGTTCTACCTGAACGTTTCCACGCTTGGCTTCGGCAATGAGGGGGTGGGAGTGCCCTCAGCACCGATAACGGTGAACCTGCATAACTATTCAGGCAGCACGTTCACTCCGGCAATTCAGCCGTCGGCGGGGACCTTTGCGACCTCGGCGGGGAGCTGTGCGAATCCGTTGCCGACCAATACCTACTGCAGCTTTACGGTGACCTTTACTCCCACCGTTGCCGGTGCCGTTCCGCCGACAACGCTGAATGTGCAGGCGCTCGGGACGACCCTGCCGCTAGCACTGACGGGCAGCGGGGTTCAGCCGTTCTATCTGGACCTTTCCACGCTGGGCTTTGGCAATGAGGGAGTGGGTCTGCCCTCAGCCCCGCAGACGGTGCACTTGCATAACTATTCAGGCAGTACGTTCACTCCGGCAATCCAGCCGTCGGCGGGGGCCTTTGCAACCTCGGCGGGGAGCTGTGCGAATCCGTTACCGACCAATACCTACTGCAGTTTTACGGTGACCTTTGCGCCCACCGTTGCCGGTGCCGTTCCGCTGACAACGTTGAACGTGTATGCGCCCGGGACGACCCTGCCGCTGGCACTGACGGGCACGGGGGTTCAGCCGCTCTACCTGGACGTTTCCACGCTGGGCTTTGGCAATGAGGGAGTGGGTGTATCCTCAGCGCCGCAAACGGTGTACTTGGAGAACTACTCAGGCGCTACGGTTACTCCGGCAATTCCGTCGTCGGTGGGCGCCTTTGCGATCTGGCCGGGCAGCTGCGCCAGCCCGGTGCCCACCAATACGCACTGCGCCTTTACGGTGACCTTTACCCCCACCGCTACTGGCGCCGTTCCGCCTACAACGCTAAAAGTGCCGGTGGGCTCGACGGCCCTGCTGCTGACCCTGAAGGGCACCGGCGTTCAACAGCAACAGCAACAGCCGTTCCTCCTGAACGTCTCCACGCTGGGCTTCGGTAATCAGGGAGTGGGTGTGCCCTCAGGGCCGCAGACGGTGTACTTGTACAACTACTCAGGCAGTGCGGTTTCTCCGTCCATTCCGTCGGTGGGCCCCTTCACGACCTTGGCGGGCAGTTGTGCAAATCTGTTGCAGAACAATACATCGTGCAGCTTTACGGTGACCTTCACCCCCACCGGTGTCGGCCCCGTTCCGCCCACAACGCTGTATGTGCAGGCGGGCTCGTTTACCCTGCCGCTGGGACTGACAGGCACCGGCACTGGTGCCCAGGTGAACGGCCAGATCTTTGAAAACAATAACTGCGGCACCAACCTCACAATGCCAACCTTTGCGGTCGCTCTCAACTCAGGCTCCGTACTGGTCCAATCTACGACCACCGATAACTTCGGGAACTACACATTTGCTGGCGTCGCCGACGGAACATATACGATTACCCCATCGATCACGGGGCCGAGTTCGGTGTTCTATCCTGCCAGCCAGACTGTCACGGTGAGTGGCGGGAACATTATTTCAGGTCCCCTCCCGTCCATATACGCAACTTTGGGCTACACGGTTTCCGGCACAGTGAATCCACCGAAGTCGGGGCTTAGTAAGCAGATTTATCTCTCGCTGAATAACACCAATTGCGGCGGCAACGGCGGTGGTCCGGGCACCAGCATCTCCGGCCCAGGGCCTTTCGAGATTCGGGGTGTGGGACCCGGCAACTACACTTTGCAGGCATATATGGACACGTTGGGCACCGGTGCTCCGAACGATAACAATCCGTCGGGCAGCACCGGAGTGACCGTTTCCAACTCGAACGAGACGGGCGTATCCGTCTCGCTGTCCAACCCGACGGTGACCCTCACCTCAGCCCCGACGATTCAAACGGCGAGCCCTATAAACCTGGGCGCAGTGCTCACCTTCCAGGCCATTCAGGACAGTAATCAAGTGGAGGAAGCTACTTCCTACACGGTCAACTGGAGTTCCACCAGCTCGGCATGCACCACTAGCAACACCGGCACTACGTTCAAGGCGAACGGCACAGGAGGTCCAAACCTTTGGATCGTGAGTAGTGGGCTTTCCAACGGCGCCAGTTACTACTTCTGTGCCCAAGGCGTAGCGGGGAGTTCGCTCAGCCCCTGGTCCGAGATCGTCGGTCCGATCACAATCGGCGCGCCCACGCCCGCAGGCAGTGTTGCCGTTAGTGGCACGGTGAACTTTAGCGGAGCCGCTACCGGACCCTTGTACGTGGCTTTCTACGATGTGAATACCGGCATACCCTACGCGACTGTGGTTGGAAGCCAGACAACTCCGCCACTAAGCGGGGCGACGTACACGGTCAACGTGCCACTAAACACCGACACTTACTTCTTCGTTGGGATCCTTGACCAGAACAACGACGGTATGGTCGATTTGGGGGACATCACCAACGTTAATACTGGTAGCGACCCGCCCAGCGTAAGCATAACGGGGCCCACGACCCAAAACCTGATGCTGCCCACGCTTGCCAATAGCACGGTTGCGCTGACAACCCAACACTCGTTATGGACTAATCCGGGTTTCGGCGGCGGCAGCGATGTCACCAATGAAGGCTTTTCTATCAACTTCAACGTGAGGCAGGGCATGAAGCTTCCTGTGGCCGTTACCGTGACCTCAGGCCCTAATGCGATCTCCCCGCAGGACTTCGGCATTTGTACGACATGCGGTAGCGCTCAAGTCAACTTCAGCCTCAATGTCAATGGCGCTCGCCCGACCGTGACTCCGACGCCCGACAGCTACGGACTGACGGTCACCTACAGCGATTCGACAACGGATACCCTAACCGCAACCGTGGGTACCGTGCTCGACGCCTTCGCAACCCCTCTTTCGCCCATCGACACCGGCAGCACGACACCAACGTTTGCCTGGAACTACCCTGCTGACCCAACGCTTTACACCTACTCGTTCTACCTTTCTAGTAACAACAGCGGGGGCAATGGCTGGCAGATACCGGGCAACAACTCCAAGTCCAAAGGCTTCGCCAATACTGACGTCACGTCCATTACCTACCCCATCGATCCGACCGACAGTACGAACCAGGCGAATCCAAGCTACCTGAGTCCCGGGCAATACAACTGGCAGATTCAAGTCCAGGACAGCAACGGCAACTCCGCCCAGCAGCAGGTGTACTTTATCGTCCAATAAGCCTATGCACCGGGTGCATTCACAAGGGCGGTCAACCATATGGTTGACCGCCCATTTTTGTTAATCGACTTTGCGGGGATTCTGAACCGGCGCGGCGGCGCTTATCATGCTTCGCAGAGCAAAGCTAAAACTGGTCACTACTTTCAGGGGAGCTGTGAGGCGGCGGCTGTTTCCCAGCGATACAAAGTGTCCAACAATCCCGTGCCAGAACCACCGGGGCAGCCGGTTTCACTCGCAACATAACGATTTGATTTCGCCTTACCAGGCGTTGTAAGCGCTGCCATCCGAGGAAGTCCCGCTGCTGCCGCTGTGCACATCCACAATTCCGGGCTCCGTCTGGTCGATGGCCATCAGCGAGTCCTCCTGCTCTGTGACCCAGGTATCGGCGGAATCCGTGATCGGATCCTTAGGCACTGCCTTGATGTACCCTCCCGCCACCAGATCCTGCAGAGACTGCGGGGCCTTCTGCTTATCCAACGTGTACTGGTCGATGCTGCTTCGCAACGTGAACAGGTCGTTGCGCAGCACCGCCTCGCGTGCCCTCCAAACCGAATGCTGGTAATTCATCGCCGCAACCGATGCGAGGATCATGATAATCGCGATCACGATGATCAACTCGATCATCGTAAACCCCGCGGATTTCCCACCCAATTTCCTTCGCTTCAATTTCATGCGCATCGCCTTACCAATCCGCGTACTTCGTGCCATCCAGTGCGGTGCCCTGCGATTTTGAGTAAACGTCGAACACCCCTTGACCGCCCCAGGATTCGGAAGAAGGATCGTCCTGCATCGAGCGCATCCCCCACTCCTTGGTGTGCGTCATTGGATCAGTCGGAACATGCCGCAAAAAGCGTATCTTCTTGCCGTTTATATCTACGCCTTTCACCAACTCATCCAAGTCTGGAGGATAACCCTCGCTTCCCAACTTGATTTGGAACGCGCCGCGATCCGCATAATCCTTGTAGCGGTCGATGGCGTCGCGCATCTGCCACAGAGCCGCACGCAATTCCTTTTCGCGCTCGCGCTTCACCACCGTACGGCTGATCGGCAGCACTCCGGTCGCAAGGATCGCCATAATCGCGATCGCCACCACCAGTTCCACCAGCGTCATGCCGGATTGCCGCTTCTGCGTCACGCTGCTTTATCTCCTCTTACCGCACATTGATGATGGCCTGCGAGCCGCTGGCTTCGATCGCCAAATTATTCGGATCGCGCAGTACCGCCCGGCCTACCGAGACCGTTCCCTGCCCCGCCGCCTTGCCCATGAACATCAGCGTAAACAGCGGCCCCGTGGGCGAGATGCCCCCTGTGCCCGGTGGCCGCGCCAGCGATACCGTCAGCACGCCTTTCTCCGCATCGTCCCGATTCACCAGCGCCACCGCCGCGCCATCCTTGGAGAGTGCTCCGGCGTTGGAAACATTCACAAATCGCAGCACATTCGGATCGTAGTGAATCTGCACTGGCACGCTGAACACATTCTGCCCGCCGTTCAGAATCACATTGAGCGCAAACGTCCCGCCTGTTGTCTGATTCACCATCGGTGGATCCAGGCTCAGCACCGGGCCAAGTTCGCTGGCCTGGCTGGCGGATGAAGCCGCCTGACTTGCCACTGGGGATGATGCCGCAGACGACGCTACGTTCACCGTCTGGCTTGGTGTAGCCGGGGCACTGTTCGCCGCACCCTGAGAATCCTGCCCCGCCGCAGCCGCGCTTGGCGAGCCGCTCGGAACCGTTGCCGTCGGCGCTACCGTTGCCGGAGTCTTCGACAGGTGCCGTATCTCCACCACGTTCTGCGTGCCAATATCCACGCCCCGCATGTTCATTTCGTCAATGTCCAACCGGCGCACAATGTGCGGCATCAGCGCGAACACCGTCTCGGTATCCGTCTTCGACTTCTGCCCCTGTCCGAACAGGTATTTCAAAATCGGGATCTGTGAAACCCAGGGTAGCCCGCTCATGTTCCGCACGTCATCGTGCTCCATCATGCCGCCGATCAAGCTCACTTCCCCGTCGCGCATGCGGATTTCGTGGTCGATCTTGCGTTGTCCGATCACTGGCTCGGTCAGGCCGCCGATGGTCTGATAGCTGTCGATGTCTGAAACCTCCAGCGATATCTTCATTCCCACATCGCCATTGGCGTGGATATGCGGTGTCATTTCGATATTCACACCCACATCCTGGTATTGGAATTGCGTCTGCGTCAGCGCCGTCGCCGTCAGCGTCGAACTCGATGTGCCCACCGCAATTGGAACCCGTTCGCCGATCTTCAGTGTGGCTTTCTGTCCGTCCACCGAGCGCAGTTGCGGCCGCTGAATCACGTTCGTATTGCTGTCCTGCATCAGGAACGCCACGCTCGAGGATGGAATCGAAACCGCGAAGTCCAGTGCCGTCAGGTGGCCCAGACTGTTCAACGTCAACCCAGAGCCGGTCGTAGGCGTGGTCGTGCCAGTAGTGGTGCTGGTCGTGCTGTTGGTGAGCGTGGGACTCTGAAACGAGATGCTGGGATTCGTGGTGCCGCCCTGGAACGGATACTGAATTCCGAGCTGCGTCAGCTTCATCTTGCTAACCTGCATCACCACTACGTCCACCACAACTTCCGGCTTTGCCTTATCCAGATTGTTAATCAGCAACTCCGCCAGCGCCACCTGGTCTGGCGTGCCCCGCATCACGATCACGTTCTGCGCCGGAAACTGCTGCACCCGCTCCACTCTCAAAATGGTGCGAATCAGGTTGGCCACGTCCTGCAACTCGCTCACGGTTGAAAAATTGTTCAGGTAGAACGTGCGCAGCACCTGCTGCTCCACCTCCGTGCGCTTCTGCTGCGTATCCTGCGCAACGTAGATCGTATTCGGCGTCACCGGACGCCAGAACGTCCGCGATTCCAGAGCTGCAACCCGCAGCGCCTGCTCCAGCGAAACCCCGTTCAGCTCGATGTGAATCCGACGCGGCGTGTAGTCGGGATCGAACAGAATGTTAATTCCCGCCAGATTGCCGATCGCCTCATAGATCTTCTTTGAGTCCTCATCGAGCTTTAGCGTCAACGGCGTCTGTGAAATCGGGGCCAGTTGTACCGGCCCCGCGATGCTTGCTACTGCTTCGCTCGTCTCTTCATGCGGCGCGCGAGAACTCGGGGGCGCCGTCTGTTGCGCCTTCTCAATCAGCTTCTGCGTGCGAGTGATCTCCTGCTGCGCAATTCCGCTCGACGAATCGATCATCGCCGCCGTCTGGAATTCCTTCAGCGCCTCGCTCAGTTTGCCTTGGTCCCGCAGCATCTGCCCGCGGTGCACACGCTCGGCCGCCGCAAGGAACTTCGTGCGCTCAAACGAAGAGCGGTATTCGGTATTGTCCGGATGCAGGTCGTAGGCCTGTTTGAAATCCTGATAGGCCTCTTCGTAGTGCTGTCGCGCTTCTGCCTGCGTTCCTTTGTTGTAAAACGATTTTGCTTTGTCGGCACTGGCCGGAAGCGCGGCAAACATGGCAATCAGCAAAATCAGGCAACCATAGTGGTACCGTTTCATCGCGATCCTTTAACACAGGAGATTTCCCGCAGGCATGGCCTCCTGTAGGCACCCGCAGAGGCGGGCGTAAATGAATCCCTACACTCGTCAACCCGCCGATTATAGCATTCCGTCTCTATGCGAAACGCCGGCTCACACTTCACGCTGTGTTAGGATACAGAATTCGCAACAACACGCAAGCGCGCCATGAATTTCAACTATTTACATCTGCCGTAGGAACCCAAACATGGCCCGGAACCAAGTACAGCTCACGCAGCCAAACAAGCCGAAGAACGTCAAGCGCGACCCAGTCGCCAGCGGCGAGCGGGAGGCCTGTGTCAACCGGGCGGCATCCCATGAATTCTTCCTCCTCGAACGTTACGAAGCCGGCATCGCCCTGCGTGGAACCGAGGTCAAATCCATCCGAGCTGGCCAAGCTAATCTGAAAGACTCCTACGGACTCGTAAAGGATGGCGAACTTTTTCTCCTCAACGCCCACATTGGCGTCTATGCTCCCGGCGCGCAGTTCAACCATGACACCAAACGCACACGCAAGCTCCTCGTTCATCGGGCGCAGATCCTCAAACTCCACGCAGCCATCCAGCAAAAGGGACTCACCATCATCCCCACCCGGATGTATTTTAAAAATGGCCGCGTCAAGGTCGAAGTCGCCGTCGCCAAGGGTAAGCAGCTCTGGGACAAGCGTGAAACCGAGCGCCGCCGTACCGCCGACAAGGAAGCTCGCGATGCCATCGCACGCAGCCGCAAATCCTGAGCCACAGAATCGGTGCCCATTCTATCGGCGCCCATATCTGCATTTAGTCGCTATAACATCTGATCCAGAAAGGTGTGTATGAAGATCGAACTTTCCACCTCTGCTCCCTCTGCCATTGCAACCCCTTTGCTCGTCATTCTCGTCGCCGATACCGGGGACAAAACTCCTGTCCCTGAGCTGCTCACCACCGATCCGGTTCTCCACGCCCTGGCCGCGCCCCTCATCGCCGCCGCCGATCTCACCGGCAAGTTTGTCGATCCCGTCTGGCTTCTCTCTCCCACCGGAGTTTCTCCCCAGCGCATCCTCTTCCTGGGTGCCGGCAAGCGCGACAAACTCTGCATCACCGAACTTCGCAAGCTCGCCGGAGCCGCTGCCCGCGCCGCCAAAGCCAAGGAGATCAAGTCCTTCGTCCTAATCCTGCCTGCGCTCGTCGAAGCACCTGCTGCGGCTCAGGCCGCCACCGAAGGCATCATTACCGGCGACTTTGACGTTGACACCTACCGCAGCGACCGCAAGGATCAGCAACTCGCCGACGTCACTCTCGCCATCCCCGCCACTGCCGATGCCGGGGCCACCTATCAGGCCATCGCCGAAGGAGCCATTCTCGCCGAGTCCCAGAACCTCACCCGCACCCTCGCACTGGAGCCCAGCAACCTCATGACTCCCACCATCCTGGCCGAGAACGCCCGCGCCATGTGCGAAGAAGTCGGCCTCGAATGCAAGGTCTACGGTCCCGATAAGATCAAAGAATTAAAAATGGGAGCATTCTGGAGCGTCTCCCAGGGTTCGGAAGAAGAGCCGCGCCTCGTGGTCATGCGCTACGAACCAGCCGGCGCGCCTGCCTCGCCCGTCCTCGGACTTGTCGGCAAAGGCATCACCTTTGACTCCGGCGGAATCAGCATCAAGCCCGCCGACGGCATGGAAAAGATGAAGTACGACATGTGCGGCGCTGCCACCATGATCGGGGCCATGCGTGCCATCGCCATGCTCAAGCCCAACCTGCGCGTCATCTCCATCCTCTGTTGCAGTGAGAACATGCCCGACGCCAAGGCCCAGAAGCCCGGCGACGTCCAGTTCGCCATGAACGGCAAATCCATCGAGGTTATCAACACCGACGCCGAAGGCCGACTCGTCCTCGCCGACGGTCTCTGCTACGCACGCGAGCTCGGAGCCACTCACCTCATCGATGCCGCAACCCTCACCGGCGCCGTCGTCGTCGCCCTCGGCTATCACAACGTCGGAGTCTTCACCAACGACGATGACTTTGCCGAAGATTTCAACGACTCCACAATCCGTACCGGCGAAAAAATGTGGCGCATGCCAGTCGACTCCGATTACTCCGAACACATCCGCTCTGAAATCGCCGACATCAAAAACACCGGCGGACGCTGGGGCGGAGCCATCACCGCAGCCATGTTCCTCAAGGAGTTCGTCGACGACAAGCCCTGGATTCACCTCGATATCGCAGGCACCGCCTGGCTTGAGGAATCCAAAGCCTGGATGCCCAAAGGCCCCAGCGGCGTAGCCGTCCGCTCTCTAGTCGACTTCGCCCGCAACTTCCCCAAGTAACCGGAGACCAAGGCGCATCAATTATTCTTAGGCATTTCCGGGTGGCGGCATCCCTCATAGGGTGCCCTCATTAGGACCACGGCAATCTCCCGTCCCAATACGGCATAAGGACGAGCCGCCACCCTACTAAGGTGCGATTGCAATGGTATACAGTTCCGTAGCCAAGATTTACAGTATGGCCTACGTCACTCATATTTGTGGGGTTTACGGACTTGTCTGCTACCGAACTCATCAGCCCTGAAATCGTCAGCCACGGCCAATTCAGCGCTTCAGATTGTAAGTTTTGCGGCACCGCCACAGCTCTCCGCTCTCACCGCAAGAACAACATTGAGTATCTTCGTACCTACATCACCGGAAAAGTTCCCTTCCGCTGCTGCCGCTGTAATCGACGCTTCTGGACGCTCATCGACCCCCGGGACATCTAACCTCCCGAGTAGCATCCCGAGAAATTGAGAAGAACCCACATCTCCGCATTCAGCAGATGTGGGTTCTTCTCACATAACCGCCGGAGCCGGAATCCCCATCACCGCCATCGTCGCCATCAACTCTTTCCGCACCACCGCCGCTGTCGCCAGCAGCAGAGCCTTCCGCCCCGCATCCTCTTCGGTCAGAATGTGATGTTTGTGGTAGAAGTTGTTGAATTGCTGCGCCAACTGGAATGCATGTTTCGTCAGCGCCGCCGGCTCGGTCGTGGCAATACATTGCTCGATCACCTTTGCCGTCTGCCCCGCCGCCAGCCACAGCGACCAAAGATCGTCATTCCCTTCGAACGCATCCCCGGCAATCTTCGCCGTCAGCGCCTCTTCCGGAGCGACCCCCGCCTTGCGAAAGATGTTCGTAGCCCGCACCACCGCGTACTGCACATAAGGCCCGGTTTCGCCCTCGAATGACAGCGCCTCGCGGAAGTCGAAGGCAATCACCGACTGCTTCGTAAACTTCAGCATAAAGTACCGCAGCGCGCCAATCGCAATCTGCGTCGCGATCTTGCGCCGTTCTTCCTCGCTCAGTTCCGCGTGCCGGGCGTCCACCTCGCGAGTAGCCTCCGCAATCAACTTGTCCAGCAAATCGTCTGCCTTCACCCCGAACCCTTTGCGCCCGGAAACCTCGATATAACTCCGCTGCTGGTCCTCCTCGGAAATCGTATATCCCAGTTCCATCGCGCAGCGTGGCGTCAGCGCCACCATCTCGTAGCTGAAGTGCGTATAGCGTGCCGCCTCGGCCTCGTGTCCCATCAGCAGAATCGCCTGCTTCACTGTCTCCTGCGGATCGCTCTGCCGCGCGTCGATCACGTTGTAGATCGCCCCCACCCCGCCAAAGTGCGGCGATCCCGGCTCCCCATCTTTCGGATCGCAAGAAATCCAAACCGCGCGACCATCCGCGTACTCATAAACTTTCCGGTAGCCAAAGTCCAATCCCAGCAGCCCGAACTTCCACATGTGGTACGCAATGTCCTTGCCCACATATCCCACCGTTCCATTCGAGCGCACAATCACCTTCGCGTCTTCGTCCGGACCGGCTTCCGCGCCCTCGTCCTTCACCGTCCGCACCCGCGTCATCACCCAGCAGCCCTTGTTCTTCCCTGCTTCCTCGAAGTAAAGCACTCCGGCCGCCTTCAGCAGCTCAAACGCCTTGGCCCAGAAGTGCAGGTGCAGAATGTCGCTCTCCTGCGGCAGAAAGTCGTATTCAATATCCAGCCTCTGCATCGTCTCCAAATGCCGCCGCAGCACCGCCATCGAGATCATCTGCGCAATCTCGGCGGTCTCATTGCCGCCCGCTTCCAGCAGATGCAGCGTGTCTCGCCGCGCCTGCAAGTTCGCCTTGTCCGCCTCATACCACTGCGAAACCTGCGCATAAAGATCCCAGCAGTAATAGTCAAAGCGGCCCTCGCTGCCCGCAATCAGAGCCTCAATCTCTGCCCGCGATTTCCTCGCCACCCGCTCGAATCCAACCACCACATCGGCCACCTGCACCCCCGTGTTGTCGATGTAGTTCTGCACGTCCACCGCATAGCCAGCCGCCCTTAGCAGCCGTACCAGCGTGTCCCCCAGGATCGCGTTCCGCAGGTGCCCAATATGCGCCGCCTTGTTCGGATTGATCGACGTATGCTCCACCAGCACCTTGCCCTTGGTGCCCGCGACCGCCGGGTGTTGACTAGCCTGGGCTAGTTGACTTTGCCCCTGCTCTGCGTTGCCGTTCCCCGCCACAATCGCCGCCGCAGCCGTCCTATCCAGCCGCGCGTTGATATACCCCGCTCCCGCTACCTCGAACTTCGCAAACCCATCCGGCAGCCCAATCTCGGCCACAATCTCCTCGGCAATTTTCCTCGGAGCGTTGCGCAGCACCCGTGCCAGTTCAAAGGAAACCGGCAGCGCAAACTCGCCCATCTCGATCTTCGGCGGCTGCTCCACCACAATGTTGGCCAGCTCAATGTCGTATTTCTGCTTCAGAAAGGCGCGCACCCACGCCACCAGACGGTTCTGCAATAAAAGATACACAGTGGATTCCTTAGTAAATGGTCAAACTACGATTGTAAGGGATGCGCGCCAGAGTTGCCGACTATGCCGATGCTTTTGCTTTTGGCACTTTCTTGTGACGTTGCTCTTGCCCTCACTATCCCCTTGTCCTCCGCTTTCTCTTAACGCGTCATTCTGAACGAAGTGAAGAATCCCCGCACCGCGCAAATATCCCATGCAGTCCCAAGGCATTTCGACCAGCAGAGCCGCCCTAAGAGCCTGATACGGCCCCTTGCCTTTCCACCTGTAAAACCTTGCCCTTACATCTCTTCCCAATTTGGAATCAAATACTTGCAGCTCTTTCTCCAGAAATCATTATTCCCCTTGACATGAAAGTTTCGTGAATTCACTATTGTTCGGCAATGCAAGAGGTGGCCCTATGCCCGTGCGCCCGCGTGTTTTGAAAAGTCTCGCAGTTGCTTTCGTGAGTCTGTCCGCAGCCTTCGCGCTCTCGATCGCCCTACTTGGTTGCGGTGTAAGCAGCACCGCCAACGAATGGTCATGGGCGAACGGCAGCAAAACTGTGGACGCAAGCGGTCTCTACGGCCTCGTCGCAACCGGCAATGTTCGCGAGGCGCACTACAACTGGACTGACAGTAGCGAACGCGTTTCCGACAGCCAGACCTACGCTGCGAACGCAACCGAACAGCAAAGCCACTTCTGGGAATTCGGCCCCGCACCTGAGCTTTGGTCTTGGGTGAGCGTACGCAGCCCTCAAGACGACGTCTACGTCGCCTCCATGCCGGAGATGACCACCCCTACGGACAATGCCTGGACATGGGTAAACGGAAGCAATACTGCCGACGCAGACGGCACCTATAGCCTTGCTGCAACCAGCAACGTCTCCGGCCCGCTCTATAGCTGGACTGACAGCCGCGGAAATGTTTCCGATGCTCAGACTTACGCTTCGAACGCAACAATTCAATCCAGTCGCTTCTGGGAATTCAGCCCCGCCGCCACAGAGACGTGGTCCTGGGTGAGCGGAGGCAGCGCGCAAGAAAAAGTCTACCTTGCCTCCATGCCCGAGCTTGACGCTACGGCCAATGGTTGGAGTTGGGTGAACGGAAGCGACAGCCTGGGAGCAGGCGGCAGCTACGGCGTCCAGGGTCTGGCTGCGGCCAACAATGTTCATGGAGCCCGGTGCGCCCCCGTGAACTGGATCGAAAGTGCAGCCGCTCCCTCGTCCTGCGTGGGAGATGAGCTCCAAGCTAGCCTCAATGACTACTGGCGTTACGGACCGTAGCCAATTGGTCGTTCCCCAAAGTCAGCTTCCGCCAATGGCGGAAGCTGTTTTCATGGAATCAGGCTCTTTATTCGGCGCGTCGCGCCCCGCCGGATTGACGTGTCTTCGCCCCCTGAATCAACCGTTCCGTATCAACGATGGCGCGGGTGTGCTCACCTTCTCCTACCTTGCCGCCAGGGTCGAACGCTTCGATTTTGAACCGGTAGAGCTTGCCCTCCATCCCCAGGAACGTAGCTTGAGCTGAAACTTGGGTGTGGTTGGGAGTGGCCGCCAGATGTTTGATGTTGACCAACACTCCAACAGAATGCTGGCCCGCACGTAGCAACGGCCGCAGGAGGCGCCCGCTAGCCGTCTCCATCAAGGCGATCATGCGTGCGGTTGAGAATACCTCCGGAAAAACATCCCCTTCGGTGACGCGAAACGAACTGGCCATATCGCTGTCGCCAGCAACGTACGTGGCTTCCGCCGTACTTCCAATCTCCAACATGGGCAACTCCATTTACTTCCGTGGTCCGCGCTATTCTACTCCCGGCGTCCCACAAGCGAGCCTCCTGCTGCTAGCGGATTTTCCTTAACTTTGAAACTCTGAAACCTGTTCCCTCCGTTTGCCCCAATCCCTCGCGCCTCCTATACTAAAAGTTCGGGCCAACGCCCTTCGGACTCGTAATGCGGATTGCCTACCTGGATTGTTTCTCCGGAATCAGTGGCGACATGTTTCTCGGCGCAGCCGTAGATGCTGGCGTCCCTCTGGAGAAGCTCGAAACCGTCGCCTGCTCTCTCGGCCTGCACGCCGAGCTGGTGGCTCATCGCGTCGAGCGCGCCGGAATCTCCGCCACCAAGGTCGATGTCGTCATCCACGGCCGTCCCGACCAGCCCCTCGACCTCGATTCTGCGCACGACCACGCTTCAACCCACTCGCACGACCTCGCCCCCGCGCACTCTCACTCGCACCACCCCCAGCCCGCCCTCGCGCACCCGGCCCACGCCCATGTCCATCGTGGTCTCGCCGAAATCCGCCAGATCATCGCGGCCGCGCCCATCAGCGCCGCCGCCCAGGCCTTTGCGCTCAAAACCTTCTCGCTGCTCGCTGACGCCGAGGGTAAGATTCACAATCGCCCGCCCGAATCCATCCACTTCCACGAGGTCGGCTCCGAAGACGCCATCGTCGATGTTATCTGCGCAGCGATCGCCGTCGAGGTGCTTGCCGCTGACCGCTGGTACTGTTCCGCGCTCAACACTGGCAGCGGCACCGTCAAATGCGCCCACGGTGTCCTGCCTGTCCCCGCGCCTGCCACTGCGGAGCTTCTCCGAGGCGCCCCCGTCTTTTCCTCCGGTATTACAAAGGAACTGCTCACCCCCACCGGTGCGGCCATCCTGCGCGCCCTCGAGGTCCGCTTCGCCCCACTTCCCCCGATGACGCTCACTGCTACCGGCTACGGTGCCGGAGCCCGCGACTTCCCCGGCTCCGCCAACGTCGTCCGCATCACTCTTGGCGAATCCGCCGCAATCAACAATGACGCCGCATATCCCACCGCCGCGCCGCACCTTTCGGCGCCAATGGGAGAAGCAGAAAATACCATCATCGTCCTCGAAGCCAATCTCGACGACATGAACCCCCAGCTCTTTTCCTACGTGCAGCAAAAGTTGCTCGATGCCGGCGCCCTCGACGTCTTTGGCGTTCCCGTGCAGATGAAGAAGGGCCGACCCGGCATCCTCTTCACCGTCTTGGCCGCACCCGTCCATGGCGAACTGCTCTCTCGCATCCTGCTCACCGAAACCACCACGCTCGGCGTCCGTATGCGCCACGAGCAGCGCCGCATTCTTGACCGTGAGCACGTCACCGTCGAATCCCCATGGGGACCAATCCGGATTAAACTCGGCCGATTGCAGGGAGAAGTTGTAAACTGCGCGCCTGAGTTTGAAGACTGCCGCAAAATCGCCGAAGACACCGGAGTCCCCCTCAAAACCGTTCTGCAAGAAGCTCTGCGCCTATATCTTGCTTCACCCGTTTCATCCGACAACCCCGCCGGCACCAACGCCAATTCCGGCGACGCCTGCAAAAGTTTTTCGTCCTGATTTGATAGATTGATTCGTCCCGATAGAGAGATACGTATGAGTGAGCAACGCGAGAAGTTTTACATCACCACCCCGATCTACTACGTCAACGCGCGGCCTCACATCGGCCACACCTACACCACCGTCGTCTGCGACGCCATTGCCCGCCGCCAGCGCATGTTGGGCCATGACACCTACTTCCTCACCGGCACCGACGAGCACGGCCAAAAGATTGAGCGCTCAGCTGCCATAGCCGGCCAAAGCCCCCAGCAGTTTACCGATCAGGTCAGCGCAGAATTCCGCGCGCTCTGGGATCGCATGGGCATCAGCTACGACAAATTCATTCGCACCACCAGCCTCGAGCACACTCGCGGTGTGCAGGCCATGTTCACCCTGCTTTACGATCGAGGCTACATCTACAAAGGCTCCTACACCGGTCAGTATTGCGTCTTCGACGAGCTTTACGCCGATGACAACGCACCCGGCGCGCCCTGCCCAGTTTGCGGCCGCATCACCGAAACCGTCGAGGAGGAGAATTACTTTTTCAAGCTCGCCGCCATGACCGAGCCGCTCCTCAAACTTTACGAAGAAAATCCCGGCCTCATTTATCCCGAGACCCGCCGCAACGAAGTCATCTCTTTCCTCAAGAGCGGCCTGCGCGATCTTTCCATCTCACGCACCACGTTCACATGGGGCATTCCTGTCCCTGGCGATCCCGCGCACGTTATCTACGTCTGGCTTGACGCGCTCTGCAACTACATCACCGCCGTAGGATTCGGCTCGCCTCTCGTCCACGACCAGCAGCGATATCAGCATTACTGGCCTGCCAACGTGCACATGATCGGCAAAGAGATCGTGCGCTTTCACTGCATCTATTGGCCGGCTTTTCTACTCGCCGCCGGGCTGCCTCTGCCTCGCCAGATCGTTGCTCACGGCTGGCTGCTCTTTGAAGAGAGCAAGATGTCCAAGTCGCGCGGCAACATCGTCCGCAGTGAGACCATCCTCGAAGTCCTCGGCGCCGACGCCTTGCGCTACTTCCTGATGCGAGAGATCGTCTTCGGACAAGATGGCTCGTTCTCTTTCGACGCTCTCGTGCAGCGCTTCAACAGCGATCTAGCTAACGGCCTCGGCAATCTTGCCAGCCGCACTCTCGCCATGATCCAGCGTTACTTCGACGGAGAGATCCCCTACCCCAGCGCAACCATCGCCCACACCCCCGCCGAGGCTGCCATCGCCACGCTTGCCGAGGAGACCATCGCCCAGTACAACCGCCTCTTTGATGCCTTCCAGTTCTCTCGCGCACTGGAAGCCCTCTGGGCCCTTCTCAGCGCCGTCGATAAATACATCGTAGAGAATCAGCCTTGGGCTATCGCGGAAAAAGCGCTTGCCGAAAAAGCTCTCGCCGACGGTGGCGACGCACGCGCCCGTCTGGCTACCATCCTCTACACCTCTGCCGAGGCTCTCCGCATCATCACCGTCCTGGCCCACCCCATCATTCCTGACTCCACCGCAAAAATCTTCACCCAGCTCGGCCTCAGCGATATATCGAAGACCGATCTCAACACTTTGCACTGGGGACAGTTGAACGTAGGCACCCGCCTCGCCCGCATCGAAGCCGTTTTCCCACGCGCCGACAAGAGCGCGATTGAAAGGATGCAACAGATGGAAGAAGAACGTAAGAGTGCTGACGACTCCGCTGCGGCAGTCGCAGCCTCCGCCACCCAAGTAGCCACCGAACTACCCGAAGCCACACATCCGCCGCAGCCAGCAGATGCGGTTAACGCCGCCGTGCCGTCCATCGCACCGCAGCCTGCCGCGCCCGCCGCTCCCTACATCACTATCGATGACTTCGCCAAGGTCGAGCTCCGCGTCGGCACTGTCCTCACCGCTGAAAAGGTTGAGAAGGCCGACAAACTCCTCCGCCTCACCGTAGACATCGGGACCGAAGTCCGCCAAATCGTCGCCGGAATCGCCAAAGCCTATGCCCCGGAAACTCTCATCGGGCGCAAGGTTGTTATCGTCGCCAACCTCGCCCCGCGCAAACTTCGCGGCATCGAGTCGCAAGGCATGATCGTCGCCGCATCTCTCGGAGACGAAGGTCAACCCGCCCTCGCCAGTTTCCTTGAAGAGGTCCCCAACGGCGCCCGCCTGAAATAGCATCGGAAACACATAGGAGAGTGCCCCATCCAAGCCTTCCGTTGGCTTGGGTGGGGATTTTGAATTTGCCTTTGCCTTTGTACTTGTGGTGTCATCCTGAAAGAAGTGAAGGACCCCGGCACGCATCACATTTTCCGTGCTGCTCCAAGCTCTTCAATCAGCAATCGATTTTAGTAACCCGATGCCGTTCCTCGACTCCCACGCCCATCTCGACGGCACCCAGTTCGCCTCCGACCGTGAAGCTGCCATCCAGCGCGCCTACGATGCCGGCGTCCGCGCCCTGCTCGCCATCGGCAACGGAGACGGTCCCGACGACATTGCCTGCGCCATCCCTTTCGCCGAGCGCTATCCCTGGATCCACGCCTCCATCGGCGTCCACCCGCACGAGGCGCGCCTGATCACTCCCGCCCACCTCGACCACATGCAGCGCCTGGCCCAGCACCCCAAGGTCATTGCCATCGGCGAAATTGGCCTCGACTACCACTACGACTACTCTCCCCGAGACGTGCAGCAGCGCGTCTTCCGCCAGCAGCTCGAACTCGCCGCCTCCGTCAAACTGCCCATCCTCATCCACTGCCGCCCCAGCCAGAACAGCAGCAACGCCTGGGACGACCTGCTCGCAATCCTCGGCGAGCACTGGGCGCATACCGGCCTCTCTGGCGTCATGCACTGCTTCACCGGAAACATCGAGCAAGCCCAAGCTTCGCTCGATCTCGGTTTCATCCTTTCCTTCGCCGGAAACCTCAGCTACCCCAAGGCGCAGAACATCCGAGACGCCGCCACCCTCGTCCCTCTCGACCGCTTCTTCCTCGAAACCGATTGCCCCTACCTCGCCCCCATCCCCTATCGAGGCAAACGCAACGAGCCCGCCTTCGTCGTAGAAACCGCCCGCCACTTCGCCCAGCTCCGCAATCTCACCCCCGAAGCTGCGGGCTCCCTCGCCCTCGAAAACTTCCTCCGCTTCTTCAAACTCCATTCGCCAGCGATGTAACTGGGTTGCCCACCTTCGCGCTTTGTAACTTTCAGCCCTTGAATCCTCAATTCAACGGGTGCGAGAATGCGCGCTTTGTCATACACTAGAAACCAATGGCCGCTGAAAATTCATTCGACATCGTCAGCAACGTAGACCTGCCGGAAGTCACTAATGCTATCCAGCAGGCTCTAAAGGAAATCCATCAGCGTTACGACCTGAAGGGTTCGCACTCCGACATTCAGTTTGACGGCAAGGACGAACTCGTCCTCACCTCCGCCGACGAGTACAAGCTCACGGCTGTCATCGACGTGCTGCAGTCCAAGCTCGTCAAGCGCAATGTCTCGCTCAAGTCCTTGGAGTACGGCAAAATCGAACCGGCCGCCAGCTCCACTGTCCGCCAGAAGGTTAAACTTCAGCAGGGCATCGCCATTGAAAAGGCGCGCGAGATCGTCAAGCTTATCAAGGATTCCAAAAAGAAAGTGCAAGCCTCAATCAACGGAGACGTCGTCCGCGTCACCGGCAAGGACCGCGACAGCCTGCAGGAGATCATTGCCCTGCTTCGCCAGACCGATTTCGGTATTGATATGCAGTTTACGAACTATCGCAATAATTAATTGTTCGGCGCAACTCAATTAGTTTCAGTAAGGGCTCAATCTTGAATAGCTTGGCAGCGGCAGCAAAGGGCAAACAGATCTTCGACCTTCTCCGGAAGGACCTGGCGGACATCGAGCGCGAGTTCGGCGGCTACAGCGTTTCGAACGTCCAGGCCATCACCGAGATTGGCGAATACCTGCGTCAGGGCGGAGGAAAACGTCTCCGGCCTGCTTTGCTTCTACTTGCAGCCAAAATGCTGGGCTACAAGGGAGTTGGAGCGGTCCGTCTCGGTGCCGTCGTCGAGATCATTCACACCGCAACTCTCGTTCATGACGACATCATCGATGAGGCCGAAACCCGCCGCGGTCGCCCCTCGCCCAACACCGTCTGGGGAAACCCCAAGTGCGTCCTCGCCGGGGATTGGCTTTACATGCAGGCTTTCCAGATCTCGCTGGAAGAGCGCAACCTCCACGTCCTCGATCTGCTCACTGAACTCACCAAGCAGATGGTTGAAGGCGAGCTCATCCAGATCGAAAAGCTCGGCTCGCTGATCACCCGCGACAGCCACCTGGATCTCATCTATCGCAAGACCGCCTGCCTCTTCGCCGTCTGTATGCAGCTAGGTGGAGTTCTGGCCGGTGCCAGCCAGGAGCAGCAGCTAAGCCTGCGCGAATACGGTCGTGCCGTCGGCATGGCTTTCCAGATTACCGACGATGTCCTTGACCTCACCGCCTCCGAGATGGTTCTCGGCAAGCC
Source organism: uncultured Acidobacteriota bacterium (assembly GCA_963838135.1). Taxonomy (GTDB): domain Bacteria; phylum Acidobacteriota; class Terriglobia; order Terriglobales; family Acidobacteriaceae; genus TOLSYN. The sequence goes on along the minus strand of CAWIPV010000001.1, from coordinate 106,642 downwards.
CGTCGCCAGCGATCTGCGCGAAGGCAAGGCAACCCTCGCCGTCATCCACGCCCTCGAGCACTGCACCGCTGGGGAACAGGCCCAGATCCAAGCAGTCCTCGAGCAGCGCGCCTTCAACGGCGTGACCCATCAGGACATTCTCGCCATCTTGAACCGCTACGAATCCATCCATGCGGCCAACCAGGAGGCTGTGAAGTTCGCCCAGCACGCGGTCGCGCAACTTCAGGCCTTCCCGGAAAACGACTTCAAACGCGCTCTCCTCTGGCTCCCGCAGTTCGTCGTCTCCCGCGAAAAGTAACCGTCTCTCTCGGCCATTACCTGAGTGAACATCACAGTCGATCTGTGTGTTACCTGTTCCGTCAATAGTTGTGAATTTGCCAAACGATGTACTACTCGATAAACCTGGCCCGCCAAACGATTATCCTTTTCGTCAATCGTCTGAGCCGGGCCGTGCGTGGAGTGGCAGGCGTGGAGCACCTTGGCAACTCTGTTCAACAGGGTTCAGCCGCGTGTCGGCAATTTGGGTTCCGCTAGAGGACGCCCCATGCTGTAGTAATGAAAGCCTGCCTCTGCCATCCTCTTTAGACTGAACAGATTTCTTCCGTCGACCACGACGGGATAGCGCATCACCTGACGCAAGCGTTCGAGATCGAGAGAGGCAAACTGCGGCCATTCGGTCACAACCAAAAGTGCGTGTGCGTCCTGAGCCGCTTCGAACTCGTTACAGGTATAGCGCAGACAGTCGTGAGGCGGCAAATTGACCCGAGCTTTTTCCATTGCGGCCGGGTCATAGACGGAGACAACGCATCCTGCCGCAAGAAGACTCTTGACCATGTTCATGGAGGGAGATTCGCGAATGTCATCGGTGCCGCCCTTGAAGGCGAGTCCGAGAACCCCGATGTGCTTCCCCTTGAGAGTCCAGAGCGCGCTACGCAGCTTCTTCATGAAGCAAATCTGCTGGTTCTCATTGATCTTTTCGACAGACTTCAGCAACTCGAAATCATACCCGACGGATTCCGCAATCTTGTAGAAGGCGCGCACATCCTTGGGGAAGCAGGAGCCGCCATAGCCGATTCCAGCGTTCAGAAAGCGGGAGCCGATGCGAGAGTCCAGCCCAATCCCATTGGCAACCTCTTCCACGTCTGTCCCGACGAGTTCGCAAATGTTGGATACGGCATTGATGAAGGAAATCTTCAGCGCCAGGAAGGCGTTGGAGGCGTGCTTGATTAGCTCGGCGCTCTTGGCGCTGGTCTCCAGGTAACAAACTCCGCTGCTGAGGTCGACCGGACCGGGAACATGATCGGGACAGGAGAAGTAGCTGCCATCGATGAGTGGCTGGTAAACCTGGCGCAAGACCGCTCGCGCACGCTCCGCATCGGCGCCCACCACGATTCGATCGGGATAGAGGAAGTCTTCGATCGCCGTGCCCTCGCGCAGAAACTCCGGATTGGAAACCACGTCGAAGTTCTCATCCTTGGCGCCGTTGAAACGGAGAGTGCGGCTGATCCACTGATTGGTAAGCACGGGAACCGTACTCTTTTCGACTACAACTTTGTAGTCGTGGAGTTCGCTCGCAATTTCGCGAACCGATGCCTCGACGTAGGAAAGATCGGCCTCTCCCGTAGGCGACTGGGGCGTGCCCACGGCGATAAAGATTACCGCCGCCTCACGCACCGCGGAGGCAAGATCGGTCGAAAAGGCGAGACGCTGACCCCGGTGGCGGGCCAACATTTCCGGCAGCCGCTCCTCATAAATGGGAACGCCTCCGGACTGGAGTTCAGCCACTTTGGCGATGTCATTGTCAACGCAGACAACCGAGTGACCGATTTCGGCGAAACAAACAGCGGCAATCAACCCAACATAGCCGGAACCGATGACGGCTATCTTCAGAGGAGCGTTCGTTTGTTGCTGAAGGTCCACGATTTCCCCTTTCATACCAAAAACGCAGTGTTAGCGCTGAGCTCACGCAGTACAATGAGTCATCTCAGGGCAAGCCGTTTTCAATCCCTATCAGGATAACAGCCGCCTGCCTGCATAGCACATAGTCGCTGCAGGACGGCAGCAAGAATTCACCGGACCTACACACTTTGTTTCGCGGGAGAAGCTTCTGATATTCTTCCTCCTAATATTGGCATGCCAACTCTGCCGAAGCCGGTCAATGCCAGACGCCAACCCGATGACCAGCACTGCTCAATCATTACGCATTCAAGCTTCATTATCCTCCGGCGAGCATCTTACAACGTGTGGCAGCGCCCGGAGCGTCGATTGCTTACAAATGGCCTGGTAAATCAAGCTTTGGATAGCCCGAGAGGTAAGGGTAGAGGATGAAGAAGGCCTTAATTACCGGGATTACGGGGCAGGATGGATCGTATCTTGCCGAGTTGCTTCTCTCCAAGGGATACGAAGTTCATGGAGTGAAACGGCGCTCTTCCCTGTTTAACACCGATCGGATCGATCATCTCTACCAGGACCCGCACGACCGGGACCGCCGCTTCTTTCTGCATTACGGAGACATGACCGATACCAGCAGCCTAGTGCGCGTCATACAGGGCGTGCAACCGGATGAGATTTACAACCTGGCGGCACAGAGTCATGTAGCCGTCTCGTTTGAGGAGCCCGAATACACCGCGAACGCCGATGGCATCGGCACCCTGCGCGTCCTCGAGGCGATCCGCATCTTGGGCATGGAAAAAACGGCGCGCTTCTATCAGGCGTCGACCTCGGAGTTGTATGGGCTGGTACAGGAAAGTCCACAGACGGAGACCACGCCCTTCTATCCGCGCTCTCCCTATGCGGCAGCCAAGCTGTACGCCTACTGGATCACGGTGAACTATCGCGAGGCCTACGGAATCTACGCCTGTAACGGCATCCTGTTCAACCACGAGTCTCCGGTACGCGGCGAGACCTTTGTCACCCGCAAGATTACCCGCGGCCTGTCGCGCATCAAAGCCGGGCTGCAGGAAACGCTCTTCATGGGCAATCTCGACTCACTCCGCGATTGGGGACACGCCCGCGACTACGCGGAGATGCAGTGGTTGATGCTGCAGCAGGAGCATGCCGAGGACTTTGTCATCGCCACCGGCGAACAGCGCAGCGTGCGTGAATTCGTCAACATCGCAGCCGAAAAACTGGAGATCAAACTCGCATGGAAGGGCGTGGGAGTGGACGAGAAGGGCTATGACGAACAGGGCCGCTTGATTGTCGCCGTCGACCCACACTATTTCCGTCCGACCGAAGTCGAGACTCTGCTGGGAAATCCCGCAAAGGCGAAGGCCAAGCTGGGCTGGGTCCCGAAAACGACCTTCGACGAAATGGTGACGGAGATGGTAACCGCCGACTACGAACTTGCCAAGCGCGATGCTCTAGTGCGCGAGAAGGGATACAAGATACTTCATCACCATGAGTAACTACATGCAGAAAGACGCAAAGATATTTGTCGCCGGACACGGCGGACTGGCGGGCTCGGCCATTGTGCGCAAGCTCCGCTCGCTGGGCTACGAAAACCTTTTGCTGCGCACGCGCCAGGAGGTCGACCTCCAGGACGCGAATGCGGTGGGAAGGTTTTTCGACGAGCAGCGCCCGGAGTTTGTATTTCTTGCCGCCGCCAAGGTCGGAGGAATTCTCGCCAATCGCGACTTCCCTGCCGACTTTATCGCACAGAATCTGCGCATCCAAAGCAACGTGATCGAAAGCGCCTACCGTGCCAAAGTTCAGGCGGTTGCTGTTCCTCGGTTCGAGCTGCATTTATCCCAAGCTGGCTCCGCAACCAATGCGCGAAGATCAACTGCTGGCCGGGCCGCTGGAATTCACCAACCGCTCCTATGCGGTGGCAAAGATTGCCGGCATCGAGCTGTGCTGGGCGTTCAACCGGCAGCACGGAACCGGCTTCCTGGCGGCAATGCCGACCAACCTCTACGGGCTGGGAGACAACTACGATCTGGAAAGTTCGCACGTTCTTCCCGCGCTGATTCGCAAAGTGCATGAGGCCAAGCAACGCGGCGAGCCGAGCGTGACCGTCTGGGGCACGGGCAGCACCATTGCGCGAATTCCTTTTCAGCGATGATATGGCCGATGCCTGCGTCTTTCTTCTGAACCTGCCCGAGGATGAATTTCGCAAGTTGACCGGCAATCCTGAAGTGGCGCCGCTGGTGAACGTAGGCAGCGGCAGCGAGTTGACCATTCGCGAACTGGTCAAGAAGATATGCGAGGCGCTTGAATTCAACGGCGAGATTCGTCTTTGATACCAGCAAACCGGATGGAACCCCACGGAAGTTGATGGACAGCTCAAAGTTGTTCAGCTACGGCTGGCGGCCCAAGGTTTCGCTGGAAGAAGGAATCCGGATCGCCTACGACGAGTTCCGCGGTAAAGCGGTGAGAGGCAATGCGTAGCCACCTGAATCCTGCTGCGCCCGAGGTTGAAGATATGATCGATATTCATTGCCATTTACTACCCGCAGTTGACGATGGAGCACAGTCCTGGGATGTCACGCTTGAGATGTGCCGGCTTGCCGAACAGGATGGAGTGACCCACATTGTTGCGACTCCACATGCAAACTACGAGTACTAGCTATGACCGCGCCGCCGCACCTCGACCTGCTCGAAGAACTCCGTGCGCGTGCGCCGAAGCTGAGCTTTTCGCTGGGATGCGACTTTCATCTCTCCTACGAGAACATCGAGGATGCGATGAATCACCCGGAGCGCTATACCATTGGCGATACGCGCTACTTGCTGGTGGAACTGTCCGAGTACAGCGCGTTCAACGCCGCGCAAACCCTGCACTCACTTGCAGACCGCCGGACTGATTCCGATTCTCACGCATCCGGAGCGAAATCCGGTGATTCTGGGCAATCCGGATTTGCTTAACAGGTTTGCTGATGTGGGCTGCCTGTTTCAGATCACGGCGAATTCACTCACCGGCTTCTGGGGTAAAGCCAAAGCAACAGTTTTGCGAGCAGATGCTGAAGAAAAAGATGGTTCACTTCATTGCCAGCGACGCCCATGGCGTGAAGAACCGTCCTCCAATGCTTTCGGTTGCGCGCGACGCAGCCGCTAAGATTATCGGAGCCGAAGCGGCGGACAAAACTGGTGCGATGCAAATCCAGAAGCAGTGTTGAACAATCAGGCCACCGAGCAGATCACAGTGCAGTGACTGGTTCGACGCGTTGCGTGCGTCCGCGTCGAGACGCAGAATGTTTGCTCAAACTGCATGCCGCTGGACTAAAATTGCGGAACGCGCCCGTAGCTCAACTGGATAGAGCACGAGTCTTCGGAACTCGGGGTTGCAGGTTCAAATCCTGCCGGGCGCACCACCCCGCACACTCTCTCACTTGCGGAGCGCGGCAAAGCGGCTAAATGAATACCAGCCGTCGTCCCACCAGTGCAGATCGAGATAACGCGCCTCGGAAGCCTCATACAAGCAGGGAACGTTTCGGTAGCCTTTTCGGTCCTTCCATACGGAGCCAAGACCAACGACGGAGAACTGGCGCTGCACCTCAGGGTATTCTGCTCCAAATGCCAGAAATTCGGGCAGTTCGGCGGGCCGTAAACCTTCTTTATCAAGTTCGGCGAGCACCTCTTCGGATGTCATGCGGCGGTCGTATCGAACAAGAAGAATTTCCAACTCCGCCCGTCCGTGTCTCGTCGATGGAAAATTCTGTACCGTAACGGAGGAATTCACTCCCTGATAATTTCCTGCATCGATCGCCTCTGCTAGCGGGAGGTCATAATTCACTGATACCGGGAACGTTTCGCCCGGTTTGTGTGCCTTATCTGCGATTGCATTAGCTATCTTGTCGAGGAGGACATCGCCTTGGGAGTCAACCGCCCGAGCAATGTCCTCACCGGAATGGCCGCGTTTCTTCAGTTTGTCGACCAAGCTCTGCAAGATTGCCGACAGATCCCTTGCCATTCCCATTCTCCTTCATTAAGAAGCGTCCACATATTGTCTCCCGTATCTTAATCCGAAAGCCGCGTTCTAATTTTCCAGCCGAACCGGCAGATACGACGAGCAAAGCTGCGCCAACGTCTTTACATTCTTCGCCGCGCCGCGAAAAATAATTCCCCTCGCGGAGCTTTCTTGATAGAAAGTATGTGTGCTTAGTTTAAAGTTAGTTGTTTGCGGAGAATGCTGTGATCAAATCGCAAGGGAAATCCCTCTCGCTCAACCGGGGCGCACGCTGGTGCTGCCTCTTTTCTTGCTTTTTTGTGGTGCTGCGCTCTGCGCTCAAACCGTCTCTCCTCAGCAACTTGCGGACCTGCAGAAGCAGGTGACAGAAGCGCGCAGCAATGCCGATAACGCGTGGATGCTAGTGAGCTCGGCGCTGGTTCTGATGATGACCGGACCGGGTCTGGCCCTATTTTACGGCGGATTGGTTCGCAAGAAGAATGTCTTGTCCACCATGATGCAGAGCTTTGCCATGATGGGCGTTGTGACCGTGATCTGGGGCATTGTCGGTTTCAGTCTCGCCTTCGGCCCCGGCAACGGCTTCATTGGCAATTTTCAGCACCTCTTCTTGCACGGTGTCGGCGCGGCCCCTGATCCGGACTATGCCCCGACCATCCCGTTCCAGACCTTCATGATCTATCAGTTGATGTTCGCCATCATCACTCCAGCGCTGATCTCCGGCGCATTTGCCGAACGGATGAAGTTCAGCGGCATGGTGGTCTTTCTTTCGCTCTGGTCGCTGGTGATTTACTCGCCCATGGCTCACATGGTTTGGGGCAAGGGCGGACTGCTGAACGCCTCGCTCGGTGGACGCTTCCCTTGCCTTGATTTTGCCGGCGGCACGGTGGTGCACGTGACCTCGGGGGTCTCGGCCCTGGTCTGCGCGCTCTATCTCGGCAAGCGTAAAGACTATCCCGCACGAAACATTCCGGCCTCACAGCGTAGTTCTGTCGTTTGTGGGCGCCTGCATGTTGTGGGTGGGCTGGTTCGGATTCAATGCCGGAAGCGCTCTTTCGGCCGGAAGCCTGGCGACCAGCGCGTTTGTGGCAACGCACTTTGCGGCTGCCGCTGCGGCGCTCAGTTGGATGGCTGCGGAATGGATGGTAGCCGGACATCCGAGTGCGCTGGGTGGTATCTCCGGCGCGGTTGCCGGTCTCGTGGCCATTACTCCGGCGCTGGCTTTGTCGGTCCCATGCCGGCGCTGGTCATCGGCCTGATCGCTGGGCTGTTCTGCTACTGCATGGTGGCCAAGGTCAAGGCTTGGTTCGGCTATGACGATTCGCTCGACGCCTTTGGTGTGCATGGCGCAGGTGGCACCCTGGGCGCCATCTTGACCGGTGTATTTGCTAGCCGATACGTGAACCCAATGTTCAAGGACGCCCAGGGAAACCTAATTGGGCTCCGGATTGTTTGACGGCAACGCCCATCAGTTGCTGAATCAGGCCACCGGGGTTGTGATTGCGTGGGTCCTGGCCGCTGTGGGAACCTTGATCCTGCTGAAGTTCGTCGACCTCACAGTTGGTCTTGCGCGTCAAAGAAGAGCAAGAAGTGCAGGGCCTCGACCTCTCGCAACACGGTGAAGAAGGATACGCACTGGAATCATAGCGCTGCTGGCCGAAGCATGGGCGAGATGCACGCAGGAAAGAGACGAAAAATCATGACGAAACTCGAAGCGGTAATTCAACCCTCCAAACTCGACGCAGTGAAAGAAGCGCTCCTGGAAATTGGCATTGAAGGACTTACGGTACTGGAAGTGCGCGGTCACGGCCGGCAGAAAGGTCATACGGAGTTCTATCGTGGGCGCGAATATAGCGTTGATCTTTTGCCCAAGATCAAGTTGGAAGTGGTGCTGCACGACGAGAAAGTGATGAGGTCGTGAAGGCGATCCTCAGGCAGCGCAGACCGGCAAAATTGGCGATGGCAAAATCTTCCTTTCGCGGATTGACGAAGCGATCCGTATTCGCAACGAAGAACGCGGCGCTGACGCGCTCTAGCCGTGCTCGGAGGAGTAACATCACGCATCGATAGAGTCTGCAAGCCGAGTACTTCGGAGGCTCGTAGCGTTTGCGGCTTGACTTAGTTATGCGCGTGGTTCGCCCTTTCTGCGATGGCGAACCGCGCGCATTTGTGCTGACCTACTATGAATATGTTCCGCCTATCGCATTTGCGCTTTCTTGAAATGCACGCTGGCCTATGATTCCCCACAGATCTACTGCTGCTCTGCTCCGACAGGCTGCACGGAAAGACGCCGCACAGCAACTGATCACGATTGCAAACCAGAGCGATGGTGGAGATAATGTGAGCGTCCAGCTCATCCGCGTAAAAGATGTCGAAGCCGTCGGAATGTATCGCGGACAACCTTACCGGCTGCACTGAAGAACAGAAGCGCAACTCGCGCACGGGTGCCATCTTCTACCAATGATCTCTGTTCACGCTGGCGAACAACTCGACCACTTCCAGATTGAGCGCCTGGTTGCCCGGAGCGGCATGGCTTCAATCTATCAGGGCACCGATCTCCGCACGGGCCAAACCGTCGCCATCAAGATTCCGCATCCGGAGATGGAATGCGATCCCATTTTCTTTGAGCGCTTCCAGCGCGAGGAAGAGATCGGGAAAAAGCTCGATCATCCCGGAGTCATGAAGGTGATCGCCAACGACGACCGCCACGATCCCTACATCGTGATGGAGTGGGTGCCGGGACGGCTGCTTCGGCAGATCATCTCCGAAACACCGCAAAATGCCGCCGGAGCGCGCCATCAAGCTCGTGCTGCAGATATGCAAGGCGCTCGACCATATTCACAGCCACGGCGTAATTCATCGCGATCTGAAGCCGGAAAATATCATGGTCGATGAGCACGACAATATCAAGATCATCGATTTCGGCATCTCCGCCAACCTTGGTGCGCGGCGCATCACGTTTGCAAAATTTACCGACACCATGGGCACTCCGGACTACATCTCGCCGGAGCAGGTGAAGGGCGGGCGCGGCGATGCGCGCAGCGACGTTTACGCCGTGGGCGTGATGCTCTATGAGATGCTGACGGGCCGGTTCCCTTCACCGGCTCCAACCCTTTCGTCATCATGAACGATCGCCTGCTCAATGATCCGGTGCCGCCGCGCGAATTGAACCCCGAGCTTTCGCCGCAACTGCAGGAGGTCTTGTATCGTGCCCTGGAGCGCAATCCGCACAACCGTTACAAGAGCGCGCGGGACTTTGCCAATGACCTGGAGCACCTGGACCAGGTGGGCGTGGAGGAACGGCCCGAGCTGTCAATTGGAAGAGGCGCCGCTCTCCGTGGGCGCGCAGGATCGCTATGTACGTTGCGCTCGCGCTGCTCCCCGTGATCATCTTCGCGATGCTGCTGTATGTTGCGCGGCACGCTTAAGCGCCGGAGAGCGCGGACAAATTCTCTACTGGAAGATTTTCATGAAAGCTGCTGGGTTATTTCTGCTTTTTGCGGGCTTTGCGATTGTGCTGAGCACATTTGTGCTGCTCTCCATCGAACGCGCCCCGCGCGATGTTCGTCCTGGCGGGGATCGCGGTTCAACTTCTCGGCCTCGGACTCACCTTCCGCGCCCATCTCACTCTGGACGAGGAGACGATGATGCAGGCACAGCCGGCAGCACTCACCGAGGCGGGAACGGCCATCTGCATGGCTTGCATTTTTCTGGTGCCGCTGGCAGGAGCGGGTCTGGCACTGGTCAATGCAGGATTCGGACGCGGGCGCAGTGCCGCCCACTCCATGCTGAGCGCGATGTGTGTCTTTGCCGTTGCGGTGCTCGTCTACTTTTTCATCGGATTTCGCTTTCAGGGCTTCATCGGAGAGCCGGCCCGGCTGCTAAGTTTCGGCGGACGGCAATGGAACCTGATTGGAGCCGGACGGCTGATGATGCGCGGAGTGGTCTTCAATGGCTCCACTCTTTCCCTGGTGGCCTGCCTGCAACTGTTCAGCGTGGGGCTTGCGGCCATGATTCCGCTCGGTGCCGGTTCGGACCGCTGGCGGCTGAGCGCAAGTTGCGCATCGGCGGCGCTGCTGGCCGGCATAACCTACCCAATCTTTGCGCACTGGGTATGGGGCGGAGGCTGGCTCGCGCAACTGGGAGGGTTGGCATCCTGCGGAAATGGCGCCATCGACGCGGGAGGCGCGGGCGTAATCCAAGCCGTTGGCGGAATCACCGCGCTATCGATCACCTGGATTCTGGGAGCGCGGCACGGAAAGTATGAGATCGAGCGGAATGGCAATCCCCGGCCACAACATGGCATTCGTTTTGTTCGGCTGCATGTTGACCCTCGTCGGGTGGCTGGGACTGGATACGGCTGGCGCGATGCTCTTTGCCGGCGCGCACCGTCAACAGCATGGCGCTGATCGCTGTGAACAACCTCGTCGCGGCCAGCATTGCCGTGCTGACGGCGTTGATTGTGACTGGGCTTCGCTATGGCAAGCCGGACGCCTCCATGACGGCAAACGGGTTTGTAATTGGGCTGGTCGCCATCTCAGGCGTCGTGCTCGCTGGTTTCGCCGGCCGAGGCTGCGGCCATTGGACTGGTAGCGGGAATTCTCGTGCCCTTTTCGGTGGAATGGCTGGATCGCCTCGGATTCGACGACCCCAGCGGCTCTGTCTCCGTACACGCGGTGGGCGGATTGTGGGGCGTGATCGCCGCAGGAGCGTTCGTGCGCGCCCGCCCTGGGCAATGGCTGGCTCAGATGGCTATGGTTTCCGCACTGCTCGGATTTGTTCTGCCGCTGACGTACTGCCTCAATCTGCTTCCTGAACCGCATCCATCCGCAACGCATCCACAAGGATGGAGAGCGGCATGGGACTGGATATGTGCGAGCTCGGCGCGGGCGCGTATCCGGAACTCACGCCGCTCACCAAAGACTATCGGTAACGCAGTTGAGCAGCAATACGAAAGGGCACCGAATCGGTGCCCTTTCATTCTCAAAGCGCATTCTTGTCAGTTACTGGTTGCGGCCTGCCGCGCCTGGTTGTGCTCGGCGATGGTCTTGCGCGCGTTGTCGGCGAGTTCCTTAGCCTTGGGCATCAGTTCCAGGGCTTTGAGCACGTTGGGGTCGGACTCGGCCTGCACGCGCATTCCCTCCTGCTGACCAAAGGCGCCCACGAACAGTTCGCTCTTGATGCTGGAGCGGACCCACTCGTTGTTGTCCACCAAATCCTTTTCCGTGTAGGGCAACTTGGCCTCGGTAAGGAAACCGCGGAACTCCTGCATTACGCTGTCATCCACTTGGAAGCTCTTATCGATCTTGTGGCTGATCGAATAGTGCTTGGAGAAGTTGAAGAACGCATACTTGCGCAGCAACTCCTCCTGGAACTTGTTGGCCTTGGCGGGCACAATTTTCACATCCGGCGTGATTCCGCCCCCACCGTACACGGTGCGTCCGCTGTCGGTGAGTTTGACTTCGCGGTTGGCGTCGTCCTGCTTCACGCCGTTGATGGAATTATCGTCCGCATTGCGATTGTAGTAGTAGTCGTAAAGCGAAACACCGTTATAGTCCCGCTGAATCAGGCGTCCGCTTGGGGTGTAGTACTTGGCCGTGGTGAGCGCCAGTCCGGTGTTCTCGCTCAACCGATAGACCGTCTGCACCAATCCCTTGCCGAAGGTAGTCTCCCCGGCAATCAGGCCGCGATCATGATCCTGAATCGCGCCGGAAACGATCTCCGCCGCCGAAGCCGTGCCGTGGTTCACCAGCACGACGATCGGGTAATCCTGCGTGCTGCCGTGGGCCGCACGATAGACCTTCTCCGGTGAATTCCGGCCGTGATGGCTGACGATGACCTGTCCTTTCTTGAGGAACTTGTCGGCCACCCCAACACCTTCGCTCAGCAGGCCGCCGGGGTTGTTGCGCAGATCGAGAATCAGGCCCTTAAGTTCGCCCATCTCTTCCAGCGCCGCCGTGGTCTCGGCCTCGGTGGTCTCCTGGAAGCCGCTGATATGCATGTAGCCGATGCCGGGGCGAATGAGGAAGTGCAGGTCCACCGAGTAGCGCGGAATTTCATCGCGAACTACCGTGAAGTCCAGGGGTTTGTCGCTGCCTTCGCGCAGGATTGCGATGTGCACCGTAGTGCCCTTGGGCCCTTTGAGCAGGTCCGCAACCTCGCTGGTGGTCATGTTGTCGGTGGCCTTGCCATCGATGGCCGCAATGATGTCGCCAGGACGGATTCCGGCGCGGTAAGCGGGTGCTCCGGCGAACGGCGCAATGACGATGACCTTGTTGTTACGCGGTCCCACCTGCATGCCCACGCCGTAGTAACGCCCACGCTGCTCTTCCTGCAGAGCCGAGTACTGCTTCGGATCGAAGAAGTTCGAGTGGGGATCAAGCACGCGCAACATGCCTGGAATCGCGCCATCATAGATCGCCTTGTCGGCGTCCACTTTTTCCGCGTAGTTCTGCTCGATGACGCTGTAGACCTGCGCGAAGGTGTGCACCGAATCGCGCATGTCATCGTCGCCGTCTGCGGGTGCTGCCCCGGTTCGCCCGAAGACCACTCCGAGGAAACCGCAAGTCAGAATTACGAAAAAAACCAATACCGTTGAGCGACGGGAACGTCCAGCCATTGATACATCCTTCTTTTGCCCTGCGCTTGAGCGCTGCGTGAATGTTTGCCGCGCCATACACCAAGAGAGGCGCAACCCTCGATTTCACAAGAGTATAGCAGTTCTACCGGGAAATAGGTGAGCGCGCCACCGATGCTAAATTCGGAAATCCAGCGCGCCTGCTCTATGCGAATCAGATGCCGCCGGTACCGCCTCGGCTTCTTAACTTCTTTCGCCCCGGTCTTCATGCCAGCACGGATTTTACTTCGTACGTAGGGCGAGTTTTTTTCAGCTCTCAGGCAGATCCATGTCTTACCAGCGGAAGGAATTGCCGTGTATGATACCAGCGTATGGGAATGTCGGAGATGCTCTTCATCTTCTTGCTGGCGCTGATCCTATTCGGCCCCAAGAAGTTACCCGAGATTGGACGCGAGATCGGCAAGTTCGTGGCCGAATTCAAGCGCGCGTCCAATAATTTCAAATATCAGTTCCAGTCTGAAATGGATAAGGCTGGAGATGAGTCCAGCCCGTCACAGCCGGGAACGCAGCAGAGCTCTTCGTTCACGCAGCAGCAGAGCTCTTCGTTCACGCAGACGTTGCTTCCTCCCGCGGTAAAGTCGGCGATTTCCGAAATTGACAGCGCACATGAGCGCCTGTTGCAGACCGCCCGGATGGCCTTCGACGCCCAGAACTACACCATGCGCCCCCCTGAGACGCCAGTGATTTCTGCCGCGCCGGAACCGCTTCCGGCTCCTCTGCCCGAAGTTCCAGCGGAACCTAGCGCGCCAGCGACGCAACCCAGCGCTGTTGCCGCCTCCCACGGAGCACCTCCGGTTGAAGTTCCGACCGATCAACCCACGCCTGATTCGGCACCGGCCCAAAGTAGCTCTGCTCCGCAGAGCAGCTAACCGGATGATCCAACAAAGGTTTTGATGGCAGAGACAGCCACTCCACCAAGCAATTCAGAAAGACAAACCGGAACTCATTTCCATGGGCTTCCTCGATCACCTCGAGGAACTCCGCAAGCGGCATGATCTGGAGCATCGTCTTTATCGGTATTGGATTCTGCGTCTGCTACTTCTGGCATGAAGAGAATCTTCGGCTGGATACAGAAGCCGATCGTACAGATTCTCACGCAACCATAATTTGAGCACGCCAGCTCGTTTACACGAATCCGATTGATCCATTCAATATGTATTTGAAGATCAGCCTGATTGCCGGGATCTTTGTGGCGTCGCCCTTTGTGCTCTACCAGGTGTGGGCGTTCATCGCTCCCGGACTTTACAAGAACGAGCGCAGGTACGTTGGGCCGTTCATGTTCAGCACCGTCGGGTTGTTCGTGGCCGGTGGCTATTTCGCCTACCGATTGGTGTATCCGGCAGCGTTGACCTTTCTGGTGGAATACAGCCTGCAATTCACTCCGATGATCACGATCAACGAGTACATCAGTCTGTTTATGACGATTGTGCTCGGACTCGGCGTGGTCTTTGAGATGCCGATCCTGGTGTTCTTCCTGGCCTTGTTCGGGCTGGTCACCCCGGGCTGGATGTGGCGCAATCTGCGTTACTCGATTCTTGGTGATCTTCATAATCGCGGCGATCATCACGCCGACGGCCGACATCATGAACATGTGCATCTTCGCCGCCCCCATGATCGTTCTCTACCTGCTCAGCATCGGAGTCGCCTACCTGGTGCATCCCAAGCAGCGCAAAAAGCGGGAGCTGAACAACCAATGATGAGCAAGTACCGGGGTCTCCTGAAGCATTTCGGCAGGCAGGGAGGCCCCATGATTCTGGCACTGCTGCTGGCGGCCTCCACTTTGCTCACCGGCGCCTGCCGCGACAATAAAACCGCTCGGAGACACCGCACCCGTACAGTCCCAGACGGCCCAGCAGCCCCAGCAACCGGAGCCGCGCGCCGAGGATTTCGATCCCAAGCCGGAGACGCCCCCGGCGCTGAAGGTCAGCGGAGAGAAGGCTTACCAGAACCTCAAGGATTTCGTGGCGCTCGGTCCGCGTTTCCTGGGCAGCAACGGACACGCCAAAGCCGAACAGTTCATCGTCAGCCATCTCGACGGCGCGCAAGTCGAGCAGGACAAATTCAACGTGCAGACACGCCGCGGGCCGCTTTGCCGATGAACAACATCATCGCGAAATTCCCCGGCAAAAAGGACGGCATCATTGTCCTCGCCGGCCACTACGATACCAACTATCCGCTCAGGAACACGAGCTATGCAGGAGCCAACGATGGCGGCTCCAACGTGGGATTAATGATGGAAATTGCCAACCAGCTTCGCACCCATCCGCCCGAGGGCTATAGCATCTGGCTGCTGTTTACCGACGGCGAGGAAGCCACGGTGGAGTGGACCGACGCGGACAGCGTCTACGGCAGCAAGCAACTGGCGAAGAAGTGGTCCGAGGATGGCACCGCCGCAAAGATCAAGGCGTTTCTGCTGCTCGACATGATCGGCGACAAAGATCTGGACCTGGATCGCGACACGAATTCCACGCCGTGGCTGATGGATGTGGTGTACCGGGCGGCCCAGCGAGTGGGGCAGCAATCGCACTTTTTCGCGCGCACCAATCGATTGAGGACGACCATCTTCCCTTCCGCGCTGTGGGAATTCCGGTAGCCGACCTCATCGACCTGAGCTACGGCTTCGACAACATTTATCACCACACTACCCAGGACACACCCGACAAATGCAGCGCGGCAAGCCTGCAGATTGTCGGCGACGTGGTGATGGAGACGATTCGCGCCCTGAACACGCGCTAGAAACTGCCTCGCACTGTCACCGGTCGCACTGATTCTGTTTTCGCCTCACGACTCCAGGCATTACAAGCTGAGTGCTAGGCTTAAGGAGTCAGGCCGCAAAGAAGCTTTGAATTCAGAGAACGCTAGACCATGCAAACGCCTCCCAACCTCCTGTTCTGGATCTTGTTCCTTGCCTTCGTGACTCTGATGCTGGTGCTGGACCTTGGCGTATTCAACCGCAAAGCCCGCGCATTCAGCCTGCGCCAGGCGCTGGGCTGGACCGCGCTCTGGGTTGCGCTGGCGGCGGGCTTTGCCGTGTCTGCTGTATTTTTACGGGCATCGCATGACCGGCGATCCGGCGCACGCCAATCGCGCCAACCATCGCTACTCGCTTGAATTTGTCACCGGCTACCTGGTGGAAGAAGCTCTCAGCGTCGACAATCTATTCGTCTTTCTGCTCATCTTCCGCCACTTCAAGGTTCCATCGGAATTGCAGCGCAAGGTGCTGTTCTGGGGCATCCTGGGCGCGATTCTGATGCGTGCCATTTTCATCGGCGCAGGAGTCACGCTGCTGAACCGCTTCCACTGGGTGACGTATCTGTTCGGAGCCTTCCTGGTCTATGCGGGCATCAAGCTGCTCTTCGAGCAAGCGCAGCAGCAGGATCCGGGCGACAGTTTATCACCCGTTTTGCGCAACGTCACCTCAGGTTGACCGACGACTTTGCCGGCGGCGCCTTCACCACCATGCGGTGCGGCGTGCGGCTGGTTCACCAGGCTGGCGCTTGTGCTCCTCGTAATCGAAGCCACCGACGTGATCTTTGCCGTCGATTCGATTCCCGCCGTGCTGGCCGTCACCCGGCAGCCCTACGTTGTGTTCACCTCGAATATCTTTGCCATCCTCGGGCTGCGCTCGCTGTACTTTGCTCTCGCGGGCCTGATGGAAGGTTTTCATCTGCTCCATTATGGGCTGGCCATCATCCTGACATTCGTCGGAGTGAAGATGCTTGGGGCAAATTACTTCGAGATTCCGACCGCGTACGCGCTCGGCGTCATCGTCGCGGTTCTGGCCGCCTCGGTCGCACTCAGCGTCATGACCGGGCCATCCCTGAGACTCGAAGATCAATCGAATAGGCGCGCTGTTCGACCCGCGGTGAATCCGCGAAAGCCGCCATAGCGTCTATACTGTAGAAGTGAATACGATGTCGACAAGAAAGATTGCGGAAGCCGATTTTCCCACCCGTTGGGGTCATTTTCGAATTCTTGGCTTTGAAGGCTTTGTTCCCGGAACACCTGCCACCGGCTCCCCCGACGGCACCGAACGCCGTCGCGAAGAGGCCGTCGTCGCTTATCATGGGGGATATCTACTCCGAACCGCCGCTGGTGCGCATCCACTCCCAGTGCCTAACCGGAGACGTCTTCCATTCCATGCGCTGCGATTGCCGCCAGCAACTGGAACTGGCGCTGACGAAAATCAGCGAACTGGGCAGGGGCATTCTGATCTACGAGGAACAAGAGGGACGCGGCATCGGCCTGATGGCCAAATTGCAGGCCTATGAGTTGCAGGACCAGGGGCTGGACACGGTGGAAGCCAACGTGAAACTGGGCTATGAAGTCGACTGCCGTGGCTATCACATGCCGGTGGAGATTCTGAAGGCGCTGGGCGTGCGCAAACTCCGCCTGTTATCCAACAACCCGGAAAAAGTCGATGCCGTGCAAGCTGCGGGAATCGAAGTGGTGGAGCGCGTTCCAGCCGACGTGGAAGCATACGAGAGCAACGCAAAGTACATCCGCACCAAGCGCGAAAAAATGGGGCACTTTCACCCCCTTCCAATAATCGTGGCGGCAATCTTTAGCTTCTGGCTCTTGTGCCTCTTCCGGCGCAGGAGCTTTTTCATTTCATCGCTTCGCTTCACGGGCAATACACCGGTCGGCATACTCCATCAGCGCGCGGTAGACCAGCTGACTCAGGCGAGCCTGCGAGCGACTCCAGATGCAGCGCAACCGTGCCAACATCGCCGCGCGCCAGTGGCCCGCTGAACGACTTCCCCGCTCCATTGCGCAAAACGTTTTGCACCGTGCGCAGTACGATCGGCTCCATGATGCGGCGCACGTCCTGGGTTCGGATTCCGGCGCGCAGGCCAACTCTCTCGGCGGCGGCAAGTTCGGCCGCCAGCATCGGCGAGAGCATGGCTGCCGAATGCATGATACAGAGCCTTTTCGCCGGGATTGATGGTGAAGCTTTTTGCGCCCAGTTTGCGGGCAATCGCACGCGCCGCCCGCACTGCCACTGGACTGCCCTCCACCGCAAACCATGCGCCTTGCAGACTCGGCGGCTCACCGGCAACAAAAGTCATCATGGGATGCGCGCTTCCGGTATGTACGCCGCGCTCGGCGAGAGCCGACATCGCCTGGCTGCTCAACGCGCCGCTGGCGTGCAAGATCACGGGCGGAAGTTGCGCATGCCCCGCTAGCGTCCGCGAGACATCCTCCACCGCGGCGTCGGGCACCGCCAGCCACAAAAGGTCGCAACGTAAGCTTGGCATTCCCCAGTGTGAGCGCCGACAGCACCCACCGAGCGCGCCAGCGCGCCTGCCTTGCGTCTGGAGATGCGAAGCGGCGCGCGTAATGATCTCACGCGATAGTGAAGCCTTGCGCATGGAGCAACTTCGCAAGGCCGCTGGCGAGCGCTCCGGCGCCAACAAAGGAGATGGTTTTCACCTGTTTCACGACAGCAGAGTAGCACGGCAAGCGTCGTCAATTTGTGTATAGTGTCCGCATGGCGAACCCAAGCAAGAAGATTGCAAGCAAGACGTCGCAAAACTTCCATCGCAAGAACTCTGCAAGAAAACGACAAAGGCAGCCGGCAACGAAGACAGTTCAGGTTCTGTCTTCCAAGGTTGTGCACAGCGCTCCGGTTTTCCAAGTGACCAGCGATGAAGTTGATCGAACCTTCCGGCGTCAACGGTGCGGCGCGACATTATCCGTCACCCCGGCTCGGTGGTGATTCTCGCGCTCGATGAGCGCAAGAGCGAGCCTTCGGTTCTGCTGATCCGGCAGTATCGTTACGCCGCAAACCAGGAACTATGGGAGCTTACCTGCGGGACGCATCGACGAGGGCGAAGATGCATCTGACGGCGGCCAAACGCGAACTGGCCGAGGAGACGGGCTACTCCGCATCAGAGTGGAAACCGGCGCTGTACTACTACGCAAGTCCCGGGTTTCTGACCGAGACGATGTCCTTATTCGCGGCTCGCGACCTGCGCAAAGGCAAAGCTTCTCCCGAGGAAGATGAGTTCATTACCTGCAAACTTGTACCTCTGAGTAAAGCCGTGCAGTGGGTGATGAGCGGTAAAGTGCATGACGGCAAGGCAATCGCGGGTGTTCTTTGGGCGGCACAGAAGTTTCACATATCCGGGAATGGCAAAGTGAGCAAGCGCGAGTCTAAGCTTTGCCGGCATCAAGAGTGCTGAAACCCTTATAAAACAAGGCTTTCCTGCTATGTACTATGTTGACAACCCTGGGGAAGTGAGGGACAATCTCCGCAATCAGGTCAAAACAGGAATGATCCGGCAGTTCAGCAACGCAAGATCAAAATCTGAACTCCGCAAGGTTTGCGCCGGTTGAGACCGTCGGCTCGTCGCCGATAGCAAGACGCACGGAGGAACAGTAAGTGTCTCGTCTCAAGGGAACGGTCAAATGGTTCAACAATGCAAAGGATTTGGATTCATCGGACGTGAAGATGGTCCCGATGTTTTTGTGCATTACAGCGCAATCACCAGCGAAGGCTACAAGAGCCTTCAGGAAGGCGATCAAGTAGAGTTCGAAATCGTCGAGGGGCAAAAGGGACCACAAGCCGGAAATGTGATGAAGGTCGCCTGACGGCTTCGGCAACACGAGCAAGCCTTTCTGTGGCCGGGTCGCCGTGTTTCTGAAAGGGTTACTGGCTCGAAGGGCGAGCGCCCTCCTCATGCGTTAGTAGTTACTTGCTTGAACGGTGCGCAGGTGTCCGCAACTTTGTGAACGTCGCTGACGTTGAACTGCTTAGCCGATCCCGCTGCGACTGGCATCGGACGACATCGCGCCGGCATTCGTTCCACTGCTGGCATAGCGCATCGCCATGAACCTGAACTCTCTTTACCGATATAGCTGTTCAGTTTCGAAGTGTCGCCGTGCAGTTGGAAGTTGTTTCCAGAGCTGTCGGCGAGCATGAAATTTCCATCCGAGGATTGGCTCAAGCAGCCCTACGAATCGCCAGTCCGTGACCTGGAAATGTGTGTTCGCCATGCCGCCGGCGGATTGGCATGCGCGCCTGCGCCGCTCTGATTTGCGACGTGGGGTGTGGCTCGGGTAGTCTGTCTGATCTGCGCGACAGCAGCAAGGCAGCAACCCAGCAGCAGTGTCCCAAGTGTGAGAATTTTCTTCTTCATGCAATTCCTCCTAGACGCCGCGATCAATGCATGAGGCATGCCGTTCCAGCAGCCCAGGATATGAGGGCCAGCCAGAGCCCAACCCGAGGCGCCATACGGAAGGTTTTTCTCTGCGGAGGTCAGAAATTACATGACAAAAAGCCACGCCAGAACGTCGCGCCGACCTCAAGGCCGGAACAAACGCATGAATCCTTGCGGCTTCAGATCGGGAACGACGAACTGCCGTGCGTCTCCGGCAGCTTTGGAGAGAGCTTCCGCCGTCAGATATCCTGCCGCACCGCGCCTTCCATGGTGGAAGGCCAGCCCGTCGCGGTCCAGTCGCCGCTGAGAAACAGCCGCGGCCAGGGACTTGTCGGGGACAATCGGAACTCATCGCTGAGAGGTGCTGGCGCAAAGGTTGCGTGAACTTCCTTGATCACCGTAGCCTTCACCAGCTTTGCATCGCGCACGCCGGGAAAGAACTCCGCTAGTTCTTTCATCGCGAGTTCAATGATTTCCGCGCGGCCCATCTCCAGCAGAGCTTTTCGACGAACTCACCACCAATTCCAGGTAGCTGCCGTCGCCGTTTGCGCTCTGTCCTGCGCTCAGCGCTGTGGAGCGCGTGAGTATCTTCGATTTCTGAAACATCCACTGAATGTTGCGATCCAGCAATGCTGCGTGCTCCAGCTCCGTGACCTCGCGATCGAACCAAAGATGAATCCCGGTGATCGGCACCGTCCGGAGATGACTCACCTTCTGTTGCAGCTCTTCGCTGGCCGCCGATTCGCGGCAGGATGCGCCCGAGAACATGAAACGGAATCGCGCTGATCGCGTAGTCGAAAGTGAAGTCGCGATCGTTGGAACGCAGCTTCACCTCACTGTCGCCAAACGAAACAGCATCGACCCCGCTGCGCAGCAGAACCTCGCCGCCGCGTGCGCGAATGTACTCCTCGGCCACGCCGTAAAGTTCGGAGAGCGGAGCCGTCGGCACTCCCATCTTTCCCGCCTCGGCGGATTTCAGGAAGGCATCGCGGAACACCATCGCGGCATACTTCACCGAAGATCTTGTCCAGGTCTTCGTTCAAACTGCTGATGAGCACCGGAGCCCAGAAGCGGTCGATTGCAGCCTGCGTCTGCCCCTTGCGGCGCAGCCAGGAGAGGAAGTCCTCGCTGCTGTCTTCCGGAACTCCGGCCAGCAATGCAATCAAGGCGCGCGCAATTCCCAGCTTATCGCGCAGCGAAAGCAGCTTGTA
This sequence comes from uncultured Acidobacteriota bacterium, assembly GCA_963838135.1. GTDB lineage: Bacteria > Acidobacteriota > Terriglobia > Terriglobales > Acidobacteriaceae > TOLSYN. Next base: position 85,729 of record CAWIPV010000001.1, on the reverse strand, counting down.
TTGCAGAAACGAAATCGCGGAGTGAAAGGGAGCGGGCAGAGACGACGCTTCGATGAAGCTGGAGCGGCCACCGGGCTCAATGAACGTGATGCGCTTGTACCAGCGCACCTTGTCCTCGACGCCAAGGCGATGGTAAAGATCGAGCAGATTGGTGCAGCAGCCCAGCAGCACATGCTGGCAATTGTCCACCACCTCGCCCGTGCCGGGATGCTCGTAGGAGGACGCGCGGCCGCCGAGAAACGCTCTGCGCTCGAAGAGCGTGACTTTGTAACCGGCGTCGGCCAGCGCGCAGGCGGCTGAGAGTCCGGCGAGTCCTCCGCCGACAATGCCTACGCTCGGGATGCTTTGCGTTCGATCCACTGCTGCAACCGGGACGCTCACAAAAGTCTCTTCCCGAATCCTTTGGCCAGGATTTTGAGTTTATCGCCCAGCGAGAGGCGCACGCGCTCGGAATACACATCGAACTGTCTGAGTTCGATGCGGTCGAGGATGCCGCGATAGATCTCCACCATCGCCCACAGCGCGGGCTGGCTGACCTCGTCGATGAGCGGAAGAAGGCGTTCCGGCGGAGACGTAAAACTCGCGGGCACGCGCAGCCTCAAATGCCAGCAGCGGGCGCAGCTTTTCCATCGGCACACCCGCGCCCAGCTCGGCAGCAGTCACGCCGAAGCGCTCCAGATCCTGCTGCGGAAGATAGATGCGAGCCATCGCCGCGTCTTCCTTTACGTCGCGCAAAATATTGGTGAGCTGGAATGCGATGCCGAGATGCTCGGCGTACTGCTCGGCAACGGGGTCGCGATAGCCGAAGATGCGGATGCAGACCAGGCCCACGACCGAGGCAACGTGATAGCAGTAGTTGTACAGATCGTCGAAGCTGCGGTAGACCACCAGCGGAGCATCGCTCTGCTCGTCGCCTTCGCGCACATCCATTCCCGTTCCCGCGACCAGTTGATCGAGCAGCTCCATGGGAATGCTGTAGCGCTGCTGAGAGTCGCGCAGGGCGAGGAAGACCGGGTCATCGGTGCGTCCGGTTTCCAGCGAGCGATGGTAGGATTCGATGAACTCGGTGAGCTTCAGCCTGCGCTCGCCGGAGCGTCATGCCCGGATCGTCGCTCAGGTCGTCGGCGTGGCGCATGAAAGCGTACACCGCGCTGAGCGCGTTGCGCTTTCGAGCGGGCAGCAACATAAAGCCGTAGTAGAAATTCTTCGCCGAAGAACGCGCGATATGGCGGCATACACTGTAGGCGGTAGTCAGTCGCAGTTCGGCGTGTTGCAGTCGCTAGTGCTCATCCTCGCTCTTCCCAGCTCGCCAAGCATGCGGCCGGCCACTGCGCGGAAGACCAGCTCAACCTTCCGGAACCTGCTTAAACTGGGGCGTCGCGCCAGCACGTTGTAATCCTGTTTTTCGATCGCCTGCAGAATCGCCAGATCCTCCCCGGCTGAACAGTTCCAGATCCAGCGCAAGTGAGCGGTTCACCATCTTCACCAGGGGAAGGCCGCGCTCGAACCACTGGCGCGCCCGCTCCACTTCAAAGCGCATCAAATCACGGAACTGGCCGTTGAAGCTGCCCTCCGCAATCTGAGCTTCGCTCACGCCGAAGCGGCGGAGATCTTCCAGCGGCAGATAGACGCGTCCCTTCTTCCAGTCCACCGAAACGTCCTGCCAGAAATTTGCCAGTTGCAGAGCGGTGCAGGTGAAGTCGGAAAGCTGCTGCCGCTCTTCATCCTTGTATCCGCAAAGATAGAGCACGAGGTGGCCGACGGGGTTCGCCGAATTCCTGCAATAGCCAAGCAGACTGTCGAATGTTTCGTAGCGCGTGACCGTCTGATCCTGGCGGAATGCCGTGAGCAGGTCGCTGAACTCATGCCGGGGAATGGCGCAACTCTGAATCGTCTCCGCCAACGCGACAAAGACCGGATGCCGCACCGCGCCGGCATCCGCCGCGCTCGCAAGCGCGCTGTAGGTGGCGTCCAACTCCTGCTCCCAGCGGTCGAGCAACGCCAGCGAGACCCGCGTATCCCCAACCTCATCGCCCAGATCGTCGGAGATGCGGCAATAGGCATAAACATTGAAGAAATGCTGATGCAGATGCTTGGGCAAAAACCAGGTCGCGACCGAAAAATTTTCGTAATGCGAGGTGGCCAGCCGCCTGCAGTAACTGCGCGCCTCCTCCAGCGATGGCGCGACTGCGGGAATGGCGTACTCCGGCGGAAGGCTGGCCCACCCGCGAGCCAGCAGATTCTCAATGTCGCTGGAATTTTGCCTCTGCGCCGGAAGATCCGGCGCCGTTGGAATGAGTGCTGGGCACAAATGACGTCAATCGTCTTCCCTTATCAGTGTCCAGGAATGATAGCGGTTTTGATCTCGCCGCCGCGTGTCAGCATTTCCCGCAACACGGATTGCAGTTTGGAGAGCGGTGCTTCTCCTGTGATGTAGTCCGCACCCTTGATCTTGCGCTCGGCAATCAGCGCAAAGGCGCGGCGCACCGTGTCCGGAGTGTGATGGAACGTCGCCTTCAGCGTGATCTCCGAGTAGTGCAGGCGCTCGGTATTCAGCTGCACCCGCGTTCCTTTGGCGCATCCGCCGAAGAAGTTGACCGTCCCACCCTTGCGCACCATGTCGATTGCCCATTCCCAGGCTTCTGAACGGCCCACGGCCTCAATCACCACATCGGAACCGCGGCGCTCCGGTGTCAGATCGCGCACCGCCTCAATCGGATTGGCAACCTTGGGGAACTGCACAACCTTGCTGGCTCCGGCGTGTTTCGCCGAGAGCAACCTGCTCGTCGTGCTTTACCACCGCAATCACGTCGCAGCCCATGATGTGGGCCACCTGCATGAACATCAGGCCGATGGGACCGGCTCCGATCACCGTGACCGTTTCGCCGATCTCCACCCCGGTCTCGTGCAACCCGCGCAGCACGCAAGCCAGCGGCTCGGTGAGGGCTGCGGTTTCAAAGCTGATCTCCTTGGGCACCACCAGCATGTTGTTTTCAACAATGCGCCGCGGCACGCGGATGAACTCCGCATAAGCGCCATTGTTGAACAGCAGGTCCTCGCAGAGATTCTCCTGGTGTTTCTTGCAGATAGAAGCACTGGCCGCAGGGAGCCGAGTTGAGCGCGACCACGCGCTGCCCCGCCTTGAAATTCTTAACTCCCGGGCCAATTCTCCTCGATCACTCCCGCAAACTCATGGCCGAACAGCGCCGGGGGAACGATCATCTTGGCATGGTATCCACGGCGATACACCTTCAGATCGGTGCCGCAGGTCAACGCAGCCTGGACGCGAATCAGTACTTCGCCCTTCTCCAGCTCTGGAATCGGCACCCGTTCGATCTTTACATCCTCTTTGCCGTAGAGGATTGCTGCCGTCATTTGTCCGTTCACTCTAACTATCCTTCCCAGACGCTGCATGGCTGAATCGCGATTTTCATCGTGTCCGGCTGCGGATGTGCAGCTAATCTCAAAGCTTCCAGCGACTGAGCCAATGGGAACCGGTGGCTGTAAAGCCCGGCCAGATCCATCTCGCCGCTGAAGACAAATTGAGCCACTTCCTCGTTCAGTTCCACGGATGCGCTGTAGGAACCCAGCAACGTCTTCTCATCCACGCAAACCGAGGCGGGATCGATCACGACCTCACCGCGAACCGTCTGCGCAAATAACAGTACCCGCCCGCCGAAACGCGCCGCATCAATTGCAGGACGGATCAGTGAGCTGCCGCCGACGGCAAGAATCACCGCGTCAGCGCCACGGCCCTCAGTTCTCTCGCGAATTGCCTGCACAACGTCGCACCGGGAGGCGTCAATCGACTGAGTTAATCCGTAGCGCTCTCCAATTGTAAGCCGCTGCGGGAACAAATCGGAAGTAATTACGTTTGCACCCGCACGTTGGGCCAATTTGCCCAGCATCAATCCGATGGGCCCCTGGCCGATCACCAGGACGGTTTCGCCCTTCTGGACCGCCAGCGTCTCAATTCCCTTCCACACCGTATTCACCGGTTCGATATGGGAAGCCTGCTCATAACTCACCGACTCCGGGATACGCGATCACGCCCTTCTCGACGATCCAGTCCATCACCCGGATGTACTCGGCAAAGCCGCCGCCGGAGGGCTCGCCAAAGCCCGCCGTAGTGCCCACCCGCTTGTACACCGGACACTGCGAAAACACCTTGCGCTCGCAGTAATAGCAAGTGCCGCAGGGGATATGGTGGAAGACCATGACGCGGTCTCCCTCGGCAAACCTGGTCACGCCAGCGCCGCGCGCCACCACAACTCCAGCCATCTCATGGCCAAAAATGCGCGGCGCGGAGTGCGACCCGGTTGAAATCTTCTTCAGGTCCGTGCCGCAAATCCCACAGGTATGAATGCGCACCAGCAATTCCCCGGGACCGATCCTCGGGCACTGGAACTGTCTCCAGCCGCATATCATTCTGTCCGTAATAAACGGCGGCCAGCATCCGGTCGGGAATCGAATCCAACTGCCGGCGCAACGGCTCTCGTTTTGGGAATAACTTCCATTCTTCTCAACCACTCTCTTTCGTCAAACTTGTGCGCGGCATCCGCAGCGCTTCGCCGAAAAACTCCGCCAATCGCTCATGCATTCGCCAACCGCGCCCTCCAGCGCCTTGGCCGCCAGTTTGCTGTTCCGGTTCAGCGCCGCCACGCTCGGCCACAACCCGGGACGCAACGCAATGTGCGCGACAAAGCGCCCGGTCTCAAAGCCCTCCGGCTTCACAAAGCCGGAGAGGAACCCAAGATCCTCCTCCGCGCCGTCAGAAATCGCCTTGATCGCCGCGAACTCCCTGCCGTACTCGGCTGCCGCGGCCGCAACGCCCGCTGCTTCCATATCCACAGCCAGGGCGCCAAAGCGCGCCGCGGCTTCCTGCTTCAGGGCTCTTCCCCGCCACCCGATCCAAGGTAACCAGTTGCTCCGCGGCCGAAAGCGCAAGCGAACGTTCTTCCCGTGGCCGCCTCCAACAAGGTCGCCGGAACCACCATCGAACCGGGGCGCAGATGTGGCACACACGAACCGGCAAACCCTATTGAAATTAACACCCTCGGCGAGCACTTCTCAATGAGTAGATTTCGCGGCAGCATACGCCCGTTCAACCCCAGTCCCGCGCAGATCAGGGCAGCACCCTGCGTACGATAGATACGCGATTCTTCCGCCGATCGCGATCCGCGATCTCGCTCGCGTTCTGGTCACGCTCCAGCCCCGCACCAGGCCGGAAACCTCCCGCTCCAGCGCCGCCACGAATCCGAACTCCACCGGATCCGCACTCATGCGCGTGGGACACATCGCCTCGTAGGCCGGCGCGTAGCCCTTTTCCACAAACCAGCGAGCCGCGCGCTCCAGTGCCTCGCGGGCCGCGCCGTGCGTGTATCCCAGCTCACGCTCGGCTTTGCCGGAGTCCACCCACATAAACTTCTTGCCCATGCGAACCTCTTCGATTGTTGCTCTTGGCTCGCGATTCCTCAAGTATCCGTTGAAGGTCTGATCGAAGGCCGCAAAGGCCATTGCCACCGAATGTGGAACCTTCATCGTGGGCGAAGGCAAGCCCGGTCAACTCTCCCAGAATATCGAGAATCTGCTTCAGCGTGAGGTTCTCGCCGCCCAGGATGTAGCGCTCGCCGCGACGTCCCTTCTCAAAGGCCAGAAGGTGTCCGCGCGCCACGTCGTGAACATCGACCAGGTTCATGCCGGTTTCCATGTAGGCGGGAAAGTTGCCGAGCAGAAAGTCCAGCACGATGCGCCCGGTGGGTGTCGGCTTGATGTCCTGCTCTCCGACCGGAGTGCTGGGATTGACGATCACCACCTCGGCGCCCTTGGCCGCAAGCTCCACCGCCTTGCGCTCCGCCAGATACTTGGAGCGTTTGTAGTGACCGATCATCTGCGGCCACGTCAACCGGAGTGTCTTCGTTCACCGCCTTGCGGTCATAGCCAAATCCCAGCGTAGCCACCGAGGAGCAGTACACGGTCCGGCGCACGCCTGCGGCTTGGGCCGCCTCGATCACGGCGGCGGTGCCATCCACGTTGGCCGCATACATCGGCCGCGGATCGCGAATCCAGAGCCGATAATCGGCGGCCACATGGAATACCGCTTCGCAGCCCTCCATGCCCTTACGCAGGGATCGCGGATCGGTCAGATCGCCAACGACCAGATCCGCGCGCAGTCCGTCAAGGTTTTCGCGCCGGCTTCCGGCCCTCACCAGGAGGCGCAAGTCGGCTCCCTGCTCTGCCAGCAGGCGTGCCACGTGACTGCCCGACAAATCCCGTCGCTCCGGTTACAAAGGTCTTCACAATCGCTCTCTCCGAAAACGTAAACGCAGCCCTTTCAGGCTGCGCTTCAGGAGCTTGCCTGAACGGTCTGCCGTGCGCTCTACGCTCCCTGGCTGCGAGAGTACTTGGCCAGCGCCATCAGCGGGAAATACCACGGATAGGAGTGATATTTCAGATAGAAGACGCGCGGGAATCCAGTGCCGGTGTAGGGCACCTCGCTCCAGCCGCCGTCCGCCTGCTGATGATCCATCAGGTAGGCAATTCCGCGCGCCAGCGATTCCGAGCGGTAATCTCCGCCCGCCATCAGTCCAAGAACCGCCCAGGCAGTCTGCGAACTGGTGCTCACGCCCACGCCCTTCTGGTTCACATCGTCGTAGGAGCCGATCGTCTCTCCCCAGCCGCCGTCGGGATTCTGCATCATCCGCAGCCACTCGGTTGCCTGCTGAACCATCGCATCGTGGTTATCGAAGCCGATGGCTTCCAGGCCGCGCAGCACGCACATGGTGCCGTAAATGTAGTTGACGCCCCAGCGCCCGAACCACGAACCGTCCGACTCCTGCTCCTTGCGAATGAAGTCGATGGCGCGCTTGACCGCTTTGTCCTTCAGAGTAAAGCCGTGCGCCGCCAGGCACTCCAGCACGCGGCCCGTAATATCGACCGTCGCCGGATCGAGCATGGCGTTGTGATCGGCGAAGGGAACGTACTGGAACACCATGCGGTCGTTATCTTTGTCGAATGACGCCCAGCCGCCGTTCTTGCACTGCATGGCCAGTACCCACTGAATTCCCCGCTGCACGGATTCGCTCTGGAATCGCGCATCCTTGGTCTCAATGTGGTTCAGTGCCAGCAGCACCTGCGCGGTGTCGTCCACGTCCGGATAGAACTCGTTGTTATGCTCGAAATACCAGCCGCCCGGCTCGGCGTTCGGAACCTTTACCGACCAGTCGCCCTTGCGGCGGTTCTGCTTCTTGAGCATCCATTCGGCGGCCTTCACCATGCGCGGGTCCGCTCGCTTCGACTCCGCTCTCGCCCAGCGCAAACAGGGCGTAGGCGGTGTCCCACACCGGTGAGACGCAAGGCTGCATGCGGAAGGTATCCCCTTCTTCGATGCCCAGCTTTTCAAACTCGTCCAGAGCGCGAATCACCTGCGGATCGTCCAGCGAGTAGCCGAGGCAGCGCATCGCGATGATCGAGTTCAGAATCGAGGGGTAAATCGCTCCCAGTCCGTCGCTCAGTTCAAAGCGCTCCAGCATCCACTTTTCCGCCGCTTTCAAGGCAATCGAGCGCAACGGGCGCACATGCACCCGCTCAAAGGCGTGACAGCAGGCGGTCGAGCACGAGGAAGAAATTCCGCCAGCCGATCAGCTTGCTCTCCCACTTCAGCCGCAGCGAACTTACCATGCCGTCCATCGCGGAAACAGTTCATCGATATTCCACTCGTCGGGAATCTTCTTGAACGGCTTTTTCGCATAGCAGATGGATAGCGGAATCAGAATCGCGCGCGACCAGGAGGAGATCTCGTAGATGTTGAACCAGAACCAGTTGGGAAACAGCACAATCTCAGGCGGAATTGCCGGGACTGCGTCGTAATCGTATTGCCCCAGGGCGCAGAGATAAATCTTGCTGAAGGTGTTGCAGGCAGGCACGCCGCCCATGGCGAGGATGCGTTCGCGGGCGCGCGCCATGCGCGGATCGTCGGGCGAGATAGCCGCACATTTTCAGCGCAAAGTACGCCTTCACTGCGGCTGACATGTTCGAGGGACCACCATGGTAAATCGGCCAGCCGCCGTCTTCGTTCTGATGGCGCAGGATTTCCTCCGCGCACTGCTGGAAGCGGCGCTCGTCGCGCGTGCCGAGAACGGTGTGCAGAAAAATGTAATCGGATTCCAGCGTAGTGTCGGCTTCCAGTTCGCCGCACCACCAGCCGTCTTCATGCTGCCTGGCAAACAGAAACTTCTGCGCCGCCTGAATCGAGCTCTTTAGCCGTGCACCCAGGCCTGAGATCTTTCCAAAGCGAATCGCAGTCGATTGCGCTGAACTTGCTTCCATGGATTCTTACTCCACCCCGGTCGGAGTGCGCTTCGGGAGCGGCACCGATTGCGGCCACGATCTCCGGAGGCAGTGCGAAACGTACATGCTCCGGCATCACTTCAACCTCGCGCACATTCGAGTATCCTTTTCTCCCAGGAACGCAATTACTTCCTGAACCAGTATCTCCGGCGCGGAAGCACCCGCCGTCAGAGCCACGGTCTTGACTCCCTCCAACCATTTCTCGTCGATGTCCCGACAGGTGTCAATCAGAAACGAGTTGGTGCCCAGATTTCCGGCAACTTCGACCAGCCGGTTCGAGTTGGAGCTGTTCGGCGACCCAACCACCAGAACCAGATTCCGCCTGCTCGGCAACATTCTTCACCGCCACCTGACGGTTCTCCGTGGCATAGCAGATGTCCTGCGCGTGCGGGCCCACGAATATTGGGAAACTTGGCTTTCAGCGCCTCGATGATGTCCTTCGCCTCGTCGAGCGAAAGCGTTGTCTGGGTCAGATAAGCGACGCGATCCGGGTCCGGCACCACAATCTTCGCCACCTGCTCCGGCGTTGCTGACCACCTGCGTCACCTCGGGAGCTTCGCCCAGCGTGCCCACAATCTCATCGTGGTTCAAGTGCCCGATCAGGATCAGCGAGTAGCCGTCCTTGGCAAAGCGGATCGCTTCCACGTGCACCTTGGTCACCAGCGGGCAGGTCGCGTCGATCACGCGCAACATTCGCAGCTTGGAAGCCTCCCGCACCGAGGGCGCAACCCCGTGCGCGCTGTAGATCACGCGCTCGCCATTCGGCACTTCTTCCACGTCATCCACAAATATGGCGCCCTTGCCCTTCAGGTCTTCGACCACATACTTGTTATGGACTATTTCCTTGCGGACGTAGATCGGCGGCCCGAAGGTTTCCAGGGCGATGCGCACAATATCGATGGCGCGCACCACGCCCGCACAGAATCCACGGGGCTTCAAAAGAAGAAGAGTTTTGGCTTCGGTCATTCGTGTCGATTCAGATGCGAGCCCGCCAGCACATTCATGCCCCCTCGGACCGCACATCAATTGCTTGTAAGTCTATGGCCCCGCGCACTTCCCTACCACTACAACCCATAGAAATGCGGGAACCGGCATCCAGCAGCTCATAACCGGGAGCGAATAGCACCCCGACTCGCGTTGCAAGCTGCGCTCCTTAATCTGCTCATGATTTTAGCAGGTGGGCAAGCTGCGGGGATAGCGGCGGAGTGCCCTTTTCGGTAACCAGAATCAGCAACTCAGGCGTTTGCCCGAAGCAATTGCTCGGCGTTTTGCAGGCTGGCTTCGGTAACCTTGGCCCCGCTCAGCATCCGGGCGATCTCGCGGCGCCGCTCCTCGGCCGTCAGCGGCCGGACCGTCGTCTTCGTCCGGCCCGCCGCTCTCGTGCTTCTCGATCAGGAAATGCCGGTCGGCAAAGGATGCAATCTGCGGCAGGTGGGTGATGCAAAGAACCTGCTTGGTTCTCGATAGCGCCTTCAACTTCTTGCCCACTGCATCGGCCGCGCGCCCACCGATCCCCGCATCGATTTCGTCGAATACCAGGGAGCGCTGTGCATCCGAGCTCTTGGCTGTGCAAGCGTCCGGCCTCCACGCTGGCCTTCAGCGCCAGCATCACCCGCGAGAGTTCGCCACCGGAGGCTATCTCCTCAATCGGCCCCATCGGCTCTCCGGGATTGGTGGAGATCAGGTAGGCCACCTGGTCAAAGCCTGAAGCGCTCCAGTTGCCTTCTTCGTCCGAGCCGGAAACCTCGATCTTGAACTTTGCCTTCATCGCCAGATCGTTGATTTCGCCTTCAACCGTTTTCTCAAGTTTTCGCGCCATCTCATAGCGACGCTTACTTAAAGAGCGAGCCTCATCCAGATACTTGGCTGCCGCTCGCAGCCAGCTCCTTGCGCAGAGCGGCCAGCAGTTCGTCCTTGTTTTCGATTTCGTTGAGCTTGTCCGGCAATATCCTGCTCGAAAGGCCAGCACATCCTCCAAGGTCTTGCCGTACTTGCGGCGCAGCTTATCGAGAATCGCCAGGCGGTCTTCCACCTCGGCCAGACGCTCAGGCGAGGCATCCATGCCGTCGGCAAAGTCGCGTAGGGTGGTGGCAACGTCCTCCACCGTGATGCGCGCACTTTCAAGCTGGCCCAGCGATTCCTTGAATGACTCGTCGAAGCGCGATAGCTCTTCCAGGTGCTTGGTCGCGGCGCCTAGGCGCGCAATCGCCGACTCCTCCACCTCGTAGAGCACGTCGAATGCCCCCATCGCCGCGCCGTAAACTCGCTCGGAGTTCGCCAGTACGCGCTTTTCCGATTCGAGCTTCTGATCCTCTCCCGCCGTGGGATTGGCCTCGCGAATCTCCTTCAGCTGAAACTTCCACAGATCCGACCAGACGGAGCTTCTCCTGCTCGCCCTTTTCCAACTCCGCAATCCGCCGCGCAACCTCTTTCCACTTCGCATAGGCCCCGGCGACAGTGCTCAGGCTCACGCCAGCGGCGGCATCCAGCAGCGCCAAACGCTCCGGAGGGTCAAACATCAGATATGGCTTGATTCTGCGCGTGAATAATGGCCAGGCGGGGAGCCAGAGCCTTCAGCACGGCCACGGTCGCCGGCTGGTTATTGACGAAAGACGCGGCCCTTGCCGTTGACCGCAATGTCGCGGCGCAGAATGATCTCCGCTGCCCGCGCCGTCGATTCCGTTTTCCTCCAGCACCTGCGGCGATGGCCGGATCGTCGCTCTCATACACGGCGGCGACCGTGGCCTTTTCCGCGCCGTGGCGCACCACGTCGCTGTAGGCCTTCTCGCCCAGCAGCAGCGCCAAGGCGTCGATCAGGATGGACTTGCCCGCGCCGGTCTCGCCGGTCAGCAGGTTCAGCCCAGCCCCAAACTCAACCACCACATTGTCGATGACGGCGTAGTTTTCGACGCGCAATTCCCTGAGCACTCGGCACCCGTATTCGTTGGAGTTTTCCCGGCGAGCATACCACGGCAGGGCTATCCTCGCCCTATGCTAAAAACCTGCCCAAAAGTGCGTGCGACATCCGCCGCCATTACCAGACCTTGCAGGCTTTGGCGCGCACCATCGGCTGTCCAGCTCTTACACCCAAAGGCCTGCTGAAACTCCGGCAGGTCGCTGACGATGCCGTTGACGCGGTACTTCCCCGGCGAGTGCGGGTCGGTCATCGCGTTCACCCGCAGCTCTTCGGGACGCGACGTTTTCGCACGCCCACTGCGCAAATCCGATGAAAAACGCTGCGCGGGCGTAAACCCGTCCATCGGCTGCAGCTTCAGATCCCGTGTAGCTTCGCGCCACGCGATGTAGGCCAGCAGCGTTCCGCCCAGGTCGGCCACATCTTCGCCGCTGGTCAGCTTGCTGTTGATCTTGATGTCGTCCACCACCACATAGCCGGCAAACTGGTCGCGCACGCAGTTGATCTTTTCCTCGAACCTCTTTGCATCCTCGGGAGTCCACCAGTCCTTCAAATTTCCCTCGGCGTCGAACTGCCGTCCCTCGTCGTCAAAGCCGTGGGTCAACTCGTGCCCGATAGTGGAACCGGTATTGCCGTAGTTCGGCGCATCGTCCATCTTCGGATCGTACAGCGGCGGTTGCAGGACTCCGGCGGGAAAGTTAATGTCGTTCATCTGAGGGTTGTAGTACGCGTTGACCGTGGGCGGAGTCATGCCCCACTCGTTCCTGTCCACCGGCTTGCCGATCTTCTTCAGGTCGCGATGCACCTCAAACGAGGCTGCGCTCCGGTAATTTCCGAAGAAAGTCGTTGGCCGTGATCTGAACCGCGCTGTAGTCGCGCCACTTGTCGGGATAGCCCACCTTGTTGCGAATACTGTGCAGCTTGATCAGCGCCTGTCGTCTTCGTCTCCGGACTCATCCAATCCAGCCCGTTGATCTCCTGCGCCATCGCCTTCTCGATCAGCTCGGTCATGTGCAGCGTGTCCTGCTTCGTCTTTTCCGCGAAGGTTCGGCGCACAAACTCCTCTCCCAACGCCTCGCCCAGCAGATTATCCACATCGCCCACGCAACGCTTCCAGCGCGGCCTCTGTTCCGCAATTCCGCGCAGGTACTTGCGATTGAACGCAAAATCCTCATCGACAAATGGTTTGGAGAGATACGGCGCGGCTCCGTTCACCACGTGCCAGCGGAAATACACCTTCCAATTCTCCAGGCTTTCACTCTTGCAACTGCGCTTCCACGGCCTGGAAGAACCCCGGCTCGGTAACGTTCAGAGCCTGCGCTCCGCCCAGCCCCGCCACTCGAGGTAGGCCACTCCAGTCAAAACTTGGCGTCAGCTCGGCCCAGTTCAGCCGGCGTCATCTTGTGGTAGAGCTTGTACGGATCGCGCTTGTCCACTCGCGAGAGCGTTGCCTTCGCCAGCGCGGTTTCCATACTCATCACCGTGGCTGCGTCCCTCGCTCCTTGGGCTTCGGATTCACCCGAGAGCACCAGCATCTTCGCCACGTGTTCCACGTACTTCTGCCGCTGCTCCACCGACTTCGCATCCGTTTTCAGGTAGTAGTCGCGGTCGGGCAAACCCAGCCCGCCGCCCGTGGCAAAGGCGATGACCTGCGTGGCGTCGCCGTAATCCTGATCCGAGCCGAAACCGAACAGCAATCCGCCGTGTGCGCCCTGCCCGTGCTCCAAGGCCAGCCAGCGTGCAAATTCGGCCTTCGATTTCATCCCGGCAATCTGCTTCAATACCGGCTGAATCGGCTGTACGCCGCGCTTTTCAATCGCAGCCGTGTCCATGCAGGAGGCGAAATAGTCGCCAATCTTCTGCTGCGCTGGAGTGCGCGAGATCGCTGTCTGCGCGGCCCGTGCCTTGGAAAGATCGTCGAGTATCCCCCACAGGAACTGAAGATTGTCATTGGCGACCTTGTGGTAAACGATTCCAGCGCGCCTGATCGCCGGAATCGGATTGTTCTTCATCCACCCGCCGCATGTGTACTGATAGAAATCCGTCGCAAGGATCTGCGCTGCGATCCATCGACGGCACATCGAGGCTCGGGGTGTACGGCAGCAGCCTGCAAGGGTCGCTCCACGGCCTTGGCCGGAGCGCTGTTGCCCGGTGTCGCTGGCGCACTCGCCGTTTGCGAGACCGCCGTTCGCGTAAACGTTGTGGGAGAACTGTTCTGCGCCATGACTGCTGCGCATCCAAACAGCAGAGTGAACATCAGGAGTCGAGCTCTTCATCATCATCGTTCCGTGCTCATGCTTCCCTGCCCGGAGATACCCCAGGCTCAAGAAGTCTACACCGCTGACTGCATGCCCTTAGCCGCACATTGCCCTAATCGTGCTCTCAACGTGTCTATTATATTCGGGTTTGCTCGATATGTGGAAACCTATCCCACAAAGGCCTACAGAGCTGACTATAATAAATATTGATTCGCACCACGGTCGCAGCGCTCGATTCGGCAGTGGTGCGATTTCAGCACTTGCTCTATTGAGAGAAGGATGCCGATTACAAATCTCTTTGCGTTCGCGATTGGCGGAGACGTATTTGGCGGAGAGGTATTGGACATGGTTTCCAATACCGGCTTGGTCGCCAAGATCGTGCTCTTCGTTCTGCTTGCCTTCAGCCTTTTCTCCTGGGCCATCATCCTCTCCAAGTAGGGACTTTTTCGCCGCGCCAGGGTGCAGAGCGGACGCTTTGTCCGCGTCTTCCGCAAAGCGAATCGCTTGCAGGAACTCGCCAACGTCTCCGAGCAGTTCAAGCCCTCGCCCCTGGTCGCCGTCTTTGAAGGCGCGGTAGAAGAGCTGAAGCGCTGCGGTGCCAACCCCCGTACGCTCTCCGTGCAGCGTGCAACCCAGATCGCCGCCTCCGAGGAACTTACTCGCCTCGAGAGCCGCCTGACCTGGCTTGCCACCACCGGCTCCATCGCCCCCTTCGTCGGACTCTTCGGCACCGTCTGGGGCATCATTGACGCCTTCCACGGCCTCGGCACCGCTGGCGCGGCAACCCTCCGCGCGGTCGCCCCCGGCATCTCCGAGGCGCTGATTACCACTGCCGCTGGGCTCTTTGCCGCCGTTCCCGCCGTAGTGGCCTACAATTTCTTCCTGCAGCAGATTCGTGAATTTGCCGCCCGCATGGACGACTTCAGCCTCGAGTTGCTCAATATCATCGACCGCAACGGCGACGCACGATAGGAGATCCTGGTGGCGTTTACAAATAACAAGGGACGCACCCAGTCCTCGCTCTCCGAGATCAACATCACCCCCTTCGTGGATGTCGTCCTCGTGTTGTTGGTGATGTTCATGGTCACCGCGCCCGATGCTTCAGTCGGGCATCGAAGTGGAAGTGCCCAAGACGAAAACGGTCAAGGAAATCTCCGAGGAGCGGCTAGTCATCACCATTGACAAGGATCAGCGTGTCTTCCTCGGCAACGATCCCATCAACATCAACGAAATTGCCGACCGCTTACATGACAAAATCCGTGACCCGCAAGGCCAGAGCGTCTTCATCCGCTCCGACGAGAACGTGCCCTTCGGCGCCTTTGCCACTGTCATGGACGCCGTGAAGCAGACCGGCATCACCAATGTGAGCATCGTTACCCAACCCTTGATTACGAAAGCCAATGCCGCTGGACGCTGACATCTACGGTCATAGCGAGGCGATGGCGCCCTCGCTCACTTTCTCCATCGCAATGCACGCCGCACTGCTGGCCTGCATTGTCTTTCTTCCTACCGTGCTCTCTCACGGCGGAGAAAGCTGGGGTAACAACGGCAGCGGCAGCGCCTCGGGAGGAGCTATCAGCGCTCACCTGGTCAGCGGAATTCCCTTGCCGCCAAATCCTGACGCCAAACCGGAAAACGTGCTGGCCAATGAGAGCAAGGGACTGGCGAAGTCGCTCCCCACGCCTGCTGCAAAAGTAAAAGAAGACGAACACGCCATCGCAATTCCCGACAAAGACAGCAAGATTAAGCCGCCCAAGCAGAAGACCGCCACCGAGGCCACCCTGCCTGGTCTCGCAAAGCAGAAGCCGGCGCTCGCCACGCCAACCCGCGAGCAACCGCGCGAGACAGCCGTGGTTGAAAATCGCGTTCCCTTTGGCCAAGGCGGCCCCGTCGCCGGCCCCTACACTACCTTCCAGAGCGGCAGCACCGCTGGAGGCATGAAGTTCGGTGAAGGCGGCACCGGCAGCTTTGGCAGCCGTTTCGGATGGTACACCGACGTAGTGGCAAGAAAGGTTCACCAGGCATGGGAAGGTGAAGTAAACCCGAGTGTAGAGTCAGCAAAGCGAGTTTATATACTTTTTGACATCGCCAAATCCGGGACACCATCCAATGTTCGCATCGAGCAATCGTCAGGAATTCCATCGCTCGATCAGTCAGCCGTGCGTGCCTTGCAGCGCATTGACACCTTCGGCCCGCTGCCACAAGGTTACAGTGGCAGCTTTGTTTCAGTGGAGTTCTGGTTCGATTATCGGCGCTGACTCCCGCGCCATCGCATCGTGAACTCTCATATTTTGCAGTCACGCACTTTGGAGAAAGTTTGAATGAAGCGATTTGCAACCCTCTCCGCCCTTCTTCTCGCCCTCGTGCTACCCGCCCTTTCGCAGGATTGGATTCGTACAGGAACCGGCGTCGGCGGTGAAAAGATTCGGCTCGCCGTACCCGACTTCCAGATCGCTGGCGCCGACCCGCAGTCCGCGATGCTCGATAAGACTTTCAATGCGGTGCTGTTCAACGATCTCCACCAAGCCGGCATCTTTGACATGGTTTCCAAGAGCTTCTATCCCGTCGCCGCGATTGGTGCTCCCACCGACGCCCATCTCGACGTATGGGGCGCGCCTCCGCCCAATGCCGCGATGCTCGCTTTCGGTAACCTCGGCGTCAGCGCAGGAACCCTCCAGGTGCAGGGCTGGCTCTTTGACGTGAAGAACGCCCAGAACCCGCAAGTGCTGGCCAAGCAGTACCGCGAACGAGCCACCGATGACAACGCCCGCCTGATCGCCCATCGCTTTGCCGACGAGATCATATTCCGCCTCGGCGGCGGAATATCCGGAATCGCCGAGACCAAGCTCTACTTCGTCAGCAGCCGCACCGGCCACAAGGAAATCTGGGCGATGGATTACGACGGCGCGGCGCAGCACGCAATCACACAGCTCGGCTCCATCTCGCTTGCGCCCCGTGTGTCACCGGATAATTCACGCATCGCTTTTGCCTCGTTTTTCAAAGGCGGTCCCAACATCACAATCTGGTCGCTTGAGCTCGGCCGTCTGGTTAAATTTCCCGCCTTCGGTGGCACAAATCTTTCGCCCGCATGGAGCTCCGACGGTACCCGGCTCGCCTTTTCTTCCTCCCGCAGTGGCGACCCTGAGATCTATGTTTGCGATCAGAATGGAAACGACCTTAAACGCCTGACGGCGTATCATGGTCCCGATGTCTCGCCCGTCTGGAATCCCAAGACCAATGCGCAGATTGCCTGGGTTAGCGGACGTTCTGGCCTCCCTCAGATCTACATCATGGACTCCGACGGAACCAACGTGCAGCGAATCACCGACCAGGGTTATGCGGTATCTCCCTCTTGGTCGCCGAACGGTCAGTTCCTCACCTTCGCCTGGGTCCGCAAGTATGGCCCCGGAGCGCCCGGAGCCTCCGATATTTACATCATGGATGTGGCCAGCCGCCAATGGGTACAGCTCACGCATGATGGCGGACGCAATGATTTTCCATCCTGGTCGCCTGATGGCCGTCACATCGTCTATCAGTCCACCCGCAGCGGCACCGAACAGATTTGGTCCATGATCGCAGACGGAAGCCAGCAGACCCAGTTGACCTTTAGCGGCTCCAATTCGCAGCCAAATTGGAGCTGGAAGTAGAACCAATACGGCTTTTCTTCAAGCAGTGCGCGGTTTCAAGGATGTGTAAAACTCTACTAACCGGTTCGGCGGGCTCTCCACGCCGGCCAAATGCGAGTTCTCTCGCGTTGGAGGATGATTTGAATCGTAACAAGATGAAGTGGATTCTTATGGTTTTAGCCTTGGCTGCCATTGTCGTCGCTGGCGGCTGCAAAAAGAAGCAGGTTCCGCCGGCTCCGCCCGGCCACTCCTCCCCCGGCGCAACCGAAGGCAACCCTGAGCGTCAGCCCGGAGAGCATTGATCTCGGCGGCAACGCAACTCTCACTTGGTCCACCCAGGATGCAACCAGCGCTACCATCGACGGCGGCGTTGGAAGTGTGCAGCCGAGTGGTTCGCAGCAGGTTTCCCCGACGGCCTCTACCACCTACCACCTCACCGTGACCGGCCCCGGCGGCTCTGCTGATGCAACCGCTCGTCTCACCGTGGTTCAGCCTCCGCCTCCGCCGCCGCAATGCAGCAAGCTCCGCCGTCCGAGCCCGGTGAAGCAGCTCTGTTTGCCCAGTCCGTCAAGGACATCTTCTTCGCCTATGACAGCTATGACCTGCCCGGAGACGTCCAGGCCATTCTCAATGGCGATGCGGCGTTCCTCAAGGCTCATCCCTCCATCAAGTTCACCATCGAGGGACACTGCGATGAGCGTGGTTCCACCGACTACAACCTTGCGCTCGGCGACAACCGCGCCAACGCAGCCCGTAACGCTCTAGTCAAAGCTGGAGTCTCCGCCGATCAGATCAAGGTCATCAGCTACGGCAAGGAAAAGCCGTTCTGCACCGAGAGCAACGAAGACTGCTGGCAGCAGAATCGTCGCGCTCACTTCGTCTACGGCCAGCAATAAATTTGGCATTGCACCGGGGCGTCTCCGGGCGCCCCGTGTATTTCCACCCTTGCCGAACTCGCTGTAGGCAAGACATCGTAAGTCAGTTGAATTAAACTCGATTTTGTAAGATGGTTCCGACCGGAGTCCGGCGCCACGGCGCCCGGAGATCTAAACATGAATCTGAGAAACAAACTAAGCGTTGTTGCGATCCTGACCCTGTTGCTGGCAGCTCCCGCAACCCCAGCCTTTGCCGTCTCCAAGGAAATCATTCAGCTCCAGACCCAGGTCCAGGATCTGGCCGACCGCATGGCCCAGATGCAGCAGTCTTTCGACGCCCGCATGGGAATCATGCAGAACTTAATCGAGCACAGCACCGACAATGTCAACAAACTCTCCGAGTCGATGCAGGCTTTGCAGACCGGTCTCTCAGCAGCAGAACGGCGACTCCCAGAGCAAGATCGATCAAGTTTCCGGACAAATCCAGAGCCTCAACGACTCCATCGATGAACTCAAGGCGCGTCTCGCCAAGACCAGCAAGCAACTCGATGACATCCAGAACCAGCAGCAGAACATCATGCAACCCGCGCAACCCTCGGCTCCGGGCGCGCCGCCCGCCGCGCCTGCTGGAAACACCGCTGCGCCCCCTGCCGCCATGCAGGCACCGCCCGCCGACGTTCTCTACAACAACGCGCTCCGCGATTACAACTGCTGCCCGCTACGATCTCGCGCTCTCGCAGTTTCAGGATTACGTCAAGTACTATCCCACCACCGACCTGGCCGGCAACGCACAGTTTTATATCGCCGACATGGAATACAGAGCTGGAAAATATGAGGCTGCCGCAGCCGACTACGACAAAGTGCTCGAGCAGTTCCCCGGCGGCAACAAGGCTGCGGCAGCTCAGCTCAAAAAGGGTTACTCGCTCCTTGAACTCGGCCGCAAAGAGGCGGGCATTCGAGAGTTGAATGCCCTTATCCAGCGTTATCCCCACGCCATCGAAGCTACCCAGGCTCGCGAGCGTCTACGCAAACTGGGCGCGTCCTCCTCGCGCCCAGCATCAACTCACAAAAATCCGTAATCTTCCGGGCGGCGGTAAATCAGCAATTCACCCCGACCTACCAGGGCCAACCCGCACCCAAAACGAGTTTTATTCATTCCCGCCAACTCTCCGCCCATCCAGTTCATCTCATTGAGGGATTCGGAATTACTATGCACATTTCCAGCTCGCACGAACAAGCCTTCCTCCGAGCCCTGTCCATCCTCACCCTGGCTCCTGCCCGTGCCAGTCGGTGTATCCCCAGCTCTGTGAGCTCACGATCGGCGAGTTCAGCTGAGCTAGTCTCGCTGGCCGAGGCTAATCACGTCGTGCTGCGAGCTTTAATGCCGCTGCAGAACAGTGGCTGCCGAACTCGGCGACGAAGCTCTAGTCTCCCGCTGCCGGGCTCGCATCGAGCAGGAGCGGCTTCGCATTTCCAACGCAGTGCAGCACCTGTTCGTCATCACCGAAGCGCTGGAAGCCGCAGCTTGCCCCACCACGGTGATGAAATCGCTCGACCACTGGCCCGATCTCGGCAACGATCTCGACCTTTACACCACCGCCAGCGCCAGTCAGGTCTCCGATGTGATGACCACCCGCTTCAACGCCCGCATCGAACCCCGGAGTTGGGGCGACCGCCTCGCCAACAAATGGAATTTTGCCGTAGCGGGCCTGCCCGAAGCCGTCGAGGTGCATGCCCAACGCCTCGGCCAGACCGGTGAACACATTGCCGTGGCTCAGCGCTTTGTCACTCGCCGCGTAAAGCAATCCGTGCTCGGCTTGGAATTCGCGGTACCGGCCCCCGAGGAGCGCATTATCGTGGCCACGCTGCAGCGCATGTACCGGCATTTTTATTTCCGCGTCTGCGACATGGTCAACATCGCCGCCCTCGTCGAATCCGGTGCCGTAGACTTCGTCGAACTACATCGCGCCGCCTCGATGGCAGGCATCTGGAAGGGCGTCTGTTCCCTTCTGCGTATCGTCAGCGACTACGTCCTCCAGCATCGCGGCACGCCCGTCGTGCTCCCCTCCGAGGTTCTTGCCGACGCCCTCTTCGGTGGCGAAAAGCTCTACTGTCCGCGCCAATTTTATTCGTGTGCCGATTGTGCCGCAGTGCGCCCAGCTATACGCCGCGCAGCTCACCACCGCGGCCCTTCGTGGCGATCTCGCCGGAACCTTGCGTCTATCGCTGCTGCCCTACCTCGCCTCAGCCGCCGCCATCAGCTACAAACTTACCGGCAGCGATAAAGGAATCTGGTAGCATCCTCGGCTACAGCAGTGGAATGATCTTCGGACGCAGCTCCCCGTCCACAATCTCTATTTTGCCCACCGTCACCGGCAGAGAAAAGCGCCGAGGCCCTGCGCTTCCCGGATTGAAATACAGCACTCCATCGCGCCACTCGATAGTCGGTTGGTGCGAATGTCCAAAAATTACGGCGTCAATCCCCGCCGCCTTTGGCTTCAGGTCCAGGTCGGCAATGCGGTGCAGGATATAGAAACTTTTCCCTGCCCACTCGGCTATCTCCATCGCGGGCAACTGCTTCGCCCAGCTCTCCACGTCCACGTTGCCGCGCACCGCCGCCACGGGTGCGATCCGCTTCAACTCCCGCAGCACTTCCGCGTTGCCCACGTCGCCCGCGTGCAAAATTAATTCACTGCCGCGCAACGCTGTCGTGGCTTCTGCTCTAAGCAAGCCATGGGTGTCGCTGATTACGCCGATCCTCATGCGCGCATTCTATCCTGCATCGATCACGCAGCCATTCCGCGATTTAAACATTAGACGTCCGCGCCTGCTCCACCATTTCAACCAGAACGCCTCGCGTCTCTGACATGCTGCGCACCTCGCGCGGGAACGCAATTCGTGTCCCGCGTACGCCTTCCGAGGTCTTTAATCGCACCTGAAAACCCAGCCGGTCCACCGATGTCATAGCAGCCTCTTCGGCCTCGATGCCGGCGAACTTCCGCGTCAGCAAGACGAGCGAACCCTTGTGATCGGCGTTCATGTGTTCGATGATCCCGGCCATCGCGTCGGCCAGCGGGTCGGGTTGCGCGACGCTGTACTCAGAGGCCGCAACCCATCCCATCACGCCGAAGCCGCCCACGTAATAAACGTCAACGATCTCCATCCTGTAAAAGGAAAAATCCTCATAGTCCACCCAGTACTTGCTGTTTTCGTAACGCCCCAGGTACAGCGTGCGCGCCTGTGCCAGCTCCGCCTCTGGGATCGTGACCACATTCCCCAGCAGCGTGACTCTCGATGCACCCAGCGGATCGCCTTCCGCATTCAACTGCGTCACCAGCAGGCTGGCGCGCGCCTCCGCCTTCAGATTCTGGGTATGCATGGCCATCGTGCTGATGAGAAAAATCGGCCGCCCCTGCTCGTCTACGCTGTAAGGCATGACTGAGCCGAACGGATAGCCCGGCTGTTTTCGTGACAAGGTCGAGAGGCTGCCGATCCGCCCCAAATGCACCAGCGTGCGCGCGCGCTCGGCAAAGGAAGGCTCGGGAAGCGAAGGCGCGCCGGAATCGGCGCTGGTGTACGCATGTTTTCTCTCCGACGATGACACTCGAACCCTCCTGTCAATCGAAGCCCAGTGAATAGAAGCTACGTGATTGGGATGCTCTCAGCGCCCTACACGACCGCATCGCAAAACGTCAGGCGTAACGGTGTAACTAAGCAAAACTCGGGTGCCCCACCTTCGGCGCGCAGCTCTTTGCGCGGCTAAGGTGGGAAGCAATAATCTCCGCTCCGCAGCCTTTCGTCGTCGCCATTGCTCTTCTTTCTTCTTTCCACGCGCGGCACGCGCACCATCCTCAGCCCTCGTTCCTACTGCGCTGCGGCGAAGAATGTCATCACCGCGTTGCGAAACTGATCCGGCTTCTGAATGTGCGGTATGTGTCCGCAATCCGGAACCTCAACCAGCGTCGAGCCCTTAATAGCCTCATGCGTCTTTCGCCCAAGCTCTGGATACTGCCCCGCGACCGATTGCAAACTAGCCGGCAAGCGATTCTTGCCGACCACGGTGCGATCGGCCTGTCCGATGATCAGTAGCGTCGGACGGCTGATCTCGCCCACTTCGTAAACCACGGGTTGCTCGTAGATCATCTGGTAGGTAAGCGCCGCCGACCAGGCGTCGCGCGGATACTCGCCCGTACCGAGCACGCTTGCCTGATCCTGCACGTACACCTCATATTCCGGCCGCCATGCTCCCGGATAATAGGTCTTCTGGTAATCGCGCATCTTGTCGTAGCTCTGGCCCAACTCCGCCGCATACTGCTGCTGCAACGGAAGGTAAGGGACAAGCTTGCGGTAATCTTCGAGCCCAATCGGATTCTCCAACACCAGCTTCTCAACGGTCTCAGGGTACAGCAGCGTGAAACGTACCCCCAGCATTCCGCCCATCGAATGCGCAATCACGTAGACCTGCGGTATGCCCAAATGATCAAGCAGTGCCTTTGTATTCTCGGCCATCTGGTAGAAGCTGTAATGGATATCCGGCCGTGACGATGCGCCGAATCCCAACTGGTCGGGGGCTATGACGCGATAGCCTTGTTGCGCCAGGAACTCAATCGTTGGCTCCCAGTAAAAGCCCGAGAAATTCTTTCCGTGCAGCAGCAGCACGGTCTTGCCGTTGGCTGCACCCATCGGATGAACGTCACGGTAGGCCAAGCGCAGCTCCTGGTTCTCCATTTGCAATGCAAAAAATTGCACACTGTACTTGCCACTGTAGATGGGACGAAGCGCCTGCACTTCCTGCGCAAACAAGGGCATAGCCCCGAGCAGCACGAGCGCAAGCATCGCGCGGAAACCGAACCGATGGAGCTTGGCGAATCGAAGGAAACTGGTCATGAATCTTCACCCCAGTCTTAAGCTCCCGCTGTCTTTTATCGGGAAGCCTTACCGCGCCTGAAATCATATCCCTTCCGTTCGACATCAGCACTAATCCCGCCCAATTCATCGAAAACAGAACCAGGTCAAGCGGTGCTATGATGGCTTCCGGCAATGCAGCACAGCCGGGGGTTCCCGTATGAATGAAGATGTTGCCGCAACGCTGCGGTTGCTTGATGACGCGCTGAGCCGTTACGTTCGGCCGGACACTTTTCCCGTAGCCATCCGCATGCTCAAGCCCGGCGAGGCGCTTCCCGAAGGCGTCAAGATCCCCAGCAAGAGCATGAATGAGCAATGGATTGTCTGCCAGTCGATTGGCGTCGCACGGCGTTACGGTTGGGGAATCGCCGTCGGCAAAGACGACGTCATCTGCCCGCTGGCGGCTATTGCCTTTGGCTTCCGCAAGCCCAACGATGAGTATCTCAACGGCTGCGTCTCGGTCGGAATGTACTGCAAGGATGAGGCCGCAGCTAGCAACACGGAAGCCAACACGTGGAGGTTCGAGCCTGGCACCTACGACTACGTCTGTGTCATGCCGCTGAGCCGGGCCACCTTCGAACCGCACGTCGTCGCCGTGTACGCCAACAGCGCGCAGGTGATGCGGTTGGTCCATGCCACGCTCTACAAACGCGGCGGCCGCGTGGTCTCAACCACCGCAGGCCGTCTGGATTGCTCCGAGATCGTCATTCAAACCCTCTCCACCAACGAGCCCAAGGTCATCCTGCCCTGCAACGGAGATCGCGTCTTCGGCATGGCCCAGGATCAGGAGATGGTCTTCGCCTTCCCGTGGACGTATGCACAAGAGATCATCGAAGGTCTGGAAGGAACGCACAAAGCCGGCACACGCTTCCCCATCACTGTCGCCATGCGCGACACGGTGAGCATGCCCAAGTCGTATCAGGACCTCATGACCACGTTAGCCAACCGCGACCAAGACGCCGCCGCAAAGAAGTAAGAAGAAGGCTGCGGCAGTTACCTCGGCGCGTAAAAAAGATAGTCGGCAGAATAAGCTACGTGCACGTCCTTGCCAACATGGCTTTGATCGCAGCCAGACGCAGGTGCTTTGCCGCCCGAGGTATTCAGTCGTTGAATCGTCTTAACGTGAGAGAGTACTCCATTGCCATCGTGACTGACGACTTTCACCAGCAGCCACGGAACGGAATTGCCATCGGGTGCGGGTGCATCCGCGACTGGTTTCCCAACAATCAGGCTGCCATCCTTTGCTTTCCAGGAGGGGCCAATAAAGTGTCTGCCAAACACTTTGCCGTCCTTCTCGAAAAGTTTGGCTTCAGGCCCTTTCAGCGCCCACACGAATCGCGAACCTTCCGTCGCGCACGTGTATATCTGATCGCCCTTCCCGCGTACTTCTAACAAAAGCTGTTCGTTGGCTGGCGGTTGGAGTTGTGTTGGCACCTGTTGCGCCACTCCGCACAGCGATAGCATCATCACCACGGTGGCCAGCCGCATGGAGTTATGCCGCATTGTCTGCCCTGTCCGCATTTACCTTCCGCTCTGCCGCAAGCCACTCGCCCTCGTCCAGTTTCAGCGCCGTCGCGGCTACGTTCTCTTCCAGATGCCGAACCGACGAGGTACCTGGGATCGGCAGTATCACCTTGGAACGATGCAGCAGCCAGGCTATCGCCAGTTGCGCCACCGTGACGTGGTGATTTCTAGCGGTCTCGTCCAGCGCACCTCCAGCCTGCGCCAGCTTACCGGCGGCCACCGGAAACCACGGAATAAACGCGAGCTTATTCTTCTCGCAATATTGCAGCGTATCCTCATGGCCGCGGTCACCGATGTTGTACATGTTCTGCACGCTTACCACGTCGATCGTCTTGCGGGCGTTGTCGATCTCGGCCGGCTTCACCTCCGAGAGTCCGATGTGGTGAATCTTTCCCTCCTCCTGCATCTTCTTCAGTTCGCCAAACTGCTCTGCGGCTGGAACCTTCGGATCAATGCGATGCAATTGAAACAAATCGATCCGCTCCAGTTTCAAGCGCCGAAGACTCATCTCCACGCACTGCCGCAGATACTCTGGCCTACCCACCGGCTGCCATTGGTTCGGACCTGAACGCACCAGCCCACCCTTGGTCGCAATCACCAAGCCCTTGGGATACGGATACAGCGTCTCCCCAATCAATCGCTCGCTCACCTCTGGACCGTAAGCATCGGCGGTATCAATCAGGTTAATCCACAACTCCACCGCGCGCCGCAACACACGCTTCGCCTCTGCCGGATCCTTCGGTTCCCCCCAGATTCCTTCGCCGGTAAGCCGCATCGCGCCGAACCCCAATCGGTTGACTGTCAGATCACCGCCGATCGTAAACGTATCGCTCGCGTCCATCTTATTTGTAGGCATAATCCGATAAGATTCCTCCGGCGTCCAAAAGGTTGAAAGACCCAAAGCACAACCTCCCTAGGATTTCGCCTCGGACGCACTCCTTTCGCCGATGATTTTGTTTGCGATCATCTCACCAATAGGAATGGCCGACGTAGCAGCCGGAGATGGCGCGTTACAGACGTGCAGCATACGCGCGGTCTCCAGGAACAGAAAGTCATGCACCAGGGTGCCGTCCCTCATCACCGCCTGCGCGCGAATTCCAGCCTCGCAGGGCGTAAGGTCGTCGAGTTCAAGGCTTGGGCAATATTTGCGGCACTCCTGTAAGTACCCAGCCTTAAACACGGAGTTCTTCATTTCCTTAACGCCATGTCCGAGATTCCTGCTCATCGTCTTCCAGAAGCCCGGGAACCCGGCGTATTCGATGACGTCGCCCAAGTTGAAGGAGAATCTCGGATAGCCCTCACGAGCGAAGCCAAGCACCGCGTTCGGCCCCACCGTCACGCTGCCGTCCATCATGCGCGTCAAGTGAACTCCCAAAAATGGCAGCTCCGGGTCAGGGACCGGATAAATCAGATGCCGCACAATCTGGCTCTTCGATGGCGGCAGCCGGTAATATTCGCCGCGAAACGGGACGATCTGATGCTCGGTTTCAATGCCCGCCATTCTCGCCAGCCGGTCCGATTGCAAGCCCGCGCAAACGATGAGTTTCCGGGCCTGCCACTCCTGCCCGCCGGTGCCAATCATCACGCAGCTCGGAGCCTCACGGATCGCCGTGACCCTGACACCCGTCTCGATGTCCGCGCCTGCATCACGGATGACCGCAGCCATGCTGTCACAGACTCGCCGGTAATCGACGATCCCGGTCTCCGGAACAAGTACTCCGCCGATGCCATCGACGTTAGGCTCTAGCCGCCTCAACTCCGCGGCATCCAGCCGTTCCACTTCGATCTGGTTCAACCGCGCGCGCTCAATCAGGCCATTCATGCGCGTGAGTTCCAAGGCATTCGTCGCAACCAGCAGCTTTCCGCACGTATCGTAAGGAATGCCGTGCCGCTCGCAGAACGCCTTGGTCGCTTTCGAGCCGCGGCGGCAAAACTCCGCCTTCAAGCTTCCCGGCGCATAATAAATGCCAGAGTGAATGACGCCGCTATTATGTCCCGTTTGATGTCTTGCCAGCCCGGCTTCTTTTTCAAGCAACACAAGGCTAGCGCCCGGTTGCAACTCCAGGAGCTTCATCGCCGTGGCGAGTCCAACAATTCCGCCGCCGATAACGCAATAGTCGTAAATCATCCGTAGCACACAATCATCACGTCTTTCTCCGTGAGTGAAATACTCGTCAAAATACTGAAATTGTGCAATATTGTTTCGGCCTGAATAACAGCTTTCGTATATATCGCCGGGAAGATCCCAGACACTTGGCTGTGCGTGCCCGTGTGGCTACTTGAACGCTGGAAGCCTTTAGGAGGCATTTACTGAACGACGCAACAGCTCGATTCCTCTCCGCAAAGGCGCGTGCCGTGGCGCTCATCGCGCTATGCGAAGTCATGGCCCTGTCATTGTGGTTCTCAGCGACGGCAGTGCTCCCGGCGCTCAAACTGCAGGCCCACTTGGATGCCTTCCACTCTTCCCTGTTCACCAGCCTGGTCTCGGTCGGTTTCGTCTGTGGCACCCTCGCCAGCGCTCTCCTGGGCTTAGCTGACCGCATGGAACCCCATCGTTTCTTCCGCTTCTCGGCCTGGGCCGCGGCACTGGCCAACCTCGGTCTGCTGGTCTTTCCTCCCTCATCGTCGGGGGTGTTGGCCTGCCGTTTTTTCACAGGCGTCTGCATGGCCGGCGTCTATCCCGTGGGCATGAAGATGGTCGCCAGTTGGGCCAAGGGAGACATGGGACTGCTGGTCGGTATCCTCGTCGGAGCACTGACCCTCGGCTCGGCTTCCCCGCATTTATTCAACGCTCTGGGTGGTCTCGATTGGCATATCGCCGTGCTGCTGGCTACCGCCTCGGCCGCAGCCTCAGGATCGCTGGTGGGATGGGCGCGGCTCGGTCCCAATCACGCTTCCGCGCCGCGCTTCCAGCCCGCCTATATCCTGCAAGCCTGGCGCAACACACCGATACGCCTCGCCAATTTCGGCTATCTCGGCCACATGTGGGAGCTTTATGCAATGTGGGCGTGGATCGGCGCCTTTCTCAATTCCAGCTTTGCCCTGAAGGGCCTTCCCGCCGTTTATGCCAAGGTGGTCACCTTTGCCGTGATTGGAGGCGGCAGCCTGGGCTGCTGGGCTGGCGGTCTCTTCGCCGACCGCATGGGACGCACCACACTGACCATGGCGGCGATGGCCGTAAGCGGCAGTTGCGCATTGTGCACCGGCCTGCTTTACGGGGCCGACTGGCGCCTCACCACTGCGCTGTGCCTGCTCTGGGGAGTTGCCGTGGTAGCTGATTCCGCGCAGTTCTCCTCCAGCGTCATCGAGTTGTCTGACTCCGCCCATGTCGGTACCATGCTGACCATCCAGACCTGCGCCGGCTTCCTGCTGACCTTGGTGACCATCCACGTGGTTCCGTTTCTGGTCGACGCCGTAGGTTGGCGATGGACCTTTGCCGCCCTCGCGCCAGGCCCTTTCCTGGGTGTCGCGGCGATGGCAATCTTGCGGCGCAGGCCTGAGGCGGCAAGGTTGGCCGGAGGTCGAGGCTAATCCACGTATCTCTGGTATTAAAGCTGAGGGCTCCAAGTTGCGGGATGTGGTACTGCCGGGACATGGCTGCCGAAGCCCCGCGATCACGCATCACAATATGCCTATGGACGTGATCGGCAGCGAACAGCGGGCGACTACGCGCGCACGCGATGACTACTTCACCGGAACGGTTTGGCTGGACACCATTCCCGTCAACGAGCCACCATCGCGCTTGCGCTCTTATCGCGTCTTCTTCGAACCCGGAGCTCGCACCGCCTGGCACACCCATCCCGTCGGTCAGGTGCTGCACATCCTCTCCGGCGTTGGGCGTGTACAGTCCCACGGAGGTCCTGTGTTGACCGTGCATCCCGGCGACACAGTTGTAATCAAGCCCGGCGAGCGACACTGGCATGGTGCTGCGCCCGGCCACGCCATGACCCACCTTGCCATGCAGGAGGCCGACGACCAAGGCGTCGATGTGGCATGGTTCGAGCAGGTCACGGATGCCGAATACAACGGCTGACCCTGATTCCCTTAGCGGATAAACGCCACGCCCGCCGCCTCTGGCCCGAGTTTGATGACCACCCACAAGCACACGAGCACAATAATCATCGCCCCGCCCATCGCGTGCGAGTAACTGAAATGCTCACCGGCGGCGGCTTCGATATAGCCAATGCTCGATGAACATAACACCCCCGTCTGGTATGCAAATCCCGGCAAAAATCCCCGCAACTGCGGCGGCGACAGTTCGTTGATGTGAGCAGGAATCACTCCCCATGCGCCCTGCACCATGAATTGCATCAGGAATGCTCCCATCATGATCGTGGGCAGGGTGGGTGCCATGATCCAGAGTGGGACAAACAGCAGCGCCAGGGTAATCGACGTCATCATCGCCCGTCGCCGCCCCCAGCGATCCGACAGGTGGCCAACCACAATTCCCCCAACCAGCGCTCCCGCCATGGAAACCATAGTTGTCACGCTGACCAGTTTCACCCCGTAGTGCCGCTGCCGAGCCAGGTAAGTGGGAAACATGTCTTGCGTCCCATGCGACATCGAGGTCATGAATGCCATCAGCAACGCCAGGTATAGGAATCGCCGCCAGTTGCCAACAATGGCCGCGCCGTACTGCTTCCAATCCGTTCGCGCTTGATGCCAAGCCTCGGTTTCCTTAACCTTGCTGCGAATAAACAGCGAGAGCAGCGCCGGAAGACCGCCGATAAAAAACATCGGCCGCCAACCCCACCGCGGGTACACCGTGTAGTAAGCAAGAGCCGCCAACAAATACCCAACCGCATAGCCCTCCTGTAGTAGTCCGGACAAAATGCCGCGAATCTTCGCCGGCACTGATTCCATCGTCAACGACGCTCCCACGCCCCACTCACCGCCCATGCCAATGCCATACAGCAGGCGCAAAAGCAAAAACGATTTGTAGCTGGGTGCCAGTCCGGAAAAGACCTCGATGACCGAGTAAAAGATTACGTCGATCATGAGAGGCAATCGCCGGCCCCAGCGGTCCGCCATGATGCCGAAGATAATCGCGCCCAGTGGCCGCGTTGCCAGGCTCGCCGTAAGAGTCAACGCAATGGCCGGCACCGACTGATGGAAATCCCGCGCGACAGCCGGAACCACCATCACCAGAATGAAGAAATCAAACGCATCCAATGTCCAGCCAAGAAATCCAGCAACTACGGCGTTCCGCTGGTCGGCGCGGCTTTGCGTTGTAGGTACGGAAGCCATCGGCACCTTCACTTACAAGGTTTAGCAACCACGTCCCACTTGGATGGCCGCAACCACGGCGATGGTGCCAGGAACTTTCGCGCCCGGGAACTTTCGCAGCTATTTGAGCTCGCGTCGAGCAACTATCCCCGCGGTGCACTCCCACATGCGTCCAGACGAACTCCGCACCCGCAGCTCAATAAATGTTCTAGAATTCCCCTGTGGGGTTTCAGGAAGACCATCTCTCCTGGGCGCATCCCGTCGTGCGCGAGTGGTTCACCACGCGCTTCGGCACGCCCACCGAGCCGCAAATTGCTGGCTGGCCGCACATCCTCGCCCATCGCAACACGCTCATCTCCGCACCCACTGGCAGCGGCAAAACCCTTGCTGCATTCCTTGCCTGCATCGACGTGCTCGTTCGTCTCTCGCTCACCGGAGCCCTGCGCGAGCACACTCATGTCCTCTACGTCTCGCCCCTCAAGGCCCTCGGCAATGACGTGCAGAAGAACCTTGACCAGCCGCTCGCTGAGATCCAGCGACTCGCCGCCGCCCGTGGCTTCCTCATGCCCGCCATTCGCACCATGGTACGCACGGGAGACACTTCCATCCGCGACCGTGCCCGCATGTTAAAGCTGCCGCCGCACATCCTCGTCACCACCCCGGAGTCGCTATACATCCTGCTCACCGCCGCCCGCAGCCGCGAAACCCTGCGCCACGTCGAAACCGTCATCGTCGATGAAATTCACGCCCTCGCAGGCAACAAGCGCGGAGCCCATCTCGCACTCTCCCTTGAGCGCCTCGACGCCATTACCCACCTCCGCCCCAACCGCATCGGGCTCTCCGCCACCCAGCGCCCCTTGTCTCTCATTGCTGAATTTCTCTCCGGCCAAACTTTTGATTCGAGTTGTCATCCTGAACGAAGTGAAGGATCCCAGCACCGCTCAAATCTTCCAGGCCTCCCCAAGCTTTTCAACCAGCAATCGATTTTCCCTCCTGAAAGCGAACATGGGGATGATGAGCGCGTTGGAAACGAGCGCGCGCTTCCTGTCACCGTCCTCATCCCCTCCACCCGCCCGCTCGATCTCGCCATCGAACTTCCCTCCACCGAACTCGGCCCCATCGCCTCCAACGGGATGTGGGACGAAATCTACGATCGCCTTCAGCAACTTGCCATCGAGCACCGCTCCACTCTTGTCTTTGTCAACACCCGCCGCCTGGTCGAGCGCATCTCGCACCACCTCGCCGAGCGCATGGGCGAGCAGCTAGTCGCCGCCCATCACGGTTCGCTCTCCCGCCATCTCCGCCTCGAGTCCGAGCGCCGTCTCAAGCAGGGTGAGTGCCGCATCCTTATTGCCACCGCTTCGCTCGAGCTAGGCATCGACATCGGCAATGTTGACCTTGTCTGCCAGATTGGTTCTCCACGCGCCATCTCCGTCGCCATGCAGCGCATAGGTCGCGCCGGGCACTGGCGTGGAGCCATCCCCAAGGGCCGCTTCTTCGCTACCACGCGTGACGAGCTCATCGAGTGCGCCGCCATCATCCGTGCCATCCGTCAAGGCGACCTCGATCGCCTCACTCTTCCCGACGCACCCCTCGACATCCTTGCCCAGCAGATCGTCGCCGCCTGTGCCGCCGATGAGTGGGATGAGGACGAGCTCTTCGCCCTTGTTCGCCGCGCCCGCAACTACCGCGACCTCTCGCGCGAATCCTTTAACAAAGTCCTCGTCATGCTTAGCGAAGGCATCAGCGCCAAGCGCGGACGCTTTGGGGCATATCTCTACCGGGATCAGGTCAACCGCCGTCTTCGCGCCCGTCGCGGCGCGCGCCTGGCTGCCATCACCTCCTGCGGAGCCATCCCTGAGAGCTCACTCTTCAACGTAGTTGCTCTACCCACCGAGACCGTGATCGGAACTCTCGATGAGGACTTCGCCGTCGAGTCCAACGCCGGCGACATCATGCTCCTCGGCAACAGCAGTTGGCGCATCCGTCGCGTCGAGTCCCGCTCCGGGCGCGTCCTCGTCGAGGATGCCCATGGCCAGCCGCCCACCATTCCCTTCTGGCGCGGCGAAGCTCCGGCCCGCACCTTTGAGCTCTCCGCCCAGGTCGCCGAACTTCGCCAGCTCATCAGCGATGAATGTGACGGGAGCGACCGTGTGGATGACGAGTGTCATCCTGAACGAAGTGAAGGACCCCAGCACGATTCAAATCCCCAGCGCCGCCCCAAGCTTTTCAACCAGCAATCGATTTTTCCACCCGCGAACGCATCGACACATATCGATCTCTCAATTGCCGAGCGCGTTGACCAGTCCTTCCTCGACCCCGAATCTCAACGCCAGCTCGCCGCCTACATCACAGAAGGCCGCGCCGTCCTGGGTGCCGTCCCCACCCAGCGCACCATCATCGCGGAGCGCTTCTTTGACGAGGGAGGCGGCATGCAGCTCATCATTCATGCCCCTTTCGGCGCGCGCATCAACCGCGCCTGGGGTCTCGCTCTCCGCAAGCGCTTCTGCCGCAGCTTCAACTTTGAGCTCCAGGCCTCGGCCACCGACGATGGGATCAGCATCGCCCTTGCCGAGCAGCACAGCTTTCCTCTCGCCGACGTCTTCCACTTCCTCCAGCCCGAGACGGTCGAGGACATACTTCAGCAGGCCGTGCTGGGCGGCTCGCCCATCTTCGCCACCCGCTTCCGTTGGGACGCCAATCGCTCCCTTGCTCTTCTCCGCTTTCAGAACGGAAAGAAAGTTCCACCTCCGATTCAGCGCATGAGGAGCGACGATCTACTCGCCGCCGTCTTTCCTGACGTTGCCGCCTGCTTTGAAAACATCCAGGGAGACATCAAAATCCCCGACCACCCCCTCATCCAGGAAGTAATGAAAGACGTCATGCACGAGGCCATGGATATCGACGGACTCCGCGAGGTCCTCCAAGCCCTCCGCGACGGACGTATCCAAACCATTGCCGTCGATACCCCCGTCCCCTCGCAGTTCGCCCACGAGATTCTCAATGCCAATCCATACGCCTTCCTCGACGACGCTCCGCTAGAAGAGCGCCGCGCTCGCGCCGTGCAACTCCGCCGCACTCTTCCCGCCTCCGTACTCGAAGAAGCTGGAAAGCTCGACCCCGCGGCCATTGCCCAAGTCGTCGAAGAATCGCGCCCCGATCTCCGCGACCCCGACGATCTCCACGATCTCCTGCAAACCCTCATTCTTTATCCCGCACCTGCGCCCGACGCTTCTCAACTCACCGAATGGATGCGTCAACTCGTCGAGAGCCGCCGTGCCGTCAGCGCCTTCGTAGGAGGTCGCGAGTTCTGGGTCGCCTCGGAAAAAGCCAAAGACTTCAGATCGATATATGTCGATGTATCCTTTGTCCCCGAACCGCCCCAGCTCTCCACCAACACACCAACGCCCGAAGCAATCCTCGACCACGCCCTTCTCGGCTGGATGCAGCTCACCGGGCCATTAACCTCCGAGGAACTAGCCAACCTATTCAGTGTTATCGAATACGGCAATCCTTCCCCAACTAGCGCAACGATTGACTCAAAGGTAAATTCCGCCTCGGCAACGATTATCCAAAACACCAATCGTTGCCGACTTTCGCCCGCCTCCATCGAGCCCGCGCTTCTCCGCCTCGAGGCCACCGGAGCGATTCTTCGCGGCCACTTCCGCAGCACCTCCGGCCCCCTTGAGTGGTGTGACCGACGCCTCCTGGCCCGCATCCACCACCTTACCGTTGCAACCCTGCGCAAGCAGATTGAGCCAGTAACGGCGGCCCAATTCATGCACTGGCTTCTGCGATGGCAGCAC
The DNA here is from genome assembly GCA_963838135.1 of uncultured Acidobacteriota bacterium. Taxonomy (GTDB): domain Bacteria; phylum Acidobacteriota; class Terriglobia; order Terriglobales; family Acidobacteriaceae; genus TOLSYN. Next base: position 52,246 of record CAWIPV010000001.1, on the reverse strand, counting down.
CTCGCACCCGGCTCCGCCCTGCGCGGTGAGCATGGAGTGCTCGAAGTTCTGCGCCAGTTGCAGGGCTTCGAAATCCCCGCCAGTTCCTGGGAGCGCCACATCCTTGCCCGCAGGGTTGCCGATTACGACGGCGCCGCGCTCGACCGTCTTTGCCTCATGGGCGTCGCCGGTTGGGGACGCCTCTCGCCGCACCCCGCAACCCTCGACGATGCCAACGGACGCACACGTCGCATTGTTCCCACTGCGGTTGCTCCCATAACGTTCTTCCTGCGCGAAGATTGCGCATGGATGCAACCGCGTCTGCACAACGACCTTTCTGAGCCCTGTTTTAGCACCTCTGCGCAACTCGTGCTCACAGCCCTCCGCCGCCGTGGCGCCCTCTTCTTTGCCGATCTCCTGCGAATCACCACGCTTTTACGCGCCGAACTTGAGAGCGCCCTGTGGGAGCTTGTCGCTGCTGGCTTCGTCACTGCCGACGGCTTCGATAACCTTCGCGGACTCATTGCCAGGCCTCGGCCGTCTTCGCTTTCCGCGCATAGCAGGCGCCCGCCACACACTGCCGGGCGATGGTCATTGCTCGGGGTCTCTGATGAAACTTCCGACGGGCCTTCCGACGAAGTCGCAGGTGAGGCCACACGAGCTGCAGCGAACGGCAACCCGCGTAGAGCCAGCGAATACGCGACTTCCATGCCCGCGCGTGTCGAGGCCACCTGCTGGATGCTGCTGCGCCGTTACGGTATCGTCTTTCGAGAATTGCTCACGCGTGAATCAAATCTTCCCAAGTGGCGGGAACTCCAATGGGCCTTCCGCCGCCTCGAAGATCGGGGAGAAATTCGCGGTGGACGCTTCGTCTCCGGCTTTGTCGGCGAACAATTCGCCCTGCCGCTGGCTGTCGAAAGTGTGCGTGAAATGCGTAATCTACCTGCGTCGAATGAGGTCATCACTATCTCCGCAGCCGATCCCATGAACCTCGTCGGCATCATCATTCCTGGCGAACGTATTCCTTCCATTGGCCCGCGCGCCATCAGACTCCGGAACGGAGTCTATCTTGCAGAGACTGCGTTATCCTCTATCTCCACGTTTCCCAAAGTCTTTTCCGAAGAAGCTCCGGACAGTGGCACCGCCGAAAGTGAATCTGCTGAGAGCGCCTAGAAGTTGGAATGGCATACCCGCAGTATCGCAGGGTATGCCAAGTCTTTGTTGTTGTCTGTAACTACTGCACTTACCTCTATATGTCGTAATACATCGAAAATTCGTGTGGATGAGGCCGTAGGCGGAGTGCATCCACTTCCTTCTCCCGCTTGTAGGCCATGAAGGTCTCCAACAAATCCTCCGTAAAGACATCCCCTTTCAACAGGAACTGGTAGTCAACCCGCAGTGCGTCCAGTGCGGCTTCCAACGATAGTGGAATCGAGGACACCTTCTGCAACTCCTCCGGTCCCAGGTCGTAGATGTCTTTATCGAGCGGCAACCCGGGATCGATGCGGTTCTCGATGCCATCCAGACCGGCCATCAGCATGGCCGAGAACGCAATGTAGGGATTGCAACTGGGGTCCGGCGGACGGTACTCGACGCGCTTGGCTTCTGGTGCCGAAGAGTACATCGGAATTCTGCACGCAGCTGAGCGGTTGCGGCGCGAATATGCGAGATTAATCGGCGCGTCAAATCCGGCGGCGAGCCGCTTATAGCTATTGGTGGTCGGCGCGGTCAACGCGGCAAGCGCGGGGCCGTGCTTGATGAGCCCTCCGATGTACCACAATGCAATCTCGGAGAGTCCAGCGTAGCCGTCGCCAAAGAACAACGGCTTACCACCCTTCCAAAGGGACTGATGCGTGTGCATACTGCTGCCGTTTTCGCCAAAGAGCGGCTTGGGCATAAAGGTTGCGGTTTTGCCATTCTGGCGTGCAACATTACGCACAATGTATTTGTAAAGCATCATTGCATCGGCAGCGCGCAGAAGCGAATTGTAATGCAGGTCGATCTCACCCTGGCCGCCGCTGGCCACTTCGTGGTGATGGCACTCCACCTCAAGACCGCACTCCTGCATAGTCAGCAGCATCTCTGTTCGTAGGTCTTGATGGTGATCCGTCGGCGGCACCGGAAAATAGCCTTCGCGATAGCGCGGACGATAGCCCAGATTATTTTCGCGGCGAGCCGAGTTCCAGCGCCCCTCATCAGCGTCAATATAATAAAAGCCATGATTGGCGCTATCGCCAAAGCTGACATTGTCGAAGACAAAGAACTCCGCCTCGGCTCCGAACATCGCCTCATCCGCTAGGCCAGAGGAGGCTAGATACATCTCAGCCTTGACGGCGATGTAGCGAGGATCGCGGTCATAACGCTGCCGGGTTACAGGGTCGATGACATCGGCAATGATCCCCAAGGTCGGAATCTCCGTGAAAGGGTCCATTACAAACGTCGACGGGTCAGGGATCAGAAGCATGTCACTCTCGTGAATGGCCGCCCATCCTCGAATCGAGGAACCGTCGATCCCGAATCCGTCGTGAAACGAATCCAGCGTTAACTTAGCGATTGGGTACGAAATATGGTGCCAGAGACCGTGAAGGTCGCTGAATCGCAGATCAAACATCTCGGCGCCCTGCTGCTGGGCAAACTCTAAAACGCTGGAAGCACTAACTTCACCGTGCGAGCTCATTTGCTTAGGTCCTCTTGAGTGCTACCCGGGAGCGCTACTCGGGCATGACCCAACCATGATAACGACTCAGCTATAGTTTTTGCTGGACGAAGTGCAAGAAAAAACAGACCATTGTTGCAAAGCTGCTTTTATGCTCTGTTGGCCAGGGTGGCTGACGGTGTGTAAGACTAGGGAGCGATGACCTTTGCGGGTTAATTCCACCGTCGTTGAGGTGCTTAAGATTTTCTTGTATCTGGATGATCGCCGCGCCGAGCACCCAGGTGTTTGCAACCGGCTCCGGACGCTGGAGAGGGTGTAATTGTTTATCGCGGGCGCAAGCGCGCGCCCAATGTGATTTACACTTTGGACTAGATATACTGCGGGCAATGAATAAATGATGTTCGGTACTTATACGAGTTCATTTCCGGATTTCGAGTGAAATAACATATGGATTTCGACCAGCTAGAAACCTTCCTGGAGGTGGCGCGCAATCTGAGTTTCTCGCGCGCGGCCGAACGGCGGTTCCGCACCCAACCCGCCATTTCCGCACAGATTCGTGCTATGGAAGAAGAGGTCGGAGCAAAGCTGCTAGATCGCACGGGTGGAAAGGTTTCCATTACGGCGGCTGGAAAAATCTTTCTGGTCTACGTGGAAAGTGCGCTGGAGGCGCGCCGTGCGGCCATGCGCGCCGTGGCGGAAGCAGATCGCGTGCCAGGCGGAGAGATCGTGGTTGTGGCTAACGAAGGGAGTTGTCTGCACATTCTTCCCGAGGTGTTTGCCGAATTCAAACGCAGCTATCCCGACGTTGGAATCACGGTGAAACGTTCGGAGACGCGCGAGGTGCTGGAAGCTGTCGTCGACAATTCGGCTGACTTCGGCGTTGCCGCAATGCCGGTGACCGACAAACGAATCACTGCCGTCCCGATCCACAAAGACGAACTGATTGTAATCACCCCAATCGGACACCCTCTGGCAAAGTTCAAGGAAATCAAGGTGTCGCAGATTGCCGACTATCCGCTGTTGCTGCCCAAGATGGGGCGCACGCGCGATAGCATAGACCGCATGTTCGATGATCGCAATATGAAACCCAACGTTAGCATGGAACTGGATTCGAGCGAGTTGCTGAAGCGTTTTGTCGCAGCTGGCGTGGGTATCGGCTTCTGCCCGCATTCCACTGCGCTGGGAGATTTGCAACTCGGAATCATGGCGATCGTAAAGTTAACGGACGCTCTGATCCGTCGCGACATGGCCCTCGTGTTCCGCAAGGACAAGGCACTAAGCCGTGCCTCGCTGGCGTTCATCGATATTGCAGTCCGGTTAAAAACTCCTCAGAGTGCGCGTAAATAGCGGTTCGGGTCGCGCCGGTCGCGCCAGCCACGGCGTTGAAGACAAAGGATTGCGAACCCTGGATTTCGCGATCATGGAAATAGTTCCGATTCTGGATTGCACCTGTCGTCGGAATCATTTAATTTCAAAAGCGCCGCCCAAACACATTTCTGGCCGGTCGTATTCTTTTGTCAGAGGAGTAACAAGAATTGGCCAAAGACATGGTCCCCAAGCGCATCTTCCTCACCAAGGGCGCGGGAAAACATAAAGAGCGTTTGACCTCATTCGAGCTTGCACTGCGCGATGCGGGGATTGCCGCGCAGAATCTGGTGCGCGTCTCCTCCATCTTCCCGCCGAACTGCAAGTTGCTGACACGCGCGCAGGGACAGAAATTTCTGAGTCCGGGCGAGGTTGTCTTCGCCGTGGTTGCCGAGAATTCCACCCGTGAACCGCATCGTCTGGTAGCCTCCAGCATCGGCCTGGCATTGCCTGCGGACCGCGAAACTTACGGATATCTGAGCGAACACCACAGCTTTGGCGAGACCGACCAGATTGCCGGCGACTACGCCGAAGAACTGGCGGCAGAGATGCTCGCCACGACGCTGAATGTTGATTTCGATCCCGATAAGAGCTGGGACGAGAAGAAAGAAGTCTATCGTCTGTCGAACAAGATTGTGCGGACGACCAACATTACGCAGAGCGCGATTGGGGACAAGAGTGGCATCTGGACTACGACCATCGCCGCCGCAATACTGATCTTCGATTAACCCACTGTTTATGCGGTTGCCGAGGCCCTGGAGACGATCCAGGGCCTTTTCTTGCGTTGCTGTGGAACTCTTCCGGGAGGGAGCAACGATTGGCGGAACAGGCAATCGTTTGGAGCGGCGATATTACTTTGTCGGCAATGGTTGCGCAGTTTTCAAAGGATTGGCTGTGGAGGTAATGGGTTCGGCGAGATGGGTACTGGGTGGTAAATGGTCCGGCGTGGATCACAAGGGCAACCGCAAGATCAAGGTCAAACGCCTGATGTTCAACTCGCAAAAAATGCGAGTTGAACGTCAGGCACCGAATGGTTTGCAGCGAGGTCCGGTAGCACTGTCTCCCACAGCCACCAACTTCCGGCAGCGGTGGCCACGCGGCCAACTGCGAGAACAAGGCAACCGCGAGAGCGGGAGCAACTGCACGAGCAGGTTGCGGCTACTTCTTCTTCAGGCGCTCAAGGACGGCTCCGGCGACCAGGGGGAGAGCTACGGTGGCGTCGCAGAAGACTTCGGCGAATTTGCCTCCCTCGGCGGGTGGGACGAACTTGCCCCAGGAGATGGCTTCGCTGTAGGGCGAGCCGCTGAGTCCGCCCCAGTGCACGGGTTCGGGGCAGATACGCAAGCCGTAGTGGTAGCGCTTGAGGGGGATATCCTCGCCACCGCGGCGATGGCGCAGCTCGATGTAGGGGCCGAACTGCTGGGTCCAGTTGCGCGGGACGCCGCCACCGATGGTGAAGATTCCGAGACGGTTTTGCTCGAGATTCTTTTCGGCGAAGTGTTCGAGGTCGAGGAAAGGGTCGAAGCGGATGAGTTCGCGCGACTGCTTGGCGCGCTTGCGGTTGTGCAGAGCTAAGTCGAGTCCGATCTCGGAGTCGGTGAAGGCGGGGATGTAGACGGCTGCGCCTTTTTCGTAGGCGGAGCGCAGGATGCCGCGTCCTTCGGCGTGCTCGGACAGATATTTGCCGATGGCATGGGTGAACTTGTAGGAGCAGAGGACTTCGGAAGCGTCCCAGGCTTCGAGTATCTGGGCGACGATGGCCTCGACGAAGTTGAGGTTGGTCTCGGGCTCCAAGGTGTCATAGACGCGGTTGTAGCCGGCTTCGTAGAGCTCGACATCGTTCATCTTTTCATCCCATACGAAGTGGGATTTGCCGGCAGCCTCGACGAGGCCGTGGGCCATGAGGGCTCCTGTGGAGACGATAGCCTTGACGATTCCGGCGTCGAGGAGGTCGGTGATGATGAGTCCCTGCTTGGCGACGGTCATGGCTCCGCTGAGAGTCATGATGACGAACGCATCCTGGTCGCGGGCCATGGCTTCGAGGACATCGGCGGCCTGGCCGATCTGACGGCCGGTGAAGGCGGTGTGGCCCATGGCGCGGACGAGGTCATCGACGGTGTGAATCCTGGAGAGGTCGAGTGGTTCAAGAGCTACGAGTTTGTCTGAAATGGGATCGTGCAGTTCGCGCTCGATGCCGGAGCCTTCGCCGGATGGATGACTGTGATTCACTTACACACCTCTTGCTGAATTCTAAGTAGTTCGAAGGTCAAGCATAAATTATGGGGATGGGGTGAGCAAGGAAAGCTGGCTGGCCCTGATTCAGCGCCGCCTTCTTTCGCTTGTCCAACTCAGGCGAGGTACTGGTAATTTCCATTGTTAAATTTGAAACAGAGTGGCACGTCGAAGAGGAGCTCGCATCCAAATATCTGTGAGATTGGTATGAAACGGGCGAAAGTATTGTTTGTCGACGACGAGCCGGGCATCGTTCTCACGATGAGGGCGATTCTGGAACAGCACGGGTACGAGGTGACGGCTGTGGGATCGGTGAATGAGGCCCTCGCCAAGATTTCGTCGGCTCCGTTTGACGTTCTGATTTCAGACCTGAACATCGGCCATCCCGGCGACGGCTTTACGATCGTCAGCGCCATGCGGCGGACCCATCCGAGATGCATCACGCTGATCCTTACGGGATATCCGGGCTTTGACACGGCGCTGGAGGCGATCCGGAGCCAGGTGGACGATTACCTGATCAAACCTGCCCCGATCCCAAGCTTGATTGAACTGATTGAGAAGAAGCTAAAGAATCCGAAGTCTGGCAGGGTTGCGGCGAACAAGCGCGTATCGCAAATTCTTCGCGAGAATCTATCTGATATTACGCAGCGCGCACTGAAAGAGATGAAGGCCGACGCGCTGTTGGGAGTTCTTGCGCTTTCCGACGAGTTGCGGATTGAGGACGCGCCGCACATGCTTGAGGAGCTGGCGGCAATGCTGGAAACAGCCGAACCGGAGGAAGCGGCGAAAGAGATGGTTCACAGTGCGGCTGCGCGGGGGGCGAAACGGTACCAGCAGGGCTATACGATTCCGCAACTGGCGGGCTACATGCGACTTTTGGAGCGCGCCATCTTCTCCGTTATTCATGAGCACATGCTATCGCTCAATCTGAGCTATTTCATGTTCGACCTGCAGCGCCTGAACGACAGTTTGGGTATTCAGCTTGAGCACACGCTGATGGCATACATGGATGTGGACCGGCACGGGGTCAGGCAGGCAGGACAAGAGAGCTAGGGTCAGGCGGCTGGCGCACTGACACGGGCTGTTTCCCTCATAACGATCTTTATGTCTCGCCCGAGCGCTACTAAGAATCGCATTACGAACTAAAGCCCCCGAGTTGGAACAGCGCCAACTCTGGGCCACCAGCCACCCGCCACCCGCGCCCCCCACCCGCCCGCACGGGATTGCGGCATATTTGCGCGTTGAAGAACAACATCAGAGCTCAGGCGATGCGGGCGAGCGGGTACAATCGGGGTCATGGTTTACCCCGCAAGTGTCCCCGGACAAAATGTGCGCGTCTCCCGGCTCAAACGGATTGGGTGGGTGGTATTGGCGGTTCTTCTGCTGGCAGCGTTGCTGGCAGGAGGAACGTTTGTGTGGTTCCGTGCGGCCGCCGGGGCGGCAATGCCGACGCTGGACGGAACGGTGGTGGTGAAGGGGCTTTCGGCTCCGGTGACGGTGGTGCGCGACGGGCATGGAGTTCCGAGCATCACGGCACAGACGCTGGACGATCTGTTCTTTGCGCAAGGGTATGTGACAGCGCAGGACCGGATGTGGCAGATGGACATGATGCGTCGCTATGCGGCGGGTGAACTGGCGGCGGCACTGGGCAACGAGTACGTGAAGGTGGACCGGGAGCAACGCGTTCTGGGGCTTCGCGAGGTGGCGCGACAGTCGCTGGCACAGGCCTCGCCGGAGGAGCGGGAACAACTGGAGGCCTACGCGCGCGGAGTGAATGCGTATATCGCAGAGCACCAGTATGGGCTGCCGCTGGAGATGCGGGTGCTGCGGTATTTTCCGCGGGCGTGGGCGGCGGAGGATTCGCTGCTGGTCGGAGCCTCGATGGCGGAGATGCTGAACCATGGGACCTATCTGGACGATATTAACCGGGAGAAGATTCTGGCGCGGCTGGGGCCGGAGCTGACCGGGGACCTGTATTTGGAGAGATCGCAGCGCGACATTGTGCCGGGGCATGACCTGGATGAGATTGAGCCGGTGGGGTCGGAGCCGGATGAGGAGCCGGATTCGGCCAAGGTGGAAGAGCGTGGTTCCAAAGTCTCAAGGTTTCAGGGATTCGAGGCTACGGAGGGAATGGACAGGACGCGTGCGGGTTCCAACGACTGGGTGATCAGCGGGGCGCATACGCAGAGCGGACGGCCTTTGCTGGCAAACGACATGCATCTGACGCTGCGGATTCCGAACACTTGGTATGAAGCTCACTTGAGCTGCGGCGACTTTGACGTGGCCGGGGTGACGCTGCCGGGAACTCCGTGGGTGATAGTGGGGCACAACCGGCGGATCGCTTGGGGCTTTACCAACCTGGGGCCGGACGTGGAAGACGTGTTTGTGGAGAACTTCAACGGACAGGGCGAGTATCAGACTCCGGCGGGGTGGCAGAAGCCGGAGGTGCGGCATGAAGTGATCCACGTGAAGCGGGGACGCGACGTGGAGATGGACGTGATTGTGACCCGGCACGGGCCGATCATTTCCGGCGAGATGAAGGGCGAGACGCGGCAGTTGGCGCTGAAGTGGGCGCTCTATGAGCGCGGGCTTAGCCTGCCGTTCTTTGCAGTGAATGGGGCGCAAAATTGGGAGCAGTTTCGGGCAGCGTTTGGCCGCTTCAACGGGCCGGGGCAAAACGTGGTGTACGCAGATGTGGATGGGAACATCGGCTACCAGGCGGCGGGACTGGCTCCGGTGCGCGAGTCTGGCGATGGGTCGCTGCCTGTGAACGGAGCCGACGACGCGCATGAGTGGATCGGTTACGTTCCGTTTGAGGAGATGCCAAGCGTGTACAACCCGCCGTCGGGGATTATCGCCACGGCGAATGGGAGGGTGACTCCGGATGGGTACAAGTATTCGCTGACGAAGGAGTGGGAGTCGCCTTACCGAACCGAGCGCATTTATGCGGTACTGCGGCAGAATAAGAAATTTACCGCGGCCGACATGCTGGCGTTGCAGATGGATGTGCAGAGCGATCTGGATAAGTTTGTGGCCCAGCGAATGGTGTATGCGGTGGACCAGACGGCAGGGGCGAGCGAACGGACCAAGAAAGCGGCGGAGATTCTGCGGCACTTCGACGGGAAGATCAGCGCGGACTCGGCTGGGGCGGCGATCGAGCAGCGGGCCCGGCAGTGGCTGACGCGGACTGTGCTGGAGAGCAAGCTGGGAGACGACGCGGAGCTGTACCACTGGTTCATGAAGACGGTGTGGCTGGAGAATTCGATTGCCTTCGAGCCGGCACGCTGGCTGCCGGGGCAGTACAAGAGCTGGGAGGCGTTGCTGGCGGCGGCGGTGGAGGCGGCGGCCAATGATCCGCAGGCGCCGGGAGAGCTGGCAAACTGGAAGTACGGCGACTACTCGACGGTGCAGATTGCGCATCCGATTTTTGGCAAGGTGCCGTGGCTGGAGAGATTCGCGTCGACGGAACGACTGCCGCAGTCGGGGAACGGCATCACGGTAAAGCAAGTGGGACAGTTCTCGGCCTCGGAGCGCTTCACGGCGGACTTTGGGGATCTGGACCAGTCCACCTTGAACATTGTGAATGGGCAGTCGGGAAATCTATTCAGCCCATACTTCAACGATCAGTTCCAGGCTTGGTACCGGGGAACGACCTTCAGCCTGGCGTTTAAGCCGGAGACGGTGGAGCGGACGGCGGCGCACAGGCTGCGGCTGGTGGGAGAGTAAAAGGCGTTTTGCGCCCTACGTTCTTACTTGCTTGCTGGGGTGCCCGGCACGTTTACTTGTTGACTGGTTCAACAGCGGGACGGAGATACTCGCCGTAGAATTGCTCCAAACATACGGGACACATTCCGTGTGAAAAATCCACCCCGGTGTGGTCGTGGAAGTATTTGTCGACCTGCTCCCAGTATTCGGCTTCATTGCGAATCCGCTTGCAGTGCGAGCAGATTGGGATGATGGCCTTCAGTTTGGAAAACTGGGTGACATCCTCAACGGTGAGAAGCACGGCATTCTTGCCCGCTTCGGGCAGAGGGCTTGCGGAAATCAAGAGCTCCAAGTGGGTGTCTTTGGCCGGGGCGCCGGCCGGGGTGCCTACCTGAAATTTCATCCGTCGCTGCGTTGTTGTTACCGCATCGAGGCAGTTGGTGACCGAGTTGCGGATGACGCAACTCTTGCAGGCGGGACCTTTGCCGCAGCCTTCGGCAACATCTTGCGAGTGCAGACAGCCAAGAGCCTCTCCACCGCGCCGCAAGCGAATCGCATCTCCGGAAAGACTGAATGCTCGAAGGGCGGCGGCGTTGGAGTCGAGTATGCGGACGTCGTCGTCGACGATGAAGATCGGCACCGGAATGGCATTCAATACGTGGGCGTACTGCAGTTGAGCGCAGTCGTTCATTACAGAAACCTCATTCCGGAGTCGTGCTTTTGGCTAGTAAGCTAGGTTAGAAAGCTAGCAGAGACAGGCGTATGCACACAGTGACTTGCGTCACGAAAAGGAACTGCAAGTTGCGAGTTGAAGATAGGTCGGACGGGCTGGTTGAAGTGGGGGCAGCACTGTCATTCCTCGCGTTGCTCGGAATGACAGGGTAAGAACAAATGCAAGAAAAAGGTCGAAAGCAACTGAGTCCAGGGTTGATGTGTCCTGCTCTCCCACCTTAGCCGCGCAAAGAACGCGCGTCGAAGGTGGGGCACCCGGCATTTCGGTATACAGCGACCGTGGAGCCGCCCTAAATTCGCCAAAGACGCGAATTTAGAGCGGGCGATCTGCGGGGCACTCCCGGCACTGCCGCGACAGGCTGTACTTCCTAGTCTATGTAGAGCACGTCCCAGGGCTGACCCTTAACGTCGATGTTGTAGGTGGAGGTGATCGAGTTGCCGCTCTGGTCGTAGATGTACAGTTGCGAGCCCTCGATGGTGTAGACCTCGTTACTGTTGACTTGGAGCGCGATTCCGGTGGCGTTGCCATTGGCGTTGGGCAGGACGGTGCCGGAGCTGGTTGCGGGATTGACCATGCTGATGCAACTCTCCACGCCGCAATTGGTGGAGGCTACCCAGAAGACTCCGTTGACGTTGCGGATCACGCCCTTGACGCCATTACCGATGCGGATGGGCGCGGAGGCGGTTCCGGCCGTGAGGTCGATGATGGTGAAGTAGCCGTCTTGCACGTTGTTGCCACCCGAGTCGACGAGGGTGGTGGTGGAACCGGCGACGTAGAGTTTGTTGGCAGTGAGGTCGATGAGACCGCTACGTGCGCCGGAAACCGGCCAGTGATTAACGACCGTGGCTGTGCCCTGATAAATCGAGGAAAGGAAGTTGGTGGCCGGGGTCGAAACGGGATCGCTAATGGCATCAATCTCGGTGACGCTGGGAGCGCTGGCGCCACCGCACTCGGTACCGCAATTCAGGATGTAGGCCTTGGTGCTGTCGCTGGAGAAGAAGGCGGCAATCGGACGCGAGAAGGTTCCAACAGGAAAGGCTCCGGACGGAGGGGCGAGGACTGAGATCGGCGGGAATCCAACGTTTGGACTGGTTGCACCGGTGTCGGTTTTGGTCAGATCGATCCAGTAGGCATTGTCATCGCCATTGGGAGCGGAAACATCGCCGGAAGTGAAGACGAGCAGGTGGGCCTGGGCGGGGTCCATGGCGAGATAGTGCACGTAGGGGAACGGAATGGCGGTGTTCAAGCTTCCATCCGTGGGATTAAAACGGTTGATGGCGCCGGGAAGATTCGGGGGAAGGCCGTTGGAGTAGTTGGGAACGGCGGCGAAGCCGAAATTATTGGTAGAGGAGGTGACGAAGCTCTCGGTGGTGCCGCCGAGCTGGATATTGGCCTTGACCGCCTCGAGGTTATTGTTGAACGAGGAGATGGAGTTGGAGCCGGTATTGTTGACGAAGGTCAGGGTAGCGTCAGGCGAAGACTGCATGTAGGTCGGCTGGGTGCCGACGGCGAAGGTGTAGGTGGTGAGCCGGTCCTGGGTGGCGTCCATCACATTCAGATCTCCGCCGAAGTAGTTGCTGACGAGACTGCGGTGAGAGAGATGAGTTTTGGGCTTGAAGGGCTGATCACCCGAACCGTTATTGAAGTCGGTTTGACTGGTGGTGTCGCCGTTGCCGCCGCAGCCGGCCAATAGTACTGCGCCCAATAGGGCGAGAATCAATGTCGCTTGCTTCAAGCAACGCACTCCAGACGATGAGGAATTGAGAAGAGCTGGAAAGGCTGATTATAACATCGCGGGTGCGGTTCGCCGGGAAGACGGCTATGGTAAGGTTTGAGAAATGCGGTGAATTGCCGCTTTGCGATAATTAGAGGTTAAGGAAGAAGAAGTGATGCCATCGTTTCTGGAACGCCTGAGCCGTGGGCCCGTGCTTTGTGACGGCGCTATGGGCACGCTCCTGTATGCCAAGGGTGTGTTCATCAATCGATGTTATGACGAGCTGAATCTATCGCAACCCGAGATGGTTGGGGCGATCCATGCGGATTACGTCAAGGCTGGAGCCGAAGTGCTGGAGACCAACACCTTCGGCGCCAACCATTACCGGCTGCTGCGGCATGGGCTTGAAGGCCGTGTGCGCGAGATCAATCGTGCGGGAGTGCAACTGGCGCGGGCGGCAGCGGGCGCCGAAGTGCTTGTGGCCGGTAGCGTGGGGCCGCTGGGGGTTCGCATCGAACCGCTGGGCAAGATTGCACGGGAAGAAGCGCGAGCGGCTTTCCGGGAGCAGATCGAGGTGATGGCAGCCGAGGGCGTGGATCTGATCCTGCTGGAGACATTCGGATCGATCGATGAATTGCATCAGGCGGTGCTGGCGGCGCGCGAGGCTGCACCGGGCCTGCCGATTGTGGCGCAAGTGACGATCGACGAGGAAGGCAACGCGCTGGACGGCACGGGGGTGGAGGTTTTTGGCAGACGGCTGGCCGATTTCGGCGTGGACGTTCTGGGATGCAACTGTTCGATTGGGCCGGCGGCAATGCTGGATACCATTGAGCGGCTGCGTAGAGTGACTTCCCTGCCGCTGGCGGCGCAACCGAATGCGGGAATGCCGCGCAGTGTGGAAGGACGAAACATTTATCTGTGTTCGCCCGAGTACATGGCGGAATATGCGCGGAGGTTTGTAGCAGCGGGAGTGTCGCTGGTGGGCGGCTGCTGCGGCACGACTCCGGAGCACATCAAGGCGATGAAGCTGGCGCTGCGGGTGGATGTGGCGCGCGCATCTTCATTTCAGGTGACGGTGGCAGGTCCGGCGGCGACGCCGGAGGTGAAGCCGCTGGGCGAACGCTCGAAGCTGGGGCACAAGCTGGCGGCGGGCGAGTTTGTGACCATGGTGGAAATTGTGCCGCCCAAGGGAAATGACCCGGCGAAAGAGCTGGCGGCGGCAAAGTATTTGCGCAGCGTGGGCATCGACGCGGTGAATGTTCCGGATAGCCCACGAGCTTCGGCGCGCATGGGCAACCAGGCGCTATGCACATTGATCGAGCGCGAATGCGGGATCGAGACGATTCTGCACTACACCTGCCGCGACCGGAATGTGCTGAGCATCCAGAGCGATCTGCTGGGGGCAAGCGCACTGGGAGTGCACAACCTGATCTGCATCACCGGCGATCCGCCGAAGCTGGGGAACTATCCGGACGCAACGGCGGTCTTCGACGTGGACGCGATCGGACTGGTGAATATCGTTCACAACCTGAATCTGGGAGTGGATATCGGCGCGAACCCGATTGGCTCGGCAACCGCATTTGTCATCGGAGTGGGCGCGAATCCGGGGATTAGCGACGTGGACGAAGAGGTACGCCGCTTTGAATACAAGTGCGAGGCAGGAGCACACTTTGCGGTGACGCAGCCGGTCTTCGACCTGCGCCTGCTGGAGGTGTTTCTGCGGCGAGTGGAGCACTGCCGCGTGCCAGTGATGGCAGGTATTTGGCCGCTGACCAGTGTGCGCAATGCGGAGTTTATGCGCAACGAACTGAGGGTCTCGGTGCCAGATGAGATTCTGACCCGGATGGCGGCGGCGAGCACGAGCAGCGAACGCGCCAGAGCGGAGGGCGTGCTGATCGCTCGCGAGATGCTGCTGGAGGCGCGAGGGATGGTGCAGGGAGTACAAGTGAGCGCTCCGCTGGGGAAATTCGCGGCGGCGGTGGATGTGATCGAGGCGCTGAGCTAGTCGAAGGGGTGGCGGCAGAGGCAAGGACGAAATCGCGCAGATGTGGAGGGCGCTGCGCCCAGCCTTGTTGATTGAGGATGCGTCGCCGGAGATACTTCGAAAAGAATGGTATCTCTACACATCTCCGGGTACGCCAGACTCCGCCAACTCACGCTCTAACTTTTGCCACAACGTGGTAAATCAGTTCGCCTTGCTTGGTTGTGTCGGTCCACATGTTGAACTGCGTTTGTACCCACCGATTTGCTCCCTGCAAGTGGGCAACACAGGCGTTGCTGTAGGACTGTGCCGTCCCTCCGGCAAGACCTCCTAACAGGCAGTATCCCTGTAGAGACTGAAAAATGAGGGAGGCTCCGGAGCTAACAGCTCCGCCCAAGGTTCGCTCAGAAGCTGTTCCCGCTAACGCGGTGAGCCGCAGTCCCTTTAGTACAGCGGGTTCGCTCGAATTGAGAATTGCTTTCGTTGCACCCCACTGGTCCGCGATATTGGCCGCAAAACCTGCGATCAGGGTGACATTTCCCATTGCTTCGAGGACGTCCGAGCTGACATCAAAAACGACCCGCCAATCGGAACTAAGCACCATTCCACGAAGGTTCCCGCTGGCGTTGAGCCCTGGCACATTTGTGAGCCAGTTATATTTGGAGAATGCTTCCGATGCGGAAATTACCTTCAACACTTTGACTCCGCCCTCAGCAGCGGAGACGGCTGTGTTGGCTGTTTGCACGATTTCAATAACAGGAAGACGATGGGGTGGTACTCGGGTCTGGGCCACGGGCTGCCTTACGCTGAAGGATTTCAAGAGCGGGGTGAAATGTTAGCAGAGAACCTGACGACGTGCAATTCTGATCCGGGTGGCAGAGGCTCTTATTTAAGGCCGTATACGTCTAACTCTCCTTGGGGATTGGCAGTGGCGACGGGGTCGTGTCCGGCGCCGATGAATACTTTGCCATTGGCCACGATGGGCGAGGTGAACTTGATGCCAAGGCCGGCGGCGTCGGATGAATTCTGTCCGCTGTTGTAGAGCTCGTTTGCGAGATTGGTGGCATCGTAGGCACGCAAAATCGCAGAAGTTGCAGTCGCGGCGGCGGAGTCCTGGAGCGGTTGACCGTGATCCAGTATCCAGACGATTCCGCTCGATGTTCCATTGGCGGAGATGAATGGAGTTGTCCCGTAGCTGTTAATCAGAATACTGTCGGTGGTGGTCGAAGCTACCGTGAGTTGGCCATCAGCGTAAGTGAAGCTGCGTACGGGGCCAACGTCGGTCGTTGTGGAAGGCACGGCTCCTACGTAAATCGCGTTGTTGAAGAAGGCTGAAGTCCCGTAGATTTGGTATCCCGTGGATTCATCCGTCAATACGGCTCCGAGGTTATTCGTGCAGCTCTCGGAATACGGCGATGAAATACCCTGCTCGAACCATAGGGTTTGAACCGCTCCCGCATCGTTGGCTTGCATACCGCCGAGGTTGGAAGTATTGACCAGATACAGTTTGCCAAGTTTTCCGGCAGCCACGGCGTAGGCGGTGCCGGGAAGCAGCAATATGCCGCCGGAGGCTAAGTCGGAATCCTTGCATTGCAAAAAGGCCCAGTCGAAGGGCGTGAAGTGATCGAGTAACGTGAGAGTCGCATTGAACTTCAAGACCGACTCGCCATACGATGTGCTGCCGTTGTAGGGGCCGTTTCCGGTTGTTACGTAGATATTTCCGCCTCCATCGGCAGCGGGTCCACCGCCTCCCATCCACACGCCTCCCGCCCCTCCGTACGTGCCATATCCGTTGACATCCGGGCTGGCATTGAAGACACCGGTTTGAGCCAAGGTTGAAGCATTGTAGGCGAGCAGCCAGCCGCTATGGCAACCGCCGAAACCAATGTAGATGGAGCTATCGGATAGAAGCAGGGCTGCACGTTGCACACAGCTCGTAGGCAAACTCAGCACTCCATTGACGGCATCGGAATTCGTACCAGCGACGGACGCGGTGACGACGACTGGGCCACCAAACTTCTCCGTACCGGTCAGAAGATCAAGCGCGTGCAAACGGAAGAACGACGTTGCCGAGGTGTTTTGTACAGAGACCACATAGATGGTTTTGGTGGTGAGGTCGATAACAGGCGTTGAAGTAATACCCAGATATGGCTTTATCGCTCCCGTGGTTAAGGGCGTCTCTCCGTTTTGGAGTAGAGATACCTTCCACAGCGGCGAACCGGCGCCGTAGTTATCCGCGTCGAAGGCATAGACGCTATCGTTCTGGGTCGCAACGAAGACGACATTATGGGATGCGCCGGAAATCGTTAGATTTGAAACATAGAGCGGCTGTGCATAGATGTAGCCATCGACCAGGTAGGAGAACAGCTTGCCAAAGCTGGTGGAGTTCACGTTCGCCGTGGTCAGGTTAGCTTCGTTGGGGTTGAGCCCGGTCCGTTGGTTGTCGTAGTGCCAGGTTGTTACATTTGCATTACCAGGTGCGATGACGTTAAGCGCCGAGGTCGCGGTGACGGTTCCTACCGTAGCCGTGACTGTGCCCTTTCCCTTGGCTAGGGCGGTAAGTAAACCGCCGCCACTTATGGATGCTACTGCGGAGTTTGAACTGGCCCAGGTTGCCGAACTTGTCATGTTCGCCTGGGTGCCGTCGCTATAAGTGGCCATCGCCGTGAACTGCTGGGTGGAGCCAACATTTACGTAAACACTGGCGGGAGAAATAGCGACTGCAGTGAGGGTATTGTTGCTGGATGATGAGCTTGATGATGAGCCAGAGCCGCCACATCCTATTTCCACAACCAGGCTTAGAAGTAGAAGCGGGAACAGAAACAACGTCGAAACGCAGCGCGACATGAGGAAACCCTCAAACCATAAGATCTCGACTGCTTGGGATGCGGGGTCTTTGGATTGAGTTGCGACTGTTATTGCGCGGGAATTCAACAAATTCAGCAGCTTGCAACAAGTCTTCCTAGTTTGATTAACAGAGTATGAATTTTGGGCTGACTCGCCCGCGCTGTGCTAGCTGGCGTTGGTGCCGAAGAGCATCATCACGGTCAGCACGATCATGATGATGGTGGTGAGCCAGGCGATGATGTTAAAGAAATGTGAATTTGTGTGGCGTCCCATGAGCTCACGTTTGTTGATGAGCAGGAGCATGGCGACCAGAACAAACGGTAGCACCGCGCCATTGACCACCTGGGAGAGGATGGTGATCTTGACCAGTGGCAGGTTGGGCCAGAGGATGACGCCGGCTCCGGCGACGATGAGGCCGGTGTAGAGCCAATAGAAGAACGGCGCTTCGCTGAATTTCTTGTCGAGGCCGGACTCAAAGCCAAGGCCCTCGCAGACGGCGTAGGCGGTGGAGATGGGCAGGATCGAGGCGGCGAAAAGCGAGGCGTTAAAGAGTCCGACGGCGAAGAGGATGTAGGCGAATTTGCCGGCCAGGGGGCGGAGTGACTGCGCGGCTTCGGCGCCGTCCTTGAGGTCGTGATGGCCGGCGACGAAGAGGGTGGCGGCACAGGCGACGACGATGAACCAGGCGACTACGTCGGTAAAAATGCAGCCTAGGATGACATCGAGGCGCGAAGCACCGTACTGCTTCTCGGTGATTCCCTTCTCTGCCACCGAGGATTGCAGGTAGAACTGCATCCAGGGGGCGATGGTAGTTCCGATGACTCCGATGACCATGTAGAGGTAGCTGGAGCTGCGGAAGAGGTGGCGACTGGGCGGCATCAGCGTTGCCAACCCAGCAGCCTTCCAGTCGGGATGGGCAAGGACTCCGGCGACGATGTAGGCGAGATAGATGAACGACGCTACGAGGAAGACCTTCTCCACCGACTTGTAGCTGCCCTTGACGACCATCAACCAGACGAGGCCGGCGCAGAAAGGCACACTGGCCCAGATGGGGATTCCGAAGAGAGAGAGGCTGCCCGCAATGCCGGCGAACTCGGCGACCACGTTGCCGAAGTTGGTGAGAACGAGGCCGGCCATGAGTAGAAAGGTGATGCGGAAGCCAAACTCTTCGCGGATAAGATCGCTGAGACCCTTGCCGGTGATGACACCCATGCGGGCGCACATCTCCTGGACCACGATGAGGGCCAGAGTCATTGGAATCATGACCCAGAGAAGTCCGTAACCGAACTGGGCACCGGCCTGGGAGTAAGTCCAGATGCCACCGGCGTCGTTATCGACGTTGGCGGTGATGAAGCCCGGGCCGACGACGGCCAGGAACATCATGAGACGTACTCTCCACATCTTCAGCTTCAATATGCACCCAGACGGTTTGGAATGGCATTTACATTGGAAACCTCAGCATAAATTGCACGGCGGTAGAAGCTCAAGGCGAGGCGGTGGAAATGCGGATTATTTTCATATGATTTATTACGAGGCGGAAAATCTTAAAAGAAAAACCGATTGCTGGTTGAAGAGTTGGGACGTGCGATATAAAAATCGATTACTGGTTGAGAAGCTTGGGAACGGTGCGGGAGATTTGAGCGGTGCGGGGATCCTTCGCTGCCGCTCAGGATGACACCTCATGCTTACGAGCGGTGCGGTGAGTGTGGCAAGCGGATACACCACACGCGCGATGCAGTTAGAGCAGGGAGCGGAGGATGGAGATTACATCGTCGGCAGTGATGACGCCGGTGAGGGAGCCGTTCTCATCGACTACGGGAAGGGTGAGTAGATTGTACTTGTCGAAAATTTCGGCGACCTCGCGCTCATCGGCCTCGGGGGAACAGGAGATGAGGGGGTCGGCGGCTAACTCGGAGAGGCGGGTGTCGGGATGGGAGACGATGAGTTTGGCGAGCGGGACGGCGCCGAGAAGTTTTTCGTTCTCACCGATGAGAAAGATGGTGCTCATGCTCTCGAGGCCGCCATCGAAGTTCTTCAGCATCTCGACGGCGTCATGCACGCGCGCCGAAGGAGCGAGCGCCATGTAATCGGTCGTCATGCGACCGGCGGCGGTATCTTCTTCGAATTCGAGAAGCTCTTCGACCTCCTGGCGCTCCTCGGGTTGCATCTCCTTGAGAATGGCGTCGGAGCGCTCGTCGGTGAGGTCGCCGAGAAGGTCGGCGGCGGCGTCAGGGTTCATCTCCTCGACGATGTCGGCGGCGCGATCGGACTCCATTGCGTTGAGGATCGAGACCTGGAGCTTGGGATCGATCTCCTCCAAGGCCTGGGCGGCGACATCCTCATCGAGCGCCTGGAATACGGCATCCCGCTCGGCGGGCGCGAGTTCTTCAATGATGTCGGCGATGTCGGCGGGATGGAGACGGGAGACACGCTCGGAGGAAATTTTGAGGCGAACGCGGCGGGCCGGGTCGGTCTCGATGAGGTTGACGAACTCCCATGGAATGTTGCGGGCGGGGATGCGCTCCAGCCAACCGGAGAGCGTGTGGCGGGGTAGCACGCCCTTAAGCAGGCGGCGAATGGCGCCACGCGCCCCGGCATCGACAAATGCGATTCGCAGGCCAAAGGCGGAGCCGGCGGACTCGGCATCGAGCGCCAATTCAATGTCATTCACGCGGACGACCTTGCGGCCATGCACGTCAATAATCTGCTGGTCGAGCAGATCGCGTTCGAGCAGCAACATGCCTTCGCCGCTGGAATACTTGGGGAGATCGGCGGAGCGGGCCGAGGTGTACACGCCACCGTTGACGCGGTGCAGGAGTTCGGTGGCGACGATACGATCGCCGTTGGAAGTGCGCACGATGAGGGCGGCGATGCGGATGGGATCGTCCTGAGGGACGAGCGCAACTTCGCGCACGCGTCCCAGTTTCCCCGAGTCGGAGTCGTAGACGGTGAGGCCGAGCAGATCGGAAAGTGCAAGTGCGCTCATAGCAACCTCGTTTGCGACTTAAAATGCACCCCAACTTGCGACCTGATTCGCGATTTCACCCGCGATTTGATACGCAACTCCATTTTGTAACTCTACTCCCAACTCACTTCGCAATCATATTCGCAACCCAGCATAACGCGGGAAGCATCCAGAGACAAACGAAAGCTACGTTGCGCGCAAATGGGGATCGAAATGAGACTACAATTTCTTTCATATGGCACGCACAACACTGGAGCTACGCCGGCTAGCCGGTCAACTGGTTACTTTTGGTTTTGATGGTACAGAGGTTTCGAGCGATCTGCGCTCGTCTCTCGAGACGCTGATGCCGGGCGGCATTATTTTGTTTGCCCGCAATATTGAGTCGCCTCGGCAGACACACGCTCTGCTGAAGGCGGCGCAAAAAACGGCCGAGATACCGTTGTTCCGCTGCGTTGACATGGAGGGCGGCACGGTGGACCGGCTGAAGGACGTGATCGCCGCGGCACCAAGCGTCCAGGAGGTTGTGGAGGCTGGACACGAGCCGTATTACCGGGAACATGGACACGTGATCGGTAGCGAGGTGCGAGCTTTGGGCTTTAACGTGGATTTCGCGCCGGTGCTGGATCTGCGTTTGCAGCCTTCGCTGGCGGTACTGGGATCGCGCACCGCGTCCGAGGATGCGAAGGGTACGGTGCGCTATGCGAAGGAGTTTTTGCGCGGCCTGAAGGACGCGAAAGTTGCCGGGTGCGGCAAGCACTTTCCGGGACTGGGCGAGGGCAAACTCGATTCGCACAAGGCGCTGCCGGTGGTGCACAAGAGTTGGAAGGCGCTATGGGATGAAGACCTGGTTCCCTACCGCGAATTGGCCAGGCAGTTGCCATTCGTCATGGTGGCTCACTGCGCGTTTCCGGAGGTGACGGGCGAGGCGGTGCCGGCGTCGATCTCAAAGAAATGGATTGGCGATGTGCTGCGCAAAAAGATTGGGTACAAGGGGCTGGTGGTCTCCGACGACCTGGAGATGGGCGGCGTGTTGAAGGTTGCCAGCATTGAAGAGGCTGCCGTGGCAACCGTGCAGGCGGGCGCGGATATGTATCTGGTATGCCACAACGCAGAGCTGGTGCATCGGGCCTACGAAGCGATTTTGAAAGAGGCGGAACGGAGCAGCCGCTTCCGGACGAAGGTGGAGACGGCGGCGAAGAGAATTCTGTCGGCCAAGCGACGCTGGCCGGCACTAACCTTGCGAATGGCGGCGGCTCCGGGCGAGGCGACGGTAAACCGGTTGCGGCACAGGATCTGGGAGTTCAGCGAAGAGGTAAAGATGACGACGAACGCAAGAGTGCTGTGGTAAACGTCGTCAGGCCAGGTAAAAACGGTGAGCGATTTTGACCAGTATTTCATAGTTGTATGGGACATACTCCGATATTCCTGGGTGATTACAGGAGAGCAAAAGGAGTGAAACATGCTTGGAACCATACTGATTGTGATTTTGGTCTTGGCGCTGGTTGGTGCGCTACCAACTTGGCCACATAGCAAAAGCTGGGGTTATTATCCGACCGGAGGACTAGGATTGGTCCTCGTGATCGTTGTGATCCTTCTGCTTCTCGGACAGATTTGAACCGTTCTCCATCCGCCAATGGCGAAAGGTCGCGGAGCCAGAAAGCACGGGCGGCTTTGAGGGCCGCCCGCGTCAGGCAATTAGTGCAGTAAGACACCTTACGGCAGGAGCATTTTGAGCGCTGCGATGGAGCCTCCGGCCTTTTCGAACTCGGAGACTTCAACGACGATAGGCTCGATGCCTTCCTTGCCTAAAATGTGCTCCAACCGGTGAGTGAGCCGGGGAGTGATGTAATAGCCGTTCATCGCGACGCCATTGCAGACGAATTGCATTGCCTCTTCGCGGGTGACCTCAAAGGTTTCGGCCCAGGAGCGGATGGACGCCAGCGTTTCGGGGGCAAATGCGCCGGGGTAGATCAGCAGAGCCTCTTGAGTAAGCGGCGCGAGGCACAGATTCAGGTGAAAGAAGTGGGGATCAACCAACTCCAGCTTGCGTACCTCGAATCCCATGGCATTCATCGATAAGGCAAACTGATCGACGGCGGCACGGGTGGATCGGTGGCCGAATCCGGCCCAGATCGACTCCCAATTGGGATTCCAGAGCAGGTCGCCAGTGCCTTCGAGAAACTCCTCACCGTCAAGGTCGAGGTCTATGATGCGGTAGCCCTGCTGGGAATACCAGCGAGCGACGTACTCGACTACATCGGGGCGAAGGCGATGCAACATGCGTGACAGGACAGCGAAGGAACGATCCTCATGATCGATTCCTACGAATGCCTGACTGGCGGTGAAGCACATGTCGTCCACATCCGGGCAGGGATCGAGAAGCCTGAGCTCGAGTCCAACCCGACAAAAGACTTGACAAAGATTTTCCCACTGCCGGATCGCCAGGGGCAGGTCGACGGGCACGTTGCGACGCGAAAACGGGTTTCTGCCCTCGGAAACGGTGAAGTATTCCGGGCGCGACATGAGAACACGGGAGAGTTGCCGGGGTAGAGTCTCACCCAGATACGCCTGCCGGGCCTGGGTCGAACCCGTCGCTGCGTGATCCATATCCATCCTCGGCTGCTCCTGAGAACGTCGTCACATGGCCACATGGCCAGAGTAGTGTGGCCACATGGCCAGAGTAGCGTGGCCATGTGGCCAAAACAGTATGGCCGACTGGACACACACCCAATGCACGCACGAATACTACTCAGGATACTTAATTATGCGCGGTGCGCGGGGTCACATGACAGCGTGTGCCGCAGCACATGGCAAAGGTTATAACACGGGGCAAATGCAAATACTAAGGGCAAGACAGGGTGTCAACTACCGCACTCTGTTGACGGCTGGAGCCGCAGCACTTTGAAGACGTTATACGGCGGGCGCGTGGCTCCCTGTGCGCGGAAGTGGAGCACGGGAGGCAGTGATGGGAAGTTCGATAATGATCTCGAGTCCGTGGGGCTGCAGATTGCGGGCGCGCACCGAGCCGCTGTGAAACTTGACCGCTCCACTGACGATGGAGAGTCCCAGGCCGCTGCCGCCGGTGGCGGTGCCGCGTGCGTCATCGACGCGATAGAAGGGGTCGAAGAGCTTGGGTAGAGCTGCATCGGGAACGCCGGGACCGTTGTCTCGCACCGAAACCTTTGCAAGTCCCTGGGCCATCGCTACGGAGAGTTCGACGCTGCCAGCGACGCCGGAGTAGAAGATGGCGTTGCGGAGAACATTCTCAAAGGCGCTGCGCAACATGTTTTCATCTCCGGACACGATCACTTCCGGCCAGTTATCGTCGTAGACAACTTCGACATCGGATTGGCTGGCTTCGAAGCGGGCATCCTCGACGGCTTCTCCGATGACGCGATTGAGCGAGAGCGGCTCGGAGACGGGCTTCAACTGCCCGCTCTCGAGGCGGGCGACGGTAAGAATTTGTTCGATCATTCCGTTGAGACGGAGGAGTTCGACTTCGATGCGGCCGAGCAGTTCGTTGCGCTCGGGTTCCGGGGCGGTGGAAGCAAGCGAGAGCGCCACCCGGATGCGCGAGATGGGCGAACGAAGATCGTGCGAGGCTCCCATCAACATGCGTTTGTTGCTTTGGACCAGGTCGCGGATCTCGCCAGCCATGGTGTCAAAGTCCTTCACGAGATCGGCAATTTCATCACGGCGGGTGCTGCCGGAGAGTCCGGCGCGCGCATCGAGATTGCCTCGGGCGATGGCATGGGCCGCGTCACGCAGGCGGAGGATAGGACGGGTGATGTATTGCGCCAAGGCGGCACAGAGCAGAGAGGTGAGCAACGAGGTGAAAAGAATCGCGAGCAGCACGCTGCCGGGCAGAGAGCGCAGGAGCGGCGGAGAAAAGAATTCTCCGACAAAAACATAGTTGCGGCCTTTGCTGTCGCTGGTCTTTTCGGCGATGAACGTGCCGTGGCGCGTGGTGGCAATGCCTTCGTTCTGAAAGGCGCGCTGAATCGCTTCGGGTGCATCCGCGGGCAGGGCGGAGCCGCTTAGCTCGTTCATCTTGTCGTCGAAGAGCCAGTAGGCGGAACGATTGTTCAGGGTGATGTCTTGGAAGAGTTCGCGGAGGCCGTCCTGTCCATTTTTGGAGTAGCGCCAGGCGGAGTAGCGGGCCAGAGCGGGGACGGCGCGGCGCTCGGGCTGAACCCACCAGGGACGATCGGGGCCGAAGCTTGCATGAACACGGTAGGCGAGAAAGAGCATGATGCAGGTCTGGAGAATCCAGAAGGGCAGAAAGATTTTCCAGAACAGACGGCTTCTCACGAGGTCACCTTGGCCGATACGGCGTAGAAGTATCCGATGCCGCGCACGGGGCGGATGCGCTCTTCGCCGGCGGGCGCGCCGCTGGGAACGCTGCTGGGAACGCAACCCAATTTCTTGCGCAGGCGGCTGACGTGAACATCGACGCTGCGATCAAAGGCGCTGAGCGGACGGCCGAGCGCGGCCTGGGCCAGTTCCTCTCGGGTTACAACCATGCCCGAACGGCGCAGGAGAAGCTCGAGCATGTTGAACTCGGCACCGGTCAACTCGACTGCGACGCCGCCGCACTGGGCGGTGCGGGAGTGCAAGGAGAGCGAGATATCGCCGACGTTCAAGGATTCCTCGGCGGGGTTGTCGCTGTGAACTTCTTGCGAGCGGCGGAGCACGGCTCGGATGCGGGCTGCCAGTTCGCGGGGATCGAAAGGCTTGGGAACGTAGTCGTCGGCGCCGATTTCGAGGCCAAGAATGCGGTCGACGGCTTCTCCGCGGGCGGTGAGCAAGATGACGGGAATACGCGAATGAGCCCGCAAGGACTTGAGTAGTTCGAAACCGGAGCCGCCGGGGAGCATGACATCGAGGATCACAACGTCGTGTTCGCCGCTGAGCGCGGCATCGAGGCCGGAGCGGTGATCGAAGACGGCCGAGACGTGGAAGCCCTCGTTCTGCAGAAAGCGCTGCAGGAGCGACACCAAGCCCTGGTCGTCGTCGACGATGAGTACGCGGCTCATGCTCTCTATTCTGCGCGAGAAC
Organism: uncultured Acidobacteriota bacterium; assembly: GCA_963838135.1. Taxonomy (GTDB): domain Bacteria; phylum Acidobacteriota; class Terriglobia; order Terriglobales; family Acidobacteriaceae; genus TOLSYN. Next base: position 27,011 of record CAWIPV010000001.1, on the reverse strand, counting down.
GCGGGCGATGGCTGTGAAGAACTGTTACGAGTTGGACCAGGATTTTTCACGGCAAGAATTATTCACACAATGATTCACGTTCGAAATATTCAACACCGGAATGATTCACAAAAGTTTACTTTCCTTCGCCGGGATTTTACCGTGCAATCAATCCAGGGCTGGTGTTAAAGCAGCGAGGGAAAGTGCGACACTGTCCAGAGCTACTCTTTCCATATCAGCAGCACACCGCACCAGCAGCACGGAGGCACGATGAAGTTCTGTACCACCTTACTCCTCTCAATTCTATCGCTTTTCACCGTTACAGCCTGTACGAAGTCGGGTACGCAGGCAGCGCAGAACGCGGCGGCAACGGCGGCCAAGAACGCGCCACTGCCGGTGAGCGTAACGCCGGTGTTGCGGCAGGACGTGCCGATCATCCTGACGGGACTGGGGACGGTGCAGGCCTACTACACGGTGACGCTGAAGACGCGGGTCGATGGGCAGATCATGTCGGTGAATTTCCGCGAGGGCCAGGATGTGCGGAAGAATCAGGTGCTGGCGGTGATCGACCCGCGGCCTTACGAAGTTGCGCTGGAGACGGCACGGGCGAACCTGGCTCGGGACCAGGCGCAATTGAATACCGCGAAGGCGAACCTGGGGCGCTCCAAGGCGCTGCTGGCTGACGGGGTGGTGGCGCAGCAGGACTACGACACACAAGAGGCTTCGGCTGGGCAGTTTTCCGGCACAGTACTGGCCGATCAGGCGGCCATCGACAGTGCCAAGCTGAACCTGGTGTACACGCGGATTACGTCGCCGCTGGACGGACGCATCGGATTGCGGTTGATCGACCCGGGAAACATGGTTCATGCGACCGACGCCAACGGATTGCTGGTGGTGACGCAGATGCGGCCGATTGCGGTGTTGTTTACGCTGCCGGAAGATCAACTGCCCTCGGTGCTGGCCGAGAGCCGCAAGGGAACGCTGAAAGTGCAGGCATACAGCCGCGACGACCAGACGGTGCTGGCGACGGGCAAGTTGGAGACGGTGGACAATCAGATCGATGTGACGACGGGAACGGCCAAGCTGAAAGCAGTGTTTGACAACAAGGACGGAGCGCTCTGGCCGAATCAGTTTGTGAACATTCACATGCAGCTCTCAACCGCTAAGAATGCGCTTGTGGTGCCGATGGCGGCGATCCAGAGGGGGCCGGACGGGAGCCTTGCCTACGTGGTGGGCGGGGATAATAAAGTAACGATCCAGCCGGTGACCATTGCGATGACGCAGGGCAACATTGCACTGATCTCAAGCGGATTGCAGGCGGGGCAGCAGGTGGTGACCGAGGGGCAGGATAAGTTGCAGAGCGGCAGCCTGGTGGCCCCGAAGAACCCCGCGGCTCCGAAGACAGGCGCCCCGGCCAGCGCGCAGGAGATCCCCCAGGAAAAGCACGGAAAGAACTCGACGGCCGACAGCGCGGGAAGCCTGCCGCGCACGGCGGAGAACTTTGGAGGCAAGCGATGACGCTGTCGCGGCCGTTCATTCTGCGGCCGATTGCAACTTCGCTGCTGATGATCGCCTTGCTGCTGGTGGGCGTGGTCGCCTATAAACAGCTGCCGATCTCGGCGTTGCCGCAGGTGGACTATCCGACGATTCAGGTCGCGACGTTTTATCCGGGCGCAAGTCCGGACGTAGTTGGCTCCAGCATCACGGCGCCGTTGGAACGCCAGTTCGGCCAACTGCCGGGGCTGAGCCAGATGACCTCGAGCAGCACCTTCGGCAGCTCGGTCATCACGCTGCAATTCAACTTAGACGAGAACATTGATGTGGCCGAGCAAGAGGTGCAGGCGGCGATCAATGGAGCGGGAACGTATCTGCCGACGGATCTGCCGAATCCTCCGATCTACAACAAGGTGAATCCGGCAGACCCGCCGATTCTGACGCTCGCCCTGAGCTCGGATAGCTTGCCGCTCTCGAAGGTGCAGGACCTTGCGGATACATCGTTTGCACAGAAGATTTCACAGCTCCCGGGTGTGGGTCTGGTATCGCTGAGCGGCGGACAGAAGCCCGCGGTGCGAGTGCAGGCGAATCCGACGGCGCTGGCATCCTATGGCATCAGCCTGGAACAGTTGCGCACTGCGCTGGGACAGATCAACGTGGACTTGGCCAAGGGGCAACTGGACGGCACGCGGCAGACGTACACGATCAGCTCCAACGACCAGTTGTTTACGGCTGATCAGTACCGCAATGAGGTGATCGCCTACAAGAATGGCGCTCCAGTGCGGTTGAGCGATGTGGCCACGACCATCGACGGAGTAGAGAACACGGGGCAGGCGGCGTGGATGAACACAACGCCGGCGATTGTGATGAACATCCAGCGGCAACCGGGTGCGAACACGATCAAAGTGGTGGACAGCATCAAGCGGCTGCTGCCACGGTTGCAGGCGGCACTGCCAGCCTCGGTGAAGGTGAATGTGCTGACCGACCGGACGGTGACGATCCGCGCCTCGGTGCACGACGTGCAGTTCTCGATGATGCTGACCATCGCGCTGGTTGTGATGGTGATCTTCCTGTTCCTGCGGACGCTTTCGGCGACGGTGATTCCCAGCGTTGCGGTGCCGCTGTCGATTGTGGGCACCTTTGGCGTGATGTATCTGCTGGGATATTCGCTGGACAATCTGTCGCTGATGGCGCTGACGATTTCGACCGGCTTTGTAGTGGACGATGCGATCGTGATGATTGAAAACATCGACCGCTATATCGAACAGGGACTGCCCCCGATGGAGGCGGCACTGCGGGGAGCGGGACAGATCGGCTTCACGATTCTGTCGCTGACGGTTTCACTGATTGCGGTGCTGATTCCGCTGCTGTTCATGGGCGACATCGTGGGACGGCTCTTCCGCGAGTTTGCGGTGACGCTGGCGGTGGCGATCCTGATGTCGGCGTTTATTTCGCTGACGCTGACGCCGATGATGTGCTCACGGCTGCTGAAGCAGAGGAAGCACGAAAAGCATGGACGACTTTATCAGTGCACCGAAGACGCGTTCAATAAGACGATAGAGTTTTACGGACGCACGCTGCGCTGGGTTTTGCGACACCAGACCGCGACGCTGGTGGTGACCGTGGCGACCCTGGCGCTGACCTTTGTGCTGGCCTATACGGTGCCGAAGGGATTCTTTCCAGTACAGGACACGGGTGTGATCCTGGGCATCTCGGAGGCATCGCAGTCGGTGTCTTTCGAGGCGATGTCCGGGCTACAGCAGCAACTGGCAAAGACGATTCTGCAGGACCCGGATGTGGAGAGCTTGTCGTCGTTCATTGGGATCGACGGGACGAACACGACGGGGAACTCAGGGCGTATCCAGATCAATCTGAAACCGCGCGAGCATCGCAAGGCGAGTGCGAGCGATGTAATTGCGCGGCTGCAGGACAAGCTGGGAGCAGTTTCTGGAATTGTTTTGTACATGCAACCCGTACAGGATTTGACGGTGGAAGACCGCGTCAGCCGGACCCAGTACCAGTACACGCTGGAATCGGCCGATTCGCAGGAACTGGCGGAGTGGAGCAACAAGCTGGTTGCGAAATTGAAGACGGTTCCGGCGATCCGCGATATTGCCACCGATCAGATGAATGACGGGCTGGCGGCAAGGTTGGTGGTGGATCGCGACTCGGCCTCACGTCTTGGCGTCGATATGACGTCGATCGACAACACGCTACATGATGCCTACGGACAACGCCAGGTTTCGACGATCTATACGCAACTGAATCAGTATCACGTGGTGCTGCTGGCCGATCCGCAATTCCGCAACGACCCGGACGGGCTGAAGAAAATCTATGTAGCTTCGGCAACCGGGCAGATGGTTCCGCTGGGTGCGTTCTCGCACTTTGAAACCGCGCCGGCATCGCTGGCGTCGAACCACCAGGGGCAGTTCCCTGCCGTCACGGTCTCGTTCAACGTGGCCGATGGAGTTTCGCTGGGACAGGCGGTGAAGGATTTGAAGCAGGCGCAGGCCTCGATTGGGATGCCGGTGAGCGTGCATGGGAGCTTCCAGGGCACGGCCAAGGCTTTCCAGGGATCGCTGGCGAATGAGGGCTGGCTGCTTCTGGCTGCCATTGTCACGGTGTACATCGTGCTGGGCGTGCTGTATGAAAGCTACATTCATCCGATCACGATTCTGTCCACGCTGCCCTCGGCGGGAGTGGGCGCGATTATTGCTCTGTACGTGCTGCGCATGGACTTGAGCGTGATCAGTTTGATCGGCATCATTTTGTTGATCGGCATTGTGAAGAAGAACGCGATCATGATGATCGACTTTGCGATCGATGCCGAACGTAATGAGGGTAAGTCTCCCTACGACTCGATCTACGAGGCGTGCCTGCTGCGCTTCCGCCCGATCATGATGACGACGATGGCGGCACTGTTCGGCGCGGTTCCACTGGCGTTCGGCAGCGGCACGGGCTCAGAGCTGCGGCGGCCGCTGGGGGTGACTATTATCGGCGGACTGCTGTTCAGCCAGGTCCTTACCTTGTACACGACGCCGGTTGTATACCTGTGGTTTGAGCGGCTGGGAGCGGCGCTGCGGCGGCTGCGCGGTAAGTCGGCGGAGTTGGAGCCGATCGCGACCACGGCGGATGTGGCCGTGGAGATACAGGGATGAGCAGCATCAGCGCACCGTTTATCAAACGGCCGATTGCAACAACGCTGCTAACGATTGCTCTGCTGCTGGCAGGAGGTCTGGCGTATTTCCAGCTTCCGGTGTCGTCGCTGCCGCAGGTGGATTTTCCGGTGATCGCGGTGGCGGCAACGATTCCGGGCGCGAGTCCGGAGACGATGGCATCGTCGGTTGCAACTCCGCTGGAGCGCCAGTTTGGACGTATCGCCGGTGTGAACGAGATGACCTCGACGAGCCAGCAAGGCTCAACCGGCATCACGCTGCAATTCGATCTGACACGCAACATCGACGCGGCGGCGCGCGATGTGCAGGCAGCCATCAATGCGGCGCGCGGACAGCTTCCGGCGAACCTGCCGAGCAATCCAACCTACCGCAAGGTGAACCCGGCGGAATATCCGATTTTGATTTTGGGATTGACCTCCGATGCGCTGACGCAGGACCGGCTGTATGACGTCTGCGATTCGATCCTCTCGCAGAAACTGGCGCAAGTGGAGGGCGTGGGGCAGGTGGTTGTGGGAGGCGCATCGCCGCCGGCGGTGCGGATTGAAGCCAATCCGATGCGGCTAAGCAACCTGGGGGTGGGGCTGGACCAGGTGACTACGGCGGTATCGGCGGCGAATGCGAACCGCCCCAAGGGATCGCTTTCGGGCGCGGGGCAGAGCTGGACGATCACGGCCAACGATCAGATCTCGAAGGCGGCGCAGTACCGTCCCATCATTGTTGCCTACAAGAACGGCGCGCCGGTGCGGCTGAGCGACGTGGCCGACGTGCAGGATTCGGTGCAGGACACGCACAACGCCGGGAACATGAACGGCAAGCCAGCGATCATGATGATCATCTACCGGCAGCCTGGAGCCAACATCATCGCCACGGTGGACCGGGTGGAGGCGTTGCTGCCGCAATTGCAGGCGTCTATTCCCGCCTCGGCGCACCTGCAGGTGATGCTGGACCGCACGACGGTGATCCGCGCGTCGGTGCACGACGTGGAATATACGTTGATGATTTCCGTGGCCCTGGTTGTGATGGTGGTGTTTCTCTTTCTGCGCAACCTGCGCGCCACTTTCATCCCGAGCATCGTGGTACCGCTGTCCATTGTGGGAACGTTCGGCGTGATGTATCTGTTTCACTACTCGCTGGACAATCTCTCGCTGATGGCGCTGACGATCTCGACCGGCTTTGTGGTGGACGATGCGATCGTGGTGATCGAAAACATCACGCGGCATGTGGAGGCCGGAATGACTCCGATGCAGGCGACGCTGCTGGGCGCAAAAGAGATCGGGTTCACCGTGGTGACCATCAGTCTTTCGCTGATCGCGGTCTTCATTCCGATTCTGCTGATGGGCGGGATCGTGGGACGGCTCTTCCATGAATTCGCGGTAACACTTTCAGCGGCGATCCTGGTATCGCTGGTGGTTTCGCTGACGACTTCTCCCATGCTGTGTGCGCGGCTGCTGCGCAGCGAAAAGGAAGAGAAGCACGGGCGGCTCTATCTCTGGAGTGAGAAGATTTTCCAGGGGATGAACGACGGCTATGCGCGCTCGCTGCACTTTGTGCTGCGGCACCGGCGGATTACGCTGGCGACGCTGATGGTTACGATTGGACTGAACGTTTATCTGTTCATCATTGTGCCCAAGGGATTTTTCCCGCAGCAGGATACGGGGCGCATCAGCGGCGGCTTGCAGGCTGAGCAGGATATTTCGTTCAACGGACTGCATGACAAGATGGATGAGTATGTGCGCATCATCGGCAAGGATCCGGCGATTGAGAACATCATAAGTTTTGCCGGCAGCTCGACCACGGCCAACAACGCCGGGCGCATGTTTATGACGCTGAAGCCGCTGAAGCAGCGCGGACTGAGCAGCGACGCCGTGATCGCAAGGCTGCGGCCGAGGCTGGCAAAGGTTCCGGGAGCTTCGCTGTTTCTGCAATCGGCGCAAGAGTTGCAGATCGGCGGACGGCAGTCCAACGCACAGTACCAATACACTTTACAGAGCGACAACCTTGCGCTGCTGAATGATTGGGCTCCGCGGCTGCAGGCGAAGATGCAGACCTTGCCGCAGTTGAAAGAGGTCAACAGCGATCAGCAGATTCACGGCCTGGAGATGAATGTGACCGTGGATCGCGACGCGGCGGCGCGGCTGGGAGTGAACTCAAACCAGGTTGATAATGCGCTGTATTCGGCGTTTGGACAGGCGCTCATTTCAATCATCTACCGGCCGCTGAATCAGTATCGCGTGGTGCTGGAGATGGACCCGCGGCTGAATCACTCGCCGGATGTGTTGAACGCGGTGCGCATCAAGTCGAGCACGGGAGCGACGGTTCCGCTGGCGGCGTTCGCCAAGTTCGAGCCATCAAGCACTCCGCTGAGCGTGAACCATCAGGGGTTATTTCCGGCGATTACGGTGTCATTCAACCTGGCTGAGAAAATTTCGCTGGGCCAGGCGACTCGCATCATCGAGCAGGCGCAGAGTGATATCGGAATGCCCTCAACGATTCACGGCAGCTTCCAGGGCACGGCGGCGGCGTTTCAGGATTCGCTGAAGAACGAGCCGTGGCTGATACTGGCGGCACTGCTGTCGGTGTACCTGGTGTTGGGCATTTTGTATGAGAGCTTGATTCATCCGCTGACGATTATCTCCACGCTGCCCTCGGCAGGGGTGGGAGCAATGCTGGCGCTGATGATCTTCCATACGGACTTGAGCGTGATTGCCATCATCGGCGTGATCCTTCTGATCGGTATCGTGAAGAAGAATGCGATTATGATGATCGACTTTGCGCTGGACCAAGAACGGAACCATGGCAAGGACAGCGAAGATGCCATCTTCCAAGCGTGCATCCTGCGCTTCCGCCCGATCATGATGACGACGATGTCGGCCATGCTGGGCGCGGTTCCGCTGGCGCTGGGGACGGGTACGGGCTCCGAGATGCGGCGGCCGCTGGGGATTGCGATTGTGGGTGGACTTATCTTCAGCCAACTGCTGACCTTGTACACGACACCTGTTGTGTATTTGTACCTGGATCAATTGCAACTATGGCTGCAGGGTCGGAAGCAGGCTGCGGTGGTGGGCGATGTAGTTCCTTCGCCGAGCATGTAGGGACGGGTGTCGGCAAAGCAACTGTCCGCTTACCTCGATGAAATGACCTTCCGTTTCAACAATCGTGAAAGCCCTTACCTATTCCGTGACACGCTAATTAAACTGCTTGAAGCGCCCGTGCTGGAGTATAAGAAACTGACTGCGGCCTAAACCTCTCCGATCCATGGCCAAAAACCAGTGTTAGGACTTTGCTTCCACGGTATTTCTCTGGACTCCCAAAGCATGGTGCCACCATCTCCTATCAGTTTGAGCACAAAACTCCCCATGATCGGTATGAGTTCCGAACACAGCCGGTTCTTATCATCCGCATTCACGCGGCAATTTGAATATCCGTAGAAGTGTATTCCCTCGTCAACTTTGACTCCACTCCAAGAGGCGAGTACTAGCTTCTTTGAATACCCAACGGGAATGTCCACCATTCCGCACTTTTCGTCAACCCACGCAGCTGGACAAAAATGCGGTTGGCCGAATTTGCCTATCCCATTCCATGCGATCTCGGCGCGGAGCTCGCACACATCCACGCTGGGAGCCGGGTTTGTCACCGTGAATATGAACGTATTGCCAGGGCCACCAGCCGCGCACCGTTCGGTTAGAATGTCGTGATCCTTGTCGTAGCACGTTTTAATGCAACTTTGGACAACGCTCAGTTGCGGCTTGCGCCGTTCAGCTCGTTTTTCTAGCGCTGCGCTGGCGGTCGATGTCTTACTTACGAGATGTTTACGCAACTGAGCGCGATGATCTAACCCAATTATCAAAAGTCCTATCGCAAGAAGTAGGATTCTTCCCCCGCCTGATGTAATGAACTGATCCATGGCGATCAATGACTTTGGGTCCAGTTTGGATATTTTTCCGATCCAATATTCGTTACGGCTGGCAAAATCAGGGAAACTCGAGTAAACCAAAAACAAAACGCCAAAGACTGTAATTCCCGAAAACTGCTTACGGACCCACGCATAGATAGTGGAGAACAAGGCGCAAGCCTGTCCAACCTTAAAGTCACCCATGTCCGGAATGTGCTCACAATCACCTACCTTGCGTAAAAGTGATAATCGTCCGTCCTAGTTATCTCGAAAAGCGTTTAAGTGGAAACAAGGCTTCTCCGACGAGAGCACGGGCGCGCGGACGACCTTGCTGGTTGTAAAGCTTTGGACGGCGCGGGAGCTTTGAGCCGCGCTGGGATCCTTCGCTTCGCTCAGGATGACACCCGTCTTTTTTCGCTCAGGATGGGATCTGTCTTTTCCTTCGCCGAGGATGGCCCCTGTCTCTAGAACAACCCTACCCCTAGAAGGCGAAGAGGGCTTGGAAATCGATGCGGCGATTACCCGATCCGGAAGAGAATGGGCCCCCGGCCAGGCTCGTCGTTTTCCCGAACATTGTGGAAGAGAGATTGCCGATGGGCGTGCCCGGGTTCCAGGTGTTGAAGAGATTGCGGGCCGCCACGGTGAAGGTCAGGTTATAGCGCCGGCTGGTGTTGGATGGCGCAAAGATACTGCCCATGCCACGAGCCAGACCGGGAGCTCCACCGAGCCCACCCTTCCCGGAGCCATGGCCGCCTGAGCCTTGATCCGGAGCCGTGCTGGGCTTATCCGTTTCCGCACCGAAACCAAACGTCTTGGCAAAACGCATGTTGACCGTAAGGCTGGCCGGTCCCTTACCGTAGTTGACGGGAATGATGCGCTCGCCCGGCGTTGGGTTGAGATTAAAGCTGCCGTACTGATTGGTTATGGCACCGGGGGCACCCGGCGTTGTGAACGCAGGACGGTCATTGAAGAACGAGTCGCCATTATTATCCTGCCCGGTGGTGATGTTGAAGGGCGCACCGGAGTTGGCAATCACAAAGGGGCTGATGCGGATGTTATGGGCGAGCGCCGCCGAACCGCCGAGGAAGAGCCGGTTGCGTACATCGAATGAGGCGCGGCCGTAGTCCTGACTTAGATCATATTGGTTGGAAGGGTTGCTGGAGGGACCTCCAGTGTCGCTGTTGGCGTAGCCGAGGGCGTAGTAGCTCGTTAACGAGAGCCTCCGCGAAAGGCGAATTTGCACGTTGGTGATCAACTGATTCTGCTTGAAGTTGGCTTCCGAGTCGTATTGGTAGAGGTTGTCGTTACCGTAGTGGGCGGAGAGGGGACGCGCGCCATCAAACGGCGCATTAGCGTTCTCCAGGATGAGCTGATGAATTCCGCGCGAGTTGAGGTAGGTGACAGAGATGGTTCCCATGCGTCCGAGCTGCCGTTCGAGGCTTGCGCCGCTCTGGATCGTGTACGGCGCACGTAGGTTGGGGTTGACTTGGTAGATGGTGGGCGAAGAGCTATTCAGCGCGGTGCAAGCGCCGATAGATGAGCAGGGCGCGGTGAGCTGGTCGGAGGGGTTGGGGACGACGAATTGCTCCTCGGTGATGCCGTTGAGGCGCTGAGCCTGCAAGAGAAGATCCGAGGTAAATCGGTCGTAAAAAATTCCGGAACCAACGCGCAGCACGGTCTTGGGTGCGCTATTGGCGTGGCCCAAGCCCCAGGAGAGTCCGAGGCGCGGCGCGAAGTCCGCCTTATCGCTGATTCCGCTCTGGGATTCAACCCGCAGACCATAGCTGAACGTGAGGTTGGGGCGCACCTTCCAATCGTCCTCGGCGTAGAGTCCCACGTCGGCGAATGAGAGCTGGGCGCGCGGGCTGCCAATCACAACCGAATACTGCGAGGGAGTGTTGCTGTTGAACGCGGCAAGCGAGCTGAAGGTAAAGGTGCCGTTGTAGTTGGTGTCGGCTATGTTGGTGTCCTGGTATGCGCGGAGGCGTCCGCCGAACTTTACGAAGTGTTTGCCCACCGACCAGGAAGTGTAGTTCTGCAACTCGTAACGATTGCTGGTATCCGAGCTCTGGCCGACCGTGCTGCCGCCGCCGGTGAATTCGCCGAGCACATTGATGGCGGCGCCAAACTGATTGGCGGTCTGAGCCGTGTCGTCATGAATGTACTGGAAGCGAGTTTCGTTGACCATGTGGGAGCCGAGAACCTGGGTATCGCTGAGTTGCAGGGTGTGCTGAGTCTCGTTGGAGCCGTAGCCTTGTGACTGGAGAACAATGCCGCCGATTCCAAGGTTCTGTTGATCATTCACGAGGAACTGGTAGCGCGCGGTCAGCGTGTTGGTGGGGGTGAGCTGCCAATCGACCCGTGAGCTGAGATTGGTGCGTGAGCGCGGAGACGGGACAGCTTCGCTGGGCCCGGCTGGAGTTGTGGCGACCGCGTCAAGATCGTTGATGTCACGGTGCTCGCCATTGAAGAAAACCGACAGCTTCTTGTTGAGCGCACCGCTCAAGCTGCCGGTGTAGTTTTCGGTGTGATATTCCGGAATTGCGGTAAGGACGTAGGGATTGCGGGAGTTGAACTCGGAGTTGTTCTCATTGACCATGAGCTGGCCGTGCCAACTGTCGGATCCGGGCTTGGTGAAGACCTCGATACGGCCGTAACCGGGGCGGTCATACCCGGCGGAAAAGGGATTCTGATTGATGCGAATTTCACGGATGGAGGACTTGGGGGGCAAGGTGCCGTTGGAGAAGCCGTCGATATAAATCTGGCCGCCATTGGGTCCCACCGAGGGACCGGCGAGGGCGAGCAGATCCTGCTCCAGATCGTCAGGGTCGTCGGAGAGCGCTTCGAGGTCTTCACCCTTGAGGACCGTGGCGCTGGCATTGTTGGCCGGATTGACATCGATGGCTGTGCTCTCGCCCTGGACCGTGACCTGCTCCTGCTGGACGGCGATGCCGACGGCGATGTCGAGTTGCTGCGCTTGCCCCGCGGGAATGATGACGTTGGGCATCCGGTAGGGAGCAAAGCCGGGGGCGGTGGCATCGACCGTAACGTTGCCCACCGGCAGGCCGCGGACGACATAGCCGCCGAGTTTGTCGGTGAGAGCTTTCTGGGCGTGGCCGTCCGGGGTGGTCACGGAGACAGTAGCACCGATCACGACGGCACCGGAGGGATCGGTCACCTGGCCGTGTAGGCTGCCTGAAGTCTGGGCCGACTGGGCCGACATCGAACTGGCAAACACGCTCGCGAAGGTGGCGAGCAAAAAAAGCAGGGCTGCAAAACGCCGATAAATTCCCAATTTCTTATACTCCTACAAATACAAATATGTTGCCGTTTTCGGATTCCGCCGGCTTACTGCTGATCGCCGCCAGGCGCGCTGGCGAGGGACCAAGGGGTCAGGAACGATTGCGGGCCGGCGGCCGGGGCGGCGGTAAGAATCGGCTCGACGCCGCCAAGCAAGGTGATGGCGGCAGGCGGTTGAGCCGCAGAGCCCTGGGTGCTGACGATCATGACCGCATCGCCTTTCTGCAAGTCGCCGAGGGTGGCGGCAGGCAGGCGAGCCAGCATCTGGTTGAGGTCTGTGCGGGGACGTGCGCCATCGGCGGACGCTTGCGCTGGCGCGGGAGTGGCTGGAGGAGCGACACCCTTGAGCCGTGCGGCCAGGCCTTGTGCCAACTGCGGAGGGAGCTTCTTCATCTGCGAGTCGGCGGTGATGGTGACCGTCACCGGGGTTTTGGTCGCCAGATCCTGCACCGTCAAGGTGCCATGCCCGGAATCGACGGCGGTGACCAGTCCGGCTATATTGCGGAAGGTTCCGGCTACAATCTCTTCGGCGGCAAGTTGGGTTCCGTCTGCGTTTTTATTGCCTTTGGCGCGAAGCTGATCGCCGGGATGAATATCTTCAAGCTTTGCGGTGGTGGCGTCCTCCCACTTTACGGAATCGGGGGCGTAGCGCTTGAAGGAGGTAGTGGGCGTGGTGCTGACGACCACGGTCTTGTTGCTGACGGTGAGAGTAACGCTGCCGGTCTGGGTATCGACTTGTTTGACTACTCCGCCGACACTGCGACGCTGCCAGTCGAGCAATTCCTTCTGGTTCTTCTGTGCGATGTCCTGCTGCTTCATTACAATTATGGCCGAGGCGTCAACGGAGCCGTCGGGTGCGGTCTTACCGCGCACAAGAACGCGGTCGCCTACCTGGAGGTCGGTGAGTTGGATGGGGGCTGCGCTCTTGAGGTCGGTCTGGCCAGGGGCCAGGCGCACGAGACGCGCGCCGGGGGCGACCTTGACCGCAAGTTCGACGCCCTGATCGGTTGCAAGGGTTAGTCCGGCGCCGCTGATCTTGCGGATAGAGCCAAGCTGTTTCACCACGCCGGGGGCGGGCGGAGTCGCCGGGGCCTGAGCGCAGGCTATGGCGGGCAGGAGCACCAAGGCGAGGCTTAATCCGCAACCCAACGCGAGACGCGATGCGAGACTCGATGCGAAAGCCCGAAGAACGTTCTTCTTCATATGAGATCATCTCCAACTTTAACGTATGCGGAGCTGCAAAGATGGATACTCTTTATTTGTAACTCAGCGCAAAGCGTGTAAATGTAGAGTTTTGTTTCGTTCCGTGAATTTTTGGCGTCGCGCAATCCGCAATCCGGAGACAGTCCCGGTTGCTAGAGAAACGCGCAATTTAAGGTTCTCATCCTAAGTGAGGGTGAACGTGCAAGAACTTCTGTACAAGCTTCGGCGGTGCGTTTGGCTGTGCGGAGCGCTGTGGGTGGTTGCAATGTCGATTCTGGTGAGCGTTGCCGCGGGCCAGGAAGGGACGCAACAAGCAAGCCCGAAACCGGCTTCCTCCGGTACGCCTGCTGCGATGCCGCAAAGTTTGGAGGCATACATTGGGCAAAAGGTTTCGTCGATTGAGCTAGCCGGACGTCCTGGGCTCAATGATGAAGAGTTCTCACCACTGTTTGTGCAACATGCCGGAGAGCCCTTCGACCCGGACAAGGTGGAGCGCACGCTGGCTGCGATCAAGGGGACGGGAAAATTCCAGGACGTACAACTCAGCGTGTTTCCCGACGTGGAGGGGATACGGGTGATGCTGGTTCTGCAACCTGGACTGTATTTCGGAATCTACGATTTTCCGGGTTCGACAAAGGAATTTTCTTATTCGAGATTGCTGCAGGTTGCGAACTATCCGCCGGAAGGTCCGTACAGCCGCCGCGACGTGACGCAGGCGGCCGAGTCGATGACGAAGTTTTTGCAGCAAAACGGATATTTTCTGGCGAAGGTCACACCTCAGCTTGAGTCCGATGCAGCGCACGGGTTGGTGAATGTGCGATTTGTGATGGAGCTTGGGGTGAAAGCAAGATACGGAACGGTGACGTTGGATGGAGCCTCGGACGAACAGACGGCGCGGTTGCAGGCAAGGCTGAAGAGCAAGATGGCACGCTTGCTCGGCTACGCCATACGCAGGGGAAAGTCGTACTCGCTTAAGAGCATTCAAAGCGCCACGCAATACATGCAGAGTGCGCTGGTGAATCAGGATCGCCTGGGCGCGCAGGTGAAGATGGTCGGCGCAGAGTACGACCCGGCAAGCAATCTTGCAAACATCACCTTCCATATAACGGAAGGGCCCTTGGTGCATGTCAATGTGGAAGGGGCGCACATCTGGAAATCCAGGGAGCGCAGGCTTCTCCCGCTCTATCAGCAGGTGGGAGTGGACACCGAACTGATACAGGAAGGACGCAACAACCTGATCTCATATTTCCAGTCCAAAGGCAACTTTGACACGGTGGTGGAGACCAGCGTAACCAAGCAGGGTACCGGCGAAACCATTTTGTACAAGATTACGAAGGGACCGAAGCACAAGGTCGCCACGGTGTCCCTGGATGGCAACAAGACTCTTGGAGATAAACAGCTATTCGCCCACGTGAGCGTGAAAAAAGCTCACCCGTTCTCGCATGGGGCATTCAGCGACAAACTGCTGCGCGCGAGCGCGAAGAATCTGGAGGCCACGTATCGGGCGGAAGGATTTAGCAATGTAAAGGTAACGCCGAAGGTAGAAGGCCGCGGCGGCGATGTGGACGTGACATTTGACGTGAACGAGGGTCCGCGCGACACGGTGCGCGAATTAAAGATCGTGGGCAATCACACGATGACGTTGACGCAACTTGTGCCGAAGGGACTGAACCTGGTTGCCGGACGACCGTACTCGCAGAGCAAAGCGGACGCGGATCGCAGGAACATTACGGTGAAATATCTGGAGAGCGGGTATCTGACGGCGTCGTTCCGTGAGACGGTGACGACCGAGAAGGGCGCCCCGCATAGCTTGACGGTCACCTATGAGATAGAGGAAGGGCCGCGGGTGATCATATCGAATGTGATCACACTGGGGCGCGTGCATACCCGCCAGCGGATCATCGACCGAGCAGTGAAGCTTACGCCGAATACTCCGCTTGCAGCCGGCAATATGTTGAGCGCAGAGTCGCGGCTGTACACGCCGGCAGTCTTCGACTGGGCGGAGGTGAGCCCGCGACGGCAGATCACGACGCAGACCTCCGAAGACGTGCTGGTGAAAGTTCACGAGACGCAACGCAATACGCTGACCTACGGCTTCGGCTTTGAGGTGATCAATCGTGGAGGAAGCTTGCCGAGCGGAACTGTGGCTCTTCCGGGCCTGCCGCCGCTGGGCGTGACCTCCAACTTTGTGACCAGCGAAAAGACATTCTGGGGACCGCGTGGATCGGTGGAGTACACGCGAAGAAACGTATTTGGGCTGGCAGAAAGCCTTAGCTTTGGAGCGCTGGCGGGCCGACTGGTGCAGAAAGTCACCGCAAACTTCCTGAACCCGAGTTTTCGCGGCACCAGCTTTTCCAGCGATCTAAACGCAAGCTTTGTTCACAACAGCGAGAACCCAATCTACTCGGACGAAATCGAGCAGAGCGGATTCCAGTTGCAGAAGCCGCTGAACCACAAGAAGACACTGCATCTGCTGCTGCGCTACAGCTTCAGCGAGACCCAGATTACGAACCTGTTGATTCCCGACCTTGTGCCTGCGAGCGACTTGAACGTGCGTCTATCTACGCTTTCGGCGACCTACTCAAGAGATACGCGCGACAACCAACTGAATGCCACACGCGGCATCTATGAGAGCGTGGAGACCGACCTGAATCCGGCAGCACTGGGCTCCAGCGTGAGCTTTGTGAAATTGCTGGCGCAGACTGCCTACTACAAAAAACTACCGTTCCGCGTCATCTGGGCCAACAGCGTGCGTTACGGCGCGGCCCCGGCATTTGCCGGGAGCCATGTACCGCTATCTCAGGAGTTCTTCTCGGGCGGCGGCAGCACACTGCGCGGCTTTCCGCTGGATGGAGCTGGACCGCAACGCCCCGTGCAGGCGTGCGGGACACCGGGCGTTCAATCGACCTGCGAACAGATCACGGTGCCCGAAGGCGGGCGCGAATTGTTTATCGTGAACTCGGAGTTCCGGCTTCCGCTGCCACTTTTTCCAAGCTTGGGCTGGGCCGCTTTCTACGATGGCGGCAACGTCTTCTCGGCAATCGGGTTCCACGGCGAGTACACCAATACGGCGGGCGGAGGATTGCGCTATGCGACGCCGATTGGGCCGATCAGATTTGACATAGGCCACAACATAAATTCACCGCGGGGAGTGAGCGCTACGCAATACTTCGTCACTCTGGGGCAGGCATTTTGAGCGAGTTTGACAACCTTCCGCCAGTAAGCCCGACGCCGAATGTGGCGGACCGCAAGCTACGGCGATCACGCTGGCTGCGAATTGCGCTATGGAGCGCGGGCGTACTGCTGGGGCTCGTGGTTATCGTCGTCATCGGGGTCACCGCGCTGCTGCGCAGCCAACGCTTCCATGATTACGTGCTCTCAACGGCGCGGCGGAGCGCGAGCGAATCGCTGGGCGTACAGGTGGAGTTGCAGAATTATGAGGTGCACTTCAGTGGCATCAGCCCGACGGCTGACCTCTATGGTCTGGTGGTACATGGAGCGGCGCCGTTCAGCGACCCTCCTCTGCTGCAGGTGGAGCACGCGCGGATTGGAGTACGGGTTATTTCGTTACTGAGTAAGAAATGGTATCTGAGCGAATTTACGATCCACCATGCGGTGGCGCAAATTTACACGGATGCGAACGGCAACAACAACCTGCCGAAACTGAAGCAAAGCTCACCTTCAAACGGAGTGCAGCCGCTGTTCGATCTGGCGATTCGCCACGTGGTGCTGGAGCGCGGGGATATCTATTACAACGACCGCCAGAGTGCACTCGACGCCGACATGCACGATGTGACCCTGAACGCGGCGTTGAATACGAGGCGCAACGTTTATGCGGGGCAGATTGCGTATTCGGATGGGCACCTCAAGAGCGATGGGTACGAGCCGATTCCACATGCGCTGAGTGCGGAGTTTGAGATGACTCCGACGCACCTCGATGTACACAAGGCAGAGCTGCGCAGTGGAGCGTCGGCTATGGGCTTTACCGCAACGGTGGACGACTTCAACAATCCGCGGGTGAAAGCGGAGTATCACGGGAAGGTGGACACTGCGGAACTGCGGCGGGTGCTGCACAACACGCAAGTGCCGACGGGAGTGCTGCAACTGGACGGAACCGTTGTGTATGCGGCTAAGCCTAACCAGCCAGCGCTGAACGGGGCCACGCTTTTCGGGTCGTTGCGCAGCGAGCGGCTGGAATTCCTTGAGCCGGTCGGTCAGTCGACAGTCGTTAAGTCAGGTGGTCATTCGCGAGGCGTTCAAGCGCAAACCATGCGAACCGAGGTGCGCGGGATCCGGGCGGTTTACAGGCTGGAGAACGGAGACGCAGAGCTGCGCTCGCTGACCGCTTCCCTACTGGGCGGGACGGTGGAGGCGCGGGCGACAGTGCGCAACTTATCAGGAGGACCCACCGGAGAACAGATGGGTGCGGCGCATGTGAACCTGTATGGAATCTCACTAGCGAGCCTACGACAACTGGCCGGTCCGAGCGCGACTGCGCAGGATGTGACGCTGGCGGGGACATTGCAGGGGACGAGCGATGCTTCATGGAAGGCTTCGCTGAGCAGCTTGCAGGCACACGCCGACCTGACGATGGATGCGGCGGCGGGCTCGACGCAGTCAGCGGGCACGGTTCCAATTGCGGGCGAGCTTCACGCCAGCTTCCGCAACAGCGATCAGCAGATTACGCTTGCGCACAGTTATTTCCGCACGCCGCAGACCACTCTGACGCTGGATGGAACGTTGGATGGGTCGTTGAATGGAAGGCGGGGACGACCCTCGCAGATGAAGCTGGCGCTTGCTGCGCAAGACCTGCACGAGTTGGAGACTATTGCTGGTATCTTCAGCAAACCGGCGCAGCCACTGGGACTGTTCGGAAGCGCTTCCTTCGCAGGCACGCTCTCCGGGGCGACCTCGTCTCCACGATTGACGGGCGAGTTGAGCGGGGCGAATGTACGCCTGCGCGGAAGCGGATGGAGGCTGGTGCGGGCGCATCTGGACGCAAGCCCGAGCGCGGTGGAAATACAGGGCGGAGAACTGGAGGCCGAACCTGCCAAAGGTGTGCCACAAGGGAAGGTGACCTTCACCGGCCGCGCGGAATTGCACAACTGGAGCCCGACAAAGGACAGCGCGTTCGATGTGACACTGAATGTGCTGCACCTTGACGCGGGGCCCCTGGCGCGGCTGGCGGGGCTGACTACGCCATTCAGCGGCACGCTGAACGCAGCCGTCCAGGCCCACGGCACGGAGCTGAACCCGCTGGGGCAGGGACGGGTGGAGTTGGTGCACGCCTCGATCGGCGGCGAGCAGCTTCGATCTATTGAGGTGAAGTTCACTGGGGACGGAGACGCAGTTCACACCCATCTGAACATTGCCATGCCAGCGGGAGCGGCCACGGGAGAACTCACCTACTATCCCAAACAACGCGGGTATGAGGTGCAAGTGGACGCACACGACTTTAAGCTGGACCAGTTGCAGGCGGTGAAGGGACGCAATCTCTCCATTGCGGGGGCGCTGAACTTGACCGCCAAGGGACGCGGCACTCTGGACGATCCGCAACTCACCGCTAGCGTGGAAATTCCGCAACTGCGCGCGGAGAAGCAGACCATCGATCATCTCGCGCTGACGGTGAACGTGGCGCAGAATGTGGCGAATTTATTTCTGGACACCCGCGCGGTGAACGCGAATATTCACGGACACGCCACGATCCAGCTTACGGGCGACTATGTTGCCGACGCGGCGCTGGATACGCAGCCGATCCCACTGCAACCGCTGCTGGCCACCTATGCGCCGGATGAGGCAGAGAACATTACGGGAGAGACCGAGTTACACGCGACCTTGCGCGGGCCGCTGAAACACCCGGAGCGCCTCGAAGCCCACGTGACCATCCCTGAACTCAACTTGCATTATGAGCAGTCGATGGAGCTGGCGGCCTCGGGACCGATCCACGTGGACTACGTAAACGGCGTTCTGAATCTGGCACGCTCGGGGCTGAAGGGCACGGATACGGATCTACAGTTCCAGGGCTCGCTGCCGTTGCTGGATCGCACCCAGCCGGTGTCTCTGTTATTGGTTGGGTCGCTGAATCTGCGGCTGGCGCAGCTTTTCAATCCGGACGTAACAAGCTCGGGGGAGGTGCGCTTCAATATTAATTCGTACGGTGCGCGGAGCGATCCGAACGTCGAGGGCTCGGTGCAGATCGTGGATGCGAGCTTTGTGCTGGCCGACGCGCCGCTTGGTTTCTCAAATGGAAACGGCGTGCTCGCATTGACTCGCGACCGGCTAAACATCACAAACTTTGAAGGAACGATGGGCGGAGGAAGAGTTACTGTGCGCGGGGGCGTGGTTTACCATCCGTCGATGCAGTTGGATCTGGCGATCAGCGCACAGGGCGTGAGGATGCTGTACCCCGAGGGAGTGCGCCAGGGATTGAGCGCCAATCTTACGCTGACGGGAACGCCTGAGCAGGCTGCAATGCGCGGGCAGGTGAACGTGGATCAACTGTCGTTTGCGCCGGACTTCGATTTGTCTACCCTGGCCGGGTTTGGCAATGGAGTGGCGGAGCCGCCATCGCGCGGCTTTGCCAACAATTTGCGACTAAACGTGGCCGTGCGCTCGACCCAGAGCGTGAACCTGGTGAGCCGGACACTGAGCGTTAGCGGCGCGGCCAACCTGCGGCTGAGCGGAACCGCAGCGGAGCCAGTGCTGCTGGGGCGCGCCAGTATCACCGGAGGCGATCTGATTTTTCAAGGCAACCGGTACATATTGCAGGGCGGGGTGATCGACTTTGTGAATCCCTCGCAAACCGAGCCGAACGTGAACCTGTCGATGAACACAACCATTCAGCAATACAACATTGGGATGCGCATCGAGGGGACACCGGATCGCCTGCGTACCACCTACTCATCGGACCCGGCGCTGCCCCCGGCCGACATTATTAACCTGATCGCCTTCGGCAAGACGCAGGAGGCCTCTAATGCGGCGAACACCACCGCAAACCAGACGGCGGAGCAGAGTATCGCCTCGGCGGTGAGCGGGCAGGTGACCAGCCGGGTGCAGAACATCGCGGGGCTCTCCCATTTGTCCGTTGACCCGACGCTGGGCAACACCCAGGGTCAGAACGCCGGTGCAATTATCACGGTGCAAAAAAGGGTGACCAGCAAGATATTCGTCACCTTCCAGACCGACGTGACCAGCACGCAGCAGGAGGTCATCCAGGTTGAGTACCAGGCCACGCCGCGGGTTTCTTACAGCGGAACGCGGGACCAGAACGGCGGTTTCGCCTTTGAAACGCGGATCACGCGGGAATGGTAAACCACTTTGGCCGCTCAGCTTGGGAGTGTCCCTGTGGTAATCTCATGCACGTTTGCTTATGTCACCTATTAAAACTTTTTATACCGTGAATTTTGTTTTGATTTGTCGCTGCTGCTTTCTGCCATTAACCTATTAGCTGTATCGCAAAATAAATCCGAGCCTCGCCCCAACCCCATTCGAGGAGATTCATGTCAACCGAACTACGCAACTTTTTGATGCTTCCCTACGATGAACTTGAAGAGCTTAATCTGCATGCCAAGGAACAGCGGAAGAACCGTGTTGCCGCTGACAAGATTAAGGAAGAACGGCTGAAGTACCTTACCGACGAAAAGCGCATCAAGGCCGTGACCGTGATGTTCAGCGACTTGGAAGGCCGCCTGCACCTGCTCGACTACGACAAGAAGTTCCTGGTGAGCAGCTATGACAACCTCACCTTCGACGGCTCGTCGATTCGCGGCTTTACGGCACAACACGAAAGCGATCTGCGCCTTGGTCTGGACTGGTCGGCATTCTACTGGGTGCCCTCGGATGTCTTCGGCACCGGCAAAGTCATGGTGTTCGGCGAAGTCATCGACAAGCACGGCAAGGCGTTCACCGGCGACATTCGCGGTGTGCTGAAGGGCTACGCCGACGAGCAGTTCAAGTCGAACGGCTACACCCTGAACGCGGCGAATGAAATTGAAGGCTTCTTGTTCGCCGGCAGAGAGGCCGAGCAAGACTACTACAGAACCGGAAAGTTCGACTATGTGGACGGCGGCGGCTACTACCACTCGCTGCCCGGCGATCCGCTGCGGACCTTCATCGACACGGCCGCGGAAGTGCAGCGCGCCATGGGCTTCCAGAACGAGAAGGATCACCCGGAAGTTGCGCCTTCGCAGTTTGAAATCAACTACAACTACGGCGATGCGGTTGCGGCAGCCGACCAGATCCAGCTCTATAAGCTGATCTGCCGTCAGGTTGCCAACAACATGGGATACACCGCGAGCTTCCTGCCCAAGCCGGTGGTCGGCGTCAATGGCAGCGGCATGCACACCAACGTTTCGGTGAGCAAGGGCGGCAAGAACCTGTTCTGGGACCCCAAGGGCCTGGAGAAGGTTAGCTCGTTCGCATGGGAGTTTGTCGACCGCATCCTGACGGCGGGCAACGATATTTGCCTGCTGCTCAACCCGAGCGTGAATGCCTATCGCAGACTGGACCCGCACTTTGAAGCGCCGAATCAACTGAAGGCCTCGGCGATCGATCGCGGTTCGATGGTACGCATCCCGATCGGCAACGAGCGGAGCGCGCGTATCGAAGTCCGCGCCGTGGCACCGGACGCGAATCCGTACCTGGTATTGCACTCGGTCTTCAAGACCGGCATCGACGGCCAGATTGCCAAGATTGAAAACCTGCGCCAGGCACACCGCTATCTGCCGGACAACATCTACTCGGCACTGGACCTGTTCCGTAACTCGGAGTGGACCGGCAAGCTGCTTGGAGACGACGTGAAGGAGCGCTACGCCGAATTGAAACAGAATTCAGCCGACCGCTGCCCGCGCCTGCTGGGGTCGCTCATCAAGGCTCCGGAAATCCAATACCACCACGCGGTTTACAACCAGTACCTGTGGAACCAGTTCTAAATCTTGTTGCAGAATGAGGAAGGCCCTGGCGCAATGCCAGGGCCTTTCACTTTTCAGGAATGTCCGCGGGGATGGTCTTCGGGGGGAAGAATGATGCCTTCGGACGGGCCGGAAAACTGCTGCTCCTGTGGCGTTGTTTTCGATTTTGGAGGGCCGCGATAGGCATAGATGACAGCAAGTAACGGTGCGGCGAGCAACACTCCCCAGAACGGAAAGACGACGCCCAGTACAATTGGAACCAGCACGGAGGACCAGAATGGAACGTGATTCTGCCTATGCATCAGGAGCGGCTGAAACAGAAAGAGGTCAAGCATGGTAATTGCGGCGTAGGCTGCCAGCAACCAGAGCCAGTGCTCCAATGGCGCGCCGCTAAAGAGCATGGCCATGGCAGGTCCGGCCAGTGCTAGCAATGGGCCAAAGTGCGGAATGAACTGTAAGGCTGCAGCCATCAATGCCCAGAATGGGGCCCATGGCACCTGGAGCCAGAGCAGTGTAGCCAGCCAAAGGCTGCCGATCAGCAGAGAGTTAAAGCATTGGGCGATCAGCCAGCGGCGCAGTGCTCCGAAAGTGAGGTTTGCGTGATCCTGAAACTGCATGTTCCTTCGCTCAATCCCTCTCCATCCAATGCTACACTGTGACTAATCCTGCCGGATTCGAGAGCGTGAGATGAAGTTTGGCGTCATTATTTTCCCTGGAAGTAATTGCGACCACGATGCCTATTGGGCATTCAAGGAAGTTTGCGGCCAGCCTGCAACGCTGCTCTGGCATGACTCGCAAGATTTGGAGAACTCCGACGTCATTGTGGTGCCAGGCGGCTTTTCCTATGGGGATTATCTGCGCACGGGTGCGATTGCGCGCTTCTCTCCGATCATGCAATCGGTGAAGCGATTTGCCGCTTCGGGCGGCCTGGTCATGGGCATCTGCAACGGATTCCAGATTCTGTGCGAAGCTCATCTGCTACCGGGCGTTCTGCTGCGCAACAAGACGCTCAAGTACGTATGCAAGCCGGTTCACCTGCGTGTGGAAAACAGCAAGACTCCGTTTACCCAAGCTTTGACGCCGGGAGAGGTTCTGGAGATTCCCATTGGACATGGCGAGGGCAATTTCTTTTGCGACGAGCCTACGCTGCGACAGTTGAACGAGCGCGAACAGGTGATCTTCCGCTACGCGACCCCGCAGGGCGAGATCACGGAAGAGGCGAATCCGAATGGATCGCTGGAAAACATTGCCGGCATCTGCAACGAAGGACGCAATGTTTTAGGCATGATGCCGCATCCGGAGCGCGCCAGCGAAGACGTTCTCGGAATGAAGGATGGGCTGAAGTTGCTGCGCTCACTGGTTCAGAGCGCGGCTTTGCTGCAGTAGTGCGGTAGTGCGATGAAAACTCGATCTTCACAATCCGGAAAGTCGGTGAAACTCACCGAGACGCAGCTCCGCCAGCGTGACGGTGAGCTGCTGCATATATTAGACAACTGGTTGGACCGGGCAAATGAGCGCGGCGGTGAACACATCGCTTGCCGTGCCGGCTGCGCCCAGTGCTGCGTCGGAGCCTTTGCCATCGACCGGCTGGACGTTGTGCGTCTGCAGCAGGGAATGAACGAACTGGCCGAACGCGACCTGCCACGCGCAGAGCGGGTGTTGCAGCGCGCGGCGGAGTCGCTGGAGCGCACGGTGGATGGCTTCCCCGGCGACCCGGAGAGTGGAATTCTGGATGACTCGGCTGAGGCAGAGGAGATATTTGAGGAGTTTGCCAATGACGAGCCCTGCCCTGCTCTCGATCCCGTGACCCTGACCTGCGATCTGTATGCGCATCGCCCGATTACCTGCCGGGTCTACGGCCCACCGGTGCGCACCGAGGGCGGTCTGGGAGTGTGCGAACTTTGCTTCACCAAGGCCAGCCCGGAAGAGATTGTCGCGGCAGAAGTTGCGCTGGAGGGTGAGGAGATCGAGTCCGCCCTGAATCGTGAGCTGGAAAAGGCAGTCGGCGGCGGGAAGACTACCGTCGCGTTTGCGCTTCTCGGAGCGTGAGAATCGCTGCGAGCAGCTAAGGCACGCTAGGCTGCCTTCTTGCCTGCTGAGCTAGTCCCTTGAGTTGCATTGCATCACGCCTGGAACGTGGTTTCACTTACCGGCAGCCACAGACCGCACGCCTACTTTTACTTTTGGAACGCTTCCTTGTTTACGACATAAGGCATTTTGGCGTAGTCGCGGCCTTCCAGCATATCGATCATTCCTTGCACGCAGCGGCCGGCCATGCCTACGTTGGGATCTGTGGAGAGGCGGGTGGCCACGCCACCGCTGGCGAAGTGGTGGAAGAGCCGACAGCGATCCTCGATAACGGGATCGCGCAGAGGGGAGTCAGCGGGAAGTGGCTCGCGCTCGAAGACATCGAGCGCCGCGCCTGCGATCCAGCCCTCGCGCAGAGCTTTGGCCAGGGCGATCTCATCCACCACCGGACCGCGCGAGGTGTTGACGAGATAGGCGCTCTTCTTCATCTCCTGCAGAGTGTGCTCGTTGATCAAGTGCCAGGTTGGTTGCTTGGCCTCCCCCTCGCGCAGCAGCGGCACGTGTAGAGTGACGTAGTCGGCCTCGCGCAGGCACTCGCCAAGTTCGGCGTAACGAATCCAGTTCTTGCGGCGGGAGATGCCAAGTTCGTGCTTCAGTTCCATAACCTTTTGCGTGGAGGCGACAAACTTTTCATCTCGGCGTCCGAAATTTCCAGCGTTGTAGCAGAGCACGTTCATTTCAAAGCCGGAGCACTTGGCGATCATCGCCTGGCCGATGCGTCCGGTTCCGATGACGGCAATCGTCTTGCCGGTCACCTCGTCGCCGAGAAAGGGCAGCGAGGGATGCCAGGAGCCCCAGCGGTTCTCGCGTACCAGGCGCTCGCTGGACCACAGCTTGCGCGAGAGATCCATGAGAATTGCGAATGCAAATTCGGCGGTGGCGTCGGTGAGAACGTCGGCAGTATTGCTGAATGGAATCTTGTATCGGTTGGCGTCGGCGCGGTTGATGTTGTCAAAACCGACGGCGTATTGCGCCACGCCTTTCAGCGTTGCCTTCCCTGCCTCGAAGACCTCGGCATCGATCTTGTCGCGCAGCGTGGTAATCAGGCCGTCGATGCCGCTGCGAACTTTCTCCAGCAGCAGTTCGCGCGGCGGCGCATCCGGACCGGGATAGACTTCGACCTCGTAACCGCGACTGCGCAGCAAGTCGATGCTTGGACCAATGGCGCACGTTGCAAACACCCGAAACTTCTTCTCTGGCACGTAGCTCTTCCCTTTCTTCAACGGGATGGTTTATAGCTCCTCACCCGGCTTTTCAAGCTTGCTGAGTCGCTCCTGCAAGGCGCTCGGAAGGGAGTGAAACCACTGCTTCTCTTCGCCTGGCTGGGGGAGAAGCTGGCCGAATTCAACCATGTTGCTGGGCAGCAGTTCATTCAGATAAACCCAGATGTCATCCGGCAATGCGCCGGCGATCTCACAGACCTCGCGGGCCATGCGAAGCTGTAATGTGGTCCGCTGCGACTCCGTGCGCCCAGCCCTGATGTCGGCTCGAATCCAAATATGACTGGTTGGGGCAGGCTTGCCGCCGATGTAGTTCTCAGAAGGCCCGACTTCCTTGAATATGACCTGGACCAAGTAGCGCGGTGCAAGTGCCTCTTCGCTGTGAACCGTGGTGATGGCCTGAGCAATCTTGGCTCTTTGCCCGGCGGTCAATCGATTGGCTGCCGTGGAACAAATGTATGTAGGCATTGTTACTCCTGTGGTTGGTAACTTTCGCTGCGCTGCAGCTAAGCCCGGTATTTTATCCCGCCATGTGGCAGCGCGCACCATCCCTTTTACAAACAGAAAAAAGCCTGCCGACAGGGCAGGCTTTTTCAGAGTGTTCTCTTGTGTTAACCGTGGATTTCGGTCTCTTCGCCCGCTTCGCTGCGGATGACCTTGGCGACGCGATAGGGCTGGCCGGAATGGGGTTCGTGGAAGTGGCGCACCTGCAACTCACCAAGCAATCCCAGCGCCAACATTTGCACTCCGGCGACGAGCATCACTGCGCCAAAGACCAGCAGCGGCCCGTGCGCATCCATCACGTTCACGTTGCGAAACATCTTCTCGCCGACCATCCAGAGCGCGACCAGCATCCCTGTGCCGATTCCGGCCATTCCGATGCCGCCGAAAAAATGCAGCGGGCGCATGATGTACTTGAGGAGGAAACGGATCGTGATCAGATCGAAAAAGACGCGAACGGTACGCGAGATTCCATAGTGCGAGGTACCACCCTCGCGATCGATGTTGACGATGGGGACTTCGCAAATCTTGGCGCCGTACCAGGATGCCAGGGCCGGAATGAAGCGGTGCAGACCCTCGCCGTAGAGCGGGATGTCCTCGATCAATTCGCGCGTGTACGCCTTGTAAGTGGTGCCGAAATCGTGCAATTCCACGCCGCTGAGCTTGGACATGGCCCAGTTGGCGCAGCGCGAGGGAATACGCCGCAGCCAGAGATTATCGATGCGCTTCTCACGCCATCCGCTGACAATGTCATATCCTTCGTTGAGTTTGGCGACGAACTTCGGAATCTCTGCCGGATCGTGTTGCAAGTCGCCGTCCATGGCAATGATGAACTCGCCTTGCGAATGGTCGAAACCCGCCGCCAGAGCCGAAGTCTGTCCGAAGTTGCGGCGCAACTTAACCACCACAACGCGGCTATCCACGGAGGCAATCTGACCCAGCAGTTTGTAGGTGGCATCGCGCGAACCATCGTCGACAAATACTAGTTCGAAAGACTCGCCGACCTGCTCCATTACCGCCTTGAGGCGATCATAGAGTTCGGTGACACTCTCCTGCTCATTATGAAAGGGAACGACTATCGAGTACTTAGGCACGCTAACAGTATAACCCAAGCTGGCTGCAGACGGAAAACCCCAGTCTGCCTATGGTTTGTGAAAGTGCAACGCATCCTCTACGGCCACCCGTCGCGCTGAGTGTGAGATGGTAGCCCCGGGCAGATTCGAACTGCCGACCTCCGGTTTAGGAAACC